>CAWFMB010000018.1:0-140580 GCA_963816685.1 uncultured Prolixibacteraceae bacterium | reverse complement strand
TTGAATAATTGTTGTTAATTAACGTGAAAAGTTGTGGAGTTTTGACTTTCAATTCTATGCTTTTTTTAGTTTTGTGCAACTTTGTCTCTAATCTATGCTCATAAAAAACATCATAAAAATATTATTTGCAACATTTATCATTCTGCTGCCTGTACTTTCTTTTTCACAGGTGGAGCAGGAGATGGACGAAGAGGAACAGATCGAAGCCAAACAACAGGTTAAGGTAATTACACCTCTCATTAAATTGTGGTACCTCGATGGTTTTGGCGCTTTTAAAGATTCAACCCGTTTGGATACTATTCAGGATTATTTTCATATCTACAATCCTGTTTATAAAGATGCAATTAGCGTTTCATACCTTGGAAATTACGGAACACCATACCAAAACAATAATTTCTTTCAGCGTGAATCAACATTTGATTTTTTCTTTCTTAATTCAAGGGAAGCTTACCTGCTTAATCCGGGAAAAGTGAAATATTATAACACCCGAACTCCTTATACCAAACTCGATTTTAGTCAAAGCCAGCAACGTACCAAACAAAATGAAACACGTTTTAATGTGCTTCATACCCAAAATATTAATCCATACCTGAATGTTACTTTTCGTTATGATCAGGCAAAGTCAGAAGGACAGTACAAACACCAGCAAAGCAAAAATAATTTTGTAACGCTTTATTCAAATTATAACAGGGATAAATTGAGTATTCATGGCGGGTTTATTTCAAATAGTATAAAGAATAACGAAAATGGCGGTCTTACAAGAGATGAATTAATTGTAAGCAATACTGAAACAGAGTTTCTCGATGTGAAATTAAATAATACACGTTCGGAATTTGGGAACATGTATTTTTACGGAACAGGGGAATACCGTATAGGGAAAACGATTAAAACAACAGCATCAGAGGAAGTTGAAGAAAAAAATGAATCGTCTGTTTTTAAACCAATAGTGGGCATTATTTATTCTTTTGAATACCAAAGTAACCTGAAGGAATTTATTGATGAAGAGGATTCAACCAATACATTTTTTCAAAAAGATTATTATGGCGAAGAATATATAAAAGATTCTATCCGTTTTCGTAAAATTCAGAACATTATTCAGTTAAAGAAATATGAAAATGCAGATCGAAATACAAGCTTTGGAACCCGGGCTTTCTTAGGGCAGGAATTTGTTAAAGCTTCTATGCCGGGGCCCGATACAGGATATTTCAACCGGCAGACAAAACGCTATTCAAATATATATGCAGGTGGAGGTATTTTCAGGTTAACCGGTGATTTCTGGACATGGAATTTCGACGGGAAAATATACCTGCTCGGGCGGAATGCAGGCCAGACAGAATTGTCGGGAATCATTTCAAAACCTTTTACTTTGTTGAAAGATTCGCTTACAGCGCTCACCATAGAAGGCAAAATTGAAAACCGTGTGCCCGATTATTTTCAGGATGAATTTTACTCGCAGCACATCCGGTGGAACAATAATTTTAAAATGGAACAGCGAATGACGGTAAACGGAAGGTTCAACTCACCTTTGCGCAAACTTGAATTTGGTGCAAATTATTCCATCATCAATAATTTCATTTACAACGATACTGCCGGTATTCCTTCACAAACAAGTAAAGAGTTGCTGGTTATATCGGCTTATCTCGACAAAGATTTTAATTTCGGCGATTTTCATTTCCGTACGCGTTTGTTGTGGCAAAAAGCTTCGGACCAGAGTTTGGTTCATTTGCCCGATTTTTCTGCATTTGTTTCCACTTATTATCAGTTTGTAATTTCAAAAGTTTTATTTACCCAACTCGGAATCGATACAAGATACAATACATCATACTATGCCGATGCCTACGACCCTGCAACCGGTTTGTTTTATTTGCAGAATGAACAAATAATGGGGGATTTTCCTTATATAGATGCTTACGCGAGTTTGCGTTTAAAAAGGACCAGGGTGTTCTTTAAAATGATGAACATTGGAACTGAGTTTATTGACAGGGAGTATTTTACAGTTCCGCATTACCCCATGAACAGAAGAACGTTTCGGTTTGGGGTTTCCTGGGTGTTTTATGATTAATGTTATTGTCAGCCATATATTACAGAAATTTATTCAAAGCTATTTGTTTGTTGGGCATCAGTTTTCAGTTCATGTCCTGCAATCCTTCAGATAAAGGGCACCAAAACCCGGATAATGATGATCGGCAAAGAGTTTTGAAGCGAATCCGCGAAACAGGAGTTTTACGGACTGCAGTCGATTATAATTCAACCAACTATTTTGTGTACCGCGGAAAACCAATGGGTTTTAACTACGAATTGCTTCAGGCGCTGAGCGAAGATTTGGATGTAAAGCTCGAAATTGTTGTTATCAACCGGCGCCTCGATAGTTACAAGTTGTTGCAGGAAGGTGAGTTGGATTTGGTGGCCAAAAATCTTGCAGTTACAAGCGAAGGGCGTAATGAAGCTGATTTTACCATACCGCTGTTGCATACAAGCCAGGTGTTGGTTCAGCGCGAAATTGGCATGGGAACTCCCGATTCACTTTATGTGTACAGTACACTTGGACTGGCAGGAAAAAAGATTCATGTACAGAAATATTCATCGTTTTATCAGCGTTTGATGAACCTTTCGGAGGAAACCGGCGATTACATCAATATTGTGCAGGACAGCATAAACAGCACTGAACAGCTCATTGCCAAAGTTGCCGGTGGCGAAATCAATTATACTGTAAGCGACGAAAATGTTGCCCGGCTGAATAAAAATTATTTTCCAAACCTCGATGTTTCGGTTAAGGTAAGTTTTCCGCAAAATATAGCATGGGCAGTTCCAAAAGGTTCTGCCGAATGGAAAAATTACCTCGACACCTGGATTGCAGATTTTACAAAGACCCGAAAGTTCCGCCAGATATATCACCGTTATTTTGAAAGCCCCCGGAGTGCAACACGGCTTGCGAGTGAATTCCACAGCATTTCGGGCGGGAAGATTTCGGTTTACGATGAAACGATAAAAAAGCTGGCTGCTGAGTATAACTGGGACTGGCGGCTGATAGCGTCGGTTGTTTATCACGAATCGCGGTTTAATCCCGAAATAGAATCATGGGCGGGCGCTTACGGTTTAATGCAACTGGTGCCCGAAACTGCCAAAGCCCTGGGAATTGAAGATTACACAGACCCTGCGCAGAATATTAAAGGCGGAATTTTAATGCTCAACTGGCTGAATGAGCGGCTCCTGGAAAGTGTCCCCGACTCGGCCCAACGGATGAAATTTGTCCTGGCAGCATATAATGTAGGTTTGGGACATGTAAAAGATGCCCAGCGGCTGGCAAAGAAGTACGGCAAAAACAGCCAGGTGTGGGATAACAATGTCGATTATTACCTGTTGCACAAATCCTCTGAAAAATATTACAAGGACCCGGTGGTGCGCTGGGGCTATTGCCGCGGTGAACAACCCTATAATTATGTGAACCGCGTGGTGCATAATTATAAGCATTACCTGAATGTCATTCCAAAGTAAAGAATGTTTTTAATTTCCTGCTTTAGGTTAATGCTTAGACAAGGAAGGCACTTCTTTAATCAAAAAAAACAGGGATATTGTCTTCATATCCCATTTTACAGCCTTGCTATCCATAATCAGGAACATCATATCCAAGGATATACTCCTGCTGTCTTTGGAAACGGAACATATATCCAGGGATATGGCTTTCATATCTATAGATATAGTCCACGTATCTCAGGATATGGTCTTCATATCCTGAGATATTATCTTCATCACTTTGGATATTGTTCTCATATCTTTGGATATTATCTTCATATCGAATATGTAAACCCTGCCCCTGTTCCCGCGCGATTGTATCGCGTGATTTAGAATGCCACACGATGCAATCGTGCGGCAGCGGTGGCAATTTTATTCACGTATTATCAGCCGGGTATTGGTTTTTCCTTCTGAATTTATTTTAATAATGTATGGTCCCGGTTTCAACCCATTTGTTTTAATCGTTATTCTTTGATCCGCAGTGGCTCTATGAATTAATGTTCTTCCGCTAATGTCGGTCAGTTCTATGGTCTTCATGTTCAAATCCGTATTTTCAATAATTAAATATTCCGAAAATGGATTAGGATATACCTTTAATACAGATTGAACCTTATTTTCAATCCCGGTAATGGTAAAGGTTTTGCAAAGAGTATTATTATCTGTTAGTTTCTCGAGTTTGGAATTTGGAGCCAGACATTCGAAACATAACTGATTGTTATTAATGTCTTCCTGGTAAGCACGTTTTAATTTAAATGTTTGTGCTTGACCAGGCAATAATTCAAATCCGGAAATCTTTTGGTAGAAGTAGTTTTGGGCGCAATTCATACCTCCGATATAAATCGGAAAATACAGAAAAAGTATGAATTGTGTCTGTTCCGTTATTTTTTACTGTCAGTTCCGGATTAAAATAAAATCCTCTTGCAAAAGTCATCTCAGGGGTTGTAACGTATTCTAAGGTAATACTGTCAATATCAAAATCCACCAGTTCAATATCGGGTAAATTTAATTCGATACCTGGCAAATCTGTTGTTTTATAATTGTAAATACCGATTTGGTCTGTAAACGAATTTCCAATAAATGTATAATTGTTATTTGTTGCAACAAATCCGTTCACCTGCGATAGTAACGCAAATGTCAGTGTATCGTTAACAGCATTGTTTTTTAGGTCAATCAGTTTAATGCTGTCCGGATCACTCATTCGAATCCATAGATGTTCTTCATAAAATTCCATATCCTGAAACCCGGTTGAGGTTTCAATCAGCGTATCGATGACATTCAAGCTGGTATCGAGCCTTACCAAATAGGAATCCATCAATGTATATACGGTATCGTTTTTCAGAAGTATTTTATTGATGCTGTCGGAAAAACGAATGGAATCGGAAAGAACAAATGAACTGTCGGATGTATAGATTCTGTTTTGGGAATAGATTAAACAGGTTTCCGGATTCAGGGAAATTATTCCTTTAACATCCGGCAGGGCAGTTAATTGATATTCCTGAATTTTTGTGCCATTAACATCAGACTTAATTACTGATTTAGCAGAGCTGACGAGGATAGTGCCGTCGCTGGCAACATCGATGCTTTGAGGTTCAAATTCAAAATGTTCAAGATGGGGAATCTCAGGATAGCCAATAGTAAAGATTTCATTTCCGTTTTTATCATATTTTGCAATTATAATTTGTTCTATACCTGATATGTCGTCAATCGGAGTGTATCCTGCAGTATAAATATAATCGGATGCCGCATAAATCAAATCAAAAAAACCTCTGGTATCCCAAAGTTTTTGCCCCTTGAGATTATAAGCAAACAGACTGTAATGAGGGCAGGAAGCCTTACTTACAAACGCGCCTGCCACGACTATGGAATCCCGGAACAATGCATTATCAGTTGCATGTGATTTGTTAACAGTATAATCATCTTCCACAATGCTCCAAAAAGGTTCGGTACCAGTTGATATGCTATCTT
Source organism: uncultured Prolixibacteraceae bacterium (assembly GCA_963816685.1). GTDB lineage: Bacteria > Bacteroidota > Bacteroidia > Bacteroidales > Prolixibacteraceae > CAVYUC01. The sequence continues at coordinate 135,102 of CAWFMB010000018.1, read as the reverse complement.
TTATATCGGTAATAACCAGCTTTTCTCCCCATTCTGTGTCGCCTTTTTTATAATAAACCAGTTTTCGTTCTTCCGATTCGCCAACATAACCAGTACAACTGTAGTAAGGTCCGCCAAGGCCAATATTTTTTGTATGTGCATCCTTCACCGACAAACATCCAAATTTTTCCGGAAACAAAACTCCGTGTTCCGCGTTGATCAATTTTCTTCAGGATATCATCGTCAAGCATATAAAAAGAATACGCTGAAAAAGTATCGATTACTGGTTCTCCCGGCAATTTATCAAAATCGGTATTTGCCGTTACTACCGATGTTAAAGTATCGTTGTAAATTTCCATCGTTGTGCTGTCGGTGTAAATAGTTTCAATACTTTGTTTTCGTGCATAGCGGTAAACAATTGAATCTGCATGGTCAAATCGTTCGAGATACTTATAAATACTCTTTTTGTCGTATTCTTTTTTTAAAGGAGAAAAGTTATCATAAATACGATGTTCCACAACGTGTATTTCGTCGCCTGTATTAAAATCATATACATCAAACCAGGTAAGATTCTGAACCCCGACTTCCGGATTGGTTAATCCAACCAGTTTATAGGTCTCCAACATATCAGGAGGATAATGCGTAACGATATCGGGGAAAAGATAAAAGTTGAGGGTTTGAATAAATCCTCTTTTCCTGCTTATTTTCACCTCCATGTTGTTTAAAGCATGATTGATGGTATTTCCATTTAAGTCAATGACCCTGAATCCGATGGTTTTAACGGAATCAACCAATCCCGGAACATTTTCTTGTTGCAGCATTTTCACACTGGCTTCAATCCGAAATGTATCGGAACGATGAAATGCAATCCACGATTCATTTAAAGCAGCCTGTGTTTTTAGCGCGATAGTGTCGCCTGCGAGGTTGAAGAACAAGTTAGTACCATCAGGTTTAACAACTACTTTTTCGCCAATCCATGAAGCCTTATAGGGTGAAGAACATCCGTCAGGTGATACTTCCTGAAGGATTGCAAATGGATACAATATAGTATCCTGGGTTATTTGTACTGAATCGATTCTTAACGCAATTATTTGTTTTGCAGGATTTTCAAAAAATGCAACCCTGTTTGTAAATATTGTTTGATAGTTATGAGCCTGACAATTAAAGGCTATAATTATTAGTATTGATGTAAAAAAATTTCGGGCTTTCATAATTAAGTTAAGTTTGTTTTATTCATTTGATAACTTATAATTATATAATTGCGTTTTATCTTGTCTCAAAAGTTGCCCCTGCTTTTACTTCAAAATTTTCATTCAATATTATTTCCTGACATGCATCTAAAACAACATTTGCACCACTGTTAACAGTTGAATTTATCGTGTGATTTAAAATACCACAGGATCAATCGTGCTGTAGCGGGATGTCAGCATTACCAGGATATCAACTTTGTGCTAACCCTGAAATATCCTTTGCCATCATTACCAAGCTGAATTCGATTGTTATCTGCTATTGTACCATTTCCATCCAGGCTGAAAGTCATATTACTACCACCTGAAATTTCCATTTGTTTTTTCTCACTTGGTTTCAATATTGCAATATCATTGCCAATTGTTAATTCATTATCACTTCCAAATGTTAATTCAATATCAACATTACCTGTATTTTCTATTTCCAGATTACCCGAACTTACCCAATAAATTCTCATAAAACCTAATCCTCCAAGTGTGGTAGAAGACCCCCCATAATTTCTCGTTAAATCAACTTCAGAATTGTTAGCATATAATTTTATATCCATCACCTTTGCATTAACTGTAAATTCAAAATCAGAATTGATTTCAATTGTATCATTACCATCTATTGTTTTACCTGTAACTGTCAATACTGAAGTATTCGTCCCCATTGGTAATAAGTCGGAAAAACCAAATCCATTAATCCGTGTTCCGTGTACAATTCCCAAAGAAATAAGTGGAATAAATCCACTGCCAGATCCATCCATCCAGGTGTTGCCTTCTAAAACTGAAATTGCTCCGGGTGAAATTGTAAAGGCAGGATTATCAGTAACTAAATGGACATCAAAAACAGGCTGATCGCCTCCGTTAACCAAAATGAATGAATATTGCATACTTGCATTCAAATCTCCCAAATCAAAACCAGCCTGAGCTGATTTTACCTGAGAATCGATAGTTGAACTTTTTACTGAATTTTTAAGTTCAGTTAAAACAAAATAACCAGGTTCCTTCTTTTCAATGATAACATCCTGTTTGTTTTCAGGGATATCATCTTCCTTGTTGCAGGAAATGAAAAGAACCTGCATTGCAATTACGATTATGGCTAAATACTTCATGATTAATTTATTTTATTGGTTTATCTAAAGTTACTTTATTCTGAGTTTGTGTAAAAATATGGAAAACCTTTTGCCTCCCCGGTTGGGGAATACCGGGGAGGCTTTTAAACCAGCCTGTTTATTTTTTTGAATGGAATGAAGTGCATGGATAATCGGATGTTAGCTAATTAATATTGGTTTTTTAAGCAGTTTACTTCTACATATTTACGAATATTTATTTTTATTTCAAAATTGTGTTTATAATCCTTTGCTGTTTTTATTTGATTTAGGGTGGTGAATTTCAATGTCCTGGTTGTGTATTTCGCAAGTGCATTTTTGATAACATACAAATACAGGATTACCTGTAAATTTAGCAAAAGTTAATTTGGGAAAACATGCAGAAGTTTAAAGATGAACCACATCGTAAAACTCGGATAGAATCATGGCGGTGGCGCCCCAGAGAATTTCATCGTCCTGCTTTATACACGGCACTTTTATTTTCCCGATTACTGTATTCAGTTCCACCTGTTCGAAGGTGTTTTTATATTTTGAAACCGGGAAAAGGATTATTTTTTCCACTTCGGCAGAGTTCACCGTAAATTGTGGTTTTTCCTTCAGCCAGCCCACAAAAGGGTGAATTAAAAACCGGCTGACACTTACATACAATTCGGAGAGCGAACCAAGAATTTCAATTTTATCTGCAGCAATACCAATTTCTTCTTCGGTTTCGCGGAGCGCAGTCTGCAGCTCGGTTTCCCCTTTTTCAATCCGTCCGCCTGGCATAGCAACCTGCCCGGGATGGAATTTCATGTGTTTCGGCCGTTTTATAAGGCAGGTCATTAATTCATCCTTTTCCTGAAAAAGCAAAAGCAACACACTGCTTTTTTTTGCGTGCTGCAGTTCTTCTGCGGAAACTGTCAGTTCGCGGTCGGGAGGCAGCAATTTTTTATGCGATGCAGCGCCCGGCAATTTCTGAGCCAGTGCATTTTTAATATTTTCAGGAGAAGAAATCATGGCACAAAAATAAAAAATACCCGCCGAAACGGGTACTTTTAAAGTAGTAATAATTAAACCTGGAAAGTAATTCCCTGAACTTGCAGATTTAATTGGCGGTATTGCTTTCCTATCAACTAATCACAGTTATAATTTCAAATCTTTAGTATCCGGATAAACTTTGCGTTTTGGGCTAAATCCATCGTCATATCCGGCTTTCACTAACCCTGGGATTAATCCCGGGGTTAGTGATGACAACAAATCGCCCGGGCTTTAGCCCACAACTCCATTTTGCTGAATATCAATTCTTCTGTTTTCATTCCTTACCGGCCTCCGGATTTCAAATTAAAAATTCATTGAAAAGCCTGCTACATATGTGCGGCCGGGGCTCGATAAATTAAAATACTCCGGCCGGTCGTCAGTTTTGTTCAGCAGGTTGTTTATTCCAAGTGTCAGCGTATAATTTTCAGCAAAAGTATGCGTGGTTGTAAGGTTATACAGCGTGAAATCACTCAGCTCAACGCGCGGTTGCGGCCGTTCGTGGCTGTAAATGTCCAACACCTCTTTTTTCCCAAAATAATTCGCATTTAAATTTGCCGTTAAAAAGTAGTTTTTATACCGTTTAATGTAATCAAGGTTTATGCGGGCGTTGTGGTTTCTCACGTTCACCAGTTCGGTATTCATTGTCAGGTTTTGCGGGTCAGTATAAGTGTATGAACCGGTGAGCGAAAGAGAATTGGTTAACCTGAATTTTGCCAGCAGGTTAACGCTTCTGATTACCGCCTCTTCCACATTCGAATAGATGTAATCAATTTCGGTTGGCCCTTGTTGACCCATCACCATATTGATTATCGAATCAGTATTTATCAGGTTGTCGATATGGTTTTCGGAGTAACTCACCGAGAAATCAACATTTTCAACAGTATATTGTACAGAACCTGAATAATAATTGGAGCGTTCGGGTTCCAAATCAGCATTTCCCTCGAGGTAAAAAGCAACCGGAGAACCAAAAGCGGGCACCTGGAAATGATCGGTAAACAACTCTTTTACCGTCGGCGCCCGGAATCCCTGTCCGAAGCTGGCCCTGAATTTAAAATTTCCGGGGCTAAACATGGCGCTGGCCTGCGGGGTAAAATGAGCGCCAAAAATTGAATGTATATCTCCGCGGGCTCCCAAAATCAGGTTTAAATCTTCAAGAAGGAGAATATCGTCCTGAATGTATATCACATAATTATTGATGCTTTTATCGTCGATATTATTTTGCAGCGACGACTGCTGTTCGTTGAGATACTCCAGTCCGGCAGTCAGTTTTTGCTTGTCGCCAACATTGTAATTGCCGAGGAAACGGGCATTTTGCAGCAGGTTTTCGTAGTCAAGAATATTTCTTTCCAGCCCCTGATCGTTTTCCACATCCCAGATTTTGTTTTTATCGGAATGCCACGAAAACTCAAGTTTTGAATCTTCGGAAGGAAAATAGGTAGCTTTTGCGCCATACGAAAAGTCGCTGCTGATTTTATCCGGATAGTTTTCGAGGGCAAAATCACGGTTTAAATGGTAGTAAGTACCGCGTGCCGAAAGCAGCAGTTTTTTACCGGCCCGGTAGGTAAATTTCTGATTCAGCGTGTAGTTGTTTTCCTTTTCCTGTGTTTGCAGTCCCAGTATCCCGGCACCTTCATTCAAATCGAAAGGAGCATATTTGTTGAATTTTACATCGGAAAAGGAAGACAATTTTCCATGGCTTAAATTTACGGCGGCAAAATAATAATTGTCGGCGCGGATTGCATCTTCGGCCGGGTCGGTATAAATATTTGAATTGATTCCTGCATAAACTTCCAGCGGACGCGCATACGATTTTGTAATGATATTTACCACACCTCCAATGGCATTGGAACCGTAAAGTGTTGATGCTGCCCCCTTAATAATTTCGATGCTTTCGATGTTTGCCGGGTTAATGCGCGATAAATCAACGGCCCCTTTTGTTTCGCCTGCAATGCGTTCGCCGTCAATCAGGAAAAGCGTGTATTGTGGCCCCAGTCCGTCGAATTTAAATGACTTCACTGTATTGTCTTTTACCATTTCAAAGGAAGCGTCGGCTGAGGTTATAATTTGCGGAAGAAAAGTAACACCCCGCTGTTCAATCAGGTTTGCACCTATTTTTTGTGTGAGTACCGGACTGTAGGCAATCTGGTTTTCCGACCGTGTGCCGGTTACTACTACAGCATTTAAATCGATGGAAGTCTCTTTCATTTCAAAATCAACAATTACATTTTGTTCGCTGATTGTTATTGACTTTTTAACTGTTTCGAAGCCGAAGAAGCTGGTTCTTATTGTATAGCTTCCGTTGCTCAGGCCTGAAATTGTATAATTCCCATTGCTGGTTGATGCAGTTCCCAATGCAGTGTTTTCAATAATTACATTCGCACCTGCAAGCGGGTCGCCTTTTTCGGTGAAAACCTTTCCGGCGATGCTGTATTGTGCATATGTTGTTTTTGTGCATGTTAAAAGTGTAAATCCAAGAATTAGAAAATATAAAAATCTGGACATGTTAAGTTGTATTAATTTTAAGTTTAAATGACGCAGTTGATTCTCAGTTTATTTTAAACCAGCTATTTAATGCCAGAATAACATCAATCGAAGCGAATTGTTTTGTCGGGTGAAATTTTGCTGATTAAGTAGCTTGGAACAATCAGCATTAAAGTGGTGGCAACCACTGTCCCAATGTTTAAAAGCAATAAATGCATCAGGGAAAAATTAACCGGGACTACATCAACGTAATAGGTTGTTGGATTCAGTTTTATCAGGTGAAAAGTTTTTTGCAGCACAATAAATGCAATGCCGATTACATTACCCCAAAGCATGCCGCGTGATGTAAGAAAAACGGAAAGATAAAGGAATACTTTCCGGATACTCCAGTTCCGGCTGCCCAATGCTTTTAACACACCAATCATGTTACTGCGTTCCAGGATTAAAACCAGCAGTCCTGAAATCATGTTAAAACCAGCCACCAGCGCCATCAGAATAAGAATAACCCACACATTCATGTCGAGAACAGAAAGCCAGTCGAAAATCTGCGGATATTCGCGTGTAATGCTGTTGGTACGCAGCATCGCTTTATCTTCAGTGCTGTAGCGCAAAACCGTATTTCTCACTTTCTGTTCAATTTCATCTATTTTAGTGAAATCCGAGATTGTAATTTCAAACCCGCTGACCTGATCATTTTCCCAGTCATTTAACCGTTGAACCTGTTTGATATCGCCAATAACAAACAGGTTGTCAAATTCCTCAAGACTTGTGCGGTATATGCCACTGATTTCGAGTTGCAGCATTCGTGGTGTGCTTTCATTTTCATTGATGAAATAGAGAATTACCGAATCGCCCAATTTCACCTTCAGAAGGTTCGATACCTGTTCCGAAATGATGATCCGGTTGTTTCTGACCGAATCATTTATTACGGGTAACTTTCCCTGCACAAGGTTTTGCCTGAAAAAGTCCCAGCTATAATCAGGACCAACACCTTTATAAACGATTCCCTGAATGTATTCGTCAGTTTTAATCATCCCCGGTTTAGTGGCATAAACCTGTATGTTTTGTACGCCGTCAATCGATTTTATTTCAGGTAAGAATTGCTGGTTCTCAGAAACCGGTTGCGTTTCATAGGAGTTGTTTGAATCGAAATTAATGATCTGGATGTGCGAACCAAAACCGATTACTTTATTACGCACTTCGTTTTTAAATCCGGTAACCACTGCCACCGAAATGATCATTACAGCAAGTCCGAGGGCAATGCCAAACAAGGCAATTCTGATTATCCGCTGCGATAAATATTTTTTATTGGATTTATCGAAAAACAACCTCCTTGATATAAATAGTTCGGTGTTCATTCAAAAAAATAGAATTAAAGCAAACGGTTCTTTTAAATTGGCGCCTTGCTCATTTCCTCATACGAAACATCTTTTCTACGGTTAATAAACGGCAGGATGAGCATTGAAATTATACCCACCACGATAATCATTGCTGTCATTGATGTATGTGCTACAAATGCAAATATAATTCCGTTTTCGTTGGCAACACCATACAGTGATAATGCTTCAATGGCCATAAAATGCCAGGCTCCGATACCACCCTGAACCGGCGCCACCATACCAAAACTTGCAAAAACGAAGGTGGTTAATGCTGCAATCGCAGTTAAATTGCGGGTGAAATCGAAAGCAAAAAATACTGAATACAGCATCAAATAATAGAGTGTCCAGATAGCAACGGAATGAAAAATAAACCAACCTTTCCGTTTTATTTTTTTTATCGATATAAATCCTTCTTTAAAATTCAGTAATACATCAATGAATTTCTTGTAAAACAGCGTGTCTTTTAATGTTTTCCGGAAGATGAAAATGATAATAACAAGAATTATAAATCCTCCAATGAGAACCGGAGATGTTGCTGTACCATAAATTTTTGATTCTATTTCAGGATTCCGGTGCAAAAAGTCAATCATTTGCCCGAATTGCGAGAAAATAACAATTGCAAGCAGAATTAACAGAGAGATCATATCAACGGCACGTTCGGCAACAACAGTTCCAAAAAGTTTGGTAAATGAAATCTTTTCGTACCGCGAAAGAACACCGCATCTCGAAATTTCACCCATTCGCGGGAAAGCCAGATTCATAAGGTAGCCAACCATTACGGCAAGAAATGTATTAATGAAGCGGGGTTTGTGCCCGATGGGTTCTATCATTAAGCCCCAGCGCAGCGTGCGGCTAATGTGGCTGAGCAATCCGATTACCAGCGAAACAACTATCCATAAATAATTAACTTCGTTTTTTAGGACCGATTTTATCCGGTTAACATCCTGATCCTTGTATATCAGCCAGAATATGAATGCACCGAGTGCAAAAAATGCAAGAAATTTGACGACTTTTAAGGTGATGTTTTTCAAACCAAAAAATATTTTAAATCTGTTCCGGTGGCTTAAATTCAATTTCCCTAAATTTTTACTAATTTCGGGATGCGAAATTTTACGCCATTTACAGCTGTTTGTAGCCGACAAAAATATAAATTAGTTTTATTTTTTCGATAAAAACTCCTTTTAAGTAAGAATCGGAAATGAACAAACCGGGAAATAATGAATATTGTTCGACCCAAAAAAAATCTTGGTCAGCATTTTCTGAACGATCAGAATATTGCAGGAAAAATTGTTGACAAACTCGGAGGTACAATTCCTGATGTACTGGAAGTTGGACCGGGAATGGGAATACTCACCAAATTTTTGCTTAAAAGGAATGATTTAAATGTAAAGGTTATTGAAATTGATACTGAGTCAGTGCGGTTTCTTGAAGATAATTTTCCTGACCTTGAAGGGCGCATTATTTCAGGCGATTTTTTAAAGTTCGATTTCCGGCAGGAGTTTCCTTCAGGTTTTAATGTAATCGGTAATTTTCCGTACAATATTTCATCACAGATATTTTTTAGAGTGCTTGAAATGAAAGATGTAATTCCCGAAGTGGTTGGAATGATTCAAAAAGAAGTAGCCGAACGGATTTGCAAAGGACCAGGTTCTAAAACTTACGGTATATTAAGTGTTTTGCTCCAGGCTTTTTATCATGTCGAATATTTATTTACTGTGCCGGAACAGGTTTTCACACCTCCTCCCAAAGTTAAATCGGCAGTTATCCGGCTAACACGAAATAATGTGAAACAGCTGCCTTGCAGCGAAACGTTGTTTTTCAAGGTGGTAAAAACAGCTTTTAACCAGCGCCGGAAGATGCTGCGGAATTCATTAAGCAGTTTCAGCAAAAATCTGCCCGAACATTTTTCCGTGCAACGGCCTGAACAACTTTCTGTTGAATCGTTTATAGAGTTAACAGGTTATATTGAAAATCTCGAAAAAACTGATTATGCAATTTGAAATTACGAGAGAATACATTGAGAATCTGAAAGAACTTATTGCAAATGACAATCAGGAAGCGGTGAAAGCGCTGATGGAAGAGTTTCACCCGGCTGATATTGCAGAGGTTATGGATGATTTGAACCATGGAGGAAGCAAAGTACATTTACCTTTGCTCGAAGGGGAAAAAGCTTCTGATGTATTAATTGAAATCCCGGAAGCTGACAGAAGGCGCTTTCTGAAAAATCCTCCCACCTGAAATTATTGCTTCAAGATTCATCGGACACATGAATTCGGATGATGCGGCAGATATTATGGCCGACTTCGACGAAGAGATGAAGAGAGAAGTTTTGAAGGAGATTGAAGATGCTGAGCAAGCTGGTGACATTGTTGATTTGCTGGAATATGAAGAAGATACCGCCGGTGGGATTATGGCCGTGGAGCTGGTTTCGGTAAACGAAAACTGGACGGTGGCCACCTGTTTAAAGGAAATCAGCAGGCAGGCAGAAGAGGTGGACGAAATCTACTATATTTATGTAGTGGACGACCGTGACCGGCTGAAGGGCGTGCTCTCGTTGAAAAAACTGATTTTGAATCCCACCAATACCAAAATATCAAATATTTATAACCCGGAAGTAAAAATGGTAAGTACCTCCATGAGACAGGAGGAAGTTGCAGAATTTATGGATAAATACGATTTGGTCGCTATTCCGGTGGTGGATGATATTGGCCGGTTGAAAGGGCGGATTACGTTCGATGATGTTATCGATTTTGTTCGCGAAGAAGCAGAACGCGATTACCAGATGGTGTCGGGTATTACCGGTGATGTGGAACCTCGCGACAGGGTGTGGAAACTGTTCAGGGCGCGGTTTCCATGGCTGCTGATTGGATTGTTTGGAGGAATATTGAGTGCAGGTGTTTTGCGTTCACATGAAGCTGAATTAAGCCAGATCACAGAACTTGCATTTTTTATTCCATTAATCGCCGCTACCGCCGGAAATGTTGGTGTGCAATCCTCCTCAATTGTAGTGCAAAGTATTGCAAGTGGTGTTAAAGATTTGGAATCAACCGGTAAGCGCTTACTGAAAGAATTTTTAGTTGCCCTTGCCACTGCCACAGTTTTTTCGTTGCTCATTTTCAGCTATAATTATTTTACGCAGGGAAGCATGAGTTTAACCTATTCCGTTGCAATTTCACTGTACATCGTCATTCTTTTTGCCTCCTTTTTTGGGACAACAATTCCGCTTATTCTACACCGGTTTAAGATTGACCCGGCACTTGCCACCGGACCATTTATAACTACGATGAATGATATCTGCGGATTACTTATTTATTTGTCCATCGGAAGAATATTTTTCCAGTTAATTTAGTCACGTTTAAAGTGAATACAAAAATAATTATCGGCCGAAAAGATATCGCAGATTTTGAGGAGCTTGATTTGTATGGGATTGAAGTAAAAGTTGATTCAGGTGCCTACACTTCAAGCTTCCATTGTCACGAAATTAAATGTTTCACCAAAAACGGTGACGATTGGGTAAAATGTAATTTTCTTGATCCTGATCATCCAAAATATCACGAAAAGGAGTTTACCTTTAAAGTAAAAAAAATACGGCAGGTAAAAAGTTCCAACGGAATGGTGGAAGAACGGATTTCAATAGTTACAGAAATTGAGCTTTTTGGCAGGAAGTTTCCAATTGAACTTACACTTACAGAACGGACAGATATGAAACATCCGGTTTTGCTGGGAAGAAAATTTACATCGAAAAAATTTTTAATTGACACTTCACGGAAAAATCTTTCGTTTAAGGGGGAAGTTATTAAAACAGGAATCATAAAAAACAATTAATTTGACAGGTTGTAATGAAGTTTCACCAACGAAGATTCATTGCTCCGCTTGTTCTGTTGACTACATTTAAAATTTAAATTAAAAAGAATGAAAATAGTGGTATTGTCCAGGAATCCTAATCTGTATTCAACAAAAAGAATAATTGAAGCAGGCGAGCAGCGGGGACATGAAATGCTGATAGTTGACCACACCAAATGTGACCTGGTTATTGAAAAACGTAATCCGGTTATCATTTATAAAGGGAAAAAACTGGCGAATATTGATGCTGTAATTCCAAGAATTGGTGCATCGGTTACTTTTTACGGTACTGCAGTTGTGCGCCAGTTCGAAATGATGAAAGTATTTTCAACAGTTGAATCTCAGGCGCTGGTGCGTTCGCGCGATAAACTCAGGAGCCTTCAGATAATATCAAGAGCGGGATTGGGGCTGCCAAAAACAGTTTTTACCAACTATTCTAAAAATGTAAAAGATATTGTACAGGAAGCAGGTGGAGCTCCCGTGGTGGTTAAACTTCTGGAGGGCACCCAGGGGCTTGGAGTTGTTCTTGCCGAAACCGACACCGCTGCCGAATCAGTTATTGAAGCTTTTAACGGACTAAAAGTCAGGGTGATTGTGCAGGAATTCGTAAAGGAGGCAAAAGGTGCGGATATTCGTGCATTTGTGGTGGATGGTGTAGTGGTAGGTGCCATGAAACGGCAGGCAAAAAAAGGGGAATTCCGATCGAACCTGCATCGCGGAGGCACAGCAGAAGTTATCGATCTTTCGGAAGACGAGGAAAATGCAGCATTAAAAGCTGCCCGTACAATGGGGCTCGGAATCTGTGGAGTGGATATGCTGCAGTCGGTACATGGACCGCTCATCCTCGAAATTAATTCCTCGCCTGGACTGGAAGGAATTGAAAGGGCAACCGGCAAAAACATTGCAAAAAGTATAATCCGTTTCGTCGAACGGCATGTTTAATAAATATGAGGGAAAAAAGAAAAACAATCACAATTCTTGGAGAAAACATCCTTCCAGGCAAAAGAAAAGTTTTAAATCTCGATATTGCCCGCCTGCATACCTACACAAAACTTGAAGTCCCGGTGATTGTGGAACGCGCAAAAACCGACGGACCGGTGCTGCTTTTAATTGCCGGTATCCATGGGAATGAACTGAATGGTGTGGAGATTGTGCGGGAGCTGCTGGCTAAAAAATATACCCGTCCTGAAAAGGGGATGGTTATTTCCATACCTACACTAAATATCTTCGGGTTCATCAATCAAACCCGTGAATTTCCTGACGGGAAAGATTTGAACCGTCTTTTTCCTGGCTCAGGAAAAGGGTCACTGGCAAGTATATTTGCCCACCACCTGATGACTGAAATCGTTCCGCATATCGATTACTGCATTGATTTTCATACCGGCGGCGCCCGTAAATTTAATTCATCGCAGATTAGGATTTCAAAAAATGACCCGGAAATGCTGGACCTGGCAAAAATTTTTAACCCGCGGTATATTGTTTATGCAAGGCAGCGCGAGAAATCTTTTCGCGAAGCAGCCACTGATGCCGGTAAAAAAGTGTTGCTTTTCGAAGGGGGCAAATCGCAGGATTTTAACCAGCGGATAACCCTTCGTGGTGTGAAGGGGACGCTTAAGATTATGCAACGGCTGGGTATCCGTGATTTTTCAAAAGAACTGGCAGAAAACAACTTTTTACCTTCCATTATCATTAAAGAATCAACGTGGTTAAGAGCCCGGCAGGGTGGCCTTTTCCGTTTTTTTGTAAAAGACGGCTCAAAAGTGGAAAAAGGACAGGTCGTTGGAACGGTTTCCGATCCATATGGAAAATACGAATTCAAAGTTAAAATTCCGAAAGCAGGTTATATCATTGGTTTAAACCATGCACCCGTGGTGTATAAAGGCGACGCATTGCTGCATCTGGGGTTGGAATAACTGAAATTGAACATGAATTTTCCGGAGGTGTAAAAGCATTTAATACATCTGTCTTCGTTCATCCAAAATAAGAGGAGAATAATAAATCTTTACTGTAACAATCCTAAATGTTTTTATTTTAGCCTGGAATGATTCCACAGAAGTATTCATGCCGCCATTGTCAAAGAAGTTGTATATTTCTTTATGGCATATAAAATTCCTGTGAATGTGGGTTTAAATGGCTTGGGTTACCCTGTAGTACCAATGAACAGGTGAGCAAGGCGGAATCCTGTTTTAACGGCAGGATTTATTCTTTCTTCCAAAGAAGTTTTGTGGCGTTTTTCACCATACCTTCCCTATACCTTGGACGGGGTTGGTTCGCGATTTAATATCGTTGGTATATCGTTGGTATATTATGTTGGCATTACCGAAAAAGCGGAGAAAACGATTCAGGAATCTCCTCTTTTGGGAGGTTATAAAAACATATTTTCAGGAGACGGCTATTACCTGCTCAACATTTTTTTTCTTCAATCCATACATGCAGTTGTTAAGTCTGCTTCTTTCAGCTGTATTGACTACAGTTTCTTTATTCACTGCATCATCTTTTTTATTTTGTTTCCATCTGAATTTAAAGAGATTTATAAAACAATTTTCCGCGGTAATTTGCAGGAAGATATTGCTTGCTGACAATATTTCCCCGTACAGTAGCAGGAGACATTCCAAAGGCTGGAAAACCTGTCGCACGTTTACAGGGGACTTTCCAAAGGTTGGAAAACCTGCCGTACGTTTGCAGGAGACGTTCCAAAGGTTATATAACCTGCCGCACGATTGCAGGAGACGTTCCATAGGTTGGACAACCTGCCGCACGTTTGCAGGAGGCTTTCCAAAGGTTGGAAAACCTGCTGCACGTTTGCAGGAGACTTTCCAAAAGTTTGATAAGTTGCCGCACCTGAAGGAAGATGGTGCATTTCAGCTGGCAGTAAGTAAAAATTATTTATACAGAATTCATTGCATTAACCGGGTCGAGCCGTGCAGCTGACCGGGCGGGCATTAATCCGGCAATGAAACCGATAATACTCGAAATCAGCAATCCTGTGATTATGTTACTGACGGTTAAAACAATGGTAAATTCAGTAGCATAACTCACTACCAGTGTACCGAGGTAGATGATAAACAGACCAACAAGACCACCGATTACAGAAAGTACAATGGCTTCGAATATAAACTGCAGCAGTATAAAATATCGTTTTGCACCCAGAGATTTTTGAATTCCGATAATCCGGGTACGTTCCTTCACTGAAACAAACATGATGTTGGCAATTCCAAATCCACCCACTAAAATTGAAAAACCGCCAATTATCCAGCCGGCCATATTAAATACGACAAAAAACTGGTCGAACTGATTCGAAATTATACTGACTTCATTCAATGCAAAATCGTTTTCTTCCATCGGTTTTAACCGCCTGATGGAGCGCATTACACCTTCAAGTTCGGCAGTAAACTGATCGTTATCCACATTTGGCTCTGCTTTTACAGAAATGGTTTGCCCGCGGTCCTGGTTCCTCACATCAACCATGTAAAACGACTTCACTGCGCTGATGTGTACATTTTTGTCCATGCTGGTGCCGAACATGTCCTGACCTGTTTTTGTGTAAACTCCGATTACAAGTAATTTCTGCCCCTGAATTTTAATTGTTTTTCCCAACGGATTGACATTTACAAAGAGCTGGTTTGCAATTTCTGAACCTACCAATGCCACCGGCGCGCCCGAACGCATTTCACTTTCGGTAAAATACCTTCCGCTTTCAATTTTCAAATTCCATACATCAAGCAAATCATACGACGATGCCATGATTGTTACATTCTCAATGCTGTTGTTGCCATATTCAATGGTTCTGGTAAATCCGTAAAAAAAGGCAGCACTGTTAATCGTATTTGTTCTGCGGATGATTTCTTCCGATTCTTCAACAGTTGGTACCGGGCGGTTCATGTATCTCCACCACGGATATTCTGTTTCTCCTTCGGGTGGCGCCCATGGCCATTTCTGAACATAAACCATGTTGCTGCCCAATGAATTCAGGCTTTGACGAATGTACCTTTCCAGCGAATCGATTACTGTAAATACTGAAATGATAGCAAAAATTCCAATTGTTATCCCCAGTAACGATAGGAAAGTGCGTAATTTGTTTGCCTTTAGGGAATTAAAGGCAAATGAAAAACTTTCGATAATAAGCCTGATTAAAAGCATTTTAAAAATTTTGATAAAGATATAAATTGTTCCGGTTCTGTTTTTACTTTAAGTTGTCAACTTTTTCAAAACAAATAATAATGATCAGTTTTATTTGTGTTTATTTTGATGTAAAGATTACAACCTGTATTTTTAGTGACGCTGAAAACTGAACTTGGGATATCAAAAATTAAAGTAAACCTCATGTTTTTTAGCAGGATGTACATTGATTTTTTTATCTTTGCAAACGAATTTGAAAATCGGAATAAATGGCTGATAATAAAAAAATTAAGACTGCCCTGGTTTCAGTCTACCATAAAGAAAACCTGGATCAGATAATCAAACGGTTGAACCAATTAAATGTAAAAATTTTAAGCACCGGAGGAACAAAAAGCTTTATTGAATCATTGGGAATTGAAGTAACTTCGGTTGAAAGTCTGACAGGTTATCCTTCCATTTTGGGAGGGCGCGTAAAAACACTTCATCCCAAAGTATTTGGCGGAATCCTTTCACGACGCAACAATCAGGGCGACGTCAGCCATCTCACTCAGTATGATATTCCGGAAATCGATTTGGTTATTGTGGATTTGTATCCCTTTGAAGATACAGTTGCCTCAGGTGCTGAAGAACAGGAAATTATCGAAAAGATTGATATTGGCGGCATTTCACTTATCAGGGCCGCAGCCAAAAATTTTAAAGATGTGGTTATTGTTCCTTCCCAAAATGAATATGTGCCGCTACTGAATTTGCTGAATGAGAAAAATGGTGAATTTTCACTTGAAGACCGAAAGATGTTTGCCTCGAAAGCATTTGGTGTTTCGTCACATTATGATGCTGCAATTTTCAGCTATTTTAACGGCGGTAATGATCCCGAAGAAAGAATCAGCCTGAATAACGGACATGTTTTGCGCTACGGTGAAAACCCACACCAAAAAGCAACCTTCTATAAGTTTAAAAATTCACCTGAAGAAATTTCTCTGGCAGAAGCAAAAGTTTTACAGGGGAAAGCACTTTCCTACAACAATATGCTTGATGCCGATGCCGCATGGAAATCAGCCAGCGACGCATATCATTCGGTAACTCACATTGAAAATAAAGTTGCAGTTTCGGTAATAAAACATCTGAATCCATGTGGTTTGGCAGTAACCGGCAACATTATGGAATCGCTTGAACTTGCATGGGCCGGTGATCCGATTAGTGCTTTTGGAAGCATCATTTATTTTACAGATACAGTTACAAAAGAAGTTGCCGAATGGTTTGGGAAAAAATTTGTTGAAATTATAATCGCTCCTGAATTCACCGATGAGGCAATGGAAGTATTCAGCAAAAAGAAAAATTTGAGGATTTTGGTTGTTCCGGTAAAAAATGAAATAACAAATGAAAAACTTTACCGTTCAATCAGTGGCGGAATGCTGGTACAGGACGAAGATGAAGGACTGGATGCTGAATTCAAAAACAGTACAGAAAAAGAATTTGATTCGAAAAAAATAAACCTTGCAAAGTTTGGAGTTACTGCCTGCAAGCATTTGAAAAGTAATGCAATTGCAGTAGTTACCGAAAACAGTAACGGTTCATTTTGGCTAACCGGCGCAGGAATGGGGCAACCTAACAGGCTCGACAGCCTGAGGCAATTAACAATGCCGCGGTTCGACATGAAAGAAGGGGTGAATATTGAAGATTCGGTACTGATCTCCGATGCATTTTTCCCGTTCCGCGACAGTATTGAAGCAGCCAACGAATATGGCGTTAAATACATTGTGCAGCCGGGAGGCAGCATTCGCGATGAAGAAGTGATTGATGCCTGCAATGAGTTCGGAATTGCTATGGTTTTTACAGGAAGAAGACATTTTAAACATTGATAGCTTTGTTATAACATCAGAAAAAACATGGGATTATTTTCATTTTTAACACAGGAGATTGCAATTGACCTTGGGACGGCTAATACAATAATAATCCATAATGATAAAATTGTAGTTGACGAACCTTCCATTGTTGCTATTAATCTAAAAACGGAGAAGATGGTGGCAATTGGCGAAAAAGCCAGGCAAATGCAGGGGAAGACGCATGCAAACCTCAAAACAATAAGACCATTACGCGATGGTGTTATTGCCGATTTTAATGCTGCTGAACAGATGATCAGGGGGATGATTAAAATGATTAATCCGAAACCCCGGATGTTTTCCCCGGCGCTTAAAATGGTGGTATGCATTCCTTCGGGAAGTACCGAAGTTGAATTGCGTGCAGTGCGCGATTCGGCAGAACATGCCGGCGGCAGGGAAGTGTACATGATTTATGAACCACTTGCAGCCGCTATCGGTATCGGGTTGGATGTTGAGGCACCCGAAGGAAATATGGTTGTTGATATTGGTGGAGGAACTACCGAAATCGCAGTAATTTCACTCGGCGGAATTGTTACAAATAAATCCATCAGGATTGCCGGCGATGATCTTACTGCTGATATCATGGAATACATGCGTCATCAGCACAATATTAAAATTGGAGAACGCACTGCTGAAGAAATTAAAATACATGTGGGATCAGCATTATCACAATTAAAAGATCCGCCGCCCGATTATATTGTTCAGGGGCCAAACCAAATGACGGCGCTGCCAATAGAAGTACCCATTTCGTATCAGGAAATTGCCCATTGTCTCGAGAAAACAATCTCCAAAGTGGAAACTGCAGTTTTGAGCGCGCTGGAACAAACTCCACCCGAATTGTATGCAGACATCGTGGCAAAAGGAATCTGGCTTGCTGGTGGCGGTGCACTTTTAAAGGGCCTTGACAAAAGATTAACTGATAAAATAGGAATCCCGTTTCATATTGCAGAAGATCCATTGCGTGCAGTGGTTCGCGGAACAGGTATTGCACTTAAAAACGTTGATAACTTTTCATTCCTGATCAGATAATTTAAGTATTTAATTTTGAAATGAGGAGCCTTTTCAGGTATTTGATTCGTAATTATGCTTTTGTTCTTTTCATATTGCTGGAAGTCATAGCACTGTCGCTTGTTTTCAACAATAACAATTACCAAAAGGCAAAATACCTGAACTCAGCAAACCGGGTAACCGCTTCGGTTTACAACACATTTAATTCTGTGGTAAACTATTTCGAACTGGCCAAAATCAACCAGGAACTTTCGGATGAAAATGCCCGTTTAAAGTCACTTGTTTTTGATGATCCTCATTTCACTGTTGCTCCTGATTCAGGTATTTTAACAGATGAAATTGATTCTGCATTTCTGTATACTTCTGCCCGGGTTATTAATAATTCGGTAAACCGGCCGTTTAATTATATTACCCTGAACAAAGGGCGCAAGGATGGAATCAAACCCGATCAGGGAATTGTTTCTGCATCCGGAATTGTAGGTGTGGTAACAAATGTTTCAGAATCCTATTCGGTGGGATTGTCGGTTTTAAACCGGAGATGGAGCATTTCGGCAAAATTGAAAAAGAGCGGATATTTCGGCTCACTTTTTTGGCAGGGAAACAATTACCGGATGGCAAGTTTAATGGAAATACCTTACCACGTTGAAATTTCACCCGGCGATACTGTTGTAACCAGTGGTTATTCATCAGTATTCCCCGAAGGAATTCTGATTGGGACGGTACAGTCATTCGATCAGTCGGAAGGAGAAAATTATTATAATATTCAGGTGGAATTGTCTACTGACTTCAGGGCACTTTCATATGTTGAAGTGGTGGAGAATTTAAATGGGAAAGAAATTAATCAATTGGAGAGAGTGACAAGCGATGATCCGAACGCTAATTAAATATACGATAATGTTTGTCAGCCTGGTTTTAATCCAGGTACTGGTATTAAACCAGGTATATTTGGGTGGATTTATAAATCCATACATTTATGTTTTGTTTGTGATATTGCTTCCGTTAAATTCACCAAGGTATGCAGTTCTGATTCTTGGTTTTTTAATCGGTTTAACAATTGATGTGTTTTCGAACAGTTTGGGGATACACGCTGCCGCAACGGTTTTTATTGCCTATTTAAGACCATTGGTTATCCGGTCAATCTCAA
Organism: uncultured Prolixibacteraceae bacterium; assembly: GCA_963816685.1. GTDB lineage: Bacteria > Bacteroidota > Bacteroidia > Bacteroidales > Prolixibacteraceae > CAVYUC01. The sequence goes on along the minus strand of CAWFMB010000018.1, from coordinate 115,911 downwards.
GCCGTGATGAGGATCGCAGCGAATATCCGGGATTGCATCAGAGTAAATTCAGGTGGTTTTTATCGTATGTGGCAATCATGGTTCTGTTGCACCATATTGTACTGTTTTACCTTGGAACATTTACATTTTCCCATTTCTTTCAAACTTTTTATCAGATACTTTTAAGTGCTGTATTATCAATTTTTATTATAGTTTTAAGCCAGTTTTTAATTTTTAGGAGATAGTTACACGGTGAATGGATTTTCGAAACGGAGTTATGTAATTATTGCAATCTTTTCGGTGGTGGTGCTTATTTATGTGGTACGGCTTTTCCGGCTACAGGTGCTTGATTCCACATACAAACAGTTTGCCACCAATAATGTATTGCGGGAGATGGTGCAGTATCCTGCCCGTGGTTTGGTTTATGACAGAAACGGCAAATTGCTCGTTTATAATAAAGCTGCTTACGACTTGCTGGTTACCCCGCGGGAGGTGGCAAAATTCGACACAACATACCTTTGCAGTTTACTCGAAATTACCAAAGAGGAACTTGAACAACGGATGAAGATAGCAAGCGACTATTCCCGCTACAAACCTTCCATCCTTATAAAGCAAATGTCGCCGGAAACTTACGCTATTTTGCAGGAAAAACTCTATAAATTCCGTGGCTTTCATACTCAGTCACGGACGCTCCGTGAATATGCATATGCTTCAGCAGCTCATGTTTTAGGATATGTTGGCGAAGTAACTTCCGATGACCTGAAAAAAGACAGGTATTATGGTATGGGCGACTATATAGGCGTTAGCGGCATTGAACGTTCTTACGAAAAGAATTTGCGCGGCACAAAAGGAATAAAAAAATACCTTGTGGATGTGCACAACCGGATAAAGGGAAATTACCTGGAAGGGATGGAAGATGTTCCGGCGCAAATTGGGAATAATATTATTTCATCAATCGATATTGACCTTCAGCGCTATGCCGAAGAATTAATGCAGAACAAAAGGGGCAGTGTAGTTGCAATTGAACCTTCAACCGGAGAAATCCTTGCTTTGGTAAGCGCTCCCGCATACGATCCGGGTTTACTGGTTGGACGTGTCAGGGGAAAAAATTATGCGCAGCTTATTGCCGACACCCTGAAACCATTTTTTAACCGGGCTCTGCTTGCCGAATATCCCCCCGGATCCACTTTTAAGGTTTTTAATGTGCTGGTGGGGTTGCAGGAGGGTGCAATTACTACAAGTACCAGATTTTCATGCTCCGGCCCAGGATCTGTGCCAATTAAATGTACGCACAATCATGTCTCTCCATTAGCTGTGGTGGATGCTATCCGTGAGTCATGCAATCCTTTTATGTGGAATACTTTCAGATCGATACTCGGAAAATACAGAACTACTGCAGAAGGATACAATGTCTGGCGCGATTACACCGAAAAATTTGGGATGGGAAGAAAACTAAATACCGATTTAACCATCGAAAATAAAGGAAGTGTCCCTGTTGAAGATTATTACAACCGGATTTACGGTGCAAGGCATTGGAGTGCATTAACCGTGCGTTCCCTTGCAATTGGGCAGGGTGAATTGGGATTGACTCCCCTGCAGCTGGCTAATTATTGTGCAACAGTAGCTAACCGCGGGTATTATTATATTCCTCATGCAGTAAGGGAGATTGAAAATGAACCCATTGATTCAAGGTTCAAAGCAAAGAATGAAACAGGAATTTCACCACAGCATTTTGAGCCGGTAATCAATGGAATGCAAATGGTGGTTGAAAATACAAACGCTGCATATATGGTTCGGATTCCTGGAATAACCATGTGCGGAAAAACAGGGACAGCCGAAAATCCCCACGGTTCCGACCATTCAGTATTCATGGCTTTTGCACCGAAAGAGAAACCTGAAATTGCCATTTCTGTTTATGTTGAAAATGGAGTTTGGGGTGCACGTTATGCAGCTCCCATTGCCAGCCTGCTAGTGGAAAAATACCTGACTGATTCCATTTCTCCAAACCGGAAATGGGTGGAAACACGAATGATTGAAGCCAATTTATTAAACCCAAATCAACCTAAATAGTATGCCAGGAAGAAACAGTGTTTGGGCAAATATCGATTATATAACAGTATTTCTTTACCTGATGCTGGTTTTCCTGGGATGGCTGAATATTTATGCATCTGTTTACAATGAAGAGCACCAGAGCATTCTGGATGTGTCGCAGCGTTACGGAAAGCAACTGATTTGGATAGGTGCTGCCTTTTTAATTGCATTTACAATTCTGCTCATTGAAACCAACTTTTATGTGCTCTTTTCGTGGTTTATTTATGCATTTATCATCGGACTCCTGGTTCTTGTCCTGCTTTTTGGAAAAGAAATAAACGGTGCCAGATCTTGGTTTACCATCGGAAGTTTCAGTTTGCAGCCTTCAGAGTTTTGTAAGTTTGCAACAGGATTGGCACTGGCCCGGTATTTAAGTTCGTATAACTTCAAACTCGAACGTCTTAAATCGCTGGTTATCATTGCTGCAATCATCTTATTGCCAGCTTTCCTTATCCTTTTACAGAATGATACAGGTTCTGCCCTCGTTTATTTTTCTTTTGTGTTTGTACTTTATCGTGAAGGTCTGTCAGGTGTCGTCTTATTTTTTGCTTCTCTTGTTGCTTTACTTTTTGTGCTCTCGCTTGTGTTGTCAAATTTGGTTCTTGCAATAGTTTTACCAGCAGTTGCCTTGCTGACATTTCTTGTTTTTAATCCGAGAATGAAGCAGTTTGCAAATATTGTAATATTGTTGTCCGGCAGTATCATTCTGCTGATTGTTATTAATTTTATTGCAAAACTTCAGTTCGATGTCCCTCAAATTCTGATTTACGGTTCAATTTTGGGAGCAGTAGTGATATTAATTTACAGCCTCCGAAAAAGGTTGAAAAATTATGCACTTATTGCACTTGTATTTCTTGGAGCAGTTTTATTTAGTCTTACAGTTGATTATAGTTTTAATAACCTGCTCGAACCTTATCATCAGGCACGTATTAATGAATTGCTTGGAATTGAATCCGATCCGCTGGGTGCAGGTTATAATGTAAATCAAAGTAAAATTGCAATTGGTTCAGGAGGTTTTTCAGGCAAAGGTTTTTTGAACGGCACACAAACAAAGTTCAATTTTGTACCTGAGCAAAGCACCGATTTTATTTTCTGTACCGTTGGCGAAGAATGGGGTTTTATAGGAACTTTTATTGTTTCAGTTTTATTTCTTGCATTGCTTGTCCGTATTATAATTCAGGCTGAACGACAGCGTTCGAAATTTTCAAGAATATACGGATATTCGGTGGCAGTAATTCTCTTTTTTCATTATTTGGTAAATATCGGAATGACCATTGGTATGATGCCGGTTATTGGAATTCCACTGCCGTTTTTTAGTTACGGAGGTTCTTCGCTCTGGTCGTTTACAATTTTGCTTTTTATTTTTATAAGGCTTGATGCAAGCCGGTTGGAATATTTGTCGGCCTGATTGTATGCAGTACGATACCTTTGGATTTATACCTGACTTTTAAAAAACAAATGTAAAACACGGGCAGTTTGGAATGGCGATGTGCAACCTGCTTTTGGAGAACATGGTTTTTCTTCGGATTCGTACTTGAAATGTTGGCTTAAAACCAGGTGCCGTTTGGTTTTTGTATGGCGGTTTGAAATTCTGTTTCAACAAATGCTATTATTTCTTTCATAAATTCCGAAAAGTTTTCATGAAAAAAAGAGTGATTGGATTGTAATATTTCTGCAGCCTTTTTTGATTTATCGGGAAGTGTTGTGTAGTGGCTCATAATTTCAAGTGATTTCTCTATTCCTTCAGGTTTTGAGTAGGATTCAAGACGCCGGTTTTTAATCAGTGAGGGCAGAAAACCCTGAACACGTGCCGGTAAATGTAAAAAATTGGCTAACAGTACAGAATGAACTTTTTTTGAAAAATCCCGGAGGGTTATATTTGAATAACTGTTCCAGTTTGCTGCAAGAAAATGGTCATAAAACAGATCGATTACGATTCCTGAATACAAACCAAAATCAGTTACAAGTAATTTTTTAGCTTCCCTGAATTTTTGATGACTGTCGGTAAAAAAATCGATTTGACGGTGCAACAAAATTCCTTTCTTTATGGATTCAGGATATTTATTGTAGTTTTTGCCTTTAACATAATCGCCGATAAAATTGCCTGTGATGACTTTTTCATCATCACCAGACAAATACAGATGAGCCAGATAATTCATTCGTTTAAAATATATATAATGCAGTGTGTTTCAATACAACAGGAATTTGAATTGTGACAGTGTTTCCGGTTTCATAGTATTCGTTTTATTAATTACTCTTTTAAAAATGAACGTTAAAGTTATGGAATTGTTTTTCTATAAATCCGGAAAGCCACATTCCCTGAGAATAACCTGCGAAATGATAAGAATAAAAGATGTTTTATTTACAAACCTTAACATTTGGAGTTTGAAACATTTTTATAAATCCTTATTTTTGTTCCCGTCAAAATACATTTCATGGGAAAAAGAGTGGTGGCATTTGGTGAAGTTGTCTGGGATATTTTACCAAATCAGAAAATTTTGGGTGGAACTCCTTCAAACATTGTCTTCAGATGTAATTCTTTTGGGGAAGAAGGATTCCTGCTTTCACGAATTGGTGATGACGAACTTGGGATTGCCGCACTTAAACGATTGAATGAATTGGGAATTTCGGATGCCAACGTTCAGATTGATTATGAATTTCCTACCGGAACGGTTAATATAAGTTTTGATGAAAAAAATGATCCTGTTTACAAAGTAACGCCCGATGTTGCTTTCGATCATATTGAATTTTCAGCTGAAGCATTAAAACTTGTAAGGAATGCCGACTGCCTGTTCTACGGATTACTTCCTCAGCGGTTCGGAATTTCAAAAAATACGATACGTGAGTTAATAAAAGAATCCCCGTCTTCCATAAAATTCTTCGACCTGAAACTTTTTGAACATTTCTTTGATATCAAAGTAGTGGAAAACCTGCTTTGGAGTGCTCATATCGTGCGGATTAAGGAAAAGGAAATTTCATTTTTATCTGCACAGATGAACCTTCATTCCGAAAATCCTGAAGTTTTTTGTGCTGCTCTTGCTCAAAAATATAATGTGGATTTGGTTTTATTAACCCGTGGAAAAAAAGGAGTTTTTGCATATGATAAAAGTAAAGGGTCGTTTTATGATTCGGGTTACAACATAAAAATGATCGATAACATAGGCTCGGGAATGGCATTTTCTGCCGGATTTCTTCATTACTACCTGAATGGAAAACCCATTCAAAAAGCCCTTGATTTTGGCAATGCTGCAGGTGCTCTGAATGCAACACAACCGGGAGCCACATCTTATTTCAATAAAAAAGATGTGTTGGAATTCATGAAAAAAACTTCCAAAAGAACTACTTCGGAATAGTTTAACTGTTGTTTTTTTGAATTAAACAATATTCTTAAACACAAATTTTTAAGTAACAAAAGCTGTCGTTTTCAAGTTTAATCAGAAAAACAACGATATGAAAACAACAGCGAATGAAATTGGCAAACGGCTGATTGCAAAATTATGGGAGAAATATCTGGAAAGGGTTCCTTATGCTCTAAAATACAAAGAGCTTGTTTCTCAAAAAGGGGGCAGGGTAATAAACGATCATGTTGCATTTCGTACTTTTAATACCCATACAGGCGAACAACCCGAAGGAATTCAGGCAATAAGCCACATAATAGCTCCGCTGGGCTATCAACCAGCCGGAAAGTACAACTTTCCAAGACGGAAGCTAAATGCTGTTCATTATGAACATCCGGATGAATTAATGCCCAAAATTTTTGTAAGCCAGCTGGAAGTGAATCAGCTTCCGGTCTGGGCTCAAAATTTAATTCATCAATCCGTTCGTGAAACTCCATATCTTTTGACTGATTCAGGAATAGCACTCTTGAATTTGTTGCAGGTGGAAGGTGCTTTAACAAATGAAGCAGCAGAAGTTCTTGTTGATGATTTAATTCAATATTTCAGGCGTCCATGGAATGCACCTTCCAGGGAAGCACTTTTAAAGATTAACGACCTTTCGCAATATGCAGCCTGGGTTTTGTTGCATGGGAATTCGGTGAACCATTTTACTGCATTTATTAATTACCAGGATGTTAAAGAATGGCCCGATTTGGAATCAACCTGCAAGGCTCTTGCAAAGGCCGGAATACCGATGAAAGAAAAAATTGAAGGAAAAAACGGCGGCAAGCTGCAACAGTCCGCAACATTTGCTGTTAAAGAAGATACCGATGTAAAGGGAGATGACGGAGTTGAAAAAATTTGCTGGCCATATGCATACTATGAACTTGCACAGCGTGGTTTTGTAAAGGAAAAAGGTCGGCAAAAACTTTTTTCAGGCTTTTTAGGAGACCAGGCAATTCATCTTTTCGAAATGACAAGAACCCGCGAAAACTAATATATCTCAGGGACATAAGTCAGTTCATCCATTGGAGGACGCACATAACTTTTATTGTGATTTCTTGGAGGAAGTTCCAACGGATCGGGAGTTAAATCTTTATAAGGAATCTGCGATAAAAGATGGTGGATGCAATTCAGGCGGGCACGCTTTTTATTATCTGCATCAATCATAAACCATGGGCTTAATTTTGTATCGGTATAGGCAAACATATCATCTTTTGCTTTTGAATATTCAACATAAAGTTCGCGCGATTTCAAGTCAATCGGACTCAGTTTCCAGCGTTTTGTAGGATCATTGTTTCGCGCTTTAAACCTTTTCTCCTGCTCTTCTTCACTCACCGAAAACCAGTATTTTATAAGAGTTATTCCGGAGCGGATAAGCATGCGTTCAAAATTGGGACATGCCCGTAAAAATTCCCAGTATTCATCGGTCGAACAAAAACCCATAACCCTTTCAATTCCGGCACGGTTGTACCAGCTTCTGTCGAACAAAACCATTTCGCCACCTGCCGGCAACTGCGCTGCATAACGTTGAAAATACCACTGGGTTTTTTCCTTTTCGGTGGGAGTACCAAGGGCAACAACCCTGCATATCCGTGGATTTAATTTTTTGGTTATCCGTTTTATTGTACCACCTTTCCCGGCCGCATCGCGGCCTTCAAAAATTACAACGACTTTAAGTTGTTCCTGTTTTATCCATTCCTGCAGTTTAACCAACTCAATCTGAAGCTTTTTTAACTCCTTTTTATAATCTTTCTTTGAAAGCTTTTTCCCTGAAGTAGGTTTTGATTCTGACTTGCTCATAATCAATTATTTATTTAATGAACCAATTTTTAGGATGGCACTTTAAATTTAACAAATTCAATCGGCAAATTGCTTAAATAAAAAACTAAACAAGTAAGAAAGCTCCGAATAATGCATTTTCATCTGCCTCGGTAAGCGCAAAAAAACCTGATTCAATTTTATTGTTTAAAAGCTGAAGCGGGTGTTTTTTTATCATTTCAGCAGTGAATGCATGAAAAGTTTTTCCCGGTTCAAAGTAAATCTTAAATATCCCTTTTTTCCCGGATACAAGATAATCATTTAGATGAAGCGCCAGTAATCCCATATTTTGACGAAGATTTATTTCGAGACAGGGATTTACGCAAAGTTCGCCAACTTCACTCCTGTAAATTAAAGCATCCACACCAAAATTTCCTTCATAATTTTGTGAAAGTTCGCTTTGTTCAATAATCGCTGCTATTGGTTTTAGTATTAAATCGCTGCTTTTTTCAATAAACGAGATCAATTCTTTGGAAGTTCCTTCCGGAATTCCATTCAGATAGTTTCCAAGATATTGTCCTTTTTTATCTGTTTGAAAATAACTAAAACCTAAAAAACTTACTTTCCCCTTGGTGATTTGAAACTGAAATGCAAAGTCAAAAACCTTGTTAAGGAAAGGCTCAACAATTGCATAACCCTGCTCTTTTACTATCCCCAAAAGCTTTTCCCAAACTTTTGGATGCACCGGTAATTTGGTCACAGGTTGTAACCCCCGGCCAGAACTGCTCCAAGGTGCTTTTACCATAATTTTTCCCCATCGGGTTATTTGAACTTCAAAATCCTCCTTTGTTTTGCATAAAACAGGCATCATATTTTCAGGTAAAAGAATGTTGCCGGATAGTGTTGAAGAAACCTTTTTTAAGATTTCTGCCGCAAACCTTTTTGAATAAAAATCTCTTTGAGAAGGTTTCCAGTATGCCACCGGAGAATGTTTAAATTCTGCCGAACAGGATGGTTTTAGCGGGGCCAGCAATTGATGCACGGCAGGACTCCAACCCCAGGGAATAAGTTTATTTTTAGGTGAATTCTGAAACAACGGATCTGTTATTGCATCTTTCAGTAAACTGAAATTTGGAAGCACGGAAATCAATTGTTGAACATTTTGTAAAAATGCTGCCGATGGCATTTTCCTAACTAAAATAAAATCACCCGGAGCGGCAAAATATAAAGGTAAAACAGATAAATCCTCCTCCATTTTTTGCAGCAGCCGGTTAGGTTGCCATGAACCATTTCCATTGGCAACAGCATATTCACAGGTTGGGTTGAAAATAAAAACATCAGGTAATTTTTCCTGCATTTAATAATAACTTTTAGTCAGTACAATGAAAAATACAGATGACCTGCATTAAACAGCAAAACTTTAACATCTGTAAAAACCAAAATTAATTTTTATATCTGATAACTTAACAAAATATTGTATTCAGTAAAGACTATTTGTGCATATAAATTTGTTAATGAAAGTGAAAATTTTTAAGCATTTCCCACTAATAGTACTAAAATTTTATTTTATTTGATGCCTGTTTTAATTTGAACATCAACTCTGCATTGGTTTTTTTTAGCTTTTTAAAAAACAGGTTACTTAAATTGTCGCTATACATAATTGATGGATACTGAATTTACTAATTGCTATTTTTTTGATGATAATTGAAAATTACTTTCTATGAAAAAAATTGTACTGTTTATGTTAGGCATCCTTATCATAGGGATGCAATTTGTTGGTGCCCAGGTAAAGAGTCTCTCCGGTACTGTTACAAGCGCTGAAGACGGCACGGGAATACCTGGTGTATCTGTAGTGGTAAAAGGAACAACTCTTGGCACAGTAACCAATATTGATGGTTATTATCAATTGGAGGTTCCGGCTGATGCAAAAACTGTAGTTTTCTCTTTTGTGGGAATGAAAACTACCGAATTACCGATTACAGGTACTGAAATAAATGCAGAACTGGAAGCCGATTTTATTGGTGTTGATGAAGTAATGGTTGTTGCTTATGGTGAAGCCACCAAAGAAACTTTTACAGGTTCGGCAAGTGAAGTTAAAGGCGATGAACTTGAAAAACGTCTTGTGTCGAATGTTTCAAATGCATTGTCAGGAATTGCTGCTGGTGTTCAGGCAACCAGCAACACCGGGCAGCCAGGTTCTTCCGCCAGCATCCGCATCCGGGGAATGGGCTCTATGTCAGCATCAAGTGCACCTTTATATGTAGTGGATGGTGTACCTTATGATGGAGATATATCTGCAATCAGCAGCCAGGATATCTCTTCAATTACCATTCTGAAAGATGCTGCTTCCAATGCATTGTATGGTGCACGAGGTGCAAACGGTGTTATTTTGATTACCACTAAAAAAGGCCGTACAGGGAAAGCTGTTATTACATTTGATGCAAAAATCGGTGTGAATCAAAGGGCGGTTCCTGAGTATGATATTATGACCAACCCTGCAATGTATTACGAAAAATACTATGAAGGCATATACAATTCAGCCATTAAAGGAGATATGGCACCGGCAGAAGCCAATACTTATGCAAATGGTATTTTATTGGGCGATCAGGGGTTGGAATATAACATCTATAATGTTCCACAAGGTGAATTGCTCATAGGACAGAATGGTAAAATCAATCCGAATGCAACTTTAGGCCGCGTATGGGCAGACAAATATTATTTGACAAACGACAACTGGTACGATGAACTTTTTGGTGATTCAAATACCCGCCAGGAATATAACTTCTCAATCAGTGGTGGCGACGAAAATATGAACCTTTTCTTTTCTACCAATTATCTTGAAGACAACGGAATTATCTCCAATTCAAGTTTCGACCGCTTAACAACACGTTTAAACGGTGACTACCAGGCGCGTGAATGGCTGAAAATCGGAGCGAATCTTGCTTATACAAATTATACAAACAACTATCCTTCAGATCAGGATGGATTAAGCTCCAAGAATATTTTTTATGTAAGCCGTACAGTTGCTCCTATTTATCCTTTGTATGTAAGAGATAAAAATGGCGATATTATTGTTGACGATCAGGGACACACACTTTACGATTACGGAACAGGCGAATACCCCGGCCTGACCCGTCCGGTAATGGCTATTGCCAACCCTGCTTCAGATCTTATGCTTGACAAGCAACAGTATAAATCTGACATCCTTACTTCCAGGGCATTTTTGGATATTGACATTACAAACAATGTAAACCTTCTTTTAAATGTAGGTTATGATGTCGATAATACACGTTATCTTGATAAAGGAAATGCATATTATGGTCAAAGTGCCGATTTTGGTGGAAGTATTTACCGAAGTAATTCAAATACAGCGGCACTCAACCTGCAGCAATTACTTACCTATAAAAATGTGTGGGGAGAACATGCACTCGATGTTTTACTCGGGCACGAAACTTACGACAGGAGCTGGAATTCTCTTTCAGGAATAAAATACAACCTCTATGATCCGGAAAGTGAAGAAATTTCAAATGCAATCGTTAAGCCTGCAGTTTATTCATCAGGCGATAACTATTTTGTTGAAGGTTATTTGAGCAGGTTAAAATATAATTTCCGCGAAAAATATTATTTCTCGGCAAGTTACCGCCGTGATGGTTCATCACGTTTTGCCCCCGATTTAAGGTGGGGTAACTTTTGGTCAGTTGGTGCTTCATGGTTAATGAACAGGGAAGCCTTCATGTCGGGTGCAACATGGATTGATATGTTGAAATTTAAATTCAGTTATGGTTCCCAGGGAAATGATGCATTGCTTTACAGCGATGGAACCCAGAACTACTATACCTACCTGGATCAGTATGAAGTAAAAAACTCAAACGATAATTTTGCAACAGAATTGTATTATAAAGGAAACCGTAACATTACCTGGGAAACAAGTTACAACCTTAACACAGGTTTTGACTTTGCTTTCCTGCATGGAAAATTAAGTGGTTCTGCTGAATTCTTCAACAGAAGAGTGGAGGATATGTTGTTTTACCGCCCCGTTGCACCTTCTGCAGGTTATTCTTCATATCCTGATAATATTGGGTCAATGCGCAATATGGGTGTAGAAATCGAACTGACTGGTTCAATCATCAGAACAAGTCAACTTGAATGGACTGTTTCTGTGAATGGAACTCATTATAAAAACGAAATTCTTTCCCTGCCACCTGAATTCTCCGATCCTGAAGGTTATATTACAGGACGAAGAATATTAAAAGTTGGCGGAAGTATTTACGACATGTGGTACCCTGTTTTTGAAGGAGTAGAAAAAGAAACCGGTTTTCAGATATGGCGAACTACAAACGAAGACGGAACATACGGAACAACTACCGATTACGCTGTCGCTTCGCAACAGGCAAACAGTGCAAATTTTGGAACATCGCTTCCTGATTTGCAAGGTGGGGCAAATACTTCTTTGATGGCATACGGATTCGATTTCTCCATTCTTGTTTCTTACCAGCTGGGCGGTCAGGTATTCGACTATGCATATCAGAATCTGATGCATGGTGGTCCGGCTGCCGAAGCAGGATCGAACTGGCACCTGGATATCCTGAATTCATGGACTCCGGAAAATACAGATACAGATGTTCCTATGGTCGATTACTCCGGAAAAGACATTAATTCAACTTCAAGTCGTTTTATTACTTCAGCGACTTATCTGAATATTAATAACATTACTTTAGGTTATACTCTACCAAAAAGTTTGACCAATGACTGGCATGTATCAACTGTAAGAATATTTGCAGTCGCCGATAATGTAGCACTCTTCTCACAACGAAAAGGTCTTGACCCGCGTCAAAGCTTCAATGGTACTACCGATTTTATTTATTCACCCATCCGTACAATTTCTGCCGGGTTAAAGCTTCAATTTTAGAAATTAAAAAAATTAAATGAATATGAAAAAATATTTAATAATTCCGTTGGCACTGGTAATCTCGCTGATGTTTACAAATTGCGAGGATTATCTGGATACCAATCCTGATGGTGAAATACTCACAGAAGATCAGGTGAAGGATGTAATTGCAAAAGATGCAAGCAAACTCCAGGCTGAGATTAATGGTCTTTATTCAATAATGAAAGCTTACGGAGCAGGCGGTGGCAACCAGGAAGATTTCGGTTTTCCCGGAATTGCGGTTAAACTCGAACATAACGGACAGGATGTTGTTGGCGATGTAACCGGTTACAACTGGTTTAGCGGCGAACAGGATTTTACCGACCGCAATTATACTTACAGAGCTCCACGCGTTATTTGGAATATTTTCTATAAACAAATCATGATGGCAAACTCTGTAATCAATAAAGTTCCTGCAGAGCCTGAAGATCGCATTGCTAAAAGTTATTTGGGACAAGCCCTTGCGGTTCGTGCATTTGATTATTTTAATCTTGTGCAGTTGTACCAGTTTACTTATAAAGGCCATGAAGATGCTCCTGCAGTTCCGCTGGTTTTGGATGATACACCACTCGAACAAATCAATAACAATCCAAGAGCATCTGTTCAGGCCATATACGATCAGATTTTATCTGACCTTGACAGGGCTGTTGAGTTGCTTGATGGTTCAACAAGGAGTGATAAATCGTATATTGATCAGGCTGTTGCTTACGGTTTGAGAGCCCGGGTAAACCTAGTGATGCAAAATTGGGCTGCTGCTGCAAGCGACGCAGAAATGGCCTTGCAGCTTAGCGGTGAACAACCTTTCTCAATGGAGCGGGTTTCAGAACCAACTTTCGAAAATGTAAATGTTCCTGGTGTTCTTTGGGGAATTCCAATCACTCCTGAAGACGATGCTGTTCAAACCGGTATTGCCAATTTTACGTCTATGTTTACATCCTTCCCGTTTGGTTACGGCGGTTATACAACGATTGTTGGTACATGGAAGAAAGTCAGTGTGCTGCTTTATGACCAAATCCCCGAAAGTGATGTCCGTAAAGGCTGGTGGCTGGATGAAGATTATACTTCACCGTTACTTGACATATACGAACAAAATGGTACCAATGATGCGTTATTTAACGAATGGTATGGCGAACCTTATGATGCAGAAGAATACGGACCATTTTGGGCAGCTATGGGTATGGAACCTTATACTCATGTAAAATTTGCTCCGGAAAATAAAAATCCGTTGGATCCGAACAACTCCACTGATTTCCCGCTGATGCGTGCCGAAGAAATGTACCTGATTATGGCCGAAGCTAAAGCAATGGCTGGTCAGGTTGCAGAAGGAAAAGCGATTCTTGAGAATTTTGTAACTACGTATCGCGATCCTGAATTTGTAAGTACTGCTTCATCTGCCGAAGAATTACAGAATGAAGTGTGGTTGCAGCGCAGGATTGAATTCTGGGGCGAAGGAATTGCATGGTTCGACATTATGAGACTGAAAAAACCAGTTATAAGAAAAGAAGACGGCGTAACCAGTTTTGGTGCGCAGGCTATTTTCAACATTCCTTCAGAAACTCCATACATGTTGTGGCCAATTCCGCGTGAAGAAATTCAGGCTAATGAAGGTATTTCTGATGCAGAAAACAACCAGATGGGAACTTTACCTGTCAGTGATCCGGTGAAATCAGCATTGATTAAATCGGCAAATAAAACTGATTCATACAAAAAAATAAATAAAAGCTTTACCGGCTTTTCAAAAGCTACATATTAAAAGTTCAGGCTTTTATAAAAAAACATGAGAGGCTGTCCGTTGGGGCAGCCTTTTTTAGTATGTCGGGCATGATAATAAACGAGCAGAGTGTAAGTATCTGTATGTGCCGGGTTGAAAGGAAACATTAGCGACTGGCAAGTGTCAGGGGTGACCTAATCTGAAAGAAGCCATCAGCAAACTTGAACTCAAAGCGAAGGACTGAATCGGTTAATATAAGGAGCAGTCAGTAAGAACTTTTATTTTATGGAGCACCGGCAAGATATAGCATATCAGAGGGATTTGTTCATAGGTCAAAATATGAATACTGTACGCCCGTCAGAAAATTGTGAAGACATAAACGGAGCAAAAGCAGGACAGGTGGGGCAATTAAATAAAGAGCGGCAACAAAGACGAGCCTTAGCAGAAGAACTCCTGGTTATTCCCTCTCCTGTTTTCAACCGTATCAACGCTATATTAAATACACCTTATACTCGTATTAAATTCGGACTAAATTCGGACTAAATTCGCGATTTCGCGAATTTAGTCCGAATTTAGTCCGAATTTAGTGCAAAGAAAAGATAGCGAAGGTATAGCGAAGGTATATTGAAGTATGGTGAAAAACGGGACAAAACCTTACAGACATTTTTACCTGTTTGACAAATGATTCCAGAGAAGCGTCAGTTCGCTGCCTGATAATTTTACATTTAAGGTTTATACTTAATCCCAAGGGCCCTGAGAAAGGAGCTTGTTATGTTGAGAAAATGAATTTCACGGGTTATTATCCATGGAAGTTTTTACACATGAATTGCCGGTGGTATCCGGATTTAAGCTGCTTCATGTTGTGCACTGTGAACAGGAAAGGGAGTTTGAGAAACAAGAGTCACCGGGACGAGTTGATTTAACAATATGCCGGTTTAGTGGTTCTTTGTGGCATTGAACTGTTGCGGCGGAAACGTAAAATTGCTACTAAAACCTTTGGATTGGTTATTAAGTGAAAGATGATATTAAAGAAACTGACAATAAAAATGTCAATCCGCACTTAATATTGGAAATTCATATTATCCTTCAAGGTAGAATTCAATTTCATCAGCATTTTCGGGAGCTGAATATAAAATTTTATCATTCTCCTGCAGGCCGGAAGTAATAATTACATCTATTTCGTTTTCTGTGCCGGGAATTACTTTTTTCTTCCATATTTTTTTGTCTTTTTTAAGAAAGACAAATGAATCTTCATTTGAATTAAAAAGGCATTTCCGTGGAATTTTTAGTACATTTTCATAACGCTCAACAATAATGCTGTTGTTGGTGGTCATTGCAGGTTTTATTTCTTTACCGTTTTCTTCCAAATCAATAAAAACACGAAACACTTTTGTATCGAACCCCTGTATTTCCTGGCCAACATTTGCAATTTTTGATACGAATCCCTTGTAGATTTTTCCCGGCAGCGCGTCAATAGTCACCTGCACACTATCGCCAACTTCAAGTTTTGTAACATCAATTTCCTGAATGTAGGTTTCCGAAACCAGTACCGACATATCGGGCAGTGTTGCAATGGTAGGCATCCACAAACTGATTTGATCGCCAACCCGCAGTTTACGGCCTCCCCACAATTTTGCATACATAATCATGCCGTCTTTAGGTGCAGTAACACGCGTTGCAACAACTCCCTCTTTTAAAAGTGAATCGCGCCGCAAAAATCGCCTGTAACGCTCTTCAATCCGGCCCGTTTTCATTTTTAATTCAAGCTTTCTTAGCTCATAATCCCTGCGTTTTTTATCCATTTGCCGGAGGGTTTTATTGAATTCGACCTGTTGTTTTCGTTGGTAAGCCGGCGATTCATATTTTGCTTGTTCCAGTTCTATTTTTTTGTATTCGAGGTCGTATTTAAATTCTTCAAGCTCTTCTCTCAGTTTGGTGAGCTGAATGGCAGAATCGATTTTTGCATCGTTGAGTTCTGCCCGACGCTGATCCATGTCCTGTTTGTTATTCTGGATTTGTTCTGTTATTGATGCTGCATCGAGTGTTGCCACCCATTCGCCCTTTTTAACAGAAGTACCTTCCTGTACCATATCTTTAATCTGAAGTTCGTAGATATGGAGATCGCGGCGTCTCAGTTCGTCCGGTAAATTTATAACCACAGCATTTTTACCCTGGATTTCGCCCTTTGTATTGATGGAAAGCTCGAAGGGCCCTGATTTAACTGTATAATGTTTTTCTGAAATGAGAGTGGAACGGCTTAAAATCCCGGCTGTTATTAAAATAACTGCGGCTGCCGATATCCATATAATCCTTTTTTTATTTGCTGACATGGAAGGAATTTTAAAAGTTGTTCTCTAAAATACGATCGAAATCTTCAGATAATGTGATTTCATCAATAAAGTCATAGAGTGTTAGTTGCCTGATGCTAAAATAATATTCCCAGTAAGAGCGGAGCGCCTCTATATATGCACGCCGGGCCTTTTCCTGATCGGTACGGGCGAGGTTGAGTTTTGTAACATCTACTTTACCGATTAAAAACCGTTGCTGCGTTACGTCATAGCCAAGTTGTGCGATGGTGTCGGCTTTTGCAGTATTTAACACCTGTTCCGGCTGCAGGTTAAATTCCATGACATTCATAATTACTTCCTGTTCAAAATCCATTTTTTCCTGGTTCACACTTATCCGCACGACTTCGCGGTTGGACTTTGCCATCGACAATTGTCCTTTTCTTCGCCCCCAGTCGAGAATCGGAATGTCCACACCAATTCGCAGACGTTGCCTGTCCAGTGGGTCCTGATACACTTCGCTGAATAATTCTGAGTTTTGATTTAGCCCGTAAAGTGCATACAAATCACCACTTACACCATTTTCACTTTTAGCCTGATTTACTTTTCTGTCTTCTTCCAAAAGCCGCTGCTGCTGATTTAACATTTCAGGATTATTTGCCAATGCCAATTCTACAGCTTCCGAAGCATTAATTTGAATATCGGGAAGTTCAACCGGAATGAGGCATTCTATTTTTGTTCCTTTTTCGAAACCAAGGAATGAATTAAGTTCTGCCCGTGCCCGTTCAAGTCCAAGATTGGCGCGGGTGAGTGCAAGTTTCGAATTCATGAAATTCAGTTCGAGGTTTAACAATTCATCCTGAGTTACAGTTCCCACCTGAAAACGGCCCAGTCCAATCTGGTAAAGTGTATCAGCATTTGATAAATTGGTTAAGGAGATATTTACTTCAATTTGTGCATCCACCAAATCGAAAAAAAGCCGGTTTGCTTTAATGGCGAGTTCTTCTTTCGACTGAATAAAATTACGTTTTGCCTTTTCAAATTTAAGTGGTTCAATCTTAGCTGTCCATTTTAACCGGTTATAACCGTTAATTGGTTGCGAATAACCGATACTGAAAGGGGTGGAAGAGTATGATGAAATTTGTTCGTTTCCAAGTTTTTTAGATAAATTTAGTTCCGAACGGGCAAACAATTGTCCTCCTGTTAATCCAACATTTTGATTAAGTAACAATGCCAGATCCGAATTTAAATCTTCACGCGGCTTGTATTCGTCGCGATTTTCATCGTAGTTGTAAACTTTTTGCATCGAGCGGTTGTAATCAATTGCCGTTGCCTGAAGCGACAGAGTTGGCAGCCGTTCGGCTTTAAAATACCTGAATTCCCAATAACTTGCAAGATACATGTTTTCATTCCGGAATGCATCAAGCGACTGGACCGAAGCAGTCTTTATTACATCAAAAAGTGTAAGGACTTTTTTATCTTGTGCAGTAATAATGTTAACTGAAAAGCAAATAACAATAACAGACAGCAATACTTGTTTCATTTGATAATCTGGTTTTATTAGTAGCGTAATGAGTTTACAGGGTCGTGTTCAGAAGCTCGTTTAGCCGGTAGATAACCAAAAGTTACTCCTACAATGACTGAAACCCCGAAAGATATTATAATTGAAAAGGCTGAAATGATAGTTTTAATATCGAAAACTGCGGTTATAATTTTTGAAAGTGCCACCCCGAGAATAATTCCAATAATTCCGCCTGTAACACTTATGATTGTTGATTCGGATAAAAACTGAACGATGATATCCTTTCGTGAGGCGCCGATGGCCTGGCGGACACCAATCTCGCGGATACGTTCCATCACCGAAGCCAGCATAATAT
Source organism: uncultured Prolixibacteraceae bacterium (assembly GCA_963816685.1). GTDB lineage: Bacteria > Bacteroidota > Bacteroidia > Bacteroidales > Prolixibacteraceae > CAVYUC01. The sequence continues at coordinate 97,903 of CAWFMB010000018.1, read as the reverse complement.
TCATAATTCCAATCCCCCCGACAATGAGCGAAATTCCTGCGATCACTCCAAGTACAATGTTGAAAATATTTTTGGTGCGCTGTTGCTGTTTGAGCAGCAATTCAGGAATGGTAACTTCAAAATCATATAAATCGTTGTGTCGGCGCAGCAACATCCGCCGGATGATTTCTGCGGTAGAACTTAAATATTCTGTATTATCAACCTGTACAATTATTTTGTCAAGTTGATTAATGTTTTCTTTTCCATTGTCAGAGCCACGTGACATGGCCATCTGTTCCACTTCGTCGGCGCGGATGAGCGAACGGTTTTTAAAACGCATCGTCATTGTTTTTGCGGGAATGAAAATCTTATTATCGGTGCTGCTTATTCCAAGTTCATCGGATGCGGAAGCTGTAAAATCGCGCCGTTCAACCACACCAACCACTTTTAGCCAAATCTGGCCGCACTTGATGTATTTTCCTACAGGATCTTCCTGGTTAAAAAAAACATTTTTTATGTTGTCGCCAATGACACAAACAGGAAATGCATTCTCCATCTGTTCTTCTGTAAATGCCATTCCACCTGCAAGAAAGATATTGAATAATTCAAAATAGTTGTTATTTACCCCTTCCAGTACAATGGGTTTGCTTTTTCCGTTTAATATTGCTGAATAATTAAAAGTGATTACCGGACATACTTTTGATACCGACGGGATAATTTCATTAATTGCTGAAACATCGAGAAGTGTAAGTCCTTTTGAGAACTTTTTAGTGCTTACCTGGGTCCCTTCTTCAGCATTGGTTTCTTTTTCGTCTTCGTTAAGCGAAGTTTGTGTTGGCGAAATAATAATATTATTTACACCTACCATTTTTATCTGTTCCAGAATTTCCTCCTGGGCACCGTTTCCAATAGAAAGCATGGTTATAACTGCTGCAACACCAAAAATTATTCCCAGCGCAGTTAGTAACGACTTGACTTTATTTGCAAATATTGCTTCAATTCCAGTAAGAATATTATGGCCGTAGCGTTGTACTATTGCTTTCATTATATGATTTTCGGTAAGGTTTAACCAATAATAATAATCCCGCCTGTCCCGTCGCCAGGTTTATTTTTTAGCTCAAAGGGTTTCTTTTTATCTTTTTCAACCGCCTTTCTGGCCTCCTCTTCTTCCAGTTGCTTTCTTTCAAGTATCCTGTTGTAAATATCAAGTCCTTTAATTGAAAGTTCGTCGGAATTTGCTGGTTCATTAAGCAGTACAACATCTCCTTCTTCAAGGCCTTCCTTTATCAGAAAATAATTTTCATTTTGATCGCCTAAATCCACCACCTGCTTGGTAATTCCATTTTTATTCAGATATACAAACTGCATGGAATCATTTTGAAAAACAGCTTCGGAAGGAACAAAAACAGTATCGGCAAAATTTATTGTATGGATAACATTGCTTGTGGTCATCGCCGGTTTTAAATCGCTTACTTCACCAAACACCCTGATTTTAACCTCAAACACCTTTGCATCACTTTTGGGCATTGGTTCGCCAATATTTGCAACAGTTACAACTTCACCTTCCAGCTTTTTTTCGGGTAGTGCATCTATTCCAAGTTCTACTTTTTGACCGATTTTTACTTTGGATATATCGATTTCGTTAACATAAGTAATTGAAAGCATTGAAGACAAATCGGGGAGGGTGGCAATTACCGGCATCCATGTGCTGACGGTTGAACCCACTTTTATTTTATCACGGGTACGATCTTTACCGTAAATGACCATCCCTGCTTTTGGTGCAGTTATTAAAAGCGAATTGTATACATCATTTAATTTGTTTACACGGCTTTCAAGTTGCCGGAGTTCTATTTTTTTGCGTTCAACTTTCGAAACTGCCTGACGTTGTTTCAACTCGTATCCTTTTATTTCCTGTTCAAGTAAACGATTGGCTTTATCCAAATCCATTTCTGCTTTACGTATGATGGAAGGTGATTCGAAAACTGATTCATCAAGAATGATTTTTTTCTCTTCTACATCCTCACGGGCGTTGATAATCTGGTCGCGGTAGTTGCTGAGGTTCAGGTTCGAATCAAGTTTGGCATCTTCATACTCGTTGTAAATTTGTTCCAGCTCTTCTTTCGCCAAAGTCAACACTTCTTCTACTGCTTTCTGATCAAGGGTTGCTACATATTGCCCCGAATCCACTACTGTGCCTTCTTCCACCAAATCGGTGATTTTAATTTCATAAATCCGGATATCCCTGTCGCGCAAACTTTCAGGGACTACAATATTTTCTGAATTTTGGGCTTCCAGCTGACCGCTTGAATAAACAAGCACTTCAAAAGGGCCCCGGTTTACAGTTGTTGAAATTTCTATTGTTTCGCTTTTCGACTGTGTAAGAATAAAAAAAGCAGAAAGTAATACAGCGACTGCAACAGCAGCAGAAAAAAGGTATCGTCTGTTCATGATAAGGTTTCAGTTTTTTACATGATAAAATCGGTTTGCTCTTACAAGAATTGTGCCTTAGTGAACCGGATTTTAGTGCAAGTAACGAATTAATGTTCGAAAAATTTCCTGAAAAAAATAAAAAAATGTTAATTAATAGTTATTGAAAATAAAAAACAGGTTATGAAGAGTCTGGTTTTAATAGTTGAATTTATCCCAACCTGCTGTAAAATAATGATGTTCGCCTGCAATGTTTGTTGAAGGTTGATTTTTACCACGCCACCATTTTTCTTCGTCTGTAGCCAGATCAATTTTTTTTCCACCGATGTTACTTTCAGAAGGATTATCATTTAATTTGATTCCTGTAAACCAGGCTGCAAAAGGCGATCATTAACATTCCCAAAACAACATGTACAGCGCCAGGTCCATGATTCTGAATGAATTTTCTTTCATTATTATTTAATTTCAGTTGGAAATTTCAACGGGAAGTTAAATAAAAAATTATCCTGCCCTGTCAGGTGTCCGGGGTGTGTTTATTCTTTACCGGATTTTTAGAGATCAGTACTTTTTTGTTTAACCCGTTTCCGGGTCTGGGCAAAGGTCATTGTTAAAATACCTGCAACAGTAACCATTCCACCAGCAAACTGGTGCGGTAAAGGGAATGTTCCGAAAAAAAGGAAAGCGCCAACCAGCACAAATATCCCTTTCAGACTTTGCACAATGGAAGTCCGGGCTGCATCAATATAACTCAACGAATAATAGATGGTGAGTATAGCCAGAAACGGTCCCAGCAGCGCTCCAACTGCGATATTTTTTAATGCTGAAAGCGGGATAACAATAGATTGTCTGTAGTAAAAGAACATAATCACCGAAAACACAAGCAACCACACTGAACGGTTCAGGTTGAGCAGTTCGGGGCTCATTTTTTTTACATGTACTTTTACAACAAGTGTTGCGGCTGTTGCAAAAATGGCATTTATAAAAACCACGCCGGTGCCGGGAATAAATAATTCTTTAAGAGTTGTTCCCCCTGTGTAGCTGATAATAAAAGCCCCAGCCAGCGCGATGACCGCACCAAAGGTTTCCACCGGTCCGAACTTTTCGCTGAGAATAAAAACCCCACCCAGCGCCACCATCACCGGGTACATGTTTCCAAGAAACGAAGTCACCGAAGGATCGGGTATAATATTTATCGAAATAAAAAATGATGTAGTGGTTAAAATTTCAAGGATTCCGAGTGTAATTAAAACAATGACTTGTTTTTTTGTCAGCACTTTCAGTTGTGCCAGTTTTCTGTTTCTTGCGGCAAACAACAGGCTCAGCAGTGTCCCGATTGAAAACCAGTACACACCAAACTGTGCGAGGTGCACTTCATTCAGTGCTGCCTTGCTGAAAATGTAAACATTTGAAAAAGCCAGTGTGGCTATCAGTGCAAAAAAGTAACCCTTGAATTTGTCAGACCGCATTCAGAATAATTTTGGAGGCGAAAGTAAGAAAAATCTTTTCTTTGTCTTTGCGGCAACTGTAACCAGATAACTTTTAATCATAACTAAAATAAGCTCTTTTAAGTGTCTTCATTTTTTTATGTTTAACTTAGTTAAAAAAATGCATTAGTCATGTACAAATTTTACTTTATAAAACCACAATGGAAAAAGGAGCTGCAAAAAATGACCTCCATTTTCCTGCTCATTGTTGTATTAATTCTGATTGCATGCGGGAATGATCAGAAACCGGAGGAATTTAAACCGGTTAACTGGCAGGACAGAACGATTGATTTTAAGGTCAACCGGAACTACGATTCCGGCAGTTCCTATTTGTCTGTTTATTCCGATATTTATGATCATACTGACGAAACAAAACATCTTCTTACCGCAACTGTCAGTATCCGGAATACAAGCATGACAGATACTCTTTTTATCTTATCAGCCGATTACTATAATACAAAGGGAGAATCAATACGATCGTATGTAGATCATCCTGTTTTTGTAGTCCCGCTGGAAACAATCGAAATTGTGATACCACGACTTGATAATTCGGGTGGAAGCGGAGCCAATTTCATTTTTGACTGGGCAATCCGCAAAGACAAACATGAACCTCTGTTTGAAGCAGTAATGGTATGGACCACCGGAAATCAGGGAATATCTTTTGTCACACAGGGTAAAAAACTTTAAAAGGAATTTAATGAAATGATAATTGTGTTGTTGTTTTAAGAACGATTTGATTTTTATTTCTGACTTCAATTAAAATAAATTTAAAACTTTCGGCCGCTAAACCATCAATTCCGGCAATCCGTAATTTTTATTGTAACTTCGTATTTCGATTTTTCAAAATTAAAGGAACTAAAAGTTAAACACTATAAAACAGTAGATATGTTTCCACACATCAATCCGACAACCACCAGCGCATGGAAAAAACTGGAGGAATATTACAACTCGTTTAAAAACACGCATATCAAAGAGCTTTTTGAAAATGACAGTGACCGTTTTCAAAACAATTCACTTACGTTTGAAGATATTCTTGTGGATTTCTCAAAAAACCGTGTGGACAATAAAATCCGTGGCCTGCTTACCGAACTTGCAATTGAGTGCGGGTTGAAAGATGCCATCGAAAGCATGTTTTCGGGAGATAAAATAAATGCAACTGAGAATCGCGCAGTGCTGCATGTAGCGCTTCGCAACCGCAGCAATACACCCATAAAAGTGGATGGAAAAGATGTGATGCCTGAGGTAAATGAGGTGTTGAATCAGATGAAAAAGTTTTCAGAAGAAGTTATCTCAGGAAGTTGGAAGGGTTTTACAGGGAAACCAATTACCGATATTGTAAACATTGGAATTGGCGGATCCGATTTGGGACCGCTGATGGTTACCGAAGCATTGAAACCATACAAAAATCACCTCACCCTGCATTTTGTGTCCAATGTTGACGGAACGCATATGGCTGAAACATTGAAGAGAGTAAATCCGGAAACCACACTTTTTATTGTGGCATCGAAAACATTTACTACGCAGGAAACAATGACAAATGCAAATACAGCACGTGACTGGTTCCTTAATAATGCCAGGGATGAAAGCAGGGTGAAAAACCATTTTGTAGCGGTTTCCACAAATAAAAAAGAGGTAGCCAAATTCGGCATCGACACAAAGAATATGTTTCGCTTCTGGGATTGGGTAGGCGGCCGTTATTCGCTGTGGTCGGCTATCGGACTTTCCATCGTCCTCGGAATAGGTTTTGATAATTATGTTGAACTTTTGGAAGGTGCACATGCAATGGACAACCACTTCCATAAAATGGAATTTGATGAAAATATCCCTGTGATTCTGGCGCTCATTGGTATTTGGTACAACAACTTTTACGGAGCCGAAACTGAAGCCATATTGCCGTATGATCAATACATGCACCGGTTTTCGGCTTATTTCCAGCAGGGAAACATGGAAAGCAACGGAAAATATGTTGACCGCGAAGGACATGAGGTAGATTATCAAACCGGCCCCATTATCTGGGGTGAACCGGGAACAAACGGACAACATGCTTTTTACCAGCTTATCCACCAGGGAACGAAACTAATTCCCTGTGACTTTATTGCACCGGCCATCAGCCATAATCCTGTTGGCGATCATCATCCAAAACTGCTTGCCAACTTTTTTGCTCAAACAGAAGCAATGATGGTGGGCAAAACTGAAGAACAGGTAATAAAAGAGCTGAAGGAAGCGGGCAAATCAGACGGAGATATTGCTAAACTATTGCCGTTTAAAGTATTCAAGGGTAACAGACCAACAAACTCGATTCTGGTAAAAGAGATGACACCAAAAACACTGGGTTCTTTGATTGCAATGTACGAACACAAAATTTTTGTACAGGGTGTTATCTGGAATATTTACAGTTTCGACCAGTGGGGCGTGGAACTGGGGAAACAACTTGCAGGCAAAATTCTTCCCGAATTGACATCAAACGAACTTGTAATCGGCCATGATGGCTCGACGAATGGGTTGATAAATGCATACAAAAAGATGAGATAAAGAAGAGTGCGGTTTTAAACCGCCCTTTTTCCCTGGACTTCGACTTTCCTGGACTTCGACTTTCCAAGTCGAAGACATGCCGGACTTTGGAAAGTCCAGCTCCCGAAATTCAATACAACATTCTCGCGCGGATGGTGTGCGGAATCTTTTTTAGTTCTTTTAAAATAGGTTCGCCACACTGGCTTTCCGTGTCAAAAATAACATAGCCAATATCTGCATCGGTTTGCAAAAACTGGGAAGCAATGTTTATATCCTTTTCTGTAAAAACGAGATTGATGTTTCGCAGCAAACCGGGCATGTTTTTATGAATGTGCAGGAATCGTTGTTTGTTGATGTTTTGCTGCAATGCAATCTGCGGGAAATTCACCGCGCCAATGGTTGAGCCGTTATCGCTGTAGCGGATAAGTTTTTCGGTTACTTCAAGTCCGATGTTTGCCTGCGCTTCCGAAGTGTTTCCTCCAATGTGCGGAGTCAGGATGACATTATCAAATTCCTGTAAAACGGAGCGAAACTTTTCATCGTTTGAAGCCGGTTCACTGGGAAAAACATCAGCAGCAGCTCCCGAAAGTTTGCCTTCCCTTAAAGCAGTGGCCACCGCTTCATAATCAACCACTGACCCGCGTGATGCGTTAATCAGCAATGCACCTTTTTTCATCAGCATCAGTTGTTCCGATGAAATCATTTTCAATGTTAATTCAGTCTCAGGAACATGAAGCGTAACCACATCCGAAATCCGGAGCAATTCTTCAAGCGAATTACATATCATAGCTTTTCCGAGGTTCAGTTTTTTCTCAATATCATAATAGTAAACATTCATTCCAAGCGATTCAGCCAGTATTGAAACCTGCGAACCAATGTGGCCATAACCAACAATTCCGAGGTTTTTTCCCCGCACTTCATAAGAATTCCGGGAAATTTTCAGCCACTCACCGCGGTGGGCTGCAGCATTTTTTGCCGGTACTTCCCGCATCAGCATTATCAATTCTGCAATAATAAGTTCAGCAACCGAGCGTGTATTTGAAAACGGCGCATTGAAAACAGGAATTCCGTTAAATTTAGCCGAATCCAAATCTACCTGGTTGGTTCCAATGCTGTAACAACCAATGGCAAAGAGTTTTTTTGCTTTCCTTAAAACATCTTTCGTTAGCTGTGTACGTGACCGGATGCCCAGAATATGCGTGTTTCTAAGCTGTTGTTCCAGTTCATTTCCGTCGAGTGCTGTTTTTAAATATTCAACATTCGTATAACCCGCTGCCTGGAATGCATGGACTGCAGATTCATGGATTCCCTCAAGCAGTAAAACACGGATTTTGTTTTTATCGAGTGAGAATTTATTAGCCATTGGTTTTTTTCGTAAAAATAACAAGCAAAGAATTATACTTCGCCATTCCGGTAAAATATTTACTTTTTTTGGTTACTTCTTAACCTGAACTATTCATAAATTTTACAGAGGATGAAGCCTTATTTATTGAAGATTAATTGTAATTTACAACGCACCTAAATCTAAATGATGGAAAAGGAAAAAGTATTCAATCTTCCCAATGCATTAAGTTTTTACCGAATCCTCATTTTTCCGTTCATCCTTTATCTCTTGTTTGCAGGGAGAGAATACCAGTTTTCCATCTTTTTATGCATTAATCTGTTTACCGATTTTTTGGATGGGTTCATTGCCCGTACCTTTCATCTGGTTACTAAAATTGGTGCACGGCTCGATTCTTTGGGTGATTATGGAACGTATTTCCTTGCTTTTGGTGGAGTTTTCAAATTCAAAAGCGCCGATTTAATTCATCACGGCTGGATATTGTATCTGTTTTTGTTCTTATACATTACCGCACACATTACACATTTTATTCGATTCAGGAATTTTCCCAGCATGCATTTATATTCCTTTAAAATAACGGGATACCTACAGGGGTTGCTTTTTTTTCTGTGGTTTTTTATTGGGTTCTTTTCCCTATTTTATTATTTCTCCATCGGTTTTGGCATTTTAGCCGTAGTTGAAACCATTGTTATCACCTTTATTTTAAAAGAAAGGCGCTCGAACGTAAAAGGTTTGTATTGGGTGTTAAAGGAATGATTTTCAAAAAATAAAAGGTTTCACATTTTTAAGATGGAAACCTTTCTTCGGAGTGTATTATTAAATTTTAATCCTTAACACAACGAACCGACAGACCATTTTTAACATCATAGCTGGCACCATTTAACCGTTCATTTATATTTTCCAAACCCCACGAAAATGAATATCCGGGAGTATCGGTCGAACTCCACCAAACGCCTTTAATACCCATCTGTTCAAATGCACCATTACTATAACGCCTGCCCCCGGGTAAGCCATTAAATCCGGTTGAATTTGTGGCTCCGGAATTTGGAGCAATCCATAATCCATCTCCATTTTCGGCAGTACCGGTTGCTTTTAGTTTTCCTCCTGCAATTTCTGAGCCTTCCAAAAATGAACCCAAATACAGCCACTCATCTTCATTTGCAACATGCCATCCTGCCGGACATAATTTTTCTGTTTCTACTGCATACCAGTTGTACATTTTTCCGTATGGAATTTCGTTGGACGCCGAATCGTTTTCATACCATGTATATGCACCAGTAGTAAGATTCCCCCATTCATTATTGTCAGGTACATAATTTATTAGTGTTCCGTCATTGTAGTGGCTTGTCCTTAAATTTCCTGCCATCCAGATTTTGGCGCCAATTTTAACTGTGCTATACACGTTTCCATCAAAATCGGTAATCATATCAGAGGAGGCAGCAGATTTAAATGTAATGCTGTCGATTGCTGTTACAGCACGTTTCATTACCAGAATCCCCGATTGGTATATGTAAAGTGTATCTTGTGCTTTTGTTTGGGTTGTAATGATGAAAAGGGCTGAAAAGAGAAGTAAATATTTTTTCATGATATACTGTTTTATTGTTTGAAGAATTTAGTTGTTATTGTTTTTTGCTGAAATTGTGTCTTTAAGAAATACATTCCTTTGGGTAAATTTTCCAAATTAATTTCAATTTCATTTTTTCCTGCCAGGCCTGCAATTTCCTTAAAAGCTAAAGTTTGCCCCTGGAGGTTGATGATCTTAAAACTGAATTTACCGTATTTATCGGTTTCATAATTTACATTTAAGACTTTTTCTGCCGGATTGGGATAAACACCTATTTTAAACGATTCCGCCGTTTTGTTAATTATTACATCTGTGGTAAAGTCGACAAAGCTCATGAGACGAAGATTTTCCAGGTCAAATGAAACTGTGCTGCCATTGGTATGTGAGATTTCAACCTTTCCTGATGGAAAAGTGAGTTTGGTTAAACCTTCCAGCAGAAATTCATTTTGAATCCCATTTTTTTGCTGAACGTAAAATTTTTGTGCCTGAACATTGTTAATTCCGCACGCAAAATTTACAAGTATGAAAAATGCGATTGGGTAAACAATTTTTCGGGCGGAATGCTGCGGCACTTTTCGCTGCATATTAAACCTACCCGTTTTTTGGTTTAATTCCTTTTTTTCTTGCATATAGAACCTCCCTTATTATTATGTGAATAAATGATGTTAATTTCAGGTAAATTTTGGGCGAAAAATAGGAATCAGTGTGGGCAATAAATTGTATAAAATCGGCAAAAGTGCAAAAAGCAGCCAATCAGTGTCCGGTTACACAAATATCAACTGAACCTTCTGATGAAGTAATCCGGCAATATTATTTTCCGGAATAAAAATCGGAGGCACGATATTGTTGCTGAAAAAATTTCCTGGGAGTAACACCGGCATATTTGGTAAATTCCTTAATAAAATGAGCCTGATCGTAATAACCGCACCTGAAGATGATATCCTGCCATTTTATTGTATCGGTTTCCCTGATAAGCTTAAAAACATGATTAAAGCGCAAGATGTTGGAATAAACCTTTGGTGTTAGACCGGTTTGCCGCTGAAAATGACGTTCAAGTCTCGAAACGGACGTACCGGTTTTATTTGCCAATTCACTGATTGGAATTTGACCGGCATTGTGTAACATAATTTTTTGTGCATTTTCAATGGGAACATTATTTTCGATTTTAACTGATTTTAATTGTGCAGTTAAAAACTGTTCGACATGTTCCAACTTTTTTCGGTTGTTTTCAGTGTTTGCAATCCGTTCAACTAATTTTTCAGATTTTGTTCCGATTATATTACCGGCATCTGTTGTAAGATTTAATAATTCTACCGCCGGGGAACGTAGAAAATGATACAGTCCGGTAGGATAAAAATTAATTGCAATTGTGCCAATTGCACCTTCGCCATTGAGTATTACCGGCTGGTTGGTTAAGCCAGCAATAAATATGTCCGGAAGTTCAATTTCATTCCTGAAACCGGAGGTGAGCGTACATTTTCCTTTAAAATTAATAATTAAGCCTCCAAAACCGTAAGGAACTATTTTTTGATGTTGCAGTCGTTCGCCATTGTTCATGTCGGTTAACTGAATGGAATGTACAAAGGGTTTTAAATTTTCATTTGGTTCAACAATTTCGAAAACCATTGGATTATTATTCAGGTTAATTTTGAATTTTAAAAATAAAAAATTTATCCAGAAAAAAGAAAGCCAACTAAGAATGAAAACTTTTGTTCATTCGTCGTTGTGGGTATTACTTGTACGATTTCGTTGATCATAACAAAATAAAATTGTAAATTTCAAACTTCTGAATTACTAAAATCGTACTTATGAAAAAATATATGCTGTCGCTCGATTCAGGTACTACAAGTAATCGGGCTATTTTATTTAACCATTCCGGTGAAATTGTGAATGTTGCGCAGGAAGAGTTTGAACAGATTTATCCGCAGGCTGGCTGGGTGGAACATCGTCCGGCCGATATTTGGGAAACTCAGTTGAAGGTGGCCCGGGAAGTGATGAAAAAACAAGGTATTTCTGCAGGAGAAATTTCAGGAATCGGGATCACCAACCAGCGTGAAACCACTATTGTCTGGAACAGGGAGACCGGGGAACAGGTGTACAATGCCATTGTTTGGCAGGACCGCCGTACTTCCGGAATTTGTGACGAATTGATTAAACGTAATCTTGAAAAGAAGTTTTCAGAAAAAACAGGGCTGGTTATCGATGCCTATTTTTCGGGAACAAAAATCAAGTGGATACTCGACAATGTTAAAGGTGCCCGCGAACTGGCAGAAGCCGGGAAACTTGCATTTGGAACGGTGGATACCTGGCTCATCTGGAAACTCACAAATGGCAAAACCCATATCACTGATGTTACCAATGCAAGCCGGACACTTGTATTTAACATTCAAACCTTAAAATGGGACGAAGAATTACTTGAGATTCTTGATATTCCCCTTTCAATGTTGCCGGAGGTAAAATCCTCAAGTGAAGTTTATTGCGAAACCGACCCGGAATTTTTTGGTGAAAAGATTCCGGTTGCCGGAATTGCCGGCGACCAGCAGGCAGCTTTGTTTGGCCAAATGTGCATTGAAAAGGGAATGGTAAAAAATACATACGGAACCGGTTGTTTTGTGGTAATGAATACAGGTGAAAAGCCTATCATTTCAAAACACAAACTGCTTTCAACCATTGCCTGGCAAATCGATGGAAAAGTGACTTATGCCATCGAAGGAAGTATTTTTATTGCCGGCGCAGTGGTGCAGTGGCTGCGCGATCAGTTGCAAATCATTAAGAGTTCTGCCGAAATTGAGGAGCTGGCAAATCAGGTCGGTGACAGTGGCGGCGTTTCATTTGTGCAGGGTTTTGTGGGGTTGGGGGCGCCACATTGGGATCAGTATGCAACTGCGTCGATTATGGGATTGAGCAGGGGAGCATCAAAAGCTCATATTGCACGTGCAGCGCTTGAAGCCATCGCATTTCGCTCAATGGAAGTTATCGAAACGATGGTTCGTGATTCAGGAATTGAAGTGGAAGAGCTGCGCGTTGATGGTGGGGCAGTGGTCAATAACCTGCTGATGCAAATTCAGGCAGATGCAATCGGTAAAAAAGTAGTACGGCCAAAAGTTACCGAAACAACAGCGTTGGGCGCAGCTTATCTTGCCGGACTTGCAACAGGATTCTGGCAAAATATCGATGAAATAAAACAACAATGGCAAATCGATAAAACCTTCGACCCCGCAGCAGATACAGGCCAGTTTCAAAAGGTTATTGCCAATTGGAAAAAGGCTGTTGAACGAAGCAAACACTGGTACGATACTCATGAATAATAAACGAAAATTCAAATCCTGACTTATGGAAAGAGAAATAGTCCTAAACAAGATTCAGAAAAATAACAGTGAATGGGATATAATTGTAGTTGGTGGTGGAGCAACCGGATTGGGATGCGCCGTGGATGCTGCATCGCGTGGTTACAAAACACTGCTGCTCGAACAACTTGATTTTGCAAAAGGAACTTCAAGCCGCAGCACCAAACTTGTTCATGGCGGCGTACGTTACCTGCAACAGGGAGATGTGTCCCTGGTCTTTGAAGCCTTAAAAGAGCGCGGTTTGATGTTTAAAAATGCACCGCACCTTGTTACCAACCAATCGTTTATTATTCCTACCTACGATTTTTGGGGAGGCCCTTTTTATACAGTCGGATTGAAAGTTTACGATATAATGGCAGGTAAACTTGGCCTGGGGCCATCAAAACACCTTTCAAGGGAGGAAGCATTGGAAGCGCTGCCAACGGTAGAACAGGAAGGATTGCAAGGCGGTGTAATATATCAGGACGGACAGTTTGATGATGCCCGAATGGCGCTGACTCTTGCAATAACAGCTGTTGATTATGGCGCAACTGTGCTCAATTATTGCAAAGTAACCGAACTTTTAAAGGAGGAAGAGCTGATTTGTGGTGTTAAGGCAGTGGAACAGGAGACAGGGGTGGAATTTAAAATCCGTTCGAAAGTGGTGATAAATGCTACAGGCGTTTTTGCCGATGAGGTCATTCAGATGGATGAGCCTGGCAAAAAGCAACTGATTACTCCCAGCCAGGGGATCCATGTCATTCTGAAGAAGGAATTCTTACCCGGAAACTATGCAATTATGGTTCCTCATACTTCCGACGGGCGGGTGATGTTTGCAGTGCCATGGCACAACCATGTGGTGGTGGGAACCACTGATACATTGATTGAGAATCATTCGGTTGAACCGGTGGCTTTGGAATCAGAAGTGGATTTTGTTCTTGAAACTGCAGGGCAATATCTTGTTAAACGGCCAACCCGGAAAGATGTATTGAGTGTATTTGCCGGTCTGCGCCCGCTGGCTAAACCCGAGGATGAAAAAAGGGCGACAAAGGAAATTTCAAGGGGCCACAAAATCCTGATTTCAATATCTGGTTTAATTACAATTATTGGCGGGAAATGGACCACTTACCGGAAAATGGCTGAAGACACTATTGATAAAGCTGTGATGCTTGGCGGACTTGCCGAAAGGGAATGCATCACTGCCCATCTGCCTGTTCACGGCTACCGGATGGATATTAATCCTTACACTGATAATCTGGCGGCTTACGGTTTGGATAAAGAAGCAGTACTTGAAATCGGGGAAAAAGAAAAAAAGTACAGGGGCTGGTTAAGCGAAAAACTACAAATCTATAAATCACAGGTAGTTTGGGCTGTGCGGAAAGAAATGGCAAGGACAGTGGAGGATGTACTTGCCCGCCGCACACGAGCACTGTTTCTCGATGCCCGTGAAAGCCTTCGCATTGCGCCGGAGGTAGCCGATATAATAGCCCGGGAGCTGGACAAGGGCAGGAATTGGAAAAAAAATCAAATCAAAGCGTTTGAAGCGGTGGCTAAAAACTATTACTTTGAAGACTAAACTAAAAATCAAATGATTGAACTTTTCGGTGAATTTCTTGGAACATTCATCCTCATACTTTTGGGAAATGGTGTGGTTGCAAATGTCAATCTCAATAAAACCCACAGCTTTAATGCAGGATGGATAGTAATTACCGCAGGATGGGGAATGGCAGTATTTGTGGCGGTACTGGTTACCGCCGATATGAGCGGAGCACACATTAATCCTGCAGTTACCCTCGGACTTGCATTCAGCGGATTGTTTGAATGGGCCAAAGTAGTGCCGTTTATTGCGGCACAAATGCTGGGCGCCATGTTTGGCGCAACTATGGTTTATGTATTTTTCAAAGATCATTTTATTGTAACCGATGCACCAGGTGCTAAAAAAGCCTGTTTCTGTACAGCACCGGCTATCCGTAATTTCAAAAGCAATTTTTTTTCTGAAATGACGGGTACTTTTATATTGATACTTGCTGTTCTCCTCATTACTTTGCCAAAGCTTGATTACGAAAGCCTCGGAAGTACAAAAGTTGGTTTGGGTTCACTTGGTGCTCTTCCGGTTTCGCTGGTGGTGTTTTCAATTGGAATGAGTTTGGGCGGTACAACAGGTTATGCAATCAACCCTGCACGTGATTTGGGACCGCGGATTGTACATGCGTTGCTGCCAATAAAAAATAAAGACAATAACGACTGGCAGTATGCATGGGTTCCGGTTTTTGCTCCTGTAGCCGGAGCTGGTTTGGCAGCCATTGTGTATTGGTTTATTCTCTGGATGTGCCAGAATAATTTATTAAAATTGTAAATTTGTTAAACTTGAATTTAATTTTAAAGAATATGGAAGATAAAATAAGTGAAAGTGCGGGCAGGCTCCGCAAAATGATTGAGCAGGCAATAGAAGACCATGTTATAACACGTGATGAATATGATAAAATTATTCATATTGCTACCGAAGATGGCCATATCGACAGGCATGAGCAGGCGTTGTTAAGCCAATTGCAACAAATGATTGAAGACAAAATGATACGGTTTGCCAAAAAATGATAGTTACCCGTCGTTTGTGTAAAAAGGGATTCTTCGGTATAGTGGAATCCTTTTTTGTAAAGGATACCTGCGGTTTCTGTAAAAACAGATGTTAATGAATGAAGTGAGGCGCATAATTTCAGGGATTACATTTCCGGGTGTGATTTTTCACGAATTCGGACATACCCTGTTTTGTGCACTTACAGGAGTGAAGGTGCATAAAACATGTTACTTCAGGTTTGGAAATCCTGCAGGATATGTGATTCATGAGCGGCCACAAAATTTTATGCAGTCATTTTTAATTGCAGGGGGGCCTTTTATTTCGGGGACCTTTTTCGCTCTTCTGTTTTTTCAAATTGCGAATTTAAATGCTGCAGGACCTTGGCAAAAACTGTTGTTTATCTGGCTGGGTGCTTCTGTCGCCATTAATTGTTTTCCAAGCAACACCGACGGAAAGGGCCTGTGGAAAGATACAAACCGGTACATTCGTAAAAACTTTCTGACAATTGTGGGTTATCCGTTTGCTGCTGTAATTTGGATGCTTAATCTGTTTCAGGTCATTTTTTTAGATTTGATTTATGCAATATTGTTGTACAACATCGTACATCCGGTTTTTTGGTAGATACAGTTCATAAATAAACACAAATGAAAAATACTTTTTGCGCTACTGTTTTTTTTATGGTGCTTCTTTTTGTTTCCTTTTCAGGGGTTGCACAACAAATTGATAAATTGCCCGAAGGCGACACCGGCATTGCTTCAAAATATCCCGGAGATAAAGGAATAGCAAATGATCCGGCTGTACTTTTTGCCGATGATTTTGAAAATTCCTCTACGATAAATGATTTAACGAAAAGATGGGATATACTGTCAAACGATGAACATCTTTCCATCGATACAAAAGAAGGTTTTGAAGGAAATTCATTGCTGATGACAATACTAGAAGCGGGAAACTCCACGGGCAACTGAAATTTCAAAATTACCGGATGAAAAGCAGGATATTTTATTCCTGCGGTGGTACATGAAGTTTGATGAAGGCTGGTCGGTGCCGGATGGTTCAGTACATAACGGCGCATCGGTTTCTGCAAAGTATTACGATAACGGACAGGCTACACCGGGTATCCGTGCCGATGGGAAAAACAAGTTTCTTGTAAACTTCGAAAATGAAAATTCTGTTGGCGACTTCTCCCGGAAACTTTAATGTATATGTTTACTGGCCGGAGCAGGGCGAACAGTGGGGTGACCATTTTTTTCCGTCGGGAGAAGTATTGCCTTTCTCCGGTACACGTTCGGGGAAAAGCACATTTGGAGATGAATTTAAATCACACCCTGATTTCTCTCCTGAAACAGGCCGGTGGTATTGCTGCGAATATATGGTGAAGGCAAATATACCCGGTAAACGCGACGGGCGTATAGCATTTTGGATCGATGGAAAACTTGCCGCCGATTTTCCCAACCTGCGGCTGCGGGATACCGGAAACCTTAAGATCGATCGTTTCGGTCTTGGTTTGTATATTGCAAATAATAAAACCCGCACCAACCGCAAGTGGCATGATAATGTAGTGGCTGCAACTTCGTATATCGGGCCGGTGGTTCAGGAGTAATAATCCATTCAGTAAAAATGATAATTTCCAAAGCTGTTTTTGTAATCTGTTGTTAACATATTAACAATTCGTATTTAATAAGTTTCTGTAAAATACAGGGAAGCTTGCGAAATAGATGATATATTTAATTCCCAAAACCGCAATACTCATTTTTTGTATTGAATTAAATCTATTCATTATGATCGTAAGTATTATCTGTGCATTCGCTCTGCTGATGTTGGTATCAGTGATGATGTATTTAAGTTACAAGGATTCAAAACAGAATCATTAAACATCATTTCAGCGAATAAGGCTGAACTGTTTAACCGTAATGGAAATGAGGCTAAGGCCTCAGAACAGGGAAGAATTGCCCCAAAATTAAATCCGGCCGATAAAATTCATCAGTGATTTACGTGCAGGTTTTATTTTAAAACGACTGTTTTACCCGATTTTGCAGATTTTCGCGCAGCATCCAGGATTCGTACAACTTCAAGGTTATTTTTAAGTGAATACAAACCATATTCAGGCTCAACAACTTTTTTATGGATTACATCTGCAAAGTATGCAAATGGATCCTCATACACTTCAACATCGCCGGAAGTAACCCGTTCCTGTTTTTCAGCTTCCATCCCTTTTCCCCGGATCTTCATATCATTTCTGTTTTCAGCAAAAATATACCCTGAGTCACCGTATATTTCCATGTCTTTTCTGCTAAACGGCCAGTTCCATGAGGCCTGGATGATACATTCGGATTCAGGATATGAAACAATAATTGTTGCATCATCATCTACTTTCGGATAAATGTCAGGCTTAAACTGGCGGGTTACAGCCGTTACCGAAAGCGCCTTTTCTCCCCTTGTCAATGCTGTCATTAAATTGGCGCCGTAGCAACCAAAATCGATAATTGCACCACCGCCGTTTAAAACAGGGTCGGTCAGCCAGTCAAGGAAAACTTTTTCGCATCCGATTTCCTGAGGTCCCTGGTGGCCATCGTGAATGACAACCTTCCGCAGCTTTCCTGCAAAGTTTTCTTCATTCACCATTTTCATCGACTTTGCTGTGGTTGGGTACCACGAAGTTTCATAATCCGTGAGCAAAAGAATGTTGTTTTTTTCTGCAAGTTCAGCCATTCGGCTTGCATGTTTCATATTTACCGCCAGCGGTTTTTCCACCATCACATGAATACCGCGCGGGGCACAGGCTTCCACGACTGCGAGATGGTCGTAAATCGAGCCAAAAGCAACCACAGCCTCCGGTTTTGTCTTATCCAGCATCTCTTCAAGGTCGTGGTAAATAATGTTCGCTGAAAGGTTGTACTTTTCAGCCATCTGTTCTGTTCGTTCCTTATTTGTATCAAAAACACCTACCAATTCAAAATCCCCTTTATCCGGGCGCCCCAGGATAAATGAGATGTGGCCGTGCGTCATTCCTGCAACTGCCAGCTTTATTGGTTTGTCAGCCGGTTTTGCACCAATGGATAACATGAGAAAAAGGAAGGCGACGAATACTGTTTTGAATTGAGTTGTTTTCATCTTGAATTTTTAGCTGGTTATGTAAGTGAATAAATGTATTAATAATCAAACAAATTTAAATGGTTAAAGATTGCAGATCTTCAAAAAAAAAGCATCGAAATCCGGTTTTCATTCGTTGGTTTCCGGGTGAAGTCTGCATGTCAGCGTTCTTTTCTTCTTGAATCGCAAAATTCAAAAGGAATTTCCTGAACCGGCCATGAATATCCGGGAAATGAAGTAGGTATTTCTTTATTGATAATAAATTTTCCAGTTCCGGAATAAATATCTTCATTGAGATTAACATCATTCCAGATAAAAGTGATGTCAACATCGTAAATAGGTCCCCCGGAGCCACCGGTTAGCGAGCTTTTAAAAATCGATATCGTGTCGATGTGAAAAGAACCCGGTTTGAAAAACTCTTCGTCACTGATGGTTGGCAGGTAGAAACCAAATTTATAATTTGGTTCGTTATGGTCGTGCACCGAATTAATATAACTGATGTAAATTACATTTTGTGAACAGGGAGGTCCAAGGTGGGAATATACCGAACTTATTTTGGTGTAGGTATATTCATGCATGAAATCGAAGAATTTGATGTCGCAACTGCAATTTTCGAAACTTTTGGCCATAAACTTTGCAGGGCTGCAATAGAGCGGCATATTTTTTCCCAAAGGTTCCGATTCATCGGTATGGCAGGCAGAAAGCAGGCAGAAAATAAGAGCTCCTGTGATGAAAATTACAGATTTAACGCTGGTCATTTTTTTAGCTTTTTACAGGATGTAAAATTAACAAGAACAATCGGGTAAACCTGAATTTTCAGCATAAAAAAGCCCCCGGCACACTACCGAAGGCTTATCTGTATTTTGTCTTTCTCTTTCTCTTTCTCTTTTTTTCTAACTACTCACTACTAATTACTCCACACTAACCACCATTCCCTCATCCGTTTTGCTAACCTTTGCAAGTTTATGTCTTGTGAGTCCTTTTATTGCTTTATCCCATTTTTTATTGCTGAGCCCGGATTGTTCCTTTAGCACATTCAAATCAACAGGCGATTGGGTCTTTAACAGGCTGAGCACCATTTTTTCATCTTCACCCAACTCCACCGGTTTATTTTCGGGTTTCATTTGCGGGAAAAACAACACATCCTGAATCGAGGGGCTGTTGGTCATGAACATGGTTAGCCGGTCGATGCCAATTCCCATTCCCGAAGTGGGCGGCATGCCGTATTCAAGCGCCCGCAGGAAATCCTGGTCGATGAACATCGCTTCATCGTCTCCTTTTTCCGAAAGCCGCAGCTGTTCTTCAAACCGCTCGCGCTGGTCAACCGGGTCGTTGAGTTCGGAGTAGGCATTGGCTACTTCCTTTCCGTTAATCATCAGCTCAAACCGTTCGGTCAGTTCCGGATTATCGCGGTGTTTTTTTGTCAGCGGTGACATTTCCACCGGGTAATCGGTAATAAAAGTTGGTTGAATATAGTGATGTTCGCATTTTTCGCCGAAAATCTCATCAATCAGTTTCCCTTTGCCCATGCTGGGGTCAGTTTCAATTCCCAGCTTATCGCAGATTTCGCGCAGTTCTTCTTCTGATTTTCCCGAAATATTATAGCCGGTATGTTCTTTTATTGCATCGTACATGGTTACGCGCGGGTATGGCATTTTATAATCGATGGTATTTTCACCCAGTTGAACTTTTGTTGTGCCATGCAGTGCAAGTGCCACCCGCTCACAAATCTCTTCCGTAAAACCCATCATCCATTTGTAGTCTTTGTAGGCCACATAAATTTCCATTACTGTAAATTCAGGGTTGTGGGTGCGGTCCATTCCTTCGTTTCTGAAATCTTTCGAGAATTCGTACACTCCATCGAATCCGCCAACAATTAAACGTTTCAGGTAGAGTTCGTCGGCAATTCGCAGGTACAGCGGAATATTCAGCGCGTTGTGGTGGGTAACAAACGGACGGGCTGTGGCGCCTCCCGGAATGGATTGAAGAATGGGTGTTTCCACTTCAAGATAACCCTTTTCATTGAACATCTGCCGCATGGTATCCATCAGTTTTGTCCGTTTGATGAACACCTCTTTCACTTTCGGATTCACAATCAAATCGACATAGCGCTGGCGGTAACGTTGTTCAGGGTCGGTAAATGCATCGTAGGTTTTCCCCTCTTTTTCCTTCACAACCGGCAGTGGGTGCAGCGATTTGTTCAACACAACAAGCTCTTTTACATGAACAGTAGTTTCACCCATTTGAGTGATAAAAGCAAATCCTTTAATGCCGATAATGTCACCAATGTCGAGCAGCTTTTTAAATACATCGTTGTAGAGTGTTTTATCTTCACCGGGGCAGATTTCATCGCGGTTCACGTAAATCTGGATACGCCCCTGGTGGTCCTGTATTTCGGCAAATGAAGCCTTGCCCATGATGCGGCGACTCATCAGGCGACCTGCAAGGCTCACTTCCTGAAAGTTTTTTTCTTCTTCGTTATAGCTTTCTTTTATCTGTTTCGAAGTTGCATTAACCGGATATTCTGCTGCCGGGTAGGGATCGATACCCAGTTCGCGTAGTTTTTTCAACGATTCCCTTCGGATGACTTCCTGTTCGCTCAGTTCCTGATTGCTCATCTTATTCAGTTCAAAATTTTGCGCAAAGATAATAAAAGATGATGGCAAAATAATTCGATGGTGCATGTCGAAATCCGGCATCCGGTTTTTGGTGAATCGAAACCGGGGTTGGAAATTTTTGCTTTTTGCGAAAAAAACCTTCAAGGTTTACCCTGAAGGTTTTTTTAAAAGGTGTTGATTTACTCTTCGGCTGCCTGAACACCTGCACGGCGGGCAACATTGTTGTTGTAGGGCAAACCTCAAAGGGTCTGCAAGACCTTTGAGTGTTTATAAGAATCAAAAAAACGACAGGGGTTAAATGCATTAAGCTTTTTATCATTTTTCATCATGCCAGACACTTCGGGGTCGGAAAGACTCCCGAAGGTCAGGAAACAATTTTTAAGGCATCAGCCGGAATAGTTGCAGTATAATTAGCATTAAAATTGTAACAACTGCTTTTCTTATAATTTAAAAGTTTAATGAGAAGTTGAGTTTAAATCCATAATGAAATTTGTTTTGATGGTAGTTCATCCAGGTATTATTGATGCGGTATTTCAAAAAAGGCGCAACAGAGAATATAAATGTCTTTTTTAGCGAGGTGTGATATCCAAAATCAAGATAGAAATCGGAGAATACAACGTCATCAGAATAGTATGCAACTTTATTGGTTGGAAGTTGTATCCATCCGGAACTGGCAGGCCAGGCAGCTTTTATTTTTGTTGTTTTGCCATTATAGAAGTCCGGTGGTAGTGTATAAATGATCATACTCTTTTATTTTTATATATTTTTTGAATAATAGCGAAATGCAAATGTCATCGAATGTAAATGTATGTTCGCCATTTTTTATATAAGAGGATACAGCTCCATGCTGATAACTTACTCCAGCACCAAGTTCAAACCGTTCAGAAATTTCCTGCATATAAATCAATTCAATTCCAGGGTTGGCATAATGGAAATAACCCTCATGCCGGTCCCAGTCATAAACTTGATCTTCTTTATTAATGAACTTTGCTGCAACACCACTAATAGTTAAACTTCTTTTTTTCTGTCCAAAAACCGGCAGGGCCAGCATCATAATAACCAATATGATTATATATTTTGAAATGTTTCGCATAGATTTGGTTTTAATTTTGTAAAAAGAACATGTACTATTTGATAAATTTTGATTACGGGCCGTGTATCATACCATTCGGTTTTTTAAAGGTTAGTATCATTGGGTCTTATTTAGATGGCTTTAACAAATGATTGTTCGTGTTGCTGTTTTGGTTCTTTATTAAAGGTGCTGCAATTAGAGTGTTTCTATTTATAATATTCTAAAATTACTAAAAAGGTTGCTCAATTATCACCTGTTCTTTAATATAACCTCTGCAACTTGCAAAGGTACAGATTGATTATAATTGAAAAAACCGTGTTTATACGTATAAAAATGTACCGTGTAAACACGGGTTTTTCGTTGCGGAAAATACGTATAGGTTTTTAAAAAGCAGGTATCAGGTGCGATTGACCGGCAAACCTCAAAGGGTCTGCAAGACCTTTGAGTGTTTATAAGAATCACAAAAACGACAGGGGATTAAATGCATTAAGCTTTTTATCATTTTTCATCATTCCAGACACTTCGGGGTCGGAAAGACTCCCGAAGGTCAGGAAACAAGAATTCCTAGGCATCCGGCAGGCCAAAACCTGATAAACGGGATGTAACGGAAACCTCAAAGAGTCTCTAAGACCTTTGAGTGTTTATAAAAACCAAACGCATTTTTCAATTCCCCATATCAAATTTCCCAATTTCTCAATTTGACAATTTCTCAGTGTAGTATCAGGATTGCCAGTGAATAAATCAACCAATGCCATGTTTTTAGGTTAATATCGCCGGTAAATTTTATCTTTGTAAACTTACCGGAAAGAACAGGAGAAAAGTGTGTATGGAAAGAATCTGGAATCTTAAAAAGCAGGGCGATCCGAATGAAATTAAACATTTGTCGGCAGCGCTGAATGTAAATATGACCATTGCGCGTTTGCTGGTGCAGCGCAATATTAAAACCTTTAACGATGCCAAATCTTTTTTCCGGCCCCGGTTGAGCGACCTTCATGATCCTTTTCTGATGAAAGACATGGATAAAGCAGTGGAGCGCCTTGATTTGGCCATTAAAAACAAGGAAAAAGTAATGGTGTACGGCGACTATGATGTGGATGGAACTACCTCCGTAGCCCTTATTTATATTTTTCTGAAATCAAGAATTGAACATCTCGAATACTATATTCCCGACAGGTACAGCGAAGGCTACGGGGTTTCTTCAAAAAGTATTGACTATGCCGAAGAAAATGGTTTCTCCCTGATTATTGCACTGGATTGCGGAATAAAAGCAGTTGCCAAAATTGCAAATGCACAGGCACGTGGATTGGATTTCATTATCTGCGACCACCATAACCCTGACGATGAAGTGCCTCCTGCAGTGGCAGTCCTCGATCCGAAGCAACAGGATTGTCCTTATCCGTACAAGGAATTGTCGGGATGCGGTGTTGGTTTTAAATTGCTGCAGGCTTATTGTCAGAAAAAGGATGTTGAACCTGAAGAAATATACGATCTTCTCGATTTGGTAGTGGTAAGCATTGCATCCGATATTGTTCCGGTTACCGGCGAAAACCGCGTACTGGCATATTACGGGTTGAAGAAACTGAATTCGAATCCTGGAATTGGCCTTCAAACAATCATTAACCTTGCCGGATTGAATGGCAGCGAGATTACTATCAGCGATATTGTTTTTAAAATCGGGCCGCGGCTGAATGCTTCAGGTCGAATAGAACACGGGAAAAAATCGGTTCAGATTCTTGTATCAAACGATGAGGACCAGTCGGATATTTTGGGCGAAGAGATCGACTCGTTCAACGAAATACGGAAAACGCTCGACCGCGACATTACCCAGGAAGCGCTGGATATGATTTTGAATGACCCGCTGATGAATGGACTGAAGAGCACCGTGCTGTACAACCGCGACTGGCATAAAGGGGTGGTAGGGATTGTAGCCTCGAGGGTGACCGAACAATTTTACCGGCCAACTATTATTTTAACCGAATCGAACGGAATGGCTACAGGCTCGGCACGTTCGGTAAAGGATTTCGATTTGTACGAAGCCATTGGCCAGTGCAGCGATTTACTTGAATCGTACGGCGGACATATGTATGCTGCAGGTTTAACATTGCGAATTGAAAAAATCCCTGAATTCAGGGAACGGTTCGAGAGAATTGTGACTGCCCAGATTACTGACGATTCCCAGATTCAATCCCTCGATGTGGACGCAAGAATTACACTGAGCGATATTACCCCTCGTTTCTACAGGATTTTAAAGCAGTTTGCTCCTTTCGGCCCGCACAATATGATGCCGGTTTTTATTACCGAAGATGTTTTTGATGCAGGAACCAGCAGGCGCGTGGGCAAAAACAACGACCACCTGAAACTCGATTTGGTGGAGCCGGATGTGAATTCAGGAATCTTCCCGGGCATTGCTTTTAACCAGTCAGACAAGTACGATTTAATTACCTCGGGATTACCCTTCGATGTATGTTATTCCATCACCGAAAACGAATACCGCGGCAAAATCAGCCTTCAGCTTTTTATCCGTGACATTAAAAAACGGGACATCTTTTAATTTTCAAGCGAATAGAGACGGATCCTCCCGTTTCTGAAAGTTTTAAGCAGGTGGTAATTTTTGTTTAATTCCATCTGAACTGTTTCATTCTTGTTCTGCATCAGCACAAATTCAGGATGCTTTCCAAGAATTTTCCTGATTTCGGTATCTGCATTTACATTAAATGCTCTGTGTGTCGGTGTAAACAGCAGGTTTGAATGCACAAATTTTGTAGGGCTTTCCATATTCAGCAGGTAATAAATAATTTGCTGATAATTCGAAACAAACACTTTATCATCTGCATCCATTCTTTCCGAAATGTACTGTGCAACTTCACGTTCATAATCTGGTTTCAATACCTCATTCTGAAAACTTACAACCTGGATGGAAATAACAACTACAGCAAATGCAGGCCAGCCAAAACCTCGTGAATAAATCAGGGCGGTTATCCTGTCGGGTTTAAAAAGGGGATGAAAAAACAATCCGGCAATTAAACTGAACGGCAGCATCAGTTGAATGGTGTAGTGGCTGAATTCTTTTCCGGGAATGTAAATTGCAAATAACACCATGGATATCCACAAAATAAAAAACCATTTATGTTTTGGTTCCCATGGTTTATTTCGCTTAAACATTACATAAAACACCAAAAACGAAATGGGAAGGAATTTAGCTGTAAAATCGAGAAGCATAACAATATAGCGTGTTATCGACGGACTGCTGCCATAATTTCCGGGTAACTCGTAGGTAACAAAATAAAAATCACTGAAGTGATCGCCCAGCCAGAAATACATGTTGGTTAACCCAAAAGGGACAAGAAATGCAAGCCCGGCAACGATGAACCGTGCCCAAACCGAAACTTTTAATCTGTTTTCGGGATTCAGCATTTCGTAAATAAAAAAGAAAAGCAGGAAGGCAGCAAAGTCAAACAAAACAAGGTACTTGATGATGAATCCAATGCCAAGAATCAATCCTCCGAAAAGATAATTCAGCAGATTGGGTTTTAGGAAAAGCAAAAGTGCGCCAATTGTACACAAGTTGAAAAGCAGTTCTGTATTTGGCGAGCGGCCGTGATAATTCCAAATGGAAACATAAATGATGTAGATAATTCCTGAAGCCAGCGCTGCAAGTTTTTGGCTGAACATTTTTTTCGAAACCTTATAAACAAGAAATCCAGTGGCGCCAACCACAAGTGCAAAAACCAGCCGTTTAAGGAGGATTGAATTTCCGAAGAGAAATTGGAGCCCTGCATAAAATAAAAAAATCCCTACAGGTTTGGTGTCGGTAACGTCTGTATATAAATCTTTTCCATGTAAAATGTCGCGGCCAATAATGAGGTAGGTTGATTCATCATGGTCGAGAACACTGGGAAAAAAACTAAAGAGCCGCAGCGCCGTTGCAGCCAGCAAAAACAAAGGGAGGATGTATTTTTCCTTTAACACAAAGTTTGACATTGCCCTGGTTTATCTATTTGGTTTAAACTGATTGCTGCAGGAACAGCCTTTCTGAAACGGAAAATTGTTCCTGTTATTATTTAATCAATTGTATTATTTCGTTTAACTGATACAGCTGTTTTAACTCAGAAATCACTGTTGCCCCTGTATTTTGGAGCCGTTCTTCCGACTGATGCCCGTCTGCAATCAACACGCATTTGATTCCAAGTTCTTCTGCTACTTCAAAATCGTGAATGGTGTCGCCAATAATAAACGTACCCTTTTTTTCAATGCTGAATTCGTGGATTAATTGCTGTCCGCGTTCAATTTTCGACACCGCATAATGATCGTTTAAACCGGCTATACCTTCAAAAAAATTAAAGATATTGTGGTGCTTCAGGGTTTGCTCCAGCATGGTTTGTTTCATTGCCGAAAGCACAAATTGCCTGAACCCCCTTTGCCTGAAAAATGAGAGGACTTCAACTGCGGAAAGGTGCAGCGGACATGTATTTACACCACTATTGTACAAATCGATAAATTCCCTTGCCGGAATTTCAAAATCTTCCCTTGCGAAATCAAAACCAATCCTGCTGTAATAATCTTTCACCGGAAATGAAAAAACTTCCCTGTAAATGCTGTTGTCCAGCAAAGTCAGGTTTCTTTTTTTTAGTAAAATATTGATGGTGGAAACACAATGCTCAAGGTCGTTGAGCAGTGTTCCGTTCCAGTCCCAGATTACTGCAGCCATTTAGTTTCCGGTTGCTTTTAACTTATTGATTACCGGATTGGCATAAATCTGAAGAAAACGCTCCTGGATATCGGTAATTGGAAAATCAATATGAATCATTGCCTGTTCAATCATCATTTCAAACTTCCTTTTTTCTTCGGCGGTGTATTTATCCTTGAACTGGTTTTCCTGCATCAGCAAATCGTAGGCGATATAATTGTTTGGCCAAAGTTTATAGTTTGCATAAATTTTCTGATCGATGATACCTGCAAGTTCCTGTGCCTGTTTGTTTTGCTGTTCCTTGGTTTTAACTTCGTCGAAATTAATCTGAATGGGGTCACCAAATGAAAAACGCATTCTTCCCTTTGGATTAAAAATACCCATCGACATGCTTTTCAAATCGTCTTTATTTGTTTTTAATTCACCGTACCGTTCTTTTTTAATGAGTTCCTTCATTTTTGCAAGGCCGCAGGGTTCAATCTCGTATGAAATGGAAACCGGAACTATATTCAGTTCGTTCATTCCTTCGGTAAAGCTTTTTTTATTACTCATATTAATCATCTTCAGAACACTGGCTTGTGTTCTGTCGAATCCGTCTTTGGTACGTCCTTCACGTTGGGCAATCCACACCGATAGGTTATCTTCGGTAATTGATTTCCGGATAAAAGAAGATACCTTTTTTGATGCTTCCATTAATTCCCGCGAAGCAAGATTTCGTTTTATAATGAATGCACGGTTCAGTTTAACTGTATGTTCAATCCATTCGTAAAGCAGCAGGTTGTTGCCGATTGCAATCTGGGTAGTGTTCATTCCTTTTTCGAAAATCAGGAAATTCAGCAAAGCCGCATCCAGAATAATATCGCGGTGATTTGAAATAAAGAGGTAGGCTTTTTTCTTGTCCAGTTTATCCAGCCCGGTGCATGACAACCCACTCGAGGTTTTATTTATAATCCAGCGCAACAAATCATAGATAAAAGTACCCTGTAGTTGGGTAATATTTCTAATCATCCGTAACTGCAGTTTTACCATTTTTACTTTTGGCCGCACCTTAAAAATATGCATCAGAACTTCATCAAAGACAGGGTCTTTAACCAGAAGCTTTATTTTCGACCGCACTTCCTTATCTGTGTACGGGCGGATATCGTCGTAATTAAATTCGGACATGTTGATACATTTTGGTTCTCAGGCACAAAGTAAAGCATTCAAATCTATATTTTCAACCTCACCTGAAATTTAACTTCTGTTTTCCGGTTTCCGTCAATCACATTATAACCTGAACTTATAGTTTCACTGTCGCTTCGGATGGTGTGCCCGATTTTAAACCAAACATCCAGTTTCCTTGAAAGTTCGTACCTTATGTTAATGTAATTGTGCCAGCCTTTACCAAAATATGCAGGAATGGAAAAGGCATACAAAACATCGCTTTCGTAGGCATAAATTCTGGAGTTGTAACTGTCAGTATTAAACCAGGTTGTCCGGAATGAAGCTGAAAGCGGAAACTTTGCCGGTGTGATTTTTACATCCTGGTACAGCATGATTCCGGTTTCCCTTTCCTGACCTTCGAAAAAAACATGTTCAATCCGCGTTTTAAGTGCAAGATATTCTCTTGGACGGAATTCGAAATGCAGTCTCGATTTCTGTACCTTTTCATTCTCATTCACAAGTCTTCCTTCGAAATTGGTCTTCTGTTCCTTTTCTTCATTTTTATATCGGATATAGAACTGGAATCTTTCTGAAAAAACAAAATCGGCCTGTGCAAAAATATCGTGGCCGGTAGCCGGGCCGGCAGTGGTGAAAGTTATCCATTCAGAATGGTAAAAGTCAGAATAGGCTGAAAGTGTTACATATTTAAAAGGAAGAATTTTTGTGCCGAAGTATAATCCGGTTTCATTATTTGCAGAACTTCCTTCAGAAAACGGATTTGCCCAAAGTGCATTGTAATTTTTATCGAAATGGCGGAATAAAAGTGAAAAATCAAGACGGTCGTGGAGGTGGGCTACTGCCCCCTGCAAAAAGGCTTTTCCTGTTGATTTTGAAACTGCAGCTTCTCCAAAAAGCTGGTATTTTCCTTTGCTGTAAAGATAATCGGCCCCGGCAGTAAAATTTTGTTCACCCTGAAAACGAAACTTGTTATACAATTGACTGCTGCGGATAAAAGGCATTTCGAACTGTTGATATGCAATTGTCGCTCCCAATTTAAAATTGTTGAAACTCCAGCTCAGAATAGCGCCGGAATTGATATCTGTTACTGAGTTTTTATCTGCTGTTTCGCTTTCGGTGCGATGGTAGCCTGAGGTTTGCAAACTTGTAAAATAGTTTCCGGCAGAATCGGATACAGCAAGGTTTGCATCATCTTTTTTATTCGAATAAAACAATTCAACTGTTCCGTTACCTACTTTTAAAGTAGCAGCGGCACCGCGAAAAAAAAGGTTTTCATCGGTAGAAGTAAACGGCCGGATTCCCTGGTTAACTTTCGAAATGCCCAGAGTGTACAGCGACTTTGATGTTGAATATCCCTGCCACAACACCAGTCCCTGACCGGAACGGGCAACAAAATCGCCAACAACAATTTTCTGAATGAAAGGGCTAACCTGAAGCGAAATGTGGGCTGAATAAAAATCGAATCCGTTTCTGTTGGAGCCATTAAAAAAAGCTTCCCCCGGGTCCTTTTCGGCTGTAATTCCTGCCGAAATTCTGTCCCCTGACTCATAGCGGTAACGGGTGTAGAGTTTACCCCGGCTTCCTTCATACGGAATTGTTCCGTCATCCCGCGCAATATATCCTTTTTGCTGCTGTAAAACTTCCTGAGTTCTTATCAGTAACAGGTGGGTTCCATATTTCATTGCTTCTGATAGTGTCTCCGGTTTTTCCTGTGACGGGCCAAAAGAGATAAAAGGCTCCATTTTCAGCAGCACATCAGGTGAAATTCCATCCACTGTATTCAATTCGTAAATGGACAGAACCGGTCCGAATTCATTTCTGTATTCAATAATTTTGTTGATTTGAATGGAATTTAAAATGTGCAGTTTCGAAAGCTCTGATTCAGTTGCAGTATTTATGTTAAGAGGATTCTCTGCCAGTTGTTCCAGGTCCTGGGTTATTTGTGTAACTTCTGCATCCTCTTCGAGATTTTCAACAATCGATTCAACAATTGCTTCAAGTTTATCCTGGGCTTCCGGTTTTTGGGCGCTCAAATATATTGGATTCAGTACAATTAATAAAAGGATGATATGTTGAAAATATTTTTTCATTACAGTGCAAACTGAATGGAAACTGAAGGAGAAACTCCAAGATTACCGTGATAGCTGAACCCAATATCAGCGCTTAATTTTTTGGTACGGTAACCAATCCCGGTGGTATAATTAACCGGTTTTCCGGAAACGCCAAATCGCAGTGCAAGGTTTTCCACAATCCAGAATTCGACTCCTGTTTTTACGACTCCCGGCACATTGCTGTTTTTTTGGATTTCGGTAGTTACAAGTGCAAACTCACTAAATTGATAATGCCCGCCAATCCGCAAAATTAGAGGCATTTTTTGTTTACCGGCAAAGGTTTCAAATCCTCCATAAATCGGATTGAAAATGTGGCTCCCTATAAACATATTTTTTACAGGCGTCCAGATAATTCCACCTTCAAAGGTTGCAAATCCCTGCGCCCGGTCGTTTTCAGGAAATGCCTGAGACAGGTAATCCAACTGAATTCCTGCATTTAAAGTTGAAGTTATTTTTTTAGCGAACCCCAACCCAATTTTCTGTTCCTTATAAGTTCCTTTTCCAAACTGGAAAAACCCAATTCCAAAAGTCCCGGCACTTGTGGGTAAAACCAATGAACCGGCAACCAGGGAAAGCTCATCGATATTGAATCTTGATTCATAATAAAAACCGGCAGAAAAATAATTCATTTCGGCCAGACCAGCCTGATTGTGAAAAGTGCTCCAGGTGTCAGAAAAAGAGACAACAGCATTTGAAAGTGCCAGAGCACGTGATCCTGCCAAATGATTTTCAGCAGCAAAAGAATAAACGGAGTTAACAAAAATCAGCAGTGCAATACAACTAATTTTTTTCATTTGGTTAAAGGAGGAAGGTTTTGGTTAATTTATTCAGGTTCAATCGACAATACTTTTAATATATCCTTTATTTTTGTTTTTAATTCAGGTAAATCATTTTCTATAATATCCCACGCAATATTTACATCGATACCAAAATATTCATGAACAAAGATATTTCTCATACCGATTAATTGAGCCCATTCTATAGAAGAGAATTTCTGTTGTGTTTCTTTGGAAATACGGTTTGAAGCTTCGCCTATAACTTCCAGTTGTTTAATACATGCGAACCGGAACATTGAATCATTAAGAAAATCATTGAAATTTCTTGATGCTTTATATTTTTCAATTTCAGAGATGGCGCTAAAAATATGCTGTAGTCTTACAATATCTCCTGATTTACCGTACATAAATTAAGGTTTTATCTTTTTCAACAGAAGGTTTAATGTACGGAGATAAACTTTCGACAGATACAAGATCGACTTTTTTGTGAAGAAGTTTTTCCAAATCAAGTTTCATTTGTATAAATTTTAACCCGATTCGTTTACTGTAATCAAGTTCTACAAGAATATCTACATCACTCTGTTCTGAATCCTGATTTTTTGCAACAGAGCCAAATAAATAAGCTTTCAATACAGGTTGCTTTTTGAAGTATTCCTTTATATGTTCTATTTTTTCAGGAGCAATGTTCATTTTGGTTACAATTGAGACCCTTAAAATTAGTAAAAATTCAATTTGTTTTAAACTTATACTTAATTTCTGAAAGTTCCTTGTTGGCATTAACTATCTTTTGTTTCAGGCTCTCTTTGTAGTCCAGCATTTTCTGCATAAGTTTTTCATCGCCGGTAGCCATCATCTGCACCGCGAGGATTGCTGCATTCATGGCTCCGTTGACAGCAACAGTTGCTACCGGAATTCCGGGAGGCATTTGTAAGATTGCAAGCACCGAATCGAATCCTGAAAGACTTGCATTAATCGGAACGCCAATAACCGGCAGTGGAGTCATTGCTGCAATTACTCCCGGCAAATGGGCGGCCATGCCTGCACCGGCAATGATTACTTTTATCCCGCGCTCCTTAGCACCTTTTGCAAATTTCTCCACCTCATCGGGAGTGCGATGTGCCGAAAGTGCATTAATTTCAAAGGGAATTTCAAATTCATTTAACAGTTTTGCAGCTTTTTCCATTACATCAAGGTCGGAAGTGCTTCCCATTATTATACTTACTTTTGCTTCCATCTTTTGCATTTTATATTTTCAGTTAACCAATTTGTTTTGTTAATTTGCAGCTTCAATTTTTAGCGAAAATACACCAATTAAGCAACTTAAAAAAATAAATTCTCTATTGATGAAGCAAGTTAAAATTCACGATAAAGCATTCGAACTTTTTATATCCTGGGAAAAAATAGAGTCGGAAGTACAGAAGATGGCCGATAAAATGAATAAAGATCTTGCAGGCACCAATCCGTTATTCGTTTGTATTTTAAATGGTTCATTTATGTTTGCCGCTGAACTTTTTAAACGAATCGACCTGGTTGAAACCGAAATATCTTTCGTGAAACTGGCTTCCTATTCCGGAGACAGTTCTTCGGGAAGTATAAAACAACTTATTGGATTGAATGAAGACATTACCGGCCGAACAGTTGTTATCCTGGAGGATATTGTTGACACAGGCCTTACCATTGAAAATATCCTGGAACAGCTTTCGGAATTAAATCCGCAGCAGGTACTGATTGCTACCCTGCTCTTAAAACCTGATGCATTGAAAAAAGAAGTGCAGCTGGATTATATCGGCATGGAAATTCCAAATGATTTTATTGTTGGATTTGGTCTCGATTATGATGGACACGGCCGCAATTTAATTGACATTTATAAAGTTATTAACGAATAAAAAAACAAACAGCATGTTAAATCTCGTATTATTTGGACCTCCCGGAGCCGGAAAAGGAACCCAGGCAGAATATTTAATTGAATCATTCAACCTTACTCATTTGTCAACCGGCGATTTGTTGCGCAGCGAACTTGCAGAAGGAACACCCCTCGGTAAAGAAGCAAAAAAATACATGGACAAAGGCGAACTTGTACCTGACGAAGTGGTTATCGGAATGATTCAAGGCAAACTTGAAAACCTTCAGGATTCCAACGGTTTTATTTTTGATGGTTTCCCACGCACAGTTGAACAGGCAAAAGCGCTGGACGAACTGTTAAATGCAAACGGAACACCAATTTCTGCCATGCTCAGTCTTGAAGTGGAAAAACAGGAATTGATAAACCGTTTACTCAGCCGCGGAAAAGATTCGGGCCGGGCTGACGATCAGGATGAATCAGTTATTGAAAACCGCATTAATGTTTATAACCAGAAAACATCACCACTGATTGAGTACTACAAAAAACAGGGAAAACATTACGGAATAAACGGTATGGGAAGTATTGATGAAATTGCCGGCCGTTTAAAGGAAACTGTCGAAAAGTTGTAACAGACATATTTTATTATTCCCGCAAAAACCTGTGTGGTGGTATTGTGCGGGAATTTCTTTTTTCTCAGGAAGATGAATTTTAAAGGCAAATTGAAGTTGAAATAAAATGGCAGAAGCAAATTTTGTTGATTATGTAAAGATATTTTGCAAGTCGGGGCATGGTGGCCCCGGATCTGCACATTTACGCCGTGAGAAGTTCATTCCAAAAGGAGGCCCCGATGGTGGAGACGGCGGACGGGGAGGTCACATTATCCTTGTTGGCAGCCGTCATTTGTGGACTCTGCTGCATCTGAAATACAGAAAACATATTGCAGCAGAAAGCGGTGGGAGTGGTGGTCCTCAACGATCATCCGGTGCCGATGGTGAAGATGTTTACCTTGAAGTGCCGCTTGGAACAATTGTCAAAGACGCCGAAACCGGCGAATTTCTTTTTGAAATTACAGAACACGACGAACAACAAATCCTGATGAACGGTGGCCGTGGCGGACTCGGTAATGATCATTTCAAATCGTCTACACATCAAACGCCAAGGTATGCACAACCCGGTGAACCCGGCGAGGAAGGCTGGAAAATTCTTGAACTAAAAGTACTTGCCGATGTTGGTCTGGTCGGTTTTCCTAGTTCCGGAAAGTCAACTTTATTATCGGTGGTTTCTGCTGCAAAACCTAAAATTGCAGAATACCATTTTACAACACTGGTTCCAAATCTGGGAATCGTAGGCCACCGCGAACAAAAATCGTTTGTAATGGCCGATATTCCAGGAATCATTGAAGGCGCTCATGAGGGAAAAGGTTTGGGATTGCGGTTCCTGCGGCATATCGAGCGTAATCCGATGTTGCTGTTTCTTGTGCCTGCCGACAGTCCGGATCACCTGAAAGAATACAACATTCTTTTGAATGAACTTGAAAAATATAATCCTGAGTTGCTGGATAAACAACGGTTTTTAGCCATTAGCAAAGCCGACATGCTCGATGAGGAACTAATGAAAGAAATCAGCCGCGAATTGAAAGATATCCCGCACCTGTTTTTTTCTTCCATCAACGGGTTTAATATTCAGCAGTTAAAAGATAAAATCTGGCAAATATTAAACAGCTAAATGGAGTGGTTTCAACAAATACTTGATTTTGACACTGATTTGTTTTTATACCTGAACAGCTTTCATAACGACTTTTGGGATACCATCATGTTAATGGTTACCCGCAAAGAAACCTGGTTCCCGTTTTTTCTTGCAATCATTTTTTTCTTAATAAAAAATTACCGCAGCAAAGCGCTGCTGATTATCATTCTTTTGGCCCTTGCAATTTTGGCCAGCGACCAGATTTCAGTTCTCATAAAAGAATCAGTTCAGCGGCTGCGTCCGGTGCATGAGCCGGCGCTGCAAAACCTTGCACATAACGTTTTACGTAAAGGCGGATTGCATGGATTTGTGTCGTCGCATGCAGCAAATGCATTTGCAATTTTTATTTTTACAACGCTCATTTTCAGGAATAAAGGATACTGGGCGCTTCTATGTTTTTGGGCCTTGATATTTTGCTATTCCAGAATTTATTCTGGTGTTCATTATCCGTTCGATATTGTTGGTGGAGCTATTCTTGGTGGTTTAATTGGCTGGGGGTTTTATCGTTTGTTAATGGTTCTCGAAAGCCGCTTTTTTCTGGCCCGAAATCCTAAAATCAAAAAGACTGATCTGCAAACAACACAATTTGGAATAATATTATTGGTTTTTACTGTTTTGATAACTACTGTTTTCATAGCAGTTTACCTTCTTCATCATTACAATTATTTGTAAATGAAACAGACGGTTTTTACGTTTTATACTGAAATCAGAGATAAATATACTTCCAGGCTCACAGCAATCTCCGGGAGAATTAAAAGATTTGCCTGGTACCGTCTGCTTGTATTTATACTGATTTTTATTCCCCTTTTTAGTATTGGATTTACATGGATTTCAGCAATTGCATCCCTTGCTGTTGTTGTACTTTTTTTCTTTCTGATTAAAAAAAACATACAACTCGAAAAACAAAAACTTCAATATGCAACGCTGAAGAAAATTTCTGAAGATGAATTACTGGCGCTTGAACATTCTTTTTCGCATTTCGAAAATGGGGAAGAATTTTTAGATACGAATCATTATTTCTCCTACGACCTTGATTTGTTTGGCGACGGTTCATTGTTTCAGTTTCTCAACCGCACCTCAACACAAAGCGGCCGCCTAAAACTGGCAGGGTGGCTGAAAAATCCACCCTTTCAGAAACAGGAAATTCAACAAAGACAGCAGGCAGTTGAAGAGCTTTCGAAAATGCCGGAATGGCGGTTAAATTTTCTGGCCAACGGAAAGCTTTTTAGAGAAACCAGCCAGATGAGTGACGAAATAAAGTCATGGTCATCAACGCAATTAACCCTTAAATATTCACGACAAATAAAATGGATGATAATTGTTATTCCATTGCTTACAATTTTGGCAGCTATTCCTGCAATAACCGGATTTACAAACAACCTGCTTTATTTGATGCTGGCAATACAGTGGTTTCTGGTGTTCATGTTCAGAAAAGAAGTTGGATATTATTTTGGCTATTTTGGAAGAAAATCAGATTTGTTTGAGAAGTACGTTCAGCTGCTGCATGATATCGAAGAATATAATTTTCAATCAGAATATCTTGTTTCGCTTCGTCATAAAGTAACCCGGCCGGATTCTGCAGGTAATGTTTTTCATGAGTTAAAAAGTTTGGTGAAGGAATTCGAATACCGTGGAAACATCATCGTTGGATTGTTTCTGAATTCATTTTTCCTGTGGGACATTCGCTGTGTGTATAAATTATGGAAATGGCACAGCCGGAATCATAAAAAAGCAGAAGCCTGGCTGGAGGTAATTGCGGAAACAGATGCTTTAATATCTTTGGGAAACTTTGCAAACAATCATCCCGGCTATGTTTATCCCGAAATTCAGGAAGGCGATTTCACTATTCAGGCTGAAAATCTTGGACACCCGCTGTTGAATCCTGGAAAACGTGTTGACAATGATTTCTCAATTAGTGGCTGGTCAAAAGTAATGATTATTACAGGTGCAAATATGGCCGGTAAAAGTACTTTTTTACGCACTGTCGGTACTAATCTGGTGCTTGCGCGCACAGGTTCACCGGTTTGTGCCGGAAAAATGAAATTCACGCCGGTGGAAATCTATACAAACATGCGTACCACTGATTCGCTTTTTAAAGACGAATCGTACTTTTTTGCTGAACTTAAAAGGATTAAGGGAGTTCTTGAGCGGCTTGAAAATGGAGAACGGATTTTTGTTATCCTCGATGAAATGCTGAAAGGAACAAATTCGATGGATAAGTTAAATGGTTCGAAGCAGTTAATACATAAACTGATTGAATTGAAATCGGTTTCGCTGATTGCAACTCATGATTTAAAACTGAGTGAAATGGAAAGCGAATTTCCACAACAGGTATCAAATAAATGTTTCGAAATAAGAATTGATAATGACGAGATGGTATTCGATTACAAGTTGTCGGATGGCGTAACAAAAACGATGAATGCCACTTTTCTGATGAAAAAAATGGGAATTATTTAAATGCCGAATTTAGATTGATTTTATACTATTGTTGCAACTCCAGCTTTTTATTTTGTCTGTTGCCCTGTTTATCTACTTTTCAACCGTTTTTTGTTAGTTATTGGTGGATGAAAAGCCGCGCAAGCCTAAGTTGTTTTCATTATATTTGTGCCAAATTTCACGTATTATGACAACTCCGCAATACGACGAAGGGTCGATTAGAACGCTTGACTGGCAGGAACATATTCGGAAAAGACCGGGAATGTACATTGGAAAACTCGGCGATGGTTCTGCTGCTGACGATGGTATTTATGTCTTACTGAAAGAGATCATGGACAATTCCGTTGATGAATTTATGATGGGAAACGGGAGAAAAATTACTGTCAATATCGATCAGGAAAGGGTAACCATTCGGGATTACGGACGTGGAATCCCGCTGGGGAAGCTGGTTGATGTAGTCAG
Organism: uncultured Prolixibacteraceae bacterium; assembly: GCA_963816685.1. GTDB lineage: Bacteria > Bacteroidota > Bacteroidia > Bacteroidales > Prolixibacteraceae > CAVYUC01. Next base: position 60,693 of record CAWFMB010000018.1, on the reverse strand, counting down.
TAAAATGAATACCGGTGCTAAATACGATTCAAAGGTGTTTAAAAAATCGGTAGGGTTAAATGGCGTTGGAATAAAAGCAGTAAATGCCCTTTCCTCTGATTTTGTTGTTCGTTCCATTCGCGAGGGTGCAGCAAAGGAAGTTGCTTACAGTAAGGGCATACAAATCAGTGAAAAAGATTTACAGGGGCTGGATGAACCAAATGGTACACTTGTATCTTTCGAACCTGACCAGGAAGTTTTTCAGAAGTTTAGGTATATCAGCGATTACGTGGTAAACATGGTGAAAAATTATACCTTTCTGAATGCAGGTCTTACCATCGAATACAACGGCGAAAGGTATTATTCCAAAAACGGCCTTCGTGATCTTCTTGAAGAAAATATGGATGAAGATTACATTTATCCTGTAATTCATCTGAAAGGCGAAGATATTGAAGTGGCGATTACACATGGAAACCGCTATGGCGAAGATTATTACTCGTTTGTGAACGGACAGCACACTTCTCAGGGAGGAACGCACCTGCAGGCATTTCGGGAAGTGTACATTAAAACCATCCGTGATTTCTACAAAAAGGATTTTGACCCTTCCGATATTCGGGCTTCCATTGTTGCAGCTGTAAGTATAAAAGTGGAAGAACCTGTTTTTGAATCGCAGACAAAAACAAAACTTGGCTCAAGGGATATTGGTCCAAACGGTCCGTCAGTGAGGGCACATATTGCAAATTTCCTTCAAAAGGAGCTGGATAATTACCTGCACAAAAATCCGGATACAGCCGAAGTTTTATTGCGCAGGATTATTGAATCGGAACGCGAAAGAAAGGCTATTTCAGGAATTAAAAAACTTGCAAAACAACGCGCTAAAAAAGTAAGCCTTCACAATAAAAAACTGCGCGACTGCCGCATTCATTTCGACAGTAAGCATGAAAGGGCCGACGATTCGAGTATTTTTATTACCGAGGGAGATTCAGCCAGCGGTTCAATTACCAAATCGCGCGATGTAAATACACAGGCTGTTTTCAGTTTGAAGGGAAAACCACTGAATACTTTCGGACTCACTAAAAAAGTAGTGTATGAAAACGAGGAGTTTAACCTGCTGCAGGCTGCTTTAAATATCGAAGAAAGCCTGGAGGATTTGCGCTACAACAAAGTAATTATTGCTACAGATGCCGATGTGGATGGAATGCATATCCGCCTTCTGCTGATTACTTTTTTCCTTCAGTTTTTTCCTGAATTGATTAAAAAGGGGCATGTCTATATTTTACAAACCCCGTTATTCAGGGTGCGCAACAAACAAAAAACCTATTACTGTTATTCCGAGCAGGAACGGCTTCAGGCAATAAAAAAACTGAAAGGAAAGCCCGAAATTACCCGATTTAAAGGGTTGGGAGAAATCTCCCCTGATGAATTTAAGCATTTTATAGCCAAAGATATCCGGCTCGACCCGGTGATGCTGAAAAAACATGAATCAGTTACGCAGATGCTGGAGTTTTACATGGGGAAAAATACTCCGGAACGCCAGGATTTTATCATCGATAATTTGTATGTGGAAAAAGACGAAGTGGCTTAATCAACCGGAATTGGAATAATATAATTTTTTTGAATTGCTTTTGCAGTGATGCGGGCATTTGAATTAAAGGAAGAATGTCAGAAGAGAATTTGGATAATCAGGAATTTGAGGAACAGGAAAACGAAGGCGATGAAATTAAAGCCGAGATAACCTATTTGCCCGGTATGTACCGCAATTGGTTTCTCGATTACGCCTCGTATGTGATTTTGGAACGTGCAGTGCCATACATCAATGACGGATTGAAACCCGTACAGCGTCGCATTATGCATGCAATGCGTGAAATGGACGATGGCCGCTACAATAAAGTTGCAAACATTATCGGGCAAACCATGCAGTACCATCCGCATGGCGACGCTTCTATCGGCGATGCAATAGTGCAGCTCGGGCAGAAAGAATTGCTAATCGATACGCAGGGAAACTGGGGAAATGTTCTTACCGGCGATGGTTCTGCTGCACCGCGTTATATCGAGGCACGGCTTTCGAAATTTGCACTGGAGGTCATGTTCAACCCTAAAACTACAGAATGGAAATTATCATACGATGGTCGTAAAAGAGAACCGCTTACATTGCCGGTTAAATTTCCGTTGCTGCTTGCACAGGGTGTGGATGGAATTGCTGTTGGACTCGCATCCAAACTGTTCCCACATAATTTTAATGAACTTATCGATGCCTCGGTTGCTTATCTGAAAAAGCAGGATTTTGAATTGCTTCCCGATTTCCCTACCGGAGGAATGGCTGATTTCAGCAAATACAACGATGGTTTACGTGGCGGCTCGGTTAAAGTAAGGGCAAAAATCGAAAAAATAGACCACAAAACACTTGCAATAACTGAAGTCCCGTTTGGAAGAACAACTTCAACGCTCATCGAAACGGTGATAAAAGCCAACGACAAGGGTAAAATAAAAATCAAAAAAATTGACGACAACACTGCAGCCGATGTTGAAATCCTTGTTCACCTGGCCCCCGGTGTTTCTTCCGATAAAACAATTGATGCTTTATATGCTTTTACCGACTGCGAAATTTCATTATCGCCCAATGCCTGTATAATTCATGATGATAAACCGCATTTTATTGGAGTAAAGGAAATATTAAAACGATCCACCGATAGCACGCTCCAGCTTCTTAAACTTGAGCTTGAAATCAGAAAAAGTGAGCTGGAAGAAGCATGGCATTATTCGTCACTTGAAAAGATATTTATTGAAGAGCGGATATACAAGGACAAAAAGTTTGAGGATTCTGAAAATATGGATCAGGCAGTGGCGCATATCGATAATCGCCTTGAGCCCTGGAAACCTAAACTGAGAAGGGAAATAACACGCGATGATATCCTGAAACTTATGGAAATCCGCATGGCAAGAATCCTGAAATTCAACAAGGATAAAGCAAATGATCATCTCCTTGCCATTGAAGATGAAATTGCAGACGTTGTTAATAACATAGAAAATATCGTTCAGTACACCATCAGATGGTTCCGTCACTTGAAAGACAAATATGGAAAAGGACGCGAACGAAAAACCGAAATCCGGAACTTTGAAAATATTGTGGCCACAAAGGTAGTGGTGAAAAATGAAAAGCTGTACGTCGACCGCAAGGAGGGTTTTATGGGTACCAGCCTGAAAAAAGCAGAATATGTAGGCGATTGTTCAGATATTGATGATGTTATCGTTTTTAGACGCGATGGAACTTATTTTATTTCAAAAGTTTCGGATAAGGCCTTTATAGGAAAGAACCCGCTGTATGTTGCCGTTTTTAAAAAGAACGATAAACGTACGATTTATAACGTGGTTTACCGTGACGGTGAATCAGGGGTTTCCTACATGAAACGGTTTTCGGTAACCGGAGTTACCCGCGATAAAGAGTACGATATAACCAAAGGAACGAAAGGTTCGCGAATTGTTTATTTCTCTGCAAATCCAAATGGTGAAGCCGAAGTTTTAAAAGTAATCCTAAAACCAAAACCGCGCATTAAAAAACTTGTATTCGAGGTGGATATGGGTGAGCTGGCAATAAAAGGCCGGCAATCGATGGGGAACATTATGACAAAGTATGAGGTGCATAAAATTTCGCTGAAAGAAAAAGGCATTTCTACTTTGGGCGGCAGGAAAATATGGTTCGATAACGATGTGCTGCGCCTCAATGCTGATGGCCGTGGAAAATACCTTGGTGAATTTCAGGGGGATGATAAAATACTTGTTGTTTACAAAAATGGCGACTATCAGCTGTACAATTTCGATTTAAGCAACCATTTCGAGCAGGATATACTGACCATCGAAAAGTTTGACAACGGGAAAATACTTTCAGTGGTTTATTATGATGCAGAACAGGAGTTTTATTACGTGAAGCGGTTCGAGATAGAAGAGGTGGAAGAGAAACGCATCCGGTTTATCGGCGATAATCCGGACAATAAACTTGTGAGCATTACATGGGTTCATTACCCCCGCCTCGAAATCGAATTTGGAGGGAAACATTCTGAACGGGAAAATGAAATCATCGAGGTTGCAGAATTTATAAATGTGAAATCGTGGAAAGCAAAAGGAAAGCGGTTATCGAATTACAACATCGAAAACATTAAAGAACTGGAACCTGTTGTAAAGGACGAACATGATAAACCAGAACCGGAAGACATTGAACAGGAGGAAGAAAAAGAGAGTTTTAATGAAATACCATTCGAAATAAAACGTCCCAAAAAAGATGACGATACAAACCAGATGTCATTGTTTTAGCAGGGACGTGATATATCGCGTCTGTAGGGACGTGATATATCGTTAGTAGAGACGTGATATATCGCGTCTCTACTGCTGCCAAAAAATACAAATACTCATAAAATGAGAATCTATTTAATCGGATATATGGGAAGTGGAAAATCGACTCTGGGGAGGCGGCTTTCGAAACATACCGGGCTGCAGTTTACAGATATGGACAATTTCATTGAAGAACGCTATTATAAAACCATTCCGCAGATTTTTGCTGAAGAAGGTGAAGAAGAGTTCCGCAAAAAGGAACGGAAAGCACTGGAAGAACTTTCTGAATTTACTGACATCGTAATTGCCACCGGTGGCGGCGCTCCCTGTTTCTTCGACAATATGGAGATGATGAACAAAACCGGAAAAACCATTTACCTGAACATTCATCCATCAATTCTTGCCGATCGTCTGCTGAAATCAAAAACTGAACGCCCGCTCATCAAAGGAAAATCAAAAAAAGAACTGGTGGCTTTTATTGATGAAACCCTGAGGAAAAGGGATGAATTCTATAAGCAGGCACAATTTTGTATTACCCGCCCGGATATCGATTTGGATGAACTGATGAAAATGCTGCAAGAAGAATAAAACAGGTATGGACTGTTATTCCTGACTTCAGTCACATTCAGCATAAAATAAAAATCGTATTTTCCACGATCTTTATAAAATGACAAGTAAATATGAAACATTTAATGACGTTGCTGATTGTGTTGATTGCGATAGGAGCAATGGCACAAAAAAACAATGACGAAGGAAAATTTAAAGTCTATAATGAAGGTGAAGGCTTTTATTATGAGTCAATACTGAAAGATGTAAATGCAGTTGATGAAAAGCTGAACGAAAAAGAGCCTTACAAACGATTTGTGATGGACCAGTCGGATTTGAACCTGCCCAATAATCCGGCCATTTATACAACTGCCTGGGCACAAAACACACTTTCACAGGGAAACGCCGGAACCTGCTGGTGCTTTTCCACTTCTTCGCTTTATGAATCAGAAGTATACAGGCAAACAGGCAGACAGGTGAAGCTTTCCGAAATTTATTCAGTATACTGGGAATATGTGGAAAAAGCCCGCCGTTTTATTGAAGAACGCGGCAACTCTGTTTTTGATGAGGGCTCGGAGGGGAATGCTGTTGCACGACTGATGAAAATGTATGGTGCTGCGCCGGAAAGCGCTTACAGCGGTTTGCTTCATGGCCGGCAGTTTCATACACATGCACAAATGATGGAAGAGATGAAGGGCTTTTTGAATTCGATGAAAGAATCAAATTCCTGGAACATGGAATACGGTCTCGAAACCATTAAGGACATTATGAACCACTATATTGGCAAACCGCCGGTAGAGTTTGAGGTGGAAGGGAAAACCTACACACCAAAAACTTATCTGAAGGATTACCTGAAGCTCAATCCGGATGATTTTGTTGAAATTCTTTCATACGAACAGGAACCTTACTGGCAGCAGGTGGAATACAAAGTGCCCGACAACTGGTGGCACAGTGCCGAATACTATAATGTGCCGCTGGATGTATATATGGACGCGGTGAAAAATTGCATCAAACAGGGATACACCATCAGCATCGGCGGCGATGTTTCGGAAACCGGTTTTAGCCGCGAAACCAATTGTGCCATGGTACCTGATTATGATATTCCTTCGGATTATATAAACGAAGATGCCCGCCAGTTCAGGTTTTCAAACGGAACAACTACCGACGACCATGGAATGCATTTAATTGGTATTCTTGAAAATTACAGCAATTCGGGCAAAGACTGGTACCTTATTAAGGATTCCAGTTCGGGTTCGCGCAATGTGGGAGAAGATGATCCGAAATTCGGATATTATTTCTTTCACGAAGATTACATCAAGCTGAAAATGATGGGATTTACAGTGCACAAAGATGCTGTAAAAGACTTATTCTCGAAGTTTAAATAAGAATAATTTTTAGTTTTTGGTTAAAAGGTTCTTCCTTCGGGGAGAGCCTTTTTTTGCAAAGGTCAGAACCCTTGGCAGGAGGGGAAGTTTATCAGGAATGTCAACCGGATACTGAACTTATCCCATTCATTTTCTGTTAGAATGGACAGTATTAAACAAGTTAACTACAATTCATGAAAGTTGCTTTCTTCAGCTCAAAATCTTATGACGAGGAATATTTTAAAAAGATGAACCGCGATTTTGGTCACGAATTGCAGTTTTTTGATACGCGGCTCGACAGCCACACCGCAAAACTGGCAAAGGGATTTGGTGCTGTTTGTGCTTTCGTAAACGATAAAATAGATGCCGAAACCCTTGCACATTTAAAAGCCCGGGGAATTTACCTGCTTACCCTGCGATGTGCAGGTTTTAACAATGTGGATTTGGAAGCCGCTGATAAAAACGGAATAACGGTACTGCGGGTTCCGGCATATTCTCCTGAGGCCGTTGCCGAACATGCGCTTGCGCTCATTCTCACCCTCAACCGCAAAACCCACAAAGCTTACAACCGCATCCGCGAAGGGAACTTTTCGCTTGAGCGGCTTACCGGTTTTAATGTAAGCGGAAAAACAATCGGGGTAATTGGAACAGGTGCAATTGGCAAAGCGTTTATAAAATTGCTGAAAGGTTTCGGCAACAGAATTATTGCTGCGGATCCATATCCCGACCAGGAACTTGTAAGACAAGGAATAGAATATCTCTCCACGGATGAGTTGCTGGCACAGGCGGATATTATTTCGCTGCACTGCCCGCTCACTCACGATACACACCGGATGATCAATGCCGAAAATCTGAAACGGGTGAAGCCCGGGACCATGCTCATCAATACAAGCCGTGGCAAACTGATTGACACGGAAGCAGTGATTGAATCGCTGCGTGAAAAACGACTGGGCGCTCTGGGAATTGATGTTTATGCCGAAGAGGAAAAACTGTTTTTCAAAGATCTTTCGGAAATGATAATCGATGATGACATTATTGCCCGGCTGATAAGCTTACCCAATGTACTGATTACCGCGCACCAGGCTTTTCTTACCCGCGAGGCACTGGAACAGATTGCCGAAACCACCCTGCAAAATATCAGCGATTTTGATAAGGGTACAATAAATGAAAAAAACCGGGTAGGGGCAGAACATCTGCATACGGCATAATAAAAACAGAAGGCAGGGGGATTTAGTTTGCGCATCCCGTCGGTGCTGTGCCCAAAAAGTCGGATCTCCCTAAATTTCCGCAAAACAGAAATAATAGATTAGGGAGAGTAATTATCAACTTGTTCCTGCAGTTTTCTTCCAATAACTTCCGGAATATCCATGCAACCGCTGCCATCTTTATGATACCTTCGTCTTATTAAATTAGTAATTAACTCGCATTAAACTTGGATTAAACTCGCATTAAATTCGCGAAATCGCGAATTTAATGCGAGTTTAATCCGAATTTGATACGAAGATGATGCAATAATGAACAGGGGAAGAATATGCCAAAACAAGTAAATATCATGTTTTAATATAATTTCGCTGCACTGCCCGTTAACCCACGACACACATCGTATGATAAATGCCGGCAACCTGAAACTTATAAAAACCGGAACGATGCTGATTAACACAAGCCGCGGCAAACTCATCGACACGGAAGCAGTTATTGAATCGCTGCGCGAAAAACGACTGGGTTCGCGGGGCATTGATGTGTATGCGGAGGAAGAAAAGCTGTTTTTCAAGGATCTATCTGAAATGATAATTGCATTGCCCGGCTCATCGTTCTCCCAAATGTGCTGGTTACGGCTCACCAGGCATTTATTACCTGTGAAGTTCTGGAGCAGATTGCAGAAACCACTCTGCAGAATATCTCTGATTTTGAAAATGAAAATATAAATATAAATAACAGAAACCGGGTTGGGGCAGAATATTTACATTCAAAATAAAAAAAATTTAAGGCCGGGGATTAATTATGAGTTGCAGTTTACGCACCGGAAACTGGTTTTTATCAATTTCCCCTTTCCGGATATAATGCATCATGTACATCTTTGATTTTATGCATATTTTCCTTTTTATGTGTGGATTATCCAATTATGGCCCTTTTCCAGTCAGTTTTAAAATTTTCGGGGCTTTCACCGGCAATGTCAATGTATTCCTTCTGAATTTGACCAAGTCCCATTTCATAACCCATATTTAATTGTTTAATCCGGGTAACATCATGGTTCATTATTCGTGCAGAGATGGCATCCGCTGCCATAATATCCTTACTGGCAACCACAGCACGGCTGCCGGTTTGTTTGATCATGTCATAGGTTTTACCTCCGGTATCGATAGTTGGGCCATTTGCTTCGATTCCAACGGAGAAATCAACAAGGGTAAGCGAAGGTTTAAGGCTTTGGACAATATCGAGGAAAACCTGTGAGATTGACTTTGGGCTGCTGTGGTCGAATCTGCCACGGTTCCACCATGTATTGTCTATCAACTGGGCATACCGGGAAAGTGGTGTGATTCCAAGAAAATTCTTTGCGCCTAATGTCAGCTGCGCCCAGGCATGGGTTTTTGCCACCGGCAGCGAAATTACCTTGTCGGCCTTTGCTGCAAGTCCTGAGATAGCAATTTTGCGGAGTGGTGTCGCCGATGGAATTTCAATCCATTCGGGTGAGCCGGTTTCCAGGCAAACAAGTTTTATTTTTCCTTTGTACTTCGAATTTAAACTCCGGGCTTTTTCTGCCAGATTGGTTTTTCCATCGAAAGTAACTGCATATTTCCAGTCGAATTCAGGCAGGTGTGATCCTTCGCCAATGATAACTTCCGAAGCGCCCGCTTTAAGGCACTCTTCAGCCACTGCAATTATAATTTCAGGTTTGGTACATTCTCCCTTTCTGAAACAGTTATTATCTTTTGCCCATGGAAAGGTTACAAAATTAGGTTTAATAAAAACTTTGTCTTCCGGGGAAATTACAGAACTCATTCCGCCAATGGCATCAATAGCATCGCGGGTAATGGAGTCTAAATCATTTCCTTTTACAATTGCCACAGTTGACCTGGAAGTTCCGGAGAATGCCGGTTGTTTGATATCAGAAAAGCAGGAAGAAAGAGGCGAAACGGATAAAAACGCTGACGAGAGTACACCTGTTTTAATAAAATCGCGGCGCACGATGTTTTTCATGATTTTTATTTTAAGGCTGTATTAAAACTGATGTAAGATACTCCAAATCAATAATGAATCAAAATAAAAACAAATAAGTAGAGCAAATAAAATACTTTAAATAACCCGGCTAAACAAATACCGGCAGAGCCTTGTTTTAAAACTTTTGAACAATAAATTGGAAGAAGAAATGGCAAAAGTAAATACATATCTTAATTTCCCACGGAATACGGAAGAGGCTTTCCGTTTTTATCAGAAAGTTTTTCGGGCCGAAGCGCTAAATATTACCCGGATGAGCGAAATACCGGAGATGGAAGGAATGCCGCCCCTGGCCGAAGAAGATAAAAACCTGGTGATGCATGTGGCCCTGCCAATCCTCGGCGGACATATGCTGATGGGTACTGATGCTCCGGAATCCATGGGTTTTATATTGAATTTCGGGAACAACATGTCCATCAGCCTGGAACCGGATACCAAAAAAGAGACCGAACGGCTTTTCGGGGAATTGTCGGAAGGTGGGAAAGTTACCATGGAGCTGCAGGATATGTTTTGGGGTGATTATTTTGGCAGTTGCACAGATAAATTTGGCGTGCAGTGGATGTTTAGCTTCAGGGAAAAGGAAGGTGCATAGGTGACGGATTAAATTCATGGAAATGAAAACAACAGAAAATAAAACAATGACAATAGAAACAGAAATACTTGCTCCGGTAAAAGCGGTATGGAAATATTGGAATTCGCCGGAGGACATTAAGCAATGGAATAATGCATCTGACGACTGGCACACGCCGCATGCCGAAGTGGATTTGCAGGAAGGAGGCCGGTTCAGCAGCCGCATGGAAGCCCGCGACGGAAGTGCTGGCTTCGATTTTGAAGGTGTTTACAACAAAATTGAAGTAAACCGCAAAATTGAATATACTATTGCCGATGGAAGGAAGGTAAATGTTCGCTTTTTTCCGGAAGGAGTGAATACAAAAGTGGTGGAGTCATTTGAAGCTGAGTCCCAAAATTCTTTTGAAATGCAGCGTCAGGGCTGGCAGGCAATTCTTAATAATTTTAAAAAATATGTGGAAGCACAAACAAAAAACAAATTACTATGAGTGATAAAATAACACCCTGCCTTTGGTTCAATAATCATGCTGAAGAAGCTGTGCAGCTTTATACTTCAGCATTCAATAATACAGGGACAGGTCGTATCGCCCTTTACGATGAAGCGTCAGCAAAGCCTGCCGGAATGCCGGTTGGAAGCGTTTTGACGATTGAATTTCAGTTGGAAGGACAATCTTTTCTTGGACTGAACGGAGGCCCGGCTTTCAGTTTTACACCGGCTGTTTCCCTTTTTGTTGCCTGCAAAACAAAAGAGGAAGTGAATGAAAAATATAAAATACTTGGTGAAGGAGGTTCTGTGTTTATGCCGCTCGACAAATACCCGTTTAGCGAATGGTATGTGTGGTTTCAGGATAAATTTGGCCTCTCGTGGCAGTTGATGTATATGGGAGACTGGGAAATAAAACAAAAAATCATACCCACACTGATGTTCGTTGGCGATGTCTGCGGAAAAGCGGAAGAAGCAATGCAACTCTACACTTCGGTATTTAAAAATTCGTCGGTGGATAACATTAACCGCTATACAAAAGAAGAAAGTGCTGTAGATGAGGGGACTGTAAAACATGCGGAATTTGTGCTGGAAGGACAACGATTTGCGTCTATGGACAGCGCCCTTGAACATCATTTTAATTTCAACGAAGCAATATCATTTATCGTAAACTGCCGGAATCAGGAAGAGATAGATTATCTATCCGAAAAATTGTCTGCCGTTCCCGAAGCGGAATGGTGCGGCTGGATAAAAGATAAATTTGGCATTTCCTGGCAAATCGTTCCCGAAATATTACCCGGATTACTTTCAAATTCTGATACCGAAAAAGCAGGCAGAGTGATGAAAGCCATGCTTCAAATGAAGAAAATGGATATCGAAAAGCTAAAGAATGCCTGAAGATTTACGGGTTTAATGTTTAAAATTCAACGTTCCGGATACCGGAAAAAAGGAATGACACCCGGTGAGTGTCATTCCTTACTGTTTTTTTACTTTTTATCCGATTAAAATCGATTTTGCCTCTTCATCCAGTGCTTCGGTCATGAATGGTATCTTTGAAATTTCTTCTGTTTCACGGTTTGCCGAAATCAGATCATTTCGATCAAGTTCACTTAACCTGAATTTACGCGCACCGGCCATAAACTGTTGAAGACCACCCGCAAGTTTATCGGCATAACCTACCATTGCGACTGCTCCAAACGGAATATTTTTCATTTCATTTTCGCCTACTTTATTTTTTACAGTTTCCCACTCTGCAAAAATTTCTTCCGGATAGATTCCGTATTCTGTAACAGAAGCGGGTAGTTTTTCCCAATGTCCGCTAAGTTCAGCTTTCCGCTCGGGGTGAAAAGTCGCTTCGATGTTGCTTCCAAGAAAACCGGCAATCATAGGTGCACGGCCAAGGCATACAAGTTTAGCAAAAGGTGCACCCAGTGAGAGCGCTTTAAACAGATGATCTTCGCGTGCAAATCCTCCGGCAAAGGAAATATCGGGAACTTTGAGTCCCTGTTTTTCAAGAATTTTGCAATATTCGTAAGCTTTTGAATGCAGTGCCAGCGAAGGAATACCCCAGTGTTGCATCATGTTCCACGGGCTCATTCCTGTGCCACCACCTGCACCATCAATAGTCAGAAGATCAAGTTTTGCATCAGCAGAGTAACGGATGGCCATTGCAAGGTTTTCCATCCCGTAAGCACCTGTTTTCAATGTAATGCGTTTGAATCCAAGCTTGCGAAGGTAAGCCACACTGTTCATGAAATCCTCGCGTACTGCATCTGTGGAGTGCTTGTTGGTGGCACCCATACGGCTGTGGCGGGCAAATGAAGTCACAGCACGGTTTTCATATCCTTTTATTACCACAGGATTGTAGGGATTGGGATCAACGATATATCCGCGATCCTTCAGAAATTGTGCATACTCAAGGCTGGTTACCTGGATTTCGCCGCCAATATCCTTGGCCCCTTGTCCCCATTTCAATTCGATGATTACATCGTTTCCGTATTTTTCAATCAGGTATTCTGCAACGCCATTACGTGTATCTTCCACATTCATCTGAATAATTATAGCGCCATAACCATCGTAATACCGCATAAAATATTCAATACGCCGCTCCAGTTCAGGTGCTGACTTAATCCGTCCTTTTTCAAGCTGCGATTCCTTGTCCACTCCAACCACATTTTCACCCACAACAATTGGAAAACCCGCCAATGCTGCTCCAACAGCAAACGAAGGCCAGTATTTGGCGGCTATAAAAGTAGAACCCAAAGCGCCTGTCATTATGGGTACCCTGCATTTGGTTTTGAGTTCGTTACCGAATTCGGTTTCAATGTTTACATTGGTGAAAATACAATCATCCGGGTCATCAGTAAGATTCGACGGCATTCCTTTTGAACCGTATGCATATCCCTGGATCCGCAAACCATGGTAACCGGCGCCAACCGCTGTAATATGACTCGCCCCTGATGTTGAATGTCCAAAGCTGCGGGGATAAAGCATTTTACGACCTTCAAGGCATGAAAGCCAGGTTTCACATTTTCCTTTGCAATCTGAAAGACATAGTGTACATAATCCTGATTCGCATGGAATGCCCCGGTTAACTGCTCCCAGAGCATCATTGTTTTTAATGAATTGTAGCATTTTGTTATTTTTAAGTTTAAGATTAATTGATTTCGGGCTAATTTAATAACAAATTGGCAATTCCATGACTTTTGTCACATATTTTTAAACATGTTTTGGGATTTTTCTTTCTGCAGAAAATGTGGTGATTATGTTTCCGAACTGAATGCCTGAACTTGATCTTTTAACGGTTATCCACCTTCTCCGGTGCCATGTCGTGGTTTTGCATCCGGTGCCATGCAAGTTCTTCAAATTTTGTTCCGGGTTGGCCGTAATTACAGTATGGATCAATACTGAGGCCACCACGGGGAAGGAATTTGCCCCAAACTTCAATGTATTTGGGTTCGAGCAATGCAATCAAATCTTTCATGATAATATTCACGCAATCCTCATGAAAAGATCCGTGATTCCTGAAACTGAAGAGGTAGAGTTTGATGCTTTTGCTTTCCACAAGTTTTTTTCCGGGGATATAACTCAAATAGATCGTTGCAAAATCGGGCTGACCTGTAATGGGGCAGAGGGTGGTAAATTCCGGACAGTTGAATTTTACAAAGTAGTCATTGTCGGGATGTTTGTTATCGAAAGCTTCAAGTAATTCGGCCTTGTATTCAAATGTATATTCTGTTTTTTTACCAAGGTGTTCAAATTTGCTCATTGTGTTTGCTTTTTAAATAATTGTTTAATCCGTTGTTTCGAAGCAGGCAGGATGGACATTCACCGCATCCTTCTCCGGTAATCCCGTTGTAGCAGGTCACTGTATTATTCCTAACAATATCAAACACCCCCAGTTCATCGGCCAGTTGCCATATTTCAACCTTATTTTTCCACATCAGCGGCGTATGAATGGCATATTCAAAGTCCATTGACAGGTTTAAGGTTTGGTTAAGTGCTTTAAAGAAATCGTTTCTGCAATCGGGATAGCCGCTGTAATCTGCCTGTCCCGCACCGGTAACCAGATGATGAATTTCTTTTGATTTGGCCAGAATTGCGGCATAGGTCATAAACAACATATTGCGACCTTCCACCAGAGTATTGGGTGGCCGGTTTGCCGGTTTTTCCTTTTCCGGTTCAATCCCCGGCGATGTAAGGGCATTGGAAGTAATTTCGGATAACAGATCCAGTTTCAGCACCCGGAAAGAAACGCCCGCATGTCTGGCAATTTCCTGAGCAGCTAAAAGTTCTGAGCGGTGGCGTTGCCCATAGTCAAAAGAAACTGTTTCTACTTCAGCAAATCTGTTTTTGGCCCAATACAAACAGGTGGTGGAATCCTGTCCTCCTGAAAAAAGTACCAGTGCTTTTTCCTGTTTCATTTTAAACTTCCTTCAGACTAAATGGATTGTATGACATGGAATAATCGAAAGTATCCTCTCCTTCTGCTTTTTTTACTTTTTTTACGACTAAAACTGTTAAAGGAAGGACGGCCACTTCGAATATAGTTTTAATCAGGGCTTGGGTTAAAATCATTACAAGCAGTGTTTTTACCGGAAATATTCCTGCAAAAGCAATGGTGATGAACAGGATGGAATCGGCACCTTCGCCTGCCAGAGTGGATATGACCGCACGCACAGAAAAGCCTTTCCCATTGGTAATGATCTTAAATTTACTCATGATGAATGCATTCAGAAATGATCCAAGCAGATAGGCCGATAAACTGGCTGCCACAATGCGCGGAGTATTTCCAAGAGTGGCAGCAAATGCTTCCTGTCCTGTCCAAAAAGGAGCGGAATTTACTGTAATACCCATACTAAAAAATAAAACTGCAAGCAGGTTTACAGCAAATCCGGCCCAGATAATCAGCCGCGCTTTTCCGTATCCCCATACTTCGGTAATCACATCGTTAATGATGTATGCCAGCGGAAAAACAAGAACGCCGGCAGGCGCCGCCCACGGACCAATCATCATAATTTTGGAGGCAAGAATATTTGAGATTAAAAGGCAGGCTGCGAAAAGTATACCCACCAGCATAAACAATACAGAGACTTTATTCTTCATTTCACTTGTTTTTTACGTGGTTATCAAGCACACGTTGTTCATTTATCCTGGCTGCAAATATAAAAAAGATTTCAAATGTAAGAGTTTAAAGTTAAGGAGAGTTCGGAGTTCAAAGTTTAAAGAAAAGAGAGTTTCGGGTTTCGGGTTAAAGGATCGAGGGTTAAATTATAATTTCTTCACCTTCCTTTTTCGATATTCCTTTGTTCCTCTTTTTCATTCAGCCGGACAGCAATGGTTAAAACTTTCCTAAGATAAAAACAGCTTAACCACCCCCGGTTTCGTCCGCATGATTTTATTTACCACAAGTTTGCTGAAGGACTTCAACCGACCCCTCCTTGAAACCCCTTTGGTCGCCCTCCCCGCAATTCCTTACGCCCCGATGAATAATCGGGATTAGTTCCACTTCCAAATTACAGTTCATTTTTCCTGTAATTTGAGTGTCACTGAACTGACCATTTCCCCCAAACGGGGAAAAAACAAGGTGTAAACGGAGTTAAAGGAGGGGAAAAGATTCGTGGTACTAATTTGTTTTGAATTCATAAAATGTTTCCTGCCTCACCTTCCTGATTCCTGATTCTGTCCGTCAATTCAGACGGGCTTATTCGACATTCGATATTCCTTTCTTCACCTTCCTTATTCCTTATTCCTTATTCGATATTTTACATTTCCTTCCTGATTTGTTATTCCCTGTCCGTCCATTCAGACGGGCTTATTCGATATTCTACATGCCTTTCTTCACCTTTCTGATTTATTATTTCTTATTCGATATTCTACAGTTCCTTTTTTACCCACTAATATTAATAACATAGCTAGTGGCTGGTAGCTTGTGGTTTGGAGCTTTAATTATAAAGGTGATTAATGCTGAACATTTAGAACCACCCCCGGCCTCGTCCGCATGACTTTTTATTACCACAAGTGTGCTGCAGGACTTCAACCGACCCCTCCTTGAAACCCCTTTGGTCGCCCTCCCCGCAATTCCTTACGCCCCGATGAATAATCGGGATTAGTTCCACTTCCAAATTACAGTTCATTTTATTCCTGTAATTTGAGTGTCACTGAACTGACCATTTCCCCCAAACGGGGAAAAAACAAGGTGTAAACGGAGTTAAAGGAGGGGAAAAGATTCGTGGTACTAATTTATTTTGAATTCAAAAAATGTTTCCTGCTTTACCTTCTTGATTTATTATTCCTTATTCGATATTCGATATTTCCTTTTTAGCCATCAGGTTGTAACTCATTCATAAAATAAATCCCCAAAGTTCAAAGCTTAAAAGACTGATTATCCATTATCCGGAGCACTCAATCTGAAATTTCTGACCCGGGGCTCCCAGGTTGCAGAACGAAGCTTGCTTTTATCTATTTTCATCTTGCTGAAATTTTTAGGCTCACATGCAGTACATCCATGGCAGCCTGAAGATTTGTTTGTCATCAGGCTTTTTACCACCCAGTAAATTGAAATAATGGCAGCTATAAAAACAACAATTAAAGCTAATATATTCTGTATCATAACAATAAATTTAAAAAATTAATGTTCCCACCTGGTATACGGAAAATGAAACCAGCCAGGCAATGGCAGTGGTATAGAACATTGCAAATACCGCCCACTTCCAGTTGGATTCCTTTTTGATGGCGGCAATCACAGCCACACATGGAAAATAAATCAATATAAAGAGCATGAATCCGAATGCTACAAGTGGAGTAAATACTTTTTCTCCGTTCCAGCTACCTCCGGAATGCACTTGTTGTTGAAGCTTAACAATCAAACTTCCTGATGTTTCGCTTGCATCCATCCCTGCGTGGTAAAGTATTCCCATTGAACCCACTACAATTTCTTTAGCGGCAAGTCCTGTAACAATGCTTATTCCAATTTTCCAGTCGAAACCGAGGGGCGCAATTGCAGGTTCAATAAAATGGCCCACCTGCCCGATATACGATTTCTCCTGCCGTTCGGAGGCTTTTGATAATTCCATTTCAGCAATTTGTGATTGCTTTTCTGCTTTTGTAAGACTTGAATTTGTTGAAACAGCTTCAATTTGCGCATCATAATCTGTTGAATAATTCACGTGGCGGGGATAATAACTCAATCCCCAGATTAAAATTGAGGCCAGTAAAATAAAAGTCCCCATTTTTTTCAGGTACTGCGAACCTTTGTGCCACATATGCAATGTTGTATTTTTAAGCGTGGGAATGCGGTATGGCGGGAGTTCCATCACAAACGGAACATCCTGTTTTGAAAATACGGTTTTCTTCAGAAACAGTGCAACGAGAATTGCAATTAAAATTCCAATAAAGTAAATGGAAAACAAAACGAGTCCCTGATTTTTGGCAAAGAAGGCGGAGATGATAAGTACGTAAACGGGTAATCGCGCACTGCACGACATGAATGGTGTTATCAGCATGGTCATAATCCGGTCTTTCCGGTTTCCGAGTGTTCGTGTAGCCATAACTGCAGGTACATTGCATCCAAATCCCATCAGCAGCGGGATAAATGATTTGC
The DNA here is from genome assembly GCA_963816685.1 of uncultured Prolixibacteraceae bacterium. GTDB lineage: Bacteria > Bacteroidota > Bacteroidia > Bacteroidales > Prolixibacteraceae > CAVYUC01. The sequence continues at coordinate 43,106 of CAWFMB010000018.1, read as the reverse complement.
CATGTAACCCGATTTTGTGCATCAGCCGGTCCATAATAAATGAAACACGCGCCATATAACCTGTATCTTCCATCAGGGAAATGAAAAAGAACAGGATGAGGATGTTGGGCAGGAAAATAATCACGCCGCCTACTCCGCCGATAATACCATCTACCACGAGGTCGCGCAGTGCACCGGCCGGCATGGTTGTGGTGATAAGGCTTCCAAGTGAACTTACCCCTGCATCAATCCAGTTCATTGGATAACTGCCAACAGTGAATGTAGCCTGAAACATGAGCCACATAAAAAAGATAAATACAGGGAATCCCCAGATTTTATGAGTCAGGATATTGTCGACATTTCGATATTTTACGAATTCACTTTCCCCGTTGTTGCTTAAAGTTTCGCGAAGGGCACCGGTAATAAATCCGTATTTTGCATCAGTTATAATTGTTTCCGTATTTTCGTTGTATTCGTTTTCAAGCCTGTAGATTTCAGCTTTTGCCTGTCCTGCAATTGCATTGCGATTGGCGCAGTTTTTTAATAACTGAAGAGTAGTTGTATCATTTTCAATTAATTTTATTGAAAGATATCGGGTGGAAAACTGACTGACAATTTCTTCATTTTTATTAATCAGCGCCTGAATTTTTGCAATCGATTCTTCGATTGTATTGCCATAATTGATATGTACGTGCCGCAGGATTGGATCTTTATCCTCATAGACTTCAGTTACTTTAGCGATAAGATTGTCAATTCCTTTTCGTTTCACCGCCACGGTTGGAACAACTGGAATACCAAGCATCCTTCCCAGTTCTTCGTAGCGGAATTCCACCCCTTTTTGTTCAAGTTCGTCGTACATGTTTAAAGCGATCACCACTTTGATATTCATGTCGATGAGCTGTGTTGTGAGAAAAAGATTGCGTTCAAGGTTGGAGGCGTCTATGACATTCACCACAACATCGGGTTTGTTATTGATGAGATGATTGCGCACGTACAATTCTTCCGGAGTATATTCTGTAATAGAGTAAGTTCCGGGTAAATCCACAATGTTCAATGTAAAGCCGTTATGTTTTAGCTGTCCTTCCTTTGCATCAACAGTTACCCCGCCATAATTTCCCACTCTTTCGTGTGAACCCGATGCATAATTGAACAATGTTGTTTTTCCGCAATTGGGATTACCCACCAGTGCAATGCTGAATTTTTTGGATTTCTCTGCGGCCGGGGCTTTTACAATTTCATCGGTCAATGTTCCCCCGAAAATTGAAGGTAACGGATTTTGTCCTATTCCGGCAGCAATAACTTTAATAAGAGCAGCTTCGCTCCTTCGCAGCGAAATGTTGTACCCCATAATTTCATATTCCACGGGGTCCTGAAGGGGGGCGTTTTTAATCACTTTCACTGTTTTCCCTTTTACAAAACCCATTTCGGTTATGCGTTTTCGGAAAGCGCCCTGCCCGTTGACATTTGAAATTACTGCGGTTTCATTATTTTGTAAATCAGTAAGATATATGCTGCTATTGTTTTCCATGTTTCTTCTCCTGTTAAAAACAAATTCCAAAACGGATATTGGCGGCAAGTGCATTTGGCAAAGCTTTGCCGGTTCCGGAAGGATGAATTACATATTGTACATCGGGCTGAAAAAATAGATTTTCTGTCACCAAGTACTGATATGTTATCTCTACTGCTGTTTCATTTTCTCCGCCGCGGGTAAAACGGACATGTGCCACTGCAAAACCAGCAGTATCTTTTCCTTTTTTGCTGAATAATCCTGTATAATTGAGTCCTGAACCAAAATAAAAATTGTTTGTGCTTTTAGCAGACGGACTGTAACCAATCTGCGCAAATAATCCGATGTTGCGGGCATCATGTTGCCAGATGGTTTGATCGGTATAAGCATATATTCCGAATAACCTGTTGATGAGAGAATCCGGCAGATTCCGGCGAATGTGAAAGTGCGAATAAGCACCGAGTTTGTATATTCCCGGTAACTGATGATGACTTGTACTTTTTTGCAGCTCCGAAATAAACAAGAACCCATCACCTGAATTAAACTGCCAGTTCAGGTTGTACGGATTATAATCGAAGTTGGTGGGGCTGCCGTCATATACTGCATTTACCCAAGATGTTTTTTTTGAAACATTCCACCTGGCAGTAAAACCAAGAGTAGTAAGTGGAAAAATGGATGCATTAAAATTGTTTGAAATAATGGGAAGAATGCCAAACGAACTGTTAAGGTATAACGCACCATATTCAGAATTGGCAAATTCAACATTCAAATCCTGCAATCCTGTAGTAAATTCAAGAGTCCCCAGTTGCTGTTTAAACCAAATCTCCTGTATATAGGTATGATCACCGGCTTCAATATTTGAAATCACCTGTACATCGCCAAGTAAATCTGATGAAGGAGTGGCACCGTGAGTATTGGCAGCATTAATAAAAAAATGACCACCTTTCCACAATCCTGCCTGCTTAAAATCGAAATCAACAATCAGGTTTGCCATTCCAAGATAAACTGATCCGGTTTTAATTCCGCCCAGAATATTGTTGATGTTGTCGCCGGTATAACAAGCTTCAAAAATCAGTGGCCCCTGTCCCGGACGCACCTCTTCGTGGGCATGCAACCTGCACGACAAAAACGCAGCGACACCAATGGTAAAAGTAACTTTTCTTGCAATCCGGTTCATCTTCTGGTTCATCTGTTATTCATTCGCATTGCAAAAGTAACAGTCAGTAAAAAATATTGAAATCCCTAAATGTGATGAAATTGCACGGTGGCATCATTACATTTAGGGAGGAAAAGAATGAACCGGATGTGAAAGAAAGAAATTCAAAAGAGAAATATTTCCAGTGGTGTTAACTTCCGGCAAAGGGGGTGCCGAATATACCTACTGCAAGTTCTGCCCAAATGAGGAAAAATATTGCCAGTACGACCGCAAAGAGTATAACCCTGGACCAGATTACTTTAACTTTTCTTAATATCAGCTCGAAGAATAAACCTGTGCCAACCAAAAGGACTCCCATAATAATGAAATCAAAAGCCGACCACCCGACTTCATTTGTAAATTGCATGGCAATGAAAGGTATGAGCAACAAAGATGCTGCTGAAATCAGAATGATAGTAAGCCTTTTGTTTTGTGAATTCATAACAGTTAATTTTAATGTATTTATTCTAGAAAGAACTTTGAAATACAAAGTAAAGTCAAATATCTCATTTATACAAGAATTAAATAAAGATTTTATTGAATTGTTTTTGAGGATATAGCATTTTAAATGCAACTCTTCTTATGTTGTTAAAGAGAAATCCTCACATTCACCGGATGTACATTAACATTTTAAATCTTCGTCAATGACAGGATGTCTGGTATTTTATGAGCCAGAAGGAGGAATCCGCTGTAAGAGTGTTAAAATTTTACTTTCATCTCGAAAATTGAGGAATGAAAGTAAATCTGTTATTTTGAACCGACTACGGAGGAGAGATATCTGAGCTTTAAAAAAGAAGAATTTCATTCCAGATTTAAATGAAACTGCTATTCCATAACTGTATCGATGGAAATCAACTTTTGGGTAACGGCGTAAATAGTGAGACCCGAAACCGATTTAATTCCGGTTTTCTGAGAAATATTTTTGCGGTGGGTAATTACAGTATTTACGCTGATGTTCAGTTTATCTGCAATTTCTTTGTTTGCAAGGCCTGTAGCAAGCAGTTTCAGCACATCAATTTCGCGGTCGGTGAGGATATCCTGTGGTGTTCCCTGTTCCGGCTGATCATTGTTTGACAACATTTTATTTATAACTGCAGCAATCGAACTTTCGTTATCCGACACTGTGATAACTGCGTCGAAAGCTGACAGGATTTTCGGGTCGTGCCAGGCATAAATCAAACCTATCCATTTCACTCCTTCAATGCGGCTCTTAATTCCCTGGAGCACCTTTGGACTGCCATTGAAAAATACAGGATTAACTACCATGAGATTGCTCCCGTTTTTATCGAACAACAATTCTGCTTCATCCAGCGAACCGGCAAAAAATAACCTGCACTGCAATCCCGATTTCTTTATTAAAACAGCTAGCCCTTCCGACACCAGTGGCGACGATTCAATAACAATAATGTTTATTGGATTATTCACTGCACCGGTTTTAAATGAGACTCCATTTTCTCAACCAGCGGGATGAGAATCAATTCCTCAATCTGCGAATGGACATTCAAATCATAATCCAGTTCAAACAGGCTCAGGATTAATTTTCTTCTTAACTTACGGTCATTTTTTTGTGGCAGGTATTTTATCAACAATTGTTTCAGGTCGTCAAGTTTTTCTTCAATATCATTATGCTGGTCGCGGTATTCGAGTACGGAGTAACCCTTTCGTTTTTCAGCATGCTCATGGTATTGTATTTGCCTGTGGAGATCGAGTACATAAGGAAAAACAACGTTATTTTCATATTCAAGGTGCTCAGTAACCTCATTAAAATATTCAGTAAAGAATTTCTGTACCAGCGCCATTTCCCTGCTGTCGTTTACTTCGGCCATTTGCCTGATGGTATTGCGAATTTCAGGGTAAATTTCATCAGAATAAAATTTATGGCTGTTTTTCAGGTAGGAAACAATTGAACGGGTATCATCGAACGACAACTCCATGCCCCCGGTATCCTGAACTCCTGTGTAAAGGTTGCCAAAAGCAACAACAAGCCTTGGATTTAACTTGTTTTCAACACAAATTGTTTTCAGTGATTTATCCTGAAGAGGAAGATCAATTCCAAAATGTTCAAGAAACAGCAGCAGGTAGGGATTGTCCAATATTATTTCCGAAATTTTCAGATCAGGTGTCAGGAATATTTTTTTTATCTGGTACATGTTGTCAATGATTTAAATGAATGTAATAGCCGTTCCCTGACAAATTTAAACGAATTAAATTGGAGGCTGTTCATTTTTTATTGAAAATGACTTATTGAAAGCGGAGTTTTCAGGATTGTTAAACTGACATGTTAAATTTTAACTGCATTTCGAATTCCTTGATTTCTTCTTCTTTTTTGCTAAATCAATAAATCAACGGATATTACTTTAAAAATTCTTTTTCAGGAAATTGTATGCATTACCGCGCATAAACCTTTCAACAATATCGGCAGCTTTCATTTTGTTGTAGTTTTCGAGGTTGTCCGATTGGGCAGAAGCAATAAAGTTATATGCATGTTTTTCGAGATAACTGTCGAAAAGCGGCATCTCTTCGGCAGTCCAGAATCCATTAAGAGGGTTCACCATCCCATCATTATCGGTTCCAATACATTGTATACCCCATGCATATTGTCCGTGACGGTTTAATACTTCTGCAATATGCTGAATCTGGTTCCAAATCAGTTTCGATTTGTAAAACAGCATCCGCCGCCGGTTTAAAGTTGCCCCTGCATTTTTCAATTCTGTTTCGCTGGCAACACGCCGTTCATCGAACTGAATACCAAATAACCCACCTGATTTTGCAATCCGCACAATCTCATCATCGTAAAGATTGATATCATCGGGTTGAAATTTGCCGTAGTTAAACAGATCATCTTCCACTTTTTCGTTGTCGGAGCGCAGCCCGTTTACTGCACCATGACTTGCAATCAAAGGAATTATTTCGTCCGGGTGTTCTTTTTCAAGAAAAGCATAATACTCATTTCGTGCCTTTACGCTCATGTGTTTCAGGTCGATAAGCACCCGCCTGTTGTTACTGTTGTCGAGCAGTTTACGAAGCACTTGAATGCCCAGTTCACTAAACCCTTCATTTAAATTATCCGACTGGTCGCACGTTTTTCTTACAATCCCATGAAGACTTTGTGCCTGACCTACAAGTTCGTTATCGAAATGATGTGTAAGCCCCATAAAAAACAGTTTTTTATCCCACTGCTTCACCTTGTCGACATTTGAAAGTACTTCCTGCGGGTTGGCCTTTTTTCCCATCATTTGTAATCCTGCATTAAAAACATGTCCTCCTTCAATGGTCAGAATAACAAAAATTGTTTTAATATCAGGGTCATAATTTTCCCCGATTTCATTAAAAGAAGAGATAATTTTGTACCTGCACCACCTTCCTTCTATATTGACTTTATGACCGTCCAGTTGTTTATAATAATCGTATTCCAACTCCAAATCGGTAAAATAATCAGTCATTGCCTGCACATGGTTTATCCGGTTTCGGCCCATTCCGGTCACAAGGTTTCCAACCACATCTCCAGGTAGTGAGGTTCCAAGTTTATTCATGACAAAGCCCTTCTCAAGTCCGCACAGCGAAACGCATACAATTTCAGCACCCCCTTTTGCCAATGAAGTAAAATCGGCCTGCCTGAATTTTGTAAGTGTTGTTGCAATATTGATCAACTTATCGGCAGGCGTAGGCGGATCATAATGCCAGATGCTGTTTTGCCTGTTTTTGTTGGGCGAATTTACTCCCGGTTTATTGTTATAACTTTTGCCAAATGGTTTGATACCCGGGTGGATGTGGATATCAATAAATGCTGTTTCCATAATAGTTTTAGTTTATTAAGACTAATTACTCCTTAATTTACGAAAAATTATATGGAACAGCAAGTAATTGTAGTGGTCAGTCGCAGTTTCGTACGGCAGGTTCCTGACATGAATTCCCTGAGCCCGGCTGTTCAGCCGGACAGGTTCTGTCTCCAATCGCGGAACCTCTCTGCCGACAGAGAGTCCCTTAACTTCAAACATTGAAACTCTGAACTCTTATCTTTGAATCAAACCCGAAACTTTCTTACCTGTCGCTGCTTACCGTCGCTCCCGGTATATTGGAATAAGCAGGCATAAACCAGCCGGTCTTGTTGTCGATGCTTCTTACATGCTGGCGGAAATCTTTCCACATGTTATCGAAATCTGTGGAATATTTTTCCTGAAGTGCATTGTCTTTAGTGGCCATTGCAGCGCGGTTTTTATCGCTAAACATAATTATTAGCTGCGGTAAATCATTGCCAAACATCACCTGGTATGCATCCCATGAGGATTCGATGTTATTCTGTTTATAGAAGCTGATGTACTTTTTAATGACATCTGCAGCTTCCTGTTCATGACCGGAGCGGAGTTTGCAAAACATCCATTCCACATAGGGTGTTTCAGCAGTTTGTCCATACTGTCCATCGGGATGATACGACATTTCCGGATCGTGCATAATTACGGTTTGCGACATGGTTGACAAGTCTCTGAATTTCTCGTTCCCGTTGTAATTATCTTCCTCTTTCATTTTGCTGGTTAATTGTCCCATTTTTTGATAAAGCGTATCGATAGAGGCGAAACTTTGAATCGGGACTACCCAGTAAATGGCATTATCATCATTGCCATACGCATAAATCGGAACATCCATTTTGTGTTTTTTCCATAAATCAACAGCCTCTTTCTGCACTATATCGAACTGGGTGAGATTGGCTGGAGAAACTGATTCCTCGAAAACGACAAACCACTGGGAAGAATTTTGCTGTGAATAAGACTCAGCAGGGAACAACGACATTAAAATCAGGCAAACAATTGCCAATGCTGCAAATTTTTTCATAATGTAAATTTTTAAATGTTTAAACTGAAATTGCCGGTTGTATTTCAGCCAACCGGGAAATTGACCATAATCCGCGACACCGGAAAGACAGGTACCAAAGAATACGGCAAAATTCATAACGCGTAATATTAGGTAAAAAGAGAGATAAGTTACGGAAATTTAGCGGGTTGTGCAATGGAGTTTTATTGCTGAAGTCATTTTTTAACTACATAGCGTCACAAGGTTTTTTATAGATGCCCCTAAGACTTGATTTATTACTGCATCACTGCAGTTAACCGGCTTTAAACTGCACCTGCTGTTCTCCTCTGGATAACCGATACCAATCTGCAAATTATGAATGACTTCTACTCACCGATTCAGTCCAGGCTGGAATTATACGTGATAAATCTGTCTGTATAACGGCGTGTGGTATTTTGTGGAAATAAATCCGCCTGATGAGGTTTATTTCCACAGGTAATCTTTTGAAAGCCATAGTAAAACTGCAAATAACAGTCTTCAGCAAGTAATAATGGTGACTGGTATGATTCTGGTAAATGTCATATACTTCTCAGATGCTTTATTATGGGTAAAAGATTTAAAATTATACTTGTTGCTTTCCTCCTGACAGGAACTTTGTACTTTATATTTACAGGCCTTACAAAAGGGAAAAGTTTTCTTATTCCTCTGGTAACTGCAATAATTCTTGGAATGGTAATGAATCCTGTTGCCCTTAAATTAAAAAAGTGGGGTTTAAACTGGGGGCTTTCTGTTTTTCTTTCTGATCTGATCATCGTTTGTTTTATTGCTTTTATGGTTTTTCTGTTAGCTGCGCAAACAAGCCAGATTGCAGGGAACTGGCAACAGATTGAGAGCCGTTTAAACCCGAAGATTGAGAAGTTTCAGAATTTTGTCAATAACAAACTGAACATGTCTGTTTCAGGCTTAAAAGATTTAAATAAATCTTCAGGAGCATCATCAGGACAGGAGCAGCAAAAAGAAAATAAGCAATCACAGGGTGAAAACAAAGATACAGCAAATCAGGGTCAGCAGCAGGGATCCAATCCATCCGGCAATTCACAAACCGGCACATCGAAAGAATCCGGACAATCGGGATCAATGTTTCAGTTTTCGAAAATGAAAGATACACTGGCAGGCATTGGAATGAGGGTTTTTGGTTTTTTGGGAGATTTGCTCCTTATGCTTGTTTATATTTTCTTTTTCATGTTTTATCAGCGAAAGTTTGAAGATGCTCTTGTCGGTTTGGCGCCGGAAGAGAAAAGGAAGAAAATTAGATCCACACTCAGGGAATCGGCAGGAACAGCTCAGCATTATCTTTTTGGCCGTTTTATTCTTATTCTAATTTTGGCCGGTATGTATATGCTCGGTTACAGTTTGGCCGGATTAAAATATGCAGTTTTTATTTCATTGATTGCTGCTCTTTTCTCTCTTATTCCATATGTCGGAAATCTTGTGGGTTTGTTACTTGCATTGGCAGCTTCCTTTATTTCAGGAGGGGGATCAGGTCAGCTAATTGCTATTGTGGCAATTTATTCTGTGGTTCAGTTTGTTGAAAGCTACATGCTCGAACCTTTTGTTGTTGGTGAAAAAGTTGATTTGAATCCTGTGGTAATTATTGTTGGAGTTGTGTTGGGAGGCGTTGTATGGGGTATTATGGGAATGATACTGGCTATTCCTGTTTTGGGAATTATAAAAGTAGTGTTTGATAATGTGGATGTACTTAATCCGGTTGCTTATGCCCTTGATGAAAGAGGAATATCTTCAGGTGGCGGATGGAGCAAAAAAATAAAAGATTGGTTTCAGCATAAAATTAAAGGGAAAAAATAAATCCGGGCCTGAATTAAAATTAATCTGATTGAAAGAAGTTAAAATAAAAATCATTGTTGTAAAAGAAATCCTCCGTCAAAAAGACATTGTTTCTTATTTATCTGAAAGTATGTTTTAAAGATTTATGGAATACGAATTATTTAAAACCATTCCGGAAGGATTTGAATATTATCCTGGCTTTTTATCTGAACAGGAGGAGGCTGAACTGTTGGAATTCATTTCCGGAATTGAACTTCATACTTTTATATTTCAGGGTTACACAGCCAAACGAAAAGTAGCCAGTTTTGGATTTAATTACAGTTTCGACAGCAGAAAACTATCCATGGGAAATGAAATTCCGAAGGAATTCTTCCCGGTCATTGATAAGGTTAGCCGAATTACAGGAGTCAGTTCGGAAGCATTTGAGGAAATTCTAGTTACTGAATATAAAGAGGATTCAGTAATAAACTGGCACCGCGATGCACCGCCTTTCGGAATAATTGCAGGAATTTCGCTGCTTTCTGATTGCCGGTTCAGGTTCCGGCCGGCGGATAAAGCAAAACAAGGCAGAAAGGCAATAATGAATTATCCCGTTCAGCGAAGGTCCTTGTACCTCATAAAAGGCAGTGCCCGCAGCGAATGGCAACACAGCATTGCACCGGTAAAAAACAAAAGATATTCTTTAACCCTTCGCACTTTAAAGAACCCATTAACTTTAAAATCCAATGAAATTTGAACCCACAATATCCATTCCTCCCAAATGCCCCGGTGATTCATTGACTAACTTTTAATGATTTCTTTTCATTAACCATAACCAAAGTCCACTCTTCCAATGACTAATTCCCAATGAAATTTCCAACTCTTTGCTTCCTTTAACTGATACCTGATAACAAAACACAAACAATAAATATCAGTTGCCTCTTAACCAACTTCTAACCACTTCTTTCCATCTATTTTTAATTTTTAAATGGATTAAAATTAATTTGGTAAAATACCTAATTGTCTTTAAATTGTATAACTAATTGATATGATATGAAAAAGATTTACCTTCAGTTGTCTACTTCCTCCCAATGATAAATGACTCTTCCAACACCTTCCTCCAATACCCAATTCTTTTTTTCTTTTCTCTTCGCTCCCTTTCCCTTGCAAATTGCGCTGACATTATTAATTTTGGCTGCAAGTCAGCACCATTAACCGGTTAATTTAAACGATGCAATTGAGTTCGATACAAATCCTAACCATTTTAAATTCAGGAATCAGTTTAATCATGGGGTTTTATATGTTGCTGTTGCGCCGTACTGCTGCAGGAAACGGAACGGGATATTGGGCTGCCGGGAGCCTTGTAGTAGGTTTCGCCCTGTTGTTTCGGTTAATTCCTCCTTCCAACGGTTATTTGTCGATGGTTGCCCCGGGAGTTCTTGTAACGGCAGGTTTGTATTTGTACCTTGCCGGAATATGGGAATTTAAACAGCGTAAAATTCATTACAGGATAATAATTGGTTTTCCGGTTGCCGATTTTCTGCAGTCAATTGTATTCTTTTTTGTGCTTCATTCCTTTCGTATTCAGGTGATTGTGCATGTTTTGTTTCTTTCCGTCTATTGCATTATTGCTATCACCGAAATGTTTAAATTGCCACCCCGGCAACATTTTCTTAAACATATTTTTCGTATCAACGCCTTTTCATTTTTCATCTTCTTTTTGTTGCTGCTGGTAAATTTAACAGCGGTTTTAGTCAGGAAATCAATTAACCCGCAACAGCTTAGCGATACTGGAATCATATTACACATTATATCCGGATTTGTGATGATTGCGCTTACCTTTGGCTTTTTAACTGCTGTGAATATGAAACTCTCCAACGATTTGCGAAACCAGTTAAAGTCAAGGAACCGGTTCTTCTCCATCATTGCGCATGATTTAAGGGGACCGGTCGGAAACATTATGAACTTTCTTGATTTGATGGAGAACGAATCCGAACTTACAGAGCAGAAGCGTAAAATGTTTATGGAAACACTGTATACACTAAGTCATTCAACCTATCACCTTTTGCTGAATCTGCTCGAGTGGGCGTCGAAGGCGAAAAACCTCAGTAACTTTGAAACAGAGGTTTTGGACCTCAACCGGATAGTTTCACAAAACCTGAGTTTCTTTAAAAGCTCAGCCGTCCTGAAATCCATTGATGTTGAATTTAACCCTGGCGACGCTGTTTCTTTGACCGGCAATGAAAACATGCTGCAAACCATTATTCGCAACCTTGTTTCCAATGCAGTGAAATTTACTCCCGAAAATGGTCGCATCACAATCAGCACAACTAAAACAAGAGATAAAATCAGGTTGCAGGTTACTGATACCGGCAGGGGAATGGACAAAAAGACGCTGCATTCTCTTCATCAGTTTAAGGAAGGACAAACAACACAGGGGACCCATGGTGAAGCAGGATCTGGCTTAGGGCTTGTGTTATGCAAAGAATTTGTTGGCCTTCATAACGGAATACTCCGCTTCGAAAGTGAACCCGGCAAAGGCACAACTGCCATACTCGAATTCCGGCAGGCAATGTAAAACCTCATTTGCTTGTGCGTGTGGTTTTCACAGAAGACCAGAAGGTGAACCAGGAGCTGCCAGCTCACTCACGACTGGTTGTCCCCTGCGCCTGTCCATTTCCTCCCAAAGCTTAATGACTAAATTCTAACGAATCCCTCTAGGGCCTGATTTCCACAACTTCACCATTTTCAGGATTCCAGACATCAAGGTTTGCAGGAATTACAAAAGGATCATGATTGGGAACCGAAGCCACCTGTTCAGCATTATCGGTTTTTATGGTTCTTACTTCCATTTTTTTGTTGTCAATAAAAATCCATTTAAACTGGTTAAAAGAACCATGATCCCGCGTCCAGCTTTTAATATCGTCATCCGCACGAATCGGTGCTCCCCAGCAACCTTCGCCAACATAAACAGTACCTCTCCTGTTGTCCCGTACGAAGCCTTCTTCACTCCTGCCTTTTGTGGATGGTTTCACCGGCCATGTGGTTTTAACTGTATGTGCATCGCACTCCACCACAAGTTTTACCTGTTCATCGTAAAATAAATTTGCCCAGTGCATGTACTGCATGTCACCTTCCTTTTTGGTTGAAACATGGGGCCTCATTGGTTTATGGTACTGGGCTATTTTCCAGATGGCTCTATTGTTTTGCGTCAGGTCTTTTTTTAACCAGCTGGTTTGTTCTCCGGCTATTGCAATCTCTGTATTCATTACATAAGCGCGTACAAGGTTGTCACCACACGTAATTGCATAATAGATTTTTTCGGAGGGTGTATCGAACAGATGATAAACCATTTCATTGTTTGGTTCATGGTTGCCCCTGGCTGCAATTACAGGATACATCCTGCCATCGTCGCTTATTGTTAACTGCCAGTCTTCAAGCCATACCTTCCACTGTTCCGGAGTACCGCTGGCAGTCATGTCACCGCCAAAAAGCACTGCATGTGGTTTCAGCTTGCTCACCAAAAGATTTGCATTTCTGCGCGGTACCGGGTTATTCCTCGAATCTCCCCCCGCAATAAACGACAACCTTGAACCGGAATCCATTGGAGCTGTTTTAAACCAATATCGTTCGCTAACTCCTTCGCTGTCTTTTATTACAAAATAGTAGGATGTATTTGGGGTAAGGCCGGTCAGCCGCACAAAATTATTCTCCATTTCTGCATAGTGCACAGTTCGGTCAGGTTTTCTGCTCCATTTGTACTTTTCCCAGGAATCACCATGATCGGCATCTCCGTAATAAACTACAGGATTATCTCCCAAAATCTGTTCCCAGCCAATTACAACTGATGTAGCGGGATTATCCCGCAAGGTAAGCCGGTACTTGCCTGTTTTTGAATGTGTTTGTACCGAAATTGCGAAGAGTAAAATGAAAAGGAAACTCCGCATAAAATACTTCTTATTCGTAAAAATTTTTGATTTAGCCATTTTAAATTATGTTGTAATGCCGTTTCGTCCTGAATCAAAGAAAACCTAGAATCCGGGTGCAGAAGTTTTATCAGTGATTCCTTGTTTCTTCCGGTGCTGATAATATCAACCAAACACGAATTCCTTATTTTACTAAACTAAACGACGTTAATTGATGTTGTAGAAAAACTGACTGCTCCAATAGTATTCAGTTGTGCTGTTCTACATTTATGGATAATAAACGTTCGAATTTACAATTGGTTCACCTCATCCTGCGTCTCGCAACATTTATGCTGTTTGCCGGCAGGGCATGGCAGCACTTGTTTTGGGATGCTCCTTTCAGGGCATTGTTATGGGACCAAAATACAATGGAAGGTATCGTGTTGTTCTTTCGTGGAGGAACCTGGCAGGAATATGTTACAAGCGCTGTTGCCGATCGCCGGATACAGTTAACAATCACAGGCTTTGGGATTTTTTATGCATTCATGGCCTTGATTACACTGGTGATTCGCCCACGGCACCTGAAACGTTTTTCAGGACTATACATCCTCTCTTCCGTGTCACTTGTATTTCTGGCTGTTTTATATATGATGGAGAAGTTTTATCATGTGGGTCAGTTTTTCGAATATGCATTGCAGTTTATGCTGCCGTTGTTATTCTTGTACACGTTAACACAGCAGATTAACCTTTCAAGGCTGCTTTTAGTTATGAAAATCTGTATAGCGCTCACTTTTACCGCTCATGGATTATATGCCGCCGGATTTTATCCGCAACCCGGCGTGTTTGTGGATATGTTTATTTCAATACTCCATGTTTCTGAACCGGTGGCAAAGAATATGCTGTTCAGCGCCGGAATGCTCGACTTTATTGTGTCAGTTGCTGTTTTTGTTCCCCGCATATCAAAATATGCATTGTTGTATGCAGCACTCTGGGGAGGATTAACCGCTGTTGCACGAACATGGGCTAATTTTTATTTTGATTTCCCCTTCAGCAGTATGCATCAGAATTTATATGAAACCTTCTACAGGATGCCCCACATGCTGGTTCCGCTTGCAGCGTTTTTTATTGTACTGCACCTGAAAGAATTAACTCCCGTAAGCCATGAGCTTAGAGCTTAGAGCTTAGAGCTTAAGAGCTAGAGAGCAGAGAGCCTTGAGCCTAGAGCTTTGAACTCCAAACCTGGAAATCTCTTTTCTTCAATTTTGAACCTTTCCTATCACCTCTCTTCCTTTAAACTTTGAACTTTGAACCCGGAACTTTTTGAACCCATCTGTTCAGCCGGCCATACTTTAAACTTTGAACCTTTCAGTTGACCTCTCTTTTCTTTAAACTTTGAATTTTAAACTTTTAACTTCTTAAACCCGGACAGGCTTTAAACTTGAAACTTCCTGAACCCTTAAATGAACAGCCTCCTGTTTTATTCGTTTAAATTTTACCGGAGCAACTGTTATATTTGTTCTGATGATTGAATACATGTAAAAGGTTTAAAAAATTCCGGTACCCGATGATGAAAACAACACTTCAGACTTTCTGGAAATTACTGAAAAGATCGTTCAAACAATGGAATGCAAAAGACCCGTTCAGGGAAAGTGCGATAATCGCCTATTATGCCATTTTCTCGCTGCCCGGATTGCTGTTGGTTATCATTACACTTGCAGGCTATTTCTTTGGACAGGAACGCATCAGCGGTTATTTATACGGGCAGATTGCTGACGCAATAGGGGAGAATACCGCAGCCCAGGTACAAAATGTGGTAGATGCCGCCTATGATGCAGATCAGTCGTTTATTGCCACAGTAATTGGAATTGCTACCATCCTGTTTGGGGCAACCGGTGTGTTTTTCCAGCTTCAAAAATCGCTGAACTTTATATGGGATGTTAAACCTGATCCCAGGAAATCGGGTATTTTACAAATTGTGATGGCCCGCCTGTTTTCTCTCGGGATGATAATTACAATTGCTTTCCTGTTGCTGATTTCGCTTGTAATTACCACGTTGCTTTCTGCGCTGTCAGGATACATCGAGAGCAACTGGCCCGATTACATCATGGTCCTGTTTCAGGTGGTTAACTTTCTTATATCCTTTGCCATTATTACCCTTCTGTTTGCACTGATGTTCAAATTTGTACCCGATGCCAAAATCAAATGGAGAACAGTGTGGAGTGGTTCCATTCTCACTTCCCTGCTGTTTGCCATTGGCAAATCGGGGCTTGGGTTTTATTTTGGAAAAGCCAGTCCAGGCTCCGGATACGGGGCTGCCGGGTTTATTATACTTATCCTGTTGTGGACATCCTATTCATCTATGATTGTATTTTTTGGCGCCGAATTTACACGTGCATATTCCGATCATAAATACCGCGGAAAGGTGAAACCCGAAAAGTATGCAACAAAAGATAAGAAAGCTGAATTAATAAAAAAGCTTGACGAAGATGATACCCCTGCCGGCTCCCGGAAAGCTAAAAAACAATAGATGCGAACTGAGAGCGACTATTGATCTTCCAGTTCCCCGCATCCTCCGTTGGTATATTCTTCTGAAGCCTGATTTCACGGATAAAGCTGAACTGCAACTACTGATTCCCGATTTAATGAGAAATAACAATCCTTAACAGAACATCTAATTAAATTTGGGATTAATTTTTAAATCGAATATGTACTTTTGAATTATGCGTAAAATTTCCTTTTCAAATCAACCCGAATCAGATAAGGCTGTCGAAACAGTGTATTTCGACAGAGAGCGTATTGCTGCGGATTTAATTAAAATCATTGCCAACAGTACTGAATTTGATGATGCAATGATGCGGTGCTGTAATATTTTGTGGAGAAATTGTAGTCCACTTGGAATTGTAAATCCAAGAATTTTATTTGAAGATAAAATTTTTGTAAACGACGATTTTGTTGAAACCGGGGAATGGGTAAAAGACGAATTTCAGTTAACAAACAGGAAGAAATGCATTATCGAGATATTTCTTAAGCCTTTCAATGCGATTACAATAACCGCAGAAATTTTAAAGGAAACTGATGCAGTTTTAGATGTAACAGTGCCTCTGTTGGAGGGGATTCTATCTAAATTTCAACTAAAAAAAGCAGCATTTGATATAGAAGAACGACAGAAAGAGCTGAAGGGTATAAAACAGGCTGCTGATATTTTGAAAGAAAAAAGATCTGCTGATGAGTTACTGCAGGAAGTTTGTTCCATTTTACCACAGGCAATGCAATTTCCTTCACAGGCCATGGTGCGCATTACCTTCGGCAATAAAATATACACAAGTCAGGGTTTTATGGAAACTCCCTATCATATTGAACAATTCTTTGAAACTCCTGACGCAGGTTTCGGGGCAATAGAGATCTTTTATCCGAAATTGAAGTTGTCAGCCGATGAGAAGTTGTTTTTGGATGAAGAACAATTGCTTATCGACAATCTTGCATCATTAATTGCGGGTTCAGTATCGAAAAATGCGTTGCAGAAGTTGCTGCTTCAAAATGCAGAAAGGTTGAAGGAGTTAAAGGGAATTAACCAGACTTCAGCGATTCTTAAAAAAGCAAAATCACTGGAAGAAGCGATTCGGAAAATTGTGGATATACTGCCGGAATCATGGCAGTATACATCTGACACTGTGGTGCGTATTAAATACAACAAGAGGGAATATACCAGCCGGAATTTTAAAGAAACACCCTGGTCGATGCAGCAAACCTTTGAACTGCCGGGGAAAAGGAAAGGGTTAATAGAAATATTCTATTTGAAACAATACCCCAATGAATTTGAAGGTCCCTTTTTGAAGGAAGAACGCGAACTGCTTGAAAACATAGCAAGCTTAATATCCGGTTCGGCAACCCGGAGTATATTTAAGAAGCTGAACCGTGAAAATATTGAACGCCTGAAAGAACTCAAGGCAATCAACCAGACTTCAAAAATTATTGAAGAAGGTAAACCAGTTGATGAAACCTTGCAGGAAATCTGTTCGTTGCTGCCCAAATCATGGCAGTATCCAAAATTTACAGCTGCAAGGATAAAGTTTGAAGGGAAAACCTATAAAAGCAGAGAATTCAGGAAAACAAAATGGGTGCAGTCAGAAACCTTTGTTACCATCGACAATAAAAAAGGATTTATTAAAATATATTATCTCAAGGAATTTCCTCTTGAGGATGAAGGGCCCTTTTTGTATGAAGAACGAAACCTGCTGGTTAATATCAGCAAACTGATAACAGGTTATCTGAACAATTACAAGGGACGGGATATCATCCATTTAAAGGGTGTGTCGGCCCAGGAAGTCCATCCAACTGATGCATTCAGGAGGTCCATGATTGAAAATAAAAAGCCGCTTCAGCTTTATTTTAACCAACAGGTTATCGACAAGTATATTTATTTCGATATGATGAGGTATAAAATCAAGCATATCCTTTTTGTTTCCACTTTATATGATGCCTTTACACTTGAAAATGAAGATTCATTTTTTGCACGTTTTATGGGCGAAATATACCAGTACAGTTTATTTTCGGTGCCGCGAATTACTGGGGCATCAACTGCCGAAGAAGCTCTTGAGTTGTTGGAGACCACACAGTTTAATCTTGTTATCTTAATGGCAGGTGTCGATCGGGATGCCCCGGTTGAACTTAGCGAAAGGATAAGGGAAAAATATGAAAACCTTCCCATTTATTTGTTATTGAACAGAAAAAGCGACATCAGGTATTTTGAAGAACTTGCACCAACCATCCGGTCGGTGGATAAACTTTTTGTCTGGAACGGTGATTCGCTGATTTTGTTTGCAATTGTAAAAATTACCGAAGACAAAGTGAATGTTGAAAATGATACCCGCGTCGGGTTGGTTAGGGTAATTTTGCTTATAGAAGATTCGCCAAACTATTTCTCCAAATACATTCAAAATCTCTACGATATTGTTTTTAACCACATCAAACAACTGTTACCCGAAACTGAAAAAGATGAACTTGAAAAAATACGAAGGATAAGGTCGAGGCCCAAAATCCTCCATGCCCGGAATTATGAAGAGGCCACGGCAATCTTTAACAAATACCACGATTTTATGCTGTGTGTCATTTCTGATGTGGAGTTCGAAAAGGCAGGCAGGATGGACAAGGAGGCCGGAGTAAAATTTATCAGGTATGTAAAATCACACATTTCCAATTTGCCCATCGTATTGCAGTCATCAGAAAACAGCAATGAGAGAATTGCAAAAGTTCTTGATGTAACATTTATAAATAAAAATTCCGAAACGCTTTTTAATGATCTCAAGCATTTTCTGAATCATTACCTGGGTTTTGGCCATTTCATATTTCGGAACAAAAAAGGAGAGAAAATCGGAGTAGCCAAATCATTGCGTGAATTTGAAACCCTGCTCAAAGAGGTGCCCGATGAATCGCTCGAACTTCATGCCACTGAAAACCAACTTTCGCTCTGGCTCATGCAAAGGGGTGAAATTCAACTTGCCCGGACACTGAATACATTGTCAATAAATATGTTTGGCACTATCGGAGAAACAAGGCAACATCTCCTTCAAACGATAAAAGCCCACCGCGAAGAAAAGAAAAAAGGAAAGATTCTGAGTTTCGATGAAACAGCAATTATCGATGAAAAAAATATAGTTTCCTTTGCAGGAGGCGCACTGGGCGGCAAAGGCCGGGGACTTGCATTCATCAATACCCTGATCTACAATATTGAATTTCCCCTGCTTGCAAACCAGATTAATATCACAACACCAATTACTGTAATCATCGGAACTGATGAGTTTGAGCATTTTATTGCAAAAAATAAATTGTTCGATAAGATTGTTGATCCAAACATTTCTTACCAGCGGTTAAGGCAACTTTTTATGAAGGCAAATTTGTCAGCTGCACTGATAAAAAAACTAAAAGTATTTGTTTCCCAAATTGATAAACCCATTGTTGCACGATCATCGAGCAACTCCGAAGATTCAATTAACCAGCCATTCGCAGGTGTATTCGACACATATATCACTCCGGGGGGAACGAATAAAAAGCTTGTTTTCGAACATGTTGTCAATGCAGTTAAGTTGGTTTTTGCCTCAACTTATTCTCCCAAGGCAAGAAACTTCTTTTCGATTATTCATCATAAAATCGAGGAAGAGAAAATGGCTGTAATATTACAGGAGCTGGTGGGTACTCAAAACGGAGATTACTTTTACCCGCACATCAGTGGCGTGGCGCAAACATATAATTATTATCCGGTTGCAAGCATGAAACCCGAAGAAGGGTTTGCTGTAATCGGTTTCGGATTAGGTACGTATGTGGTTGATGGCTGGAAATCGTACAGGTTTTCGCCTAAATACCCGGACATTTCTATGTACAGCATCAAAGATCTGCTTAACAGTTCGCAGGTAAAGTTTTTTGCAGTCGACTACACAAAAACCGAAGTCGATTTCCTGAAAGAGGGTGAACATGCAGCTTTGAAACTGCTTGATATTTATGATGCAGTGCCGCACGGAACACTTAAGCATTGTGTTTCGGTCTACAACCCCGACAACGACAGGCTTGAACCCGGAGATTACGGAAACGGGCCGCTGGTTGTGAATTTTGCAAATATACTGCAATACAAGTATATTCCACTGGCACAGACAATCGCTACCATATTAAACACCGTCAGGGAAGCATTCGGTTCACCGGTTGAAATTGAATACGCAGTGGATTTGGACACCACAAAAAACGGGTTGCCTTCTTTTTATTTATTGCAGATTAAACCTTTGGTTGGCGAATACCTGAGTAAAAAAATTAACCTGGATAAAATTGACAAATCGCGAATGTTGCTTTATACGCAGTCGAGTATTGGAAATGGACAGATTGATGATATACTTGACATCATTTATGTGGATACCGACAAATTTAACAAACTGAAAACCCTTGAAATGGCGGAGGAAATCGACAACCTGAATAAAATAATGAAAGATTACGACAGGAAGTATATCCTGATAGGGCCCGGTCGCTGGGGAAGCCGCGATAAGTTTGTCGGAATTCCGGTGAACTGGTCGCAAATTTCAAACGCACGTGTTATCGTTGAAATCAGCCTCCGGAATTTTCCACTCGATTATTCCCTCGGGTCCCACTTTTTTCACAACGTAACAGCTATGAACATCGGTTATTTCTCTGTCCAGCATTTTTCTTCCACCGATTTTATAAGGTGGGATGAAATAGAAAACAATCCGCTGGAGAATCGTACAAATTATTTCAAACATGTCCGGTTTAAAAAGCCGGTTTCGGTGTTGATGGATGGAAAACATAAATCCTCGGCAATAGTTTATAAAGAGGATATTACAGGCGAAAATGAATAGAATCCCTTACAGATGATTGATATTGCAGTATTTGAAGAACATAATCTGATTTTAAAAGGAATTGCCGGGTTACTGTCAGGAATCAGCGACTTTCATGTGGTTTTCTCCACAAATAACCGGAGCCTGCTTATTGAAAAGCTGAAAAAGTTAAAAATCAATATTCTGGTTCTGAATTTTTATGAAATATCGGTCAGGGAACTCAACCTGATGGCACAGGTAAAAATAAACAACCCGGGTTTGAGCATACTTGTAATGTCGGTTACTGAAAGTGAAGAAACAGTTTTAAAAACAATAAAGGCAGGGGCAAAAGGGTATCTCGGAAAACATTCCGCATTATCCGACTTAACAGAGGCGATCTACACCCTTCGAAACGGCTACGACTACTTTAGTAAATCCATAACACAAATTGTTTTAAACAGGTACATCCTGGATATGAACAACCGGGGACTTCTGATGAATGAAGAGATAACCCGGTTAAGTACCCGGCAGCTTGAAATACTGAAACTGATGGGGGAGAGTTTTACCAACCAGGAAATTGCCGATCGTTTATACATTAGTGTAAGAACTGTTGAGACCCATAAAAACCATATAATGAAAAAACTAAATCTTAAAAATACTGTTGATATGATAAAGTTTGCCATCAGAAACAACATCATTGACATATAACGTTTAGTTCACATCCCCTTACGTGATTTACGTAATTCTTACTCTTCTCTTTGCTGCTATCCCGTGCTAAATACTTTTGTGAAAAACAGGAAGTATTCATTTCAAAAAATAAGAAGTTATGACAGAATTATTAGATGTTAAAATCAGTGAGTTTATGGCAAAAGTAATTGCCAAAAACCCGGAGGAATCTGAATTTCATCAGGCGGTTCAGGAAGTTGTGGAATCTTTAATGCCTTTTATCGAGGAAAATCCGAAATACAAACAGGCTAAAGTCCTTGAACGGATGGTAGAGCCGGAAAGGGTGATTATGTTTCGTGTACCCTGGGTCGACGATAATGGTGAAATCCAGATAAACCGCGGGTTCCGGGTTCAAATGAACAGCGCCATCGGGCCCTACAAAGGTGGCCTCCGCTTTCATCCAACTGTAAATCTGGGTGTCCTTAAATTCCTTGCCTTCGAACAGGTTTTTAAAAACAGTCTAACATCACTTCCCATTGGAGGTGGAAAAGGAGGCTCTGATTTCGATCCAAAAAGAAAATCGGACAATGAAATTATGCGGTTTTGCCAAAGTTTTATGACAGAACTTCAGCGATTCATTGGTGCCGATACAGATGTGCCTGCAGGTGATATTGGCGTTGGCGGGCGCGAAATTGGTTATTTATACGGACAGTACAAACGAATCAGAAATGAATTCACCGGCGTGCTTACAGGTAAATCACTCGAGTGGGGAGGCAGCTTAATTCGTCCGGAGGCTACAGGTTACGGTGCTGTTTATTTTGCCGAAGAGATGCTAAGTACACGCGGCGAAAATATGAAGGGCAAGGTAGCAGTGGTTTCAGGTTCGGGAAATGTATCGCAGTACACTGCCGAGAAATTGATTGAACTTGGCGCCAAAGTGGTTACACTTTCTGATTCCGATGGTTTTATTCACGACCCGGAAGGTGTTACAAGGGAAAAACTGGATTATGTAATGAACCTGAAAAATATTCGCCGCGGGCGCATAAAGGAATATGCCGAAAAATACAACGTTGAATATTTCGAAGGAAAAACACCGTGGGGTATCGCCTGTGATATGGCCTTTCCGAGTGCCACCCAGAATGAAATTAACGAGGAAGATGCAAAAACGCTTGTTAAAAATGGCTGCAAGCTGGTTTCCGAGGGTGCAAATATGCCATCGACAAATGAGGCGGTTGAGGTGTTTCTCAATGCAAAAATTCTCTATGGCCCCGGTAAAGCAGCCAACGCCGGAGGTGTGGCAACTTCGGGCCTCGAAATGACCCAGAATGCAATGCGTTTACCATGGACACGCGAAGAGGTGGATGCAAAACTGCGGGAAATCATGAGTAATATCCATAAAACCTGCGTGAAATACGGTACCGAAAAAGATGGTACAATCAACTATGTAAAAGGCGCCAATATCGGGGGCTTTATTAAAGTTGCCGACTCCATGCTCGCCCAGGGATACGTATAACCCGGACAACCGGAAACGAAAGAAAAAATTCAGCAGGATGTTAGTTACAGACTGCTGAATTTTTTTTATAGCTGAAATCCACGGGCCACGGGCAAAGATGAATGAGAAATTTTTAACCTTACGGGATTGTTGGCTTTGGTACTGATACCTTATACCTGAAACTCACATCTCAACTTTTAGAAACAAACGGCTCTCTGTTCTTTAAACTGATTTTACGATCAAATCATCTTGCAGAAGTCTCATGCGGTAAGCATTCATTGCAGTCTTCCCCAGTTTTTTAATCAGGCGGGAATTAACAACGTATCCAACAGGCGCACCTACGAAGGGTATCAATTGGGCCATCTTTGCAAGGTCAATGTAGTCGCGGTATTCCTGCTGAAAATTACGCCAGTCAAACTGGTGGATATCATCAGGAAGATCTTTACTCTTCTGATTCCAGTCCACCATTTTGAGGTAAACTTTTCGCCTGTGTTCATGACTTGAGAATGCAAGTTCAAAAATATGCAGGATGTAAACCCTTTCCTTATAATCTTTTACATCAAACCCATACATCGAACAGATATCAAACAGCAATTTCATTTTAAGACCAATTAAAATCGGGAAGTCAGCAAATCCAAGAAGTATGCCACCTGCACCGGTTACTCCCCCTTCAACAGCAGCGGTGGTTTTGTAAAATTTAACCCGTTGCTGAACAGCTGCCTCAAGTTCCTGCAATGAAAGGCCCGACAATGGTTTGGCGGTTGTATAATTTGCACCGAACAACACCCCGCGTATCATTTGTTTGATGGTTACCGTAATTGCCTGATGTACCTTCTCAGGTATCCAGGCATTGATCTTTACCTGTATATTTTTCGACAGCTGGTTAACAAGAGAGGGCCGTTGAAGCATTTGCCTTTGCCAGACCGTCAATTCCGAAAGTAGATGTTTCTCATAATTATTCATTACAAACAGGTTTCCGTTTCACTGCAAAGTTAACGATCCATTCAACAGATCAACCTGTATCTCTGTTTAATTGGGTGGTTCTAAAAGTTCAACATCAACCACTTCGTCTTCTGGTTCCGTTAAAATTGAATGCTTGAATGCTTGAATGCTTAATGCTTTACTGCCTGAATGCATGAATCAATGGCAGTTTATATCAATTAGGGATTCGTTTTTTTGATAAACAAAATATAATTAGAGCCACTAGCCACTAGCCACTAGCTACTAGCTATTAGTAAAGCAGAATGAGAAACCGTCAACATTATTCATGCGCATGAATCTTTTCCCCTCCTTTAACTCCGTTTACACCTTGTTTTTTCCCCGTTTGGGGGAAATGGTCAGTTCAGTGACACTCAAATTACAGGAATAAAATGAACTGTAATTTGGAAGTGGAACTAATCCCGATTATTCATCGGGGCGTAAGGAATTGCGGGGAGGGCGACCAAAGGGGTTTCAAGGAGGGGTCGGTTGAAGTCCCTCAGCAAACTTGTGGTAAATAAAAATCATGCGGACGAAACCGGGGGTGGTTCTAAAAGATCAATATCAAACACCTTTATAATTAAAGCTTCAAGCCACTAGCTATTAGTTACTAGCCACTAGCTATGTTATTGATATTAGTGGGTAAAAAAGGAACTGTAGAATATCGAATAAGCCCGTCTGAATTCGGACAGGGAATAAGGAATCAGGAAGGTGAAGAAAGGAAATATCGAATATCGAATAAGAAATAACGAATCAGGAAGGGAAGAAAGGAATATCGAATATCGAATAAGCCCGTCTGAATTGACGGACAGGGAATAACGAATCGGAAGAGGAGAAAGGAATATCGAATGTAGAATAAGGCGTTAAAACGAGAGGTAGCCGTAATAATACACGCACATTGTTTATTTTTTTCATTTGGATACGTATCATCATATGTATGCTCTCCCCTTAAAAGGGGAGATGCCGAAGGCAGAGGGGTAAAGAATGTCAGAGTTAAAAGCCAGTTAGGCTAATCAGACGGGGTGGTTAGTGATATTCGTGGCTAAAAAAAGAATATCGAATATCAAATAAGCCCGTCTGTGGTAATTAATAATCATGCGGACAAAACCGGGGGTGGTTCTGTAAGTACAACAATAACAACAACAACAATAACAACAACAACAACAACAACTTCGAATAGCTCCAACACTTTAAACCCGTCTATCAGCCGGACAGGCCTTAAACTTTAAACTTTAAACTTTAAACTTTCTCCGCTCCCGGAACCCCGAACCACGGTGATCAGTGATCAGTCGCAGTTATCAATCACAGTCTCAGTGGGCCACAGTGATCAGTCTCAGTTGGCAGTCGCAGTCTCAGTGGTAAATAACTCCCTTACTGAATACTGAACACTGTATTCTGAATGTTGAACTCAGAACTCCAACCTCCTGATCTCAACCTCTGAACTCCAAACCCGGAACTCTGAACTGCTGAAGCCCACCCCTAAATCCCCTGAATGGGACTTTAAGAGGGGCACTAACTTCGAATAGCTCCAACACTTTAAACTTTAAAGCTACAAGCCACAAGATGCAAGCTCTCCTTTAAACTTTAAACCTTAAAATCCAGGCCCCCCTCTAAAACGGGACTCGGAACCTGGGACTCGGAAACTCAGTGATCAGTGGTCAGTCGTGGTTGGCAGATTATTCCATGAACCTTAATGAACCTTACACGAATGCCGAACACTAAACTCTCTGAACTTTGAACCCTGATTCTATCCGTCAAACATTCGACGAATATTTTGAAAAGAATCTCTATTTTCCGCCAGGATAAATATTTCGTCCCTACAGGACTTATTCGTAAGTGGTAATCGGTTTTCTACCCATATTTTGTCCCTGACGGGACAGTTCGGCTTCCCTGAACCTTGGAACGCTAAATACCGCACACCGAACACAGAATTCGGAACGCGGAACCCGAAACACCGATCTTCCTTTAAACTTTAAACAAGGAACTTTAAACTTGGTCACCCTCTCTCGGACCCCCCGGAACTTCTTTAAACTTTAAACCTTAAACTTTAAACTTTAAACCTTAAACTTTAAACTGAATTCTGACCTCCGCCTCCCCGTACCCTCGCGCTCCCTTGGAATTGGTGTAAAATTAATTACGCAACATATATAATATAAACACCAAAATGTCTTAAATTGTACTATAAATTCCTTAGCGATGAAAAAATTTTACTACACATGTTTGAAGTACTGTCTGACAGTCTTACTTCTTTTGACAACACTTGTTTTATCTGCACAGGAAAAACAAATGATTAGCCTGATAAATTCACAATCCGTTGTGGATGAACAGAGTTCTTTACAGCGAAATTTTACAAAGCTGGCAAACCCTGCACAACTTCTGCCAGTGATGGATTTAAATCAGTTTGTTCCTGTATCCAATTCTATTCAGACGTTACAAAGCATTTCCCCTTCCTTTGAAGCGATGCCCAAAACTTTACGTCCGGAACTAAAATCAGCTGAAGAAGCGAATACCGTTTTGACCTTTCCCTGTGATGGCTCTCCGGTGGGAATGGAAGATTCCTATATCGTTCAGGCGGGAAAAAATCTGGTGGTTGCTGCTCCCGGTCTTCTTACAAACGATATCGATCCTGAAGACCAGACTATTATTGTATCCAACTATTTCCCTCCTTCGCATGGAACCCTGCTTTCAATTGTTACCAACGGGAGTTTCAGCTATGAGCCTGAAAATGGTTTTACCGGAACGGATAGCTTCGGGTACTTGTTGCTGGACACCGATGGCAATTATTCGGAACAGGTAACCGTAACAATCGAAGTAGTTGACCCGTTTAACCGAAAGCCCGTTGGATTAAGCGATGATTATGTTGCTTATGACGGAACACCACTGACAATTGCTGCCCCCGGATTATTGTCCAACGATTTTGACCCCGACGGCGATGCGATTATTGTATCCAATTATTTCCCACCAACACACGGAAACCTGACTTCAATTGTTACCAACGGAGCCTTTACCTATGTTCCCGAACCCGGATATACAGGCACCGATAATTTCCAATATCTGGTGCTCGATGCCAACGGAACCTATTCCGACCCGGTAACCGTAACCATAGAAATTCTCGATGCAACCAACCGAAAACCGGAAGGCAATCCCGATTACTTTGGGATTGTGGAGGGCGGCAGCCTAGTTGTAACCGCTCCCGGTTTATTATACAATGATGTTGATCCTGACGGAGATGCAATTATTGTATCCAACTATTTCCCGCCATCGCACGGAACCCTTACATCGATTGTGACCAATGGAAGTTTTACCTATGTTCCTGCACCTGGATTTACAGGGACAGATAATTTTCAATATATAGCAAGAGATGCCAACGGAGCATTTTCAGAGCAGGTGAATGTTACGATTGATGTTATCGCTGCAGGTGAATTGCCCTATGGGGCGGAAGACTATTTTGCGGTGGAAAAAGATCAAACATTGACGATATCGGCTCCGGGGCTCTTATTCAATGATTTTGATCCTAATGGAGATAATATTATTGTGTCGAATTACATTCCACCGGCTAACGGAACATTAACGTCTATCGTAACCAACGGAAGTTTTATTTATGAGCCCCCGGCCGGGTTTACAGGAACCGACAGTTTTCAATATACCCTGCTGGATGAGGATAACAATTATTCTGCTCCTGTAACGGTGACCATCGAAGTGGTGGAGTCATATAACCGGATTCCGGAAGGAGGTGAAGATTATTATTCCACTGAGGCAGAAACTCCACTTGTCATAGCTGCTCCCGGTTTGCTGGCTAACGATTCCGATCCGGATGGCGACAATATTATTGTATCGAATTACTTTCCACCGGCTAACGGGACGTTAACATCCATTGTTACCAACGGAAGTTTCACTTATGTTCCAAATACCGGATTTACGGGCGATGACAGTTTTCAGTATCTGTTATACGATGAAAACGGCAATTATTCTGCTCAGGTAACGGTTAACATTTCTGTACGCGAATCGGATAACCGAAAACCAATCGGGGTGCCTGAAAATTACGCCCTTTCGGAAGGAACAACGCTGACCATACCAGCACCCGGACTTTTGTCCAACGATGTGGATCCCGATGGAGATGTGATAATCGTATCCAACTATTTTGCACCTTCTCACGGAACGCTGACTTCGATTGTTACCAATGGAAGCTTTATCTATGTGCCCGATGCAGGATTTAGCGGGACAGACAGTTATCAATATATTCTGTACGACCAAAACGGAAGTTACTCCGATCCCGTCACTGTAATGCTGCATGTTTTTGGAGAGAATCAAGATCCGGTTGCCGGTGCGGCCGATATTACCGCGGAATGTGAAGGCCCGGCGGGCACAACTGTTATGCTGGATGGAAGTTCCTCAACCGACCCCGAAGACGGAACTTTGCAATACACCTGGTATGAAGGTGCAACTGTCATCGCCGGCCCTTCAGAATTGCCCACAGCCGAAGTGATCCTTTCAACAGGTGTGCATTCCATCACCCTGGTGGTGGAAGATGAATGTGGCAACACTTCCTCTGACAATGCCACTGTTACCGTTGAAGATACTTCGGCGCCTCTTGTGGAAGCCGCTTTCCTGCCCACGGATAAATCCAACGAGTTCGAAATTTCCTGTACTCCGGGCGATCTTTGCTCCGGCATTATCTCCTCCATGTCGGTGATTCGGATTCCTGAGTTGAAGAATCCCTCGGTAAGTTGGAATGACAATAAAAACTATTCACTTGTCATCGATGTAAAGAAAAAAACCGTGGATGTTAAAGCACCCGATGCCGCTGCTTTCTGGGCAGCGATAGTGGCAAACGGAGGTGTGGAAGTAAACAGCGGGCAGGTAATAAAGGCCAAGTACGACAAAAGCAAATTCAAATTCAGTTTCGATTCCGAAGGCCATCTTGTTTCGGTGGAAGGCAATATCGTTACCCTTTTGTGTACCGCTACCGACACCTATGGGAATGTTGGTGAAGGAGAAGCCGTATTGCCGCCGGAAATGCTGCAGCAGCTTACTGAGGATCCGACTGTTGCATTAAAATCGGTTGCCGGTGATGCCTCCGGTTTCAATGACGTCGTAAGCAGCCGCTGGCACAGGAATTACCCCAACCCGTTTACCAGGCAAACCACAATTGAGTACCAGCTGGATGAACCGGCATATGTTTTGGTATCCGTTTTTGATGCAGGCGGAAGAAGAATACAGGAACTTTCAGCAAAACAAATGCCTGCCGGAATACAGCAGGTTACCTGGCATGCCGGAACCCGTAAACCGGGAATTTACTACTACCGGATAACTTATGATGGAAATCAGTTCTCGGGCAGGATGCTCCTATTGGATAAATAGGTAAAATTTTACAGGGAACAATTTTCAGATTCACAAAAAGTCACGGCCGGCAGCCGTGACTTTTTTATTCCAGTGAGCCGTGATAGTGATCAGTCGCCCGCCTGATTGATATCAGTCGGACAGGCAGTCTCAGTTAGCAGTCTCCGTGATGAGTGATGAGTGATCAGTCGTGATTAATCCCTGCAAGCTGCGAGCCGCGAGCCATGCGCTATGAGCTGTAAGCTGCAAGCCACAAGCTTCAAGCCACAGACTGCTAGCTAGAAAATGTCGAATAAGAAATCGGCAACATCATAATCCAACGAATCTTTTCCCCTCCTTTAACTCCGTTTACACCTTGTTTTTTCCCCGTTTGGGGGAAATGGTCAGTTCAGTGACACTCAAATTACAGGAATAAAATGAACTGTAATTTGGAGTGGACTAATCCCGATTATTCATCGGGCGTAAGGAATTGCGGGGAGGGCGACCAAAGGGGTTTCAAGGAGGGGTCGGTTGAAGTCCCTCAGCACACTTGTGGTAAATAAAAATCATGCGGACAAAACCGGGGGTGGTTCTGTAAGTACAACAATAACAACAACAACAATAACAACAACAACAACAACAACAACTTCGAATAGCTCCAACACTTTAAACCCGTCTATCAGCCGGACAGGCCTTAAACTTTAAACTTTAAACTTTAAACTCTCTCCGCTCCCGGAACCCGGAACCCTGAACTCTGTCCTACCGAAAACTAAAATCCACCAGCATGATTTCCGACTTCCCGGCAGTTTTAACCGGCGGCCCCCACAGGCGCAGGCCGCTTGTCACAAAAAAGTGGGTATCCCCGGTTTTCATGTATCCCCAGCTCAGGTCGTACATCTGGTGAATAATATAATTCAACGGGAAAAGTTGTCCGTTATGCGTATGTCCCGAAAATTGGGCGTCAACCGCTGTCTGGCTTACTTCCTGCAATTGTGTCGGGCGGTGATCCAAAAGTAGAATGGGCAAATCAGCCGGATGATTCCCCAAAACTTCGCGCACCGTTTTACGGTTCCTGAAATGCTCATCGTATCTTCCTGCAAGGTAAAACGAATCATTTATTCTGACAATTGAATCGTTAAGCAAGGTAATTCCTGCTTTTCTGAAAAAACTTCCGTCATCCTGTCCTGCATAAAATTCATGATTTCCAAGCACGCCGAATGCCCCGTATTTTGTATGAATACTTTTCAATGCCGATTCAATTTCCGCTGAGGTTGCATTTTCGCCCCGGCCTTCAACAATGTCGCCGCCATAAAGAATAATATCGGGTTGCAGCGCATTTACCTTTCGAACAAACTGCCGGACAAAACCCATCCTTGTATTTTGCTGAATATGAAAATCGGCAACGAAAGCCACCCGCAGGTTCCCGATATCCGAATTCCGTTTCGGAACAACAATGTTGTATTTTGAAACCCGGATGGTATTTAAATTGACAGCGCCGCCAATGACTGTTGCCACCGACAGAAACAGCATGGAAGAAAATACTGCCAGCCGGAATGAAAAACGTTTTCGAAATCCGGCCGGAACGAATTTGAAAACAAGGTTTATCAGTAAAAACAGATCGAAAACAAGAACCGACAAAAACAGGTACAGGAAAAAGGGCAAAATATAACCTGCAGCGGTGGTAAGAAGTTGCGAAACAAAATCAGAATTGTGCCTTAAAAAATTCTGCGAAACCGGGTAAATGATTGCAAGCAGCAAATAAGCCGGTATGTACCAGCGGCGGTATTCCCTGGCGATAAACAGGTTTTTTATGCGAAAGAAAACATAAATGTTAGGCAGAATATAAGCAAGTGTAATATAGAAATGAAACATGATTTGCGTTTGTAAAATTATACCGGCTCAAGATATAAAATTCCTGCAATGTTTCATAAGATGAGCTGCAAGAGGCAAGCTGCAAGCTGCAAGACACAAGACTACAAGACACAGGACACAAGACACAAGACACAAGACACAAGACACAAGACAAAAAACGCAAGACATAAGCCGCGAGAGCTGCAGGAAACAAGGTGAACTACTTGAAATAACTCACTCTTCTTAAACTTAAAACTCCGCTCCCGGAACCCGAAACTCAGAACTTCGAATGTCGAATGTCGAACTCCGAACTCTGAACTTCGAACTTCGAATGTCGAATATCGAACTCCGAACCTGTAACTTTCTTTAAACTTTAAACCTTAAACTTTAAACTTCCCTCCCTCTCCTTCCCCGGAACCCCGAACTTTGCCGACAGCAAAGCCTGAAAGGCTGGTGCTGCAGACATCGGCGGCATCGGCCTTGAGGTCGGCCTTTCGTGCGTATATTTAGAAATTTATTTTCAAGCTCAATCCCATTTGTTCGGGTTGCCTGTAGCCTGTAAAAGCTGACGAATTGAACCTGAGCAGCGCAATTTCAACCTTTTTTTTACGACTTGAGCCGGCAATCCAAAAGGGTACTCCAACAATGGTCGATCCCATTCCCACAAGCATGAGTACGCTTCCGGCCACATATTTGCCAAACTCATTATCATCGCCACCAAAAACAAAATCCATTTAAACCCCTCGCTGCTAAAAAAGTTCCCAAAGTAAAAGCTCCAATTCCGGAAAAGGTTAATATTTTCCCGGCGTTAAGATTTGCCTGTGCCCGTTGCAGCGAATAGTTTAATTGTGCTTCACTTAAATCGTCAATGTTATCCACACCAAAAGATCTGTTATACCATTGCGCATGAACATTTATGGCAAGAAAGCCGAACAGGACTACCACAAAAAACTTTTTCATAATTTAAAATTGAAAGGTTAAGTTGAATTCAAAACGAAACTTCGGATGATTTTTTTATCTAAGTTATGAATTGCGCAAGCAAAAATCAACTGAATGCTATAATAAACCCGCACGACAACTTTTTTGGGTTTACAAATTAAAGTATTCAACTCCGGCCGGAGCCGGATGTTTCTCCGTTGCATTTTCCCCATCCACATGCATTACCTCCGGCACGGTTAGGCCGGCAAAAAATACAGGTTTTGTTTAATGTTGTAAATTTGCCGGTATGGATGTGCACGATAAAGCAACCCGCTCGTACAATATGAGCCGCATAAAAGGAAAGAACACGAAGCCCGAAATGCTGGTGCGGAAATTTCTCCTTTGTTAAACAGTTTATTAATGCTAAAATATTACTTTTAGGAAAATCAATTTAAACCTTTAGTGTATTATAATATGAAAATCCCGGTTAATCTTTCTCGTCTTCATCTTGAAAAAGCTGCAAACAAAATTATTCATGAAGGAATTCCAAGCAATGCTCTGTCAAGCACTTATGATGTGTTGTATAAAGGAGAGTTATTACCTCCTAAGTTAATTGTTTCTTATGCAAATATTTTTGCAAATGGAAAGGAGTTAGACCGGAATTCTTTTGAGGGAGGTATTGGAACAGAATCTTTCAATTTACTTGATAAGGAAGGATTTAAGATTATTAAAAAAAATGGATATTACCCCGAGTTGTCAAAGTTTTTTGATCAAGCAGCTACTTCAAGTCAGAAGACAATACATTATAAAAAGGAATACTTAGATTTAGGAGTACAAGTAAGTTTTGGACAAGGTAATCCAGCTAAAGTACCTTGGATTTCTTTTCTGGGGCAGAACCAAAAAACTTCTGATGGAATTTACCCAGTGTATTTATACTATAAAAAACAACAGATATTAATACTAGCCTATGGAATTAGTGAAACTAATAAGCCAGCTCTAAATTGGAAGCTAAACAAAGGAGTTCTCACAATTAGAGATTTTTTTATAAAAAATAATTTGGGTATTCCAGATAGATATGGAGCCTCGTATGTTTACAAAGTTTATTATTTAAAATCAATGCCAACTCCTCTTCAATTGGATAACGATTTGTTAGATATTATCACGGAATATAAATCGTTGTTAAAGGGAGATGATTCAGAAATTTCCCAACCAATATTTGAAATTAGAAGACCTCAAGTTAATCATGATAGGTTTTTCGAGATTCAAAAATTTATAAATAACATCAATTATTCTGGGCTATTTTTTTCAAAGAAAATGATAATTCGCTTTGTTTCTTCTCTTCTTACCAAACCTTTTGTAATTCTCACCGGGCTTTCCGGATCAGGAAAAACAAAATTAGCACAGGCTTTTACAAAATGGATTTGTACGGATGAAAATCAATATTGTGTGGTTCCGGTTGGCGCTGATTGGACAAACCGAGAACCTTTGCTTGGATATCCGAATGCATTAAAACCGGATGAATATGTAAAACCCGATAATGGCGTTCTTGATTTAATAATTCGTGCCAATAAAAACAGAAGTTTGCCTTATTTTTTAATATTGGATGAAATGAATCTGAGCCATGTGGAAAGTTATTTTGCAGATTTTTTAAGTGTAATGGAATCGAATGAGGAAATACCATTATTTGCAGAAGGTGCTGTAAATAATGGAGTACCGGCAAAATTGAATTTACCCGATAATCTTTTTATTATTGGTACGGTAAATATTGATGAAACCACTTATATGTTTAGCCCTAAAGTACTCGATCGTGCCAATACAATAGAATTCAGGGTAAACGAGGATGAAATTGAATATTTTTTAAACAATAAAAAAAATCTGAATTTAGGTGAACTGAAGGGACGTGGTTCATCAATGGCAAAAAGTTTTATTGAAATGTCGCGAAATAAAACATTCGATGAAACCGATAAGAAGGAAATAAATGAAACGCTTGTCGCTTTCTTTAAACAACTAAAAAAAGCCGGAGCTGAATTTGGATACAGAAGCGCAAATGAAATAATTCGATTAATAAATCAGTTAAATGCAGTTGATTCTAGCTTATCGGTGGATGAAAAATTGGATATTTCAATTATGCAAAAACTCTTACCGAAATTACATGGTTCCAGAAGGAAGTTATGCCCGGTTTTAATAACGCTTGGGGGATTTTGTGTAACGGATAAGATTAGCAATATTGAAAAAGAAATTTTTGAGAAGGAGGATTTTGATTTTAAAGAAATGGAGAAGGTAAAATACCCGTTGTCACTCGAAAAAATTACCAGGATGCACAAAGGAGCTATTGATAATGGTTTTGCCAGTTATGCCGAAGCATAAAAATGGGAAAACTTCATTCCATATCAATTTCATTAAATCATTTCATTGAAGATTTACAATTAATAATTGATGAGCGGAAAAGTGAGACACTGTTTGATGTTGACGATGCAATTGAAAATGGCGAGGCCCGTTATCAAATAGTAGAAGGTTGTTTTTATGATTATGAATTTAACAATAAGGCTTTT
Organism: uncultured Prolixibacteraceae bacterium; assembly: GCA_963816685.1. Taxonomy (GTDB): domain Bacteria; phylum Bacteroidota; class Bacteroidia; order Bacteroidales; family Prolixibacteraceae; genus CAVYUC01. The sequence continues at coordinate 8,819 of CAWFMB010000018.1, read as the reverse complement.
CATTTTTCTAAAAACCATATCGTACAACATCATCCCAGAAACAAACACATTGGCGTAATTTCTCCAAATATTTATGTTGGCACTTTAACCCTTCCCTTTTTTAGAGAAGATAAGGAAATTGGCAAAGTTGAACTTGAAGTGCAATCCGAAAAATCAGGCTATAGAGACGATTATCGGGACATGCTTGAGCTCATTACAGAAAAATGTACTGATTTATTGATGCAGGCTAATTCGCCTGTTTCTCATCATTTTGAAACTGATTATACAAAAGATAACCAAACTCTTTATCAGAAATTTTCCTTCATTCAGTCCATTCTTTCTACCGATGAATTTTCTCAATCTATTCATAGGATAGTATCTTCTCCTGTGACAAAATGGGAAATTACTGATGAGAAAAAAAATGTTTCATCAGTCAGAAGGTACAAAAACAGAAATATAAGAGAATTGATTTCCGGGCGGAACAGAATGCATCTTCCAGATAACCACTATTTACAATTTTATGGTTTGCATTCTTTGCCTGAAAAAGTAACGACAGTAAAAAAATATGACACAGTTGATACTCCTGAGAACCGGTTTATCAAACATGCTCTTGGGGTATTTCTTAAATTCTGTTTTGATATAAACAAGGCATCAGTACCTGAAACCAAATTGGATAAAGAATCATTAATCCTAATTCGGGAACTGGAATCTTATTTATCACATTCTGTTTTTAAAGAAATTATCGAGGCCAAATACGTTGAAAATAAATAGTCCTGTTCTTCAAAGAAAAGAAGGTTACCGGGAAGTGTTACGCGTTTGGCTGATGTTTGATTTAGCTGCGAAATTAATATGGAGTGGTGGAGACGATGTTTACAGCAGCGGTAAAAAGGATATTGCTGTGCTTTATGAATACTGGTTGTTTTTCAAATTGCTCGATTTATTTAATTCTATTTTTCAAATTGAACCAAAGGATATTGAACAACTAATTGAGAAAACAAATGATGGACTGAATCTTCAAATAAAACAAGGCAAATACACGGCAATGAACGGGATTTATTTTTCTAGATAAAAGAAATTTAAATGTCCGATTTAATTATAATCGCTCCTTTGGAGGCAATAAAAAATATCCGGTATCTGGCAGCTGGACAACAACATTACGTCCTGATTATACATTATCATTTTGGCCGGTTGGAATTACAGAAGACGAAGCCGAAAAGCAGGAATTAATTGTGCACTTGCATTTCGATGCAAAATATAAAGTTGAAAACAATCTCAGGAATTTTTTGAAAAGAAGGAAAAAGCAAGCTATGAAGAAGACTTAAATAAAGAAAAAAACGAAAACCGGCAGGGTATTTATAAAAATGCTGATTTGCTGAAAATGCATGCTTATAAGGATGCTATTAGCAGAACAGGCGGCGCTTATGTGCTTTATCCCGGGGATAAAAGTTTAAAACAAAAAGGATTTCATGAAATAATACCCGGATTGGGAGCTTTTCCTGTTCGTCCTTCAAAAACAGATAGTGGAATTGGCGAATTGAAATCATTTATTTTCGAAGTTATTGATCATTTTATTAATCGGGCATCTCAGCGGGAAAAACTTGCATTTAGGATTTATGATATTCACAAAAATGAGAATCCAAATGAATTAAAAGATTTTATTCCTGAATTATCGGGGACAAATCGAAATTTAATACCGGATGATACTTTTGTTTTGTTGGGATATTCAATAAATAAAGAAAGATTTGATTGGTATTTAAATAATGGAATGTACAATTTCAGGATGGATGATGATGAAGGCTCACTTGTATTAGATAAGGAAGTTACTGAAGCTCGATTTTTATTACTGCGACAGAGCGGTAAAGAAACTACAGGTAAAATATTTGAAATTATCAGTGACGGACCGAAAGTCTATACAAAGGAGAAATTATTAAAGCTCGGTTATCCTAATCCTTCCAAGTCACATTATTTAGTTATTAAAATTAAAGAATTGGAAAAGTCACAATTCGGAAATGCTGAATGGGAGTTTACCAAACTTGAAAAATTTCAAACTATAAAGGAGAAAGTAAAAAACCCATATAAATCGCCCGGAATTCCTTTTACAGTAAGTTTAACTGAATTGATGAAAGTTAAAATAAATCAAAATGGAAAATAAAGATTTCATTCAAAAGCTTTTCGATTGCCTCGACCACTGGCGTCATTTTCCCACCTATCAACTGGAGCGCCGCGCTGATATTTTCTTTGCACTTTATTTGCCACAAGTATTGGAAGTAGTGTTTGGATTTCACGTGGATAAAATCCTTCCTGAGTTTCCCGTTCGGTATGGTGATGTTCATCCTGAAAAAGAAGATTGGAATAAATCGTACCGTATCGATTATGTTGTCGTTGACAAGATTCAAAAAAAGGTATTACTCATCGAACTAAAAACCGATAACAATTCATTGCGGAAAACACAGGATGAGTATTTGGAGACAGCCAAAAAATTAAATGTTCCCGGATTAGTGACTAGTTTCAAAAGAATTATGAATGCTTCAAGGAGCCGTAAAAAGTATAAAAGCTACTTAAACGAATTGTCTGAAATTGGTTGGGTTGATTCTAGTAAAAATTACGAGATTATAAATGACGAATATCGGATGGAGATTATTTACATTGCTCCGGATGATTCAAAAATGGATGGAAAAAATTGCATTACTTTTAAGCAAATAGCTGAAATCATTCAAAAAAATGAGGATGAAGTTTCCAAACGATTTGCACAATCATTGCACGAATGGCAGAAAAATCCTTCCTTTTAATACTATGTTACTCATCGTCCGTTGACAAGAAGCCGGTTAGTGTCCAATTAATTTTTTAAACAATTAATACTTAAAAGCAAATTCAAGTTGAACGGCATCATCATATACATCTTCAATAGTCTCGGAGGACAAAAAAAGATCTTTAATGTTTGTTTTGTCTGTCAGCACTCTACTTACAACACGAAGCACGTTGAAAGTCGATCTGCTCAACTGGCAATCATGTTCAACAATAGCCACCAGGCAGTAGGTAATAACCGCAACATAAATTTGTATTTTCACAGCATTCTCAGTATTACCCCAAAAGGATGTGATCCGAAGATGCTGCTTTATCCACCTGAAAAAGAGTTCCACCTGCCATCGCTGTTTGTACAGCATAGCGATGTCTTTCGCCTTAATGTTGATGTTGTTTGTAAGGAATGTGAAGGTTCTTTTAAGATCGGGAGCATAGTACACTATTCTGCGCAGTTCAGCGGGATACTTTTTCTTCGTCCGATAGCCCACAAGGCGTATTTTCTGATCAAGCAGGATATTATCTCCTTCATCCAAAAGCTCTTCTCCATCAACAACTTCATACTTAAGATGAGACTTCTGTCGGATGATAAAGTAGGATCCAATAGTGTTAAGGATATACAACCTTGCAAGGTCATAATAACCTTTGTCAAAGATGTAGAAAGCATATGGCTCATACGGTATCTGATCCATCACATTCACATCATGAACTTTTGCTTCTGTTATATGAATGTAAGTAGGAATCTGAGTTACAACATCAAACAGCGTATGGACTTTGATACCACCCTTGTTCTTTCTGAAGTATGCCCACTTGAACAAGCTCAAGCAAAGGTCTATGGTGGTGGAATCGAACGCATAGAACTTCCCATGCAGTTCGAATGGCCTTGCAATTCGCTTGTTTTGAGCAAGATTAATCATATAAAAGGCAAACTCTTCAAATATCTTGTAGTCACGATTTACATTGGCGTAGGAAAGATTGCTCAGTTTTATTTCGCCAGTGCCAAATCCGAGATGGTAACTCTTGTTTTTGATAGAGGCAACGATACACGCGACCTCTCTGAGGCTGTCACAGGCAGCCAATTGCCCATAAATCATAACGAGCAGTTGGTTCCAACAAGTGAATGTCTTTACCCATTTATCTCCGTTATATCGCTTGACTATCATATCAAAAACTCTCTTTGGCAGGAAAGCCACGAGTTGACTGAATACATATTTGCCGCTGTTCATAATTACCTGGTTTATTTTCAGGCAGCTAAGATGGGAAATGAATTCAAATCGACACGTAACTTTTTTTGTTATAATTATCTATATATTAATAATATACAAAGGTTTTGTGAAAAATCTTTTGGACACTAGTTATTATTTCCTTCGAAGTAAAAATGCCAAACAACATTCGTTTTCATTATTTGTATCGTGATTCAGGCAATTATAAAACCTTTGGATTCAAAGATTTTGCAAATCCCGGTAATTTATCATTGGAAGAAGTTCGGATTAAACTTACCGAAAAACTGATTAGCGGGGAGTTCTTTTATCCGGAAGAATCAGGAATTTCAAAATTCAGGTTTCACCGGTATTGTGATGATTATTCGTGGTATGAATTTGAATCCCTTGAAATCGTGAAAGGAAAAACACCTTCGAAAACAATTGATGAATTTATTGCCGGGTTAAGCATAAAACCAGATGTCTGATTTCTGTCGGCACTAAAATACCGTTTCACCCAATAATCAAAGACTACAATCATAAATCCAAACCGTTTGGAGCAGGCTTGGTTCATTTAGCCCCTGAATCCCTTTGGCGGCAATGCTTCCGGCGATTTTTAAAATCGGGATACAGGCTTTCTGTCCCGGGATATTATCGTTATATCCCGGGATAGAAGTCTTCCAGCCAGGGATATGATGTTCCTGTCTCCGGATAGAAGTCTTCCAGCCAGGGATATGATGTTCCTGTCCCCGGATAGAAGGTTTCCAGCCATGGATATGATGTTCCTGTCCCCGGATAGAAGGTTTCCGGCTATGGCTATGATGTTCCTGTCCCCGGATAGAAGGTTTCCGGCTATGGATAAGATGTCGCTATCCCGGGATAGAAAGCTTCCCGCCATGGATATCATGTTCCTATCCCTTAATGTGACTTTTCCTAAAATAGCTTGACAGATTTAACACTAATACTGATTTGTATCAATGTTTTTTATGCATTTACTGATTTACAAAACTATTTGGTTTTTATCCCTGCAAATTTCTTTCATCGCATTTATTTGGGATGGAAACGGATAAAATGATTTCCGGCAGTTGTCTGGAGGTTTTTGTGGAAAGAATGAGGTCCTGCCGTGAGCTATAATGTCAGGACCTTTAACTTAGTATTATCTCAGTTGCCTGAGTTGATGTACAAGAGTATTGCTTTTTCCCAGCAGACCTTCAAAAAGGTCGATCATAGAAGAGGCATCATCGTATGCTGCCTTTAATGCCTCCTGGGAAGCGCGCGTGGCATTTTTAGCCGCCACCGCCGCCCGTTGTTGTTCCGCCTCGGCCAAATCGGCCAGGACTACTTTGTTTTGTAACTCCATTAACCGGTTTGCAGGATCGAATCCTGCAGCAGTCAACGTTACTGTTTCCTGCGTGGTGATAGTTATTGTTTCAGCTATAAAAGCTCTTTTCTCATTTTCATTGAGTGTTGTCATTTTTTTTAATTTTACGGTGTTAATAATCTATTTGGTTATTAGCTCACGGGCCACCTGAAAGCTTTCCACGGCACAGGTGGCTCTTTTTATTTCGTTTTTGATTATTTAACAGAAGGAATCCGGCCCGTATTTAACGGCGTGGTTCTGGTTTTGGTGTTCCATGCGTCAGGTTTTATAATTTAACTTTAAGTTTAAAATAATGTATTGTCAGGTTGGTGACGTTCAAATAATTAAGACACCTAAATTAGAAAAATGCAATAATATTCCAAATAAAAACAGAATAAAATATTGGTTTGTTGTTCAACATAAGAATGATTTCTTCTGACTGCCCGCAGTTCATGGCAAATAATGAATAATGAATGTCGAATATCGAATATGGAATGATGAAGGAAAGATAACTTTATTTTATTAATGCGTGACATTCGTGGCTGATGAAAAGGAAATAATGAATGTCGAATGTCGAATAATGAATGTCGAATAACTAAGGTAATAAATCCTTATTCATGTTGGTTCGTGATATTCGTGGCAAAAGAAAAGAAAAGAAAAGAAAATAATGAATGTCGAATGTCGAATAACGAATGTCGAATCAGGAAGGTGGAAAAGCCGGAATTTAAGATTACCTGGGTGACGTGATAAACTGATAAATATTTAATATTTTGTAACTTTGAAATCATGAAAATAATTCAGGAACATATCGATGAACTTTTTAAGCTTTGTAATAAATATCATGTAGCTGAATTGTATGTATTTGGTTCAGTTGCTTCAGGAAGATATACAAATGAAAGCGATATCGACTTTTTGGTGGAGTTTGCTGATATCGGGCCAATGGATTACTTTGATAACTACATGGATTTTAAAGAGGAGTTGGAAACTTTATTTGTCCGTAAAGTTGACCTGCTGGAAATACAAACAATAAAAAATCCTGTCTTAAAGAGGTCGGTTGACAGGGATAAAATAAAACTGTATGGACGAGAGGATACTAAAGTGGCTGTTTGATATAAAAATAGCGATAGATGAAGTAGAAACTTTCTTTACAAATGTCCCTAAAGATTTTGGGCATTATGCATCGAATATCATTTTGAAACGTGCAGTGGAGCGCGATTTGGAAATTATCGGGGAAGCTGTGAACAGAATTTTAAAGCAAGAGGAAGACTTTCCGTTAAAAAACGCCAATAAGATTGTGGGCTTGAGGAATCAAATAATTCATGCCTATGATAATATATCTGATGAAAATATTTGGGCGATCATTCAAAAGCACCTTCCGGTATTGAAACTGGAAGTGGAAAAACTTATAAATAACGAAACCAACCTGTAAAATACAGTCGGTCGGATTAATTCCATCCGTAACGGGCTGGCTTTATCCCCAACCTTTCACCGTGCATTCGATAAAGGTTTGATTTCCATCTCCGATGATTACCGGATTTTGGTTCACCCGAGACTAAAGGATTATCATCCGGAAACCGGAATAAAACAGTATTCAAATAAAGCAATCATACTACCCAAAGAGCCGGTTTTATCCCTCCGTTAACAGTCGTAAAGTACACAGAAAAAAGTTTGGTTTCAACTGAACGTATTCTAAATCTGCTGAATGTTCTCCCTGTACATCTTTGATATTTTTTTAGAATCATTTAACTTTAATATTTTAAAAATGAAATGTTTAAGAAAGCAGCAATTCAATTCCTCAAAATAAATTTAAGAATCAGGGTATGCGCAGAAAATACATTGATTGGATTATTTGGAGTATCACCGTAATAATTGCACTAATTATTATAAATAATATTGAGATATTTGAGAATGCAGGCTGGGAATTACTGGTTTGGGTTTTAATCCTTATGCTGGTACCAGCCCTGTTGTATTTAATGTCACGCAAAATCTTTTCAAATGCCTTTCCTGCAAGAATCCGGATTAAACCTTTTCTTTCACTGGAAGCCTCACATGTTTATAATGGAACGGCCATAGCTAAATTACTCGAATTGGAAATGCAACCGCAAATACTTTCGAAAGAAGCACGTGATCGCATGAGCCAGGGGGGCGGTAAAAAAGGACAAGCAGTGAATATTAGCATAGCAGGCACAACTATTCCGCTGGAGTTTATATGGAACAGACTGAACCGGTGGATTTTCGGCCCAATTTATACCATCGAAGGAATAGTTTCGGAAAACAAAGACATAGTAACTATTGAAGCCTGGTGTCCGGAAAACAATTTGATGCGTTGGAAATCAAAAAGCAGAACAGAAAATAACTGTGATATCCTGAGGACTGCTATCAATGAACTGGCGGATTACATCAGAGTTTCCCTTCGTTATTACCAGGAACTTGTAACAAAATACGAAAGACAATATCAGTATCATTTTGCAATTGAATATTGCCAGCTGCTAACCTCAAAAAAGGATATGTTAACTCTTGCTTTTCTGTACTTTTATTCCGGAAGATTAATGGAGGCAGAACCAATATTCAGTAAATTGTCAAATGACAGAAACAAAAAAATCAAAGTAGATGCTTTGCGCGGTTTAGCCCTTGTTAAGGCAGCAACCGGAAACTATATGGCAGCAATCAGTGAAATTAAAAAGATTCATGTAAAGGAATATTACAGCCATATCATTGACCAGGCAATGTTTTTCATATATCAGTACGATTTTAAAACGGCACAGAGAATATTGGAAACATCCGCCGATGAAATATCCGAAAAACTTTATTACATCTTAAAATTTCAAACAAATAATCCCCATGATTTTAAAGACATTGGTAAGCTAAAAGAAAAAAAGAGGACAAAGGTATATTTTCTGCTTCGGGATCTCTCCGAATTGTGGGCGTTAACCGGCAAATGTTTAACTGAACTGGGTAAGAAGAAAAGAGCGGAAGAAATATATCTGGATACATTGGATGTATTGGATGTTTTGGAAGTTATTGGTCTGGAAACGGACGAAGAACCTTACCATCTTGTTGCCCTGAATATAGGAGGCAGAAGTGAAGATGCATTTCTGTACGATGATGCGATATTGAATTATGAAGAATGTATTTGGGATGCAAAAAGCACTTACCCGGAAAATCCGGACGATAATTTTGCACTTATTAATATTTGTTGGGCCAATGTAGGTATTTTGAGTTGCTATACACAAAAACTCAACGATTTATATAAAAATGCAGATATTACTGACGCAGAAATAATCCAAAAATTTACTGGATGTGCCCGCCAGCTTGGTTATTTAAGAGAAAAAATAACAGTGGATTTATGGCACTCATTTGTTGTGGAGACGATTACTCAATACAATTTGTTTAAAGATAACAGTGATTTTGCAATTCAGCCAATAACCTCCCTGGATAAAGAGGATGTGAATGAAATTTTACAGATGCTCCTGGACTTGTTA
>CAWFMB010000017.1:0-66186 GCA_963816685.1 uncultured Prolixibacteraceae bacterium | reverse complement strand
GCAGTAGGACAATAAAAAGTGTTGCAGCATTTTCATTGCATCTTACAGGAAATACCGGTATTAACAAATGCCGGTATTTTCTTATGCAATTTTTTTATTTCCTTCACCCAAACAAATTAATAAAATTCGCTGATTGGTTGGCAGTTATAAGTTCAACTTTCTCACCCGATGCCCGTTGACTATCGGGCTTGCAACCCGCATCTGATGTTTTCATTGTTGTTTGTCACGCCTATGCGTGATGTTTGTTTTTCATAGTTGCTAATCAGAACAGAAAGATAAACACTTAAATTCCGGTAATGGTAACCTATCCTTAAGTATTTTAAATGTGACAGCAGCAGTATAGGATTAAATTTAATAAATATTGATGCAGGATTCACCTTTTGCTTCCAAACCATACTACTTCGCTTATTAAATACCTGATAGAGCAGGATGTTATATATCATTTCGTAAACCTGCTGTATCATCTGGTTCAAATCATACAACAATCAGTTATAATCTCCTTACCAAAGACATACCAAAGAGGGATTAAATTCGATTCGAATCGAATTTAATCCCTCTTTGGTATGTCGAAAATTAGTTCCACTACCTTATCCTGCCGGATGATAAACAAGGCGATCAAAAAGCCTTAACCGGATTATTTCTGGTTACTGCATTTTTACCCCGCACCCACCCCACTTCTTGCAAATCTGAACCCCCACTCTGTTGCCAGAATCCCGATTGTAATCGGGACGCCTCTACCTGTTCTGTCTGCAATCAAAAATCTGTGATTAAATAATAAGACTGTGGCCTGAGGCACGGGAATAAAAGCAAAAAGCCCGGCAACTTTTAAGCTGCAAGGCCTTTATAGTACCCGGGGCGGGAATCGAACCCGCACTCTGTTGCCAGAATCCCGATTGTAATCGGGACGCTTCTACCTGTTCTGTCTGCAATCAAAAATCTGTGATTAAATAATAAGACTGTGGCCTGAGGCACGGGAATAAAAGCAAAAAGCCCGGCAACTTTTAAGCTGCAAGGCCTTTATAGTACCCGGGGCGGGAATCGAACCCACACTCTGTTGCCAGAATCCCGATTGTAATCGGGACGCTTCTACCTGTTCTGTCTGCAATCAAAAATCTGTGATTAAATAATAAGACTGTGGCCTGAGGCACGGGAATAAAAGCAAAAAGCCCGGCAACTTTTAAGCTGCAAGGCCTTTATAGTACCCGGGGCGGGAATCGAACCCACACTCTGTTGCCAGAATCCCGATTGTAATCGGGACGCTTCTACCTGTTCTGTCTGCAATCAAAAATCTGTGATTAAATAATAAGACTGTGGCCTGAGGCACGGGAATAAAAGCAAAAAGCCCGGCAACTTTTAAGCTGCAAGGCCTTTATAGTACCCGGGGCGGGAATCGAACCCACACTCTGTTGCCAGAATCCCGATTGTAATCGGGACGCATCTTCCTGTTCTGCCTGCAATCAAAAATCTGTGATTAAATAATAGGACTGTGGCCTGAGGCACGGGAATAAAAGCAAAAAGCCCGGCAACTTTTAAGCTGCAAGGCCTTTATAGTACCCGGGGCGGGAATCGAACCCGCACTCTTTTGCCAGAATCCCGATTGTAATCGGGACGCTTCTACCTGTTCTGTCTGCAATCAAAAATCTGTGATTAAATAATAAGACTGTGGCCTGAGGCACGGGAATAAAAGCAAAAAGCCCGGCAACTTTTAAGCTGCAAGGCCTTTATAGTACCCGGGGCGGGAATCGAACCCGCACTCTGTTGCCAGAACTGGATTTTGAATCCAGCGCGTCTACCAATTCCGCCACCCGGGCTCTTCTTACCTGGTGAATTCTACTCCCAAATACTCGGGACAGCTCCCCAGGCTAATTACTTTGCTGGCCTCTCCCCTTCTCTTGTGAAGTCACCAACCCGCTAATTCCTATACGGAAAATGGTGTGCAAAACTAATTATTTCGTCTGAATCAACAAAACATTAACCTGAAATTTGTTTTCTGCCATCGATTCTTTTAATTACCTGCCCGTAAATTATCAGTGATACTGCAGAAATTAATGCTATTCCAACAAAATAATACCAGATATAATGTGCATTGACTGCTGCTTCCTGCCACGCTTCCCTGTTGCTAAACAAACGTGGATCAGGACAATACTTCTCCAGTAAAACTCCCGACATAACAAAACCAAGGACCGACGATAAAAATGAATGTAAATGGCTGAATCCAAGATATAACCCTTCTTCACCTGCAGGAGCCTGTAATGAAAAGAATTCAAGATATCGCGGAGAAATAAATGTTTCGGCAAATCCCTGAAAAGCAATACCAACAATCATCATAAAAGCCACCGGATGCATGCCCAGAATGGATTCATGGATTAAATTACCCGATGCCATAAAAAGAGCAGATACCGGCATAATAAACATACCAACGGTCATGCTGTAGAGGGCTGAACGCTTACGCATTAAATGAGTGACAAAACCTACCGTTAAAAAAACAACCAATGGATTTACATTTGCGTACCATCCGGGAGTTGCCCCCTCCCCTGCCAATCGCAAAACATATTTGGGCATTGTGGCATACATTTGATGCTGCACCATCCAGAAGCCGGTAATTATCAGGATAAGAAATACCAATCTCAGATTTGAAACAACCCTTACCAGCCCTTCCAATATTTCACCAATTGTTTTTCCTTCACCCTGGATATGTTTGCTTTTATACATAAAAAATACAACTACAAGGGCAATTAAAGTCATTAGTGCCGAAAAATAACTTATCCAGATTAAACCTGTATTTCCCATCATTTCGCGGAGTGGTTCAACCACTGTTTTTCCTGAAAAAGCACCAATATTAACCATCATGTAAAAAAGACTGTAACCTCTTGCACGATTTTCTTTTGTTGTTTCTTTAGCTACTGTTCCGGTAATCACCGATTTAATAAATGAACCACCCAAAACAATTAATGCGAGCACCGGTAAAATGGCGTATTTCTGAAATGAAACATCAAGCCCTTGAAAAACCGTTTGTTCTCCGTATTCCACCAATCCTGCAGAATCAAACATTGTTGGTAAAACACCCATTCCAAGGTAACCCAGTGTTAAAAGGCCAAATGCGATAATTAATGATTTTCTGAAGCCGATTTTATCGGCATAGGCACCGGCAAAAGTGGGAAGTAAATACAACAGCGCCTGAAAAATTCCGGCAATTAAAGCAGCTTCAATATCCCCAAAACCTAAAATACGTGATAAATAAAGGGTAATCACTATAAAAACACCGTAATATGCGGCACGTTCAAATAATTCCACTGTATTGGCCACCCAAAATGCCCGTGGAAAGCTCCAGGTTTCTTTTCTCTTTTTGGTCATTTTTTTAAATTTAAGCAACAAAAATAGCAGGATTACCTAACTGGCAAAATGATAAAAACTTTATTAACATAACAATCTAAAGCTTTTGGAAGGATAAGGTTTTTACTACCTTTAGCAGGATTCAAAAAAAGACTTAAACATGAACCGGCCGGATGAAATAGAATTATTCGAATTAATTAAAAATGGGGATGAACAGGCCTTTGAAACTGTTTTTCACCATTATTATAAAAGTTTGTGCCTGTTTGCCACCCAAATGCTAAAAGACGATACCGAAGCTGAAGAAATAGTTCAGGATTTATTTGTTAAAATATGGGAAAAACGAAACCGGATAAATATTGAATCTTCAGTTAAAAATTACCTCATCCGCTCGGTAAAAAATTTATGTTTGAACTACATCAAACACAATAAAATTAAAAATCTTCATACAAAAAATATCCTTTCTGAAAGTGATTCAGAATTACAGGATGAGAATAATTTTATTGAAGTTGATCTCCTTCAGAAAATAGAAGAATGTGTTGATTCGCTACCTGATAAACGACGTGAAATTTTTAGATTAAGCCGGGAAGAAGGTTTAAAATACAGGGAAATTGCAGAAAAACTAAATATTTCAGTTAAAACTGTAGAAACGCAAATGGGACTGGCTTTCAAAACACTAAGAGAAAAACTTAAGAATTTCAAGTCATTTTTAATGCTCTGCTGTATCTTCCTTAAAAAATAAATTAGGGGTAAAACATCTTTGTCTTGTCATTTAAATAGAATGAAAAAAATGAATAACAACGGGAAATTTGATTGGAGCCTTATGGCAAAATACTTCAGCAGGGAAACTACTTCTGATGAAGATAAAGAAGTTGAACAATGGTCGCTCCGGGATGCTGAAAACAGTAAAGAGCTGGAAAAAAACAGGCAGTTGCTCGAAAAAGTGGATGTATATTACAAATCGAAACGCTTTAACAGCCAAACCGCCTGGTCAAAAGTACAATCAAGAACAGGAAGAACCAATCAACATAAAGTCAAAGGGAAACAGGTTATTGCAACCTTCTATAAATATGCAGCTGTACTTTTGATTGCTGTTATGTTTGGTTCAGGATTGTATTATTTTGGTTTCCGGGATAAGTTTTCAGCTTACAGTGAAATAACTGCAGAACAAAATCAGGTGATTAAAGAATTTGTACTTCCTGATGGAACCACAGTAGCTCTGAACAGTAATTCTCAAATTAAATTTCCAAAAAAGTTTGAAAAAGATGTGCGGGAAATTACATTAACCGGTGAAGCATTTTTTGATGTAACACCAAATCCCGCAAAGCCTTTTATAATTCATGCAGGAGAAGCACAGATAAAAGTTTTAGGTACCTCTTTTAACGTTTGTGCATATCCTGAAAATGAAACAGTGGAAGTGGTGGTAAAAACCGGGAAAGTACAGGTATCACAAAATGTTCCGGATTTGCCGGTTCAATCGTTGGAAGTGGTTTTAAATCCGGGCGAAAAAGGAACTCTTATGAGTAAAAATCACCGGCTCGAAAAAACATTCAACAGTGATCAGAATTTTCTTTCCTGGAAAACTCACAGCTTTGTATTTACAAAAACTCCTCTTAATGAGGTGATTGATTATCTTGAAAATGTCTATCATGCTAAAATTGAATTAAAAGATGAAGAATTAAATGAATTGGTTTTAACTGCCAGTTTCGATCAAAAACCCGTTGAATTTATTTTGAATGTTGTTACGCTGACATTTGATTTAAATCTGTCAGAAGAAAACAATCAATTTACATTATCGAAAAAGAAAGATAAACCATAAAAGCTTCAAAGTCATGAAAACAATTATAACAAAATTCAGAATTACGTTATTGTTTGCAATAACTGTAATGGTTTTGATTCCGATTACACCGTTTGCCCAGGATAATAAAAACCAGGTACTCGATCAAAACATTAGTATTTATGCCGAAGATGAATCGCTGTCGGATGTGATTGAAAAAATATGCAATTACCTGAACATCGATTATTCGTACAACTCGGGAATTATTGCCGATAAAAAAGTCAGTCTTAACATTTCAAACAAACCAATAAAATTTGTACTGGATAAACTGATGAAGGATTTTTACCTTCTTTTTGAAATTGAAGACAACATTCTTGTTGTGCGTGATTATGTTCCTCTCGATGAAAGTATTGATTATGAAAATAATACGCAGCAATATGCAACCAACAGGGGATTCCTTTTTGAAAACCAGAATAAAAAATCAATTACCATCAATTTCAAATCGGCAAGTAATCTTATCATAATTCCGGTTACAATTAACAATTCCGACACGTTAAATTTTATTCTCGATACAGGTGTCAGATTTCCGATTATTACTGAACTGCCATTTGTTAACAAGCTGGATTTAAACTATTTAATCCCGGTTCAGATAAAAGGGCTGGGGCAGGGGAAGGAATTAACAGCTTACCGCTCCGGAAATAATACCTTGAATATTGAAGGGTTGATTGCCAGCAACCAGGAAGTGCAGATGATAATCGATGAAAATTTTCAGATTTCGCACATGCTTGGACTACCGGTGCATGGTTTAATCGGGTTTAACCTGTTCAAAGATTATATTGTTGAAATTGATTACCTGAACAAAAAGATCACACTTAATAAACCTGAATATTACAAGTACCGCGACCGCAAAAAAGACATTATTTTACCGTTGCATTTTGATAACAATAAGCCTTTTGTAAGGACAAGCATTGTTACTGACGAAATGGAGGAAGTACCTGTAAAACTGTTGGTTGATACTGGCGCCAGCGATGCATTGTGGCTTTCTGAGCATTCCGATGAACGAATTGATTTGCCCGTAAACCACATAGAAACATTTCTTGGAAGAGGTTTAAGCGGCGATTTGTATGGAGTTAAAGGAAGAATTGATGGTATTTGGGTTGGCCCGTTGATTCTGCCAAAACCAATTGTAGCTTATCCCAATTCCGAAATTATCGACCAGCTCATTTCTTCAAATGACAGAAACGGAACAATTGGAGCCGAAATCCTGCGCCGGTTCAATGTCACCATTGACTATCGAAACAGTCGTTTAACATTGCGGCCTACTTACAAAATAAAAGATGAATTCAATTATAACATGAGCGGAATGGAAGTGATTAATCCAATGCCCGGATTGCCTGTTTTTACAATTACCGACATTCGTGAAAATTCGCCGGCTTATTTTGCAGGATTAAAAGAAAACGACCAGATTTTATCGCTTAACAGCAGCAATCATAGGTCGTTAGAATTAAATGATATAAATTTGTTGCTTCAAAGCAAAGAGAATAAGAAAATAAAAGTTAAAGTGTTGCGTGATGGTGAAGAATTTAAAACATCATTTGAGCTGAAAAAACTGTTTTAATGCGCCAATGCAGAACAAGTATATTTTTAATTTCCATCCTGTTGTTTGCCTGTGTTACAAAAGGGCAGCAACAGGATGGTTCTGTTTTTGAGCGACGTGTTTCCATAAGCGTTAACAATCAACCATTAAATATTATTTTTGACCAGATTAGCTGGCAGGCAAGGGTTTTTTTTTCGTACGACGCTGCACAAATTGATGCCTCAAAAAGATATAATTTGGATGTGATCGATAAATCTTTATTTTTTGTTTTAACGAAATTAGTGGATACAAGTAAATATGATTTTACTGAACTTCAAAACCAAATAATAATTTCACGTAAAAAACCCGGTAGTATAACTCCCATAGCAAAAACTGATACTGTCCCTGTCAGGTATTTTTTCCTGTCGGGAAAAATTATTGAGGACCGAAAAGGTGACCCTGTAAGTTATGCTTCAGTATCGGTTTTAAACAAACCAATTGGCACAATATCAAATGTCGATGGGGATTTCCTTCTTAAACTTCATCCTGATCATATACTTGATACACTGATAATCTCGTGTATGGGATACGCCCAAATGATATTACCGGCTGCCCGTGTACTCGATGAAGATATTTTCGAAATGAAATCAATTTCAATCCGCATACGTGAAGTTAAAGTCACTTCCACAACTCCTGAAAAGTTGCTGGAAAATATCAGGGAAAACATTCCTAAAAATTACAGTTCCTATTCAAAATTAATGACAGCTTTTTACCGGGAAACACTTAAACAGGACAAGGAGTATGTTAATGTTTCGGAAGCGGTAATTGAAATTTTAAAATCTCCCTATTCAAACAGTTCCAAAGAAGATTTAATTCATTTGCTAAAGGGTAGACAAAGTCCTGATTTTCAACCATTCACATGGTTAAGTTTTAAATTGCAGGGTGGGCCTTTTACCATTACTAAGCTGGATGTGGTAAAAAATATGGTTCCGTTTATTGATCCGGAATACCAGGATTTATACAAGTACACTATTGCCAAAGTAATCTGGTATAACGAAAATCCGGTTTATGTTCTTGAATTTCAACCTGTATCAAGTATGGGTTTGTCAAATTATGTAGGTGAAATTTATGTTCATCGTGAAACATTTGCCATTGTTCATGCTGGTTTCAGGTACAATAAAAGCGGATTGAAACAGGCGGCATCCATATTAATTAAAAGGAAACCTGCCGGAGTGAAAGTTCGTCCTACGTTCGTTCAGTACGAAGTAAATTATCAGCAATTTCAGGGAAAATGGCATTTACAAACTGCGCGTGCTTCTGTAATATTCAAAATAAAAAGTAAAAAGAACAATCTTAATTCAGAGTTTCACAGCGTTTCCGATTTGCTTGTCACTGATGTTGAACCTACTGATTTAAAACGATTTCCACGGGAAGAATCGTTTACACAACGCGATATTTTTGTTGAAATGATAAATAATTACGATGCTGAATTCTGGGAAAACTACAACATCATTAAACCAGATGAAGATTTAAGGAATGCTTTTAAAAATTTTTCGCAAAACAATTACCCGGATTAGAGGCTGTTGATTCTTCCTTATCTCATTGTACTGACTCATGAAAAATATCTCTGTTCAACTATTTTCCTTAATTTTGAAAATTAATACAATTACAGAAAACAAATTATGGAACAATTCAGCACCAGGCAGAATAAAATTTCGAAACTCGTTCAAAGGGAAATGGCAGATATTTTCCTGAAACTAAACAAATCGAAATATTCAGGTAAGATTATAACAGTATCGCTTGTTCGGGTAACAAAAGACATGGGAATCGCCCGCATTTATCTGAGCATTTATCCATCTCAGTTTGCCCAGGAAATATTATCTGATGTCCAGGCAAATACAAAATCAATCCGTGGCGATTTGGGCCGCAGAGTGGGCAAAAATCTGCGAGTGATTCCAGAACTCGAATTTTATATCGACGACAGCCTCGACTACATTGAACACATCGACAAATTGCTGGATCAGTAAATAAACTGCAAAAGTCACCGTTCTTTTTAAAATAAAATTTTGGATTTACCTTTTTTCATAGCTAAACGATACCTTGTTTCGAAAAAGAAACAAAACATCATCAACATCATTTCTGCAGTTTCTGTAGTAGGAATAATTGTAGGAACGATGGCTCTTGTAATTGTACTTTCTGTCTTCAACGGCTTTACCAACCTTATAAATACGTTTTTCAGCGATTTTGACCCCGATTTAAAAATTACTGCGAAAGAGGGAAAAATGTTTAACCCGGATAATTATGATTTTGATAAAGTTAAAAATTTGCCCGGGGTTGCCTATTATTCGGAAGTGATTGAAGAAGTGGCTTTACTTAAATATGGAAACCAGCAGTATCCGGCCATTGTAAAAGGTGTTCCTGAAAATTATGCAAGTTACACACACATTGACAGTTTGATTGTAAACGGCGAATTTTCCATTGAAAATGAAGGACTAAATTATGCTGTAGTAGGGCAGGGGGTTGCATTTAATCTGGGGATAGGCCTGACTTTCGTAGATCCCATCCGGATTTTTGTTCCGAGAAAAGGAAAACAGGTTTCCATGAATCTTGCTCGCTCTATAAATCAGGATTATATTTATCCATCGGGTGTTTTTTCGGTTTTGGAGGAAATTGATTCAAAATATATTATCGTCCCATTTAAATACGCTGCGAAGCTTTTTGAGAGCGGAAATAAGATTTCGGCAGTAGAACTAGGTTTTAAACCTGAAGTAAGCGCAAAAAAGCTGCAAAAGGACATACAGGATATTTTGGGAAGCGATCTCCAGTTGAAAAACAAATTCCAACAGCACGATTTGATTTACAAAACGATGAAATCAGAAAAATGGGCAGCTTATCTTATTCTTGTTTTTATCCTGATTATTGCTTCATTTAATATTTTGGGAAGCTTATCCATGCTCATAATCGATAAAAAAGAGGATTTATTTGTTCTGAGAAGTATGGGTGCAACTTCCAAATTAATCCGTAAAATTTTCCTTTACAATGGATGGCTAATTTCATTTATTGGTGCTGTACTTGGTTCTTTATTAGGCATTTTCGTTTGTTGGCTTCAAATAAAATTTGAGTTCATATCACTTCCGGGAGCTGGTTCTTTTGTAATTTCTGCATATCCTGTTCAAATCATATTATCTGACATTTTTATGGTATTTGGAGCCGTTCTGTTCATTGGATTTTTTGCAAGCTGGTATCCGGTAAAATTCATCTCGAAAAAATATTTGTTGAATACCAACATCTGAATTAATAAATTCCTTAAGGTTTGAACCCCCCAAAATGATTTTAGTTATCTTTTATACGTTTTTTTTGCTATAACTTGCAATGGATTTTTCAATGAAAAATAAATTCATAAAACATTTAAATTGAAAGCATTAGTAAAACGTAAAGCAGAAAAAGGAATATGGATGGAAGATGTTCCACTGCCAGAAGTCCGGCCAAACGATGTACTTATAAAAATCAGAAAATCAGCTATTTGTGGCACTGATTTACATATTTATAAATGGGATGAATGGGCCAGACAAACAATAAAACCACCGGTTATAATCGGACATGAATATATGGGAACAGTTGTTGAAGCCGGTTCAGAAGTTGATAGTGTGAAAATCGGGGAGAGGGTTACCGTGGAAGGCCATATTTCATGCGGTTTTTGCCGCAACTGCCGTCGGGGCAGACAACATATCTGCGATAACACTGTAGGTATTGGAGTTCACCGTAACGGAGGTTTTGCTGAATATATTTCGGTTCCGGCCAAAAACGTTTTACATGTCGATGTGAGTATTCCAGATGATATAATGGCGATCATGGATCCACTGGGAAATGCAACTCATACGGCACTTTCTTTCCCGTTACTTGGCGAAGATGTTCTAATTACAGGAATAGGCGGACCAATAGGAGCTATGGCTGCAGCCATTTGTAAATTTGCAGGTGCGCGAAACATTATCGGTACCGATTTAAGTAAATTCAGACGAAATCTGGCGCGGAAAATGGGTGCAACAAGGGTAATCGATCCTGCAAAAGAAAGTATAAAGGAAGCAATGGCAAAACATGGAATGATTGCAGGTTTTGATATCGGATTGGAATGTTCCGGTTCACCGGCTGCATTTAATGATATGGTTAACCACATGTATAATGGCGGAAAAATAAGTTTACTTGGTTTATTGCCACAAAACACTCAAATCAATTGGAGTAAGCTCATTTTCAAAGGTCTAACACTCAAAGGAATTTATGGCCGGGAAATGTATGAAACCTGGTATCACATGGAAATGATGCTAACCACAAAGCTGGATATTACACCAATAATTACACATCGTTTTCACGCCGATGACTTTCAAAAGGCTTTTGACATTATGGAAGAAGGAAATTGTGGAAAAATAATCCTTTCCTGGGAGTAAAAGTTTGTATGTTCCACGTGAAAAAATACTTTTGATGATTCCCCCTTACAGATGAATACCTACATTTGTATTCAAAATATGTTGTTGTGAAGAAAGGTTTGGTGGTAAAATCCACAGGAAGTTGGTATACTGTTGAAGACGAAAACGCTGTACTCTATGAATGCAAAGTTAAAGGCAATTTTCGCCTACAAGGGATTAAAAGCACAAATCCTGTTGCTGTTGGTGACCACGTTAAATTTATAGTCCAAAATGATGAAAATGAAGACCGGGCAAAAAAAATTGGACTTATTGCTTCTGTATCCGATCGTAAAAATTACATCGTTAGGCGTTCTCAAAATCTTTCAAAACAATCACATATCATTGCAGCAAATATTGATCAGGCAATCCTGGTAGTGACTTTAGCTTATCCGGTTACAACAACCACATTTACTGATCGTTATCTTGCTTCAGCAGAAGCTTATAATATTCCTGTATTACTGGTTTTCAACAAAACAGATCTTTATGATGCTGAAATAACAAATAAATTAATCCAGTTAATCGATATCTACAATAAAATTGGATATCGCTGTATTACAACATCTGCTAAAAATCCGGAAAGTTTAGAAAATTTGCAACTTGAAATAAAGGATAAAATTAATGTCATCAGCGGTCACAGTGGAGTAGGGAAGTCCACTTTGATTAACCGGTTTCAGCCAGGTTTAAAGTTAAAAACGGAGCAAATTTCCGAATATCATAAAACAGGTAAACACACTACTACTTACACCACATTATATAAACTTGATTTTGGAGGATATATTATTGATACTCCGGGCATTAAAGGTTTTGGTATGCTAAATATGGAACCCTGGGAAATTTCACATTACTTCCCCGAAATATTTAAATATTCATCTGATTGTCAATATAATAATTGTTCACATACACATGAACCAGGATGCGCTGTAAAAAATGCTGTTGAAAATGGAGTAATTGCCCAAAGTCGCTTCATAAGTTATCTGGGTCTTTTGGAAGAAGATGATAAGTACCGGAAACCTTATTGATTTTATTGTATTGCTTTTATAAACCCACTGGAGATTACACGAATATTATCATAAAATGCGGCTTTTTGCCTAGTTGCAATCATCACCACCGGTTCCGCTTAAATTATTTCTGCCTGATTTTCATTCAGTATGCTCTTGTTACCCAAGTTTTACTGAAATCAGTATCTTGTTTTATCGCACAAGTTTTATCTAAATCCAAAGCCGTTAAATTAAAAAAGTGGAAATTCGTAAATTCTGTTTATTGACTCACCAATTTAATCCCCATAAAAAGAATGATTGATTTTTATCCGTCTCTATTCCTCTTGATACAGATGTAAACTGCTTATTATCAACAGAATATGCAATAGCTGGAAGAGACTGGACCATTAACACCTTTCCTCATTTCCATGAATACCAGATTCCTTTTCTTCTTCTTAATTTACGGGTGAAAATATCTGTAAACGACTTCTCCTTTTGATTTTCCTACGGATTGTATTAAAGCTTCAATATGTTGCTCTTTAATTTTCTTTACAGATTTAAAATCTTCAAAAAGTTTTTTAGCCGTTTCATTTCCTATTCCTTTTATCGAATTAAGTTCTGAACCAATAAAACTTTTAGACCGTTTATTTCTGTGAAAATTAATTCCAAAGCGATGTGCTTCATCTCTTAATTGCTGAATAATTTTTAAAGATTCAGAATTCTTTTTGATATAAACCGGAACAGAATCACCAGGAAAATATATTTCTTCCAATCGTTTTGCAATCCCAATGATTGATATTTTTCCTCTCAAATTCAATGCATCCAAGGCCTTTACTGCAGCTGAAAGCTGACCCTTTCCACCATCAACTACAATCAGCTGGGGCAATTCATTTTCTTCTTCCAATTGCCTCCTATATCGCCTGTAAACCACTTCCTCCATTGATGCAAAATCATTTGGTCCCTCAACACTCTTAATGTTATAATGTCTGTATTCCTTTTTAAATGGTTTGGCATTTTTAAATACAACACAGGCTGCTACAGGGTTTGAACCTTGCAGGTTACTGTTATCAAAGCATTCTATCCTTTTAGGTAAATCCGATAGCTGAAGATCCTTTTTAATTGTACTTAAAATTCTTTCTTCACGAATCTTAGGATTTAACTGTATTGCCTGTTTGTCTTTTTCCAACCTGAAATATTTTGCATTTCGCTGTGAAAGATCAAGTAACTTTCTTTTATCACCTTTCAATGGGACCTTAAATTTAACACCATCGAATACATTTTCAAGTTTTAATGGTACCAGAATTTCCTTTGCATTGCTAAAAATTTTCTGACGTATATCAACAATTCCGGCTAACAATAATTCCTCGGGAGATTCATTTAAATTCTTTTTAATCTCAAGAGTAAATGTTTGAATAATTGCACCTTTTATAATTTTTAAAAAATTGATATAGGCAAATTTTTCATCTTCGCTGATGGAATAAACATCCACATCAGAAATAGATGGGGATACAACAGTAGATTTACTTTGATATCTTTTTAATGAATCATATTTTTCCTTTATTCTTTGAGCTTCTTCAAAATCCAATAATGTTGCTTTTTCGCTCATAATATTTTCAAGATGCTTAATTACCCCGGTAATATTTCCCTTTAAAATGTTTTCAATATCATTAATTCCTTCTTCATAACTTTCTTTATCAATAAGACCTTCGCACGGACCCAGGCAATTTCCTATATGATATTCCAGACATACCTTATACTTGCCGCTTTTGATGTTTTCGTTAGTTAAAACATAATTGCAGGTCCTTAGTTTGTATTCAGTCTTGAAAAGGTCCAATAAGGTTCGGACGGTATAAACAGAAGTATATGGACCAAAATATTTTGAACCATCTTTAATTACATTTCGTGTTTTAAATACTCTTGGAAAAGGTTCATTTTTTATGCAAATCCAGGGATAACTTTTATCATCTTTTAAACGAATATTATATCTTGGCTGGTATTTCTTTATCAGGTTATTTTCCAACAGAAGTGCATCTTGTTCTGTTTCCACTACCAAATGACGGATATCCGCAATATTCCGAACAAGAAGTGCTGTTTTCCGATTATCCTGTTGCTTTGAAAAGTAGGAGGTAACCCGCTTTTTTAAATCCTTTGCTTTTCCAATGTAAATTACATTGTTTGAACTGTCATAGAATTGATAAATTCCAGGTTTTCCCGGCAAAACCGCTATAAGTGATTTTAAATGATCGATATATTTATTGGCTACCTTATATTTCAACTTACTGATATTTGACAAGTACCTGGGTTTCATGTTCCAGAATCTTCTTCTTGGAATCAGTTTGAATAAATTCCAAGTCGCAAATAAAACTAAAATAAACCTCTTTCACTTTCATCCGTTTCACCATCTGAAGAGTTGCATATGCTGTTCCGCCGGTAGCAAGCAAATCATCGTGAATTAAAACAACATCCTCATTGGTTACTGCATCTGCATGCATTTCCACACAATCTTCCCCATATTCCAACATGTAGGTTTCGGAAATCGTCCTTGCAGGCAGTTTTCCTTTTTTACGAACCGGGACAAAACCTGCTCCAAGAGAATATGCCACCGCACCGCCTACCATAAAACCTCTCGCTTCAATTCCTAAAACTTTTGTAATCTGTTTTTCCTTAAACGTATCTACAATTGCATTTGTCGTGAAACGAAAAGCTTCAGCATTTTTTAAAAGCGTCGTAATATCTTTGAAATTTATTCCTTCTCTGGGAAAATTAAGAATCTCCCTTATTTCCTCTTTTAAATTCATTTAAACTGTATTTTGTTCCACGTGGAACTTTAGCGGCCCAAAAGTACTAATAATACATTTATATCGGAAGGGGAAACTCCTGAAATGCGCTTTGCCTGACCAATAGTCTTTGGATTAATTTTATGAAGTTTTTGACGTGCTTCAGTTGACAAGGAATTCAGTTTATCATAATTAAACCTGTTGAATATGCTAATATTCTCAAATTTATCCAGCTTCTCTGCAAGCACTTTTTCACGGTTTATATATCCTTCATATTTAATTGAAATTTCTGCACCTTCTATAATTTCGGCTTTTCTTCGTTCCGGAATCCTCTTGAGAAACTCTTTAAACGGTGTAATATATTCAATCAAATCAAATATTGAAATCTGAGGCCGTAGAATGATATCATATAACTTTACCCCTTGTTTTAATTCTGCTGTCTTTTTTTCAGTAAGTAACTGATTTACAAACTGTGGCTTCACACTAAAATTCCTTGTATAACTAATTATTTCCGAAATTAGATTCAATTTTTCATTTAATAAATTACGTCGTTCCACAGAAGCTAAGCCCAAATTGTATGATCTTTCAGTCAATCGGATGTCTGCATTATCCTGACGAAGCAAAATACGGAACTCTGCCCTGCTTGTGAACATCCTGTATGGCTCATCAACACCTTTGGTGACCAAATCATCAATTAAAACACCGATATATGCCTCATTTCTTCTTAGAACAAATTCTTCCCCTGCACTGTGACACTTTTGATGTGCATTTATACCTGCCATTATTCCTTGTGCTGCCGCTTCCTCATATCCGGTGGTTCCATTAATTTGTCCTGCAAAAAATAAGTTCTTAATTATTTTGGTCTCCAGTGTATGATATAACTGCGTTGGCTCAAAATAATCATATTCTATTGCATATCCAGGACGAAAAATTTTTGCCTTTTCCAAACCCGGTATTTTATTTAATGCTTTATACTGAATTTCCCATGGAAGAGAAGAAGAAAACCCATTTAAATAATACTCAATTGTTTTTTCTCCTTCCGGTTCCAGAAACAACTGATGTTTCTCCTTTTCCGAAAAAGTTACTAATTTTGATTCTATACTTGGACAATAACGGGGGCCGGTACTTTGAATAGTTCCATCAAACATTGGAGCTTCATCAAACCCTGATTTAAGTTCATTGTGAACATCTGGATTTGTATGTGTTATCCAGCACGATCGTTGCTTTAAATCACTCCGAATTCCGGGTAAATAAGAAAATTTATATTGAACTTCTTCTCCCGTCTGTTCTGTTAACTTTGAGAAATCAATGGTGCGTCCATCAATTCTAACCGGTGTACCTGTCTTTAACCGTCCTGTTTTAAAACCTGCATCAAATAGCTGCTCGGAAATATTGTAAGATGCTGCCTCACCAATTCTGCCGCCTTTCATTTTTGATGCGCCAACATGAATCAGTCCATTCAAAAAAGTACCGTTTGTAAGAATAACCGTACTTGATTTGAATTCAACCCCTATTTTTGTTTTTACTCCTTCAACAACATTGTTCCTGATCACCAATTCTACTACAGCATCCTGCCACAAATCCAGATTATCTATATTTTCCAGCACATCCCGCCATAATTCAACAAATTTAAACCTGTCGTTCTGCGTTCTCGGACTCCACATGGCAGGACCTTTTGAGCGGTTTAACATCCTAAACTGAATTGTACTTTTATCTGCAATAATTCCGGAATAACCTCCAAGTGCATCTATTTCCCGTACAATTTGTCCTTTTGCAATACCTCCCATTGCCGGATTACAGGACATCTGACCGTACTTTGTCATGTCCATGGTAATTAACAAGGTTTTGGATCCAAGATTAGCAGCTGCCGCCGCTGCCTCACATCCGGCATGTCCTCCGCCTACAACTATTACATCATATTTTTGAATCATTTATACTCCTCACTAAAATCAACACCTTCCAAATAATACTCTTCCTTTTCCCTCATCAATTTCTGCTCTTCATTCGTTTTATCTTTGTAACCCGTTAAATGCAAAATTCCATGAAAAACCACCCTGTAGATTTCATTCATAATTTCCTTTTTAAAATTGTATGCATTTTCCCGGACCCTGTCAATACTAATAAATAAATCTCCTGATATTACTGAACCATTTACATAATCAAAAGTTATTATATCAGTATAATAGTCATGATTTAAATATTGTTCATTCAATTTCAACAGAAAATCATCTGAACAAAAAATCACACTAATTTCGCCCATCATTTTTAATTCATTGTTAATCAGACGTTTTATGTTTTTATTTAGAAGGTTTTCGTTTAATTTGATTGGTGGTATATCTTCGAAATATATATATATTTTATTCACTTACATCTAATTTAAAGCGGACGCATTTTCCCCTGTTTTTAAATTCAACTTTATTACATAACGACTTAATAATATGAATTCCCCGTCCAGCCTCTTTTTTGATATTCCGTTTAAGTGTCGGATTTTCTATCGCTGCATAATCAAAACCATCACCTTCATCCTGAATTTTAATATCAATAAACTGATTGAAATAATCAAGTTCCATAATTACTTTTTTCCTGCTGTCGTTTCGGTTACCATGCTCAATTGAATTTAAAATTGCTTCACAGACACAAAGCAACACTTTATTGAAACTTTTCATTGGTAAATTATTTTCCTCAAAAATTTTAACCAGAAATTTTTCAACTCTCTCTAATTCTGCCTTTTCTGAATTAATAATCAGTATTTTAGGAGCACGTTTCACACAGGCTATTTTTCAATATTATTTAAATACTGCTTATATTTATTATTGTAGAAATTGTTAAGTTTATGCGCATTTTTATTTAAATATTCAATTGAATAGTTTTTGTCTTCCTTGTATTCAAAAAATTTGGCTGGATTACTGTAAAAATCATCTGCTGTCTGCGATTCCCTTTTATCTTCAAATTCCCTTTCCAATTCGGCCTTTTCAGCTTCAAGCAAACGTGTTGTAATTAAATTTTGCCTTGCAATCATTTCGGCATTAATATTTTTATTTATCAACTGCTTTCTGTTTTCTTCCAGCATATTATCAATTTGCTGAAGGGTTTTTCTTGCATCGCTTCCCACACTTCCATCGTTCATAATGTCGCGTAACATTTGTTGCATCATTTCGTGCTGCATCAGTGATTGCCCCAGTTGCTGGTTCATTTGCTGACCTTTACCATTTTTCATCTGATCAATCATCTTTTGTAATTGCTGTTTTATATTTTCAGACGATTGCTTAAGCATGTTCATTCCTGATTTCCCGTTCCCAGGCTTTTCACATTCCTGATCTCCCGGCATAGCATCAGCCATTTGTTGTTCAAGATTATCCAACGCTTCATTTAGCAGGAGAGCCAGATTATTCGTTGCAGTAATTACAAACTGCTGACTTACCCTGGCATTTGGAAATTGCGCTTCTTCCATTTGGTCTGCCGATTTTTTCAGATTCAACTCCATTGACAGCAACTCATTATTTACCAGACTGTTAATTTGAGGTGTACGTTTTGCCAAAGCATACAAAGAATCTTTGACTATTCCACTTTGATCTATTATTCTTTTTTGTTGCTGGTTCAATTTTATCAATTCCGGATCTCCTGATGAAATATCCGATAATCCTGCCAGAACATCTTCCTGTTCAAAAGATAAAAGAATGAGGTTGCTTAGTATTTGTTTTAAATTCTGAATGTTTTCCATGTTCTGTTCCATTGTATTGGAATTCAACATTTGTTGCATGGCAAATGCAGTGTTTTTAAGTTTATCAGAAGTTTGTTTCATTTCAGAGCCTGACTTTTTTCTGTTCTTTTTATCCAGTTCCTTCTTGCTGTTTTCCATGCCTTTGTCCACATCTTCCAGCTCTTCATCAAAATCATCGAAATTCATCGGCTTTTCCAATTCTTCGTTTAATTCCAATGCATTTTTTATATCCTCCTCAAGCTCATTTAACTCCTCCTGATGTTTTTCAACAGCCTCTTTTATCTCTTCAAAATTTTTATTCTCCAAAACTTCATCAGCAAGTTTTTCCTCCTCGCCGGCCATTTTATTTACATTATCAATTACATTTTGAAGCTTTTGTTCTATCTTCATTTTACGGAGCATTTCAAGATTCCGATCGAGTTGCTTTTGAAGATCTTCGTAACTCAAATCCATTTGCTCCGATAACTGATTTAATTTTTTACTATCAAACTCATCCGCCAGTTTTTGAAATTCTTCCATTAATTCCTTCAATTCATCTGTAAAAACATCCTCGAGTAACTCTTCGATTTGTTTCTGTTTTTCTTTTATTTCTTCATTATTTTGGTTAAATGAATTGAGGTAATTGTTTAGATTTTCGTTATCTTTTTTAATCTGATCATACAACTGTTCCAACTTATTTTGTTTTGTAACTATATCACTTACCATTTGCGACTTTTCCCAATCCGACACATTTGTATCCATATTTTTAATCCGCAGGTTCTGTAAATCATTTTGTATATCCTGTGCAAGTTTATCGCTTTGTTTGAGCATTTCCTGTAACTTTTCAAACTGCTCTTTTTCCGAAGCTGCAATTTCTTCCCTGTTTGGAATTTCAAAAACAAAATTATCTGAAGTAGTTGTTTTATAGTTGTTTATAACATCATTATCCGTTACTGAAAAATAATATGAAACCATACCCGAATTCAAATTTAAACTGCTAAAATCAAAACTGAAATAAAAATCCTGGTCAGTAAGATTCTTAACAACAGGAATCGAAACTGCTGAATCTCTGTTATTTATGTTATAATGAAATTTTAAGGATGAAAATCCATAATCGTCGCCAATAACACCTTTAAAAAAGAATCGAGTTAACTGAAAAGAATCCTTTAACTGTACAACATTTATTTCGGGATAAATATCAGAAACCACATCCAGACGATAAGAAAGTGCAAGCTCCGGATCGGTTACATCATTTTTTATATAAACATGATAAGTTTTTGATTCGTAAAATTTTGATTCAACACTAAAATTGGTTTTATTTTTAAACCCTGCAACTTTCGAAGAATCTGAAAACTGAAAATAGAGCGAATCGATATCGATACCTGAAAAATTCCATTCTACTTTTGTTCCATTTGGTACCTGTAAATCGCCTATATTCTCGAATACCTGATTTTGTATTCCTGTATAAGCCGGCGGAAAAATACTTGCACTAAATGCAGTTATTCCTGGTTTTGGTAATAACTGAAGGGAAAATTTCTTCGAATTGTATTTTAAATCGGTAAAATAAAAAGATACAGGATTTATAACAGAAGCAATTTCAAATTCAAAAACTCCTGCCGATTTCGATTTCATTATATAATTATTTCCATCGATATTAATATAGACCAATTGCGGTATCTCATCACCTTCAGTTTTAACGGTTAATCTAAAAGGATCGCCTTTTTTTGCTTTTAAATCGGTAGTTATCAATTGAAAAGTATAAGGAGCAGGTTTTATAAATTCAGTATTATAATGGATTAACCTGTTTGTTGAACTTGCAAAAATATTCCTGTTCAGCATAAATACAGATAAAGTAACCAGCAAACTGATTAAAAAATAAATAAGAACCGCCCGTAAATTTTTAAACTGAACAGCATCCCTGAAATCAAATATTTTAAGTTCATCAATTTTCTGATCAATACTTGCAAGCACTATCTCATTGGAATATCTTTCTTCCTTTATTTCTGATAACTCTATGATGTTTAGAAGCTTATCTTTTATATCATGAAAATGATTTTGAATCAAATATGAACTTGATTTAATATCAATTGGTTTCAAAATATGCAGTAATTTTAACAGGGGAATTGCAACGAAACGAAATGCAACCAAGACTGAAAAAACGATAAAACCGAAAAACAACACTGTACGTACATTTGTTGAGAAATAAACAAAATACTCAGTAACCGAAAAGATTGTGTATATGAACAATAGCAGGAATAACGTTAACAATGTACCTTTAAGTAAACGATAGCTATACAATTTTTTTCTAAACGAATTCAGTTTATTAACAAGTATGTTTAAATTTTTAACCATTAAAAATAATCGATTTACATCCAGTATTTTAAAAAACTCCGTTTTGTTAGTAATTGTTTCACAAAATGCTGAAAAAACAAAAATAATCTTTTATAACTAACCTTGCATAATCCAAAATTTATTACATCTGCATCTTAATTTGTTCCTGAAAATATTTTAGCCGTTAATTAACCGCTTTCTATTCACAATATATGAACTGTTAAAATCACGCTGCCAAATTAAGAAAAGGATATTAACAGCTGTTAAAAAAAACGTTAAATAATTGTTTCATATAAATTTAACAACCTTTGAATTGTTTATATAAAAGTGAGTAACCGGTGTAAATACGGCTTGAATTTCATAATAAATAGAAATTAACATTGATGAACAGACTATTATTAGTAACATTAAATATTTAAATTTGTAATAAATCTAATTATAATACAGAAAAAATTGAAAGTACTTTTAGTAGAGGATAATTTTTTAAATCAAAAGGTAGTTACTTTTCATCTTCGGAAAAAAAATTACGATGTTATCAGTGTCGATAACTGGCGTGATGCGTTGGAAAAATTTAAATTCGAAAATATTGATTTAATTTTAATGGATATTATGCTTCCTGAAATGAATGGATTTGAAATTACGGATAAAATCAGGAAATATGAAAAAATCACTGGTATACAACCGGGAATTCCAATAATAGCCCTTACTGCAAACACACTCGATAACGATAAAGAAAAATGTTTAAATGCCGGAATGAACGATTATTTACCAAAACCTTTCACCCCGGAAGATTTATACCGGGTAATCGATCAGTTTACTAGTTCTAAATAATGAATGATTCTTTAGATATCAGGGGGAATTCTTATTCTGAAGGCGAAAAGGAGCTGGATAATAAGTTAAGACCATTGCAGTTTAACGATTTTAAAGGGCAGAATCAGATTGTTGAAAATCTGAAAATTTTTGTAAAAGCTGCCTCCATGCGCGGTGAAGCGTTGGATCATGTTTTATTACACGGACCTCCCGGATTGGGTAAAACCACATTGTCAAATATTATATCGAATGAACTTGGAGTTGGCTTAAAAATAACTTCCGGTCCGGTTTTGGATAAACCAGGTGATTTGGCAGGATTACTTACAAATCTTGAATTCAGAGATGTACTTTTTATTGACGAAATACATCGTTTGTCGCCTGTTGTTGAAGAGTATTTATATTCGGCAATGGAAGATTTCAGAATTGATATCATGATTGATAAAGGGCCAAGTGCCAGATCTATTCAACTGGAATTGAATCCATTTACTTTAATTGGCGCTACAACCCGTTCAGGTTTATTAACTTCACCACTGCGTGCCCGGTTTGGAATTAACTCTCATTTGGAATATTATGACACCAAGGTTTTAACAGGAATTGTAAAACGTTCAGCTCATATTCTTGACGTAAAAATTACTGATGATGCAGCTCTTGAAATTGCAGGAAGAAGCAGGGGAACACCCCGGATTGTAAATTCTTTGTTGCGTCGCGTCCGCGATTTTGCCCAGGTAAAAGGCAATGGCAACATTGATATTGAAATCACAAAAATAGCTTTGAAAGCAATGAATATTGATGAATACGGACTTGATGAAATGGACAATCGAATCCTGTTGTGTATTATCGATAAATTTAAAGGTGGTCCTGTGGGAATTTCTACAATTGCAACTGCAGTTAGTGAAGATTCAGGTACAATTGAGGAAGTGTATGAACCGTTTTTGATTAAAGAGGGTTTTATTAAACGTACTCCACGCGGAAGAGAAGTTACTGAATTGGCATATAAACACCTGGGGCGAATAAATTACGGGGGTACTCCAACTTTATTCTGATGGAATTAACTTTATTTCGAACAGGCGCGGCCACCATTTGCCTGTAACAAATAATCTGCTGTTTTCCTTATCCCATGCAATGCCATTCATGTAATCAATACTATCAGAATTTCTGTACATATCAAGAATACCAGCCATATTAATTTCAGAAAGTACCTTACCTGTTTGCGGATCAATTTGAACGATAATATTGGTGGTGTATATGTTTGCGTATATTGTACCGTTTATATATTCAAGTTCATTTATATTATTGATTAGACCTTTATCATTTGCCACCTGCACAGTCTTAACCACTTCAAAATTATCCGGATTCAACCAGGTTAAAACAGTTGTTCCGTCACTCATAATCAGGTTTTCAGAATCATTTGTTAATCCCCAGCCTTGTTGATTATTAAATTGAAAACTGTCAATTAGGGCAAAGTCCTGCAGGTTGTATATAAAACCTTTTTGAGCATGATAAGTTAACTGGTATATTTTATCATTAAATATGGTTATTCCTTCGCCAAAATATTTGTCATCAAGAAAGTAAGATTGTAAAGTATTACCATTCCTGAGGTTTATTTTAAATAAACCAGATTCGCCATTTTCACCTGTACCTTCATAAATAAAACCATTTTTATATTCCAGCCCCTGTGTATAAAATTTATGGTTGTGTGGGTAATTATTAACAATCTGAAAAGTTAACTTTTTTGGAACAACATCAGAAACAACATTAATTGCAGTGGTTCTTGAATTATTAACACTATCAGTTTTTGTTGCAACAACATGAAAAATATTGGACCCTAATTCATCCAGTTCAACATTTTCGACAGTAAAATTCAGCTCGTTGCTTTCTCTTAAAAGTTTATTCTGATAATAAAGTCGAATATTGTCTATACTACCATTTTTGACTGTAGTTTTTACCTGAACTGAAACTTTTTCACCAAAAACATAATTGCTTTTATTCGGAATTATGGATATTGTGCTAACCGGTTTGCGCGAGTGTTCGGAGGTATTTGAACAGGATAAAAAAGTAATTAAAAAACAAAACAAAACAACAAAGGGAAAAACCAATCTTTTCATTCATTTATATTTTTAATGATAACTCAGGGAATTCGTCCGGCACAATCAGGACTCATTTTATTTTAAAATTAATTTTCATTTCAAAGATAAAACTTATAAATGAAGGTGAATTAATGAACAAAGTAAATGAATTATATCTTTGCTTAAAATTTTAAAAAATTGAATCCGTTTAAAAAATTAGCCGGCGACACGGCAATTTATGGTTTAAGCAGTATAATAGGTCGTATTTTAAACTGGGTTTTAGCACCCTATTACACTTTTGTTTTTGCTGCCGAAGTTTTTGGAATTGTTACCAACTTATATGCTTATGCAGCTTTTTTTCTTGTATTCCTGATTTACGGAATGGAAACCTCTTTTTTCAGGTATGCTTCTAAAAGTGACAATCCTGAAAAAGTATATTCCACCTCATTAATTTCATTGTTTTTTACATCTGTAAGTTTTGTTCTTGTAGTAGTGGCTTTCAAAAATGAAATTGCTGCTTTAATTAATTATCCGGAACATCCTGAATACATTGTTTGGTTTGCAATAATCTTAGCTATCGATGCATTTATTGCGCTGCCTTTTGCAAGATTGAGACTGAATAACAGGCCGGTTAAATTTGCAACTGTTAAGTTAATAGGGATAGGTTTTACCATTGGCTTTAATATTTTCTTTCTTTCATTCTGTCCCTGGTTTTTGGAAAAGCATCCGGATTCCATTATACAATATGTGTATTCTCCCCAAATTGGCGTAGGTTATGTATTCATTTCCAATTTATTGGCTTCAATAATAACCTTAATTTTATTGGTACCCGAAATTTTCAAGGTTATCCTGCAATTCGATAAAAAACTGCTTGCCCAAATGTTGAATTATGGTTTTCCAATTTTAATTGTTGGTTTGGCAGGTATGGTAAATCAAAATATCGATAAAGTTTTGATTCCGTTTTTAGTTCCCGAAAATCAGGATCCAATGTTTCAGGTAGGAATTTACGGGGCTAACTATAAGTTGGCAGTTTTAATGAATATGTTTATACAGGCCTTTCGTTATGCATTTGAGCCATTTTTCTTTGCCCGCAGCAATACAAAAGATGATCCCCCGGTTTATGCAACTGTGATGAAATATTTTGTGATTTTTGGATTACTTATATTTCTCGGTATGGTTTTGTACATCGACATACTGAAGTTTATAATTGATAAAGAGTACCATGAAGGACTTAAAATCGTTCCAGTTGTTTTAATGGCCAATTTATTTTTTGGAATCTATTTCGCACTATCCATGTGGTACAAGCTTACCGATATGACAAGATACGGAGCTTATATTGCTTTAGCCGGAGCAGCCATTACATTATTATTTAACTTTTTACTCGTCCCGGTTATGGGTTATATGGGTTCAGCAATTACTGCTTTTATCTGCTTTTTCTTTATGATGATTATATCCTATTACTATGGACAAAAATATTATCCTGTTCCGTATAACCTGAAACGAATTGGTTTTTACTTTTTAGTTGCCGCAATAATTTATGCAGCTTCACGATTTACTGCCCAATTGCAACCCGCAGTCAAATATTCATTGAATACAGTTTTTCTGTTATTGTTTATTTATTTGGTTTTTAAATTGGAAAAAAGAAAGTTAAAAGCCTTATTTAAAATCAGTAAAAAGAAATAAACATCAAAATGTATTAATTTTGTACAATGAAAGAGTTAAAAGGAAAGGTAATTGCAGTTGCCAGCGATCATGCCGGTTTTGATAAAAAACAGGTTCTCCTTAACTATTTTAGGGAAAAAGGAATTGCATACGAAGATTTAGGAAGTTATTCAGCTGAAAGCAGTGATTACCCCGACTTTGGACACCTTCTTGGAGATGCAGTTGATAAAGGTATTTTTGAAATTGCAGTATCTTTTTGCGGAAGTGGGCAGGGAATAAATATGACGGCCAATAAACATCCAAAAGTGCGTTCGGCATTGTGCTGGACACCGGAAATTGCTGAACTGGCAAAACAGCACAACAATGCAAATGTTTGTGCAATACCTGCACGGTTTGTCAGCGACAAACAAACAATTGCTATAGTTGAAGCCTGGTTAAATACAGGATTTGATGGAGGAAGACATGAAAAAAGAATTGAAAAAATACCATTGAAACGGTCCAATTTAAGTAATACAAAAATGATTGATTAAATATTGAAACTTTAGGTTTTGAATAATAAATGGCTGCATTAAAAAATATATTTCTCGAAGATTCGATAATTGCTTTCGATAAAAAGCACAGGAAAACCATCAATTTTAATATTGGCAGGTACAATGATGCAGTTAATCGTGGTAATCTCCGCTTTAAAAATAAGGAACTGGCCAAATCACGAGCTTCCTATATAAAGGGAAAAGTGATAGCCAACCTTGCAGCATATCTCGAAGAATTTGAAAAAAATGCAGTTGAAAACGGAATTGAAGTTGTTTGGGCGCGCGACAGCAAAGAAGCAATATCCGAAATACTTAAAATTCTGAATGAAAACAAGGCAAGATTACTTGTAAAAAGCAAGTCGATGATTTCGGAAGAAATCGAACTGAATGAACATCTTGAAAAAGCCGGAATTGAATCGGTTGAAACTGATTTGGGCGAATTTATCGTCCAGGTGGCAGGAGAAAAGCCTTACCATATTTTAACTCCTGCAATGCATAAATCAAAAGAAGATGTTGCAAAGCTTTTTAATGAAAAATTTCAAACTCCTGCAAATTCCACTCCTGAGGAATTAACCCGGTTTGTGCGTCAAAAATTGCGTCAAAAGTTTGTTTCAGCCGAAATTGGTGTTACAGGTGCCAATTTTCTTGTTGCCGATGCGGGTGGAATAATTCTCACCGAAAATGAAGGAAACGGATTGATGTCTGTTGCGTTTCCAAAGGTTCATATTGTGATTTCAGGAATAGAAAAAATATTGCCGTCGGTAAAAGATTTGCCCCTGTTTTTACCATTACTTTCATCCTTGGGTACCGGACAGCAGGTAACCGTATACAATTCATTGCTCACAGGGCCAAAAAAGGACGGAGAAGTCAACGGACCTGAAAAGATGTACGTGGTTATACTTGATAACAAAAGGTCGGAAATAGCCCAGGATAATGAGCTGTCGCAATCCTTAAAATGTATCCGTTGCGGAGCCTGTTTAAATGCTTGTCCGATTTACCGGAATGTTGGCGGTTACACTTACAATACAACGTACAGCGGACCTATTGGTTCGGTCATTTCGCCCTGGTTTTTGGGTTTAAAAGACTACAATCATTTAAGCCACGCCTCCACAATTTGCGGCGCATGCTCCGAAGTATGCCCCGTAAAAATACCGTTGCATTATTTGTTGCTGCTCAACCGTAAAAAAAGTGTGGAGCAAAATTATGGCAACTTAATTTGGAATGTAAGTATGAAAATCTGGAAGTTTGCATTCGAAAAACGCAATAATCTTGATTTTGTGAATGGCAATATAAAAAACAAGGCATTAAAAATAAACAGGAATATTTTAGGGAATCAAAAAGAATTTCCCTTGTTTGCGAAACAATCATTTAGTGAAATCTGGAAATCTAAATTAAAATAAAAATTATGCTGTCTAATACATGTAAGTATGCATTGCGCGCTCTTATCTACCTCGGTAAATATTCGAAGGAAGATAACAGAATTGGGATTAAAAAAATCTCAGAAGATTTAAATCTCTCTTCGCCGTTTTTAGGGAAAATTCTTCAAAACCTGGTGAAGCAAAAGTTGCTGGTTTCAACAAAAGGTCCAAACGGAGGTTTTGCTCTGGCTAAAAAAGGTTCCGAAATTTCGCTTTGGGATATTGTGATTAAAGTGGATGGTGAAGAATTTTTTACCAACTGCCTGATTGGTCTCGAACCGTGTAAAACTCATGATCCAACAAAGCCGTTGTGCCCGGTTCATTCCCAGTACGACAAGCTGCGGGGTGAAATTTCAAAGTTTTACCAGGAAACCAATTTGCAGACTATCAGTAATGATATTAAACAATTTGAGGATTTGGTAAGGCTTTAAAAAACAAACTCCCACTTTTTACCGGAAACGAAAAAGTGGAAAAAAAGAATGGAAGTAATAATTCCTGCAGTGTTTGCAAGAAAATCATAAATGTTGCTGCTACGGGAGTGCGATAGCAAATGCTGTATGGTTTCAAGCACTGCACCCAGGGTTATAGAAATAGCCGGGGCAATTATCAGGTAATTCATTTTAAGTTTTTTGAACGGCCTGAATAATAACAGGCACAAGACGAAAAACAGACCGAAATGCACCATTTTATCGAAATGCGGAATCTTTAAAAATGGTTTAAGCGGAAGGTCGTTTGCAGGTAAAAATAACCCGTAACAAATTAAAGCGAGCCAAATTAGTGGTTTCCAAAATAATTTAATCTTCATGAAAAGGAGATTTTAATAAAAATTCAAAGTAACAAAAAGTATGGCAGGTATTTATATTCACATTCCATTTTGCCGGCAAAAATGTTACTACTGCGATTTTTATAAAACAGTTAATACCAGTCAAACTGAGAAATTTGTAAGTAGTTTAAAAAAGGAAGCACTGCTTCAAAAAAATTATTTGCACGGTGAACAGGTCAATACAATTTACTTCGGAGGAGGCACTCCGTCGGTATTAACCGAAACCGAACTGAATGAAATTCTTGGTTGTCTGCAAATCAACTACAACGTTAATCCGCAGGCGGAAATTACCCTGGAAGCAAATCCCGATGATTTGGATTCAGTTTATCTGCAACAACTCTTTCATGCGGGAGTAAACCGGTTAAGTGTTGGAATCCAATCCTTTCATAACCAACAGCTAAAAATGATGAATCGTCGCCATGATGCGGCTCAGGCGGTTGATTGTATAGAAAATGCTGTAAAAACAGGATTCAGGAATATAAGTGTTGATCTGATTTATGGTTTACCTGGTTTAAAAACCAGTCAGTGGCAGGAAAATCTTGAACAGGTTTTTGAATTACCGGTGCACCATCTTTCTGCTTATCATTTAACCTATCACGAAGGAACGCCTTTTTTTACCTGGCTAAAAAAAGGAACATTAAAAGAACTTGCCGAGAAGGAAAGTGTAAATCAGTTTAACCTGTTGATTGAAGCTGCAGAAAAAGCCGGTTTCGAGCAGTATGAAATTTCGAACTTTGCCAAAAACGAAATGTATTCCAAACACAATACATCCTACTGGAACGGAACAAATTATCTTGGTTTGGGTCCTTCGGCTCATTCATACAACTGTGTTTCGCGTAAATGGAATGTAGCACATTTAGATGCATATATCCGGGCAATTGAAAATGAATCAATATTTTACGAACAGGAAAACCTGTCGGAAAATGACAAATACAATGAATACATAATTACCCGCATCAGGACAAAATGGGGTGTTTCAACTGAAACTATCCGTCAGAATTTTGGAAAGGAAAAAGCAGAAGATTTTTGCAGAAGTATTGATAAATTTTTGAAATCGGGAAAAATAATTCAGCAAAACGAACAGTTTACTCTTTCCCGTAAGGGACTTTTTGTATCGGATGATATTATGACAAATTTAATAATTATATAATTGATTAACAGGTAATTAATCGATTGAAATATTCATTAAATAATGTTAATGCTGCATGAAGTCTCTTTTTAATTCCATATCTTAGCGATTCTTTTTTTAAAAGTGTAATAAATGCAAATTAAAATAGTTAATAAATCTGATAATCCTCTGCCAACCTACAGTACAGAATTATCGGCCGGAATGGACTTAAGAGCAAGTCTGGATGCACCGGTTGAATTGCAACCGCTGGATAGAAAATTAATTCCGACAGGATTGTATATCGAACTTCCGAAAGGTTATGAAGCACAAATCAGACCAAGAAGTGGTATGGCGTTGAAAAAGGGAATTACAGTTTTAAATTCACCTGGAACAATCGACGCAGATTACCGGGGTGAAATTGGAATTATACTGATTAATCTTTCGAAGGAAAAGTTTGTTATTAACAATGGTGAGCGTATTTGTCAAATGGTGATAGCTTCGCATGAAACAGTGGAATGGAATTTGGTGGAGGAGTTGTTGGAAACCCTGAGAGGTGCTGGCGGTTTTGGCCACACCGGGGAAAAGTAAAAATTAAAATGGATAATATAATCAGAAAATTGGGAGTGATTTTTTTACTGGCAGTTTTTCTTTCCTGCTCAGGTGTGAAAAATGTTGCACAGGAAAAAACAGGGGAGGAGTTAAAAACAAGTCCGCAGGAAACTCAACTTGCCGGACAGAAACAACAAGAATTTGAATTTTTGTTTGTTGAGGCTTTAAAACAAAAAATGTTTGGGAATCCGCAAAAGGCAATTCAGCTTTTATCAAGTTGTCTTGAAATTGACCCGAATTCCTCCGCGGCAATGTACGAACTGGCAACAATTCATGCAGCCAATAACGATTACACAAGTGCATCGTTGCTGCTCGAAAAAGCCATTTCAATTAATCCGGACAATAAATGGTACAAACTGCTGCTGGCTCAGACATATCAGCAAATGCGGAAATTAACTGAAGCCGCTGATCTTTACGACAAGTTGCTTGAAAAAGAACCTGAAAACCTTGAATACCTTTATACAAAAGCAATATTGTTATCGAATGCAAAAAAAACAGAAGAGGCAATTAAAGTTTACAACAAACTGGAACAAAAAGTTGGTGTAAACGAGCAAATTTCTGTGGCAAAGCAGCAACTTTATCTTGATGAAGGCAAAGCAGGTAAAGCTTTTGAAGAAATTGAAAAACTGATTGAAATGAATCCCGACGAACCAAAATATTATGGTTTGCTGGCCGATTTGTATCAAAACCAGGGGGATTCGGTAAATGCGATAAAATATTATCACAAAATTCAGGAACTCGATCCTGAAAACGGATTCGTACATTTTTCCCTTGCCAACTATTACCTTCAAAACGGGAACGAAGAAAAATCATTCGAAGAAACAAAAGAAGGTTTCAGAAGCGATAAAGTGGATATTCAGACAAAACTTCAGCTTTATATGATGCTGACTGATAATGCCGAACAATCGAAAATAGGTGTTGAAAAGGAAGATACTTTAATTCAGATTTTGCTGAAACAATATCCCGATGAATTTCTTGTTCATACTGTTTATGCCGAAAGTTTGCTTAAAAAGGGAAATCTGGAGGAAGCCCGTGCCCAGCTGTTAAAATCACTTGAAATCGAGAAAAATGATTACATGATTTGGGAAAGGGTTATGTTTATTGACAATGATTTACAGGACTGGCAAAAATTGTACGATCACAGTCAGGAGGCAATAGAACTTTTTCCGAACCAGCCACAGGGATACTTATTAAATGCTGTTGCATGTGTTCAGTTGGAAAAATACGATGAAACCATTTCAATTTCAGACGAAGGACTTGATTTTGTTGTTGATAATCCACAGTTGCAAGGCCAGTTTCTAATGCTGCAGGGTGAAGCCTTATACAAGCAAAATAAAATTGAAGAAGCATTTAAATTGTTCGATAAATCTGTAGATCTGGATAAAGAAAATATTATCGCCCTGAATAATTACGCGTATTACTTGTCGCTGTTTGGTAAAAATCTGGATAAGGCAGAACGAATGAGCGGAAAAGTAATCGAGAGGTTTCCCGATAATCCAACATACCTGGATACACATGCCTGGGTTTTATTCCGGAAGGGAGATTTTACACTTGCTAAGTTTTACATGGAATCGGCGCTGAATAACGGTGGCAACACAAACGCAACATTGCTTGAACATTATGGCGACATTTTGTACAAGCTTCATAAAGTGAATGATGCTGTTAAGTACTGGGAGAAAGCCAAAGAAAATGGAGGGTCTTCCAATGTTCTGGATTCTAAAATCAGGGAACAAAAATATATCGAAGAATAAATGAATGCTAAATATTTAAAAAGGCTGCCCTTTCGGGTGGCCCTTGTTTTTTTTATTGCTTTGTGGTTTTCATCATGTAAAACAACCCGCGAATTGCCAACTGGGGAATTGAAATCGGTAAGCACGGCAAAACTGTTGAAAATGGTGGAAAAAAATGCGTTCGATTATAAATATTTTGCAGTAAAACGAATCAACTGCCAGTATTCCGACGGCAATTCACGCACTACATTTAAGGTAAACCTGAAGGCCGAAAAAGATAAAATGATTCTTGTTTCAATCAGTAAACTCAGTATTCCGGTGGGGCGTGTTTTGTTAACTCCCGACAGCGTTAAATACGTGAACTATCTTGAACAAAACTATTTCGTAGATGATTATTCCTATCTAAGCAACATTTTAAATATCGACCTCGATTTTGAAACCATTCAGGCAATCATTTCAAATAATGCTTTTTCGTACAGGAATGATCCCCGAAATAAAGATTTCAGAACGTTTGAATCATTTACTGAAAACGGAAGGTATGTTTTGCAATCAGAAAATGAACATAAATTAGAGAAAATGGAGGTGAAGGGAAAGAACAATAAAATCAGGCGCAGATTAAACCGGCTGGACGATGATGCACTTATCCTGCAAAAAATGTTTTTTGAGCCGTCAAATTTTGCTTTAACACGGCTTCTTATCAACGATAAAACGAATGATCGTTTCATGGAAATGGATTTTGGTGATTTTGAGAAAGTAAAAGATACTGAATATCCGGGTTCCATTGAAATGAATTTTGTTTCTCCCGGAAATACTGTATCCATTAAACTAAAGATGAATGGATTTTCAACAGAAAAAATAAACTCTTTTAGTTTGAATATCCCTGAAAAATATGATCAAATCCGTGTAAATTAGCACCGGTTGATAATTCACCATAAACAATTAAAAACTTTGGAATGAGATTTCTGTTTTTGACAGGCATATTTTTAATTGTTAACGCGTTTTGTTTTGGGCAATCGATTGACGAATTGCGGCAGAAAAAACAAAACGCTGCAAAAGAAATTGAATATACAAACCGGTTGCTGAATGAAGTTCAGCAAAATGAAAAAACCTCTGTAAACCGGTTGCAGTTGTTAAACAGCCGGCTGCTGCAGCGCAATTCGTTAATTACAAGTATCAAACAGGAAATTAATGTATACCAGGAATTTATCGACAACAATATTTATGTTGTCAAATCGCTTAAAAACGATGTGGAGCAGCTAAAAAAAGAATATGCTGAATTAATCCGGTTTGCCTACCGGAATAAAAGTTTAAATGATAACATTCTTTTTCTTCTTTCAGCCGAAAATTTTAACCAGGCCTACCGCCGGTTTTTGTACATGAAGCAATATACTACATTTCGCCAAAAACAGGCCGAAACCATTGATATGATTCAGGATTTATTAAAGGATAAGATCGAAAAACTCAAAAAATTTCAGCAGGTAAAACAACAGTTAATTGATGAAACAAGGGCGGAAGCCAAAAAAATTGACCAGGAAAAAAACCTTCAAAATTCCGAAATACAAAAGTTACAAAAACAGCGGCGCAGCCTGAGGCAAAAATTGGCCGATCAGCATAAAATTGAGCAACAACTCGAACGCGAAATCCAACGGATTATTGAAGAAGAAGCCAGTAAAAACAGGAAAGCAGGAGCACCTGAGTTTGCATTAACACCTGAACAAAAATTAATCGGCAATAATTTCGAACAAAATAAAAAGCGGCTGCCATGGCCTATCGAAAGAGGTATTATCACCGAGCATTTTGGCATTCATCAACATCCGGTTCTTACAAATGTGCAGGTTCGAAACAATGGAATCAGTATTTCAACAGAATCAGGAGCGAAAGTGCGTTCAATTTTTAACGGCGAGGTGAGCCGTGTTTTCGGAATCAGCGGCGGCAATTCGGCAGTAATCATCAGGCATGGAATATACCTGACTGTTTATTCCAATCTGCGTGAAGTAACTGTAAAAAAAGGTGATAATGTTTCAACAAAGCAAAATATCGGAACAGTTTATACCGATTTCGAGGAGGGAAACAAATCGATATTAAAGTTTCAGATTTGGCGCGAAAATCAAAAACTCAATCCGGAAGAATGGATTGTCAGGTAGCAATTCATTTCAAATCAACGTAAATTGTTAAGGTGGAAAAACGGTTTCTTCAAAAGGGAACTACAGTCACAACTTTTATATACAGGGGTGGTTTCAATCCAAATCCTTATTGTGTAGTAAAGATTTATTGATTAAAATATCTGCTTTTCAATTTTATCATTTTTCTTTTTCAGGATTCATTCTAAATGTCCGGTTTTGAACAGGATGTTTTTGCATACCTGCAAATCAAAAAGTTTGCTGATGTTCAGTTTCGGTTGCGGGATAATCATCTTACCCGAATACATGGTTTCCCAAAGAGGAACCAGGATTAGCCGCTTCGATCGCTGTGATTACCGACCGATCGGGTAGGGAAGTGGAAGTATTCAGCGCAACACACTGGCTATAAATGAGAGGGTATTGCTCCGTATTAAATTCGTACTATATTCGGACTAAATTCGGACTAAATTCGCGAATTCGCGAATTTAATCCGAATTTAGTCCGAATTTGATATGAGTTTGATACGACGTTAATACGACGCTGATATGACGTTGATACGGGGAGTGTAAAGGGAGTGTAATTTAAAGTCTGTCTGATTATTGCCGAAAAGATAAGGAGGGAATTGCAATAAGAAGGAACAGGAGATGGTGCCGGTAACCTGTGCTTCCGGAACCTCTCCTTTCCTCAATTAAGACACCGTCATCGTAATCCGGTTTTTAAGCCGGATCAGCAATACTTTCAAATAATTAAGTCTGTCAATGGTATCCCCAAATTACAGACCTGAATTATTCCCTGTTATTGTATATCGCTTTTCCACTATATAAGTCCCGGGTTAACAAATTTATTACAATTTTTCCGCAGATGTTAAAATTCGGGGGTACAAGGTCAATGAAAAGTGAATCATATAAAGAGACAATTTCCAGTTCACATTGATTCCAGCGGAGGTCGTATTTGAAACATGCTGGTTATCTATGAAAGAAAGATCTATGTTTTAATTCTTATAATCTGCTTAATTTCTTTATTCTCAAACCTTCGTTTATGGTTGACACACAGCAGGTTATTAATTTTTATGTGCAACAAACTTTTTCTTTTTCACTTTGTTTTATATAAGTCAAATCGTTCCGGATTCTCACCGGTTTCGGTAACCTTCCAGAAAATTTGAAGCAATTAATTTCAATTGTGAATTATTATCTTAAAAAAATGAAAAATCTACTAATCCTTGTAGTGATATGCCTGGCCGAATATGC
The DNA here is from genome assembly GCA_963816685.1 of uncultured Prolixibacteraceae bacterium. Taxonomy (GTDB): domain Bacteria; phylum Bacteroidota; class Bacteroidia; order Bacteroidales; family Prolixibacteraceae; genus CAVYUC01. Next base: position 31,135 of record CAWFMB010000017.1, on the reverse strand, counting down.
CATTGCACAGTCGCCGGTTTACTATTTTGATGAAAATTTCAAAAAAGAAATAGCAGATGCAGATGTGCAAGAATCATTGCGTATCCATGGTGACGGTCATCTAAAAAAGAGCTTTGCAGGTAATGGCGCCTGGAGTGATGATTTTACTGTTCCAGGTATTATGGGTGATGTGTTATCCAGTACGACCGATGGGACAAACATATATTTCGGTGGAAGGTTTAATGTTGCAGGTGCTGTGCATGCCCGTAGTATAGTAAAGTGGGATGGACAGAATTGGTCTTCTGTTGGGGAAGGCACCGAAAATGGAGTCAAAGGTAAGTTCCCGGGAGATGTGCCTTCGGTTGAAGCCGTTGCATATGCCGGAGGAAAACTTTTCATTGGAGGTCAGTTTCCTGTTGCAGGAAGTCAGGATGCAAACGGAATAGCATACTGGGATGGAATAAAATGGAACACCCTTGGCGCTGGAGAGAATAATGGAGTAAGAAGATATATCATAGTTGATAATGATACCACAATAACCCGGGGTTATGTTTATGAACTGTTTGCTCACAAAAATAAAATCTATGTGGGTGGATTATTCAATTTTGCCGGTGATCAACCTGCAAATGGAGTTGCGATCTGGAATATGGAAACGGAAACCTGGGAATCGCCGGAGGGAGGACTCATGGGAACCACCATTTCAGATCCTGTTCATGCACTGGCCTTTGCAGCCAGGGGAGACAGCATTTTTGTCGGGGGAATATTCCCATCTGCAGGTGGAAAACCTTTAAAGAATATTGCTCTTTGGGATGGTACGAACTGGAGTAAATTGGGTGATCCCGCAGGATATATTTTAGATATGGACATCGATTTGGAAGGAAACCTTTATGCAGTTGGTTATTATCCTGCACATGAAGCACCATCTGTCAGTGGAATCGGGAAATGGGATGGCTCCTCCTGGGAATCACTGGAAGCGCCACCGGGAATAGATGCCCATGTAAACAGGATAAAAATACATGGCAACACAGTTTATGCAGCCGGAAGTTTCCGGGATGAACAAACAGGAGCAACTACCCCTTTTGCCCTATGGGAAAATGGGAATTGGGAACTGATAAGTGGTCTCGGCGTAGCATCAAATGAACTGATATCTGCCCATGTACAAGAGATGGAATTTCTTAATGGAAAGTTATTCCTTAATGGTACTTTTACACGTGCAGGTGAATACTTTTTGGTTTATGTGGCTGCATGGGATGTTGTTTCAAAAACCTGGATAAAACTGGATGACGGAAGCATGAACAGGGGCATTTACGATGGTTATGTTAATGCAATTGTAAAGGGCAATAACGGACTTTATGCAGGTGGCGCATTTTCTGTTGCAGGGAACGTATATGCCCGAAATGTAGCAAAATTAACTGATTTTGGTTGGGAACCTGTTGGAACAGATTATGAAAATGGCATCAGGGGCGAAATCTATTCAATGATTACCCAGGGTGATTCACTTTTTGTGGGTGGTCATTTCGGAAGTGCAGGCACTCATGAAGCCTATCATATCGCATGGTGGGATGGTACTGAATGGCATTCTGCCGGTATTGGTGTAGGTGGTGTTCCCGGAGCGTATGTAAATGCTCTTGCCAAAGTGGGCAATTATCTCTATGCAGGTGGTTATTTCTCTATGGTGGGTGATGCTGAAAATTACGAACTTCCTGCCAATTCAATCGCACGTTTTAACCTTGTCACAAACCTGTGGGAAACACTTGGAAACGGGATTGAATATTATGATGGATTCCCCGGAATTGTAAATCACCTGGAAGTTTCCGGAAACCAAATCCTGGTTGCCGGGCAGTTTAATATTGCCGATCGCAGACCCTTTCAAAATGTCGCTGTTCTGACAAATAATAAATGGTCGGGGTTTGAAGAAAATGAAGCAATCGGGATTGCCGGAGTTGTCAGAGTCATTAAAAAAATCAACAATGAAATTTATATAGGAGGAAGATTATTCCCGGACAATTCGACAGAATCGAAGGGTATGATGGTATGGGATAATAAAGCATGGAAAGAACCTGAGCAAAGTTTTTATTCTTCTTCCGGAAACTCATATGTACAGAATATTAATCCTTTTAATGAAGGATTTATTGTGGCAGGAGATTTTTATTCAATTGGCGGGAATCAAATGAACAACATTGCTTATTTCGATGGCAAGGATTGGTACTCCATTGGGAATGGGGTCCTGCCGCTGGTGTCAGCAATGGAAATTTCAGACGGTCATTTATATGTGGGTGGCAGCCAGGCTATGTATGCAGGAGAAAAAGTAGCAGCAGGTATTTCAAGTTTCCTGCTTGATGGCTTAAATACCAACTCTCCGATTAATGAAATCAGCGATGAGAACCTGAATTTTCGCATTTATCCCAATCCTTTTAAGAATACAGCTACACTACAGTTCAGAACTGTCAAACCAGGTAATGTGGTGGTTGTTCTTTTAGATACACAAGGAAACCAATTAGAAATTTTAATGAATGAATATTTTGAACCTGGCGAGTATCATCGCAAAATATCTACAAATGCATTATCTGCCGGAGTTTATATAGCCCGCATCATTTATAATAATCATGCTTTCGCATTACCTGTGATTCAGTTGCGCTAACGAATCACGCCAACAAAAAAGAAAAGAAAATTTACAATGAAAAAGCATAAAAAAGTACCTGTTTTTAACACTGAAAAGGAGGAAAGAGAATTTTGGGCTTCCCATGACTCATCAGAATATATCAATTGGGACAGTGCTAAAAGAACTGTTTTCCCTAATTTGAAACCTTCCACAAAAACCATTTCACTGCGATTGCCCGAACATGTTCTCAATGAAATTAAAATGTTGGCACGGAAATGGGATTTGCCTTATCAGTCACTCATTAAAATGTTCTTAAAAGACAGACTTAATGAAGAATTAAGACGCAGTGAGGCTGGAAAATAAATGTTCTCTCTCACATACCTTCCGGGCACTTGGTAAATATATTCATTTCAAAATTTATTTTTTAAGTGGCCCCTGTACTGGTTAATAATAGCTTCGTACCTCAATTTTCAACCGCTAACAGAAGCATTGTCCTTTGGGGGATATGCACTTAAGCAAAATTACCCGAACCCGGTAATTTCAGAAAACAACATCACCATGAAATTACCGCATTCCGCCTATATTTCATTAAGGCAATTGATTTTTAGCTCCCTAACCGGATCTTCAACCCAGGTCAGGAATGTTTACACACCTAAAGATAATAAGATTTTGAGCCCAGGTTAAGCTTGATAAAAATAGCTCAGGGGCTGCCCACAGCCTCTGCTGCCGGGCAACCCCCTTGCTCTTAATCTGCACCGTCATTGTAATCCTTCCCAGTGGAGCCGGATCACCAACATTTTGTACTATTTATCTGCCACCGCTATACCAATGTGGCAGATAATTAATTCCTGTTGTTGTACAATGCTTTGCCAATATAAATTGCTTCGCCCATGGTGATCCGGTAGATATACATCGCGCTGATCACTTTTTCGGGTTTAAATTCTACACTGTATTTAATTCCGGCTTCAGCCAGCTGGTCAAATACAGTTTCAACATGACGGCCAGTCATATCATAAATCTCGATTCGTGTATAGGCTGTTTCGGGTGTGGTAAATTCAAACACCAGCCTTTCGTCAAACGGATTTGGATATACTTTTAAATCAGCAGATTCAAATTCCGGATGGATATCAGTAATAATTTCTGCAGCTTTGGTTTTAGGTTCAACAACCTGATTGATTGTACCATAATCACCAGTCAGATCATATGTTGCAGTAATGACATGACTCCCAACATCAAGTTTATTGGTAGAGTAGGAGGCTTTATCACCGCTGAGAGCAAGGCTTTTCAGAATCTTACCACCATCGCGGAAAGTAATTGTTCCGGCAGGTGGAGTGGCAGAACCAACAACAGTTGCAGTGAATGAAACATTCCTTCCATAGATTGATGGATTATTGGAAGAAATCAGTTCTACTGTGATATTTTCAGCGATTACAACCTGAGTCAATGATGCCTCACTTCGTATTTCTGAACCTGCATTGTCATAATATGAAGCACTTACTAAATATGAACCTTCTGTAAGCACTACTGTACATGAAGTAATACCACCTGTCAATGTTGATGAAGGTTGAGTTTGTCCACCTATTGTGAAAACAACCATGTTTCCGTCAGTACCTCCGGCAACTGAAGCTGTAAATATTACAGATTCACCATTAGCGGAGGGATTATTTGATGATATTAGTACAAGTACGGGTCCCCTGACAATCTGGTTTACAGATGCCGACAAACCTGAATCTGTAATTAATGCTGTAACAGTATAAGTCCCTTCGGTTTCGAATTTGACCGGAGGTAATTCAGCAATTCCGGATTCATCAATTAATGCTGTTCCCAATTCATTAACACCTTCCTGGAAGGTCACTGTTTTCCCTGTGAGGGCACTGGTATTTAACTTTGCAGTGAACACAACAGGTTCACCGGTTGCAACAGGATTCTGAGACGAATAAAGCGTCATTGAAACAGGTATTACTGTCTGGATTAAAGATACCGGTTCAAAGCCTTCACCATCAAATTCAGCAGTAATCTCATGTACCCCCACTGAAAGATCACCGGCACCGATGGTAAATCCGGCTACTCCTGATTCATCAATTTTTCCTTGCCCCAATGGAATTCCATCAGCTTTAAATTCCACATCACCTTCCGGTAACTTTGCATCTGAAGCTTTCAGTGTTGCAGTAAATGTTATAATTTCTCTATCAACCGATGGGTTTTTCGAAGAAGCAAGAGTGAGAGAGGAGCCTTTAACCAATTGAATTAATGAACCGTTGCTGTTTCTGTAGCCATTGGTACTGATGTAAAAAGCCTCAATTTCATGTGTATTTGCAATCAGACTGTTCGTACTGTATCGGGCGATCCCTTTACTGTCAAGTATGATTGGATCATCTTCAACAGGTGCACCATCAATAAAGAATTGAACAGTTCCTTCCGGAATATCCTGGCCGTAAACGGATGCAGTAAATGTAACATTATCACCAATAAATGCAGGATTCTTGTCCGAAGTAATAACTGTATATGTTCTGTCATTTGCATTACAGCTAAAACCATCATTAACCACGATATTTCCTCCAATCAGTGTTAGTTCTTCGGTCATACTTACCGGCCAGCTTGATGAATAAATCAAATCAGAACCATTGTACAGACTAATTCCAATCCTATCGGCAACTCCCGGTTCCCCGTTGTCGGTAAGGGTTACCTGCAGCTGAAGGCCGCCATAAATGGTTATCGGGATAGCAGAATTGGTTACATTTGTAAGATTGGCTTTACTCGTAAATACAGCTTTATGTGAACACGGATCGGAACCATCGATTCCGAGACTTGACATAGCATTGGTTTTTATCTGATAAATCTGGTTTCCGCGACGGAAGATAACGTTGAGGTTCCCCTGGAGGTTTTTCATGGTTTTATTCCATTTTATATTGAACCCAAAGTTTATTTTCCTGCCCGGGTCGGAAGCAAATTCACCCTTGGAGTCGATAGGTTTTAAATGCCCTCCACCGGTTAGAAATTCATTCAGCGTTGTTCTGTAGACAGTTAACGGAGAAATGTCTTCACCCGTGTAATATCCATCCTCAGTCCCAACTTTTGTGATGATATCGTAGGTGGAATAACCCTCTTTGGGAACAGGAGCAAACCAGGTGCTGCTTACAATTCCCTGGGTAGGATCATCAGGATTAATTAATGTTGGAGTCAGCCATCCTGAGATCGCCGTTCCACCGTTGTAGAACCTTACCCTTGCATTGCGTATATCACCCCTGAAGTTATCGTTGTCGTCTGTAACTGTTGCCTTTAGTTCAACCGGTACTTCGATTACATCCAAATTGGCTTCTCCAATGATGTTAACTCCGATGTAGTCAACAAGTGCATCTTCGTGAGTGACAGTTATCGTTTTGGCAGGCGGATCATCAACTATAAAATTTTGATCCTTACCGTTAAATATTGCCGTTACAGCATGATCACCCGGAGCCATTTGTCCGTTAAATAGCGGATGGGACGGATCAGGATCATACTCAGTCAAATGATATATTCCTTCGGCAATCCCTCTTTCACCTTCCTGTGTGAGATTAACAGTTCCCATTATCTGGTTGCCGATTTTGAAAGTAACGCTTGTGGCGGCCTGGCCTGCTCCGCTTACAACAAATGGAATAACTGTGGCCTGAAATGCAACCTTATCGCTATACTGCTGCTGAGACGGATGTTCGGATACAGGCAATGATGATAATCTCAGGGTTGTTAACGTTGTAATCCTGTTGACTTCAATTGTCTGTTCGCATGTACTTTGATTTCCATGGATATCATTTACTGTCCAGGTTATCATATGTGTACCAAATTCATATTGATTATTGGAAGGTGCATTGTTGTACAAACTGCCATTCAGTATTCCGCAATTATCATCAACAAGCGGGACACCAGGATCCGTAATCGTCGCATAGGTTTGCCCGTCATCTGTTGCGACAGTAATTTTAGCCGGACATACAATCAAAGGCAATTCGTTATCTGTAATCACTACATCCTGGGTTTGCCCTACTGTGTGACCATGAATATCGGTTACACTCCAGGTTACCGTAGTTGTTCCCACCGGGAACTTGTTCTCAGCCGGGATACCAGTTGCAGTCACACCGGCAGCACTGATACCGCAATTATCCGTTGTTTCAGGTGCTGTCAGTTCAATAATTCTATAGCAGAATCCATCATTATTAACATCAGCTACATCTGAAGGATCAGCAAGAACGGGATCTTCATTATCTGTAATCACCACATCCTGTGTTTGCGTAACTGTATGCCCATGAATATCGGTGACGCTCCAGGTGACTGTTGTTGTTCCCACCGGGAATTTATTTTCAGCCGGGATACCTGATTCCGTTACACCGGCAGGATTGATACCACAGTTGTCTGTGGCTTCAGGCGCTGTGAGTTCAATAAACTTATAACAGACTCCTGCATCATTAACATCAGCTACATCTGAAGGATCAGCAAGAACGGGATCTTCATTATCTGTAATCACCACATCCTGTGTTTGCGTAACTGTATGCCCATGAATATCGGTGACGCTCCAGGTGACTGTTGTTGTACCAACGGGGAACTTATTTTCAGTTGGGATACCTGATGCCGTTACACCGGCAGGATTGATACCACAGTTGTCTGTGGCTTCAGGCGCTGTGAGTTCAACAAACTTATAACAGACTCCTGCATCATTAACATCAGCTACATCTGAAGGATCAGCAAGAACCGGATCTTCATTATCTGTAATCACCACTTCCTGTGTTTGCGTAACAGTATGCCCATAAATATCGGTGACACTCCAGGTGACTGTTGTTGTTCCCACCGGGAATTTATTCTCAGCCGGGATACCAGTTGCAGTCACACCGGCAGCACTGATACCACAGTTGTCAGTGGCTTCAGGCTTTGTGAGTTCAATAACCTTATAACAGACACCGGCATCACTAACATCAGCTACATCTGAAGGATCAGCAAGAACCGGATCTTCATTATCTGTAATTACCACATCCTGTGTTTGCATTACTGTATGCCCATGAATGTCGGTTACACTCCAGGTTACAGTTGTTGTTCCCACCGGGAATTTATTCTCAGCCGGGATACCAGTTGCAGTCACACCGGCAGCACTGATACCACAGTTGTCAGTGGCTTCAGGCTTTGTGAGTTCAATAACCTTATAACAGACTCCGGCATCATTAATTCCTTCTACATCTGAAGGATCAGCAAGAACCGGATTTTCATTATCTGTAATCACCACTTCCTGTGTTTGCGTAACTGTATGACCATGAACATCGGTGACGCTCCAGGTGACTGTTGTTGTTCCCACCGGGAATTTATTTTCAGCCGGGATACCTGATGCCGTGACACCGGCAGCACTGATACCACAGTTGTCATCGGCTTCCGGTTTGGTGAGTTCAATTAACTTATAACAGACTCCGGCATCATTAACATCAGCACCATCTGAAGGATCAGCAAGAACCGGATCTTCATTATCTGTAATTACCACATTCTGTGTTTGCGTAACTGTATGCCCATGAATGTCGGTGACGCTCCAGGTGACTGTTGTTGTTCCCACCGGGAATTTATTCTCAGCCGGGATACCTGATGCAGTTACACCGGCAGCACTGATACCGCAGTTGTCTGTGGCTTCAGGCACTGTGAGTTCAATAAACTTATAACAGACTCCTGCATCATTAATATCTTCCAAATCTGAAGGATCAGCAAGAACCGGATTTTCATTATCTGTAACTGTTACAGTTTGACTGACCGGAATAGCTGCATTGCCATTAATATCGGTAACTGTCCATGTGATTGTAGTATTGCCAATGGGATACAGTTCATTCAGCGCTTTTTCATCGCTTCTCACTCCGGAAGGAACATCATCGACACCACAATTATCTGTTGCAGAAGCAGAAACGACGACAATAGCTCCGCATGCACCTACATCATTATTCACATTTTTATTGCCGTTTGTAGTAATTACAGGTTTCTGATTATCATTAACAGTTACTGCAAAGCTACAACTGGTTGTATTATTATTTACATCAGTTACAACATAGTCAACTGTGGTTTCTCCTTCGTCGAAGGTATATGAACTTAGGGAACCTGTACCCGAACCAGAGGTACTGCCGGTAAGAGTATATGTTACGGATTGTATTCCACAGTTATCTCCGGGTAAAACTTCAATACCCTGGCTGATTGTTGCAGAGCATAAACCCGGATCAGTATTTCTGATAATATTATGTGGACATATTGAGGCAGGTAGCGAACCAACGATGATGCATGCAAGTGCATTGTCGGGAGAGTTTGGACCATATACATCTGCGACACATCCGTTAGATAAAGTATAAGTTGGAGTGATATAGTAAACTCCTGGAGTTGTTGGCGCAGTAAAATTGACATCGTTATCACCCTGTTTACTGTTACTGTAAGAATACCAGCAATAACTCAGATTAGATGCCTCCAGAGTAACATAATATGCAGCATTACAACCAAGACAGGTTCCCCCTACCCACACTCTTTGCCAGTTAAATTTAAGGTTAACCAGTGCGCCCGGATCGACAATTGCAACAGTTTTATCCGTATTATTGAGTTGAATATTAGTGAAATCGTTTCTATAGTTATTGCCCGTAAAGCTTGAAGAATTTGGCAGCATCCTGATCATTTCCGGATTCTGATTATCAATAACCGTTACTGTAAAGTTGCAGGTTGCATCCGGAGGGATGCCATTGCTGGCAGTGATGGAAATATCAGTTACGCCAGTATTAAAGGCAGAACCGCTTCCGGTGCCAGTTCCGCTACCAGCGGTAGCGCCTGAGAACAGATATGTAATTACTGGTGCCGGAGGACCTTCTGCCGTTGCCGTGTAGGTTACAACCGCACTGCATAATCCTTCATCCGTATTTACTGTCTGGTTGCCAGGACAGGTGGTGAAACCTGGCGCCGGATAGATTATTTCTACTGTAACATTAGCCGAAACTTCACAGAATAATCTGCTCGCTCTGATGGTGTAAGTCCCTGATTCAGAGATAGCCTGTGCCTGCCCGGTTGTTAACTGAACTTCATCTTTCCAGTAGGTCAGCAACGTTCCTGAAGGCAAAGAGCTTCCGCTTGTCACAGCAGATGCGGTAAGATCAACTGTGTTGGGCGCATTTACAGCATCGGGATTATGGACCGAAAGTATTGGCCTCTGGTCAGCCGTAACAACTACCTGACCTGGATAGTTGCCATAGTATGGACACTGATGATCAATATCCAGAATTCCTGAAATTGTATAAGTTGTATTCAGAATAGGCGGAGTGATTGTTTTTTCGAAGAGACCGCTTCCACTGCCTGAAACTGAGACACCTCCACCGCCAGTGATGGATAGTGACCAATTCCCGGTGGCAGTGACTGAGCCTGTTAGTGTTATTTGTTCACCCTGACAGATTTCTGTTGTCAGATCATCAAGAGTAGCGGCAGGTTGAGGCGGAACATTTAGCGTAAGATTTGTCTTAAATGTCTGCGAACAACCTGTTCCATCTGTCAGACCTGTTATCTGCAGTGTTTTTAAATTGTCTGCAGAAGTGAGATTACGTGTTGTGAAACTTGCATTTCCTGAAGCATTGGATGTAACTGTAACCTGTGTCTGGTCTATGCCGTCAATAGAGTATTCCAGGGTAAAGTTTTTAGACGGCAGTATTCCTGTAAGATTAACAGATGCTCCTGTACCGGAACATACATATGAAGCCGCTAGAGAGGCACCCCCAAGCGTAGGTTCAGGATTTAAAGTTACATCAATAGCATATGAATCACTCTCTGAACCGGTGCCGCTATTCTTTACTTTAAGCATTCCGGTGAATGTGCCTGCGGAAGCACCTGCAGGTACAGTCAATATTATCGGGCTTGACGGAAGACTTGCATAAGCAATATCCATAAAGCCATTATCTTCTGCGGCTGGATTCCAATCCAAAGCATATAGATCAGGATTTTCTGTTGATGCAGTATAAATAAGATCTGCAGATGTTGCTCCCAAACAAACTACCGGATTAGCATCCAAGGTGATAGTCGGTGTTGGATAGATTACTACTACTGTAACATCGGCCGAAACTTCACAGGCTAATCTTGATGCTATGATAGTATAAGTTCCTGATTCAGAGATAGCCTGTGCCTGCCCGGATGTTAACTGAACTTCATCTTTCCAGTAGGTCAGCAACGTTCCTGAAGGCAAAGAGCTTCCACTTATTACAGCAGGTGCGGTAAGATCAACCGTGGTGGGTGCATTGACTGCATCGGGATTATGGATCGAAAGTATTGGCCTCTGGTCAGCCGTAACAACTGCCTGACCTGGATAGTTGCCATAGTATGGACACTGATGATCAATATCCAGAATTCCTGAAATTGTATAAGTTGTATTCAGAATAGGCGGAGTGATTGTTTTTTCAAAAGTGCTGTTTCCGGTACCATAAACAGTAACACCACCACTTACAGCACCTGTGATGGATAGTATCCAATTTCCAGTGGCTGTAACAGAGCCGGTCAGCGTAATTTGTTCACCCTGACAAATTTCTGTTGTCAAATCATCAAGAGTAGCGGAAGGTTGAGGAGGAACATTTAGCGTAAGATTTGTCGTAAATGTCTGCGAACAACCTGTTCCATCTGTCAGACTTGTTATCTGCAGTGTTTTTAAATTGTCTGCAGAAGTGAGATTACGCGTTGTGAAACTTGCATTTCCTGAAGCGTTGGATGTAACTGTAACCTGTGTCTGGTCTATGCCGTCAATAGAGTATTCAAGGGTAAAGTTTTTAGACGGCAGTAATCCTGTAAGATTAACAAATGCTCCTGTACCGGAACATACATAAGCAGCCGCAAGTGAAGCACCGCCGAGGGTGGGGTATATGCAACATGGTGAGTCTTTTGTTGTAAAAGTCCATATTGCAATACTTTCCTCAGAACCACAATCGTTTTCAGGAATAACTTTCCAATAATAGGTTGTGCTTGCCGATAAGGTTCCTGTAACGTAAGAATTAGTGGTAACATTTGCTGTAACTTCTGAAGGCAGGTTTCCTTCGCCAAAATACACATCATAGGATATAACATCCTCCACTGGTGCCCAGGAAATTGAAGTAATGGCTTCGTCCCCGTCATAGCATATACTTTCGTTGTCATCTGGATAGGGAGCAGAGGCTACAGCCGGTATTTCATTTACGGTAATGGTGCCGCTGGCTGTTGCTTCGGGGCAGGGTGACGAGCCTGATGTGGTTACATTGTACTCATAAACACCCGCAATAGTTGGTGTACCACTGATAGTAAACGTTCCACTGCTGTAATTCCCTGTAATACCTGCGGGTAATCCTGTTACTTTTGAACTTGCTGCACCACCTCCAACAGAATACACTATATCATTAATGGCAGCATCACGGCAAACAGACTGAACATCTTTTCCTGTGGCCAAAGTCAGGGTTCCTTCGGAACACACTGTACAGGAATATTTATATGAAACCCCTTCTATGTACAGCCAAATATTTTGATAAGAATTTTCAATTTTCAAATAACGCGTATCCTCAGTTACTTCCAGCGGGTAATTCAGTGGAGTATTGAACCAGATTAAAATCCCTCCTTCAGTAATTGGAGTCCATGTTGATCCATCCGGTGATCTGTACAGGTGGATTACATGATCTCCTTCATATAGCTGACTGTATAATCTCAGATCAATTATCGTACCTATAGTTATACTGCTACCGGTAAGGTCTAAAGTTAAACTGGATCCATTACCCATAGATGCTACTTGACCATCGAAAGCGCCAACGGCATTGGAAGCTGAAACTACATACCCTGATTCACCCTGCACTGCAACGGCATAGCCGGTACAAGCTTCCGGGTGAACGGTGATCGATTCTGTTATTGAACTGCAACCTGTTGTTGCATCAGTAAATGTGAATGTTGCTGTCCCTTCTGCAACACCGGTTACATCGCCTGCATCAGTAACGGTAGCAATATTTGTATTGCTGCTCGTCCATGCTCCACCGGTTACCGGACTCAACGAGGTTGTTTCACCTGCAAAGATGGTCGACTCGCCGGTTATGCCGGCAGCCGGCAGTTCATTTACTGTAATGGTGCCGCTGGCTGTTGCTTCGGGGCAGGGCGACGAACCTGATGTGGTAATTGTGTAGTTGTAAACACCTGCAATAGCAGTTGTCCCGCTGATGGTAAAAGTTCCGTTATTGTAATTACCGGTTATATCTGCGGGTAACCCTGTTGCTTCTGCTCCCGTGGCTCCGCCTTCAACTGAATATATTATATCATTTATGGCAGCATCCTGGCAAACCGGCTGCACATCGTTTTCTGTGGTCAAAGTCAGGATTCCTTCGGAACAATCTGTACAGGTATATTTGTATGAAACCCCTTCTATGTACAGCCATATATTTTGACTGGAATTTTCAATTTTTAAATAACGGGTATCCTCTGTAACCTCCAGCGGGTAATTCAGTGGGGTATTAAACCAGATTAAAATCCCTCCTTCAGTAATTGGAGTCCATGTTGATCCATCCGGTGATCTGTACAGGTGGATTACATGATCTCCTTCATATAGCTGACTGTATAATCTCAGATCAATTATCGTACCTATAGTTATACTGCTACCGGTAAGGTCTAAAGTTAAACTGGATCCATTACCCATAGATGCCACTTGACCATCGAAAGCGCCAATGGCATTGGAAGCTGAAACTACATACCCTGATTCACTCTGAACTGCAACGGCATAGCCGGTGCAAGCTTCCGGGTGAACGGTGATCGATTCTGTTATTGAACTGCAACCTGTTGTTGCATCAGTAAATGTGAATGTTGCTGTCCCTTCTGCAACACCGGTTACATCGCCTGCATCAGTAACGGCAGCAATATTTGTATTGCTGCTCGTCCATGCTCCGCCGGTTACCGGACTCAACAAGGTTGTTTCACCAACATTTATTTCAGTGTTACCCAAAATGTTTACAACAGGAAGCGGATTAACAATTATTGTTGAACTTGCCGGTGTTACCCCTTCGCAGTCTTCAGTGTAATTTACAGTTACCGTTTTGCTTCCTTCGGTGAGCCAGATTAATGTAACTGTATTATCCAAACTTGTTCCACCGGAACTAATTTCATAATCTGTATTTTCTGTTCCCGGAATATTCCATACATAATTGGTTTTATCCGGCTGTGTTGTATAGGTAACATCGTTATCTATACATTGCGGAGAAGAAGGCGATTCAGCAAAGGTTGGAACAGGCGGAGTACAAGTGCCTAATGTCCATTCGATAATTACTGCACCATTGGCGCCATTGCCAGAAGATGAATAATTCTCATTGTTGTTTCCGCCGCCGCCACCTCCATAAGCAATACCATCGCTGCCATAGTCTCCTCCATTACCACCAAAATTAGTTCCACCTGCACCTCCGGTTTCATTACCAGCATCTGATCCATTCTGGGAGTCGCCTGCGCCACCTCCGCCTCCGCCTCCGTAGCCTACGCCATTTTCAGATAGTACTCCAGCCGAACCGTTTCCTCCATTATAAGTGGTAATATTAAGTGTAATAGGATAATAGTTTCCATTACCGCCTGATCCACCTTCGGCTCCTTCTGATACTATATAGCCACCACTCCCGCCAAATGCAGTTATCCACCAGGTCCCTGAATAATCTCTTACCTCTGAATCCCCTCCTGTACTGCCTTCGGTATCAAGGTCATTTCCACCATAACCGCCTGTACCCACAGTGATGTCTAAAATTTCACCGGGTGTAACATTAATGGTTCCTCCGCAGAATCCACCTCCGCCGCCGCCGGCACCAGGACCATAAATCATGTTTTCAGGATCCGTATCATCTGTCTCATATCTGTAGCTTCCGCCACCACCGCCACCCCAGGCTTTGATATTTACCGCAGTGACTCCGTCTGGTATAGTAAAAGTACCATTAGTTGTAAATGTCTGCGTATTTGTGTAGGAATCATCTGTCACTGTTATTTCTCCCGTTGTTGCAGTGCAGCCGGTGGTTGCGTCGGTAAATGTAAAGATTGCTGTTCCTGCAGCAACACAGGTAACAACACCGTCATCAGTAACTGCAGCAACATCAATATTGCTGCTGGTCCAGGTTCCACCGGTAGCAGGACTTAAAGTTGCAGTTTCACCTGCATAAATTGTTGAAGAGCCGGTAATGCTAACGACAGGTGGATCAACAAAATTTACGGTGAATAATCCGGAAAAATTCATACATCCGTTGGCATCTGTAACAACAAGCCCATAATCTCCCGATTCCGTCACTGTAAGAGTTGGACCTTCTCCTATAGATTGTTCACTTCCAGCTTTATACCAGGCATAATCAGGTTCAGAAGCATCTGTTACTGATGTCAGTGTTGCTGATGTACAAGCAATGTGAACACCTTCTATGGATACCGCAGGTGTGACGACTTCAACGGCAGAAGTTTCTTCCATAACATTGTTGCAGATACTTACAGATTTCAGGGTCACATCATCTGTAACATCCTCTGCCATTACTGTTGCAGTACCTTCTCCATTCAGCCTTACGGTCCTGTTTAATGTACCTCCAACATAGTCAATGCTGCACACAACCTCAGCGCCGGGAGTTCCTTCCAGGTAGAATTCGGCATTTTCACCACTACAAATGGGACTATTGTTTCCACTAATTCTTATTTCAGGGTTTGTATTGACTGAAATCCTCCCTGTTGCAGTTGCTGTTGATCCCTTACAATAGGTGCCTGTTGTGGATAATATATAACTGTAAGAAAGCTCATTTATTGGTGAACCACTTATCGTATAAGTTTTCTTTATCGGATCATAACTTCCCGATACTCCGGGTATTAAATTGAATGCATCTGCCCCTGTAGCTCCGCCGCCAACAAGGTACACAATGTTGGTAATGGGAGTATAGGAGGCACAAAGGGTTTGAATTTCGGGTCCCGATAACAAAGTCAGAGTTCCATTTGTACATTCGGGTGCTGGCAACAGGTGCGGATATCCATCATTGTTAGTGGTATTTATTCCCCAGATGGTTGTAAAATCCCAGTCGGTAAAGGTTGATTGAGTTTTCATTTCCGCGGTGGTTTTGGGATTACCGCCGGCACTTGTGGTTGTTCCCGATGTCATTTCATCCCAATAAGAATTGGTTGTACCCGCTCCTTCATCCTGGCCTCCAACCAGTCCACCCATTAATGCTTTCACCCATCCGGTGCTATACGAATTGTTTATATAAGAACTTCTGGTATTAAATCCAACCAGCCCTCCACAATAATTTATCACTGAAATGCTTGAAACATTACATCGGCTGTAACAGTTTGTAATGGCAGATTCATATTCGTTGTATCCCACCAGACCGCCTGTATAACTATTACCTGTTACTTCGCCTGTGCTATAACATTTTGATATCAGACATCCACCAGCATTATTTCCAACCAAACCTCCGGTATAGCTGTTTCCTTTTACCATTCCGGTAGTATGAAAACTGTTAATAATCATGCAATAGTTGATAGCATTACCAATCAGTCCACCAACATTTTTATTGCCATTTACATCACAAGTGCTGTAGCTTTCAACTATCTCACACTTAATTTGAATAAGTCCTGTCAATCCTCCTATGTTATCATTCCCATTTACAACTCCTGTACTGTAGCATTTATAGATCAACACAGGACCCCATTGAGCTCTTCCTAAAAGAGCACCGGTTGCTCCCGACTTGCCTGTAGTGTTTATATTAACATCCGTTAAACCCAGGTTCCGGAATTCTGCTTCTTCCGAAATGCCGAATAACCCAAAACCCACCGCTGCGGGATTTACTATATGAAGTCCGGATATAATATGGCCCTGTCCATCATAGCTGCCAGAAAAAAAATGATTATAATCATATCCTATTGGAGTCCAGCCCCCTGTGCACCAATCCGCTGTGGAAGATGCATCAATATCTGCAGTTTGAATATAAAAGGCTCTAAAACGCATAGCCTGTGAAGGTGAGGCAACTTCATCATCAGAAGCTGCTATCCAGTAAAGGTTTTCGAGTGTGGCTATCTCGTAAGGATTAACTTCTGACCCATCGCCAGCTGCCGGAGCTGTGGCAACAGGATTGCCAATGCCTGTTCCTGTTACAGAACTTGTTGGTGAATTGGCACCGGAAGTTGTACTTGAAACTGTAATGGTTGCATTGCGCGCCCCGGCCGCAGCAGGAGTGAAGGTAACGTCGCAGGTTGCTGTTCCACCGTCTGCAGCAATCGTTGTTGAAGAAATATTGCTTATTGCAAATTCAGTATTATCAGAAACGACTGAAACTTCTTCTGCGGCTGCTGTCCCTGTGTTTGTAATCGTGTAGGTAATCGGGGTAGCAGATTCGTTAACACATGTACTCCCATGGTCGGTATTCCCTGATATTGCAAGCACAGCAGAGCCGGCTTGTGGCACAAGTTCACCATCACTTAACAACATTGCACTTCCTCCCTTTCCTTCGAAAGTGATTTGAGATAATTGAGCAGTAGTTAAGGTGGCCGCTGTATTTCCGAAATATATTTTACCGGCAGTGCCTGATGAACCGGAAGTTCCTTCCCAGCCTTTAATTGTAAGGGTTTTGCCTGCTGTCCAACTGACACCGTTGCTTGCTGAAAAGTGTAAAGCATGAGTTCCGGTTCCCAGATGCATGATTGAATTGTCGGTTATTGTAAGGGTACCGGCTGTTTCATCAAATCCGGTTGAGGCTCCGGTACTGAAAGTTCCTCCGTTCAGAATCATTGGTTCCGCAGCATCAATACGATAACTTGCAGCCAACTCAACTGTTCCGGTTGTAATTTTCATTCCGGCTAATGTAGAAGTTGTCGCATTTAAGATAAGTTTACCTTCACCGACTTTGATCAATAAATGTCCTCCTCCGGAGAAATCCTGAATAGGCATATTAACTTTTGTGATATTTCCCTTTGTACCTATACTGCCGGAATAGCTTGACGTTGAACTGAGATAAATAATACCACCATAGCTTACCGGTTCAGGCGAACTGTTAATTAATGCCCCGGCATTTAGATTGCCAGTTTCGTTTAATAATAAAGGTTCATTGGTAGACAGAGTGACTCCGTTCAAATCTAATACTCCTCCTTCCTGTATCCAGGTCCCGCCTGTAAATCCTCCCGTATCACTACCTAAAGGTGAATATGTTCCGTTGCCTTCCGCTCCAACTTTAATCGTACCTTCAACAATAAAAACGATATCAGAAAATGTATTTTCACCTGAAAGCAACAGGGTTCCCTGGCCGTATTTGGAAATCTTGGCGGTACTGCTTATCACGCCGCTTATCGCAAGATCTGTTGCCTGGGTACCATCATCAGCTACAGTAAATTCTCCACCTAAGGATGTAGTCAAAACCAACGGACAGGAAATTGTTGCTCCGTAGGTTCCGGTTGCATCGTTATTAACCAACAAATTATCGTTTCCATTGAGATAACCTAAATTCAAGCTTCCAGTTCCTGAAATAAATGATCCTTCAGAAGCTCCACATTCAAGGTTGATTTGATATGGAGGAATGGTTGCTCCGAATGAATAGGTCCCTAGAGCCAATTCATTACCGGCTTTTACGATTAGAATACCATTGGCATCTGTATTTCCGGCAAGGGTTTTTGTGCCACTGCCCGAAATTGTCAGATTGGAATAAGTAGTTGCTTTGACTGTTTGTGCTCCTGTCTTATTATAATTCACGGTATTACCGGCAGCGGTTGCTGTCAGCGTTGTGATGGTGGCTTCTTCGCCAATATTCAGAACAGCTGATGCACTGTTAATCATTTCGCCTGTACCACTCAGTGAGGTACCAATAATTAATGTGCTGTTATTGGTAACGCTTGCTCCTGAATTGATGGTTAAACTGTTGCATTCGGCTGTGGAACTGATGACTGGACTATTGAGTGTTCCCGAAAAAATTACAACGTTTGTAGTAGCTGTAGGAATGCCTCCACACCAGTTGGATTCAGTATTCCAGTCTGTACTTGTCAGGCCAAGCCAGGTGCCGGAGGTAGTTCCGGTTCCCGTTAATGAGCTTACAGGCGAATTGGCGCCGGCAGTCGTGCTTGTAACCATTATGGTTGCGCTACGCGCTCCAACAGACAAGGGAGTGAAAGTAACCTGACAGGTAGCAGTGCCCCCGTTTGCGGCAATCGTCGTTGAGGAGAGATTGCTCACTACAAACTCGGTGTTATCCGAATCCACAGAAATGCCTTCGGCTGCTAACGAACCCGTGTTGGTTATGGTATAAGTAACCGGTTCTGCCGATCCGCCAATACATGAAAATCCATTATCTGCAGTTCCTGAAATTGCCAGAACAGTAGAAGCAACCTGCGGAACCAGCTCACCTGTATTTAGCAGTACCGGTATTCCGGGATATCCTTCAAAAGAGACCTGAGACAATTGTGCTGCGGTTAAAGTGCCTGTTGAAGCTCCAAAATATATTTTCCCCGCAGTGCCTGATGAACCGGGTGTGCCTTCCCATCCAGTGATAGTCAAGGTTTTGTTGGCGGTCCAGCTTGCTCCGTTACTTGCTGAAAAGTGTAAGGAATGCGCTCCGGTTCCCAAATGAATTGTTGAGTTGTCGGTTAAATTTAGAATACCGGTGGTTTCATTGAATCCGGCAGATGTGCCCGTGCTAAAGGTTCCTCCTTTAAAAGTTATCATTTGGCTTACGATCACATCGGCAGCGTCTAATTCAACCGTTCCTTCGGAAATGTTTAAACCTCCTGAAAAAGTATTGTTTGCAGCGAAGATTAATTTACCTGAACCGACCTTTGTCAGGGATCTGGCGGAAAACGATTGAGAAATTGTACCTGAAACTATGATGTTTCCTGTAGCGCCAATAGTGCAAGCTTCCCGGAGATTAATCTCACCATTGTATGTTACCGCATTATTTGAACTGTTAATTAATGCTCCCCCGTTTGAAATGCCTGTCCCATATAGCCATAATAGTTCTGCAGTGGATAAAGTGAATCCGTTCAGGTCCAATACTCCTCCTGAAATAACAGCAGTATATGAAGTAGCTGCCTGACCTAAAGGAGAGTTGGAACCGTCGCCGGCAGAACCCAGTTTGAGCGTTCCTGCAGAAATAATTGTATTCCCGGTGTAAGTGTTAAGTCCCGAAAACAGCATAGTACCTGCACCATATTTGTAAATGCTGGTTGCGCCACTTATCAAACCGCTGACCATAAGATCGGTTGCAGATGTGCCATCATCGGCTATAGTAAAAATTCGTCCGGTTGCACCCAGAACTACCGGGCAGGAAATTATTGCTCCGTTATTCCCGGTTCCGGTATTATTAACGGTTACATTATCGCCAGTTGCATTATAACCAAGATACAAAGTTCCTGTTGATCCTGAAATAACTGAGCCTTCCGAAGACGCTCCACATTCGAGAACGATACCTGTGGCAGGTGCGGTTTCTCCCAGAGAATAAGAACCTAAAGCCAATTCGGTACCTGCTTTTACTGTTAAAATACCGCTTGCTCCTGTAATTCCGGAAAGGCTCTTTGTTCCATTTCCTGAAATCGTCAGATTACAGTATGTTGTTCCTTTGACAGATTGTGCCCCGGCGCCGTTATAATTAACAATATTACCGACAGCGGTAGTCGTCAGCGTTGTGATGGTGACATCTCCGCCGACATTCAAAACAGCAGATGTACCATTTATAAAAGTACCTGCACCGCTTAATAAATTTCCTATAGATAATGTGCCATTATTTGTAACTGTTGCACCTGCATAAATGGTCAGGTTGTTACATTCTGCAGTTCCCGAAATTACTACACTGCTGTTTTCCGGTATTACAACTGCATCTGTGGAAACTGGCAAATGAATTGTCCAGTAAGAAGCCGTATTCCAATTACCACCTGCGGGTCCAATCCAGGTGTTTGCGGCGCTAAATCCCTGCAGACTAAACCCCAACATTACAGTAAGGAGCATTGCCAGTGGCAATACCAGCCTTTTTAACTGGTTTATGGAAATTATTCCTCGCTGTGGAGTACTGAAATTCCTCACTCCGGATGGTTTATTAAACAAGTTCTCTGATGAAGGTGAAACTGCAGTTTTCATGTGTTCAATTTTTAATTTAACTGATTCCTTTGAGGGATTGTCCATCGTATCGATGACTGAAGTCGCGTAGATTTGTTGTACTTTTTGATTTCTGAAATGAGGAAAACAAGGCAAATAAAAGGTGTAAAGATTTTTCATGACGGTGCGCTTTAAATATTATTGATACCAGTTTTTTCAGTGATGAAAATTATGGACAAACAAGCGGCTGGAAAAGAAATTCAGGGTTGGCCGTGCATCGTTTTTATGAAAATGATGCAAAGGAATTTTGCAGTGCAGGAATAACACTGCCTGACAATAATAATCTGGACGTATCTCTAAATTGATAAAATTGCCAAACTGATAAATTGAAAATGAGATAATGCGTTAATCCGATAATCTGAGAATCTGAAAATGGATATGTATCATGATATAACAGCTATTTTTTATGGACTATGTACCAATATTGCAAGACTTGAAATCAGTCATTGGTATAGTTTGAAGAACTGTTTTCCGATAGTCAGATTTCTTCTTTCTCCCTTAACAATGCAGCAATCCTGTTATGTTCCTTCCTGTATTTTGCTTCAAAATCCTTTGTCAGCTCTATGAATCCAGGTTCATTGCGGATGTTGTCGAACATAGGGTAACTTTGCATGTAAATGGTGATATACCGGGATATGTTTTTTTTATGGTTAAGTTCCTTCAGGTAAGCCAGTGCTTTTTCTTTTTCACCCATTGCTGAATAATTCATGGCCATGTAGAAATGGGAATAATATAAGGCAGCATCAGGTTGATGTGAACTTAATGTCTGTTTCTCTTAAATGACCCCGATGTCAGGGAGTTTTGCCCTGTGTTTCAAAGAATCCCTTCTCCAAAAGGATCTTCTTTTCGTGTTGTCGTCCTTCTTCTTTTATCTGTTGTCTTGTCTTAGGTCCTGGTCTATTGGTTTTGTATCTGTTCATCTTGTATCTTGTCTGTTGGTCTAATGTCTATTTGTCCTGGGTCTTGTGTCTGTTCATCTTGTGTCTTGTGTCTGTTCGATTATGTTTAAATCAGACAATCCTGTCATCCCGGTACCTGAAGTCCGACATCAACCTTTTAAGCGTGTTGCAAAAGCGCTGGGCGGAACTCCCTCCACACGCTGAAAAGTGGTACGGAATGAATTGCGGTTTGAGAAACCCGATAATTCGGCGATTGCTTCAAGAGTGAGTTCACTCATTCTTCCCCCGGCAATTAGTTTCTTTGCATGTTCTACCCGCCACCGGTTGCGGTAATCGGTAAACGATTCTTTTTTTACCTCCCTGAAATAATATCCAAGGTGATGGACCGGAATATTTGTCTCAACTGAAAGTTGATTGATATTGAAACCAGGCTGAAGGTATGGTTCATGATTTTCCATGTATGAATCAATCTGTTCAGCAATGCATTGCAGGTAATTATTTTCGAGATGGATTGGTGAAGATTTTTCTTCCTTTTCCGCTGCGCAGGTGATTGGCTCTGTTTTAACCAATGGTACCGGCTGAATTGGAATTCGTGGAAGCCCATACAGGATTGCCGGAAAAAAGAAAGGCGAAATGAGTAATACAAATAATGCAATTACTGTTATGACCCGGAGCACATTCAGCGTAAAAGCCAGTTCAGAAAAATGCATGACAAATGCTTTACCAATGAGCAGTGTCTGGGTAACTACCAACAGGAAAAGTGAAATTAAAAGAATACTTATCCAGATTTTCATAAACTGCTGTCCCGATATCACATCTGCCACCTTTTTTTGGTATGAATACCGAAACAGTAAAACTCCCGACCAGATTGTGTATACAATTACAAGGATTGGCCGGCTCAGAAAAACTGCTGCAGGAGGAAAAATCTCCGAAAGAAAGGTGGCTTTGTAGGATTGCATGTATCCAATATCATTCACTACTGCATGTGCTGCTTCTGCTTTTTCAGCAAACGGAACAAAAGCGTATTCAACAGAGGCAATAAAAAAGATAAACACCGGCAACAGGTGCCAGATATCCTGCTTTTTAAGCTTAAAGTTATCGGTAAGAGTACTTCGGACATACCAGTACAACGAAGGACCAATCAGGTAAAGAGGGGGAGTGACCAATACAAAACCTGTAAGCATTATTTCAACAAGCAATACTGATTTTGCGTCAAGCAGAACATACTGATAGAAGGCATACAGGCTTACCAAAAGGAAAAAAACGCCAAGATAAATTGTCGATTTATTTGTCCTTGCATTAAACCAGAGGAGTATTAATGACAGAATCACACCCAGAATGGATGAAAATAAAAGCATAATTTACAGGTATAGCCATACAATTTAAGGAATTTTTAAATAATAATTATACATGTAAAATTTTATTCTTTAGAAAAATGCCTGCTCAATATAATACGGATAGTCAAAATACAGCAGAGTGATCCGTATAGATAAAACCCTCTGTTTTGTGTTTACTTATGGAACCAATAACAGCACCCGGAGACATTGCATATTTTCGGTGAAGTTTAACCTGTATTTAGAAGTCATGGATGCCAAACGGTTTTACAGCTCAAAAAGAAAACCTTAAAAGCTTTATCTCAATATGAACAGATTAATTTTGATAAAGGTTGTTTTGTTATCAGCACTGGCTATTCTGTTTGAGTTTTCATTGATAACCCTTTCAGCAAAATCATTCCATCTTTATTTGGAACAGTAAAATTTTTGGAAACTTTCTGAGTTAATCCATCTTTTAATTTTTCCGGGAAACCAACGCTTTGTGATGTTCCGCTGAAATTGTAAACCACCCAGGCGTTTTCAAATTCCCTGAGGTATAAATTCCCGATGTTGTTGTACAATGTTCCTGGTTTCCCCAAGGGTTTCCCTATTGGCAGGTCCCAGAATTTATACCAGTTGTGATAATGATCGGCCAGGGGAATGGCGTT
Organism: uncultured Prolixibacteraceae bacterium; assembly: GCA_963816685.1. Classification (GTDB taxonomy): domain Bacteria; phylum Bacteroidota; class Bacteroidia; order Bacteroidales; family Prolixibacteraceae; genus CAVYUC01. The sequence continues at coordinate 7,601 of CAWFMB010000017.1, read as the reverse complement.
ATCATCGGCAAATAATACGCACCCGTTTGAAAGTGTGAGCGTCATCGTGGTAAATAACCGCATCGTCTGAAGGTTTACTTCCGAATTCCGCTCTTTTATCCGGGTGTTCCGATCAGGATTATAAACATCATGTACCCGCCAGCCTTCAACACAAACAATTTTGGGCTCGTGTAAATGAGTCTGGTTAAAAATTACGGCTTCCTGAATTTGCTGCAATTCTTCGTCGGTATAATTTTCCCTGTAATTGGGTTTATGATTCTCCATAAACGCAGCATTTAAAAGGGGAGCAAGTTGGCTCATCATTCGCTGGTTTGTGTTTCCTATAATCAGGAAATCATCTCCGACCTCTTTTCGTATATTTTCCAACAGGTTAATTCGTGCATTTAGTTCCACTTCGTCCGGTAAATAGGGATTCCAACCATCGATGGAAGCATCGTCGCTTGTAGCATTTTCGTTCATCCAGTCCATCATTATTCCATCGAACAAGCCGCTTTCTTTTATTGTCTTTGCCTGCTGTACGACAAGTTGTTGAAATTCAGGATTGGTAAAATCAACCAGGTAGGAAAGCACCTTGTCATCAGCATCGATAATACCGTTTTCGTTGGTATCTTCGCCCCATCCAATAACCGGTTTTCCTTCTGTTGTCCGTAACCATAATTCCGAATCCGGCGGCAAATAACCTCTTTCCCCGGTTGCCTCATTTTGGGCCGAAACAAAACGGCCTTCGCGGTACCGCAGTTCAACCAGGAGTTTTATATCCGGATTTAATTTCCGGATTTCAGCTATTCTTATTCTGGCTGCCGGCATTAAACTTGTATCCAACCTTGTTCTAAGTCCGGAATACGGGCTTTGATTCCAATCCCAGTGAATACCTGCAAGTCTTTCCATACCGCCAAAAACAACAGCATGTTTGGCCAGCATTTCGGCCTCGGTTTCTCCCGTTGTTACTTCTGCATCATTCCATGCCTGAAAAACAGGGACTTTTTTTAATTTTTGTATATCCGGATTGTTGTCTTTGTGTGATCGGCTGCAAGAGAAAAGAATACTTATAAAGCTAAGAATTAATACTTGTGCTGTTATTTTCATGTTTAAGTTACTATTGTTTTTGAAACAGATGATTAGTTGATCCGCCAAATGTAACTATTGTAGTTGAAAAGCCCAATTCAGTACAGGTCAATTTTCAATTTAATTCTACCTGAAAAACTGGTAGTTTTCAGGTTCATCTATCTGCAGTTCAAGTTTCTTTTCAATAAACATGTTGTTCCATCACAATAACATCATAATATGTAAGGCTGTCAATTTTTATAATCATCGTATTTCCATTATGTTCAGCCTTGAGTTTGTGTAATCCTTTAAAATCAGGAGATTTCATGTAAACTGAGTTTGGCATCTTTTCGGGATTTACTGAAATGGTAAAGTCTTTCGCAGGAATCATACCTTTTCCCGGAATATAGTTGTGGTTTATCAGATGAATGGTATACTTCCCGGAATCAGAATAATACATTGAAGAAAAATTTATACCTTCTTCTGACGATTTTATATTTAAATAAGAGATTTCATTTTTATGGTAAAACCAGGAATTCTCTTTATAAAAACCAGAATAATTTTCTATAAAATCAAGCATTCCCTGTTCTGCAGCGGTGGGATCGTCAGGCATTGAAGTTCTGAGGTGGAAAGCCACAAAAAGGCCATTGGCATAAGCTTCGGCTACATTTATTTTCCAGTAATCTTTTTTATCGTTTAAAGGTAGGTTGTAGTAATTATTCAATATGTTGGTCGGAAAATCAAGAAAAAGTACTACAGGCACCGAACCTGAAAGGTTCCTGCTCTTTTGGTATAAACTTTTAAAGACATTTTGAAGCGATACCGAACCGTCTAATTTCCCCGAAGATACAGGAACATAATTTGCCTCAGCGCCGTTATCATCTTTGTTTCCGTTGTACATACCCAAAGAGTTGAAATCTACATAAGGGAAAAGGCCATTTGAAGTGATCAGAATTTCTTTGCTGTATGTATCCCTTGCGTATTTTCTGAGCCGCGAGACGATATCTTTCCAATACTTTGTGGTATATTTTGACAGGAAAGTATTCGAAGTTGTATCGGCACGGTTGTTTAAAACTTTGCCCCATTCGGCAGCAAGAGGATTTAAATCGGTTATGGGATTGGATTGCCATCCGTGTGTTGCAAGATATTTCCGGTAATTAAAGTTACTGTCCAGGTTATCGGGAGGTTGGTCAATTTTAATGCAGTTGTCGTCGGTCATTTGAAACTTTTTTATCCAATCGGCCTTTGAAAACCGGGGATATTTTGCAGCGAGATATTTATTGAAATCTTTTAGAGTGTAGTCGTCGAATCCTTCATTTCCATCGTAATTCAATCCATCGTATCCACTAATAACTTCATCAAAGAAAATTCCGTCTGCACCTCCGTCAATTTGAATTTTTGCCATTTTAATTAAATAATCCCTGTATGCCGGGTTCGCGATATTTCCTCTGAAAGCGCCCTGACCCAAAATATTATGTGGAATCAGGTTATTAAAAGCATCACGGGTTATCATGTCCTTAAATTGAGCTGAATCCTCAGCTTGTTCGAAGAAATAAACGGAAGCTGTGATTCCTCCGATGAAGCAAATGTTTTTTTGATGATACTGCGAAATCACCTCAAAATTAAAATCGGAGGGTTTTGTACCCCAGTTATGCCACTGGCACCAGCCACGGATAATCATTTCAGGCATTGTGTGGAAAACTTGTGAATCAGGGATGGTCAGGTTCCAGTGCTGACTAAAATTGAAATCTGTAAACTTTTCCATGGTCCCGAATTTAGGATCGGGTGATTGTGCAAAAAGTAAAAAGGGAGTGTTTAAGAGATAAAGAAGAAAAATGGTTTTTTTCATAACAGGAATGAAATAGTATAATTAGAAAATTCATTCTAAAAATAATCAAAATCAATATTCATTAACGGATAATTTTCACCTTCTAAAAAATAAGTTTTAAAAGTTGTCTGATATCAATTCCCCAGTTTCTTTTGGCTGTCATATTGCTGCTAAATATTTAATACTTTTGAATTAATTAAAATACTTTTAAGTTAGAGGTTCGAAAACAGTTTGGGAAGGAAACTATATCTTCAACAGTGGAATTATAACTTCTAAGAAAATTAAATTAGCAATTATGAAAAAATTAGATACCAAACTCATGCACCCGTGCGATCAGATTACCATGATAATTAAAAAAATTTACCGCAGCGGGTTAACAACAACATCCGGAGGAAATGTTTCTATTATTGACGAAAATGGTGACATTTGGGTAACTCCTGCAGCCATTGATAAAGGTTCGTTACGTGCATCAGATATTGTTGTGGTGCGAAAAGACGGAACCATCGAAGGGCGCCACAAACCATCATCAGAATATCCGTTTCACAGGGCAATTTACGAATGCCGTCCCGATATTAAATCAATTATTCATGCTCATCCGCCGGCACTGGTTTCGTTTAGCATTGTTCGCCAGATTCCGGATACAAATATTATTCCCCAGGCAAAAAATATTTGTGGTAAAATTGGTTATGCACAATACGAATTGCCCGGCAGCGAAGAACTTGGTGAAGAAATATCCTGGCAGTTTAAGAGAGGAAAAAATGCAGTAATCATGGAGAATCATGGCGCTGTTGTGGGTGGTTCCGATTTGGGTGATACTTTCCAACGGTTTGAAACGCTTGAATTTTGCGGGCAGAACTATTATTTACGGAAATACAATTGGAAGCCCTAAATACCTGAGCAATGCAGAAATCGAGGAGTTTGAAGACCAGATTCCACGTTTGCTGCCCGAAATGAGCCAGGTGGAACATCCGTCAGACGAACGTGCTATCCGTGAGGAGATAAAAAAGATTGTCCACCGGGCATGCGAACAAGGATTAATGATTAGTTCGTACGGTACTGTTTCGGTGCGCTGGAGGGGCAATGATTTTCTTATTACCCCGACAAATGTTGCGCGCTGGGATATTCAAAATGAAGATATCGTCCAGATAAAAGACGGAAAACGTGAGCCGGGAAAAATACCCAGCCGTTCAACCTGGCTGCACCAGGAAATCTATAAACGTAATCCGGAGGTCAATTCAATTATTCTTACTCAGACACCTTATTTAATGGCGTATAGTGTTACAGACGAAAAACTGGATGTGCGGACCATTCCTGAAAGCTGGATTTTTCTGCAGGATGTGCCGAATGTGCCTTTCGGATCCCATTTTGCAGGTCAGGAAATCATCCTGAAACTTTTATCAAAAGATACTCCGGCAATTATCATCAACAATGATTCGGTGCTGGTTACCGGTGATAAACTGATGAATACTTTCGACAGGCTGGAAGTGGCAGAATTCAGTGCCAAATCCCTCACAATGGGCGCTTCGCTGGGAAAACTGGTGCCGATAAATGATAACCAGTTGGATGCATTGCGGGCTAAGTTTTTAGAATGATGGTTTGGCCACCAATGATTTTTTTTTGCCACGGATAACACGGATAAGATGAAGATTATGATTTAAGTTAACCCGGTACGGGTTTATTATTATATTCTAAATCCAACCCTTACCGGGTTGATGATTGTGCCGGCGTAAAATTTACTACTAAAATCCAACGCATACTGCGTTGTCTGCTTTTTGATGTGTCCTCATTCATTATTAGGTTTTTTCTTGCCACAGATTGCACGGATTTACATAGATAAAAAGAAGAAATATGATTTAAGTTAACCCGGTACGGGTTTGATTATAGTAAAACAAACAAACGGTTTTTGCAGCAGAACCCGGTACGGGTTCGATTATATTTAAATTCAACCCTTACCGGGTTGAAGAAAGATTGTGGTGTCGTAAAATTTACTACTAAAATCCAAACATACTGCGTTGTCTGCTTTTTGATGTGCCCTCATTCATTATTAGGTTTTTTCTTGCCACAGATTGCACGGATTTACACAGATAAAAAGAAGAAATATGATTTAAGTTAACCCGGTACGGGTTTGATTATAGTAAAACAAGCAAATGGCTTTTGCCGCATGAACCCGGTACGGGTTCGATTATATTTAAATCCAACCCTTACCGGGTTGATGATTGTGCCGGCGTAAAATTTACTACTAAAATCCAACGCATACTGCGTTGTCTGCTTTTTGAGATATCTTCATTTGTGACTAATTCCTGTACAGGTTTTTGGCGGTTACCTCTTTCTGAAACAGTGTTTTCGGGTCGTTGTAAAACACTTTAAAATTTTCTGCGTCGGGACTGTTTTTGTATGGTGCAAATGCGCCGTGACTTGATTTCTGCCACGGATTGCGCCACACCAAAACATAGGATAAATCGAATGGCCGCAGTGTTTTCAGTACTTTTTCAGTCCACCAGGTTGTATCGGTCGCAATGGGGCCGCCGGTTTCGCTCACCGCCGCTATTTTATTCTTTTCTTTGGCAAGCCTTGTAACTGTTGCTGCGCAGCTTTGTAGTACTTCCGGAAAATCCGGTCCGCGGTCGTATAAATCAAACGCCAGGATATCGATAACATCATCGCCAGGGTAGCGTTCCAGGTATTCATCTTCGGTTTTGAACCGGTCGGTAGAGTATGTGTACAGAAGATGATGAATGTTTTTTTCATTCTGCAGGTAATCTGCTGTAAACCGCCACAACGCTTTGTAATCTTCCGCTGAACTCAGGTTTTGTCCCCACCAGAACCAGCTTCCTGTATGTTCGTGATATGGTCTGAAAAGCACCGGGATAAAAGTCCCGTCACCGGTTTTCAGTCCTTGCAGAAAATCGGCAAGTTTGTCGAGGTATGCTTTAAATAGCTCGTGTTTTTCGCCACCGGGAAGAATCGAAGCCACCACTTTTTTCGATGAAGTGTCCCAGGACGAGCCGCCGGTCAGCGGGTTATTCAGATGCCAGCTAATCGTATTTACGCCGCCCCGTTCATAAACCGTTTTTATCCATTGCTGTATTTTATCGAAATGCACCGAATCGAGGCTATATGCGTTTCCCAGTTCAAGGTGGCCCAGTTCCCAGCCATACACTGCCGGATAATCTCCGGCGGCTTCTTTTACATCGGAGCGGCCTTCTTCGTACACCCAGTTGTGGCCGTACGCCAAATCATCCTGGTGGCCAAACATCAAACCTTCGTGTTGCAGGTTCATCAGGTTTTGGTAAAGGTTGATGGTTTCTTTTGTTGCTTTTTTATCGGCAGGAACCGGTTTCCCGGCGAAAGCGGAAATAGTAAAAATCATCAGGAAAAGAGTAAATATGTATTTCATTTTTATTTGTTTTTAATTGAATTGGAATTACTTCCTTTCTTAATTATTATCACTGGCTAAAATTAACAATCCCCATCATAATTACCATTTTAATTCGGGTTTTATCATTCTTTGACAATTTGGGATTGAAATTCGGAAGTTCCGAATCCCCCTTCCCCTTTAATCGGAGCCCGTCCCCCTTTGATTACCTAAAAGTATTGTAAAACAAAACATCGTTATCAAAGGAAATTTCTGGGGGATTATGAAAAAGGAAACAAACAGATAAAATTTAGTTTAATCAAGTGCTTTATCATTCTTTGACAATTTGTGATTGAAATTCGGAAGTTCCGAATCCCCCTTCCCCTTTAATCGGAGCCCGTCCCCCTTTGATTACCTAAAAGTATTGTAAAACAAAACATCGTTATCAAAGGGGGATTTCAGGGGGATTATGAAAAAGGAAACAAACAGATAAAATTTAGTTTATACAAGGGCTTTATCATTCTTTGACAATTTGTGATTGAAATTCGGAAGTTCCGAATCCCCCTTCCCCTTTAATCGGAGCCCGTCCCCCTTTGATTACCTAAAAGTATTGTAAAACAAAACATCGTTATCAAAGGGGGATTTCAGGGGGATTATGTAAATGAAATTAAGCGGATAAAAATTAATAACCCCAGTCACATCATTTTAATCACGGGATTAATCATTCATAGAAAATTTGGAAACAGAATTTCGAAGTTCTGAATCCCCCTTATTCCCCCTTTAATTTACAGTAATTTATTTCCATGGCAAATAGTGCGATTAAAGGGGGACTCACTTCGAACAACGGCTGCAAAACCTCGGAGCTCGTCCCCCTTTGATTGCCCAAATAATATTGAAAATCAAAACATTTGTATCAAAGGGGGATTTCAGGGGGATTATGAAAATGTGATTTCATCATTTTTATCTTCAATTTTTTGCTCCAAACACTGAAAGGCATAATCAATCTCAGCTACAACATCATCTATCCGGTAAATAACCGTGCTTTCTGCAAAACGCAAAACAGTATAATCAAGAGACTCCAGAAACTGTTGTCTTTTATAATCTTCTTCGCTTTTCGCAAAATGAGATGAACCATCAATCTCAATAATGAGTTTTAGTTTCCTGCAAATAAAATCAACAATGTAATCACCAACAATAAATTGACGGTTAAATTGATATGACCAGTGTTGTTTGGCTTTAAGAACATCCCGCCAAAGCAATGCTTCTCCTTTGGTACCTGATTTTCGAAGTTTTTGTGCAAGTGGTTTGAGGTTTTTATTGTATTTAGCCGGCATCTGGAAATATTAATAAATTATATAATTGCTTAGAACTATC
>CAWFMB010000016.1:0-434914 GCA_963816685.1 uncultured Prolixibacteraceae bacterium | reverse complement strand
CAAAAAATATTTCATTCGATGTATTGAAACCCTTAATTGTTGAAACGGCGGCAAAAATTGAGGAAATGCAGCCACTGGAAGCACAAACCGGTCCGGCAGTGCGTTTCGACGAAAAAATTATTGCAATGCATTTAAAGGAGCTTGAAGGGTCTAATGATTACAAAGAATTGTACAATTCAATTACGAAGAGTATTTTTGAGCATCACCAAAATAACAGGTAATGACTTTTTTTAAAGAGGAGATTAAGAATGTGAAAGCTTTTGTTTTCGATGTCGATGGCGTGTTATCCAGCGATACTACACCCTTAAATAAGGATGGTGATCCGGTACGGACTGCGAATATAAAAGATGGATTTGCCATAAGAATTGCACTTAAATTAGATTTTCCGATTGCCATAATCACTGGTGGGTATATTGAGCGGGTGCGATTACGATATGAAAAACTGGGGGTGAAGTTTTTTTATGAAAGGGCACGCGATAAGGTGGATTGCCTCAATGATTTTCTAAATAAAAACCAATTGAAGGCTGAAAATGTTATATTTATGGGCGACGATTTGGTCGATTATCAGGTAATGTTGCAGGTGGGAATTCCGGTTTGCCCCGCCGATGCTGTGGCTGAAATTAAGGCAATTTCAAAATATATTTCGGCTAAAAATGGAGGAAATGGCTGTGTACGCGATGTCATTGAACAGACTTTAAGAGCCCAGGATAAATGGATTACCGAGGAAATGTTAAATACCAACGCATTTTAAATGGATTGGTTCCCAAAATACAACGTCATTCTGGCTTCAAAATCTCCGCGCAGGCATCAATTGCTTCAATCGCTGGGTATTAATTTTGAAGTACGTGCTAAAAAAGTAAATGAAAATTATCCCGATGGAATGCACAAATACGAAATACCTGTTTTTCTGGCCGAATTAAAAGCGCTTCCGTTTGCAGCAGATCTAAAGAAAAATGATTTGCTGATTACTGCCGATACGATTGTATGGTTTGAAGGTGATGTTTTGGGAAAACCTACAGATGCAAAAGAAGCGAAACAGATGCTCAGAAAGTTAAGCGGTAAAAAACATGAGGTAATATCAGGGGTTTGTATAACTTCAATAAAAAAGAAAAAATCATTTTATTCTGTTTCAACAGTACAATTTAAGCCACTTACCGATAAGGAGATAAATTATTATATAACCGAATTTCAACCTTTCGATAAAGCCGGTGCTTACGGGATACAGGAGTGGATTGGAGCTGTTGGAATTACCAAAATTGAAGGTTCTTACTACAATGTAATGGGGTTGCCGATTCAAAAATTATACGAGGAAATTCAAAAGTTTTAATTCCGCCAAAAAAAGGTTTCATTATTTAGTGTGTTATACAACAGCTGGTTAATAATTTCCATAGTTTAACCCTTTCGTATATAATTCGTAAATTGAATAAACAATAAACCTGTATAATGAAAAGTTGGATTAAATTTTTTTCAATTGTATTAACCACTTTTTTACTTTTAAATGCATGTAGCCGGAATGAACCTGTAAAAATTGGATTTTTAATTCATGCACTGGATAAGGAAAGGTGGGAAAATGATCAGGACTTTTTTGTTGAAAAGGTTACTGATCTTGGTGGAACTGTGGAAGTTCGTATTGCCGGAAATGATGCCGAAAAACAGTTGGCACAGGCAAACGAATTGCTCGCCAACGGTGTTGATGTACTGGTAGTTGTACCTGTTGATCAGTTTGCAGCTGCTGAAATTGTAAATAAAGCCCACGAAAAAGATGTAAAAGTAATTTCATACGATCGGTTAATTAAAAATTGCAAACTCGATTATTATGTCTCCACTGACAATGTGGAAATTGGAAAACTGCAGGCAGAATATCTTACTACGATTAAACCCCTGGGAAATTATGCTTTGATAGGTGGTGCTCTCAGCGACAACAACAGCCAGTTTTTATATCTGGGACAAATGAATGTGCTGCAGGCACTTGTGGAAAAGGGAGATATAAAAATCATTTATAACGAGTTTACAAATGCATGGGGAGAAGATGAAGGATACGAGCACACAAAGAAAATACTTGCAAAAAATCCAGATGTCGATGCAATTCTAGCCGGAAATGATGCAATTGCTCTTGGAGCAATCAGAGCTTTACGCGAAGCCGGTAAAGAAGAAAAAGTTCTTGTGGCAGGAATGGATGCGGATTTAAAAAACCTGCAGGAAATTGTAGCCGGACATCAAACCTGCACAGTATACAAACCCTATGAAAAACTTGCCATTACTACAGCCGGACTTGCTATGAAACTTGGCCGCTCCGAACCATGTGAAAATACATTTCAAACGGTAAGCAACGGCGAAATGCTTGTCCCTGCAGTGTTTCATCATGCGATGATTGTAAATCGAGAGAACCTGAAACTTACTGTAATATCAGAAGGTTATCAAACTGAAGAAGCTGTTTACAACTAAGAATTGCAGCTGAAATGCATTTGCTATATAAAGAACCGGAGGGTTCCCAGGAACCCTCTTTTATTTATCTCACAACTTAATATACTTTATCAGGACCAATGATAAATATGAATACATAATTACCGAAAAATCAACTTTAACCATAGAAATCCAAACACGAACAGGATATGTATTATAGCTTAAAAATGGACTTGTTTTTATTCTCATACCCGTAAACAAAATATAAAACCATCAAGATAAGTTAATTTTGAAAAGAAATTCTATTTCCATTATTGAATGAGTTCTATCCCATTTTGATGAAATTGAAAACATTGATTTTGTGCAAACGTTTGCGTAAATTATAGGATTTAGTTATGTTTGTTTCCAAAATCTCTTCTTTTATTCTTAAGAATTCAAATTATGACAATTAAAATTTATCTGTATGTCTTTGGTATAACCTTTTTTATTGCAGGTTGTAAATGGAATGATAAGCCTGCTGAAAGGCCAAACATACTGTATATAATGTCAGACGATCATGGGTACCAGGCAATCAGTGCGTACAATCATCAACTAATAGAAACTCCAAATATTGACAGGATTGCTCAAAATGGGGTGATTTTCACCAATTGTTTTGTCGGAAATTCAATTTGTGCCCCAAGCCGGGCAACTTTGCTTACCGGAAAACATACGCATAAAAACGGGCAAACGGATAATAGGGTGACATTTGACGGTTCGCAGACTACATTTCCGAAGTTGCTTCAACAGGCAGGTTACCAAACAGCTATGATAGGGAAATGGCACCTGCGGAGCGATCCAACAGGTTTTGATTATTGGAACATCCTGCCAGGACAGGGACAATATTATAATCCTGACTTTATTGAAATGGGCGAGAAAAAACAATACGAGGGTTACGTTACGACAATTACTGCGGATATTGCTTTGAAATGGTTGGATCGGCGGGATAAAAACAAACCGTTTTGCCTGCTGCTTCACAACAAAGCCCCGCATCGAACCTGGCAACCTGATACACTTCAGTTTAATGAATTCGCAGATAAAAAATACCCGCTCCCGGATAACTTTTTTGATGACTATGAAGACCGTCGCGCAGCCGCTGAACAGCACCTGAGCATCCGTGCAAAAGATATGGATATTCGTTACGATTTAAAAATGCAGAGCGAACAAATCCCCTCACGTTTTCAGGATATGGTTCATACTTCCAGAATGAACGAAAAACAGAAAAAAGCATGGGAGGCTTATTACAATCCGATTAAAGAAGATTTCTTAAAGCAAAACCTGAAAGGCGATAAGCTGTACCGCTGGAAATATGAACGCTATTTGCAGGACTACCTGGCGTGCATCCGTTCAGTGGATAATAATGTTGGACGGGTACTCGATTACCTGATAGAAAATGGCCTCGACAAAAATACACTTGTTGTTTATACTTCCGACCAGGGATTTTATCTTGGCGAGCACGGCTGGTTTGATAAGCGTTTTATGTATGAAGAATCGTTGCGGACTCCACTGCTCATGCAATTACCCGATGGGTATAACCAAAAAGGCGAAGTGGATGCGCTGGTTCAAAATATCGATTTTGCTCCAACTTTTCTGGACTTGGCAGGCATCGAAATACCAGATGAAGTTCAGGGGAAGTCACTGGAACCACTGTTGACCTGTGAGGAAAATGTTCCATGGAGAAGCGCCATTTACTATCACTATTATGAATTTCCGAATGAACACATGGTGAAAAAGCACAATGGAATCCGAACCAGTCGCTACAAATTAATTCATTTTTACAACGATATCGATGAATGGGAATTGTATGATTTGAAAACAGACCCTGATGAAATGCATAATTTGATTCATACTAAAAAATTTGCACCGCTGAAAGACAGTTTAAAAAGTGAACTTGTTAAGTTACAGGAATTTTACGACGATACTGATCAATCTAATTAATTAATTCATTCAGAAAAAAATGTTACGTATTTTGCTTATCGGTTTCATGTTTTTGGTCTTCCAATGTTCTGCACAAAATTTTGTTAAACATACTTTTAGTAATTATAAAGCACAAAAAGCGGATGATTACAAATCAATGACTACAAATGGTGCCTGGTGCTGGTTTTCCGATCCGCGGGCAGTTTATCATGAAGGAACTCATAAACGAACATATGCCGGCTGGATTGACAATTTTGGAAATGTGTATGTCGGATATTACGACCACAAAACCAGGGAGATCAAATCGACAATAATTTATAAAGAACTGGAAATTGACGATCATGATGTGCCTTCGATTTTATTTGACGAAAATGGGCGGTTGCTGGTATTTTTTAACATGCACATGAAAGGAACACAGCCACTGTTTTTGGTAAAGTCGAATCAACCTGAAAATATTGGCAGTTGGGGCGAGGTAAAAAAACTTTTTTTGAACGATCCGGCGCTGAAAGAAATGGGAAGTATGAGCCATACATATACAAACCCGGTTAAATTATCGGCTGAAAACGGACGGATTTATCTATTCTGGCGTGGCGTGGATGGTAAACCGAGTTATTCATTTTCTGATGATAACGGCGAAACGTGGTCGACCGGGAAGATATTCTTTATGCCTGAACGAATTTACAGTTTCCGTCGCCCGTACACAAAAATATATTCCGATGGAATCAGCCGCATTCATTTTACCGTAACTGACGGTCATCCGCTAAAGGAAGAAGAAAACAGCATTTATTATTTTTATTATGAGAACAATGCCTTTTACAAAGCCGACGGAACCATAATAAAAGACATCACAGAACTTCCGATACAACCATCAGAAGCTGATTTGGTATACGATGCTTCCAAAAACAAAGTCCGCGCATGGAACTGGGATATCGCCCTGACAAAAAATGGAAACCCGATAATTGCATATGCGAAATTCCCTGCCGAAACGAACCATATTTATTGTTATGCGATTTGGGACAAGGGGAAATGGAACAACTATGAGTTGATTGATGCCGGCAAATGGTTTCCGGAGACCATGCCAGGGGCAAAAGAAACGGAACCTTATTATTCAGGGGGAATAGATATCGATCATGAATCGCCAAATACAATGTATCTTTCTGTAGAAAGAAATTCAGTTTTTGAAATCGAAAAATGGGTAACCAAAAACAAAGGGAAAAGCTGGAAAATCGAAAAAATAACATATGGTTCTTCGAAAAACAATGTTCGGCCGTTTGCAGTTCGAGGTGCCGGAAAAAATAATCCATTGCAGGTGATGTGGATGCGGAATTCAAAGTATGTGCATTTTGCTTACGGAGAAACACTAAAAAATGCCGGAGGAACTTTTGAAGACAGGTTTCATTCAGCAATAAAAATGAATATTTTAAATGATGCACCAGAACAACAAACTGAAGAATAAAAATTTAACAGTAAATAGATGATAATGGAATTCTAAAAGACTTTTCTTTTGTTAAATTTGTTACGTTTCCTCATTTTGGAAATATGTTCATCAATTAATCTAATTATTGTATAACTAAAGTACATTTCAATACAGATTACCTATGAGAAAATCAAGAATTACAATAAAAGAGCTCGCTGTGATGATGAACGTATCTCCTTCCACTATTTCAAGGGCCCTGCAAAATCATCCGAGCATTGGTAAAAAAACGACTGATAAAATTCAGCAGCTGGCAAAAAAAATGGAATACTATCCCAATTCCGTTGCATCAAATCTGCGCAGGAACAAAACAAATTTAATCGGGGTGATAATCCCACGAATCGACAGGCAATTTCATTCCCTGGCCATTAGTGGAATCGAAGAAATTGCTTATAATGCAGGATATCATGTTACTATTTTTCAATCGAATAACAAGTTTGAAAGGGAAAAAGAAAATGCGCGTCTTTTATTTTCCAGCAGAGCTGACGGCGTAATTGCTTGTCTGGCGCAGGAAACTGATAATTACGAACATTTTGAGATACTAAAGACAAACAACATACCGCTGGTTTTTTTTGACAGAGTATGCAACGATATTGAATCTCATAAAGTAATTATCAATGATTTTGAAGCTGCCAAAAAGGCTACAAAACATTTAATTTCAGTGGGTTGTAAAAAGATTGCTCATATAGCTGGTAATCAAAGAATCACGATTTTCAGGGAAAGACTTCGTGGTTATTGTGAAGCATTGACTCAAAATAACCTGAATATAGATGAAGATCTCATTTTTTATACTGAAGATCTTAACGAAGGGGAAGGGAGACTGGCAACCGAAAAGTTTTTGAAAAAATCATTGAGGCCTGACGGTATTTTTTGCTCAAACGACCGCAGTGCCATCAGTGCTATCCAAACAATTAAAAAATCAGGCTTAAAAGTACCTGATGATATTGCAGTTGTTGGATTCAGCAATACTCCGGCATCACTTATCATTGAACCTGCGCTTACAAGCATTGATGACCATGCTTTTGAAATGGGGCAGGCAGCAGCGCGTTTAATTATTCGACAAATTGAAGAAGAGAATCAGAATATAGTTTCCGAAACAATCATTATTCAGAATGATTTGGTAGTCAGAGATTCAACAAACAGAAACAAAAAATAGAAGAGACTTTCCTCATTAATCCCAATTTGCCTACGCATTAAAATTTACTCCTCAATCACGTCAACTTCATTGGTTTTCAAAATCATTGTAAACAAAATACAGTCATATTAATGCAAACGTTTGCCTTATTAAGGAAACAAGAAAAATATATGATTTGAAAATTTTAAAAAAAAATGTGTTACATCTGTATTTGTAATAACCTATTGAATTCTAATGAATTAAATAAGCGAAGGGTTAATTTTAAATGATAAAACATAAATGCAACTGCAGAATTTATTCAGTTTGTTTTCAAGAGGTTAAGCCTGATTTGCGGAAAAAAATAAGGAATATTTAAACAATCGTTTGCGTAATTAAATTCTAATAATTATGTTTGTCAACAATAATGTTTTAAACGAAAAAACTAATTTAATTTAAAGGCTTATGATTTATGCATGCTTAAAACAAAAAGTTAAAAGCCGGTTGTTTCTGTTACTGGCGATGTTTATGGTACCTCTTAGCATTTTTGCACAACAGAGGAGTATTACCGGAGAAGTGAAAAGCCAGAAGGGCAATACATTGCCCGGGGTTACAGTAATAGCCAGGGGCACAACCATTGGTACTGTAACCAATTCTGATGGCGAATTTTCTCTGAATGTACCTGCCGATGCGGAAGCTTTGCAGTTTTCTTTTGTAGGAATGAAAACTCAGGAGATTTCAATTAATGGTAAAACAAACATTTCTGTAGTAATGCAGGAAGAAACCATTGGATTGGATGAAGTTGTTGCAATTGGTTATGGTACAGTGAAAAAAGGTGATTTAACCGGTGCTGTTTCTACTGTTTCTGCATCCGATTTTGAAAGGGTTCCGGCAGTGAACCCGCTCGATGCATTGCAATCGCGTTCACCTGGTTTATCAATTACAACCAATTCCGGACTTCCCGGTTCGGGCGCATCTGTTCAGGTGAGGGGAGTGCAATCAATTAACGGGACCAATGCTCCCATTTACGTTGTTGACGGAACTATTACCAGCAGCATCAACAACATTTCTCCAAATGATATCGAATCATTTACAATTTTGAAAGATGCTTCGGCTACTGCTATTTATGGTGCCCGTGCAGCTAATGGTGTAATACTTGTTACTACAAAAAGGGGAAGTACAACCGGTGAACCAGTTATCACGCTAAATACATATGTTGGACTTCAAACCCAGAGCAACCAAAAACTGGATTTACTTAATGCTTCCGAATTTTTGGAGATTTATACGGAAGCTTATGAAAATGGTGGCGTTACACCTCCATGGGATGCTGAAACTTTAAAATATTATGAAGGAGTTGATACTGACTGGATTTCCGAAATTATGCAAACCGGTATTCTCCAGAATTACGACCTGAGCGTTTCCGGCGGAAATGATAAATCAAACTATTTTGTATCGGCAAATTATGTCGACCACAAAGGAATGATCATTGAAACTGATTTCAAAAAATACAATTTGCGGTTTAACTCAGACCATAAAATTGGAGACTGGATTAAATTCGGTAATTCGCTGAATATTTATGCTACCGAAAGAAACGGTCTCGAAACAAAGGAATCTCCCGGAGGAGACGGTTATTATGCCCTTGCAGCCATTAAAGTACCGATTACTAGAGCCTACGAAGAAGACGGAAGCTATGGTAAAATCTATAATACCACGTTGGAACACATGCACCAAAGCCCGATTTGGCAGGCGCATAACGTAATCGACAATACCCAAAACAAAGGTATTATCGGTAATCTTTATTTAACTCTTCAGTTGCTTAAAGGTCTTGAGTTCACAACACGCGGAAACCTTGAATGGAATCACGTTTATTTAACTGATTTTAGATCTGGTCTCGACCCTTCATACCAATGGGAAGGAAGTACAAAAAATTTCATTCAGAAAGAAGGAAGACAAACCTTACACTGGATTACGGATTTCTTGCTGGATTATAACAAAACATTTGGCGAAGATCATGTTGTTAAAGCATTGCTGGGTTATTCACTCGAAGAAAATTCTTATGAAGATCTTTGGGGAAGCCGTACAGAGACACCTAATAATTCAATACAATTTCTGGATGCCGGCGATCCAACTTCTCAATTGAATGGTAACAGTTTCAGCGACTGGGCTTTTGTTTCAACTTTCGGAAGGGTGAATTACACTTTTAAAAACAAATACCTGTTCACAGGAACTATTCGTCGCGATGGTACTTCTCGTCTCGCATCCGGTAAACGTTTCGGAATTTTCCCGTCAGCATCATTTGCCTGGAGGATGTCAGAAGAATCGTTTATGGACGGTGCAAGTTTTATTGATGATTTGAAACTGAGGGCCAGTTGGGGTTCTGTTGGTAATGCTCAGAGTATCAGTACTTATGGAACAATCGCCACCCTGGCGCAATGGAATTATGTTTTAAATCAGCAACAGGCGCAGGGTTATACACTGGCTTCTGCTGTTAATGCCGATTTGAAATGGGAAAGTTCAACCAAAAAGAACATCGGGTTAGACGGAGTTTTACTGAATAACCAGGTATATTTTTCTGCTGATTATTTTATTGAGGATACATACGATTTGCTGTTCAGACAACCGATTACAGCATCAACAGGTTTGGCTGGAAGTCCTTTCATCAACGCTGGCCAGGTTAGAAATACCGGCTACGAACTTGATTTGGGATACCGTAAAAATGTTAACGACTGGTCGTTCGATTTTAATGTGAACCTGTCACATGTTGCCAATGAAGTTATCGATTTGGAAGGCCGCGATCTCCGAACTTCCGGCATTGTTGAAGGATATCCGATGCGTTCATTCTTTGGATACAAATCGAATGGCATTATTTATACCGAATCTGATTTAAATGATAATCCGCAGTTGGCCGGTAAATCAATTGGCGATATTTGGTTGCTGGATATTGATGGTTACGATGAAGAAGGTAACCTAACCGGAGAACCCGATGGAAAAGTGAATGCCGCTGACCGTACGCTCATCGGAAGCAAGTATCCGGATTTGGTTTATGGAGCAATGGGTACTGTTGGTTTTAAAAACTTTACTTTACAGGTTCAGTTGCAGGGTATTCAGGGCGTTGATAAGAACATTCTCGGTTCCGGCCAGGGTGTATTCCATTATTTTACGCAATGGGCAATGAACCACGATGCATTGATTCTTGACCGTTATCATCCCGCTAAAAATCCAACCGGAACAATGCCACAGGTAACTTTGGCAGACGCCGGTAAAAATCGTGAGTTTTCGGATTTCTGGCTCGATGATGCTTCTTATCTCAGGATTAGAAATATTAACCTCAATTATACTTTCGACAACAGTTTGATTTCTAAATTAAAAATGTCGAACCTCGGTGTATATGTAAGTATACAGAACCTTTACACGTTTACTGATTTCCATGGAACTGAAGTGGATACAAATTCTGATCCGTTAACCGGTATACCACAACCGCGCACCTGGACGTTCGGTTTAAAAGCTAGTTTCTAAACATGAATTGTAAATTAAAAAATGGCGAAAAAATGAAAAACAGAATATATTCAAAATTAATTTTCCTGTTCATTGGAACATCATTTATTTTATCTTCGTGTAACGAAGAGGAATTTCTGGACAGGTATCCTATAGATTCTCCGAACCCTCAAAACTTTTTTGTTGATGCAGCTTCAGCTAAAAAAGCTGTAAATGCAGCATATCAACCATGGACATCCAGTGCAGCCACTTTTGATCGCGATATGGTTATCATATTCGATGCCATGACTGATGATAGCTACTGGAGACCTTCAAGAACTGCATCAATTCAACAGTCGCGATGGGATATTACTCCCACTCACGGTGCAATTAATACCTACTGGACTTATGCCTATCGAAGTATTAATGCAGCAAATTTTGCCATCGAAGGGATACCCACATCAACAAATGATGCATTCACTCAGGAAGAACAGCAAAAGTACATTGCCGAAGCCCGATTTATGAGAGGTTTCGATTATTTGTTTCTTGTTACTTTCTTCGGAGAAGTGCCGTTAATCGATCATCCATTGGCGTCATTCGATGAATTCAATCAGCCACGTGCTTCAAAAGATGCTGTTTATACACAGATTATCAGTGATTTTCAATTTGCAAAAGAAAACCTTCCTGAGCAATGGCCAGCAGATTATTCCGGTAGTGCAACAAAAGCTGCCGGCGCAGCTTTCCTGGCTAAAGCATACCTTTATAAAAAAGATTTTGTTAGCGCCGAAACGGCTGCAAGGGAGGCCATTCAAATCGCTGAAAGCACCGGTTATCATTTGCTGGATGACTACATGTCGATTTGGGATAAAAATAATGAAGGGAATGCAGAATTGCTGTTTTATATCGGCTTTATGTCCGATACTGAGCAGGGACAGAATATGACTGTACAGCGGATTTCCCGCGACTGTCCGCCAGCGATGAAAAACATTTATGGTGCAGGAGACGGTTGGGGATACGCATTGCCACAACGTGATCTTTATGACGCATTTGAACCGGGTGACCCAAGAAGGGAATATACAATTTTCAGCCCCGAAAAACCATTCGGCGTGTTTAAAGGACCTGATCCTTTTACATACGAGCACGAATATTTCGACGAAAACGGGGAAAAACAAACCTATACAAAAACTTATACTCCCGGAGATACCGTTACCTATGACTACCGCTGGTCTCCAACCGGAATGAATGTGAGAAAACTGATAATCGACCTCGAAGGATTGACCGATGTTCGATGGAGTGGAGAAGACGTGCCGATTATGCGGATGGCTGATTTGTACCTCATTCTGGCAGAATCTCTTGCAGAACAGGGAAAAGCTGAGGCGCTGGATTGGGTAAACAAAGTACGTGCAAGGCCGTCGGTTGACATGCCGGCAAAAACGGCTGCGGACGGAAATCTTGTAGACATTGTTCGCCATGAAAGAAGAGTGGAACTGGCTATGGAAGGCATTAGACTGTACGACCTGATGCGTTGGGGTAATCTTGGTGAAATCTTTGGTGACGGAACAAAGGTAAAAAGGCATTTTTATTCCGATTTCCTTCCCGCTGATGATTTAAATTCAAGGTTTGACTCACCGGTGAAGGATTTTTCACAAGGGCAACTATTCCCTATTCCGCAAAACGAAATTGACCAAAATTCAGAAATCAATACCAACAATCCTGGATACGAATAACAGATGAAAAGACCAGCTCTGGATTTTGCAGAGCTGGTCTTATTTAACTATCGCAATATGATTAACAGACGAAATTTCATTAAAACCACTGCAATAACAGGAGTGGGAGTTGCAGCCGGTAGTTCCCTTTTTGCAAATATTCCCGGCACTGCAAACGGCCGCAGAGTTGGAATCATCGGGTTAGATACATCACACAGTGTGGCATATATTAAAACATTGAACGACCCCGATGCAGATGCAGGTTATTTGGGATATAAAGTCATTGCTGCTTATCCGAAAGGAAGCCTGGATATAAAAACCAGCTACGAACGCATTCCGAAATATACAGAACAGGCAAAAGAGCAGGGAGTGGAAATTGTGGATTCAGTGGAAGCACTAATTTCAAAAGTGGATGTGGTTTTGCTGGAAACCAATGACGGCCGCAGGCATCTCGAGCAGGCTCTACCTGTATTGAAAGCGGGTAAACGCATATTTATTGATAAACCAATGGCGGCTTCTCTGGCTGACGCAATGATTATTTTTGATGCTGCCAAACATTATGGAGTGCCTGTATTTTCAGCTTCTTCGCTGAGATATATCACCGGAATGGACAAGGTGGTTGACGGCAGCAATGGAAAAGTAACCGGTGCTGATACTTACAGCCCGATGAAACTGGAGAAAACCCATCCCGATTTATTCTGGTACGGAATTCATGGTGTGGAAACATTATTTACCGCTATGGGAACAGGTTGCGAAACCGTTACCCGGATTTCGACACCCGATACTGATATTGTTAATGGACTTTGGAACGACCAGCGAATAGGAACATTCAGGGGAATTCGCACTGGTGAATTTGGGTATGGCGGAACTGCTTTTACGGAGAAAAAAATTGTCAACCTTGGGCCTTATGGTGGTTATAACCCTTTACTAAAAGAGATAGTAAAATATTTTGATACAGGAAAAATTCCGGTGAAGCCTGAAGAAACCCTCGAAATACTTGCCTTTATGGATGCCGCCGATGTAAGTAAGAAGAAAGGCGGAAAACCGGCTTCGGTAAAAGAAGCGATGGAAAAAGCCAGGAAGAAAGCAGACAAATTCAGTTTTTAAATTCGAACATCATTTTAGTTATATCTTATGGAGAACAACAGAAGAGATTTTATAAGAAAAACTGCATTAGGTGTGGCAGCGGTAACGGCTGGTGGTGTATTGCCTGCATTTAAAGCCCGCAGTTATAGAAATATAATGGGGGCGAACGAACGAATTCAGGCAGCAGTAATGGGAGTAAATTCCCGCGGATTTGCCCTCGCCGGTAATTATGCAGCCCAACCAAACTGCCAGGTGACCCACATTTGTGATGTTGATAAAAGAGCAGCAGCAAAATGTATCGATCAGGTTACAAAGATTTCAGAATTTAAACCTGAGTCACATGCCGATTTCAGAAAAGCACTGGAAGATAAAAATCTGGATGTGATGGTTGTGGCCACTCCCGACCACTGGCATGCACCGGCAGCATTACTGGCGATGAAAGCGGACAAACATGTTTATCTCGAAAAACCTTGCAGTCACAATCCAAACGAAGGTGAAATGCTCGTGGAAGCTGCCAAAAGATATAAGAAGGTGTTGCAGATGGGTAACCAGCGCCGTTCCTGGCCAAATGTGGTGAAGGCTATCGAAGAATTAAAATCCGGTGCAATAGGAAATGCCTACTTTGGAAAAGGCTGGTACACAAATAAACGTCCGTCAATAGGGACCGGAAAATTAGTTGCCGTTCCTGAATGGCTCGACTGGGAAATGTGGCAGGGACCGGCACCACGTAAACCTTTTAAAGATAACTATCTGCACTACAACTGGCACTGGTTCTGGCACTGGGGAACCGGCGAAGCGTTAAACAATGGTACTCATATGGTTGATTTGCTGCGTTGGGGTCTGGATGTGGATTATCCTGTAAAGGTAAGTTCTAATGGCGGTCGCTATCATTATAACGACGACTGGCAAACACCCGATACGCAAGTGATTTCCCTCGATTTTCCGGAAGGAATGACAATGACCTGGGAAGGTCGCAGTTGCAATGCCCGCAATATTGAAGGAAGCTCGGTAGGCGCCATGTTTTTTGGCGAAAAAGGTTCAATATTGATTACCGGCGGGAACAGCTATAAAATATTTGATTTATCTGGTAAAGAAATTAAATCTGTAGAAAATAATGATAAAATTGATTCCCGAAATGCAGCAAGCCCGGCACAGCAACTTGATGCACTTCATATTCAGAACTTTTTCGACGGAATTAAAAACGGAACAGAAGTACGTTCAAATATCGAATCAGGGCATAAAAGTGTGTTGCTGGTCCAGCTCGGAAACATAGCCCAACGGGTAGGGCATTCATTGGAAATCAATCCCGAAAACGGTCATATCGTTGGTGACAAAGACGCACGCAGTTTGTGGTCGCGCGAATACGAAAAAGGCTGGGAAATGAAATTGTAATCAGACAAAATAAACACAGAATCGAGAATGAGAAGAGGTAGTAATTATACAAAACTTCAGATGGCTGCATTGGTTGTACTGCGATTAATGGTGGGCTGGCATGTCCTTTACGAGGGGCTGGCAAAATTGCTGAATCCTCAGTGGTCATCTGTTGGTTTTTTAAATCAATCGCAGGGAATCCTTTCCGGTTTTGCCGACTGGGTGGTTTCAAATCCAAATGTGTTGTCAGCTGTCGATTTTTTGAATACCTGGGGGTTAATTGCAATTGGCCTGGGATTAATGCTGGGGCTATTTTCACGCACTGCAGCAATAGCCGGTGCAGTGTTGGTATTCGTGTATTATTTAAACACACCGCCAATGATTGGTTATGAATATGCTCTGCCCGCTGACGGAAATAACCTTGTCGTTAATAAAACACTTATTGAAGCCGCAGCGCTGATGATAATTGCTTTTTTTCCAACGAGTTATATTTTTGGGCTCGATGCATTTTGGAAAAATAAAACGTTCAAAACAGAAAGAGGAGTTGCAAGATGAGTGATAATTTGAATGAGAACAACGGACAGGGTGGAATGAAACGAAGGACTATTTTAAAAGCATTGGCTGGTTTGCCGGTTGCAGGCGCCCTGGGATTTGAAATCCTGAAAAAACAAAATTACGACCTCGGTAAACGAAATCAGGTAGTAAAAGAACTCGGGCTTGATTCCATCGATTTTCCCACATCAGATTATGGTACTATAAAATGGACAGGTGATACCATCCGGGTCGGATTTATTGGTTTCGGAACACGCGCTACCCAATTGTCAAAAGCGCTGGGATTTATGCATCCCGATGATGTGAAAGCCAATCAGAAACGTGGCAGACTGAATGAATGGCTGCAGCAGGAATATCTGAATGTAGCAATTACCGGTATTTGTGATGTTTTTGATCTTCACGCTGAAAACGGATTGGAAGCTGCGAAAAACAAAATTCGTCCGGGGGGCGATGTTGCCCCTGATTTGCCTTTGAAACGTTATGGCACTTATCATGACATGCTGGCCGACAAAGAGATTGATGCAGTAATAATAGCCACACCCGACCATCATCATGCGCCGATTTCAATTGCAGCAGCCAAAGCAGGCAAACACGTGTATTGCGAAAAAAGCGTTTCACTGGATGTTGACGATCTCAATGAATTATATAGAACGATTAAGGATACAGGTGTTGTTTATCAGTTGGGACACCAGATTACACAAAGTATTGTTTTTCAGCAGGCAAAGGAAATTATCAACAAAAATATTCTTGGAAAAATTACCCTGATTGAAACGACTACCAACCGGAATTCACCGGGTGGAGCCTGGATTCGTCATCTTGATGCCAACGGAAACCTCAAACCGGGAAGCCCGGAAACCATCGATTGGCAACAGTGGCTGGGTCCTGCGCCTCAGGTTCCGTTCAGCGTGAAAAGATATTATGACTGGACTCAGTATTTCGATTATGATACCGGAATGATTGGACAGTTGTTTACGCACGAATTTGATGCTGTGAACCAGTTGCTGCACCTGGAAATCCCGGAAACAGTGATCTCATCCGGTGGAATTTATTACTGGAAAGACGGCCGCGACATGCCGGATACGCTTCAATGTGTATTTGAATATCCCGGCCGGGATTTGACGCTTCTTTACAGTGGAAACCTGCAGTCGGGCCGCAGCCGTGGCCGCATTTTTATGGGCGATGACGCTTCCATGGAATTAGGCAGTAACGCAGTAATCACTGCCGACCGCAATTCAAAAAAATATGCAAAGGGCATTCAACAAGGTTTAATCGATCCCGATTCGCCAATGATTTCATTCAATCCCAATGCAGGACAAATCGATGCAGTTTCTTCTGCCTCCGAAAAATATTATGCTTCACGCGGCCTGACGACAACTTCCATCAATGGAAGGAATGTGGATGTTACGCACCTGCATTTGCGCGAGTGGCTCAACTGCATCCGCAATGGCGGAATACCCTCGGCAAATATTGATATGGCATATGTGGAGGGAGTTACTTGTCTGATGGCGCACAGATCGTATGTCGAAAAAAGAACGATGCGCTGGGATAAGGAAAATAAAAAAATTGTTTAATCATAAACCGGAATGAAAATGGAAGGCAGAAGTTGGTTTGGTTTATTTATTATAATGGTGATGGTTATTTTCGGTAATTCACTAATGGCACAGAATAAGGTTGAAGGATTGCTGTATTACGATTATTCACCGGTTTCAATAGAAATTGAAGGTGGTATAATTACTCAGATAAACCGGTTAAAAGAAGTACCTGATGATTTTCCTCAGGTAATCATCGCACCAGGTTTTTTTGATAATCAGGTAAATGGTTTTGCAGGCGTTTCATTTGCTTTTGGCGGAAGCGACTTAACGTTCGAAGGCGTGCAAAAAGCTACTTCCGAATTGTGGAAAAAGGGAGTTACAACTTATCTTCCTACCCTCACAACAAATTCGAAGGAACTCCTTGTCAAAAATCTTAAAATACTTGCAGAAGCTTCTGACGATGCAAGGTTGCGTGGTTCGATTCCCGGGTTTCATTTGGAAGGGCCGTATATTAATCCTGAAGACGGTTATCGCGGGGCGCATCCAAAACGTTTCGTCCGGCTTCCCGACTGGCAGGAATTCACGCAGTTGAATGAAGCTGCCAGTCATAAAATTATTGAAATTACAATTGCCCCGGAGCTGGAAGGTGCGCTGGACTTTATCAGCAACTGCAGCAAAGAAGGAGTTGTGGTTGCTCTGGGCCACCACAATGCACCTGCAGATGTGGTGAAAGCAGCTGTTGACCGCGGGGCAAAAATTGCCACCCACCTCGGAAATGGTGCTGCAAATATGATCAACCGGCACCGCAATCCATTCTGGTCGCAACTGGCCGATGACCGCCTGACAGCGAGCATTATATGCGATGGTTTTCACCTTCTTCCCGAAGAAATAAAAACTTTCCACGCAGCAAAAGGTACCGGCCGGACAATCATAACTTCAGATGTAACAAGTTATGCCGCACTGAATCCAGGAATTTATCATACTCAAACAGGCGAAACCATAGAACTCACTGATGAGGGAATGTTACGTTACCCTGCTCAAAACGTATTGTATGGATCGGCCTCACCAATTACAAAAGGAGTTGGCCACATCATGGAAGTTACAGGGTGTACTTTGGCTGAAGCTGTCCAGATGGCCAGTACCAATCAGGCAAATTTGTTTGGACTGGATGATCGCGGTACACTGGAACCCGGTAAACGTGCAGATATCATCATTTTCACTTTCGATAATTATAAAGTGAATATATTGAAAACGTTTGTTCAGGGAGAGTTGGTTTATCTTGCAAAATAAAGAATATACATTTTAGAAAAGTAGTTGAAAAATCAGCTAAGTCAATAACATTAAACCATGGGGAAAAGTGTAGGTAAGAAGATTTTGATGGCACTTGCTGCTGTTGGGCCGGGACTGTTTTTAATTGGCTACAACATTGGTACAGGAAGCGTAACAACAATGGCTAAAACCGGTGCAGAGCATGGGATGGAATTATTCTGGGCTCTTCTGCTTTCGTGTATTTTTACATTTATACTGATGGTGGCTTATGGAAAAGTTACCCTGGTTTCGGGAAATACAGCTCTTTTTAATATTAAAAAGGAATTTAAATATGGCTGGATTTTAGCAGTTTACATCCTTGTGGCACTAATTATAGGTGAATTACTTGCACTGATGGGAGTGATGGGAATTGTTGCCGATCTGGTTCAGGAAGGCATACGGTTGTTTTTTAATGAAGCCCATATCAGCCGGTTTTGGATTATCACTGTCCTTGCCATTGCCATGTATTTTTTGTTGTGGTTTGGTCAGTATAAAACCTTTGAAAAAGTATTGACTGTTTTCGTCATTTTTATGGGACTCTCATTTATTGTCGTCTTTTTTATGGTGCGGCCTGGTATTGCAACATTAACGGAAGGTCTTATTCCGGGTATCCCTGATACTCCGGGTGCATTTGGCCTGGTGGCTGCCATCGCCGGAACAACCTGCTCTGCGGCTGTCTTTATCATGCGGAGCACGGTGGTAGCCGAAAAAGGCTGGACGATCAATAACCTGAAGGATGAAAAACGGGACTCATTTGTTTCGGCATCAATGATGTTATTGCTGAGCGGTGTTATTATGGCTGTTGCTGCCGGAACATTGCATGTGATGGGACTTAAACTTGAAAATACAGTGGAATTGATTTCTCTTTTCGAACCAATTGGCGGAAAACCCGCAGCATTTGTCCTTATTCTGGGAATGGTCGGCGCTGGTCTTTCCACAGTTTTCCCTATCGTATTAATTGCCCCCTGGCTTGTTTCCGATTATTCGGGGAAGCCTCGAAACACCCGTTCACCGCAGTCACGGATGCTCATTTTGATCGCTCTTTTTTTTGCTTTCGGAACAGTTTTTCTGAAACAAAAACCGCCGGCATTAATGGTGTTCTCACAGGCATTTCAGGCTTGTATTTTACCTGCTGTTGCCGTTCCTGTGCTTGTTTTGATCAACAGGAAAAAATTGATGGGAACTCATAAAGCCCGGTTAAGGGAAAATATTGGTATCTGGGCTGTAGTCATTTTTTCAGTATTGACTACTTGGTTTGCCATTAAGGAATTATTGGTTTAAATTTATGTAAACAGTTGTAAACTTGTAAATTATTAAATTGAAATAATAACTTTTAAACATCATTGATATGACCACAGAAGCCAAATTCAGGTTTTTAAAAAAGGACAAACTGGAAGTCAGCATTTATTCCAATATCCAGGAAATGGGAAAAGCAGCTGCTAAATTTGTGGCTGGGAAATTAAACGACACAATAAATTCAAAAGGCACAGCAAATTTAATTCTTGCAACTGGTGCATCTCAATTTACCTTTCTTGATAATCTGCAACGGGAAAAAATTGAATGGAATAAAATTTTGGTCTTTCATCTCGATGAATATAAAGGAATCAGCGACAAACATCCGGCAAGTTTCCGCAATTACCTTCACGACCGGATTCTTGATATTGTAAAACCCAAAAAAGTGTTTTACCTGAATGGAGATGAAAAAGATATAGATGCTGAAGTAATGCGTTATGAAAATTTGTTGAAGGAACATGAGATAGATCTCGCCTGTATCGGAATCGGAGAGAATGGTCACATTGCATTTAATGATCCGCCGGTGGCCGATTTTAATGATCCCCGAATGGTAAAAGTGGTTAAACTTGATGATACGTGCCGGAAACAACAACAGGGTGAAGGTTGGTTTTCAACATTCGATGACGTTCCAACACATGCATTATCGCTTACCATTCCCGCGATAATGCGTTGCAAATCCATCAGTTGTGTTGTTCCCGATGAGCGAAAATCTCAGGCGGTGTATGATACATTAAATGCTGAAATTTCTACAGCCTGTCCTGCAACTATTTTACGGACACATCCTGCTGCAGTATTGCATCTTGATGATGCCGCTGCTTCAAAACTTGTTTGATATGAACTGCTTCAAAAAAGATAGTCTTTCAGGATATTCCTTTCCGGCGATTGCATTAATGCTTTTGTTTTCGTTATCAGTGAAGGCTAAGGTTCAGCCTAATGTAAAGGATGAAATGAATGATTCACTCACACGAAAAGCAAACCTCGAACTGATTTTAAAGGCATTGCCACCGGACAGAACTTACAATGGAAGGGTGTCTTTTTTGGATGAATCGTTTACCGACTGGCTCGAACGAACTGGCGAACTTCCACCCGATTTCGGCAAAATGCCATCCATTCCTTTTCTCCCTAACCCTTTGGTTTTTAACGAAGGTGAAATTGAAACGCCAGTTAAAACAAGGGAGCAATGGGAAGAAAAACGGGAGTGGATGAAAAAGCAGTTGCAATACTATATCACCGGTACTTTTCCGCCAAAACCCGATAATCTTCAGGTTAAGATTTTAAGCGAAAAGAAAGACGGTGAGGTGACACTGCGAATGGTCGAACTGTCTTTCGGGCCGCAACACCGCGCGAAATTAACCCTTGAACTGATGATCCCGCCAGGCGAGGGGAAGTTTCCGGTTTTCCTTACGCAGTGGAACCATCGGGAATGGGCACAGGTTGCTGTCCGTCGCGGCTATATCGGTTGTATATATGCCGGGGCCGATGCAAAAGACGACACCGAAGAATATTCTGAAATATGGGCAGGTGAATACGATTTTACAAGGTTAATGCGGCGTGCCTGGGGCGCTTCGCGGACAATCGATTATTTGTATACACTTCCTGAGGTTGAAAAAGATAAAATAGGCATTACAGGCCATTCACGCAACGGAAAACAGTCGCTGATGGCTGCTGCATTCGACGAAAGGATTACTGCATGTATTCCAAGCAGTGGTTGTACAGGGGGTGTAATTCCCTGGCGGTATGCCAATTATATCTATGATATTGAAGACATTGCATTACTGTCAAGTGCCCGGCCATCGTGGCTCCACCCAAGACTGCGGTTTTTCATCGGCAGGGAAAACAAGCTGCCTGTCGATCAGAATTTTTTTACAGCACTGATTGCCCCGCGCGGATTAATGATGAGCACTGCGATTACTGAGGGAGCCGGAAATCCGTGGGCAGTGGAACAGGCATACCATGCCAGCCAGAAAGTTTATGATTTTCTGAACGCACCAACTCATCTTGCCATTCGTTCGCGTTACGGGCTGCATAGTGTTTCGGCCCGCGATATGGAAGATTATATCGATTTTTTCGATTATGTTTTTGGACGAAGTTCACATCAGCCACCCAACCGGTTGTTTTATAGTTACACCTTCGATAAATGGAAGGAACTGAGCAAAGAGCAAATTGATCCGGCGGATTATAAGATTGCTGATGCTGAAGACCTTCTAAAAACCGGTACGGGTAAGAAAATAAAATCAGTTGCAGATTGGGAGACAAAGAAAAAAGAAATTCGAAAAAATATAAAATGGGGACTGGGCGATGAACCGGCTGGAGTCACTAACCCAGGCCCCGGTAATTTGAAAAACGCAGGTGGGGGAGAGAATAGTTTTGGTTCGTTTCTCACACGTCCTGAAAAAACGGCGAATATGGGTGTGATGCCTGTTAGCCCGTACCATGGATTTGGTGACCAGCTTTTCGGTTACCTGTATTATCCGTTAAATGAAGAGGGAAAACTGAACAGCAATAATTTGCCGGTGGTGATTTACCTCCACGAATTTGATTATTCAAAAGGATTCAGTTCGTACCACGATGTGGAATCTGTTTTCCAAACACTCGTCGATGATGGATTTGCAGTTTTTTCATTCGACATGATTGGTTTTGGAAACCGGATTGAAGAGGGGACACGTTTTTACAACCGGTACCCGCACTGGTCAAAGTTGGGGAAAATGGTGACAGATGTACACGGGGCTGTCGATGCTCTGGCAAATCTCGATTTTATTGATCCGGATAAAATAATTGTTGCAGGTTATTCGCTGGGCGCTACAGTTGGTTTGTATTCCGCAGCATTGGATGAACGAATTGCCGGAGTGGTTTCAGTGTCCGGATTTACACCAATGCGAACTAATTCATCCGACCGCGGAACCGAAGGAATCAAAGCTTATTCACATTTGCACGGACTGCAGCCGCGGCTCGGCTTTTTCGTCGGAAACGAAAACCGCATCCCGTATGATTTTGATGAAATCCTTGCTTCCATCGCACCGCGAAAAGTACTTGCAATAGCCCCTGAAATCGATAAAGATGCCCATCACCAGGATATTATAAATTGTATACAAAATTCGCAGGAGGTGTATGAAATTTATGGACATTCAGAAAATTTGCAGCTTTTTACTCCCAATGATTTTAACCGGTTATCACCCGAAATGAGAAACAGGATGTACATATGGCTCCTGGAAAATTTTAAATAATCAATTTGAAATCTAAATTTAGCTACTGATTTATGAAACAGATAATTACAGGAAATACTGTGAAAGGTGACCGTCTGATGTCTCTTGATGTGCTGAGAGGTTTTGATATGTTTTGGATAACCGGCGGCGGTGCATTGATTGTGCAGTTGTCAAAGGTTGGCGCTTTCGGATTTTTGGAACCGGTGGCAGCTCAAATGCATCATGTGGAGTTTGAAGGATTCAGGTTTTGGGATTTGATTTTTCCGCTGTTCATGTTTATTTCCGGCGTAACCATTCCTTTTGCCATTCTCTCAAAAAAGGAAAAAGGAATCCCAAAAAGCCTGTTGCAGTGGCGCATTACGAAGCGAGCCCTGTTGCTGGTTGCATTTGGAATGATGTACAATGGAATGTTTCAAAAGGGATTTCATGATATTCGCACCACAAGCGTACTTGGCCAAATTGGCGTTGCTTATTTTATCGGGGCGACAATTGTATTGCAGTTTAAATCAGTGAATATGCATGCATTTGCATTGGCATTTATTGTTTTATTAATCACTGCCTTACAGGTTTTTATACCGGTTCCTGGATATGGCGCAGGCCATTTCGATCCGGTGATGGGGATGAATGCATGGGTAGACCAGATGCTGCTGCCGGGGCGTTTATCGGTCGGAACCTATGATCGTCTGGGTATACTTTGCATTGTTTCTGCATCGGTGCTGGTTTTAATGGGATACTTTACAGGGCGATTGCTTCGTAATCAGCATGTTTTGCCTGTCCGGAAAACATTGTATCTGACCGGTGCGGGAATCATTCTGATTGTAATTGCAGTCGTTTTATGGCCGGTGTATCCGGTGATTAAAAATTTCTGGACGACCACCTTTAATTTTTTAACCGCAGGAATCAGTCTCCTTTTGCTATCGCTGTTTTATTATGTAATCGATGTAAAAAAAACAAGGGGGAAAATATTTTCTGAAATTCTGTTCTTTTTTAAAGTTATCGGGTTGAATTCCATAACTATTTATTTGGCGAACAGGATAATACCTTTCGGAGATATTTCTACGTTTTTTACAGGTTCGCTTGCAGTATATTTAGGAAACTGGATTGTGATTGCCGGGGCAATCGTATTAAAATGGTTGCTGCTTTACTATCTTTATAAACAAAAAATATTTTTAAAAGTATAATGCTGAATATATTAATGTTCAGTAAAAATGATGCAGGCAATTAAAAAAATAAAACAAATCATCAATTCGGTAGGACCTGGATTTATTGTTGCCTCGGCGGCACTTGGTCCGGGCAGTATTACTGTTGCGTCGCGAATTGGCTCAGAACACGGTTATGCCTTTTTATGGGTAATTGTAATTGCCGCAATTTCTATGGTGGCCTATACTTCCATGGCACTGCGTTTTGGGATTTCGAACAACAACTCCATCCTGCAGTCCATTGCCGACAGATATGGAAGGTGGTTTGCAGTAATCATTGGTATCTCTGCTTTTTTGTCTGCCTCGAGTTTTCAGTTCGGAAACAATCTTGGTATTGGAATTGCCATGGACGGAATAACCGGAATCAATGAGCGGGTTTGGCCTTTCATTTTTACTCCGCTGGGAATGGTGCTTGTATTTTGGGCAAAAAACCTGTATAAAGTCCTTGAGAAGCTGATGCTGCTGATGGTCATGATTATGATCCTTGCATTCTTTTTTAACCTGTTGCTTACAAAACCCGATGCAGGACAACTGGCAGAAGGTTTCATTCCACATCAGTTTTCATTCGGAAATCTTGATGTAATTGCTGCACTTGTGGCCACTACTTTTGTTATGAATGGTGCTTTATATCAATCGTATCTGGCACAGGACAAGGGCTGGAAAAGCAGCAATATTAAAAAAGGCTTGCGCGATACATACATGGGAATTTCAATGCTTGCGATTATTTCGGCGCTGGTGATTATTACTTCGGCAGCAGTGCTTAATCCGCTGGGAATAAAAGTCAATTCGGCTGCCGATATGGCCCTGCAACTTGAATCACTTTTTGGAAATTATGCGAAGATTGTTTTTAGCTTCGGATTATCCGCAGCAGCATTTTCTTCGCTGATGGTGAATGCAGTAATGGGAGGCGGACTGCTTTCCGACGGGCTCGGTTTAGGCCGCTCAATGAACCAGAAAATGCCAAAAATTTTTACATCGGTGATTCTTTTGGTGGGAATGCTCATTGCAGTTTTCTTTCGCGGAAATGCTGTATACGCGCTGATTCTTGCACAGGCTTCATCCATCTTGGCTGTACCTCTTATCGCCATCGGGTTATTTCTCATTGTCAACAGCAAAAAAGCAATGGGAAAATTCAGGAACAATCTGTGGCAGAATATCCTTGCCGTACTTGGATTTATTCTGATTTGTATGATGGTGTATTTTATGTATTCAAGGTTTATTTCTTTTATTCAATCGGTTTAAAAGATGAAAATGAATCCAAAAGATGCAATATCACTTACGCAGAAGCTCGTTTCGATGAATTCTGTAAACCCTCCCGGAAATGAAGCCCCGGTTGCAGGATTCATTGCTGAGTTATTAATGAAAAACGGATTCAGTGTTGAAATGATTTCTTACGGTGAAAACAGGGCGCATGTTGTAGCAAAAAAAGGAAATGCGACTAAAAATTCACCCGTTGTTTTTTCAGGTCATTTGGATACGGTTCCGCCGGGAGAATTGCCCTGGAGTGTTTCTCCTTTTTCCGGTGAAATTAAAGGAGATAAGATATTTGGCCGTGGTGCGAGCGACATGAAAGCCGGAGTAGCGGCTATGATTGTGGCTGCTGTTCGTGCAACAAGGCAAAATCCAAATGCAGGTGTATGTTTATTGTTTACTTCAGGTGAGGAAACCGGTTGCCAGGGTGCTGAACATCTTGTAAATAATTACCCGGAGCTGGGCCAGGCCAAAGGAATTATCATTGGCGAACCAACATCCAACGTACCGGCAACCGGACATAAAGGCGGGCTGTATCTGAAGGTGACGGCAAAAGGAAAAACTGCGCACTCTTCGATGCCTCACCTTGGCGAAAATGCAATTTATAAGGCAGCAGAAGCTGTCCTGAAGTTAAAAGATTTTGTTTTTCATGAAAGGGTAGATCCTATTCTCGGACTTCCAACCTTAAATGTTGGAAAGTTCCGGGGAGGGATCAATCTTAATTCTGTGCCTGATTATGCTGAATTTACCATTGATGCCCGCACCACCACAAAATCGGATCATGCAAAACTGCTGAATGATTTTAAACAACTCACCGGAAAGGATTTGGCCTTTGAAACACTTGTTGATTTACATGCTGTTACTTCAGATGAAAATGATCCGTTTGTACAACTGGTTTATTTCGCATGTGGAGTTTCGAAGGGTGAAAAAGGATATCCGAAATCGATGCAGTATTTAACGGACGGGGCGGTTTTACAGCCTGTGTTTAACGGCGCACCTGCGATTATTCTCGGTCCGGGGGATCCGGAAATGGCGCACAAAACCGATGAGTTTTGTTCCATTAAGAAAATTGAAGATGCAGTGAAGATATATACAGAGATAATTTTGAAAGGAGAAAAATTGCAATGAAAAGTTATCCGCAGAAAATAGCAAATGAAAATGAACTGGAAGAATTGCTTTCACGACCTGAAAAGGAAACGACAGCTTTGTTCAGTGAGCTGGATGGGGATATTATTTTTCTTGGAATCGGTGGAAAAATAGGTCCCTCGCTGGCACATATGGCCAGACGGGCATGCGATGAAGCAGGAGTACAGAAAAAAATATACGGGGTTTCACGTTTTAGCAATCCAAAAGAAAAAGTGCTAATCGAAAGTTTTGGCATTGAAACCATTCAGGGTGACTTACTGGACAGGGATTTTTTGGAAAGATTGCCTCAAGTGAAAAATGTATTTTTTCTGGCCGGAATGAAATTCGGTTCCGAAGAAAACCTCTCGCTCACCTGGGCAATGAATTCCTATCTGCCTGCACTGGTTGCTGAATATTACAAGGAATCACGGATTGTAGCCTATTCAACAGGGTGCGTGTATTCTTTAGTTCTGGTGGAATCCGGCGGCTCGGTAGAAACCGACAAGCCGGAACCGGTGGGTGAATATGCACAATCGTGTCTTGGCCGTGAGCGGATGTTTGAGTTCGGCAGCGTAAAATACAATACACCTGTTTCACTCATCCGGTTGAATTATGCAGTGGAGCCGCGTTATGGAGTGCTGGTGGATATTGCGCTGAAAGTAAAAAACAATGTTCCTGTCGACCTGGAAATGGGCTATTTCAATGTTATCTGGCAGGGCGATGCAAACAACCAGGTATTGCGTTCAGTTCACGAAGCAGCTAGTCCGGCAACCACAATAAACATTTCAGGGCCTGAAATTCTTTCCGTGAGGAAAGTGGCGGAAGGTTTTGGTAAGTTGCTTGGTAAAAAAGTTCAATTCAAAGGAAAAGAAGCTCCGACTGCATTGTTGAATAACTCTTCGAAAGCTATTGGTTTGTATGGAAAACCAAAAGTTCCGGTTGAAAAAATAATGGAATGGACAGCCGGATGGATAAAAAACGAACATAAGTTGCTGGGTAAACCTACTCATTTTGAAGTCAGGGATGGGAAATATTAAAATCCTTCCAATGCAGTAGAGGCGGGAAAGTAAATTTACAGAAGTTACCTTTCATTTTAGTGAACTGAATTAAAAAACTCGTAATTCCGGGGTTTTAAACCCAGGTTTCTTTAAAATAAAAAGACGATGAAAAGAATCGATATTCCAAAAGATGTTTTAGTTGCCTTACAAAAAGGAATGGTTATCCCTGCATTGCCACTTGCACTGGATAAAAACCGTCGGCTGGACGAACGGCGTCAGCGGGCATTGATGCGGTATTACCTCGATGCAGGTGCCGGTGGAGTGGCAGTTGCAGTGCATACAACTCAGTTCGAAATCCGCCTTCCTGAAGTAAATTTGTACCGGCCGGTGCTGGAACTGGCAAAGGAAGAATTTGATCGTTTTGAGCAAAATAATACCCAATCCGTTTTTCGCGTCGCCGGTGTCATCGGAAGAACAGAACAGGCTGTTTCTGAAGCACAAATTGCACTGCAATGTGGTTATCATGCAGTATTGCTGAGTGTAGCAGCTTTCGCAGATGCTTCAAATGAGGAAATTATTGAACATTGTAAAAAAGTGGCAGAAATCATTCCGGTGATTGGCTTTTACCTGCAACCTGCTGTCGGTGGCCGGAGACTGGACGTGAATTTCTGGCGCGAATTTGCAGGAATTGAAAATGTAATTGCAATAAAAATGGCACCCTTTAACCGCTACCAGACTTTCGATGTAGTGCGGGGAGTTGCGGAATCGGGAAGGGCAGATGAAATTGCATTATATACCGGAAATGACGATAATATTTTGGTTGATTTATTATCTGAATATCAAATTAAGACCGGAAATAAAATCATTAAAAAAAGAATTGTCGGTGGATTGCTTGGGCACTGGGCAGTATGGACATACACCGCTGTGCAGTTACTCGAAAAAGTAAAGAGCAATCAATTACAGGAAAATATGCAGGAAATACTGGCACTTGCCAATCAGATCACTGATTCCAATGCTGCATTTTTTGATGTGGCGAATAATTTTGAAGGTTGTATTACCGGAATTCATGAGGTTTTACGGAGGCAGGGATTACTTGAAGACATTTGGACACTGAACGAAAACGAATCCCTGTCACCCGGTCAAAAAGAAGAAATCGACAGGGTGTATGCATCTTATCCGCATTTAAACGACGATGAATTTGTGAAAGCAAACCTTGAAAAATGGTTCAACTGAATATTTATCTTTTTAATTTGTTGGAACAGGTATTAAATTCTTTTTCATTCATTGATTTGGTTTACCATCACGTGAGGCTTAAACCAAATGTCATCCATTGAACAAATTGGATTAAGAAAAATTCACCTAAGGATTAAAAAACAAATACATCATTTTAACCGTTTAAGTACAAGCTTGCGCTCCACTGAGTCATTGTCCTGTTTCTAAAGGCAATCCATACATCGGGCAGAGCATCTTCGTTTACCGGTTTCGAAAGTTTCCACAAATACTTACCTTCGGAACGAAGAGTTTCAGTAAAATTATATGTTCCTTTATTTTCTTCAAATAATGCCACTACAGTTAATATGTCGCTGAAAGCAGCAGGTTTTGTTTCAGCTTCATTCTCCCAATTAATGAGCAATCCTTCCGGATGTATTTTCACAGTCGCA
Source organism: uncultured Prolixibacteraceae bacterium (assembly GCA_963816685.1). GTDB lineage: Bacteria > Bacteroidota > Bacteroidia > Bacteroidales > Prolixibacteraceae > CAVYUC01. Next base: position 406,214 of record CAWFMB010000016.1, on the reverse strand, counting down.
TTTTTTGGCAAAGGGAGGGGACCATTGCTCAGCAGGGCCTTGCTTTTATCAACAGCAATGTGGGGATATTCACCGGTAAAAGCAGTTTGCATGTTGTATGACTGTGCCGTCTGTAATGCAGTTCGGCCAACAGCTTCTGCTGCAAAAGTTACCCGGATCAACTCCCTGAATGGGTTTAAAAATCCGTTCATCACCTGCAGCCGCTGCCGCTGAGCCAATTGTGCCGAAGACTTTCTGTCACTGTAACGTTTAGGCTTTGTCCGCACAATATTTTTGCCGTTCATTTGATAAAACACAAGGTTTCCCAAACCGCCCTGGCCGCTGTTAAAAAGATTTTCAATTTTTGCCATATCCGTATTTATTTAAATGATTTTTCATCAAAATCAATTTATTTTCAAAGATACAATAACTCTGAATTACAGAGCCTGTTAATTCGTACTTAATTTGCACTTAATTCGCATTAAATTCGCGATATCGCGAATTTAATGCGAATTAAGTGCGAATATACTGCGAAGATAACCCCCATTTGGTGCATCCAAAATAAAGGTTAAGATTCAGCTTCACCAAAACCTGTACGTTAAAAATGCTGACTGGAATTTTATTATATTTTGAGCTGTATTTTTGTGAATGAATGTTTAGCAGGCAAGGCGCAAAAGGATTTAGCCAATCCTTTTTGATTTTATTTACACAGGAACAACTTTATGTTCTGTTAATATTTTCTGTTTTTATTATATTTATCTGATAATGAAACGTTAATGTCTGGGGAGTATCGCAGAATTTAATGCTTTTCAAATGCTGTTTCTTCGAATTCTGCTTAAACTCTGAGGAGTTAAATCAAGAAATGAGGCAATATCACCTATTTTGGCATATTTGATAACATCGGGAAAGGATTTGCAAAATGCAACGTATCGTTCTTCAGCAGAATGTATCCGGATAAATGCAGCCCTTTCATGTGCACGCTGTGCATAGTCTGCAACACTTTTTACCATAGAATTCAATAAAGTATTATTTTGTTTTAGGAGTTGCAAAAAATCGGCAGATTCAATTTGAATCCATTCGCACTTTGTAATTGTTTTAAATGTGAAATTTGATTTCTCCTGTTTCATTAATGATTGTGTATCACATAAAAAATCACTACCTGTTCTAAAGTCAAAGACATAGGATTCAAGGTTATGATGAATTATTTTTAAAACACCATTCAGCAGGAATCTAACTGAACTTTCGACATTTCCATGAGCCAGTAAAACTGTATTTCTTTCTGCCGATCTGAATGAAATCCTTTCATGGATTAAATTCCACTCGTTATCAGTCATTTTTGAATCATATTCAAGTCTTTTTCTGAATAACGATAAAATTTCATTGTTACTGTTTAAACTAACTTTTTGTTCCTGCATTTTTTAACCCAGGGTAATTTTTTGTTTCATACAAATATATAATTTTGTTCAATACGCGTGAAGATGAATATTATCCTTTGAAAATTTGTAATACAAATGCAGGGAATATTAAACCACCCGCAAATCGATTAAAATTTCGATGAATTTACCTCTCTCATTTTCAAGCAATCAAAGCGGCAATTTCAGGGATATTTATTTGGAAATAAAGATATACTTAATGAAACAACAAGAAATACTGATATGAAACAAAAGTTATTACTTCTTCTGTTTTTATTTGGCGCTCTCCTGATTCATGCCCAGGAAACAAATTTAAAATCTACAGATGTAGTATCGGCAGAAAGCACAAGTGAACGCAAAGAACTAAACATCACAAAATGGAGATTGGGAGAAGTTCATGTAATTGTATTGCAACAGGATAAACCGGATAGTCCAAAATCATTTAATTGGAATGTCAACACCTATCCCAATCCGTTTACCGACAGACTTAACCTTCAGTTTGAAACGGATAAACAAGGAATTTTTGCTATTCAACTCACCGATTTATCAGGGAAGAAAATACTGTACAACGGGAATAAGATCATTCAACCTAATCAGCTTGTTCATCTTGATCTTGCATTTCTTTCGCCTGGATTTTACCTTGTCACTGTTATTCCGGAAGACAATCAAACGCAACATGTTATTAAGGTTCAGAAACTGTAAACTAATTAATATTCAGCATAGAACAATAAAAACCTGGAACTAAATTTTAAAACGAAACAAATGAAAAAGATCTTTACGTTTTTAGCACTTTTGATAATGAATTCATATTTATTTGCTCAAGCACCTGAAGGAATAATATACCAGGCTGAGGCACGCGATAATGCAGGAAATGTTATTCAAAACAAAATGCTCGATGTAAAAATTCAAATTCTTGAAGATAATACTTCAGGAACCATTGTTTGGGAAGGATTACACAATGTTACTACAAATCAGTTTGGAATGTTTGTGGTTGTAATCGGAACCGGGACAAACACCTACGGCGATAAATTTGAAGAGATAAACTGGGGAGATAAACTGCACTTTTTTAATGTTCAGTTAAAAAGTAACGAAACTACCGGCTGGATTGACATGGGAACAGCACAATTTCTTTCTGTGCCCTATGCGCTTTATGCAAAAACTGCCGGCTCAGTATTGCCCGAATCCGGTATGGAATTAAAAAGCGGAAAAGCAGGTGTGCCATCGCAAAACTGGTCATTATACGGCAACTTGAAAACTGATGAAGACAAGGACAAATTTGGAACCACCGATGCACAGGACCTTGTTTTCGTGACTGACAACATTGAAAGACTGAGAATAACAAAAACCGGGAAATTAATTACAGCCGATGGTGTAGGACTGGAATTGGGTGGTAATCTTGCTGTTCATGGAGACAGTACCTATATCGATAAAGATTTGTACGTAGGAAGGAATGTGTTTTTAAATACGGATGATAGATTCAGCCCTTTAGGAGAAACTTTTAACTTTGGTAATTTTACTGTATACGGGATTTCTACATTAAATAACTCTCTTTTTGTAAAAGGCCCGGCAGTTTTGGAAAATACTTTAAGTACGCTTGGAGACGTACAGTTTAATTCAAATTTAAATGTAGATGGGTTAACTGCGCTAAACCGCACACTTTATGTGGAAGGGGCAACAACTTTATCAAACACAATTCATGTTGGAGGAAACGCTTATTTTGCTTCGGAATTAAATGTTGATGGCTATTTTAGTGTAAACAACAACATGTTTACTGTTGACAACAGCAATGGAAATACTGATATTGCCGGTGATTTGGATGTTGCCGGTGATGGTGAATTCGCGAATTTGATTGTAAAAGGAAGTGGCGGCAAACAGGGAGAACATGTCGCTCTTTTTGAAAATACCGATGGAGGAACTGCTGATGGGATTGCAATTAAAATCAACAAACCGGAAACTACCGATGAGAACAATTTTATCACTTTTTATCGCAAAGATGCTGTTGCCGGAAGGATTGAGGGCTATCATCATAATATTGGCGACACTCCTGCATTTGTAACTGATGTTGTAAAACCAATGTTATCTTCAACAGGAAGTTTTTTTAAAAATACGTTAGGTTTTACTTCTCCTCTTTCAATTGATTTTGGATCGTTACCAACTTTATCAGGAGGATCATGGCCATCTTTTTCAAGAGGATCCTTGCCCTCTTTAAGCCCATGGAGTAGTGGATCATTACCAAGCTTAAATTTTGGCAGCGCCTCTTTTCCTACACTTCATGGAGGTTCAATACCTTCAGTCACCTTTAATACAGGGGGAGATAATCTGATTCAACCCTGGACATGGTTTAGTCCTGATTTTGAGAGTTTGAAATCTGTATCTGATGGTAATCCAATGTATTTATTGTTTGCTGAGGCTTATGAAAATGACTGGAAGACTTTAGCGGATATGGGCATTACTGAATTGTTTGTAAAAGCTGCAGAAATGGAGCTCGAAGCGAATATTAAAAGTGAAGGAATTACTTATGGTTCAAAAGGGGCCGATTATGCTGAATGGCTGCCAAGGATTAACGAAGAAGACCAACTTGCATTGGGACAGGTTGTAGGTGTTTTCGGGGGAAAGATATCACTGAATACTGAGAATGCAGATCAAATACTTGTAATTTCAAGCAAACCAATTGTACTTGGAAACATGCCTGAAAAAGACAAAGAAGGGATGTATGAGAAAGTAGCTTTTATGGGTCAGGTACCCACATGGGTAAAAGGGCACGTCAATACTGGAGATTATATTGTAGCTTCACAAAAAAACGATGGTGCAGGTATTGCAGTTTCTCCCGGCAAAATTACTGCCGCAGATATTCCAAATATTGTTGGGAAAGCCTGGTCTGAATCCGGAAACCCTGTTTTAAGCCTGATAAATGTTGCAATAGGTTTAAATCGAAATGATATTGTCAAAATTGTTTCCACCCAGCAAAATCAAATCAGTAACCTTGAGTCGCGTCTGGAAAGTATTGAAGAAAGAATCAACACATTAACAGGGAGTTTATCACAAGGAAATTAGAAAGTAAACCAAATACAATCATCAAAACAAAATGAAGGAACTGCCGGTTGGCAGTTCTTTTTTGTTTTAGTCCGTATCTGAAACCTGAAATGTTTCCGGATACAAGGTATGGAAAACTTCAGATTAAAATGTTATCATTTGAATCATCACAGCGGGGTAAATAGTACAATTGCTTCTGAAAAGAAGGGAATACAGAATAAAACTATGACAGTCAGAAGTGTGTATCTGTGGGTTAAAGTCCCGGTACTTTGGTAAAATGACTAACACCCTGCAGGAATCCGGGGTTAGTTTAAATGAATATCTTCTTCATTAACTTTAATTTTATTCAATGAAACAATATCAATAGATTCTACATTTTGGTTTTTTCATCTATTTTTACAGCTTACCGGACAAAACAAATTATTGTCTGGAATCTGTGCATGAAAATCAAAACAGCTATGAAAAAGGGTCTTCTTTTATTAAATATTGTTTTCGTCATAACAATACTTGCAAACGGGCAGAAATTTGAAGGACTTGCCGAAACTCCGCCTATGGGCTGGAACAGCTGGAACTGCTTTGCCTGTGAAGGAATAAACGAGCAGGTAATTATGGAAATAGCCGATGCAATGGAAGAAAGCGGGATGAAAGAAGCAGGTTATGAATACATTGTGATTGACGATTGCTGGCAGACTGGCCGGGAGGCAGACGGCACAATAACAGCTGATCCTGATAAATTTCCTTCAGGAATGAAAGCCCTGGCAGATTACATTCATTCGAAGGGTTTAAAGTTTGGAATATATTCCGATGCAGGTAGGGGCACTTGCCAGAACCGACCCGGCAGCCGCGGCTACGAATTTCAGGATGCCCGGACCTATGCTGCCTGGGGAGTTGATTTTTTGAAATACGACTGGTGCAATACAGGAACACAAAATGCACAGGCTTCTTATCAGTTAATGCGCGATGCATTGTATCAGGCAGGGCGGCCGGTTCTTTTCAGTATGTGCGAATGGGGATTGAGCCAGCCATGGTTGTGGGCTAAAGATGTGGCGCACATGTGGCGGACTACCGGCGACATCCGCAACAACTGGGATATACCGGATGCCAAGGAAGGAAAAGTCTGGGGAGGTGGCGTGATTGTCAATCTCGATATGCAGCAGGGACTTGAGGAATTTGCCGGGCCCGGTGGGTGGAACGACCCGGATATGTTGTACGTCGGCAACGGAGTATTGACCGAAGAAGAAGACAGGGCTCATTTTAGCCTGTGGTGCATGCTTTCCGCTCCTTTGATGACCGGAAATGATTTGAGATACATGCCGGAATCCACGCGCGCTTTGCTGACAAACAGGGAGTTAATTGCAATCGATCAGGACCCTCTTGGTAAACAGGGATTCAAAATCAAGGATTATGGCGAATTTGAAGTTTACTACAAACCTCTTCAAAATGATGATATTGCTGTTTGTCTTTTTAACAGGTTCGATTTTCCGGTTCATGTTGAATTGGACTGGACAACATTGAATCCGGTGGTTTTCATCAACAATAAAAAATTCGAAATTAAAACTCACGATATAATCGACAGAAAAGACGTTGGGTTGGATGGTAACTATAAAATTCGGGATTTGTGGAAAAAGCAATTCATAGGAGATACCGGCACAAAGTTAAAAACCGATATTTTAAAACATGATGTATTGGTTGTCCGGTTAGTAAAGAATTAGTGAATCAGCACGTAACCAATATAAACCAGGATGAGTCCGGTGGGTAGAGGAGAAACATTTGAAAACCGACAGCCTCAGTACAATTATATAAACTACCGTTTATGATGTTTCACCTGAATTGTCTTCATTGGTTTTTAAAAAGTTGTATTAACGAAATTAACCTGTTCTTTTGTACTTGAAAATTAATTTGACGATAAGCAGTATAAATCATATGGATAAAAAGCAGATTTTAATAAAAGCTTCATGGGTAAGTATAATCGGGAACAGTATATTGTCTCTTGCCAAGGTATTTGTGGGCATTTTTTCAGGTAGTCTTGCAGTTCTTAGCGATGGTATCGATTCAGCAACCGATGTTGTTATTTCCCTTGTCATGATTTTTACTGCCAAAATCATGAATAAACCTCCCAATCGGAAATACGTTTATGGATACGAAAAGGCGGAAGGCGTTGCAACTAAAATTTTATCACTGATTATTTTCTATGCAGGTGCCCAAATGCTCATTTCTTCGGTACAAAGTATCTTCGATTCCAGTGAAAAAGCGCTTCCCGGGAAACTTGCAATCGGAGTAACAGTTGTTTCCATTCTCGGCAAATTACTTTTGTCCTTTTACCAACACAGGCAAGGCAAACGCATCAACAGCCAAATGCTGATTGCAAATGCAGTAAATATGAGAAACGATGTGTTGATTTCTGTTGGTGTTCTTGTTGGTCTTGTGTTTACTTTTGTATTAAATCTTCCGATACTGGATGCAGTTACCGGCCTTGTTATCAGTTTGTTTATCATTTGGTCATCCGTTAAAATATTCATGGAATCAAATGCTGAATTACTGGATGGGGTGAAGGATGAAACCATATACAACAAGATTTTTGAAGCTGTCGATAAGGTTCCGGAAGCACATAATCCGCACAGGGCGAGAATCAGGACCATTGGTAATTTATACATGATTGCCCTGGATATTGAAGTTGACGGCGATATTACCCTTAATGAAGCTCATCATATTGCACACGAGGTAGAAACTCAAATCATTCAAACTGTTGAAAGCATCTATGATATTGTTGTCCATGTTGAACCCCTTGGACTTGACCATCCTGAAGAAAAGTTTGGTATCGATAAGATGTCGGTAAAAAGTAAATGACAACACAGCCTGTTTTTCCGCGGTAAGGAAAATAAATTGCTGAAAACCTTTCTTCGAAAAGGATGGTACTGCCCGTAAAGCGCATATATTCATCAGCAATACCAGTGAATTCACCCCGGGATTTAAGGAATAATGAAACCCCTGAAGTTTAAAAAATTTTACAGTTGATCAGAAACAGTATTTAATCAAAAGTGACATAATGATACACCCCTCCAAAGTAAATTATAAGCTGCACATTGTCAGAAGAAGTAATATCGACATTAGGAGTAAAAGAAACAGTAATCTGAGTGTTTTTACCCCCTGTAGTTATATCTGTGAAAATACTTTGAATCAGATTGACAACTTTATTTGTAGAATGCTGAATGTCGGCGGCAAATTCATTAATTCCCTGCGGGTCTGTGCTGCAGTCGCCTAAAACAACAGGGGTGCGCGTTCCTACTTTAATGGTAAAATCCTTTAAAACAACTGCAACTGTATCTGGCGATTCAATTTGATTTAAACCCGATATTTCAAGATAGGTGTCAGCAAGTTGCAATTCTGCACTTTCAAGGTTCTTTGCAACATCAGCGCCAACTACATCTGCCAGTAAAAGATTGGGCAACGGAAGTTCACCCTTTACTCCTGCAGAGCCTCTTAAGTTTTGCGTGTACGAATAAGTTTCAGTTGTTTGTCGCGGTGTTCCTTTATCCTCTTCCTTGCACGATGTAAATATTACAACAGCGACTAAAAGTATAGCGAAAAAATTAAATGATTTCATATTTGTTTTTTATTTGATTGTATATATTAAAAACAACGCCTTTCCTGAAAAGTTTTGCTCCGGGCTAATCTCCCGAAGCTGAAAGCAATGGGAGGGTAGTAACAGATTCAGGTAGATTTGATTTTATTTCATCACAAAATCTTTTTAAAATGATTTCAAAAATAGTTATTAATTATCCAATCGAGTGCAGGATAGAAAATTAAATTATCGTTCAGGCAACTTCGTAATAAGTGTTGCGAATAGTAACAGGAGAGCAGAGGGTCAACGAAAAATCATTTCGGGACTGCCGGATTATTTCACTTAAGATTTTTATTTTTAACGGAACGAAAACGTAAAGCTATTCATTAATCTGTTAACAGTTAAAATTATGAAATTTAATTGTGAGGAATTGACAATTACTGATGACAGGGATTTTGCCTGTACGATTTTGTTTTCCGATACCCGGGGTTTTAATGCTGCGGATTGGCCTCGTGATGAAAATGTAAAATACCTTATGATTCAGAGATTGTATCCTGAAGATTTTGATGAAACTGATTTTTACCAGATTGAAACATCAGAAGAGGAAGAAGAATTGGGGCTGAAAGATAATATCATCATTGATTTTAAAACGAATATGATTAAAATCAGATGGTCATGGGTTGAGGTTGAAATCGGATTGGATTTGGATGACAAGGAAATACAGCGTCTGAAAAGAATTCTTAAATCAAGGTTTAAGAAGAAAGTAATTTTGATTGAGGAATAATAAAAGACAATTTCCTAATTTGCTGCAGCCTTTTTTGTGTCCCTGCAACCATTTTTGTGTCTCTGCGAAGCTTTTGAGCAAATCCGTGGTCATTTTTCCCGTCCTGCAACACTTTTTTGTAATCCTGCTATGCAGGAAAGCAAAAATTAGTGCAGGGAGGAGTAAAAATCAGCAAGGCATCCCTGCAGTGGCAAATTTTTCCTGAAATCCGCATCAGGATTCACCGGATTAACTTAATTGCCTTTATTCTCTTTTAGTCATTGTTATCAGGTGAACCGGTCAATCAAGATTCATACTATTCCTTCACTTTTCATGAAGTATCAGCACCTTTCATCTTAAGCAATCCGTCATATTCAGGAAATCAAAACTGTTTTTCTTCACATTGTTTGTTTCTGGTTATTAATTTCTTTCAACAGATTGACTGGAATGGATAGATTTTATAACTTGAACTGTTTAGCGCAATTAACATATTACCTGGAGATTTTAATCGAAAATAAATTTCAGGTTTGATTTAAAGACGAACTTAGGGTACAGATAAATGAAGCAGTTTCCTGCAATAATTTTTAACTTTTAATAATTTACATCATGAATTTAAAAGAGATCATTACAATGCCGGTTATCTGGGAACCTGATTTTGGGAAACAGCTTATAGAAGCAGATTTTTTCACAAAAGAAATTCCATTTTCTTTTAATAAGGATTTCAGCAAGGAATTCAGCATATTTTCGCTGGGTTTCAATGCTGATGTTAAGGGAAAAACCACCTTGTTTAATGATAAGGAGGATAAAGATGAATTAGGCAATTTTACTGAAGCTCCGTTCCCTGCCATTGGCTTAAACAATGCGATGCTTCGGTACGATCTCAATATTAAATTAAAAGAAGCTGTTTCAGGAGAGTTTAAGAAAATCAACATGCATTTCCTGTCGGAACAGGATGTAATCATATCTTACTACAAAATTCATTCAAATTCAAATGTGCTTCAACAGGCATTGATGCAGGATGTAGCTTCTTTTAAAACCATCTATTCCGAAGATGAGATATTTTCACTGGCAGCCAACGAAGGTGTTGCAGTGAAATTCAATACTACATTGGATGCAGGGTTAAATCTTGCTTTTTCAGATGTATTTTCATGGACGTTGGCACAGCTTGTCCGATTTTTACCCAAAGGAACCGACATCGCCGGAACATCCAGTGCAGGTGCATTTTTTTCTTTTTCAGTAAAAATAGACGATAAGTTTAAACTTTTCATTCAAAAATCGGAAGGTGACCTCTACAGGGTTAGCATTAACAAGGCTGCTGCTCATTCGACATTTGCCGCGTTGCAGGCCGGTATTTCCGCCAGTATTCATGAAACTGATGATTCTTTTACAGAATTTATGGATCAGATATTTTCTGCATTATTGGGTCAGGCCGTAGAAGATGTGAACCACTGGGTAGACCAGGGAATATCAAAATTAGGTGCTTTGGAAAAAAGTTTGCTGACTAAAGTAATAAAACGACTGGGCATCGATGCTGAATTGTTAAAGGATGACGCATTAAAAACGGAGTACGACAACTTCAAAGCGAAGATAATTGATAAAGCCAAAGTTATTTTGACTAAAAAACTTGAAGTGGGAATTGGTTATGAATATCAAAAAGCAGTTGAATCCGGTACGGTTTTTAATGCAGAGATGACAAAACAGGCCGTTAAAGAAAATCTTAGGGAGCTGTTGCTGTTTAAACTGGATAAACTTGAGGATAAGGAGGGGGTAAAAGTTACCAATTATGTTTTTTCAGCAAAACAGTCAATTACAAGCAAATTCGGATTCAGGTTTACATTTGGGAATTTTAATGCCTACTGGTTTAACCAGAAAAAAAGTGTTTTTGAGGAAAGCGCAAATCATTTACAGGGGACATACAGAAAAAGTTTCTCTATACAAAAAAGCCATTTACAGGGAGGTGTAAATCAAAAACAATGGTATTTCAATTTTTCAGGAGAAATGAAGAATTCAGTAGAAAATCCGAAGATGGATGATTTTGAATTTTCTTCCATCGTACATTGGGAAGATCAGGAAAGCAAAACCAAACCGGAAGAACTGGCTGATTTTATTGAAATGGGCATCATCTGGAATTGTATCAACATCCCTTTTGATGAAGCCTGCAAAAATATCTACAGGGAGATAAGAGATAAAAAAAATGTAAAATTCATATGCGAAGTGAAGATTCCGGCACCTGAAATGAATTTACTGATTGCTCAAATGGCCAAATCTTCCATTAATGATTTGATTCATTCATTAAATTCATCAATGCCTCGCTATTCAAACAAATACAGAAAGGAACTTCCAAATCTTTTAATTTATTTTTCTGTTTGGAATTTTTATTTAAAAAATGAAGGGAAAGGAAATGCTGAAGTATGGGCCAGTCTCTGTTATGAACAACTCAAAGGTCTTTTCCCGGATTTAGCCAAATGGGAGCTCAGTTTTAAGAATGGAACCACAACAATCCCCGGGCAGCAAAGCATCCAGTCATTTGTTGGTCTGACGGAACACAGCGGATTGTTTGACGATATCAATTCCCTTCAAAAGGGGATAAAAAACCTGAATGATGCCATCCGGAATAAAAAGGATTACGAAGAAGATTTCGTAGAGGACAATTTTAACAGGATGGATAACCTTGTAACTTCATCGGGACAAAACAAAACGTTTAACATTACCTTTTTGGGACGCTATCTGCTTGACGTTGCCCAAAAACTGGATGTGGATGAAAATATCCAATCGAAAATGACTGTTGAATATGAAAATGATGATGGCGGGAAAAAGGAACTGGTTTATATGGTTAATGCTTAAATGTGTTACATGAAAATCTGAAATAAAAAGTTACTGCAGCAAACAACTTGCCGGAAGGGAATCGGTTAACTGCATTTCTGTTTCATTCAAACATAAATTGAATGGATAATTTCTGGACCCGTTTTCCGCTTTCCGGAATCATTTCCATTCTTCACCCCTTTTTTGTAAAATTGCAGGAGTTCAGTACTTATTTTTAAACTGTAGCCATGAACCAACATTTCTTAAAAACAGCTTCTCTTATATTTGTGCTGGCGGCGCTTTTTGGTTGTGCACAGAAAAAGGAAGTTAACCGACGCCCCAACATTCTTTTTGCTATCAGTGATGATCAGTCATTTGCCCATACAAGTTTTGCCGGTGCAGGATTTGTACAAACCCCGGCTTTTGACCGTGTGGCAAAGGAAGGAGTGTATTTCAGCAATTGCATTGCCGGTTCTCCGGGATGTGCTCCTTCGCGGAGTACTATTGTAACAGGTCGCTACCACTGGCAAAATGAGCAGTCGGGGCAACATGCTTCCTCATGGATGAAAAAGTATGTTCCGTTTATCGATTTGCTGGATGCAGACGGATATGCAACCGGACTTACAGGAAAAGGAGTGGCGCCGTTTCAGTATGCACGCGATGAAAATGATTCATTGTGGCGGAAAACAAATGCCGCCGGTATTGAATACAGCAACATCCGATACCAGGCCGGAACTCCGGGCGATGAACGCACAGCGGAAGGGATCAGTACCCTCAATTATTTCGAGAATTTCAAATATTTCATGGAAAAGGTCCGGGGCGATAAACCATTCTTTTTCTGGTATGGTGCAACTGAACCGCACCGGACATACGAGCTGGATTCATGGAAACGCAACAATAAAAAACCTGAGGATGTAAAAGTTCCCGGATTCTTCCCTGACAGGGAAGTCATTCGCAACGATATGCTTGATTATGCAGTGGAGATTGAATGGTTCGACCTCCATTTGCAGCGCATGCTTCAATATCTTGAAGAGATTGGTGAACTTGAAAATACGATTGTTATTGTAACTTCTGATAACGGGATGCCCTTTCCGCGGGCTAAGGCAAACGGATATGAATACGGTATTCATGTACCGCTTGCCATCCGGTTCCCAAAAGGTTTTCCGGGTCACCGGATTGTTGATGATTTAATAAGCTTTGCGGATTTTGCCCCGACGATTCTCGAAATTACCGGTACTCAGACGGAAGGAATGCAGCCCGTTTCAGGAAAAAGTATAGTACCTGTTCTGCAATCAGGGAATGATGGTGTTGTCGATTCCACAAAATTGTATGTTTTCTCTGGCCGCGAACGTCACTCTTCATCGCGGTATTTGAATTGGGGCTATCCGCAGCGAATGATTCGCAGCCGTGATTTTCTTTTCATATGGAACATTAAGCCGGAACGCTGGCCTGCCGGTGCACCGCAACGCATTGTAGCCGGTACAACAGACGAACTTTGGCCAATGTATGGCATCGATGAAAAGGGGGTGCATCATTCTGATCAGGCATTTACCGATATTGATGCTGCGCCTTCAAAATCATTCCTTGTGGAGCACCACAATGACCCGGATATAAAACTTTATTTTGATTTGGCCATATCTAAACGGCCGGAATGGGAATTGTTTGATGTGGAGCATGATCCGTTTTGCCTGGTGAATCTTTCCGGGAATATAAATTACACAGATAAGGAAGAAGAACTGAGAACAGCGCTAATGGAGGAATTGGAAAAAACAGGTGATCCGCGGGTCGTTGGTCCCGATAAGGAAGTTTTCGATTCATATCTGCGTTACAGCCCAATGCGTGAATTTCCAAAACCTTCAAATTAGAAGTAAGGCTTGCAAAAGTCATTTATCTTCCTGCACTATGAATCTTTTTCCTATTTTTAGAAAAAAAATCAATTGGACAATGCTGTTCAGCATTCATTGATATTTGACATGAACTATAATTATACAAAATGAAGAACCTTTTAATCAGTGCAGTAATCCTGATATCCATAGGACTGTTGGCCTCCTGCAATAGCAGTAATAACGACCAAAAGAGCCTGAAACCTTCACATGTTGAAGTGAAAGCAGTTGACGGAAAGTACGATTTCTATGTTAATGGTGAAATTTTTAACGTGAAAGGAGCCGGTGGCGGAAATAATCTGGCTGCATTGCACGATGCCGGCGGTAATTCAATAAGAACATGGAGCCCCAATAAAGGTCTCGAATTACTGGATTCGGCTAAAAAATATCATGTGATGGTTGCCATGGGAATTGGAATGGGACAGGAGCTGCATGGATTCAATTATAATGATACAGCTGCTGTTGGCAGGCAATACAGAAGAAATATTGCTGCTGTGGAAAAGATGAAAAATCATCCCAACCTGCTTTGCTGGGTGGTGGGAAACGAATTGAACCTTAGTCCGAACAATGGTGTACCGGTAAATCCGAAGGTTTATGATGCGGTGCAGCATATGGTGGAATACATTCACCAAAATGATCCGAATCACCCGGTGACAACAGCTTTTGCCGGCGTTAACAAAGAGCAGATTCATTCGGCGCTTGAGCATTGCCCCGATCTCGATTTCATTTCGGTGCAGGTATACGGCAGTTTGGGAAACATGACGCAGATGATAAAAGCTGCTGAAATAACCAAACCCTTTGCAATTACCGAATACGGGCCAATTGGCCACTGGGAAATGCCTTCAACAGCGTGGGGAAGGGAAATAGAAGAAACAAGCACAGCAAAGGCCTCAGGGTTATACAACCGGATTCAGAAAGGAATCATTGATGATCCCACAGGTTTATGTTTGGGTGGATATGCTTTTCTATGGGGGCAAAAACAGGAACGTACTCCCACCTGGTACGGCATGTTTTTAAAAACGGGCGAATCCACTGCCATCGTGGATGAACTTACCCGGTACTGGACAGGTGCATATCCTGAAAACCGGGCGCCAAAAGTGGATTCTTTAAAACTCGGCAACCTCAATGCAGTGGACAATATTCATTTAAAACCGGAGGGTGAATATGTTGCAAAAGTTTTTGCTTCCGACCCCAATGGAGATAATTTAAGTTACGAATGGGTAATTCAGAAAGAGGTTATTGAACGCAGCCAGGGCGGAGCGCACGAAGAGGAACCGGGAAAGGTGGACTTCGTCGTAAAATCCGATTCCAATGGCGAACTTCGTTTTGTTTCTCCAAAGGAAGCCGGTGAATACAGGTTATTCAGTTATGTATACGACGGAAATAAAAAAGCAGGTACGGCCAATGTTCCTTTTTATGTAGATTAAATTTAAAAAAGTTTTGAAATCGCTGCAGATGATATTATCTGTAAGATCATTTGCAGCGAACAAGTTTTTTCGTTGCATTTAATTTCAATGGGTTGAATTTTTATTTCGAACATTTCTCTTAAAAATAATGTTTCAGTAAATAAGAATTTTAATGCTTATGACCCACCCGAAAAACAATTCTGATGCTTATGGACTGCGTGCAACTTCGCCGGGGCAAATCCCTAAAAAAGGATGGATAGCTATCTTCAAGCGGGTAAAAGATCAAATAAAGCACGATAATGTTGGTATTGTATCGGCCGGAGTCGCATTTTATTTTTTTCTTGCATTGTTTCCGGCAATAGCAGCTGCATTTTCCATTTATGGCTTGATTGTGGATCCGGCGCAGGTAAGTCATCAAATGAATCAAATTGCCAGCATGCTGCCAGATCAGGCTTATCAGTTAGTCGCAGACATTCTTGAAAAGACGGCCGGTAAATCGGAAGAAACCCTCGGATGGAGCCTTGGGCTTTCCATTCTTTTAAGTTTATGGAGTTCAAATAAAGCCACCTCTGCAGTTTTCGAAGGAATTAATATTGCGTACAACGAAGAGGACAACCGGAAATTTATAAAGAAAAAGGCAATTACTTTGCTTTTCACCCTCGGAGGAATATTGGCAGGAATTATAAGCATTGCTTTTGTTGTTGGTTTTCCTGCATTTATTGACAGGTTTAATTTACCTGATTTTGTAAAAACCGGACTTGCTATTTTGCGCTGGATGATACTTGCAGCTATAATTTATTTTTCACTTGGAGTCACATATAAAGTTGCACCTCACCGGACGAATCCCCGCTTCAAATGGATAAACGTGGGTTCGGCATTTGCAACTGTGATATGGCTGGGAGCGTCGCTGCTGTTTACACTTTATGTAAATAATTTCGGAAATTATGATAAGGCTTATGGAAGTATTGCTGCAGTGATCATTCTGTTGCTGTGGTTTTATCTTACCGGATTTATTATTATTCTGGGTGCTGAAATTAATTCTGAAGTGGAACATCAAACGGCGGTTGATACCACTACCGGATCGGAAAAATCAATGGGAAACCGTGGTGCGTATTATGCAGACAGGGTTGCGGATGCGAATAAATGAAAAGAATTTTGAAATGGATATTTGAATTTGCATAATAATATTTTCATCTTAACTGAAGAGCTTAAGCACACATACTGCCGGACATTCCGGTATAGGTACTCCTGAATGTAACGTTATCATGGAAAAATGTAATATTTTTTGATTGAGGAAGATGAAAAATGACAAAAAGGAAGATGGAGCAAAATTGGGTCATGATGCCATCAATCCGCTAAAAATTCCTAAAGAAGGCTGGAAACAAATAGCCTTGCGTGTTAAGGACGAAATCCGAATGGATAATATATCGATTGTTTCTGCCGGAGTGGCATTTTATTTTTTTCTTGCCTTTATCCCTGCAATTGCAGCAATCGTTTCCATTTACGGATTAGTGGTAACTCCGGATCAGGCAGAGCAGCAAATGAAACAACTGGCGGATTCCTTACCTCAGGAAGCTTATCAGTTAATTTCGTCCATACTAAACCGGGCTGCAGGCCAAACAGGTTCAACACTAAGCTGGAGCCTGATATTTAGTACTTTAATCAGTCTCTGGAGTTCGAACAGGGCCACAACTGCAGTTTTCGAAGGAATGAACATCGCTTATGATGAAAAGGAAAACCGCAGTTTCATAAAGAAAAAAGCACTTACACTTTTATTTACCGTTACCGGAATTGTTATTGGAATTTTAAGCATTGCATTTATTGTTGGCTATCCGGCGCTCATCAATAACTTCGATTTGCCTGAAGTGCTGAAATCGACTTTGGCATTTGGTCGCTGGCTGGTTCTTGCGGCTATTCTTTTTTTTATTTTGGCCATTACATACAAAATTGCTCCATTCCGCAGCAGTCCTAAATTTCGCTGGATTGTTCCCGGAGCTTTATTAGCCACAATACTTTGGATTGGAGGTTCTATGTTGTTTGCTGTTTTTATAAAAAATTTCGGAAATTTTGACCGGACTTACGGCAGCATTGCCGCGGTAATCATTTTAATGCTTTGGTTCTATCTGTCAGGTTTTATTATTATAATGGGTGCCGAAATTAATTCGGAAATCGAACACCAGACTTATGTTGATTCAACTGTAGGACCCGATAAACCAATGGGTGAACGCGGGGCATACCATGCAGATCATGAAACGGGTGAAAATAAATTGTTCTGAAATTTATTTCAGCGTCTTATCTTGCCAGACGGTTCAGGGTTTTAATTAATTCATAAATTTCATAAAATTCATGTATGGAGTCGCCGGATTTAAGCATCCACGAATTATTGTTGGCAACAATATGAAAATCAGGTTTTGCCTCCACAACTATTTGATAACTTGCACGGTTCAGAGCACGCAGTGTCCAGGTTAACGGCAGTCCCACACCTTCTACTTTTACTTTTGCCTTAAATTCTTTTTTAAAATAGTATTCACCTTCCTGAATATCAAATCCAATGTGTTCATTTTTAAACAGCAGGCTCAGCCAGCCTTTTAAAACAGCATCTTCGGGTGCACCCTGGTAATTCTCGTTTTCAGTAACTATCCACAATTTATCTACTTCACGCAGGGCAATATTTAAATCGTGGGTAGATAAAACCACTGTTTTTTGTTTCTCCTTTACCAGCAGTTGCAGCAGGTGAAAAATTTCATATTTGTTGCTGACATCCAAAAAAGCGGTGGGTTCGTCAAGAATAATAACGGGAGTGTCCTGTGCCAGTGCTCTTGCTATCATTGCGCGCTGCCTTTCTCCATCGCTTATCCGGGTAACCTGCCGGGTTTTAAAATCTGCCAGTCCCACTTGATCAATGGCTTCATTAATTATTGATTTATCCTTTTCAGAAAGAGTTCCTATCCAGTTCGTATAAGGAAACCGTCCGTAAGCCACCAAATCGAAAACCGTCATATTGGATACACTGACATTTTCGGTGGAAACAAAACTCATGATTCTGGCAATTTCCCTTGAATTCATTTCTTTCAATTCTTTGCCGTTGATTTTTATGTTTCCTGAGAAATAATCCTGGAATCCAACAACAGATCGAAGCAAAGTACTTTTACCAATACCGTTGCTGCCTATTAAAGCCACCATTTCGCCAGTTGCAGCCGAAAAGTTGATGCTTTTCAGTATTTCAAGTAACGAATTATCAGACTGCCGGTATCCAACAGCAAGGTTTGAAAGTTCAATATTAAATTTGTTCTTCGGCATTATGATACGGAAGTAAATTTTTTATTTTTCACAATCATCCAGATAATAACAGGAATCCCGATGAGTGCTGTTACCGAATTGATGGGCAACGTACTTTGCATTCCGGGCAGTTGGGAAACAATATCGCTGAAAAGCATAACTGCACTTCCGGTCAGTACTACTGCAGGTACAAGTACCAAATGATTCGAAGTTTTGAATATCACCCTGCAAATGTGTGGAACAGCAATTCCAATAAATCCGATAGGCCCGCAAAATGCTGTGATTGTTCCTGCAAGCAAACTGGTGCTTAAAAAGATGATAACCCGGCTTCCTTTAATTGAAACACCAAGTGAGCGGGCATAATTTTCGCCCAGTAAGAATGCATTTAAGTCTTTAATCTTTATGAAAGCTAAAACTGTTCCCAGCACAATGGCAGGAATCAAAACTGAAAGCTGTGATTTTGTTACACTTCCCAAACTGCCCATTGTCCAGATAATAAAAGCCTTCAACATCGATTCATTGCTGAAATATTGCAGGATACTTACAACAGCTGCTACTGCACTTGTAAAAAGAATTCCAAGAATCAGAATGGTCATGATGTCGTTTACACGCAATGATACATAAAGTACGAGCAGCATTACAAGAAATGAACCTACCCATGCAACAACAGCCAGGGTCCAGGCACCGGTGGCAGTTACAATTCCTAAAGCCAGCACCGATGAGAACCCGAGAACAAATAATGCAACTCCCAAACTTGCTCCGGCACTTATTCCCAAAACATATGGCCCGGCAAGTGGATTCCGGAAAACCGTCTGCATTTGCAACCCGCTCAACGATAAGGCAGCTCCTGTGAAAATGGCTGTTAATGCTTTTGGTAACCTGAAATCAAGTATAATGGTTCGAAATGTTTCATCTGATTTTAACGGTGCAAAAAAAGAAAGAACAACTTGTTTTGCAGGAATAATAATGGAACCTAAAAGCAAATCGGCTAAAAACAGCAGCAGAAAAAGTACACTCAGTAGAATAAATACAAGGCGCACCGATTTTTTATTTTCCAACTTCTTTCTCATTTTATTTCCTGATAATATACCATTTCTTCCTCAATCAGGGTTGGATAAAAAATAGAAATCAAATCGCGCAATACCAAATTTGGATGCACGGTTCCGCTTTCCCAAAAATCGTTTCCGCCCGATTCGCTTAACTTTTTTATATTGTTGTAAATTTTACCGTTCTTAAACACACCGAATTTTTCGAATCGCCGGTCTGTTGCAAGTATCTCTTTTCTTGAGGCGAGATTGCCCATATTTATCCATACATCGGCATGGTTTGCCCAAGAAAGCGCATGTTCAAATGAAATGACATAACTCTCGTGCGATGGATTTTCCTTTCCCAGGTAATCCCCCCCGGCATCCTTAATTAAACTGGCCATATATGAATTAGCCCCCGGAACCCACCATGAATCTTTATAGGGCGAACCTACCAGAACTTTTGGTTTGTTCTTTTTCCCTTCAACTTTTTTTTTCAGTGCCAGGTAATCCTTTTCAATTTGATTGAAAAATGAAGAAGCCTTCGTTTCTTTTTCAAATAAAGCGCCGGCAAATTTAATCCATTCTGCTTTTCCAAGTGGCGATTCCTCCAGGTATTCGGCAAACAAAACTACCGGGATCCCAAGTTCCTTCAGTTTATGGCTATAGCTGGTTACCTCGCTGCCAATTCCGTAAACCATCACCAGCTCAGGATGTTGTTGGACAATAAGTTCGTAATTCAGGTTTTGTCCATATCCCACATCTGCAACTTTACCCGCAGCTATTTTTTTTCGGACAGCATTGTTGGAAACATACTGGCTGCCCGAAATTCCAACGACTTTATCCGTTTCATTTAAAACATCCAAAAATGCGAGGTGGGTTGTCGACAGGCAAATAACCCTTTGTACAGGGGTACGGATGATATTTTTCCCTGAAAGTGATTGCGGAATGGGTTCATTTTTATCAACCAAATAATAATCGACTGAAACATTACGAGCTTTTTCCCATGGATTGAAGACAGTAAGTTGTGTAAAAGAATCAAGTTTTTCGATTTGAAACCCGCGGGCATAATTATTTGAATTATTCACTTTTGTTTGAGGACTATTCGAATTTGAACAACTCATCAAAAACAAAACCGGTATAATTAATAATGAAATTCGCTGCATAGGCTGATTTTACCAGGGGACAAATGATATTTTCCTGGTTATGTAACCGGATTCAGATTTAAACCGCACAAAATAGACACCCGGAACATTTCCTGTTAAATCAATTATTACCTTTTTATCCTGTAGATCAGAGAACTTAACATCCACCTTTTGGCCAATTAAATTGAAAACATCAATTTTTGCAGCAGACAATTTTTGTTTGGTTTTTAAGGTGAAATATGATTTAACAGGATTTGGATAAATGAGCATTTCGGTAGCAGCGCTGTCAACAAGTTGCGAATCAATTGTCATACCGTTAACATTGCAGGCAAGCAATTCTATTACGTTTGTCATCGAATAATTTTCGAGATTTGCATTTCTGAAATTCTGCCACAGGCCATCTTGTTTGAAGAAAAAATTATTTTGCTTTTCGGAAGATCGCAGCGATTGGTAAATTACAAAAGTATCGGCCGGTTGAATATTGCTTAATTCATAACCAACAAAAAAAGTGTCAGCAGGTTGTACTGTTTCGCTTAATGCGATAAAATTCATAGCGTCTTCTGCAAGCGATTTTATTTTTACAGGCTGGGAATAAATCAGATATTCAGGAATTTTCCCGCCATTGTATATTTTAATTTTAATTTCGCTGTCGGGTGTATCGGGCAAATCCAGTATTTTTCCCACCCCAAATGAAATACCTGCAATATTTTCGCTTCCCGGAATTGAAAAACGTTCGGTAATTTCAGTAATCCCGGATTTATTTGTTCCACCCCAGTATCCTTCAAAATCTCCAAAATTGGTGATTGGAACATTAAAATGAAAATCACTTTCGTCAAGATTTGTAATTGTGGCGCAGACATTTTCTTCGGAATATATTCTTTTACCTTCCAGTTTTCGAACCCCTGATTTAACCGGATCAAGCCAGTGTTTCAATTGTTTTGTTGAATCGGATTTAAAATCCCATGCCATGTCAAATCTTGAGAAATAATCTTTTACCGGATTTGAACAGGTGGCCACTCCGCCGGTTAAGGTGCCAATTAAATTCTGATCAGGATTGAATAAAGGCCCTCCGGATGAACCATTTTCAGTAACGCCACCTTCCCAACGCAGAATTTTAATAAAACCATTTTTAGTGTAATTTGAATTAAAATCGGAGAATACTGCGGGATCACCGTCATAAGCAAACTTTTTAATATCACCCTGTGGATGATGAATACTGGTGCTTGAATCGGGAGGGGTTCCCGTGCGATCCCATCCCGCATAATACGGATGATATTCAGGAGGCGGTATCAATGATAATTCAGCAAGGGCAAAATCGAGGCTGTCGAATTGTGCCTTCATTACTGCACCGGAAACAGATTGGGAAGGGTCTCCATCAAGTGGCGCACAATAGGGGCTTTCGTAGTTGAATGTATATACGGTAGTTTCTGCATAACTCCAGTCGTCGTAACAATGTGCCGCTGAAATAATGTAAGGTTTGTCATCCTCCGCAGTATTGTTTATCAAAGTTCCTGTACAGATTTCCTTGCCATTAACGATAAGTCGGCATACAGCATCTTTTACTTCTTTCCATTCGTCACCAATTTCACAGTTCACATCGATATTGCAAAATCCCGCGGTTTTATTTAGCGGACGTCGTTCATCATATTTCAGGATTCCCAGAAAATCATGATTTACCTGCGTAATTATAAAACCAGGTTCTTTCTGAAACTTTTCAGGAACTTCGTATTGAATTGTTATTTCATCTCCGGCTACAGGCGAAACTGCAAACTTACCTGAAGGTTTGTTGTTTCGCCAGGTAAATGCCCCAAGTAAATGATTTTCATTTTCATTGTAAAGAAACAAACGTGCACCCGGTGGCAGGTTGAAATTATCAAAAATCAGGTTGAGCGATTTGGCTCCTTCTGAATGAATTTTTAATTTCCAAACAACTGTTTCATTTCCGGCAGAAAGCCAGATTCCTGAATTTGCTGTCGAAAAATGTACATCGAAAGCATGCGCAAATACAACAGGTTTTAACCTTAATTCAAATTCCTGTTCCTGCCCTGCCTGCATTTTCAATTCCTCGTTATTTATCCGCGGCATTTCTTCCACAGGTATTCCATTGCTTTTGAGCAACAAAACTTCTATGGGTTTTCCACCTTCTGAAATCTGTGCAATTACTGGTTTTCCTGAAAAAAGGAGAACCGCAATCAACAAAAGGATGAAGCGCATATATTTAACATTTTCGCCAAAGTTAATATTTAAAATCAGAGAATACTGACATCAGAATTGAAATAAATAGTACTGAAATTTAAAGTCCGGTTCAACAATTAAATCAGTTTTTGTGTTTATTGTAAAAAATTAGCGTATCTTTTTTACTGTGTGAAAAGCAATTATAAAAGCAGATTATGATTTTAGGGAGGCAGGGAAATTTATTCAGTTGTTTAACTCTTCTGAAATTTATAACCCTGGGAAATTAAGATAGTAAATAAACCAAAATTACAAGAACAAGTTATATTAAAATTTAAATGTATGAAAATGAACAAGTTAATTTTAGGATGCGCTGCCTTATTTTTAAGCACGCTTGTGTTAAATGCTTCAGAAAAAGAGGTGAAAGGTAAAGCTGAAGTTGTCATGCCGGAAAATGTAAAGGCAATTGTTGAACATTCCTGTTTTGGGTGTCACAATACGGATTCAAAAAATGATGATGCAAAAGAAAAACTCGATTTTAAAACCCTGGATGATCTTTCATCCTTTAAAAAAATAGGAAAATACCGCGATATTGTGGAAGTACTTGAAAAAGGAGAGATGCCACCGAAGAAATTTCTTGAGAAATTTCCCGACAGAAACATTTCAGAAGAAGATTCACAAATTCTTAAAAACTGGGTAGAGGAGCAAGCTAATGCGCTCATTAAAAACTAAGCTTTAAAAATGCGTAAAATCATATTGATTATTATTCTGGTGGTTTTGGCTGCTATTCTGTTTATTCCTGTTTTTCAACCCGGAAAGAATGAGGGATTAATAACAGCAGATCATATTATTAAACAGGAAAATGTGCCGGATACGATTAAATCAATTCTGGCAAATTCCTGTTTCGACTGCCATTCCAATAATACCAATTATCAGTGGTATCATCACGTTACACCGGTTGCCTGGATGATTAATACTCATATTCTGGATGGAAAGGAAGAACTGAATTTTTCGGATTGGAAGAAAATGGATGTCTATGACCAGGTGGAAGCGCTGGAAGAAATCTGCAAAGAAGTTAAAGCTCATAAAATGCCGATAAAACCATACTTAAAAATGCATCCGGGAGCAAAATTAACTGATGACCAGATAGCACAATTGTGTGACTGGACAGACAAACTCAGCGAGGAAATAATTTCTTCGGTAAGCCAGTAGTTTTCCTTATGAAAGTACTTGTTATGTATGTAGATGAGTTTGAATATACACCGGCTCAGAAAAACCTTGATTCAGCAGAAGACGTAACGGAAAGTGCAACCTATTCTGATTCAATTCTTGCTTTTATTCAGGCAGAAGAAACCGATGAAGATTACGATGTAAAAAGCAGGGAAAAGAAGTTGGTTAACCATTTGAAATGGGCTGCCCGGAAAAATGATTGCAAGAAAATAATCCTGCATTCATTTGCTCATCTTTCAGAATCCAAAGCATCGGTTGAATTTACAAAAGAACTTTTTGATTTGGCAGAGAAACGGCTGCAAAATGCTGAATTTGAAACCGCCCAAACACCTTTTGGATATTTTCTTGATTTGCAAATTAAAGCACCTGGCTATTCTCTTGCAAGAATCTGGGCCAGTTTATAATTTGCTTGTTTGTTAGTTTAATTAATCACAGATTATTCTGAGGGCACGGTTTGCAGACTTTTATCAATTGTCAGGGTTTAAAGTTATCTTTGCAGCCTGAAAGCATTTGAAAATGAAGTTTGAAGAATATTCCATCTCGTTTGAAATAAAAAAGAACCTTGAGAAGCAGGGATTCCGGCGTCCAACCGATATTCAGTTTAAAGCTATTCCTCCAATTTTAAAAGGGGAAGATGTTTTGGCAATTGCCCAGACTGGTACCGGCAAAACAGCGGCTTTTGCTATTCCTGTTATTCATAAAATGCAACAGGGCAAGAAGTTGCAACATGATAACGGAATAAAATGCCTGGTGATGGTGCCAACCCACGAACTTGCTCAGCAAATCACCGAAGTTTTTAAGAAAACCGGCCATAACACAGGGGTTAAAATCATTGGTATATTTGGTGGGGTAGAGCAAGAGCCACAAATTGAGCAACTTGAAAAAGGAGTGGATGTTTTAATTGCAACACCCGGCCGTCTGTTTGATTTGGTGAGTCAGGGGCACCTGAAGTTGCAGCGCATTGAAATATTAATTCTTGATGAAGCCGACCACATGCTCGATCTCGGATTTATAAAAGATATTAATGATTTGATAAAATTTATACCCCGGAAAAGACAAACACTTTTCTTTTCAGCAACCATCGATACTAAAATTAAAAAGCTGGCATATTCACTTGTAAATAAGCCAATACGCATTCAGATTTCCCCCAAAAATCCTGTAGCAAAGAATATTGATCATTCGGTGGCATTTATTGAAATGGATGATAAGCGTGCTTTCCTCGAACGGCTTGTTAATGAAAATCCTGAAAGTAAAATTCTTGTTTTTGTCCGGACTAAAGTACGTGCCGAGCGGGTGAAAAAAGCCATGGAACGGGTGGAAATAAAGGCAGACACCATACATAGTGATAAAGAGCAGGCTGAACGGACAAAAACAATGGATGAATTTAAATCGGGGAAAAATCTTCTTCTAATAGCAACCGATGTAAGTGCCCGCGGAATAGATATTCCGAACGTCGATTTTGTTGTAAATTATGATTTACCCGAAGTTCCGGCAAATTACGTGCATCGCGTAGGCAGAACAGGCCGCGGAACAAAAAAAGGACAGGCTGTTTCATTTTGCAGCTCTGAAGAAAAGGACCTTCTGGCCGAAATTGAAGCTTTTCTGGATAAAGAAATCAAGGTATTGGAAATCGATAAACAATCGTACCGCGAAACCCTGGATTTTACCAAAGACACTGATTACAACTGGCGCAGGTTAATACAGGAAAATGAAAAGGAACTGCAAAAGAGTAAAAGAAAGCGCAAAAAAGGTTAGTTATTTATCTTTTCCAACCGGATATTTTTCAAAGCCGCTGTTGTAATCCACGAGGAAATACCAAAAGGCCGTGATAACTGAACTTCGGGACGAATATAAATAACATGTCCTTCGGTATTAAAATCGACAACTTTTTCATCGTCTATCCAGGCTTCAATTTTAGGTCTGGTCACTCTTAGCCTGATTTTATACCAAACATTTTTATCGAATCTTTTTAAAATTTTGGTGCTGTTCTCAGAAGCATCGCGGCCATCAATTGTACTAAGGCCAACAACCGGTCCACCCCAACCTCCAACAATAAACGAGCAAAAAGTAGAATCAACAGGAAACGTAATTCCACAGAAAAAATCGTTGCCATTCAATTTTTTGGCTTCCATTCTTACTTCATAATTTATTTTGGGAAAATCTCCGGTCCAGGTAATTCCTGTCAACCCGTCGCCCATTCCAAGTACAATTTGATTATCAGTTACCTGAACCGGACCTTCTGTGCCAAAAGCAGTCACATTCCACCCTTCCAGATTTTTGCCGTTAAACATTGAAATCCCTGGTAATGGTTCGGGAGATGAAACTGAACTTCGATTGTTATTGTTGTTATTGTTGTTGTTACTGTTGTTGCAATTCTGCAATAAAACAAGCACTGAAAAACAGGTTAGAATAAATATGTAGCTTCTTTTTTGCATTGTTATTACAAAAGTCAGTTACAATCAAAGTTACAATACTTAGTCGAATTAACTTATCAGGATTAAAACGTTTTGGAAAATTTGAATCAAAAGTCAACATAAATTTGATGACGGTGTTATTTAACCTGAATAATTCAAACTAAAAAGAAAATGGTAAATTATATACCAATTCTGACAACTTTAATTGCATTTGTTTTCTTTTTTAAAATACTGAACCATTATCAAAAAAAACCGCAGGCAAAATATCTTTTATGGTGGACAATCGGAGTGCTGACATACGGAATTGGTACATTTACTGAAAGTATTAATGCTCTGGCAGGTTGGTCGGAATTTAATACCCGAATCTGGTATATTGCAGGGGCATTGCTTGGTGGGTTTCCATTGGCTCAGGGGACAGTTTATCTGCTGATCAACAAGAAAATTGCAGATGTTTTAACCATAATTTTTGTTTCAGTCATTTTAATTGCTTCTGTATTTATTTTAATCTCACCTGTAACTTTACCTCCCGGTTTTGATTACAGGCTTACCGGAAAAGTTTTTGAATGGCAGTGGGTGAGGATGTTCTCACCATTTATCAATATTTATTCTTTTGTGTTTTTATTCGGAGGTGCAATATTTTCTGCAATTAAATATGCAAAACTTGGCCGCACACATACCCGTTTTTTGGGAAATGTTTTTATTGCTGTTGGGGCGTTATTACCAGGAATTGGTGGCTCATTTACCCGCTTCGGTCATGTCGAGGTTTTATTTGTTACCGAATTACTGGGAATATTATCTATATTCTATGGTTATATTATCATGCGAAAAGACAAGGTTTTGTCTGTCCACCGGAATCAGTATGTAAAATGATTAATAAGGATGGGGATGAAGTATTCAGTTTTTTATAGAAAATAAATATCTTTTGAAATTCGTTATCTTTTGAGATTATGGATAAAGATTTAAATATTCATTTGGAGCAAATCTCTAAGCTGATTCAGGGGCTTAAAGAGAATAATTACGATCTTGAAGAAATGGCTGAATTGGATAAGGCACTTGGATTACTAAGTCATAAAATTAAAACAGCCAAACTTGAAATCATGCCGGAGGCTTCATCTTCCGAAAATAAAAATATAAGGCAGGATGCCACGCTCTTTATTGATAATAAGTTTAAACTGGTCAGGTATTCGGGCAGTTTTAAAAGTATTTTAGGAACAGGGGGAGAGGAATCAACCTTTAAGTTGAATGAATTTTTTGAACCCGAAAGTTTCACGCTTTTGCAGGAAAAAACTTCAAGTCTTCTGCATTCCGGTAACAACCAGATTTTTGAAGCCAAAATTTATTCAAAGAACAAAATATTGCTGCCGGTAAAAGTAATCCTTGAAAAAGTAAGGTTTGGAAATGATCAGGAACTGATTGCAGCTGGTTTAACTTTTACCGGCGATAATCCTGACGATTTAATGGATTACCAGGAAATCCTGATTGAAAATCTGCCGGATATGGATGTTTTTCTTTTCGATACTGATTACAGGCACGTTTTGGCAGGAGGCCGCGAAAAGGAAAGGTTCAACCTTACCAACTCCTGGTTTACGGGAAAAACATTGTTTGAAGTTTACGATGAAAAGACACAAAAAAGACTTTACCCGTTCTACAGGAATGCTTTGGATGGAAAAATTTCCGAAGGAGAAGTGCGTATAAATAAAGAGATTTATTTTATAAGTTCAACACCGGTTATGGATTTGAAAAATGAAGTAGCCGGAGGCGCTTTAATTTTTCAAAATGTTACCAAAGAAAAGGAAATTGAAAGAAATTTAATAAAAGCCAAAAAGGAAGCAGAGGACGCTGATAAAGCTAAATCGCTGTTTCTTGCAAACATGAGCCATGAAATCAGGACCCCGTTAAATGCAATTATTGGTTTTACTGATTTGCTTAGAAAAACAAAGCTTTCAGATAAACAGCTAAAATACAGTCATCTGATTTATCAGTCATCCGAACATTTGCTTTCAGTTGTCAATGAAATTCTTTTTCTTTTTAAACTGAATATGGGAAAGGTTTATATTGAAAAAGTACCGTTTAATTCACATTATCTTGTAAAAAATGTACATGAATCGATGTTTCTGCAGGCAAAAGAAAAAAACCTTGCATTTCATATTTTTATTGATCAGAATGTCCCTGAGATACTGATTGGAGATCCTTTTCGCATCAAACAAATTTTGATAAACCTTGTATCAAATGCGATTAAATTTACCGATAAAGGAAAAATATCAATTCATCTTTTTACCGAAAAGGTAAGAACCCGGAAAATTTTCCTTCGTTTTCAGGTAAAGGATACCGGAGCCGGAATTACAAAGGAGGATTTGGATAAGGTTTTTGATGAATTTGTACAGTCGGAATTTAGAAACGATAAATCAAGAAATGGCGTTGGACTTGGTTTAACCATAACAAAGAAACTGGTTAATTTACTTAATGGCAGATTAACTGCTGAAAGTGAACTTAATAAAGGTTCGGCATTCTCTGTAATTCTGCCGTTTGAAATTCCGGGAAAAAAAGAACTTGTTCCTGAAGAAAGGAAATATGATATCAAATTCGACCTGTTAAAAGGGAAAAAGGTGTTGTATGTGGATGACGATGAAAATAACGTACTGCTTGCCAAATCATTGCTGAAAGGCTGGAAAACGGATTATGAAATTGCTTACAATGGAAAAGAAGCATTGGAACTGCTTCATGCAAATAAATATGATATTGTTTTACTTGATATTCACATGCCGGGAATGACAGGACCCGAAGTGCTGGAAATCGTAAGGAATGATATTGGCAACCTGAACCGCGATACAAAAACGATGGCTGTAACTGCAAATATTTTAAGAAGCGATATTAAAAAATACATGAACAGCGGATTCGATGATTTTATTTTAAAACCTTTCAGGGAAGAAGATTTTTACAATAAAATTTGTTCTTTACTCGATATTGAAGCCCGGCAGGAAGAAAAAGCACCGGAACAGGAAGTTGAAGTTAATCCGAAACCCGATGAAGTTTCTGAAAAACCTGTACCTCTTTTTGATACTGCATTGTTATTGAAAAATGCAGGAGGTGATTTCGATTTCTTCAACCAGATGATTAATACTTTTATCAGAAATTCAAAAGCATCAATAAATGGTTTTGAGAATGATTTAACTGAAAATAACTGGAAAGGCATTGGCGAAAAAGCGCATAAAATGATTCCTTCTTTTAAATATTTTGCACTTACAGAAATGGCTAACGAACTTTCGAAACTGGAGGATATTACCTTACGAAGGAAAGAAACAGAAAAAGTACCTCAAATGTTGCAGTCCATAATTCAATCTGTAAAAGAAATAATTCAATTGGCTGAATCGGCCAAAGTTCCGGATGATAAACAATAAAGCACATTTATTTGTGTGGAAATAAGATGGGGTTTTTTACAGTCCGCTTTATTATCAGGAATAACAGAATTTTAACCGGAAATAATGTTTTTGGAATAATAATTGGTTTCGATTGAATAAAAGCAGCCGGTTACTATGAACTCAAAGAAAAGAAAGGTAGTTTGTATAAATGCAGATGAGGAGTTTTTAGAAGAAAAGAAAAAGCAACTTCACCAAAAACATCTTGAAAATTTTTTTTTCCCGTTCAATAACTTTGTTGAAGCTGTGAATTTTGTTGAAAATCATATAGATAAAACCCCTAAAAGGCTGCATTACATACTTCTGGATGAAAAGATTCTGGGCAAGCAACTTTCAAAATCACTGGATAAATTATATGGGCTAACAAATTTTATGGATAAACTTGAAGTAATTGTGGTTACCAGCAACAACACTATCGACCTGCGAAATAAAATTATGCAGTATCCATTTGTAAGTGCATTTCTTGTAAAACCCATTCCTGATAATTATATTGAGTTTTTAATAACCGGTTCAAATTGAGTATTAAATTCCCCTTTTTGTGCAATTTAATGCCCATTATGTTCGAAGTTGTTTTATGTCAGTGGGTTCTCTGTTGTTTGCACAAAATAAATTAGAGCAGGCAGTTGAAAAATTTGTCTGAATGTGCCACATTATGTGGAATTCTTTCCACATATACCTGAATTTCCATTATTTTTTTTTATATTGTATAATATTGAATTTCATCATATTAAATTACATTTTGTTGCATTTTAATTGATGGAACAGTTTTTTCTTTAGCCGGATAATGACAATGAATTGAAATGAATCTAAAAACAGTATTTAAATTTTCAACCGAAACAAAACTGAAAAAAACCATTAATTCAGTAAAAAGTTTCAAAAGCAAAAAACAACATAAGGCTGACCATTTTAGTCAGGCAAAAAAAATAACGCAAAAGAATACAACTGACAAAATACAACCCGGGGTCTTTCCTTTGGGAGGATTAATCGGTTAAAATTTAAACAAACAGAGGTTCAACACGTTTTAAATAAAAGTTATATTAACAAATAAAAATTTAAGTATCATGAAAAACGGAACAAGAAATGCACTATTGGGATTTATTGCCGGAGCAGCAGCTGGAGCTTTAACCGGAATATTAGTTGCGCCTGAAAAAGGAGAAAATACCCGAAAAAAAATCACTAAAAAGGTAAATGAAGTTTCTAAAGATTTAACCGAAACTATTAGTGAAAAAGTGGATGACCTAAAAGAGCAGGTTAGTGAGATTATTTCTGAAATGCGTGGCAAGTCTGATGATGCAGAGAAAAAAATGAAAGAAAGAGTAAATGAATCATCAGCAAAAATTAAAGCTGAAACTAAATAAGCAAAAATCAACGGCAGGCCACAATCTAAATTAGAATGAGCAGCGAATTATCAAGGCACATTAATGAGTTTATCCAGGTAGTTGAGAAATTAGCTAAAGTAAAGCTCGATATATTAAAGCTGGCAGTAATTGACAAATCATCAGGCATTGTCAGCTTTATTTTTAGCTCAATATTTGCAGTACTTGTGGCCGCTTTAACCGTTGGTTTTGGTGCCGCGGCTTTTGCTGTCTGGTATGGCGAAACATATGGAAGTTACGTTCAGGGATTGCTTATTTCTGCAGGGGCTCTTTTAATTTTAGCATTTGTATTTTTCCTCATCGGAAGGCGGTTGCTTATTTCAATCATTATTAAAAATTTCTCTGAAATATTCTTTGATGATGATGAAAAACAGGAAATTTAATATTGTATGAGAACAATTAGAAATAAGCGTGAATTGCAAATGCTCAGGCATAAACTCAAATACGAGAATAAAATACTCGAACGTGATTTCTCAAATGTATCAGCCGATTTGCTTGCCGACTTTAATTGGAAACTGCGCGGGTTAACTTTTGATATAGGTTCCCGTCTGGTGCTTGAAATGTTCAGATACTTCAGAAAATCAAAGAGAAAAGAATAGATTTTCCGATATCTGAATTTTGAAATACCTCGACACATGAAAACAAATCTGTTACTTCTGGATTCCTGTAAAAATATTGAAAATATTATAGCTTACGCATTTTCGTTCAGTGAGATATATCATCTTCAGCTGAAAATAATCTATGTTTTCGATTTCGACCGGATGCGGCAATCCTATATGATTGGTACAGGTGGAACAGTGGCTCCCGGTTTGGTGACAGTGGAAAAAAATGCAAGGAAAGAATTTGACATTGCAGAAGATAAAATACGTGAAACAACAGAAGCATATCTAAAAGAACATCCGGTAAATGTAAAGTATAAAATTGATGTTTCCCGGATGAACAGGATCGATGTTGTAAGTGAGGAACTGAAAAATGATCAGGATGTAATGTTAATGATTGGCACCCACCAAAGTTATACTGAAGCATCAGGAGGGCTTGTCGGGTATCCTGACATTATTGATCATGTTTCCTGTCCTGTTTTTGTTATTCCTGAAGACGTGTCAAATGTGAAATTGCAGAATATATTTTATGCCACTGATTACAATTCCGGGGATGTAAATTCGATAAAACATTTATCTGATTTTTTAGGCAGTTCCCAAAAAGTAAAAATTACAGTTTTTCACAATGATAAGGAATTTGGTTTTAACGAAAAACTGAAATGGTATGGTTTTCAAAAGTTGATAAGCGATGTAGTTGATTCAGCTACCCTCAATTTTAAACTGGAAAAGAAAAAGGATTTTTTCCAGGGTGTTGAAGAATACGTTGAAAACAACGATTTGGACCTGCTTGTTGTTATGAAGGAAAAAAAGGGTTTTTTTGAACAGCTGTTTTCTTCAAGTGACACTAAAAATCTGTTAACCAATTTCAAAAAGCCGGTTCTTGTTTATCATGATACCTGATTTTTGAATGATGTCAATGATTGTACAGATAATTTTTTAACTGATTTATTTATTGGTTTTTTTAGTTTTTAAATTGCTTAATTTTTCCCGGCTCCCCAAATAATTGGGGAGTTAGGGGAAAATTTAAAAATCAAATGCATCTGTTTGTGTCCCTTTAAATATTAAATATGAACTCCTTTGGATTATCTATAGTATTCTTCGTTTTAATCGCGATGGCCGGATGTCAGTCAGCAAATAAAAACACAAGCGAAGAAACGGAGAAAAACAGTAATCAGGCAGAATATTCAGAAAATGCAAAAGTTAGATCAGGTGGTGATGGTATTCGTATTACCAACCCGGAAGCAGGTTCTGCTGTTTCATCTCCGGTTCAAATAGAGGGAGAAGCAAAAGGCAACTGGTATTTTGAAGCTGAATTTACGGTTCATCTTGAACAGAATGGAAAAACGCTGGCCGATACCATTGTTCATGCCCGGGGAGATTGGATGACAAGTGATTTCGTCCCTTTCTCCACTACAATAATTTTTCCCGAAAACGTAAGGAAAGGGGATGCATTTCTTGTTTTTAAAAACAGCAATGCATCGGGAAAACCCGAACTGGATAAAACATTTAAACTGCCCGTAAGAATTAAGTAAACTACCCTTTATAGGAAGTTACCATTTTATATTTTCGTCGATAAATTCAATTAAATCATCGGCCATATCTTTTTGTTCTGCAGCCTTTGGGTGACCAGGTGTGTTTTTGAAGGCGAAAAAGTGCGTATAGATATTAGGATCATTTAATCCTTCAACTGCATTTTTAATATAACCTGGCCAGGGTGAACCCGCCTGAGTCGCATCCATACTGCCGAGAGCGCAGATTATTGAAGCTTTTGGATATTCCTTTCTTATACTTTTAACCAGTTCCTGATAGGCTTTTACAATTTCATCTTCTTTTGGTTTTGTAGCGCCAAACCGGGCTTTAAACTGTTCATGTTCGGGATTGTTTACCAGCCAGCTGTCATTTTGGAAAAGGTTAATAACCACAACATCGGGAGTAAACAGCGTAAAATCCCATTTGCTGTCCGGATCTCCCGGATTCAGGCGGTCATAAATTTCGGGCATGATTTCGGGAAACCAGCTCAGCATTACCCCAATTCCGCTGCGCGCAATGCACGAATACTGTGCATCATAGTGCCTGGCTGTGCGTGCAGCATAGGTCAAATAATTATTGAAAAATTCAGGTGCCCCCGAATCATTTTGTCCCGGAGGAACATCAACACCATGTCCGGCTGTTATTGAATTCCCATAAAATTCAATTTTCTTTTTACCGGGGCGATCTGCTTTTAATACTTTTGCTCCGTCATTTAATTCAAATCCATAAAATGAAGTTATGGTCGTGTTATCCGTAAGTTTAAACAATTGGACAGAATGTTTCCCTTCGGGTAAATTTGAAGCCAGAACATAACTTTTCTTTATTTTATCCGGTTTTATTTTTGTAGCATTCTTCGCATTTCCATCAACAATGGCATAAAAATAAGCAGTACCTGTTTCGTTTTTCAGCAGGGCTTTTGCTTCCGTGCCTTTGAAATTCAAGGTTGCCGACGTACCCGGCCAGTAAATTTTTACACATTGATTGTCAACTGTTTCAATGCGGCCTGAATAAGCAATGCTTTTTTGATAAAAAGGGACAGTTACCTGCGAATAACCGACAGAAGCAACAACAAACAACAAAGAAAGGCTGAAAAGAATTTTACGCATGATTTAATATTTTAAAACGGATGTATAACTGCTGCAAAGTAAATTGTCGTTGCGGATAATTCCAAATTATTTTTCATTGCTCCGGAATACTATGCATCAGGTCGGCACGACAGATGATTTATTTTGCAGTGGAACAACCTTTTGCTGCCAATACAACGTAACAATATCCGGCGGGCCGGTAAAAAAAGAGTACAAATAAAAATGCCAGGTTGCAGAACGACCTGGCACTTTTATGGATTCATTCGCCGGAACAGTTTCCGTATGGAACAGGATGTATGGTTTTAAAGCGCTTTACAGTCAGCACCTTTTAAGCTCCCATTGTATCATCAAATTTGTCAAATTGCGCCTTTTCTTTTTGAAGCAGTGACAAAAATTCTTTAAAAGTATAAACGGTATTTGTTTTCACATATTTGTAACTGAACCTTGGAAGAACTGCTATCAAATCTTCGGTCCTGTCCGGATAGCTGAGCCACATTGCCTCCATGTTTAATGCAGGAATGCGCACGGCTTTAAGTTCCCCCTGCGATTTATTCCGCTGGTTGGCTATTTTCAGCAAGGTCATGGAACTATCAACCTGTTCGAAGAAATTTTTGTTGGTATTCATTTGAATGAGTTCAGGGTTCTCTTCATTTACACCAACTTCATAAAATGCAACCGGCTTTTCGTCTTTTAATTCAAGTACCCTCAATGCGACCGGATTCGCAGGGACTTTCATCTTTTCACTGATTTCACTGAGACCGATATTGTAAACAAAATGGGGCACATTGAGATCTTTCATGATTAAATCACGAACCGACTCAATTTTTTCGCCATACAAATTCAGCATTGGACGAACTTCGGGGATAGGTCTTAAAAGGGCAGGATTGAAAACCAAGTCTTTAAACCACATAAAGTAGAAGTATTTTTTGGTGAAATAAGTATGTGTCCAGGTACCGCTGGCCTGATAATTGGTAGCAAACTGGTTATAAGTTAAAGTACTTTTTCCGTAAATCGGATCATCAATGTGCAGGTATTCCACTCCCAGTGATTTGGAAACACCGCAGATAACCATAAAATGGCCTCCGCCGTTGTTCCATCCAATTCTGGCCCCAACAACCAATCCTTTTTCAAGTTCCTGTTTTATCTGGCTCCAGGTAATGGTGCCACTTTGCATACTCACAAAATTATTTGTTCGTGTGAGAGCTTTGTCAAGGTACCAGTATACATTGCAGCCGGAAGGCAGAGGAGAATCACAACAGGATGTATTCGTCTCTTCGGCGGCTACCTTGCATTGCGTCCATGGGCTGAAAACGGAATAAAACTTCGATACACTTTTCGAAGTTGCGGCCCAGCACCAGTTGGATTGAGTCTGAAGTTCCATGTCAAAAGACAGGACGAGCGATGAAAATAACCAATCATGTATGGTATAGTCTATAATCAGATGATTGGTAATTTTGTTTTCCATCAGAATTTCCTTATAAGCCATTTGATTTAAAATTAAGGTTGTAAAAAAAACTGAATAATAACAGAATTAAATCTTTAAAGCGCCTGTGTCAGATGTATCCGAAATGTTGAATCAATATACAAAATATCAGGTGGCTGTGCAAATTTCCTGATAGTAATGTATTCCGGAGATTTTTATGAATAATTGTTGGTATTGGTTCAATAACCTCTTTTGGCAGGATTTTCAATATTTTGTGAAGCAGACAGCCTCTTTTTTCTAAAAAACTGCTGGCCCTGGCAGTTTATTCCCCTCCGGCATGATTTTCAACATTTTGTTAAACGGAAAAAGTGCATCCTTCACAAAAGTAATAGAGGCACAGCAGCTATATGGGTTCTCTGGATATTCGAAGGGTAGAAATAGTTATTAAATCACATAAATCCAAACCCTGTTTGACAAAAAAGGTAGAGTAACTACTTTGTCAAGTGTCTTAACTTATGGAAAAAAATGAAATTTAATTGAGAAGAGAATACATCCCGTCACCATAGTATATATAGTTTTGATTAGTTAGATTATAAAAACCATCTGTAAAAATAACTACAGGTGGTTTTTTCATTTTATATGATTTAAAAAACAATTCTAATTAAGAAAATTATATCTGTTTTTTCTTAAGTTTGTTTCTATCTAAAACTAAACTGTGATGAATGGAAACAAACCAATATCACATTCCCGACTAAAACAAAAAGAAATTAAGGCTTTCGAGAAACTTTTCTTTAAGTATCATGGCAGATTGGTACTATTTGCAAATAAATTTACAGGTGATTTACGGGTTTCGCAGGATTTGGTGCAGGATGCCTTTATGAAGTTATGGGAAAAATCGGGAATCATTTCAACTATTGATTCGCCGAAAGCTTATTTGTTTCAGGTTGTTCGTAATAGTTGTTTGAATCATTGTCGACACTTAAACATAAAACGTATTGCCGAAGATACTTTGGCCGCAAAAATAAACTCATTCGAAAAAGATGCTTTTTTTAATTATTATTCTCCGTTGCAAAGTTTACTTGAACTGGAGATAAATGAAAAAATGGATAAAATCGTTGAATCGATGCCGGAAAAATGCCGTCAGGTGTTCAAAATGAGCAGGCGCGATTTTCTGAAAAATAAAGAAATTGCAAAACAGCAGGGTATATCGGTTAAAATGGTTGAAAAATATATTTCAAAAGCTCTGATAATTTTACGCTCGGGATTATCAGAATATATGACGGTTCTTCTTATACTTCTTCTTAATGGATTCTGAAATTTCTTATTAATGAAAGTAGGGATATTCAATCCTGAAGTGTCTCACTTATTATAAGAAGAAATAAATGGATTCAAAAAAATCAATAAAAGATTTAATTATTGCGCATTTGGATGGTGATTTAACTGCCGCTGAAATTAAAAAACTTGCGGTATGGATAGACAAATCAAAGGATAATGCACGGTATTTTGCCCAAATGAAAGATGTATGGGAAGCCTCTGTAGCTGATGCATCCCAGATTGCCCAAACAGAAGAAGAGTGGTTGAAGTTCCTTATGAGAATGAAACAAAACTACCGGCACAATATATTCCGTTATAACACCATCCTCCAGATACTGTATCGTTTTGCTGCAGTACTTATTATTGGACTTTTAATAGGTGGATTGATAGTACGTTACGCACTAAAGCATGAACCGCTTTATATTACTTCCTTTGCTCCAATGGGATCAGTTTCTCAGATGATACTTGCCGACAGCACTCTTGTATACCTCAATGCAGGTTCTGAACTCCGGTACTCACCAAAATCAAAAGATAACAAACGGGAAGTTTTTTTAAAAGGTGAGGCCTGGTTTGATGTGACAAAACAGAAAAACATACCCTTTGTTGTCCATACAAACTTCTATGACGTAAATGTTACCGGCACCCGCTTTAATGTGAAAGCATATGAAACAGACAATGAAATAACCACCACCCTGGAAGAAGGACAGGTCCGCATTACCTCATCGGATAAGTACAGGCTGGCGGAAACTGTTATTTTAAACCCGGGCGAACAGGTGGCACTGAATAAAGAGCTAAATGAACTATTTGTTAAAAAAGTGGATACCAAACTTTTCACCTCCTGGAAAGATAATAAATTGATGTTCCTGAATATGGACTTTAAGGAGCTTATTGTTTTACTGGAACGAAAATACGGCGTGGATATTGAAGTTGGGAACCCTAATGTATTGAAATACCATTATTCAGGTACCATCAAAAACGAATCGATACTCGAAATTCTGGAAATTATCAAACATACTTTGCCCATACAATATAAAATCGAAGGTCAAAAAATTTTAATCAATTTAAAATAAACAAATTAAACAATAGAACTAATATGACTTATTACTTAACTTAACTTAACTTAAAAAAAGCCGGCAGATGCTGTAACATCAACCGGCCCTTGCATTGTAAACAGGTGCTGAAACACCCATTTTGTTTAATCAAAAACGTTCAAATTTATGAAAAAAAATGAAAATGTGCGATTACCGGATAACCGGTTTTGGCAAAAACTAGTTTTAATTATGAAACTAACAACCGTCTTATTTTTGGCAGGTTTGATGCAAGTTTCAGCCACAGTTTATTCGCAGGCCACAAAATTTGCATTAACTGTAAAAAATGAAAAAGTGAGCGATGTACTCAGGGAAATTGAAGACAACAGTAACTTCCGGTTTTTTTACCAAAACGAACAGGTAGATGTAACCCGCCGCGTAACAGTAAAAGCCAATGATGAAACTGTAGAACAAATTCTGGATGAAATCTTTAAAGACGAGGGTATTAGCTACAAAGTTCTGGAAGATTACCTGATTTTGCTCAGCCCAAAAAACAAAGCATTTGAAATGATTGGAGAAAAAATAACTGCGACTCAACAACAACACTCCATTTCCGGAACTGTTACCGATGAGTCGGGCCAACCATTACCGGGAGTAACTGTAGTAGTAAAAAGAACAACACAAGGTACAGTTACCAACGCAGATGGGTATTACACTCTACCCAACATTCCTGAAAATGCCACACTGGTATTTTCATTTGTAGGAATGCAAACGCAGGAGGTGGTTGTAGGAAGCCAGACTAATATAAATATTGGAATGGCGGTGGATGCGATAGGAATAGAAGAGGTTGTAGCAATAGGATATGGAACTGTAAGAAAGAAAGATTTAACAGGGTCGATATCAACTGTAACCGAAAAAGATTTTAGTTTGGGAGGTTCTATAGCAACACCAGAAGAAATGATTCAGGGACGTGCAGCTGGTGTTCAAATTTCTACTATTAGTGCACAGCCAGGTTCCGAACCAATTATCCGTATTCGTGGTAATAATTCAATAAAAGGATCAAATCAACCTTTATTTGTGGTTGATGGATTACCTATGGCATCTTTGGATAATTTAGTAAGTGTGGAAGATATTAAGTCAATGGAGATTTTAAAAGATGCTTCTGCCGCCGCAATATATGGAACACGTGGTGCAAACGGTGTGGTAATTATTACTACGAAAAGGGGCATTGAAGGTAAGACAAATATAAATTATTCATTTGAACAATCAATTGACCAGGTTTCAAATACCAATGCATACGATTTTCTTAATGCACAGGAGTACGTTAAAGTTGCTAACTATATGGCACAGTTAGATGGTGCTCCTGTACCGTATACAGATAATATGATTTCCATAATAAACAAATATGGTGAAGGTACAGATTGGATGAAGGAAATTTTTAAAACAGGGAAGATACAAAGACATAATTTGTCGGTTAATGCGGGCACTAAAGATACACGTGTTTTTCTTTCCGCTAATTACATGGACTGGAAAGGTGTTGTGCCCAACACAAATTTCGACAAATTTACAGCCAAACTTAATCTGGATCAAAACTTGATAAATGAAAGATTAAAGCTCTCATTGAGCTCCATAATTTCAAGTACGTCGCAGGATATTCTTGGATTTACAGGAAGTAACTTACAGTCGAATATTATGCGAAATATTATTAAAGGCGCAAATCCGATCGTTCCTGTTAACATTGACGACTGGTCTGAGGAAGATTTAGATGTTGTATTTAGTTCAGGAAGACCCAATAATCCAATAGAAATTTTGGAAAAAGATAATCTTTGGAAAACCAATCTGGGAATTATATCAAATGTATCAGCTGAGTTAAAAATAGTTGAAGGATTAACATTTACATCCCAATTTGGAATTAAAGCATTTAATTCTAAAACCAGGCATCACTTACCTGCTGTTCCAGGGCTTGTAGCTACTGATATTCCACAAGGAAGTGCCCAGATAGAAAACTATATGGATACAGAAAAGAATTTAGAAAACTTTTTACGTTACACAAACGAGTTTAATGGCACCCATTCTCTAACTGTCCTCGCTATTTATTCAAACCAATCCGTAAAAAGCGAAGGTTTTTCTGCTGCAGCACAAGATTTTGTGTCTGATAATCTAACCTGGAACAATTTAGGAGCGGGTGCAACAATTTTGACACCTTCATCTTACATTGCAGAATCGAAACTTATTTCATACACAGGAAGAATAGAATATGGTTATGCAGACAGGTACAACTTTACGGCGACCATCCGGAGAGACGGTTCGTCTAAATTTGGTGCAAACAACAAATGGGGTAATTTCCCATCATTGGCCGCTGCATGGAAGGTACACAATGAAAATTTCTTTAATATTGACAATATTTCAAACTTAAAAATTAGAGCAGGATGGGGGATAACTGGAAGCGATCGGTTCCCGATTGGGGCACGTCAGGCTAAATTTAATCCCGGAGCCGCAACTACATTGGATAGTGATAATGTTCGAAAAGGTGTAGTTGCTGCTAATCTGGGAAATGAAGACTTACAATGGGAAGAAACCAAATCAACAAATATCGGTCTTGAATTAGGTTTATTTCAGGACAGAATAAACCTTGAAGTAGATATATATAGAAACGAAACCGATAAGTTGCTATGGGATATGAGTATTCCAACCAGTTTAGGATTTAGCTCAATTCTTGCAAACGTAGGTAAAACCCAAAATCAGGGATATGAAATATTATTATCTACCGTAAATGTGCAATCACACAAATTCAGATGGACCACTAACTTCACATTTGCCAGGAATGATAATATGGTTAAAAAACTGATTTTACCTAAAGGTGTAGATTTTATCGATGGACCTGTGGTTGGGCATCTTATTCAAATTTCTGCATTAATGGAAGGACAGCCTTACAGTACATTCTATGGTTATAAATTCAGAGGAATTCTTCAGGAAGGACAAACCGATGCTTTACAACCCGATGCAAATCCGGGAGATGCTTTATATGAAGATATAAATGGTGATGGGGTTATTGGTGCACCGGATAGAACTATTCTTGGTCATGGTATTCCTACATATACATTTGGACTTGGAAACCGCATGACATACGGTAACTTTGAATTATCATTCTTCTTTCAGGGTGTAGCAGATGTTGATATTATGAACCTGAATAATATAGTAGGTTACGACTACAATACACTAACTTCAGCTTTATACGATCGCTGGACTCCTGAAAACACCAGTGGAACTCTGCCATTATATGGATGGGGAAGAACATTTTATACTAACGACGCTAACCTGGAAAAAGGTGATTATATTTCATTAAAGAATTTAAGACTAGCCTATAATTTCCCAACCAAAAAAATGGGCTTATCCTGGATAAAGAATCTAACTATAGACGTTAGTGCCACGAACTTATTTGTCTTGACAAACTATAAAGGTTTTCATCCTGAAGTTAATTCAACAAATTCCGGAGGAAAAGATGTTACACTTATTTCTGGAGTTGACAGTTATGCGTATCCACAATCGAAAACATATTCGTTTGGGATAAAAGTTGGATTTTAATGACTAACTATTATTTGATTTAGATTAAAAAAAAATAAAATGAAAAGATTTATATTCTTATTATTAAGCGTTTTAGTTGCACTTGGCTTTAATCACTCGTGTAGCAATGATTTGACAGAAGAATTAAAAGGCAGCCTTTCCGAATCGACACTTGTTAGCGAAAAGGATGCTTTTGCCCTGATTGATGGCTGTTATTCCTCTCTTCTTGGTAACGGCTGGCAATATTATGCCAGAGATTGGCATAATTTGCAGGATGCAGCTACTGACGTAATGGTTGGTGATAGAATTGAAGGTATAAGTATAGATCAATTTAAATGGAATGAAAATGCAGGCTGGACCATTTGGAGTGATGCATACAGGCTTGTGGGCCGTGCCAATACAGCACTGGATTTGATTGGTAAAATGGATGATCAAGAATTCGAAGATGCTGCTGTAAAAACAAGGCTTCTTGCCGAAGCTTTGTTCCTCAGATGTCTTGCTTATACGGATATGACAGGTTTTTTTGGAGATGTGCCCTTAATCCTGGAGCCTGTTAAAGATGCTTCTCTCCTTCCAGCCAGAAATCCCGTTGGCGAGGTATATGCTCAGATTGAGGCGGATCTTGCTACTGCAATTGCAAATTTACCTAAATCTTATGATGCAGAAATAGGAAGAGCTACCAAGGGAGCGGCATATAATATGCTTGCTCAGGTCCTATTACGACAGAAAAAGTACGCAGAGGCAAAAACAGCTCTTGATGCAATTATTGGATTGGATGTGTACGATTTGTATACCGAAGGTACATATGGCGAATTATGGATGGAGTCAAGACGCAAAGACAATGAATTTATATTTATAGTAATGTCCCAGGGTGATGATTACAATGTAGCATCTAACCACCACATAAAATGGTTTTCTCCATGGGGTTATGATTTAGGTTGGGCTAATGTAGGTATTCCTAAAGAAATATATTACGCAATGGATGAAAATGACAAAAGGAAAGATGTAATTCTTGATGACCTTTCAGGAGCATATTATGAATATGTGCAAAATTATGGTTCGGCAATTAACTGGGTAGGATTTGCTATTCTTCGCAAATTTAGCGCATTTAACCGCGATGTTACAGCTCCCGATAATATATGGGCATCCTATGGTAGGTCAAAGCTTAATGTTCCGATTTATCGTTATGCCGATGTACTGCTTCTAAAAGCAGATGTGGAAAATGAACTTAACAATGGTCCGAATGCAGCTGCATATGATGCAATTAATGAGGTTAGAGCTCGTGCAGGTATTACTGATTTAGCATCTGGCTTGTCAAAAGCTCAATTTGCGGAGGCTGTTCTCCTGGAACGGGCAATTGAGTTGGCAGGGGAAGGTCACAGGAGAGATGATTTGATTAGGCACGATGTGTTTGAAGAAAAAATAAACGCATATTTAAAAGCAAGGGGATATCCTAATCCTACAAATGTGACTGAAATGTACAGGTTATATCCTATCCCAAGGAAAGAGTTGGACTTAAATCCTAATATGACACCAAATCCTGTAAATGCTGTATCTAATTTCTAGTATGAATTAAAAATCCTTGAAGGACATTAAAATCTTATAGGGAATTAACTTGAGTTGAATGAGAATTAACATCACGATATTGTGTTTTTTGGCTTTTATTTTTAGTAATTGCACCAATACCGGAAGTAAACAATGGGAGGGAGAATGTGTTGATGCGCACGATATCGGAACCATTGAAATAATTTCATCATTAGATTTAAATGTTCTCAGGGTAATATTTAAAGTAGAAACAGCAAA
Organism: uncultured Prolixibacteraceae bacterium; assembly: GCA_963816685.1. GTDB lineage: Bacteria > Bacteroidota > Bacteroidia > Bacteroidales > Prolixibacteraceae > CAVYUC01. The sequence goes on along the minus strand of CAWFMB010000016.1, from coordinate 362,971 downwards.
AAAGTTGGATTCTTATATTCGCTATTGGGAAGCCAACATAAGCGATTCGACACCTGCTGATTCTCTCTTTCATTATTCTCCTTTATGCGAGAATATGAAAAATCATGAATTAATGATTGTTAATTTAAAGCCGGATACTAAATACAAATTTAATGTCGTGATTCAGAATGAGGTTTGTAAAACTTTCAGTAATACTTACGAATTTACAACCAATCGACTACCCCCCTGGATACCATATTATGCTCAGCCTGATAGTTTTTGCAAAACAAATTTTGATGGTTATATACATTTCCATAGTCGCACTCAACCTGGCTACTTGTACATTGTAAATAATAAGGGAGAATTAGTTTGGTATAAAAATACACCATTCAATATTAAGGTCTCAAAATTTACAAAAGAATCCACTTTTCTTACCATTTTAAGTGATGATACTTTAAAGTTTTCAAGTGGAAGACAAATTGCCGAAATTGATTTGTTTGGACAATTGTTGTGGCATTATGACTCAGATGAACTGGGAAGTGATCTTATTTTTCATCATGAAATAAATTACGACGAAGATGGAAATGTTGTAATCTTAACCTACGATAGAAGGGAAGTAAATTTGTCTGGAATTGGTGGAAATATTAATGATACAGTTCGAGGGGATGGGATACTGGTTATGGATAAACAGGATAACATTCTTTGGAAATGGTCGGTTTTCGATGTTATGAATCCTGTTGAATACTCTAATGTTTTAAATGAAAAAGAAGATTGGTTACATGCAAATGCTTTGTGCCAGGACTCCATTGGGAATTTTATCATCTCGTTTCGTAACATTAGCCAGATATGGAAGGTGGATAAAGAAACGGGGAAAATTATTTGGAAACTTGGAGGAGAAGATGGTGACTTTGGATTAGCTGATAGTTTGAAATTTTGTGGGCAACATAATATTCGAATCAATAAAAATGGGAACCTTGTATTACTCGATAACGGGAATATATTAGTAAAACCCGGACTTGTTAAAGAACTCAAAAAAGCGGGTAGGTTTAGAAAAATGTATGAGGGGAGTGAAAAGGAATTTAAATCGCGTCAGCTTACTTTTAAAATTGATGAAATAAATAAGAAAGTTGATTTAGTTAACGAAGTCATTTTTCCTTCTGTATACATAACAAAATCTCAAGGGAGTTCTGAATATATTAACGATAGTCTTGTAATGTTTTGCAGTACCAACAACAACAAGATTTTGTTCACCAATAAAAATGGAGAGGTTTTAGGGACTCTGCCCTTAGAATATTCTTCCTATAGGGCACAATATATCCCGGAATTGTATGAAACCAATTATGTAAAATAGATTGAATCGAGGGAAATACAAGAAAAAAATAGGAAATAAAAAGATAATTTACCCTGGCAGTTTTACAACAAAACCCAATCAACTGACTGCGAAGGACAAAGGGAAAATTATCTGGTTGTTCGGAAGACCAGGTTATGGAAAAACAACCATTGCGAAAGCTCTTAAAGCAGAACTAAAAGATTTGAATATATCATGTATTACTTCAAATGGAGACGAGTTAAGGGGCAGGCTTAATCAAAGAATTTGGATTCTCTCCTGAAGATAGGCAGGATAATTTTTGGTGAGCAGTAGAATGCAGCCTAATTTTAAAATTGAAGAATTTTAAATGAGGATGAATGAAATAAAAAATAAAACAATGAAAGTTAAATATTACATCATACTGTTTTTGTTTATCACCTTTCAAATAAATGGACAGAACACAGCACACAAAGACTGGGATGTCCTTGATAAACCAATTAAAAGGGCTGTTTGGCTGTGGAGTGTAACACCAAAAATATGGGATGCTTCAGATCCTGAAAATCCTTTGGCTGCTGAATTGGGGAAACAGCGATTTTGGAATAATTATAAAGGGATACAGGATCTTGTAATTGATTTTTGTATAAACAAATCAATCAATACAATATATTTATACAATGACGTATGGTTTTCAAGTGAATCATTACAAAATGGTCAACTTGAGAATCAGGATGAGCTAGCTGCATTTATAAGAAAGGCCAACACATCAGGAATCAATATTTGGGGATTGTTTTTTCTTTTTAACAAACCCGATTCAATGGGTAATTTTCAGGAAGGTGAACATATTTATGCAGCTCAGAAAATAATAGATGCATATGGTGATTTTAACCTAAAATACCCGGATTCAGGTTTCCTTGGTACGCAATGCGACCAGGAACCGAATACACAGGAATTATTTGTCCCTTTGATAGAATTTTGCAAAGCAGCCACCGAAAGGGTAACCCTTTGGAACGATACACTCAAAAAAATAGGTGCTCGTACTTTTGTGTTTTCACAAACATATAAACCTTCCTATATTACCCAAAAAACGGTCGAGTATAATGGACTTCTTGATACAGTTGGAAGGCATCTGCTTTCTGTTACAAACCATGCCAGTTTTATGGATTATGTGAATTTCCCTGAGGTTTTCCAGGAACGGGGTGAAACGTTGCTCCGATGGGCAGATGAAATTGAAGGTAGTCAAAAAGTAGTAATTGGAGTTGAAACTAATAATTTAAGAAATATGTGGCCTGGTTCTGCCGATGAAACCTATTATGAGGAAATTGTTTCTGAAAACGACTCCACACGTTTTAACTGTTTTGAAAGTGACCTGGATGCTGCTGAAAAAATCTTTGTTAAATATAATTCTTATGAACGAATAGCCATCCATTCCATAAAAGGTTATTTTGATCATTGGTTTAACAAACCGTTTATTGAGATTGCGGAAGAAATTACTTCTGGCAAAAGTCCGAGGCACTTCGATAATACAAATAAGAAAGAGTAAATACAATTCCTCATTAGCTAATATGGAATAATAAATCGAATTAAATAATTAATAAAAAATAGATTGATATGAATGCACTTATTTATATTCCTTTATTTGTAATAACACAATCCTTAAATTTTTATTCATCCGAAAGGGTACAACTATCCAGTGAAAAAGAGGTTCATAATCCTTTAAACCAAAAGGAAATAAAACCTAAAGTAAAAGCATTTCTTTTGCATATGACGCATTATGATCCATCATGGAACAAAAGAAAAGCCACAGAACCTCCATTTTCGATTGAGACAGGTTTAGCAATTCTTGATCAAATGAAAGAATCGGGCTTTAATACGGTAATATTAGATATTGGAGATGGGGTAATCTACAATTCGCATCCGGAATTGACCCGGCATTATAGTGTGCCAATGGATGACTTGAAACAATTTGCAGATAGAGCCAGAGAATTAGGCATAGACTTTATTCCCAAGCTCAATTTTTCAAGAAGTGGGAGAAACATGCACGATAAATGGTTATATCCTCACTGGGATGAGAAGAATTTTGTAAGAATGAGGAACGAATACAGACAGGTTGCTTTAGAAATAATAGATGAAATTATTAAGGTTTGTAAGCCACAAAACTATTTTCACATTGGCATGGATGAGGACCATCATAGATCATTAGCTCAGTATGTAGAAACCATTTCTTTTTTTCATAGTTATTTAAAAAGCAAAGGGCTCCAGCCCGTGGTTTGGAATGATACGGCCTATGAAAACCGAGATGTGATTGCTCAGGTACATGCAGATAAAATGAAGGCTGCCGAACCGGATTTGCCAAAAGACATGACACATATAATATGGGATTATGACTTAGTGCATGAAGGATTGTTACAACGCCTAACAGATTTTGGCTTTGAGGTTTGGGTAGCTCCTGGCGGAAATCTTGAGCGAATTGAGAAATGGGATAAAGTAATTCGAAAGGAAGGTGGAGATGGCTTTCTTTTCACTAACTGGATTAAATGCTCAGTTGAAAACAAAGAGAAACTATTGAACCAAATAGATCAGTTAAAAGGAGTTAATTAAGGGAGTGAAATTCGCACTGGTCAAAACCATAAGTTTGAACTATAATCAAAATTAACTTACAATCAATGAATCAGATAAAGAGATATTTAGTAATAGCACTAGTTTTAATATTGAAGTTAACAACAGCACAACCCTTAGTTATTCCAAATATTCAAGAATGGGAATCAGGCAAAGGGTATTTTAAGTTGTCAGATAAATCGAGGATAATTTATAATGAAAAAGATTTTTCCATATTAGAAAATGATATTGAACAATTTCAAAAAGATTTGCAGTTGGTTTCGGGTAAAAAACTGGAGATTGAGAAAGGAGAGCCTGAAAAAGGTGATATCTGTTTTTCGTTGGGTAATTCCATTAAAAACATCGGAAATGAAGGTTATACAATATCAGTTGAAAAAATTATTACTGTTAATGCAAATACAATTAATGGTTTGTTTTTCGGAATGCAAACCTTGCTTCAAGCTTTTAAACAAGATTTAAAAATTAAAATAGGGACTGGGATTGATTATCCTGTTTTTGGGAGAAGAGGATTTATGATAGATGTAGCGCGAGATTATTTTGAAGTTGAATACCTTGAAAAAGTTATTCGTGAATTGGCTTGGTTCAAAATGAACTTTATACATATTCACTTTGCCGATGCTGAAGCTTTCAGGCTTAAAAGTGACTTATTCCCGGGATTGGCTCACCCTACCGAAAACTATACAAAAGAAGATGTTCGGAGGCTTCAGGATTATGCAGCAAAATATCATATTACCCTGATTCCAGAGATTGAAATGCCGGCGCATGCTGCGTCTTATACTTCGTACAATCCGTATTTGGCTTTCAATTGTCCTTCGATGAGAGTGGGGCATAAAATAACCGAAGATTTTGAAAACTCAGATCAGGTTAATTGGGGATTCTCTGTTGATATAACTCGCCGTGAAGTACGCTCGTGGCTTAAAGCTTTGCTTGATGAATGGATCCCTCTTTTTGATTCTCCTGAATTTCATATCGGTGGTGACGAGTGGCAATATGATGCCAATAAATATGCTTGCCCTGAATTAATGGAAGCGATGAATATAAAGGGTTACCAATATCCGGGTGATGTATTTGTTGAGTTTATTAATGAGATGAATGCTCATGTAAAAAGCTATGGAAAAACCACCCACATCTGGAATTGGTGGAGATTTAGTCCTGATGCCGGAATGGAAGAACCTAAAAGAATGAACCAGACCAGCATCCAACCGGATAAAGACATTATTATCCACGTCTGGAATTACTCTCGACAGCAAGAAATTTTAGACGATGGTTATAAAGTTATTATTTCTAGCGAGGAAGGTCCTGAAGCATTATATTGTACGCCTTATGGTGGTGAGGGTAAACCAGGGGATTATGGTGTTTTTAATACCCAAAAAATTTATGAAGAATGGCAGCCAAAAACCAACCCAAACATTTTGGGATACCAGATGTGTTTATGGACCGATACAAATAATGGGAAGGAGGATACCTGGTACGAACCTTATTATGAACTGCCTTTGGCAATTGTTGCCGAAAAAACATGGGGGAAAGTTACATCCCAAACCATTGAAGAGTTTAAAACACAGTACACAACAGTTGGGGAGGGAATAAATTGAACCGATAAATGAAGGTGTCACTAAAATACTTATTCTTTACGTTTTTGAAAATCGGAGCAATTTCCTGGGGAGGTTTTATGGCTTTGATTTCAGTTGTGCAAAATAATCTTGTTGAACGCGACAAGGTAATTGAAGATGAAGAAATTCTGGATGGAACATCTCTGGCTTCAATATTACCCGGTCCAGTGGCTTTTAATGTTGTTGCTTATCTTGGGTACAGGCTTAGGGGAATAAAAGGAGCACTTGTAAGTATGGTCGCCATCTTATTACCATCATTTATTTTAATACTGGCACTAACTTATTTTTATTTTGAATACGGCGATTTACTCGTGCTCTCCAACTTCTTTCTAGGTGTGCTCCCTGCAGTATCTGCCATTATTATCAGTGTTGCATTTAATATGTCGAAAAAGCATATAAAAGATATTTGGCAAATAATTATATGTTTAATAGCTGGTGTTACATTAATTTTTGCCAAATCGTTTTTCACTACATTATTTATAATGACTCTGGGCTCACTTTTGGGATATATTTTATATAAAAACAGTATAAAATCAAATGAAAAGCAAAGCATGAAAAAGTTGCGTTTAAACTGGGAGAAATTCATGCTGTTCATTATTTCAATAGCATTATTTTTATTATTAATCTGGATATTACCTTCCGTTGTAAATGGAAGTATTTCTGAGAAAATAAAATTACAACGAGATATATTATTTACTTTTTCAGGAATGAGTATTACATTGTTTGGTGGAGGCTACGTCATTATCCCAACCATTCAGACAATTATTGTGGATAGCTTACATTGGTTAAATAATAAAGAATTTGCAGATGCCATTGCAATGGGACAGATTACACCGGGCCCAATTTTTATAAGCGCTACATTTATTGGATATAAAGTGGGTGGAATTTGGGGGGCAATTACGGCAACTCTGGCAATTTTTCTACCTCCCGGTTTTCTGATAATTTTTACTTCCCGGTTTCTTGGCTACATTAAACAATCTCATATTGTTAAGGCTTTATTTAAAGGATTACGACCAGCCATTATTGGGATGATTTTTGCCGCTTCCTATACCATAACCAAAGGCATTGCCATAAACTGGATAACTGAAGTTATTTTTATTGGGGTATTAATTGCCTCACTAAAATTTAAAATTAATGTAGTTTATTTAATACCCGTCTCAGGAATTTTAGGAATTATAATCTATAACTATGTATAAGAAAAAGGAAACAAGAGCAATACAAATGATTGGCACTCAGCGCTCAGGGTCTAATCTGTTAAGGGTTATGCTTAATCAGCTTAATGAAGTTGCTGCGCCGCATCCGCCTCATATCTTGCAGCAATTTTTCCCTCTGTTAAATGTTTATGGAGACCTTTCAGAAAAAGAAAATTTCTATCGTCTCACTGATGATGTTTGCCGCCTGGTTGAATTAAATCCTGTTAAATGGGAAGGTTGTACATTGAATAGGGAGGAACTAATTAAAAGTTGTACTGATAATTCGTTGGTTGCTCTTTTTTATGCCATTTACGAAAAGTATGCCCATGATTTTAATGCAAGTTCGTGGATTTGTAAAAGCATGGCAAACGTAAATTATCTAAATGAAATTGAATCATTTGGAAAAATGCCATTATTTATTTATTTATATCGCGATGGCAGAGATGTAGCCTGCTCATTTAAGCAAGCAATTGTTGGCGAAAAACATATTTATCATCTGGCTCAACAATGGAAAACAAATCAGGAAAAATGTCTTAAATTAAAATGCAGAGTTTCAAATGAACAATTCTTTGCGATTAAATACGAGGAATTAATTCAGGAGCCTGAAAAAGTATTGATTAATTTATGCTCTTTTTTGAATGTAAAATACGACAATAAAATCATCGATTATCATCAGTCGAATGAATCGAAGAATACGGCTTCTGCCGGAGAAATGTGGGGAAATGTTACCAAACCGGTAATGCGTACAAACTTCAACAAGTTTTTACAACAGCTCTCGAAAGATGAAATAATTATTTTTGAACATATTGCTGGCGAAGTTTTGATACAACTTGGGTATAGCCTTGTTTATGCCAAAGAAGCAAAAAAGCTTGTAATTACAGATGAAATGAAGTGCCAGTTTGATGAAGAAAATGAATTATTAAAGGCAGAAACAAAATCAATAGTCGATTTAGAAGGGCAAAAATTGAGGGAAGGCCAGAAGTTGCTTCTGCACGAAATCAAATATGAAAATTACTGTCCGAAGGCCGGGGTTGGTGTGCTGCAGGGAAATCAAATATTGTATTCAGGGTAGAATCGACACAGTTGGAAAATGTTAAGACAGGTAAGAAATCCAGCCAATGCGGGTACTGTAAATCAAATGTATTGGATGGAGCAATATCAGAAATAAATATATCAAACTACGTTGAATTGCATTTAATTGAAAAATCAAGCGAAAAACTGATTAAGGAAATACTCCATTGGGTGCATAATGGATAAAAGGAAGGTATTTCCAGCTATGTTTAATTGAGTTTGTCTACAAACTGAACCGATGGTATTTTGGTGACCGGTTATTTGAAAGGCGTGTTATTGCAAAAATTACAGGATAATGACTAATAACAGATATTCAATAAATAAAAAGATTAAGGAGGTATTAGATTATGAATGAAAGATTAAAGTTGATTTTTATAAGTTTTATTTGTTTGTTAGTATTCTCAGGTTTTAAGCATGACAGTCTTGAAGTATCAGTTGTGAACCCGATGGTAAAAATATTCTCTGACACTTTCCCCAAAAAAACAGGTTCACAGGTATTACATTTTAAATGTGCAGCTAATGAATATGAGCCAGCCCAATTTATTATAAGAGCTCCCATTGCACTGGAAAGAGTCACAATAGAATTAAGTGATTTGGAAAACGAAGATGGATATGAGATTCGGAATTTACAATGGAATTTTGAAGGTTTCATCCCTTTAGATACCAACACTCCCGATTCAACGAGAGAAAGTAAGTGTGGTGCCCATGATTATGTTCCTGAGGGAGAGTTAATCAGAATAGCTCCTTGTAAGATACCAGATCCATTATTAGAGGATAGGATTATAGACCTCAATGCAAATAGTACACAGCCGGTATGGGTTACGGTGTATGTTCCTTCCGGCACTCCCGCTGGAATATATAAGGGTGAGGCCAAAATAATAAGCCCAATTGGTGATAAGATTATACCTGTTGAGTTAGAGGTTTATCCGTTTGAACTACCGGAAGAACGACATATGTATCTGACTAATTGGTTCGAAATCGATCATATTGTTAATGCGTATAATGTAGAGGAATACTCTGAGGAGTTCTGGAATATATTAGGCAGATATGCCAGAAATATGGCAGAGCATCGGCAAAATGTCGTCTACACTCCCTGGCGAAAATTAATTAATGTTTATCAGGAGAGCACAGGTAATTGGAGTTTTGACTATTCCAATTTCGATCGATTTGTACAAACATTTATGGATGCTGGTGTTGATGGTAGAATTGAGATGACGCACATTGGGGCTCCTTCCCGGGGGGAATTTGTTGGGATGGGACTTTATGAGGTAAAAGTTATTGACAAAATTTCAGGAAAAACCATTTTTATACCTGGAGAAAAAGGAATGCCTTTGTTACTCACAGACTTGCAAAAACATTTAGTTGAAAATGAATGGCTGGAGAAGTCTATGCTCCATGTATCCGATGAACCCAATTATTATACAATTGACGAATGGAAAAAAATTGCAGGTTTTGCTAAGAAATATGCTCCAGGTATAAAGACAATAGATGCATTATCAGTAAGTGGTTTTGACGGATTGCTGGATGTAGCGGTACCACTTACAAGTGTCCTTGATTTAGAATTTGAAACTTTCAAGAATGAGTTCCAGCCAGAAACCGGCAAAGAACTTTGGTTTTACACGTGTTGCGTTCCTTATGGCCATTACCCCAACCGATTCCTGGATTATCCTTTAAGTGATTTACGGATTTTGCATTGGATGAACTATATGTTTGACATTGAAGGCTATCTTCACTGGGGTTTTACCTATGGATGGGATGAACATGACGGAACAAATTTTGGCCCGGCAAAAAGATTTCCTCCAGGAGACTCTCATTTAATTTATCCCGGCAAAAAAGGTCCCATGAATTCAATTCGATGGGAAACCCAAAGGGAAGGTCTGGAGGATTTTGAATATTTTTGGTTACTGGAGTCTAAGGTAAAGGAGATAAAACAAAAACTGGGACCGGCCGCCGAAAATATCCCTTCCGATTTTCGCAGCAAAGAGATTTGTGGAAAATTAGTAAAAAGCCTTGCTGATTATATAGAAGACACGGAAGCCTTTTATTCAATAAAAAACTTATTAGCTTCTGAAATTAGCGAAATTGATAAGCATCCTTTATTTCTTTTCACTACAGTTCCCAACATAAATACTATTGTTGTGACAGGTCCGGCAGTTGTTAAAATCTATGGTGCAGTGGAAGAACAAGCCGAGGTTAAGGTAAATGGTAAAATAGTAGAACTTAAAACAGATGGTAGCTTTGTAAAAGTAGTCAAACTTGGGTTAAATGATAAAATTATTCGATTAGAGGTGGAGAAAAATGGAAAAAAGAAAGTTTTTGAAAGGAAGTTTGAAGTAAAATAGTTGTTAAAATAAGCTATACAACATTTAATATATTTAAAATGAATATTTTAATATTCAGATTTTTATCAATTTGCTTTATCATCATCGGGTGCTTACAAGTTCACAATGAATGGAAACTGATTGGGTCGGAAGACTTTTTATCAAAAAAACTACCATGAAACTAATTTATTCAATTATTGCATTTGTGACGATTTTAATCAATGCTCAAAACGTATTCTCACAGGCTACCGTGACTGAAAGGTTCGAAAAGTTTAAAACGTATCCTTATTCCGATCCGGATCCAGTGGCAAAAATGACCAAATACTATCCGTATTTTCGGTTTGATGGTTTTAGCGTCGACGCCAAAGAACAGGAATGGAAAATTGTTACGTTGGAAAATAAATATATCAAAGTTTTTGTCGCTCCCGAAATTGGGGGAAAAGTTTTGGGGGCTATTGAAAAATCAACAGGAGAAGAGTTTATCTATTTTAATAAGGTGGTGAAATTTCGCGACATCGCAATGCGCGGAGCCTGGACTTCCGGAGGAATAGAATTTAATTTTGGTTCGATTGGACATGCGCCTACTACAGCGTCACCTGTAAATTATTTAATTCGGAATAATGATGATGGAAGTGTGAGCTGTATTGTTGGAGCCCCCGACATTACTTCCCGAACGGAATGGAGAGTTGAAATTCGAGTGCCAGCCAATGCTTCTTATTTCGAAACCAAAGCAATCTGGTATAATCCATCCAATTTAAAAACATCATTATATAATTGGATGACCGCCTCGGTGGATGCATCCTATGATCTTGAATATTTTTTCCCCGGTACTGCTGAAATTGGTCATAGCGGAGAATATGATTCCTGGCCGGTAAATAAAGATGGAATTAAAATTTCGATGTATAAAAACAATACATTCGGCGGAAGTAAGTCGTACCATGTTTTAGGTGAATATGCTGAGGATTTTTTATGTTATTTTAAGGATAAGGAATTTGGATTAGGACATTGGTCTCCATATGACGAAAAACCTGGCCAAAAAATCTGGTTGTGGGCTTTATCCCGACAGGGGGAAATATGGGCCGACCTTTTAACCGATCCTGGGAATATCCAATATTCTGAAATTCAAACTGGATTGTTATTTAATCAGGCCGCAACAAATTGTACCTACTCTCCTTTTAAGCACTTGTTTTTCGATGAAGGAGCAGAATTCCGGTTCTCGGAACTTTGGTTTCCGGTAAAAGGAATTGGGGGCATGGTAAAAGCCAATGAATTTGGTTCTTTAAATATCATCAGAAATGGTGGTCAGGCAACCATTGGATTTTGTGCGAATCAGCAAATAGCAGACGATTTGGTTGTAAAAAACGGCGGGAAAGAAATTCTAAGGAAAATGATTAGTCTCAAGCCTACAGAATTTTTTAATGAATCTGTTGAGATGGATTCTTCCGAAGATATTGAGATTAAAATAGGCGATCAATTTTCGTATAACACAAAAGAAGCAGAAGAAAGAAAACTCTCAAAGCCTGTTACAATAAATGAAGGGTATAATTGGGAGTCTGTTGCTGGAATTTTAACCGAAGCAGTGGAGCTTGAAAAACAACGTTATTATCAGGAAGCCCGCGAAAAATATGAAAATGTTTTAACAATGGATTCTTATAATACGAAGGCATTGACCCGGATGGCTGCTTTGTATTATCGAAGTATGGAATACAATAAAGCAAATGATTATGCATTGAAAGCATTGGCCAATGATACGTATCAGCCTGAAGCCAACTATATTTTTGGGCTGGTGAGCAAAAAATTAGGTAAAAAATACGATGCACTGGATGCTTTTAGTATGGCTGCCCGTTCGTTAAGTTATAAATCGGTTGCCAATACACAAATTGCCGCTATTAATTTTATCCATGGCGAGATGCAAAAAACGCTGAAATATGCGAACCAGGCCCTGGATTATGATCGCTACAATATGAACGCCCTGAAATTAAAAGCGCTGGTTTATGAAAATATTGGGGATCAAAAAAAGCGGTTAGCTGTTTTAGATGAAATATTGGAAATAGATGCGTTGAATGCTTTTGCCCGTTTTGAGAAAAACGATGATTTTAACAAAGTGTTGAATTACGAAATGCCAAATGAAATATGCCTTGAACTTGCAATTTCATACTATAATCTTGGATTAAAGGATAAGGCTGTTAAGGTTTTAAATGAAACCACACCAACGCCTCTTATAAATTACTGGCTGGCTTATATTTTAAAAGACTCCTCATTTTTAAATAAAGCAATTTCTGCTTCTTCCGACTTTGTTTTTCCATTTCGAAGCGAAACTGCCGATGCGTTAAAATGGGCACATAAACAAAACGACAATTGGAAAACAAAATATTATTTAGGATTAACATACTGGTCGAAAGGACAAGTAAACGAGGCTCAAACTTATTTTGAAAATTGTGGGATGCAACCCGGAAATTTTGCTTTCTACCTCACGCGGTTTGAATTACTGAATGGAAAATTCGGTTATGACGGAGAGGTTGATTTCACAAAAGCACAAAAATTATCACCTAATGAGTGGCGCTGTTTTAATGCATTGTCTGAATTCTACGACGAAAATCAGAAATACGAAAAAGCACTGGAATGGGCTCAAAAAGGATATGCAAAGTTTCCTGAAAATTATATACTCGCCTACCAGTTGGCCAAGAACCTGTTGATTTCAGGAGAATATAAAGAAGCTTTAGATATTCTTACAAATACAACAATTTTACCTAATGAGGGTGCCAGTTACGGACGGACAACTTACCGACAAGCCTGCATTCTTGAGGCATTAAATAGTTTTCAAAATAATAAAAGCAAAAATACGCTCGCCCGAATAAAAATGGCACGGGAGTGGCCTGAAAATCTTGGGGTTGGAAAACCTTATGTCACCGACGAAAGGATTGAAGATTACCTGGAAAGTTTATATTGGTTAAAAAAGCAAAACAAGAAAAAAGCAAAAGCACTCGAAGAAAAAATAATAAATACTACAATTAGTGCCAAACTTGCAACATCAAGCGATTATCTTGGTGTAATGCTGATGAAAAAAGTAGGTCGGGAAGAAGAGGCAAAAATATTGCTTAATGAACGGATGAAAGATGAACCAAAAAATTTAATTGCTGCCTGGAATTTGGCGAAGTTCAACGACAATAACTCCGAAGCCGAAGAATTGCTCAGAAAAATTAAATCAGAAAATGAAGGTTCGTTTTATAATCCAAAAGTCAGAGATACAGGTTTTGCACTAATTTTAGCTATCTTAAAGTTAATCGATTAATACTTGAAAATGTAAATAAAAGGATAGCTCGTATCGATAATTCAAATGCAATAGTTCCTTTATTTAATCCTAAAAATATAGATGATCTTAAACTGGAAAGTCGGCTTTTAACCGTAGGCCCTTGCAGTATATTCCCCTCCGGCATGATTTTCAATATTTTGTTAGAGGGTGTAAAATAAAGTCTGACCAATAATTTTAATTTTGCGATAAATAATTATGGAACCAACAGAGTTTATTCAGATGCAGGCCAAAGCACTGGAGCAGTCCTCAGAACCGACTTAGTAATTTTGAACCGCAATTAATACGGAAACGAGAAAGCATACTTGCGGATAATCTTGCTCCACAAATCATTGCATTATATGGTCTTGGCAATAGTTTTCGGGACATATCAAAACATATAAAAAAGATGTATAATGTAGAAGTTTCACATTCTACATTAAGTGAGATAACCGACAGGGTCATCTCTCTGGTAAAGGAGTGGCAGAACCGGACGCTGGATGAATTTTATCCAATCCAATCATTTGGCTTGATGCCATGCATTATAAGGTAAAGCATGAAGGGCGTGTAGTCAGCCGGGCGTCAATAATATTTTGGCAATTAACACCAAAGGCTATAAAGAAATTATCGGCCTATAATATTTCTGAAAGGGAAGAAGCAAAGTTTTGGTTGAATGTTCTTACTGATTTTAAAGCCAGGGGAGTAAAAGATATCTTAATAAGTTGCATTGATAATTTAACCGGATTTGCCGAGGCCATAAACAGTGTATTTCCTCATTCCCAGGTGCAATTATGTATTCTGCACCAGGTTAGAAATTCTCTGAAAAATGTAATTCATAAAGACAAACCTGAATTTATAAAGGGAGTGAAAAAAATCTATTGTGCACCAAATAAATTCCAGGCAGCAATTGAGCTGGATAATTTTGAAGAGATATGGAGTAAGAAATATCCTATTGTAATTAAATCATGCAGAACAAATTGGGAGAATCTATCCACTTATTTTCAATATGATACACATATAAGAAGGACCATTTACACGACAAATCCGATGGAAGGTTATCATCGCCAGATAAAGAAAGTAACCAAAACCAAAGGACCTTTTCCCAATGATATGGCATTGTTGAAGTTGCTTTACCTGGCAACAGAAAACATTCATGAAAAGTGGACCCAACCGGTTCAAAATTGTGCGCTTACGGTACAACAGTTAAGTTAAGTATACGTTTTGGAGACAGGATGAAAACAGATATCTAATTTTTAATCTTTAAAAGTAAAGAAAGGGCAGGCTTTCAAACCATTCAAGGGTAAAACAAGCGGCTTCATTCTTCCGCCGCCCTTGACTGGATTGAAATCCTGCCCAAAAGAACCTTTACGATTTAAAAATGGAAAAATGAATTAACTTTGAATGAAGAAAAATAATCAGACAGACTTTAAATTACACTCCAGACAGCATTAGTCTATCTCAACATGGACAAAGCTATAGCATCTCTGTATCAAACTCAGACTAAACTCGGACTAAATTCGCATTAAATTCGCGATTTTGCGAATTTAGTGCGAATTTAGTCCGAATTTAATCCGAATAAAGTACGAATTCAATATGGCTTTGAACAGGAGGTGATATGCATCAGTATCCGTTTAGCTGCTTTTTTTTGGCAGATGAATCTTTAAATGCTCTTTTTCTCCACCCATTCAATTGAAAACTAAAAAACCAGGTAGGCTCAAAAAGCTTCAATTTCAACGGTGAATGTTTCGGCTTTTCGGTGTTCAAAATGCTTTTCGCCTGGTGCAACAGGAAGCATTGTTATGGTAACAGCTTTATCTTTATCCCTGATATTTTTTCTTAAACTGTCGGTGATATTTAATTTTAGGGTTTGAGGTTCATTGCCCCTGATGCTTTGTCCGTGGGCTTTTCCCATACCAAAAATACCAATCGAACCGGCAAATTTGGGATTATCCTGTAAAGGCGTGTCGGCATTCGCTTTTTTCTCGTTTATAAATACGCGTACTTCAATGCTTTCCATGGGCATGCTTTCCGATCGCATGACCAGATTGATACGGCTTGAATCGAAAATCCGGGGGTCTACCGGCAGTTCAAAAACCGGTTTGGTTGGCCATACAAATGGTGGAAGAATAAAACACCACAGCCGATAGGCGTAATTCCAGTCTTCGGTATTTTCAAAATCGCTTCCAATATGCCAGTTGTTGGTATAAGGGCGAATAAAAGGTTGCAGAGTTGCATTTAATTCGGAAGAAGGCATAGCACCAGCCGAGATATTTTGCCATGCTGCCCAAAGACGGTCTACATTGGCATGATGCAAAAAGAAGACAGGATCGAAGGCAGCGTATGCAACGTTAGTCATAGAGCCGGCAAAACGAACATGCACAGAACCATGGAATCCGTTTAGCGTACCCGCATAGTTGCTGAAATTAAGTTCGGATTGATTTGCCGCAGCAGAACTGGCCAAATCAGCAAAACTAACCGTATTAATATCGGAGCGTCGGGAAGTAAAACCACCGCCTGCTGACGGAGCTATTGGTCCTCTGAACAGGGGATTATCAGCGGTTTGCCCCGAGCGGTTAGTATATGTCGGGGATTTACACGCTTCAGGTATTCCTTGATTGGTTGTGGAATTCCAGTCCCAAAACGGAATGGTAACATCGCATCGTATTTCCCGGAGAGCATTCTCCAATTCCAGTAAGTACGCCCGGTGCCAGCTTAAAAATCCACTTGTAGAACTGTGACTGCAATAGGACGGTGAAGGTAAACCATGAAGGCCGGCAATACGTGTAAAGCTTTTCGGGTTGGACTCCGGCAACTGATAGATACCTGCAAATGCTTCCCGAAGATCATGTAATTCTTCTGTCGTTAGACATTCAATGTTTTTTCTGATTCTCATTTTTACAAATTTTTGATTAATAATTGATTCAATTCTCAAATCTCTGCTGTTTCGCCGGGCCGGTCTCCTTTATGCCGCAAGGGATTCGCCGACACAGAAGGAAGGGGATATCACTGGCAATACACATATTCATTTTTGAAAATAGCCAATCCCTTATCATTTTGATTTACATATTTAGTGATGGCAAAACGCATATTGTGAAACCTTATCATTTTATAATTACCGGATGATTCTGTTCGTCAACAGTAATTCCGGATTTAAGGTGATCGTAATTCCTCCGGTGACCGTCCAGGCAATACCATACCAGGTGGATTCCATTCCCGACCATCGGCGGATTTTTATCGTATAGGTTTTTCCCGGTTGACCAGTAAATTCGGCAATTTCATAACTGTTATCCCAGGAGCCGCTGTAACCTACCTGAGCACCGTTCTGGTCGTATATCAACAGGTCGAGGTCCACTTTTAATTCAGACATATACCAACTCCAAAACAGAAACGATGTTTTTGTTGTTTTGGAAGTCCATGCAAGAGCCACTTTCACTTTTTTTGGTCCCCACACGTAGCCGGGAATTGAAACTTTGTATTCAAAGTTCGACATTTTGTTGCTATCGAAACTGGAAGAACTTAACAGTCCTACATCCCATCCTCTGCGGGAAGCAGGTGCATTTTCCCAGCGCCTGTTCTTTGCAATGTTACAGCCTTCAATGGCGTTTACTGCACCGGCGCCATCTTTGGCATCAATTCCTCCGCTTACATCCTGCCACCAGGTATTTCCAACTACATTTTTGGTTGCACTGGCCAAAAGTATGGCTCTGCACCCTTCAGGCCAGTGTTTCAGGGTGGAATTTGTGCCCTGGAGCAGCGCAGTTACACCAACAACTGCCGGTGATGCCTGGCTTGTTCCTGTCATTGTAATTCCATCTGCCGTTACCCCTACACCATTTGCGCATATTTCAGGCAGCTCACGGTCTCCATGCGAAGAACCTGGATTCCGGAACACAGAGGACGCTGCCATTGCAGAAGCATCGTCGTTGTGATTCCCAACCGATATAGTGTTGTATCCTTTATGGTTGACATATTCACTGCTCGGAGGATTAATGTTATCAGAGTCACCGTTCCAGAAATTTCCCGCTGCATGAACAATTAGGGGATACGGATATCTTGTCGCCAGGTAGTCGCCGTAGATATCGTCACTGGATAAAACACCGGAGCCGGGTTCGCTGGATCGGTGAAAGCTTTGATTTATTACTGTACATCCCTTGTCTTTTACTGCCCAGGTCAATGCATCCCTGTCTTTGTCGTTTGCCGAATACAAACTAACTCCCGGGGCATGTCCGTTCGGGTTATCCGATTCTTTGTTCCGGATAATGGCATGGACGTTTTGGGAATGATTTGATGTGGAAGGACTTGATTTAAACTTTCCGGCAATTACAAGGTTTGAATTGCTTGCCGGTCCCGATTCCCAGACCGCCACTTTTACCCCGGCACCATTTTCACCTCCGGACTGAACCACGTCAGAACCGGCAACAGCTATCGAATCATCCAAATCTTCTATTCCACCGGTTTCATGAAGGAGTAAACCTGCTATTTCTTTTCGTTCGGCCAGTTCTTTTATGCTCGATGTTACAATATGTACTGTAACCACAGGAGCCAATTCATCCACTTTTACCACCTTTAAATTGCTGCGCAGAGATTTTGAAAATTCCAGGGTACGTTCGTACATTTTCTCTCTCAGTTCCTCAGCCCTGCGGATTTCAGATTCCGGATTACATTCATTTACATTTCGGTCGGCTGGCATAGCTTCGGCTTCTTCCATTTCATACCAGACATCAACAAGTACATTTGCAGGAGGGTTCTGAGAATTAATAACTGAAAATAATGCAGGGTGTATCTTTCCGAATTTTGAATTCAGTTTTTGCCGGTGTTCCTCAAGAATTCGCTCACCATCCACCCGTCTTCCGTTTTGGTCGAATTCGAATGACACCGGCTTGCCACTTTTGCGATCGGTAGCTTTAAAGAATTCGATGTATCCGGTGTCCGAAATCTTGTCATTTGGCAGTCGCTCCACACCATTTTCAACAAGTTTTATCCGCACAAAACTGCCGATAAGAAGGTTTCCTTCGATTTTTGAATTCGTGGCGATTACCGTAAACGGAATCTCCATTGAATTGCTAAGTTTTTGTGATTTTGCATCCACAATCGGGTCGATGACCAGTTTGTGTCGTCCCGGTGGTAATCCTTGCACAGCGGTCCATTTAAAACCACCCCTTCTCCTTGTCGGGGAAACTTTCCCATCAACATCCGGTACTGCAATGCTTCTGATTACCCGTTCAGTATCGGCGTTTGCAGTTGTGGTAATCTCAATCGATGAATTTGTGGTTAAAATTTCATCCCGCACCAGATTGACCAGTACGTTACTTTTTTCGTTCGCCATAATTTGCTCCTTTCATTTTTGATTTTATAGTAGTTTTCGTCCATTTGGATAAGCCGGATAACAGGGTAATTGTGCGCCCGTTAACCCAGCTTTGCTTCCTTAGTCCCATTGTAAGGAGAAAAAGATATTTAAATCTACCCTGTTTGGTAAATAAAGTCAATCCTCATTTATGGTGATTTTGGGATGGAAAAAAGAAAAACAGGGATTAACTGATTAAATTCAGTTCAAAACCTTTCTTAATCAGTTCTGCGCTGTTGTTAACATTCAATTTGTGAATCAGATTTTTTCGATGGGTAATAACTGTGTTTATGCTGATATTTAGTTTTCCGGCAATCATTTTTGATGAAAAGCCTAAAGAAAGAAGACTAAAAATTTCCTTTTCCCGGGGGGTAATGTTTAAATCTTGAATGGTTGTATCATCTTCAGCAAAAACAAGCAAAAGCTTATATCTCTGGTTCCGGCGTTCATTCAGATATATCAGGTGTATTTTTAAGGGCTGCCAATCGCCGTTTTTGTTTTTGGTTCTTAGTATTTGTCCGCCGTTATCTGTTTTAATGATTTTCCTGTTTATGCGTTCCGAAGAATGCATCAGTGTAATCACCTCTTTTACGAGGTTTCCAAAATCGATGGGGTGGAAAATTTTTTTTAAGTACATATATCCTTTATTCACATGCTCGTCGGGTAAGTCATTAAATATTTTGCTTTTTTCGGGGCAGGAATAAATAAACCGGTTTTCCATTAAATCATAAATGAAGAATTTAAATCCTGAACTCAACTGCAGGGAATATATCAACTTCTGGAGATAAGATAAAGTCCACGTTGAAGTTAAATCGTTTGATAATATTAATAATATCATCATACATCAGCCATAAGGATTTTGAAGAATAAAGTAATAATTTAACGGTCTAATTTTCTTCTGCTTAATCATTACAAGTTAATAAAAACAGTGTATAAAAACAATTAAATCAATTGGATAAATATTTATTGACAGAATGGGATGTTCGTTTTTAACCGTTTTCCGGCAGGAGTGTCAGGAGTTATTACTTTTTCGGGGTTCAATCTCATGTGCTTTTCTTTTAAGACTGTTAACCGGCAGTTCAATGGCTCTTTCAATTCATAACATAGCTCCACCATTATAGGTTTCTTCATCAGCAGCCATTGAAGAGAACTGCCGGTATCCGGGCTCACCGTAATCAATGCATATCATTGTTTTGTGCTGGGCTAATAACAGATACCCGAACTTTTGAAATTTGAGGAGGAATTGGGCGGCTCCGGAAAGTGAACCGAATACTTTTTTATCGTTTTACTTTTGTATATTTTTTAGTTGTTCCTGATATACTTTTGTATAAGAACCATTAATTCATCTTTCTTTACAGGTTTAGAAATATAATCATTACAACCTGCTCCAATTGCCTTTTCTTTTTCTCCTGATAATCCATAAGCTGTTTGTGCTATAATCACAACATCTTTATTAAACTCCCTGATTTGCCGGGTAGTTTCGTATCCGTTTATACCGGGCATTTTTATGTCCATCAAAATAATATCAAAATTTACATTGCTTTTGAACTCATAAATTGCTTGTTCCCCTGTTTCAACACGCATAACATTTTGAGAAATGTCTTTTAAAATTGTTTCCAGGTAAAATGCAGAAGGTTCATCATCCTCAACAAGCAGAATTCTAACTTGATTTAAAAGGTTCAATTTGTTTTTAGTGGCATTTTTTTTAGAAATAAAAGTGTGAACTTTTTTTTGTGCAGATAATGGAATACGAAAATAAAATTGCGAACCTTCACCTTCAATTGATTCAACCCAAATCCTGCCATCAAGCATTTCGACATACGATTTTGCAATTGCAAGACCAAGACCAGACCCTTCGAAAGCTCTTGTGTCATTTACATCTGCCTGTTCAAAATGGTTGAAAATTGCTTCGAGCCGGTGTTTTGGAATACCAATTCCTGTGTCATTTATACAAAATTCAACAAATCCATTGTTTATACGATTGCTTACTGTTATTTTTCCTTTATCTGTATATTTTATTGCATTTTTAACAAGATTTGTAAGAATAGATTCGAATTTGTTTTTGTCTGTATAAATGGGAAAATTTATTTCCTGAATTTCATTTTCGAAACTGAGAGTTAATCCTTTTTTTCGAACCTGTGGTTGGAAAAAGTTCAAAATGCTCACTACACTATTGTTAACATTCATCATTGAGTTATGTGCATCAACCATTCCAGCTTCAATTTTCGAGATTTCAACAATATCATTTACAGTATTCAGCATGCGCTCTCCGCTTTGATGAATAATCCGGATATAAGCTTCTTTTTTTTCATCGCTCAGTTCCGGTTCCAAAAGCAAACTTGTAAATCCCAGAATACCACTCATTGGTGTTCTGATTTCGTGGCTCATGTTTGCCAAAAAAGCTGACTTTAAACGGTCGCTTTCTTCTGCTTTTTCTTTGGCTTGTGTTAGTTGTCTGTTTATCAGTTGATACTCATGATTTTTTTCTTCGAGTTTTCTTTCATAATCCTTACTTTTTGTGATATTAACACCAATGCTGGCAAGACCATTTATCTTATCTGAATGATAATGATAGACGGTGTTGTACCATGATATATATAACTCTTTTCCACTTTTTGTCAGAATCACATTCTCATAATTTTTATAAATATTCTTTGAAGTTAAACCATTTTGAAAAGTTTGATATAGTTCCTCTCTTATATCCGTTGGAATAAACATTTTGAACCAGTTTTTTTCCAATACTTCATTTTGTGTATATCCGGTAATTTCCAATAAATAATTGTTGCAATACTTAATATTACCATCTTTATCCAGTAGCAGTGACACAATATTACCACTTTCCAGAACCTCTGCCAATCTTCGTTCTGATTCATCCAGTTTTAATTGGGCTAACCTGTTTTGGATATTTTTATATTGTTTCAGCATTATTACACCAAGAAACATTGTAACTGGTGAATAGATAAAAATAAGAGGTAACGCAATAGCTTTAAGAGTAGGCAAAATTTTATCAGGCGGCAGTAAGAATGCAGATAAGGACATTGCCATGTGAACCAGGATTCCCATTGCCAATAACTCCAAATGATATTTCTTTGATTTCCAATCGGGTCTGAGATTTCTCCATAATAAACCAATTGTTCCGGAAGATATAATTACAGCAACACCCATCCATTGACCATCTCCGCCAATCATCAATCTTACGATGCTTGTAATTAACATCGTAATTGTTGTAGGGATCAGACCAAAAAACAAACCTGCTATAGAAATCATGACTGAGCGGGTATCGAAAACAATACCTGGAGCCAAATTCCATGGAGTAAACATTAATACAACACCGATTCCACTCAATATTAAACCAATAAGAATTTTTTTGCCTGTACTTTTATTGGTATCATCATCAACCCAAAAATTCTCATAGAGCATTGCAAATGCCAATAAAATAGCTGTGTTTTGCAATAACTCGATTATAATTGAATCTTTCATAAATTATCACAGGTTTATGGTTCCATTAAATCTTCAGCAACGAAATAACAAAATAATTTCTTATGCACTGATGTTGCTAAACAGAAAACGATCATAAAAAAGGTGCGGGTCCTCTGATTTGTAAATGTCTTTACCAGCCGGATAAAAATGTTGTTCTTGTGCTAACCATTTCTTTTTTAAAAAATGATTTAGTTTAATTTCTTTCATCCCCCCGTTGGGGGTACCAAAAACTTAAACAGGGGTGACAAAAAAAGGAAAAGGGTTAGCAGGAAAGTTCATCCATGAAGCCTTGATAGGAAAACAGCATATTTTGGTTTATCACCATACATTTTTCACAACAAACATTTCATCAAGTTGAACATACCTCACCACCTGAGTCTTTCGAAACTCCTTTGATTTCCCAATTGAAGGATAGTAAACCTTTTATAAGTAAGCCTATTATTCCCTTGATGGTACAAACATAGCTGATATCTATGAATATGTTGTGAAATTTCCTGTAGTTGATAATATTGAAGATGGCTTTATCCGGCAACAAATTCCGCAAATACAATGCATGTTTAAACTTATTATTGACTGGAACTTGTATTGGGGTTTTGATGCATCAGAGTTACGTTTCACTAAAAAGGACGTTGTATAGGCTGTTGACCTTCAATTCATACGATGAAATTATGGAGGATATACAATATTTAGCCGATAATTATTTTGGTATGCCTCTTGAACCAGTAAACTTTTCCAGTTTTAGTAGCTTTCTACTTGATGGAAATACAAATTCCCTTATTTGCAGAAAATGCATTAAGTGCAATTATAATTATTTATATTTGCAGGAAATAATTAACATGAGAATTAGCAGTTTTGTGGCCGGTCAAAATATTCAGCAATACAATTACAAAAGTTTTGAACCGAATAACATTGATTTACCCTGGGAGGTGGATGATGTTGGGTTGACTTTATTATTGAGCCAGGCAGATATTAAGCTGGGCGAACTCAATGCTTATTCACAACTTATCCCGGATGTTGACTTCTTCATAAAGATGCATGTGCTGAAAGAAGGCACACAAAGTAGTCGCATTGAAGGAACCCAGACCAATATTGATGAAGCTGTTCAGAAGGAGGAATTTATCCAACCTGAAAAGCGGGGTGACTGGCAGGAGGTTCAAAACTATGTATTGGCGATGAATCATGCAATTCAGGACCTGGAAAAACTTCCCATCAGTAACCGGCTCTTAAAACAAGTACATCGGATACTAATGCAGGGAGTACGTGGAACGAATAAGCTTCCCGGGGAATTCAGAAAAAGTCAGAACTGGATTGGCGGTAGCAGCTTGACCGATGCTTCATTCATTCCTCCGCATCAGGATAATATCCCGGACTTAATGTCGGACCTGGAAATTTTTTACACAACGAAATCAATCAGGTGCCTCATCTGATTAAAATTGGAATTGCTCATTACCAGTTTGAAACGATTCACCCGTTCCTGGATGGGAACGGAAGGATAGGACGACTGCTGATTACATTGTTCCTCGTTAGCAACGGGCTGTTGCATAAACCAACGCTCTATTTGTCCGATTTCTTTGAGCGAAACAGAATGCTGTATTACGATAATCTCAGCAGGGTTTCATCTCGCAATGACTTGACTCAATGGCTGAAATTTTTTCTGGTTGGTGTCAGGGAGACTTCTGAAAACTCGATCCAGACTTTTAAAAACATTATTGCCCTGAGAAGCGAAGTGGAACAAAAGATAGTAACGCTTGGTAAGAAATACGATTTGGCAAAGTCTTTTCTGGAATACTTGTATAAAGAGCCGAAAACGGATGCACAAGCAGCTTCAGAGTCGCTCGATGTTAATATCACCACTGCATTAAGATTGATTGATGATTTTGAAAAGCTGGGCATTCTGGAGGAGATTACGGGTTATAAACGTAACAGGATTTTCTCTTTCGAGGAATACCTGAAAATTTTCAGGTAAACTTTATAGACCAAAATCGAAAACTTTTATATTACCTGAATAAGCATGAGTAGCCAGATCTCTATTTCATAAGAAATTTATTCAGGCAAATGTTTTTATTGAAAAGCGTCACACGTGTAAAAACTCTGATTAAATGTTAATTAATATGTCAATCAAATGACGCAGAGTATTTTTCGTATGACGCTTCTTAAATAAAGAACAACATCACAAGTTTCATTTTTCCAGTAACTTATACATCAAATGACTCATGTAACACTTTTTTCTCATTTTCAACTAATTCAAAAGTAAACGAAATCCTCTCTCATTAGGGGTTCTTTTCTGGATGAACCTATAGCCTAAAATTTCAGAACAGGATTTTATGTATCCTATGAATTTCTTATATGATAATATCTCCTCAGCTCCTCCTGATATCTTTTCAATGCTTCACTTGTACTGGTTTGATTCTGAAAATCATATTTAATTTGCATGAACCATTCATAAAAGGTCTCATTTGTTACCCGAACTGTATCCTTTTCCAATGATAATTCTTCCGGTAATTTTGCTATCCCATTGGATATTCACCAATTCCCTCTTTAGTTACCGGAATTTTTAAGTTCCCGATCAGAATATAATTCAATATAGTTTAAGACATACCATTTAATATCATCCGGAATTACTTTTGTAATGATATTTTCCTGTATTATCCGGTCTTAAGGATGTGATTTGGTTGTTTGCAGTTTTGGTGAATTTGATATTTTATATCTCTGATAAGAAATCGATTGAGTTTAAATGCGACAATAGAAAATAAAAAAGGAGCCAGATTTTAATCTAACTCCTTCATTTTCAATTGTCGGGGTAGCAGGATTCGAACCTGCGACCCCCTGCTCCCAAAGCAGGTGCGCTAGCCGGACTGCGCTATACCCCGTTAATTACTTTAATATTTCAAATTCCGGCAACATGTCAGGAGAGGCGAAATTCGGCTCTCCCGTTTCCAATCGGGATGCACCAGCCGAACTGCGCTCCCGGAAATATTTCAATACTAAACAAGCGGTGAGGGCGGGATTCGAACCCGCGGTACAGTATTACCCGTACGCCGGTTTAGCAAACCGGTGGTTTCAGCCACTCACCCACCTCACCTTCGATTTTAAAACCAATTATATCTGTTGGTTTCGCTGTCATAATATTGTGGTAAATTGCTAAATTTACATCCGTTGTTTTTAACTGTCAACGGTTTTCATTTACAACTTTTAAAGAACGCTTGTTACCCTGTTTTTTCGTGCGTGCAAATGTATTAATTGTTTTTACATTGGCAAAATCTTTTAAAAAATTCTTCTGTTTTTATCATGTTCGTTAAACCTATTGCCGAAAATATGGAAAGCTCATAATGTTTGTTTTGTGGATTTTAGTGCCCTTGTATTTTATATTATCTTTTATCGTTTTTACTTCGGAGTGAACTTAATTATTAAACCGGATATTTTTTGCAGATTCATAACCCAAATTAAATAACTCCTTTGAATGGCCTCGGCCAAAAATATCATATTTGCTTATTCCTTCGGGTTCTATATAAATAGTGGCATATTTGTTTACCTCATTTTTGTTGGCATTCACATTCATATAAAAAGTACGGGAAATTATCTGAATCATATTTTTAAGTTTCTCCTGGGGATTGATGGGCGTTATATTAACAGCAATAATTTTCTCGCAATCGTTTTTGATAGGTTCAATTGGTATATTGTCCAGAATCCCTCCATCGGCATACAAAACGCCATCAATTTCAACCGGTGAAAACAAAACCGGAATGGAAGATGAAGCCAGCACCCACTGGCTCAGCGGGCCGTGACTTATGTACTCAACTGTTCCTTTATTCAGATTGGAAACTCCAATGTAAATTGGGATTTTGAGATCTTCAATATTTTTTATTTCAATTTCCTTATCGATAATCCCTTTCATGCCTTTTAGTTTGAAAAAGCCGTCAACCGGAATTTGTGTTTTTGTGTACCTGAGAAACCATCCTTTATTGAAAATCTCCATTGTTTCTACCGGCGATTTTCCTGCTGCAACAAAAGCGCCTGCTATTGCCCCGGCGCTTACACCAGAAATTACATCGGGAATAATGCCGTTTTCATAAAGCGCTGCGACAACACCAAGGTGTGCAAAACCACGCGATCCTCCTCCGCTTAACACCAATCCGGTTTTGTATTTTTTCATATTTCTAAAATTTGCATTTTATGTTTCAATATGTTCAGCGGCGGATTTAATTAAATTGATGCCTGTGGTATCCGCCATCTTATAAAGATATGGTATTACTTTGACTATTAAAGGGTAAACCAGCTTTTCACCAATTCTGCATCACTTACATCATTCATGTGCCAAAAGATATTTTTGCGGTTGTCATACAGATACTGTTTTTTGTATTTATATATATTTTTAACAATATCCTGCAGTGCTGTTATCATCAGTTCAACTTCTGCATTCGTCATAGTTGGGTGCAGTGACCAACGCACCCAGCCGGGTTTAACAGAAAGGTCGCCGTGATTTATTTTATCGGTTATTTCTTTCGACTGTTCGTAGGTAACTTCCAGCAGAAAATGTCCGTAAGTTCCGGCACAGGCACAACCGCCGCGCGTTTGAATGCCGTATTTATCATTTAATATCTGTACCAAAAGATTGTAATGAATTCCATCGATATAAAACGAAATAACTCCAAGTCTTTCCCGAACATTGTCAGCCAGAATTTTCAAACCATTTACTTTATCCAACCCGTTGAAGGCAAGTTGTAACAGTTCGGCTTCCCGTTTTTTTATCATCCGGATATCCATTTGCTGTTTTAATTCAATGGCCAGAGCTGCACGGATGGATTGCAAGAATCCCGGGGTTCCTCCATCTTCGCGGGCTTCTATATCGTCCACATATTTATATTTTCCCCATCGGTTGGTCCAGTCTACAGTACCGCCACCGGGATTATCGGGCACTTCATTTTTGTACATGCTGGCATCGAAGACCAAGACACCACTCGATCCTGGTCCACCCAAAAATTTATGAGGAGAAAACATCACTGCATCCAGTTTTTCCATTGGGTCTTCCGGATGCATGTCAATATCATCGTAAGGTGCCGATGCTGCAAAATCGATAAAACAAACGCCCCCGTTTTCATGCATGATGCGCGCCAGTTCTTTATAAGGAGTTCTCACCCCGGTAACATTCGAACAGGCTGTAAACGAACCAATTTTAAAAGGCCGATCCTTGTATCCTTCCATTGTTTTTCGCAGGTTCCCGGGATGAACAAGCAAATCTTTATCCGGCTCAATCACCACTACATCGGCATTGGTTTCGTACCAGGATGTTTGGTTCGAGTGGTGTTCCATATGAGTGACAAAAACCACCGGGCGCTCCCGTTCTTTCAAACATTTTGTATGTGAAAGTCTGGCACAGTATTTCAAGCCCAGAATACGTTGAAATTTATTAATTACAGCAGTCATCCCGGAGCCGGCAGTGATAATAATATCGTTCGGCCCGGCGTTTAAATGTTTTTTTATGATTTCATGTGATTTGTGGTAAGCATACGTCATGCGCGTACCTGTTTCACTGGTTTCGGTGTGCGTATTGCCAACAAATGGTCCAAAAACTTTTGAGATTTTATCTTCAATGGGTTGGTAAAGTCTTCCGCTGGCAATCCAGTCGGCATAAACAATTTTTTTCGTTCCGAATGGAGTTTCAAATTCCTGGTCAATTCCGATGATGTTCTTCCTGAATTTATTGAAATAGTTTTCCAGCATTATCAATTTGGCTTTTATATAGAAGACACAAATTAAATGACTTTCATTTAAAAAATGCAGGGAATAAATCATTATAAATGGATTTCTAATCATTGTTGTCTTGTAAAAACGTTAAATTCATTGAAAATGAACAATGATGATTTTTATAGAATTAATATTCAATACCTTGAACTTTAGGCTGAAACCCAGACGCTTTTCTGTTTTGATTAACCCAATGCCTGAGACTGCAATTAATAAATCTGCTAATCAGAATTTATGGGCCAAATGTTGTAAATTTTAACCGGCACATCTTTTTGAATCTGCCAATTCGTCATAAAAAACCGTTGGCATGTTGTTTGAGTTTTTGCGGACGTTAAACCGAAAATATAAAATTAAAAACGAATGGATATGCAAACAGGTAAAATTGGTGTAACGAGTGAGAACCTTTTCCCAATCATCAAAAAGTTTCTTTATTCCGACCATGATATCTTTCTCCGGGAAATTGTTTCCAATGCAGTAGATGCAACCCAAAAATTGAAAACGCTGGCTTTTAAAGAAGAATTTAAAGGCGATATCGGGAATTTGAAAGTTCAGGTTAAACTTGATAAACAGGCAAAAACTATCACAGTTTCTGACAACGGGATTGGGATGACAGCCGAAGAAATAGAAAAGTACATTAACCAGATTGCTTTTTCAGGAGCGAATGAATTTCTTGAAAAATATAAGAACGATGCCAATGCCATAATTGGTCATTTTGGTCTTGGTTTCTACAGTTCATTTATGGTTTCCGAAGAAGTTGATATCGTAACAAAATCATATAAGGAAGGTGCACAGCCCATTAAATGGACCTGTAACGGTACTCCGGAATTTACTATTGAAGAGGTGCAAAAAGAAGAGGTGGGTACCGACATTGTTATGCACATCAATAAAGATTCGGAAGAGTTTCTGGAGGAGCATAAAATCGAGGAAATTCTGGAGCGGTATTGTAAATTTCTTCCTGTTCCTGTTGTTTTTGGAAAGAAAAAAGAGTGGAAAGATGGCAAACAGGTGGAAACCAAAGAAGATAACCAGATTAATGATACAGAACCGGCATGGACAAAAATGCCTGCCGATTTGAAAGATGAAGATTATAAAAACTTCTATCGCCGTTTGTACCCGATGGCCGATGAGCCGCTGTTCAATATTCACCTGAATGTGGATTATCCGTTTAATCTTACCGGTATTCTTTATTTCCCGAAAATCAAAAACAATTTTGAAGTTCAGAAAAATAAAATCCAGTTGTACAGCAACCAGGTTTTTGTAACTGATTCGGTAGAAGGGATTGTTCCTGAATTTTTGACAATGTTGCACGGGGTGCTCGATTCTCCGGATATTCCGCTGAACGTTTCCCGTTCATATCTGCAAAGTGATTCAAATGTAAAGAAAATCAGCAGCCACATTACTAAAAAAGTATCAGATCGTTTAAGCGAAATTTTTAAGGATAACAGAGAAGATTTCGAGAAGAAATGGGACGACCTTAAAATATTTATTGAGTACGGAATGCTCACTGATGACAAATTTAATGAGCGGGCGATGAAATTTTTCCTGTTCAAAAATACCGAAGGTAAATATTTCACTTTCGAGGAGTATGAAAAACTGATTAAGGAAAGCCAGACTGATAAAGATAAAAAACTGGTTTATTTGTATACTACCAATGCGGAAGAACAATATACATTTGTTGAAGGGGCCAAAAATAAGGGTTACGATGTTTTGATACTGGATGATGTACTGGCGCCGCATTTAATCAACAAGTTCGAACAGAAATATACTGATAAACAGTTTGTCCGTGTCGATTCTGATGTGGTGGAAAACCTTATCAAGAAAGAAGATTCGGAAAAAGAAGAACTGAACTGGGAACAGAAACAGGAATTATCGCCGGTTTTCCAGGCAGTATGTCCTGAAAATACAAAATATTCGTTTATTGTCGATTTTAAGGATTTAGGTGAAAATGGAAGTCCCATTGTAATTACGCAAAACGAATTTATGCGCCGGATGAAAGATATGAGCCAGGCGCAGGGTGGAATGAATTTTTATGGCGAAATGCCCGATAATATGAACCTGATGGTAAATACCGGGCACCCATTGGTGAAAAAAGTACTGGAAGCAAAAGATAAAAAGCTCGGTAAAAAACTGGAAGAATTTAACGCTGACATTAAATCGAGAAAAGAGGAAGTCAGCAAACTGGAAAAAGCCAGAGAAGGTAAAAAAGAAGAGGAAGTTCCGCAGGCAGATAAGGAAAAACTGGATGCTTTAAACAGTGAACTTTCAAAACTGGAAGAGACAAAACGTACACAGCTTACTGAATTTGGCAAACAAAATAAACTTGCCAGACAATTGGTTGATTTGGCATTGCTGGCAAATGGATTACTAAAAGGTGCCGATTTGGACAAATTTGTAAGACGAAGTGTTGAGTTGATAAAATAATTTAAATGGAATTGGTTTGAATAAAACGCTGTCTGATTTCAGATGGCGTTTTTTATTGCCGGTCATCCACGAAATCCTGCAAATACGCAAAAGGTTTGGCTATCTGCCCGTTTTTGGTGATTGTTGCCCGCTCAATTATTCCATCTGTGTCTTCTCCAATTAAGGCGGGTAAAACATTATCGATGAGGTTTCGGCCAAAATCTTCTGATGCGTCCCTTGGCAATTCGCAGGGTAAATTATCGACTGCCTGCACCGTTACGTTCTTTGTGCCTGAAAAAGCAGGCTCTGTACTTTCGGTAAGCGGATTGTAGTCATAAAACGGATCATCAATTGTTGCTGCTCTTTTTGTAGAAGGGATTGAACCTTCAATGTCGCAGGTAATATCTGAGATTACTTTAATTCGAAAAGCTTCATTTTTCATTTCTTCAGCAGTAAATAAAACCGGCGCTTTCGGATCCCAATAGGCCGCGGCTATTAACAAATCGGTAGTTCGTGCAAACGGGAGAAATGCATTTTCATATTGCCCGGGATGATTGAAAAAATGGAATAAATCGAAGGCTTCTCCATCTTTTCGTTTCACGTAATTTTGAGGGATTAGTTGAACGAAAACCGGATGTTGCGGACGCTCTGTTTTTAAAAATTCGTAAGGCGAAACTTTTTTGATTTTCATGAAATCCAGAACTTCCAATGCGCCGCCGGCCACTCTTCCGTCGCCGGTAACAGCAATTTTTACCGGTGGAAGTTTAACTTCCTTCAATTGTATGAGCATTTCATGGAGATTGAAACATTGATAAGCCGGTATAAGCTGATATAACCCGCTGTGTAAACCAAATGCACGGAGACCGCTGTAAGCCCCAACCAATCCTGCATAACGGCCAAATCCAATAATCCGGAAGCCACTGGCATCTGTTAATACTTCATAATCCACCAGTTGAATACTTTTTTCCAGAACAGTTTGCAGCAATTTACGGTTGTAGGGTTGTTTCTTAATGGTATGCGAAAAGAAAAAGTATATTTTATCTGCAATTAAATCTTCTTCCGGAACTTCTTTTACACCAAACAAAACTGAACATTCATTTAAATTTTCTTTAACCTCCAACCCTGCATTTTTATATTCTTCATCTTTAAAAATACGCACAGCCGACGGTTGAACTATAATCTCTGTCCCAGGAAATTTCTTTTGTACTTCAATGCATTGTTCCGGCGTCAGTGGTACTCGTTTGTCCTGTGGTATTTTCCCTTCGCGAAGGATTCCGATTTTCATATAAATAGTAGTTGTTTATTGATTTATAAAAGTTCCTCTTATATTTATAACACGAATTTTTACTTGTGGTTTCAATTCAAATTGAGCTTTCAATAATACCAGCAGTCGCGAAATAGTGAAATGTCAAATATTAAGAGGTTAAACTCCTTGTAAATTAAATTCATTCTTTATCAAAATATCGCAATATTTGTATTTCAAAACTTGAAGAAATGGTGGGCAGAAATATCTATTGGTTGGTTTATATATTGCTTTCGGTCAGTGCTTTATCATGTGTGCAGCGAAGTAATGATAAGGCTGTTGAAGGTGAATATTCAGGGTCGGAGAGTTGTATCCAGTGTCATGAAAAGTTTTACAAACTGTGGTCACCTTCTCATCATGGGAAAGCAATGCAACCCATTAATGCTGCTTTTATTGCTGAAGAAAATGTTCCGCCGAGTGATGAATTTTCGCTGGAAGGAAAATTATATCGTGTTGATTATAAAGATACTTCCATGGTAATGTTCGAGAAAAAGGATGACGTGGTAAAGGAATATGATGTAGTTTGGGCGCTGGGGGGCAAAAATGTTTTTTATTTTCTTACTCCGCTTGAAAAAGGAAAACTGCAAACCATTCCTCTTGCGTATGATGTAGATAAAAAAGTATGGTACAACAATCCTGAATCGGCAGTACGTCATTTTCCCGAAGGAACACCTGATGAAGCACTGCCATGGAAAGACCGCATGTACACTTTTAATACTTCTTGTTACGGTTGCCATGTGAGCCAGTTAACCACAAATTTTAATTTAACTGCTGATTCATACGAAACCACATGGAAAGAACCGGGCATCAACTGTGAGACCTGCCATGGGCCGAGCAGCGAACATGTTCGTATTTTCAAAAATTTAAAGGAAGGAGAAGAACCTGAAGATATTGGTTTGATTGTAACTAAAAAATTTACACCGGCACAACATAATGCCTCATGTGCACCCTGTCATGCGAAAATGCAACCTGTTACCGCCAGCTATATGCCTGGCGACAGGTATTTTGACAATTATGATTTGACCACATTTGAAAATCCGGATTTCTATCCGGATGGCCGTGATTTGGGTGAGAATTATACCTACACCGGCTGGATGATGAATCCATGCAAGGCGGAGAGCGATTTGCACTGTGTGACCTGTCATACTTCCAGCGGACGCAACCGGTTTAAAGATAATCCGAATGATGCCTGTGTAAAATGTCATGCAGTAAATGTTGAAAATGTAGCTGAACATTCGGGACATAAGGCTGGCAGCGAAGGAGCAATATGTGTGAATTGCCACATGCCGAAAACCGAGTTTGGCCGGATGGTGCGCAGTGATCATTCTTTCCGGCCGCCGATGCCCGAGGCTACAATCAGGTTTGATTCGCCAAATGCCTGTAATCTCTGTCATAAGGATAAATCGGCAGAATGGGCCAATAAAATTGTAAAACAACGGAAGAACGGGAATTATCAGGAAGAGACGTTGAAGTGGGCGCAACTGATAAAAGAAGCCCGGTTGAATGAATGGGGAAACCTGGATAAGATGTTGGAAATCATTCAGAATGATAAACAGAATGAAATAGTTATTACTTCCTTTATTCGTCTGCTGGCAAATTGTACCAATGAGAAAAAATGGCCTGTGGTTATTGGTGCAACAAAAAACGAGTCACCGCTGGTTAGGGCAGCTGCCGCAGCTTCGTTAACCGGAAATTATTCGGAAACGGCAAAAGATGCACTCATTGCTGTTTGTGACGATGAATTCCGTTTGGTTAGGATTTCAGCAGCCAATTCATTGGCAGGTTTTCCGGCAGGAGATTTTTCAGAAACCGAAAAGCTACTGGTTGCCGAGGTGACGGAGGAATATATGAATTCTGTGGTTACCCGTCCCGATGACTGGAGTTCGCATTATAACCTTGGAATTTTTCATCAAAACAGGGGAGAGGCCCAAAAAGCGCTGGATTCCTATGAAACAGCAGCGCGTTTATATCCCGAAGCACTAATGCCACTCATCAACAGCAGTGTTTTATATTCATATATTGGTAATACATCGAAAGCAGAGGAGAATCTTAAAAAGGCAATTGAAGTGGATCCGGATAATGAAGCTGCTAATCTGAATTTGGGCCTCTTACTGGCTGAACAAGGCAAAATGGATGAAGCCGAAAAAGCTTTAAAAACTGCTCTTCAGGCTAATCCAAAACAGGCAGTTGCTGCTTATAATTTAAGTGTGATTACCGCAAGAAGAAATCCGGGAGAGGCCATTGAATATGCTAAAATTGCTGCGGAGGCTGCACCGGAAGACCCGAAATACAGTTACACTTTGGCGTATTACCAGTTGGAAAACAATCAGAAAACTTCGGCAGTTAAAACATTACAGGGAATTATCAAAAATTATCCGCAGTATTTAAATGCCGCGAGTCTGCTTGCAGATATTTATGTGAGTGACGGCAGGAAAAAAGAAGCAGTGCAGGTATATGAACAGGCCCTGAAAACTGAGGGGATTTCAGAACAGGATAAGATGGCCATTCAACAGGCAATTAATTCCATTCAGCAAGGTTTGTAATACGAATAATAAAACCAGTAGCGATTTAAATCACGTGTGTGGTTTTAAGTTACGAGCAGGATTGTAATCACATTAGGTTTTTTTAAACGAAATGAAACGCAGTTTTAACAGAAGGCGGACACAGTTTATGGAATCATTTTTGAATGCATAAAATCCGGCATCTGGGATGCTTTTACAGCATGTCGATCTCAGATTATTCCATTTTTCTCTAACTTTATAGTGATTTGATTGTTGGTAAAAATAAACCCGATTATATCATGTTAATAGTATTATCACCGGCAAAAACACTTGATTTTGAAACACCAGCCACAACATCGGCATTTACTTTGCCCGAAATGCTCGACGATACGAAGAAACTTGCAGAGCGGTTAAAAAAGATGAGCCCGCAGCAATTGTCCAAACTGATGGGAATTTCAAAAGATTTGGGAGAATTGAATTTCAACCGATATCAGAACTGGAGTCTTCCGTTTTCAGTTGAAAATGCAAAACAAGCTGTTCTGGCATTTAACGGGGATGTTTATCAAGGACTTGATGCACCTTCACTTTCGGAAGAAAAATTGCAATTGACACAGAGGCGGGTAAGAATTTTATCGGGATTATATGGTGTTCTTCGACCGCTGGATTTAATTCAACCTTACCGGTTGGAAATGGGAACAAAGCTGAAGTATTACAAATCCGAAAGTTTATATGAATTCTGGAATCCTCAACTTTCAAAGAAAATAAAACAGGCTGTTACAGAGTCGGGGAGCGATGTCCTGATTAATCTGGCTTCCAATGAATATTTTAAAAGCATCGATACCAAAGTTCTTAAAAAAGAGATTATTACTCCTGAATTCAGGGATTTAAAGGACGACAAATATGTTATTATCTCTTTTTTTGCCAAAAAAGCACGCGGTCTGATGACAAGGTTTATTCTTGAAAATGATATTACGAATGAGTATGATTTGCAGGCTTTCCATATGGAAGGTTACAGGTTTAATCCGCGAATGTCAAAATCAAACCGGCCTGTTTTCACCCGTGACCATTAAAGAATCCCTTTAAAAATCAGGTGGAGAAAAGATAAAAAAGATGAAGCTTTGCGTAAAAACCAGTATCGGTTTGAAAAAAAAGCAGCTATGGAAACAGTATACGGAAATGATTTGGAGGAAAATTACGTTGAACAGACACAATGCTGTATCCTGTCAGCAAGTGTTGGCATGCTGTCCCAAAAGAGGAGGATATGAATCGTTTTCTTCCCTGCTCCGGCAATATCATCGATATACCATCGATATACCAACGCTATGAAATCGCGAATTTACTCCGTCCCGTGTATAGGGAAGGTATAGTGAAAAACGCTGTAAAAGTTTTTTTGCTGTTATAAAAAGATTCCTTGTATTCATCCCGTAAAGATGATGTTTTCAAAAACAGACGATAAGGCAGTTGCATATAACCAATCTTCAATTCTGCAATCGGATAACACCATTTTTGATTAAACGATATAATTCAATATCTGTAACAATTATACATGTTATAAAGAAATTAGATATTTACGGCATGAATACTTCTGCTGTATCTTCGGAAAATTAAGGTGCTTTCGTTTAATTTTACCAGGAATTATGAAGCATAAAAAAACCGGATATAATCCGGTTTCATATATGTTTTAGCTTGCTTTTAATCGTCGTATACTCGACCGGTCGAATTTGCTTTTTGCATATTCCATGTCGATCTTCAGGTAATCCACTTTTTCAGAAGGTGTTTCATACATGGCATCATTCATTATGCTTTCGCAAATTGAACGTAAACCACGGGCTCCAAGTTTAAATTCCACTGCTTTTTCTACAATATACAATAAAGCATCTTCTTCGAATTCAAGTTCAATATTATCGATGAGGAACAGCTTTTTATATTGTTTGATTACCGAATTTTTTGGTTCGGTTAAAATGCTGCGCAAAGTGTTTTTATCCAGAGGATCAAGATGTACTAAAACAGGCAGGCGGCCAATAATTTCAGGAATTAAACCAAATGATTTTAAATCCTGAGGTGAAACATACTGTAACAGGTTTTCCCGTTCAATTCGATCAACATCCTTGGCAGCGCTGTATCCAATAACTTTTGTATTTAAACGGTTGGCTATTTTTCGCTCAATACCATCGAAAGCACCACCACAAATAAACAGGATGTTTTTAGTGTCAACAGGTATCAGTTTTTGTTCCGGATGTTTTCTTCCACCCTGGGGTGGTACGTTAACAACCGAACCTTCAAGTAATTTCAATAAACCCTGCTGAACTCCTTCTCCGGAAACATCACGTGTAATTGAAGGATTATCGCTTTTTCGTGCAATTTTATCCAGTTCATCAATAAACACAATTCCCCGTTCGGCTGCTTCCACATTATAATCAGCAGCCTGAAGCAACCGTGTTAAAATACTTTCGATATCTTCACCAACATAGCCTGCTTCGGTTAAAACCGTTGCATCAACAATTGTAAAAGGCACATGAAGCATTTTTGCGATGGTCCTGGCAAGTAATGTTTTACCGGTGCCAGTTTCGCCCACCATTACAATATTCGATTTTTCAATTTCGGTTTCATCCTTGTCAAAAGGTTGTGTCAATCTTTTGTAATGGTTATAAACTGAAACAGAAATGATTTTTTTCGCCTGGTCCTGACCAATAACATACTGATCGAGGAACTCTTTGATTTCTTTTGGTTTCAGCAGTTTGATGCTGTCCAACTCAAAAGTATTGTCCTTTTTTATTTCTTCCTGTATAATAGAATAGGCCTGTTCGGCACAACGATCACAAATATGACCATCGATACCGGCAATTAAAAGGTCTACTTCCTTTTTTTCGCGGCCACAGAAAGAACATTTATCCATTTTGTCTTTTATTGGCATTATTATTTATTGTCCCTTAAAAGAATTTCATCGATCATACCATATTTAACTGCCTCTTCTGAGGTCATCCAGTAATCGCGATCTGCATCTTTTTCCACTTGTTTTACCGGTTTTCCTGAATGTTGGGCAATTATCGCGTACAATTCAGCTTTTATTTTAAGTATTTCACGTGCTGTAATTTCAATATCGGAAGCTTGCCCCTGTGCACCGCCCATTGGCTGATGAATCATTATTCTTGAATGCCGCAGTGCTGAACGTTTTCCTTTGGCACCGGCAGTTAAAAGTACGGCTCCCATTGATGCGGCCATTCCGGTACAAATAGTTGCCACATCTGCTGAAATATACTGCATGGTGTCGTAAATTCCAAGCCCTGCGTGTACTGCGCCTCCGGGAGTATTGAAATAAATCTGGATTTCTTTGGAAGGATCAGTTGATTCAAGAAAAAGTAACTGTGCCTGAATAATATTGGCAACAGTATCATCAATCGGAACGCCAAGAAAGATAATTCTGTCCATCATCAGCCGTGAAAAAACATCCATTGATGCAATGTTTAACTGCCTTTCCTCTATAATTGTTGGTGAAATATAATTTCCGTAAAGCGAACTGAACCGGTGCAGGTTTAAACTGCTGATACCTGAATGCTTTACGGCATATTTTTTAAATTCGTTGCTACTATCCATTTTAATGCTTTTTTTACTTGTAAGTTTTTCTTTTAAGAGTAACAAAGTTACAAAAAATTGTTCGCTTAAAGTTTGCCCAAAACTTATTTCATCATTTCACTGAATTCTTCCTGAGTTACTTCCTTGTTATTAACAGTTACTTTTTCTTTTACAACAGCAACTACCTTATCTTCCAGAAGCTTTTTATAGATGTTCTCCTTTTCTTCAGGTTTATCAAGAATCATTTTGGCGAATGATTCCAATTGTTCTTCCGGTACATCGTAAATGCCGTACTGGCTGTATTGAGCACGTGCCATTTGTTTTGAAAAATCAATAACTTCAACCTCTTCGATCTTCAGTTCATTCTCTTTTTTAATGTTATCCTTAATTAATTGCCATTTTAAATCTTGAATGAAACCATCAAATTCATTTTCAATCTGTTCTTCAGTTAAATTATTGTTAACCTCCTTTAACCATCGTTTCAGGAATTCGGCCGGGAGTTCCATGTTTGTTTTCTCAACCAGAGTGTCGCGGGTATCAATAGTGAATTTATGTTCAGATGAATATACAAGATTTTCAGCTATTTCTTCTTTTATTTTAGCACGAAGTTCTTCTTCAGTTTTGATTTCGGTATCTTCTCCGTATATCTTTTTATACAGTTCTTCGTTTAATTCAGCTTCCTTAAATTTCAGCACTTCTTTGATTGTAAACCGGAATGTACTGTCAAGTTCATCCGCCTGTTCATGGGTAATGTTCAGCATATGACCAACTTCATGACGGTTGTTGAATGCTTTTACAGGATCGAAAACAATTACATCTTCTTTCTTTTTCCCGATAAAATCATTTTTAATGTTTTCATCTTTAATCAGATCGACCGAAAGAAGTACCCCTTTGGGCTGAATTCCGGCTTCCACTACATCGCCATTTTCATCCAGTTGTTCAAAATCTCCCCTGACAAGACCTTTTTCAGTAACTTCATCGGCCTCAACATTTTCACCGAGCTGGGTTTTGATACGTTCCAACTGCTTGTCTACCATTTCGTCCGAAATTATAATGGTATAATACGGCAGCTCTGTTTCGTTATCCAGTTTTACATTCACTTCGGGAGCTAAAGCGATATCGAAAACAAACTCAAAATTTTCGTCTGTATCCCAGTTAATATCTTTTTGTTGCTCGTTGTTGGGAAGTGGTTCACCTAAAATCTGAAGTTTTTCTTCAACAATATATTTTGAAAGGTTGTGCGAAAGCAGTTTGTTTACTTCTTCTGCAAGTATTGCTTTTCCATATCTTTTTTTGATTAATCCTGCCGGCACTTTTCCTGGTCTGAATCCCGGAACTGTTGCTTTTTTCCGGTAATCTTTCAGTGTATCTTCAACCGGTTTTTCATAATCTGCTTTTTCGATTAATACTTTAAGTACTGCATTGACTTCGTTATTGTTTTCCCTGGATATATTCATAATGAAATTGTTTAATTCTATCACCAATAAGTAAATCACCGCCTGTACTTTCCGGGTGGGAAAGACGGCGGTGTTTTGTGCGGACGAAGGGACTCGAACCCCCACGCCGTAAGGCACTAGATCCTAAGTCTAGCGCGTCTACCAATTCCGCCACGTCCGCAATTCGCGGCGCAAATGTAACTAATTTTTTTAAATAGGAAAAATTATTTCCATTCAACAATTGAGCCCCTTTTATCGTCCTGAAGCTCTTCGGGAATGGAGTCTTTTATTTCGCGCCAAAGAAGGTTTATGAGTTTATGTTTGGCAAAATGTCTTGAATATACAAGGCTGACTTCACGCAATGGTTTTGCATTTGAAAAAGAACGGACATTCCCCAGTTTTTTAGGTGCCATGCTGTATTTTGCAAGTTCGGGAATAATGGTGATGCCACCTTCGCGATCAACTATATTCATCAGTGTTTCAAGTGATCCTGCTTCAAAATGAAAAGGCAGGTGACTGTCGGAAGTTCCTACAAATGAACAGAGATTCACCACCTGGTCACGAAAACAATGCCCGTCGCTCAGCAGCCAGATTTCAGGAGTAGCAATATCTTTTACAGTAATTATATTTTGCTTGTGAAGTTTATGATCAGGATTGATGTAAAGCAGCATTTCCTCATAGAAGATTGGTTTTTCAATTATCTTTTCTTCTTTCAACGGAGTTACTAAAACTCCCACATCTATTAAATCCTTATTTAGTAACCGTACAATATTTTCTGTGGTTTGTTCCACTACTTTTATGAAAATGTTGGGATACTTTCTTTTATACCTTCCTATAAAAACAGGCAGCAGGTAAGGGGCCAGCGTCGGAATAATTCCTATTCTTAACATTCCTGAAACCTGATTTTTATGTTCTTTTACAAGATTGTTTATTTCATCAGACTGTTTTAAAACGATGCGTGCCTGATCTACTATTCGCTGTCCAACATCTGTTGGAATCAATGGTTGTTTACTGCGGTCGAAAATTATGATTTCGAGATCTTCTTCCAGCTTTTTAATTTGCATCGAAAGTGTGGGCTGTGTGATAAAACAGGCTTCGGCAGCTTTTCCAAAATGGCGGTAGGTATCTACTGCTACAATATATTCAAGTTGAGTTAAAGTAACCATGGCATAGTTGCTTTTTTTGTAAAGATAGAAAATATCTATTTTAAGCGTGAATAAATAAATGTTAATTTATTATTGTAAACAACAAAACTTAATGTTGTCTGTACCACTCGAATGCCGCTACAGAAAGTGCATGGGAAATGTTCATCGATTTACAGCTGCCAGGCATTGGAATATGAACTTTCAGATTGCCTTTTGAGATAATATCAGCGGCTAATCCGTTTGATTCATTTCCGGCGAGAAGAATTGCCCGATCAGGTAGTTTGGTCTCAAAAATATTTGATGAGCCCGGGCAGGTTTCCAAAATTATAAGTGATGCATTTTGGGTAAATGTAAAAAATTCATCTTCAGTAATCATCTGCCAATCCATTTGTTCGAATGAAAATCCTGCAGTTTTTCTGATTTTCGATTCCCGGTAAGTATCATCATCATCATTAATGAAAAGAACTTTCCTTGCCCCCACATTATGACCAAGGCGGATAATGTGACCAAGGTTTTCCGGATTTTTTAAATGCCAGGAAGCCAGCATCAATTCGCAATTTTCGGGAACCTGTTTTACTTCTTCATTCTGAAAAAAACTGACTGAATTTATATTCATTTTTGGTGTTGTTTCGTTCTTCAGATAAAATAGTAATTTTGTGGCAAACAAAGATAAAAATGAAGTTTACATTCCAAATAACGATTTTGTTTATAGTTGTTATCTTATCTTCCTGCGGACCATCGGATGAAGATAAGGCACGTGTCCGACTGAACCTGGCAAAGTCGCTGCTTCAAAAAAATGATACGGCGATGGCCTTAAAACAGCTGGACAGCATACGGATGATGTTTCCTGAAGCTGCATATTCTGTAAATGCGGCCAAAAATCTGACTAGTGAAGTGAATTTTGATTTGCTTCACAGAAAAGAAGCAGAATTGGATTCGGCAAAAGTGCAGGTAGAAAAATTGGAAAAACCTTTTACCAAAGAAAAAACAGAATTTGACAGATATGCTCAATACATACATAAAAGACAAACTTTTCAACGGGCGTGGGATCGCTCTTATATCCAGGTACATCTGGATGAACGGGGAGAGATTTATTTGAGCAGCAATTACCATGGAGAGAAATGGCTGAACCACACCGCACTGAGGGTTTATGATCAGGGGGATGAAGCCAAAACGGAAGAAGTTCCGGTGGGCGATATTAACAACCACCGAAGCGATTTTATCGATTCAAAATGGGAAAAGGTTTCATACCGGAATGGTAAAGAAAACGGAGTAATGCAGTTTATTGCAAATAACCTTGACCGCCGTTTAAAAGCTGTTTTTCTGGGTGATGAATATTATTATATTATTCTTGAAACTTACGACAAGCAGGCAGTGAAAGATGCACTTGAACTTTCGAAAGCATTAAAAAAGCGCAATAAACTGGAAGCAGAAGTTAAAAACCTGCAGGATAAACTTCAGATAAATTAAATAATTCTTTCTGCTTTTTCAGGAGGATTTGCAAGTACCGCTTTATCATTATTTACAACAATAGGCCGTTGAAGCAGCCGCGGATTTTCAGATAGAATTTTAATCCACTGTTCGTCAGTAAATTCTTTCCCTTTGTAATTTTCGCGGTAGATTTTCTCCTGCGTACGCACCAAATCAACAGGTTTTTTACCCGTCTTTGAAATTACATCTTTAAGTTCTTCTACTGAGATTCCGTCGGACATATAACGTTTTATATTTACCTCATATCCTTTTTCTTCCAGATATTTCAGACCGGCGCGGCTTTTGGAACAACGCGGATTATGATAAACTTCCATGACGATGTGATGTTTGTTTTTTATGTAGTTGTAATAATCTTCCTGAGCCCTGTATTTTTTATCTGTTTCTCCGGTATTGTAGTTGTTTTTTAATTCGGGTTCAAGAATCCGTGCTTTCGAATTATCTTTTAGCTGAATCTTCAGCATCTCTTTCAATTCCGCTTTTATCTCTTCGTCGTAGATGGGGCAGGCCACTTCAATACGACGATTCAGGTTACGGGGCATCCAGTCGCCCGAAGAAATGTACATTTTTTCATTGCCGTCATTTCCAAAAAGAAATATCCGTGAATGTTCTAGGTATTTATCCACAATGCTGATAGCCGTAATATTCTGACGCAGTTTTTTCTTCAGGATCTGAAGACCAAAAACTCCCCGCACAATCAATTGAACTTTAACACCTGCGTTTCCCGCTTCCAGTATTTTTTTCATCATTCGCGGGTCAATCAGGCTGTTCATCTTCAAAATCATGCAACCTTCTTTTCCCTGTTTTGCCAGTTCAATTTCACTGTCAATTGCATGTGTAAAATGTTTGCGCATAAAGAACGGGCTTACAACCAGGTGCTGATAATTATGATGTCTGTAATTTTGTTTGAAAAAATCGAATGCATGTTCCACTTCATCGGCCAGCCGTGCATCGGCTGTCAGCAAACCCTCATCAGCATAAACAAGGGCGGTGCCTTCATGGAAATTACCTGTTCCGATGTAGGCATAATTTCGGAAACCATCATCTTCAAGACGTTTCACCCAGGCCAGTTTGCTGTGCACTTTCATTCCAGGCACACCATTTATTACATTTGCTCCTTCTTCCTGCAGCTTGTTCGACCATAAAATGTTTGCTTCCTCATCGAAACGCGCCTGAAGTTCAATTACAACAGTTACTGTTTTCCCATTTCGCACAGCATTCAGTAATGCATTGATTACCTTTGAGTCGCTTGCAACACGATAAATTGTAATTCCTATTTCATTTACCATGGGGTCAATGGCTGCTTCGCGCAAAAAGTCAAGAAAATGATTAAACGTTTGATATGGAAAATGAAGCATCACATCTTTTCGCCGCAACACTTTCAAAATACTTGTATGCGGTGGTAAGTCCTTGTGTCTGAATGGAGGGAGCTTCGGATAATAGTGCCTTTTTTTACCAATATCCGGAAAATTCATAAAATCCTTATGATTGTGATAGCGGCCTCCCGGAATTGCATTTTCCTCAAAATCCAGCTTCATTTTTTTAATAAGAAAGCCAAAAAGATCTTCAGGAATCTCTCTATCATAAATTAACCGGACTGGTTTCCCTTTTTTTCTTTTCTTGAGGCTGAAACTCATTTTTTCAATAAAACTTTTGGAGATATCATCATCGATATCCAGCTCAGCATCGCGGGTGATTTTTATAGTATACGCTTCATAAACATCATAATCGAAATAAAAGAAAAGATCGTCAAAACAATAGCGGATGACATCGTCGAGCAGCATTACCGATATTTTTTTCCCTTCTTTTGGCAAAACAAGAAAACGCGGAACCGAGCGCCCGGGAATACGGATGAGCGAATAAGCAAAATCTTCAGGGTTGGATTTTTTGGAAAGTTTCACTGCCAGGTAAACTGACCGGTCGCGAAGGTAAGGAAACTTGTTCTTTTTGCTCAGCATGATGGGAACCAGGTTGGGCAGCACTTTCTCGTAAAAATACTTTTTTACGAAAATTCCCTGCGAATGCGACAACACCTTTTCGTTAATAATAAAAATGTTGTTTTTATTTAGTTCTTCAAGAATGTCAATAAAGATATTCTGTACTTTTTGCTGCTGTTCAATAACAATTTCCTGAATTTTATCGTGAAGTTCACCTGGAGTGTAGTTTCCAAGCAGGTTTTCTTCATCCTTGCCAATATCGACCATGCGTCGCACCGTCGCCACCCGAACGCGGAAAAATTCATCAAGATTATTCGAAAATATCCCGATAAAGCGAATCCTTTCAAAAAGCGGTGTGTTGGGATCTTCAGCTTCCTGTAAAACCCTTTCGTTAAAAGAAAGCCAGCTGATTTCCCTGTTTATGAAATTTTCATTTGAATACATAGCCGAATCATTAACCCAAAATATAAAAGAATATTTTTTGATGTCCTAATTTCCACAGAAGTAAAAATTAAAACAACCAACACTTATGAAAGTTCCGGGAATTTATTCGCCGCCAAATTGCATAAGGTAAGCCTTAATAAAACCATCCAGTTCACCGTCGAGTACTGCATTTACATTTCCTGTTTCGTAGCCGGTGCGCACATCTTTTGCCATTTTATAGGGTTGAAGTACATAGGAACGAATTTGCGATCCCCATTCAATTTTCTTTTTTTGAGATTCGATTTCCATTGTTTTTTCCCGCCGTTTTCGCAGTTCCAGTTCGTAAAGCTGTGATTTCAGCAGGCGAAGTGCATTCTCCTTATTACCAAGCTGCGAACGGCTTTCGGTATTTTCAATAACAATTCCCGTAGGTTCATGATGCAGCCTGACACCGGTTTCCACCTTGTTTACATTTTGTCCTCCGGCGCCACCGCTACGGAAAGTATCCCATCGAATATCTGAAGGATTTACTTCAATTTCAATCGTATCGTCAATTAAGGGCGCAACATAAACCGACGTAAACGAAGTCATCCTTTTGTTTTGGGCATTAAACGGTGAAAGTCTCACAAGCCGGTGCACTCCATTTTCGCTTTTCAGATATCCGTATGCAAATTCTCCCTCAATTTCAATGGTGCAGCTTTTAATCCCTGCTTCGTCACCAGGCTGCATGTCGGCAATTTTAACTTTATAATTGTTTTTTTCGCACCAGCGGGTGTACATTCTGAAGAGCATATCGGCCCAGTCATTGCTTTCG
This sequence comes from uncultured Prolixibacteraceae bacterium, assembly GCA_963816685.1. Classification (GTDB taxonomy): domain Bacteria; phylum Bacteroidota; class Bacteroidia; order Bacteroidales; family Prolixibacteraceae; genus CAVYUC01. Next base: position 317,997 of record CAWFMB010000016.1, on the reverse strand, counting down.
GTTCCGCCTGCTCCTGCATTTATTTTTAGTACCGCACCTAAATGATCTTCTTCATTACGCAGCATGTTTTTTGATTCAAGGTCTTCCACTTTTCTGATGGCTTCAGCGTAAGCATCGTCCACTTCTTTTTCGGTAGCCTCTTCCGCCTCAAAGAATTCATAAAGTACAAGGAAATCCTCCAGTTGCCGGTTCACTTCCTGAAATCCGTCGGTCCATGTTTTTACCGATTGAATTTTCTTCATTTGTGCTTCAGCTTCTTTAGGGTTGCTCCAAAAATCAGGGTCTTGTGTTTTGAGTTCTTCTTCCTGCAGTTGAATCAATTTTGCATCGTAGTCAAAGATGCCTCCTCAGCGCATCCCGGCGCTCAACAAGGTCGTTTACCTGTTCCTTTAAAATCATTTTAAAACTATTTTTAATTGAAGGCAAAGTTAGTAACATTTTACAGGGAAACAGGAAAATTTTTAAAGTTGAATTTACTGCCTGCAGGTGTAACCAGATTTCCTTTAACTCAAATCCGGAGAAAGAGCATTAAGCTTTTGGAAATATGAAGCAGCGAACCCTCTATTTAAAGATAAATCTATTGAATATGATGATGCTGTCCTTTGTTTTAGATGATATCATGCAGAAAAATATTATTCCAGCACTTCGTTTAAATGGCGGTGAATAATTTCGGGTTCAAAACCCCGGCTTTGGGCAAACCGGATGACCTGTCCCATTTTTTCATATCTGTTCTTTTTCTTAACAGTTTTGGCTTTGTCTTTCAGCACTTTAAGCAAAACAGTTTTATATTTTTCAGGGTCGATTTGCTCCAGACCGGTTTCAACGATTTCATCCGGTAATCCCTTTGATTTCAGAAAATGCCTGATTTTTATCTTTCCCCATTTATTCATTCTGAATTTATCGCTGGCGTAAGCTTTTGCATAACGTTCATCATCAATAAATTTTTCATTTCTCAGTTTTTCTATTATTTCACCTGCCGCTGTATCCTCCAGGCCAAGAGCAGTTATTTTTTTCCGGATATCGGGAGAACATTGTTCGGAGCGGCTGCAAATGGCAGCCATCCTTGAATATACTTCGCTGGTTTGCTGTTCTTTATTTTCCATTTAAAAAGGTTTATTTTGAAAAACTGAATAAAAATAGGGAAAATAATTTCAGTAAAAGACATTCAACCGGTCCAATACGACTATAAATCATCGTGAAAGGTTGGTTCTGCTTTAACACCGGTAAAAAACTCTTCCAGTTCGGTCAGTGTTGTCCTGGTTTTTTGCACATCTTTTACAATTTTACCTTTCTCGAGCACTGCAATACGGTCGCAAACATCAGTAATATTATCCAGGTCGTGGCTCGAAATCAGGAATGTTTTATCATGTCCGGAAGCCAAATCCTTTATGATTTGCCGAAGTTTAAACTGCGACGATGGATCGAGATTGGCAAAAGGTTCGTCGAGAATAACCACTTCAGGATTTCCCATTAAAGCGCCTACAACACCCACTTTTTTCTGGTTTCCTTTCGAAAGGTCGCGGATAAATTTCTTTTTCCCCAAAACTTCATCATTGAAAAAATCCATGAATCCGGAGAGAAAACCTGATACATCATTTGCATTCATTTGACGCAGTTCTCCGATAAACCCGAAATATTCTTCGGGGGTGAGGTAGCCAATGGTAAAACTTTCATCGATGTAGGCGCCGGTCAGTTCTTTCCAGTCTTCTGATTTTGCCACTTCGATATCATTAATTAAAACTTTGCCTTTTGAAGCGCGAATCAAATCGAGCACCAGTGAAAAAAATGTTGTTTTACCGGCCCCGTTATTCCCGACCAGTCCGAATACTTCTCCTTTTTTAATGCGGAATTCAGGTAAATCAAGTACTACTGTTCCGTTGTAAGTTTTTATTAAATCGATTGTTTTTATCATGATGTAATCTTTATATTTATTTTTTTTATTCCTGTTGTACCTGCTTTCTAACTTTTCTTGTACGCTGCAATCATTTTATGCTTTCGACTCAGGTATTGTTTCGAGAAATAATCAAGTAATCTCGGGTGCAGGATTATTCCGGTTAATCCCAATGAGCCTAGCACTATGTACGCAGTTATATTGCCAAAAAGAAATGCAAGGATTCCGTAAACTGCCATGGGGCCAAATAAAATTGGAAAAGTAATGAGCCACTGTGTTGCCCCCATTCCCTGATAATTAAACATGGCTCGCTGGTCGAGATCGATAGATTTGCGGCTGGTTAAGCCAAGTGCAAAAATTACAAATGAATTGACTCCAATATTGTACAACATCACTACAAAATGGATGTACAAAACTTTTGGTGCAACAAACATATAACCCAGCGATAGGAGGTAAAAAATAATGTTTGTTGCAGCCATCAGGAAAAAAGCAGACTGCAGCACCTGTTTCATTTTAACGTTTTGCGCCATGAGTAGCGGATAGTAGCGGCTGTGCCAGGCGGGAAAAAACTGGCCATACGTCATTCCAAAAATACCGGTCATGAACATGCCGCCAAAGACGAAAATAAATTCCGGTTTATCAGGGCTGTAATCCTGGTATATAATTAAGCCGTATAAAATAAAAAGTACCGACATCATCGCACTGGTCCGCGGACGTTTGTTCCGGGCAATCATTTTTACTTCGAGCGAAAGCATTTTTCCATATTCGCCAACCTGGCTAAGCCATGAAAAGTCATGTTTGATTCCTTCTTTTTTTCGTTGTGAAAGTTCATCGAGATAAAACCTGTTTAAAAGGTAATGATGATTTAAAAAATAGAGCGCAGCAATTAAAACCGGAAATATTAAAACTGCAACCGGAAATTGTACAATTAAATCAAACAGTTTTCCAAAGTTGCCTGTGATATCGAATATTCCAAAATAATCAACTGCAAAAAAGCCGGCTGCCAAAGCCAGAAAACCATAAAACCACCAGTTCGATTCATTGGTGCGCCATTTAATATACAAAGCCAGAAAATGATTCACAAAAATCATTAGAAAAAGGGATATCAGCCAAACTATTAAAACCAGGGTTTCCAGCTCGTGCACTGCCGAAATAAAAGTAAAAGGCAGAAGCAAAAACAATGGCAGCAAATTAAAGAAATGCAGCAACGATTTGTTCAACATGTAACGTGCTATCCGTTTTCTTCTTACAGGAAGTATTAAAAACGGCTGAAACCCAAAAGTTGGCAGATTTTGTACCATAATTCGCAGCACAAGTTCGAAACCCACATAAATAAAAATAAGAGAGTTGAAAGCTGAAATTTGCGACTGTTCCGGAAAGTTTTCACTCAGGTAATGGTTCAGATTGAAACCCATTGCTACTGCAACAAGCGTAAAATAGACTGCCAGAAAAATAAGAACCCCTTTGGCAGCACGGTTTTTGTTGATGTTTGCCGACCGGGTGAGCTCGCGCCACGCAAAATAGAAAAAGCTTCGTTTCATATCTTGGTATAAGGATTTTTAGATTTTAGCATTGAGACTTTGTTTTTTGGAAATACAATATTATAAAAAGTTACAAAGCAAATTCAGGAAATTCCCGGAAATATGCTTTTGTTTCATGGTATGTATAAAAATGCAACCCAACAGAGAAAAGGAATTTTTACTTTCGCCAGGGGAGGAAATGAGGAGCATTACTCTAAAATATCCGTTAAAACAACCCCGTCTTTGTACCGGAAAGTCTCTCCTTCAGTATTAAAAATTTCCACTGCAACCACATAAACTCCCAACGGCTGGCGCTGGCCAGTTTCATCTTCACCATTCCAGGTAAATGTACCCGATGTCCCAAGGATATTGTTTTTTGCCAGTTGTACAATTAAATGTCCGGAAGTGTCAAAAATCCATGCATTGGCAATAAATCCCGGTTTTCCGAACTTATAATGAATCAGGTATTCATCGTTATATCCATCGAGGTTGGGCGAGAAAGCTTCAGGTTCAAAAGTGACGTGTGGTGCTGAAACCAATGCATTGCCAGCCTGCGAATTTTTATATCCCGGTGTGGCATATCCGGATTCTGTTGAGGCAGAAAACCAGTTTCCGGCTGAATCGGTATCATCATCCCATGAAATCCGTTCCAGCGATACACCCTCCTCATCATAAAAAAACGGACTGTGCATTTTTTCGTTGTAATGGAATTCATCGAGAACTTCCATATTTTCATTCAATAAAACAACCACGTCTTCATCATTATTAAATGATGGAAACTTCTCCATTTGCCGGAAACATTTGTCACACTCAACAAAATAGAATGGATATATACCATTGGTATCTTTTGTCAATGCAAGGTAGGCTCCAGGCTGCAGTGGAAAGTCATTTTCAGAAAGCCGGTAAACCTGGGTAAGCTCAAAATCATTATCCCGTGAAGCGAGGAACACATTTTTTATCGAAATGATTTTGTCTGAATTGTTGTACACTTCAACAAAATCGCTGCCAGCTGGAAACGGGTTAAACAGAATTTCATTTAAAAGAATATCGCCGGTTTTTGCCTCTTCGTAATTGACCACTGCTGAAACTGATACTTCATCAAGAATGACTTTATCTGCCGAATAATTATTGGCCATTATCACAATAACCTGCAGCGTATTTCCTTTAAGATTGTTTTGCTCTGCGGCAACTGTTCCCCAGTTTCCTGCATTCTCTCCATTAATTTCAAAAAACGTTTCATCCGCCCCGTCGAGTTTATAAAATGCTTTCAGATATTTGGTCTCCTGATTATCTGCACTACCTGTTTCTCCTGCATTCAATTCTATTTTTATTTGCTGATAACCTGAAATGTCAATCAATTGTGAACGCCAGGTTATATCTCCTTCCACATCACGCACTTCGAACCGGCCGCCGGAAGTGGAAACTGTTTTCGCATAATCATCTTCATTGATTACTTCAACAGCAGAATACTCTACTGTCCAGTTTTCAATGCCTTCAAAATCAGAAACAACAACACCTTCTCCGTTACCCCAGATTCCTTTTCCGGGCATGTCAAAACTTTCGTGCCAGATTTCCTGCCCACTGATTTGGTTTACAAGACCGAACAAAATGATTGTTAAGATTTTTAAAATATTAGGAACCATCACATTTACAATTAGAAGCAAAATACTAATTTTACCGAAATATTTTATTGAACAGACAGAAATAATTTTAAAAGAAGAAGAATGAAAGTTGCAGTAGTAGGTGCAAGCGGAGCTGTGGGACAGGAGTTTTTACAGGTACTTGAAGAAAGAAATTTTCCGGTTGATGAACTTGTTTTGTTTGGTTCGGCAAGAAGTGCAGGAACAGAATATCAATTCAAAGGGAAAAAACTTACAGTAAAGGAATTAAAACATAACGACGATTTTAAAGATATCGATATTGCTTTAACATCTGCAGGTGCAGGAATTTCGAAGGAATTTGCCAAAACAATTACGAAGTACGGTGCAATTATGATAGATAATTCAAGCGCATTCCGTTATGATGATGATGTACCGCTGGTAGTGCCCGAAGTAAATCCTGAGGATTCGAAGAACCGGCCAAGAAATATTATTGCAAATCCTAATTGTTCCACCATTCAGATGGTTGTTGCTTTAAAACCAATAGAGGGATTATCGCATATTAAACGAATCCGTGTGGCTACTTACCAGGCGGCGAGTGGTGCAGGTGCACAGGGAATCGCCGAATTGGAAGAGCAGATTCAGGATGTGGCAAACGGAAATGAAATAAAAGTGAATAAATTTCCATACCAGCTTGCAATGAATATCATTCCGCACATCGATGTTTTCCTTGATAATGATTACACCAAGGAAGAAATGAAAATGAACTGGGAGACTAAAAAGATTATGCATACAGATGCTGAAGTAAGCGCAACTTGTGTTCGTATTCCTGTTGCCAGGGCACATTCCGAAGCAATTTGGGTGGAAACTGAAAAACCGATATCGGTTGAAGAGGTTAAACTGGCATTCTCAAAAACAAAAGGAATAACTGTTATCGACAATCCGGCCGAAAAACAATACCCAATGCCGCTGTTTGTTGCAGGTAAAGATGATGTATATGTTGGCCGTATCCGCAAAGATATTACCGATCCAAACAACCTTACATTTTGGTGCGTTGGCGATCAGATTAAAAAAGGCGCAGCACTAAATGCAGTTCAGATTGCTGAATGGCTCATTGAAAACGGTGAGGTTAAATAATTAAAGAGTTTATTGTTTTTAATAGAAATAGAGCCCGGGAAACCGGGCTTTTTTTATATATTAATGTGAAATTTTAAATGGTGCAAATTATATATGGATAACATAGGAAAAGTAGAATTAAGACAGTTGAAAATAAATGATTACGAAGAACTGAGTATGTCGTTGCAGGAAGCTTATGCCAACTGGCCTGAAGAACACTGGGAAAAAAAAGATATCAGCAAGCTGATACAATTATTTCCGGAAGGACAACTTGCAATTGTGGTTGATGATGTGGTGGTGGGATCGGCTTTGTCTATAATTGTAAAATATGAACTTTTTGGTGACGATCATACTTACGAACAAATAACAGGCAAATATACTTTCAACACACATAATCCCAGAGGAAATACACTTTATGGAATTGATGTTTTTATCCGGCCTGATTACCGGGGATTGCGACTGGGTCGCCGTCTTTACGATGCACGAAAAGAATTATGCGAAAACTTAAACCTGCGGGCAATTGTTTTTGGCGGACGAATTCCACATTATCATAAATATTCATCTGAACTTTCGCCAAAAGAATATATTCAGAAGGTAAAATATAAGGAAATTCATGATCCAACATTAAATTTTCAGCTTTCCAATGATTTTCATGTAAAGAAGGTGCTGAAAGGATATATGCCCGGCGACAGGGAATCAAAAGAATATGCTGTTTTGTTGCAGTGGGATAACATTTATTATCAGAAAATAACAGACAAGGCGGTGAGTTACAAATCGGTAGTGCGACTGGGATTAATTCAGTGGCAGATGCGGCTTTATTCCGATATCGATGAACTCTTTACACAGGTTGAGTATTTTGTTGATGCAGTTGCAAGTTACAAGAGTGATTTTATATTATTTCCTGAATATTTTAATGCACCTCTGATGGCTGATTATAACCATCTGGGATATGCAGATGCTATAAGGAAACTTGCTGAATATACAGATCAAATCAGGGAACGTTTTATCAATCTCGCCATTACCTACAATATTAATATTGTAACCGGAAGTTTTCCGGTAGTTAAAGATGACAAATTGTACAATACCGGATATTTGTGCCGCAGAAACGGGACCTATGAAAAATATGAAAAGATTCATATAACACCAGACGAAATAAAAACCTGGGGACTTTCGGGAGGAGATGTGATTAAAGTATTTGAAACTGATTGTGGCCCTGTTGGCGTTTTAATTTGTTATGATGTTGAATTTCCTGAACTTTCACGGATTCTTGCCCTGCAGGGAATGAACATTCTGTTTGTGCCCTTTCTTACTGACACGCAAAATGGTTACTCCCGCGTAAGATACTGCGCCCGTGCCCGTGCTATAGAAAACGAATGTTATGTAGCGATTGCCGGCTCTGTAGGTAACCTGCCAAAAGTTGAAAATATGGATATCCAATTTGCACAGGCAGTAGTATTTACACCTTGTGACTTTCCGTTTCCAGCCACCGGGATTAAAGCGGAAGCAACACCAAATACTGAAATGATTCTTGTAGCCGATGTCGATCTTGACCTGTTAAAGGAACTGCATACCTTTGGCTCGGTGCGAAATCTGAAAGACAGGCGAACCGACTTGTATTCCATTTGCCTTACTGATAAAAGCCCGGAGAAGAAAGGAGATTTTCAACCTTCTTCTTCCCAGGAAGTATCATAAAGATAATCGTTGTACGGAAAGCGTTGGGAATGTATTTTCTTCACCTCTTCGTACAACAGATTTTTAAAATCTTCGATATTTTCTTTTTGTGTTGCTGAAATAAACAGAGCAGGTGTATTGTTTTTTGCCATCCATGAATTTTTCCATTCATCAAGGCTGATATTCTCCTTGTTGCGTGGAGTTAAATCATCCTGTTCTTTTTCCACGAATGTAAACGCATCAATTTTATTGAAGATATAAATTGTTGGTTTATCATTTGAGTCAATCTCTTCCAGTGTTTGGTTAACAGTTTCAATTTGTTCTTCAAAACCCGGATGCGCAATATCGACAACATGCAACAAAATATCGGCTTCACGCACTTCATCCAGTGTCGATTTGAAAGATTCAACCAAATCGTGGGGCAGTTTACGAATAAAACCAACGGTGTCGGCAAGCAAAAAAGGGATATTTTTAATCACTACTTTCCGGACTGTTGTATCAAGTGTTGCAAAAAGTTTGTTTTCAGCAAAAACTTCTGATTTGGCCATTACATTCATAATTGTCGATTTCCCGACATTTGTATAGCCAACAAGAGATACACGCACCAGCTTACCACGGTTTTTGCGCTGTGTTGCTTTTTGTTTGTCAATCTTTTTAAGTTGTTCTTTAAGACGGGCAATTTTATCGAGAATAATCCGGCGGTCGGTTTCTATCTGTGATTCACCAGGGCCACGCATTCCGATACCTCCACGCTGCCGTTCAAGGTGAGTCCACAATCGTGTAAGCCGCGGCAACATGTATTGATATTGTGCCAGTTCAACCTGAGTTTTTGCATGTGCTGTCTGTGCACGCCGTGCGAATATATCAAGAATTAAATTCGTGCGGTCGAGTACCTTACACTCCAGCTGACGTTCGATGTTTCGAAGCTGTGTTGGAGAAAGCTCATCATCAAAAATAATGGTGTCGGCTTCCATTACTTTTATATAGTTTCCAATTTCTTCCAGTTTTCCGGGACCTACAAAAGTAGATACATTTGGAACATCGAGCCTTTGGGTAAATTTTTTCAATACAACAGCACCGGCAGTATCTGCTAGGAATTCCAATTCATCAAGATACTCCATTGCCTGTTTTTCGTCCTGATTGTAAATCAATCCAACCAAAACAGCTTTTTCAGTTTCAGCAGCAGTTTCTATCATACATGTATTTTTAACTTATTGTCCGGAGGAATTTGAGTGTGTATTCATAAAAAACTCCTGACCCAAACCTGGGCCAGGAGTGTAAAACTATGTAAAATCTAATTATTGCAATACGAAGTTAATCGGCACAGTATAAGATACACGAACCGGTTTACCACGTTGTTTTCCTGGTTTCCATTTTGGAAGAGCATTAACCACACGCAGGGCTTCCTTGTCAAGTGAAGGGTCAACTCCCCTTGCAATTCGTGCGTCTGAAATTCCACCATCTTTATCTACAACGAAAGTAACGTAAACTTTACCCTGGATTCCGTTTTCCTGTGCAATTACAGGATATTTGATAGCGTTTGCAATGTACTTACGTAATGCAAGTTCTCCACCCGGGAATTCCGGCATATCTTCAACTATAAAAAACACCTGTGTATCTTCGGCTTCTTCTTCTTCAGCGGCAACGATTACCGGTGCAACATCAATAATTGTTTCATCATCGGCTTCTGTGTCTTCGATCTGAAGTTCATCTTCAATTTCCACATCGTCGTCAACAATATTCAAAACCTCTACTACTTTAGGTGGTGGTGGCGGTGGCGGTGGTTTAACTTCCTGTTCACGGGTGATTGGGATAATTTCTTCTTCAACTTCCTGGGTTTGAATTTTCCCCAGATCACTTGCTTTTGTTGGTTTGGTGTTCCACTCAAAAGCAACAAGGGCAATTCCCAATGCTACAACCAATCCTAACAGCAGGAATGTATTCCTTTTGTTTTCAAGATCAGCTTTCGATGTTTTTTTGACTTCCATTGTATCGTTATTTTAAATTTATTTAGTACAATTTTTAACCCTTTTTGAGGGGCTTAAAGATAAAAAATAATTGGTATTCACAAATCAATTTTTTTGTATTTAATAAATCAAGTTGCACACTTGCTATGAACACTGTTCATGAACGTAGTGGTACTCAGGTTTTACATCTAAAAATACAACAAAAACTTTACCATTCATGATATTTGATAAAGATAAAATGTAATTTTTTTTATATTTGCACCCAAAATCGGGGGATTAGCTCAGTTGGCTAGAGCGTTTGACTGGCAGTCAAAAGGTCATCGGTTCGATTCCGATATTCTCCACCCAGATTATCTGTGAGTTACAAATGTTTTTGTAGCTCATTTTTTATTTCTGCCAGGAATGTGCCAACATGTATTAGATTATATCGTGTAAATAACCCGATTCTGTATCTCAACACATCACGAAAATTGATTTATTTTTAAACGGGCAACGACTTTTCTATAAAAATACTTACGGGAAAACAATTAACGCAAGTCCAAATAAAGCAGCTAATATATCAACTAAAACGATCCTTTTTCCCCTATCTTTTTTTAGCATCCCGGAGACACACTTTTGAAATTTTTTATAATCAAATAAACAAAATGGCTTTAACGGCTGTAAGAGAGAACATTACTATAATAGTAATTGAGTATTTAAAATCAGTGGTTAATTCCCTGTACCATTTATATGCTACCATCAGCAATCCAAATACTGCTACTGGCATTATCCATTTTGGACGATTTTCAGTGTAGGTGTTCACTATAAATTTATTATTCACCCCACAGTAAGACATGCATGCAGAATGGCTTCAGAAACGCTATTAAACCAAAGCCTATTCCTAAACTTGAAAGTAGTTCATTTTATTTGTTGTTTAATGAAAATACGTAGTACATTGATTTGTACTCTAATTTAAATGATGATTGTCTTCTTGTTGAATACCTCTATATTTCAATCGCTATTTCATTTTTATTCTACAAAGATTTAAGCTACATTGGTTGAATGTAAAAAATATTGAAAAACAACTAATCATATAAACGAGTATCTTATGAAATCCAACCGGCGTAAATTTATTTCGACCACCCTGGCAGGTGGATTGGCTGCAGCTATCATACCTTTATCATCCCACGGCTCAGGATCAACTGTTACTGACATCCCAACGGATATAGAGAACAGGTATTCCAAACTCGATGAAATCTTGAAACAACCTGTACTAAAAAGAGAATTATTTACATCTCCCGTCATAATTGAAAGCGTTGAATTGCTACATTATGAAAATAAATACCTGTGTCGTGTAAGAACAACTGACGGAGCTGAGGGGATTTCGGTTGCTCATGGGGATATGTTCAATTATTTTCCAATTTTTCTTGAAAAACTACAACCATTTTTTATTGGTAAAGACGCCCGTGACCTTGATTTGATACTGGAAAGAATTTTGTTTTTCAGGCTGAACTTCAGATTAAATGGTATTGCCATAGGTATACCATTAGCTACAATAGAGTTTGCCATCCTGGATATGCTTGGAAAAATCGCAGGTAAATCAATGGGAGAGTTAGTTGGAGAAATACATAATAAAGAAATTGGTATATATGTAGCAACTGAATTCCGGGAGTTACCTCTGAAAGAACATTTTTCACGTATTAAAGAATCTGTTGCTCAATATGATGTAAATGCTCTTAAAATCAAAGTCGGATATATGCACTACAATACTATGGACATACACTATTCCGGTCTCCCCGGTAAATCTGAAAAGCTGATACCAATGGTTCGTGAACATTATGGAAAAGACATGTACCTCTATGCCGATTCAAATGGTTATTACGATGTTGAGGGAGCTATAAAAATCGGTAGAATACTGGAAGAAAATAATTACAGTTATTTTGAAGAACCAGTAATGTTTGATCATTTTCAAGATATTAAAACAGTATCAGACGAACTTACTATACCTGTAGCTAACGGTGAACAAGATCATAGTTTTACAAATTTTCGTTGGCTTATTGCAAATGATGGGATTGATGTTGTTCAACCCGATAATTATTATTTTGGGGGAATGATTCGGTCAGTTAAAGTTGCGCGTATGGCGGAAGCATTTGGAAAAACTTTTATTCCCCATATGTCAGGGGGTGGTCTGGGATTTATATATAACAGCCATATTGTTTCGGTATGTCCAAATGCAGGACGTCACCATGAGTTTAAAGGACTCAGTTCCAATGTTCCTTTTGAATGCCCAACATCCCCGCTGAAGATTATTGATGGGAAAATAAAAGTTCCCACCGGTCCGGGAGCCGGAGTTATTATTGATCCGGATTTTATTAAAAAACATCGGGTCATTACCAGGATTGAACATTGATTTGGAACGGTACCTTTGTCTGTTTAAGGTTCATAATATGTCCGCAATGAATCAAAATAATATGATTACAAATTGACTGTTCGACAGGCATGAAAAAACAAATGGAAGGATGAAAATTTATCCTGAACGTTATGAGAATTTCACCAATTAAATAACCAATGATGATAAAAAAAATAGTAACAATCGTTTTTATTTTATCCAACATGATGTTGTTTGCACAGCCGGATAAAAGCCGTGTAATTTCCAATTTCGATGCCAACTGGAAGTTTGCCCTGGGTGATTTTCCAAAGGCCGCAAAAACCAAATTTAAAATAAATACCTCTGTCGGGAAAGTCTGGAATGCATATACAACCCCTGAAGGATGGAAAAGCTGGGTGACTCCTGTCGTAGAAATGGACTTCAAAATAAACGGAACGATAAAATCTCACTATGACTCAACCGCAACCATTGGTGACAAGGGCACAATTGTAAATCATATACTGAATTATATTCCTTACAAGCTAATTACAATGCAAGCAGAATTAAATGAGAATTTTCCGGCATTTGTGACAGGTGAAGAAAAGAATTTATACAGTATTGTTGACTTTTATAAATTGAGTGAAAACCAGACCAAACTAACGATTTACGGAACTGGTTATAAAAATGAACAACAATGGATTGATTTGCTTAAATTCTTTATTCACGGAAATGAAATGTCTCTCAATAAACTAAAGAATTATTTGGAATAATTTTAAAGATAAGACTATGGATAAAGCAGAACAAACGATGATGGACAATCTGTTCAAAAACACCGGCAAGACGCTTGAGCAATGGATTGATATTGTAAAAAAACAAAACTTTGGGAAGCATGGAGAAATTATAAAGTTTTTAAAAGAAGAACATTCTTTTACCCACGGATTTGCAAATATGGTAGCAATGAAATCACGGGGTGCTGATGCTGGTTCAGTCAGGAATAAAGCCGAATTGATTGAAAAACAGTACAAAGGGAAGGAACATTTCATGCCACTTTACGAAAGGTTGTTATCTGAGGTTTTAAAATTCGGAAAGGATGTAGAAGTCGCACCTAAAAATGCTTACGTGAGTTTAAGAAGAAAAAAACAGTTTGCAATTTTCAACCCTGCAACAAAAACACGCTTTGAAGTAGGAATTAACTTGAAAGGACAAGAACCAAAAGGAAGATTGGAAGCAGAAAAACCAAATTCCATGTGTTCCCACAAAATAAACCTGAGTGACCTTTCTGATGTTGACCATGAGGTAATTGAATGGTTAAAGATTGCATACGACAATGCCGTATAAATAAAAATTAACAGGCCGTTCAGCTGTAAATTCACTCTTTTTTTTTAAATTTTTGTGGCGGAAAACGCGGATGAGGAGCCGGGATATAGCCACATCCTGCCAAAAACTTCAGCGCATGTTATGCAGTGATAAGTCGCAGCGGCCAACTTTCTTCTGTCTGTTTGGAAGTCCGCTGTTGTCGGTTCTATTTTGAAAACCAGTGTACCACAATAGTCTGCAATATAATTGGCGAAGTGGTTTGACATTTTAATTTTGTAAAATTTTAACAAAAGTTAGACATCAATGGAGCAAAGAACAGAAGCTCCGGATTATTCAGAAAGCAGAGGCCAATGGGTTGAGACGGGGAATTGAATCTCATTTAAAATTATATTATGAGTAAAAATACGTTTATGGATAGCAGGTATCCTGGTTATTTTATGTTTCATTTCTTTGAACTCATTTGGTTCATCAAAACCGGAAACGATAACACTTGAAAATGAAGTTGTAAAAGTTGAGTTTGATAAGGAAAACGGCTCGCTGGTTTATCTTTTGTATAAACAGGCCTCCTGGGAGATAGCGCAGCGGGAAGAACTCGCTCAATCTTTCAGATTGCTGGTTCCCACACCTGAAAGACTGGATAATACTGTTTTAGGAAAGAACCATAAACTCACCGGCTATGAAATCTCGTCGGATGGAACAGCACTTACACTAATCTGGAAAGGGCTGAACAGTGATGTTATGAATGACCTGGATATTGAATTTCAGGGGCATGTAAGGTTAACACCTGATGGAATAATTTTCGATGGAAATATAAAAAATCAATCTGGTCTTACCATAGATGCTGTTTACTGGCCGTATATCGGTGACTTTTCTGTGCCTGACAAAAAGAGTGAATCCAGCTGGCTGAAATTTGAATATGGAGGCGGCATGCAAAAAACGGGTATATCACCCTATTTCGGCAGCCATATTTTTTATTCGGGCATTGATCACCCCATTCAGTTTCACAAAACCCAATATGCAAATTTTGGATTATACCAGGCTGCAGACAAAGGAATTTATGTGGGTTACCATGATACAACAGCAGAAAATTTATGTGCTTTCTCCTTTGAATTAATACCGGGAGTTGAGGTTCCCGAAGGAGTTTGGGGGGGATCTGTTCCTTCCGGAGATTCAATTGGCAATGAGCCGGTACATATCCTGTTTTCATCTGTTCATTTTGCGTATATCCACCCTGATGAGGAATATCAGTTGTCACCCATAGTAATGAATCCCTATATTGGCGATTGGCATACCGGGGCCGGTTTTTACAAAGAGTGGCGCAAAACCTGGAAGAAAGATCTTTCCATACCTGAATGGGCCACAAAGGTCCATTCCTGGCAACAACTGCATATTTTTTCTGCCGAAGACCGCCCTGTTTTCACTTATCCTCAATTGGTTGAATATTGCAAGGAGTGCAGGGATAACAATGTGGGAGCTATTCAGCTGACAGGGTGGACGCTGGGCGGTCAGGACCGTTCGAACCCGTCTCACGACATTGAGCCGAAGCTGGGTAAATGGCAGGAGTTGAATGCTGCAATTAAAACCTGTGAGAATATGGGTGTTAAGATTGTCCTCTTCAATAAATATACATGGGCTGATTTAAGTACCGGCTGGTTTAAAGATGAATTGATAAATTATGCAACAAAAGATCCTTACGGTGATTTTCACTGGTACAGAGGATATCCTTATCAAACAGCAACACAATTAAACAATATCAATACAAGAAGGCTTGTTCCGATGTGTCCGTACTCAAAGCCCTGGAGAAATATTGTCGCAAAAGAATTTAAAAAAAGCATTGATTTAGGGGCTTCAGGCATGTTGTTCGATGAAAATCAACATCATGGCGACTTTTTTTATTGTTTCGACAAAACGCATGGACATGAAGTACCGGCCTTTATTTTCGGTGGAGATAAATATCTGGAAGAGATTTTTCATGATCAGGCAAACAAGTATAAGCCCGATTATTTATTGGTTGGTGAAAGTAACCGGGATTTGCAATTTCAAAGTTACCACATGTCCTATTTCAGGATAGATAAAGCCTATATTCCTATGCATCGTTATGTGGCGCCCAATGAACTCATGATGGTCGCGGTGGTTGGATACAACGATCGCTTAACTGTTAATCAGGCCTTACTTTTTAATTTTATTATCAGCTATGAACCAAGAAATTTCAAGGGTAAATTGAGTGAGTTCCCCTTAACTGTTGCTTACGGGAAAAAAGTTGATGCCTTGCGCGGGGAATACCAGGATTACCTGTGGTATGGTGAATTTCAGGATAAAACGGGAGCTGTTGTTAAAGTTCAGGATCAAATCCATCCGAATTATTCGGTTTTCAAAAATAAATCCAATGGTAAAAAGGCTGTTGTCATTGCAAATTTTGATCTTCAAAATGAAATGAAGGTAAACCTTGAACTGGCCGAATCCACTGGCAGGTTGGTATATGTAACTCCTGAAAACCCTGATGAGTCGGTTTTCAAAAACGGGATAACAGTGAAACCTTCTTCAGCAATTGTCATTATTGAAAAATAGCCAGATACTGCAACCTGGATGAAGCAGCTTCCTGCCACGGTAATGTTCATTCATTAGCGAAAATAATGCTGTGGTTTGCAATGCGGCGTCGGTTTGGCGACTGCCGGACTGCTTCGATTCATCATTTTTTATACATCAATTTGCCTGGCAACTGATTCCGGCATTTCTTCAGAGAGAGTAATATGTGTTCTTGTATTTTCGCAGTGAGTTCAAAAAACATGTGAATTCCATGATCACAAAACCTGTTAAGCAGAATTATTGGACAGACTTTATTTTACACCCTCAGAATTTATCATATACCTGAGCTGTATTTGCCATATACCATCTCCCGTTTTTCTTCGCAGTATCTTCGCGGTATCTTCGCAGTATCTTCGCAGTTCATTCGCGATTTCGCGAATGAACTGCGAAGATACTACGAAGAAAATGCGAATTAACTATAGCCCTGGTATAGACTTTATATATTCAGGATGTATTCATAAATAAGTTATTCTGTAGCAAAACCAGCCACTCTTTAAACAGGATTCACCGGGTGACAAAAAAGCTAACCGGTGAAGGAGACCTGTATTGTCGGAATGAACCTTAGTGTCCGGATTGGGCTGATTTTTAATCCTGTTGGCTATTCGTCGGCAGGAAAGTTGGTTCCGGTTAAAACATCTTTTCGTAAAATTTCCATTGCCTTTCCTTGCAGTGACATGGATGCAAATGAAGTTTCTCCCGGAATGCCCCATGAGGTAAATCTTTTCCTACTAAACGGTTACAGAGGTAGTTTGTGACTTCTATCGTGTCAGACAGCATTTGCTCCGGGTTTATGAATTCACTTCTTAAGGTGGTGTTATGTGATAATCATGAGCCGCGTTGTTCCCCCCACACCACAGTAAAATAGTCTTCCAGACCTGTAGGATACTTTCGGGTAAGGAAGTAACCGGGTATTCCGCCGTGAAGGTAAAGCAGAACAGGGTTTTTCGGATCTTTATCCTTGATAAACATCCCCTGGGGAATACCTCCTGTTGTAATAAAAGTTTTTTCGGAAATGCTGTCGGTCAGTGGTTCTCCATCTTCATTCAAAATTGGTTCGGGTTTTTCGGGACTTTATATAAATAATGTGATAAACAGGATGAGGGTAAATGTTGCCGGAATTGATAGCAGTATCAAAAGCATAAAGTTATAAATCAACGTTTATTCCAAGTCCGGTTAATTCTTCAATTTGGTCATCCTTGATTTTATTTCCGGTTAAATCAACGAATTCAAGTTTTTCAAGGTTGTAAAGAGGAGTAATATCATGAATTTTATTATTGGCCAGATTCAGAATCTTCAGATTAACCAGGTTGCTCAAAATATCAATGCATTCAATCCGGTTATCCGATAAATTCAGTTCTTCCAAAAGAGAGAGTCCGAACAATGGAGTCAGATCAGAAATCATATTGTCCGACAAATCCATATTTATTGTATGAATACAAAACTCTGCACCTTCCAAATCGTTTATGCAAGAAGAAGATAATTCAATCTCATCCATATCTTCAAGATACCAGGATGGATATTCCATCTCCGTATTGTCAAAGAATCTGATTTTAACTGCATCATAGAAATTGTACTTTTTCAGTACCGTTCTTTTTTTTATTTCGGGTTCATCATCATTAAAAACTGTAAATCCATTTGCGTCGAAATCCCATTCATAAACCGGAGAATAATCTACATCTTCAAAACTGTTCAGTAAAGTTGCTATCTCTTCAATCCGGTTCAGAAGCAAAATGTGCGAATAATCGAGTAATCCGTCATAATTATTTTCAAAGGCCAGGTTATCGATTACATTGATATGAAAATTACATCTGTCGGGATGATAAAGCATCATAAATTTTGCAAATCCTTTCCCATCTTCCTGAATTTCGATTGAAACAATATCGCCAATAATATCTGCAATTTTTCGGAGTATTGAGAACTGCCGGGTTTTATATAATTCGATAAGAGTGAGCGAAATAATATTCAGGTTGTCAATTGTATACGCTTGTTTTAGTTTATTATGCAATTCACTTACAGTCATAGATTTTTTTTTGAAATTAAATTTCTTCGAAATCAACAATGAAGTGATATCGTTAACCGGTTCATATCCTTCACCGTTCAAAATTAAACTGAAATATACATCCCTGAAATTTATTCCGGATGAATGCACAAATTAAGAAGTTGAATCTGCCGTTTTGGTGTTTAACAGACAGAATGTATTTTTTTTCATTGAACAATTTATCGCACCGGCATAAAGTGTTGCAGGATTGTTCGAGCACTTCTTTTCATCTGAATGTTTTAAAACGAATATCTTTCCATTTCATCTGACAGCATAGGATTGCCGTATGTGATGTTGCGGTTGTTTTCGAAATCGTAAAGGGTAAGTTCCCGCAGGCGGAAATAGGCGACCCAGTAATTTTGTATGGAGCGGATATAATCCCGCTTTGCTGATTCACGTTCCTGCAGGGCGATATTCAGGTCGGTGATGCTGAGTTCGCCATTCTGGAATTTTTTAAGGGCAATCTGGTACCCGTTTTCGGCAACATTGTCGGCTTCGTCGGCTGTTTTCAACTGGTCTTTCAGAAGGCTGAACTGTTCCACCTGAACAATTACCCCACGTTCGAAATCCTCGATATCCTTATTCACATCGAAAATTGTCAACTCCCTTTCCGATTCTGCCAGTTTGACGGTGGAAGCTGAGCGGCCCCAGTCGAGAATTGGGACACTTATTGAAATTTCGAGCCGGCGGTCTTTTTCCGGTTGTTCATAGATATCCATAAATTGATCGGCACTGTTTGATAATCCAAAGCTTCCTTCAAGTGTGGCGCTTAATCCGGTACTACTTTTTGCCTCAGCAAGTTCACGATCTGCATTGATTAATCTTCGTTTATAATAAGTTGTTTCCCTCCTGTTTTCTTTTGCTTTGGCAAGTGCAAGTTGCGGATCAATATCAAACAGATTGATGTTGAGAGGAATAATTAATTCGATATCCCTGTCCTGTGCGATTCCAACATATGATTTCAGTTCGAAATCTGCATTTTTTAAATCCATTCTGGCCTGGTTCAATGATTTTTGTGCATTTAAAACTGACAATTCGATGCGGGAGTAGTCGTTATCAGAAATCTGTCCCAAGTTCTTTTTTTGTCTGTGAAATACGCAGGTTATCCTGGCTGTTTTTAAGGTTATTCTGTGCAAGATTGAAATTTGTTTGCACCCTCAAATAGTCAAAATAGCGGTATGTAGCATTTAACGCAATTTCTTCAATCTGTTCAATAAATTGTTTTTGCGCTTCATCATAAATCATTGGTTCTGTTTTCCTGTACCATTTCATCCAGTTGTAGGCAAACAGAGGTTGCTGAAATCCGATGGAAAACGGGCTGCCTGAAAAGCTGTTTTGTTCGTTTTTTAAATTCCGGATATAGTAGGCTGAAGTTCCGGCCCAGATATAGGTGCCCAAGTTGAGGTATGGATTGATTTACCGACAAGCGGGAGGAGGCTTCAAGATTGGATACCTGTTTGAACTCAATACTCCCATCGGGCTGGGTAATCGGACTTGTTGTCTGGGAGTAATTGGGTAAATCTCCCGACAGGACAAGTTGAGGGCGGAACCGGGTTTTAAAATTCCGGTAACGCCAGAAATAATTTACATTCTGATTTTGTACATATTTAATGGCTGATGATTTAGTGATGGCCATATCAATAACTTCATCGAGGGTCAGTCTGTAGTCAATAGTATCAATTTGTCCGAATAACGGGTTTATTGTCAACAGTAAACCCGCCAGGAGAGTAATTTTTATTTTGTTCATATTATCTTTTCCTGGTTTTAGTTCTGAATTTCAATTTCATTTAAATGCCTGAAAGTATTAATTCCATCTGTTATAACCACATCACCTTCATTTAATCCTGAAAGCACTTCACAGTAGTCATTTCCTGTAATTCCAATGGTGACTTCTTTTTTCACGGCTTTGTTACCGGCAACCACAAATATTTTTTGAAGTTTGTCTTTTTCAAAATCCGGTTGGGTTTTTATTCTTACAACGTTTTGTTTATAATTATTGATGATCTGGATAGGGACCTGTTGATTTGCAATTAGCTTCGGATGACTGTTTTGCTCCAGATGTACATTGAACTGAATTTTGTTGTTTTCGACGATTGGAGTAATATTTCCAATCAATCCTTCAAGTTCTTCACCGTCGATGGTAACCAGTACGCTGGCGCCTGTTTTTATTTTTTCAGCAAACTGCTCGTCAATTGAGCCTATAATTTTAAAGGAAGACAAATCCGACATTCTTACAAGAGTCCGGTCTGCACTTACTTTTTCACCTTCATGTCCCGAAATGGAAAGTATGATTCCTGATGAAGGAGCTTTTATGCTCATTTTTTCAAGCAAATCCTGTTTTTCCTGCAGGTCTTTTTGCTGCATCCTGATTTGTATAAGGAGTCCCTGTTCTTCAGTTTCCAGCTGTTTTAGGCGAATGATGTTCTTCTCATTCATTGTTGAAAGATCTTTTTCAGCAAGAGTGATTTCCTGTTTTGTCTGCTCAATACGTGCAGGGGAGATACCACCAACTTCCAACAGTTGTTGCTGGTCGGTTAACTGTGATTTCAACGAAGTAATTTTCAGTTTTTTCACCTCTTCGTTATAGCTCAAATCCAGCCTGACACTTTGTGCATTTAAATCTGTCTTTTCAAGGTTATTTCTTTTTACTTCGAGTTGATCTTTTATTCTTTCAATTTCGCTGATGACATCCTGTTTGTTCAGTTCGAGAATGATATCGCCTTTTTCAACACGGCTGCCGGGTTCCTGTTTTATTGATTTTATAATACCTGCTGCCGGACTCAGAAGCAGCACTTCGTTTTCAGATTCTACAATTCCGGTTGCCTGAATTGTTGAGACGACTTCGCCTTTACTTACCACTTCAGTTGTAAATGTTCCCGGATGTATTGACGCAGGAACAAAAAGCTTTGAAAAATAAATGATGACTGCAATCGCAACAGCTACAACAGCTATGATTAGAAAAAATGACAAATTTTTCTTGATTCCCATAGGAACAGTTGGTTAAGGTAATAATTAATAAAAATCAAATAAAAATAAATACTGATTTAAAAGGTACAGCTTTATTTTTTGCAGGGACAAAGTTACTAAAAAATCTGTTTTAAACCGAAGTCTTACATTCAAAGTTCAGCCTTTAAACCGCAATTCACAATTTCAGAAACACGAATCTTAAATGGTAAAGTGAACCTGTTTTACTGAAATCAATTATACAGAATAAAGAATCAAACTTTCTTTCCTTCTTAGGTGAAATGCAGTCAGACAAGGGATAATAAGTCCATGAGAACAAAAACCAGCTGATATTACCTTATTTTCTCGAGATAAAGTTTTCGGATTTGAGTTAAATAATCAGCATCAATTTTATTGGAAAGAATACGAACAACTTCGTACAATTTTCCGTCTTTGTAAAACGAACCGGCCGCTGCATCATATTCATGTCCGAGCCAGTTGTATTTCACATCCATGGATACTTTCACAAATGCCTCGCGATGCAGGTATTTTGGAATTTCGATATAGCCGAAGTTTGTTTCATAAGTATCCACATAAACACCTTCAGCCAATTGTTTTAATGCTAAAAACTTTACAATTTTTACCTCTGCTTCAATTTTACCTTTAATTTTTTTATTCATCAGGAAACGGATTCCCTGGTTCAGGTATGCTTCCTGAATTTTTTCCACAAGGTCAAGTTCAGGGAGGTGCCGGACACGGATAACATTCAGAAATTCAGATCCGATTCGCATATAACCTTTTCCTGCATTGAATTTCCACTTGTATTGCTGTTCAATATTTTGTGTTGCACGGATAATTTCTTCCAGTGGATGTTGTTTTTCAAGTACCAGGTAAATATATATCGGCTTTACATTTAGCGGGGTTTCGTGGTAATATCCCGGAAACGGGTTCAATGAATCAAAAACCAGGCTGCCTGGCAGGATTTTTTCATCGATGGCAACCACCATATCATATTTTGTAAGGTTGCCGAAAACTTCCATAATTTTGCTCTCTTTCATAATTTGGTATCTTTGATTTTTATTTTTCATTAATAACGAATGTCAAGGAAAGTAGTTCAATTTAATCGCATAGGTTCAGTTACTTTTTCAAAGAACCGGAAGTCTAAAAGTATTAAGATTAGTGTAAAACCCAATAAAATGGTGCTGGTTTCTTTTCCTTTTTTTGTTTCGACCAAAGATGCGATGGCCTTTGTAATTCAAAATGAAGAGTGGATTGCGCAGCAGCAGAGCAAGTTTGGAGAAAGGAAAAGCAGATTTTCTGCGGGTTCTGTTATTGAAACCAGATTGCATAAAGTGATTTTTTTGGAAGGAGTATCAAAAAAAGTTGTATCGAAAGGAAATGTAGTGGAAATAACCATCGATAATTTTGAATCACCGTCTTCTGAAGCATTCATCGGAAATATATTGACAGAAATTTACAGGTTTGAAGCGAAAAGGTTGCTGCCCGGCCGTCTGGATGAAATTGCCCGGCAGCATGGTTTTGACTACAATAAGGTGACAATCCGCAACAACAAACGAAACTGGGGTAGCTGCTCCTCTAAAAATAACATTAGCCTTAATCTTCAAATGATGAAGTTACCTGATGAATTGATTGACCATATTTTATTGCACGAACTGGTGCATACAAAAATTAAGAACCACAGCGCAAAGTTTTGGGAAGAATTGAACCGTTTGTGCAATGGCAGGGCACGTGAATTGGCAAAGCAGACAAAAAATTATTCAGTTTATTTTTAATTCACGCATGGAAGCTACCTTTAGCAAACAAAATTGTGTTTTTAATTTTTATTTTGATTGTATCTTTATTTACTTTTCAAACCATTAATAAACCAGTAAATTCTTATTGAATGAAGTTAAATAAATCATTTTTACCGGCTGCTTTTTTGCTGTTGGCAGTTGCGTTCCCAATTCATTCCGTTGCCCGGGAAAAACAAAAAGTGTCTTCAGAATCATATGACTGGAAAAATGTTCAAATGACAGGTGGTGGATTTGTGGATGGTTTTGTTTTTCATCCCCTGGAAAAAAATCTCTGCTATTGCAGAACAGATATGGGGGGTGCATACCGGCGGAATCCCGAAACTTTGGTTTGGGAACCTTTGCTCGACTGGCTGTCCTACAAGGATATGAACCTTATGGGGGTGGAAAGTATAGCTCTTGACCCTTCCGATCCGGACAAGCTTTATCTTTCATGCGGAACATATACAAATGATCGTGCTCCCAATGGTGCAATTCTATGTTCATCGGACATGGGAAAAACCTTTACACGCACAGACGTTCCATTTAAAATGGGAGGAAACGAAAACGGGCGTGGAAACGGCGAACGCATGGCAGTGGATCCAAATGATGGCAGTATCCTGTATCTTGGGACACGGTTAAACGGACTGTGGAAGAGCAGCAATTCGGGTGCAACCTGGGTACAGGTGGAATCGTTTCCTGATGTGACAGAAGCTCCTCCTGCACCCTCTGCAGATTCCCCAGGAGGTTCCTGGAGATCCGGAATGAACATGGGAAGCGGAGTGATTTTTGTACTTTTCGATTCAAAATCCGGGATGAAGGGTAAGGCTACCCAAAGAATTTATGCTGGGGTTTCGCTGATGGGCCGTGAGAATTTGTTTGTAAGTCATGACGGAGGTTCCACCTGGAGCTCTGTACCGGGGCAACCAACCCAATACAGGCCAACTCATGCAGTATTGACTCCTGACGGATTTTTGTATGTCACCTACGGGACAAATCCCGGGCCCAATCCGATGAGCGATGGCGGGGTTTGGAAATATGATATAAATTCAGGGAGTTGGACTGATATTACTCCCGATAAACCTGATCCCGGCAACAACAAAGCATTTGGTTATGCTGCTGTTTCATATGATTCAACAAATCCGCAAGTCCTTATTGTGAGTTCATTTGGACGTCCGGGTAGTGCAGGCGGTGAGGATATTTTCAGGACTACTGACGGAGGAAAAACATGGAAAGCAGTGATTGGCAGCGGTGGAGTGTATGATGATTCAAAAGCCCCTTATACAGCAAGAACAGGTATTCACTGGCTTTTCGACATTGAAATTGATCCTTCAAACTCCGACCATGCTTTATTTACAACCGGTTATGGAGGGCATGAGACTTTTAATCTTACTGATGTGGATAAAGGTAAACCCACAAAATGGGAAATTATGGGAACCGGCATCGAAGAATCAGTAGCATTGGATTTGTTAAGCCCTCCGAAAGGTGCGCACCTGATTTCGGCTATTGGCGATTATGCGGGATTTGTACATTGGGATTTGGATAAACCGGCAACTGAAGGAAATTTCGATAACCCTCATTTCGGGAATACAAACAGTTTGGATTGTGCGTGGAATAATCCTGAAATTATTGTAAGAGTTGGGCGGGCAACAAATCATAATCCGGGAAAGAACATCGGTTATTCTCTGGATGGAGGAAAGTCCTGGCAGCCTGCAGAATCACAGCCGCACCCATCCGGCAGTCTTGGTTATATTTCTGTTTCAACAGACGGTAAAACGTGGATTTGGGCTCCGCAATCTTTTAATTTCAGGCGGCGGAATCAGGAATCAAATCAACCTCCGGTGATGGTGTACCGGACCATAGACAAGGGCGAAACCTGGTCGGTTTGTGAAGGTTTGAGTGCTAATATGCGGGTTATTTCCAATCGGGTCAACCCAAATAAATTTTACGCAGTTGATTTATTTGAAGGTAAACTTTTTACAAGCACTGATGCAGGGAATGTGTTTACTGAAAAACAGTTGATACTTCCGGATGGACTGCCGCAAAACCGGCAGGGCAGGGGTGATTCTCGGGGCGGACAGGACCGGATTTATGCTGCACCGGGATTTGAAAAGGAATTGTGGATTGCAGCTTTTAACGGGTTGTACCGTTCCTCTGATGAAGGTACTTCTTTTAAAAAAATGGATAAAATATCTGAAATTCATGGTTTTGGTTTCGGGAAAGAAGCTCCCGGTAAAAATTATCCTTCCTTATATTTAGTTGGTGTTGTTGAAAATGTCAGGGGGATATTTCGTTCTGATGATGAGGGGATTAACTGGGTGCGTATTAATGATGACCAACATCAGTGGGGATTGGTTCTTCACGTTACCGGCGATCCAAGGAAATACGGGCGTGTTTATGTTGGAACACATGGAAGGGGCACATTTTATGGTGATCCGGTGAATTAAGTAACCTGGGAAGTTGATTTTTTTTTACTGAATTAAAACAGAGCTATGGATTGGAACAAATTACTATCAACACACCGGCTGGGAATGGAGGAGTGGAAACCGACAGCTAAACCTGAAGATCGCTCCCAGTTTCAGCGCGATTATGACAGGATAAT
The DNA here is from genome assembly GCA_963816685.1 of uncultured Prolixibacteraceae bacterium. Lineage (GTDB taxonomy): Bacteria > Bacteroidota > Bacteroidia > Bacteroidales > Prolixibacteraceae > CAVYUC01. The sequence goes on along the minus strand of CAWFMB010000016.1, from coordinate 292,611 downwards.
TTTTTCGTCGCCTTTTCGCAGGATGCAAAATAAAACACAGGTTTTCCCGCTGCCTGAACATATCTTTGTTCATAACCGGCTCACTCACAGTCTTGAAGTGGCAAGTGTGGGGCGTTCGCTTGGGAATTTACTTGCAGAATTGCTGATGCAGCAATTTCCAGAAAATCCATTGATACCGGAGGCAGGAACCATTGTTTCAACAGCATGTCTTGCACATGATTTGGGAAACCCACCATTTGGCCATTCAGGGGAAGCCGCTATTTCAAATTTTTTTGTTAACGGCGACGGCAAAGAATTTAAAGCAAACCTTTCGGAAGGGGAGTGGAAAGATTTTACTCATTTCGACGGAAATGCAAATGCATTTCGTACCCTGACTCACCAGTTTACAGGAAAACGTACAGGCGGATTTGCACTGACATATTCCACACTTGCAAGCATTGTAAAATATCCGTATGAATCTGTTTTGGCAACCAAACAAAAATTTGGTTTTTTTCAATCGGAGAAAGAAGATTACGGAAAAATTGCACAGGTATTGGATATCAGTAAAGATTCGGTTGAATACAAATCTTTTAAACGGCATCCGTTCGTATTTCTTGTCGAGGCTGCCGATGATATCTGTTACCAGATTATGGACCTTGAAGATGCTTTTAAACTTGGAATACTGACTTTTGAACAAACAAAAGAGTTATATCTTAATTTTTACGATGCTGAAACGGATAAAAAACAGTTGCGAAGCATTGAAACCACTTTAACACGAGTTACGGATAAGAATGAACAAATCAGTTATTTACGTGCCGGTGTTATTGGGAAACTGATTCGTGAATCTATCCTGATTTTTCAGGAAAACAACGACTATATTTTAAACGGGACATTTAAGAAAAGTCTGATTGGGTCGCTTACCGGGAAACAAGCTGAGGCAATGGACCGGGTAAAGGAGATTTCGTTTTCAAAGGTTTATGCGCACCGTTCTGTAGTTGAAATTGAGATTGCAGGCTATAAAATCATCGGAACGCTGCTGGGTGAATTTGTTGGCGCCATAGTGCATCCCAAAGATTTGTACAGCAAAAAAATATTATCCCTGCTGCCCGACCAGTATAAGATGGAAGGCGATTCTGTTTATCACAAGATTCAATCGGCAGTTGATTTTATTTCAGGAATGACTGATATTTTTGCCCTCGATTTGTACAGGAAAATCAAAGGGATTAGTTTGCCGGGTGTTGTATAGGGCAGTGTTCAGTTGGCAGTCGCGGTTTTCATGAGAAGTGTAAAATGATGTAATTTTCGAGAACCCATTTAAAAATCTGGGCATCATGTGAAGGTGTTTCACCGGTAATTGTCATTTCGAATCCCGTATTCCGGGTGAGAAATCTATGAAACAGATTTCTCCTCCTGCTTCATCGAAATGACAACCACAAATGATTTTGCCATTGGAAACAAAGAGGGGCTTATTTCCTCATCTCCCCGTTTATCATCCGCCAGATTTGAAGTGGATTTTCATCTTTTAGCTGGTCGGGCAAAGCTGCCTGCGGAAAGTCCTGGTAACATACAGGCCGTGCAAAACGTTTGATGGCAGCTGTGCCTACTGATGTGCTTTGCGGGGCAGTAGTAGCCGGATATGGGCCGCCATGCACCATTGAATGGCAAACTTCAACACCTGTAGGGAATCCGTTAAAAATCAATCTTCCAACCTTTTGCTCCAGAATTTTTACAAGTTCCTGATACTCCTTCAGATCTTCCTCTGTTCCGTGAATTGAAGCTGTCAGATGTCCTTCCAGTTCCCGTGCTATTTGAAGCATATCCTCCTTGTCATCGGCAGAAACATGAAGTGTTGATGGTCCGAATACTTCTTCTGAAAGCGAAGGGTTTTTCCGGAATGTTTTTGTATCGGCAGAAAAAACAGCTGTTCCGGTCAGATTTCCATGTGCTGAAATTTCACCGGAGGAGATCAGCTTCACTCCGTCGCATTCCAGCAAATTTTGGACGCCTGCTGAAAAGTTGGATTTAATCCGGTCGGAAAGCATTGTGCCTGCAGGAATTTCAGCGTTGAAGAATTTAATGTGCTGCAGGAATCTGGTTGTGTCTTCGGATTTTGAAGTCACCACTACTCCCGGATTTGTACAAAACTGTCCCACTCCAAGAGCCACCGAACCAACCAGGCCTTTGGCAATAATTTCATTCCTTTCCTTCATCGCACCCGGTAAGATGAACATTGGATTTATGCTTCCCATTTCGGCAAAAACAGGAATGGGAACCGGGCGCCGGTTAGCTGCGTCAAAAAGAGCTTTTCCACCTTTAAATGAACCAGTGAAGCCGATAGCTTTTATTTCCGGATGATTAACAACAGCCATTCCAACTTCATTTGAAATGCCATGAATCATTGAAAAAGTTCCTTCGGGCATGTTTGTTTCAGCTGCAGCTTTAAGGATTGCCCGGGCCACAAGTTCCGAAGTTCCGGGGTGCAGCGGATGTGCTTTTACTACTACCGGACAACCAGCTGCCAGTGCAGAAGCTGTGTCGCCTCCGGCAACGGAAAATGCAAGCGGAAAGTTGCTTGCTCCGAAGATTCCAACCGGCCCCAGCGGAAGATGCATTTGGCGGATGTCGGGTTTCGGAACCGGCTGCCGGCCGGGAATTGCAGTATCAATACGGGCATCTACCCATGAACCTTCGCGGACAACCGTTGCAAATAACTTTAGCTGGTTGACAGTACGCATCCTTTCGCCGGTCAACCGGCCTTCCGGAAGGGCAGTTTCCTGCATGCAGCGTTTTATCAGCACATCGCCGACATTGAGTATATTTTCGGCAATGGCTTCCAGAAACAGCGCCCGTTCTTCATTTGTTTTTGAGCGGTATTCATCAAACGATTTTTTTGCAAGCAATACCGCTGCATCGATTTCTTCTGCAGTGGCCTCAAAAAAAGAAGTTTCAAGATCTTTTAAAGTCTCCGGATTTTTGGCTGAAAATGTTTGTTCTCCCTTTGAAGATTCAAGATTGCCGATAAAATTTTTTCCTGATAGTTCCATGATGATCTGATATTTATGAGTTGTTTACTGCTGTCATTTCGATGAGTTTGCGAGGAGAAATCTCTTTGTGGAAACAGATTTCTCATCTTCGTGCCTCAGATTCGCAATGACAGTAAAAACGACATTGTTTAATATTTTTACTCTACCACATTAACCAATTCCCCGATGGATTCAATTCTGATTTTAATTACATCGCCATGATTTAATGTAAAATCGTTTGCCGGAACAATTCCGGTACCTGTCATTAAGAGGCAGCCAACCGGAAATGTTGTTTCACGATACAAAAATTCAGCGAGTTGGGCAAATTCCCGTTTTATCTGGCTGATTTGCACATCACCGGAAAATACCTTTACTTCATTCCTGAAAATTTCAAGTTCGATTTGAGTTTCAGGCGGTAATGGCTTTTCGGGTACATAAATGCAGGGTCCGATTGCCGCCGATTTATCGTAGGTTTTTGCCTGCGGCAGATAAAGTGGATTTTGTCCTTCAATATCTCGCGAACTCATATCGTTGCCAATTGTGTATCCGGTAATTTTTCCGGAAGAACTAATCATCAGTGTTAATTCAGGCTCAGGAACATTCCAGTTTGAATCTTTCCGGATTCTGACCTTTTGTCCTGGTCCGGCCACCCGCGCAGCCATCGATTTAAAGAACAGTTCCGGACGTTCAGCATCGTAAACCCTGTCGTAAAAATTACCGCCACCTGCACCTTTCGATTCTTCCATCCGGGCACTTTTACTTCGCATGTAAGTCACTCCTGCAGCCCATATTTCCTGAGTCCCAATGGGCGCCAGCAAATTATTTTTAAGAATTTCTTCTGCATTTTTAAAAGATTGCAGCTTATGAATTAATTTCTGTAAGCTTGCATAGAGATTATCATTATTGATAAATTCGTCCCAGTTGGCTTGAACACGGTAATAAACTCCTTTTTCTTCGAGTAAAATATCAGTATTCGTTTTGTATATCTTCATAACAATTTTAGAAAATCAGGTTTAATAAAGTTAAGAATATCATGGAGGAAAACCCGAGAATAATTGTTCCCAGACTGTGGGTGCGGTAACCTTGTTTGATGTTCATCCCGCTCATTTGGGTGACAACCCAGAAGAAACTGTCGTTGGCATGCGACACCACAGCAGCACCCGCACCTATAGCAATAACAGCCATTGCTTTCGAAATTTCAGTATCAAGCCCCATCACTCCCATAAGTGGCGCAACAATGGAGGCAGCAGTTATTATTGCCACAGTAGACGATCCTTGTGCAGTTTTTATTGCAGCTGCAATCAGGAAAGGCAACCATAAGCCAAATCCCGTTTCCCTTAAATTATTTCCCAGTAAAGCAGCCATATCAGAATTTTGAAGCACTTTGCCAAAAGCACCTCCGGCACCGGTAATCAGGATGATTATTGCAGCGCTTTTTAAAGCATTTCCAACCCAGCCTGAAGTTGAAAGCATTTCTTTTTCAAACTTTTCGGGAAGGAAAAATGAAATGATGACTCCAATAAGAAGCGCAACTACAGGATGTCCGATAAAATTTAGCAGTGTGTACAAATCTCCTTCACCAAAAGGATAAGTAGGAAAAGCAGCAACGGAGCGTAAAACTATGAATAAAATAGGTATTAGAATGGGAAGCAATGATTTTAAAACCGAAGGGTGATAACCGGAAACGAATGTTTCTGTTGCCGCAGGATCATCGGTTGCCGGATTGATGTACACATGTTTTCCGGTGTTTTTTGAAAAGAGAACAGATATGAACAATCCAAACAGACTTGTGCAGAAACCAAACAGAATAACAAGTCCAAGGTCGGCTTCAATTATTCCGGCAGCTGCAATTGGTCCGGGAGTAGGAGGGACCATTGTATGCGAAGCAGTCAATCCGAGTGAAAGTGCGATTGCTGTTCCTGCCAGCGAAAGTTTGGCTTTCCTTGTGAGTGCCCGGTTGAGTGATGAAAGAATCACAAATCCGCTGTCGGCAAAAACCGGGATGGAAACGATGTAGCCAATTAATCCCATCGCCACATGAACCCTTTTCTTTCCAACAATTTTTAAAACGAATCCCGCTAGTGTTTTAGCGCCTCCTGAATTTTCCAAAAATGCACCGATGATAATACCTGCGACTATAATTATCCCAATATTTCCGATTGTTCCTCCAAAACCACTGTTCACTGATTCAATGATTTTTTCTGTTGGCATTCCTGTAAAAATACCAAACAGAAATGCAGCGGAAAGAAGTGATAAAAAAGGATGTACTTTAAACCGTGTACTGGCAACGATAATAAAAATGATACACAACAGGAAAATCAGGATAGTGAGCATTACGATTTTTTAATTAATGTAAATCGCGGGAAACTTCAGAACCTGAACCGCCAATCAGGAAATCAAAATCGCAGCCTTTTTCAGCCTGTTCCACATGTTCAATAAACAGTTTTACATATCCGCGTTCGGCAATTGGTTTTGGCGGCATCCATTTTTCACGGCGTTTCTTCAATTCCTGTTCTGACACTTCAAGATTAAGTTTCCGGTTTGGAACATCAAGTTCAATCATATCACCATTTTGAACCAGCGCAAGATTTCCACCGATGGAAGATTCCGGTGAAACATGCAAAACCACTGTTCCGTATGCTGTTCCGCTCATTCGCCCGTCGGAAATGCGTACCATATCGGTAATCCCTTTCTGCACTAGTTTTTGTGGAAGCTCCATGTTTCCAACCTCCGGCATTCCGGGATAACCAACTGGTCCGACACCTTTCAACACCATCACACAATTTTCATCGATATCAAGATTTATATCGTCCACCCGCTCATGGTAATCTTCAATATCTTCAAAAACCACTGCTCTGCCCCGGTGTTTAAGTAATTTGCCTGAAGTTGCCGAAGGTTTAATGACTGCGCCGTTTTCACACAAGTTCCCTTTTAAAACTGCAATTCCTGCTTTCTCCTTAAACGGTTTTTCCAATGTTGCAATCACCTCGCGATTGTAACAGGGTGCGCCGGCTGAATTTTCGACAATGCTTTTCCCATTCACCGAAACTGTGTTTTTGTGTAACTGATCTTTTAATTGATCAATGATTACAGGTAACCCTCCGGCATAATAAAAATCTTCCATTAAATACTTCCCTGAAGGCATCAGATTTAAAAGCAATGGCATATTGCTTCCTAAACGATCAAAATCACCGAGAGTTAAATCCACGCCAATCCTTCCGGCGATAGCCAGCATGTGAATCATAAGATTGGTAGATCCGCCAACTGCCGAATTTATTTTAATTGCATTTTCAAAAACCTCACGGGTAAGAATATCCGACATTTTTAATCCTTCCTTTACCATTTCCACAATCCGGTTTCCGGAAAGGTGTGCCATTACTTTTTTGCGTGAATCAACTGCCGGAATTGCTGAAGCTCCGGGAAGAGTAAGCCCAAGTGCTTCCACCATTGTTGCCATTGTGGAGGCAGTACCCATAGTCATGCAGTGTCCGGCGCTTCGTGACATGCATGATTCAGCTTCAATTAAATCTTCCCTTGTAAGTGTCCCTGCTTTAATTCCTTCTGACAGTTGCCAGGTAAATGTTCCTGAGCCGATATCTTTTCCGCGGAATTTTCCATTTAACATTGGACCACCGGGAACAACAATTGTTGGTAAATCGACACTTGCAGCTCCCATTAAAGTGGAAGGAGTTGTTTTGTCGCAACCGGTGAGCAGTACGATTCCATCCAGAGGATTGGCACGGATGGTTTCTTCCACATCCATGCTGGCCAAATTGCGCCACAACATTGTTGTGGGTTTCATAATGGTTTCGCCCAGCGACATGACAGGAAATTCAAGAGGAAAACCACCGGCTTCGTATACTCCGCGTTTTACTATTTCTGCAAATTCACGAAGGTGTGCATTGCAGGGTGTTAAATCGGACCAGGTATTGCAAATTCCAATCACAGGCCTTCCACGGAACAGATGGTCGGGGTGACCCTGATTGCGCAACCAGCTCCTGTGGACATATCCCATCTTGTCATCTTTTCCGAACCACCCTGCACTTCTTAGCTTACATTTTATTTCCATAAGTTCTTTCGGTTTAACCTTCCAGCAGATTATTGAGTAATCCGCCGCGTGCTTCCTTGCGGGTGTTTCCGCCTGCAGGTGAAAGTTCTTTTATGAGTTTGCGGATGGGCATACTTTGCAGCCATACCTTACCTGTCCCACGCAGCGTAGCCAGGAAAATTCCTTCGCCGCCAAAAACCATCGACCGCAAGCCCCCGGCCTGTTCAATGCTGTAATCTACGGATGGTTCAAAACCTACAATGCAACCTGTATCCACACGTAAAACTTCATTGTTCAATTGCCGTTCGATCACTGTTCCTCCGGCATGTACAAATGCATTGCCATCACCCTGAAGTTGCTGAAGGATAAAACCTTCGCCGCCAAAAAAACCTGCACCCAATTTGCGGTTGAAAGTAATGGAGATTTTTGTTCCCATTGCAGCACAAAGGAAAGCATCGCGCTGCACGATAATCCTGCCGCCAAGTTGTGACAGGTTTAATGCGATTACAGTTCCGGGATAAGGAGCTGAAAATGCAACATGCTTTTTGCCCCAACCCTGATTGGTAAAATGTGTTAAAAATAGTGATTCACCGGTAATGATGCGTGATCCGGCAGAGAGCAATTTGTCGAAAAATCCTGCACGCGGATTGGACCCGTCGCCCATCCTGGCTGTAAAATCTATTCCATCTTCCATGTACAGCATGGCGCCAGCTTCGGCAATTACAGATTCTCCCGGGTCCAGTTCAACTTCTACCAACTGAACATCGTGTCCTATAATTTTGTAATCAATTTCGTGTGACTGCATATTTATTCTGTTTTTAAAATTTAGTTGGAGCTAAAGTTAACTATTTTGAAATTAACCGAAGGTTACAATTAATGCCAATTTTTTTCCGATCTTTGCGACAATCACTTTAAATTAAAGACTGAATTTAATGATTTGCTTTATCAGCATTGATTAACAAAAGATTCAGTTAAGAAAATTAAAAATAAATACAACGTGAGAAATAACAGCAACAGAAGAAACGACAAACCAGGAGATAAAAAACCATTCAGTTCGAAACGGAAAAGCAGGGAAGGCGGATTTTCATCAAAACGAAATGAAGATCAGGGGGAAAAACGCTCCCGTAATTATTCCAAACCGCAGGAAAAACAATTTTCCCGACCACGAAAGAAGGCAGAGAATGAAAAAATAGTAACCTCCTCTACAGGAGAGATGCGGTTAAACAGGTTTATTGCCAATGCAGGAGTTTGTTCGCGCCGCGAAGCTGATAAGTATATTCAGGCAGGGCTGGTAACTATTAATGGCCAAACCATCACTGAACTGGGGGTGAAAGTAAAGGAAAATGATGAAGTGCGTTTTGACGGACGCCGGTTGAATGCAGAGAAAAAAGTCTATCTTCTTTTGAATAAGCCAAAGAATTTTGTGACTTCAACAGAAGATCCGCATGCTGACCAGACTGTGATGGATTTGGTAAAAGATGCCTGCACGGAACGAATTTACCCGGTGGGGCGGCTCGACAGGAATACCACAGGTTTGCTGCTGCTTACCAATGATGGCGATTTGTCGAAAAAGCTGACACACCCAAGCTACATGATGAAAAAGGTGTACCAGGTTTCTCTGGATAAACCGGTAAGCAAAAACCATATTATGGAAATTGCAGAAGGTGTGGAACTTGAAGATGGACAAATTGCCGCCGATGCAATAAGCTACATCGATAACGAAAAGAAATCGGAAGTGGGCATTGAAATACACTCAGGAAGAAACAGGATTGTACGACGAATTTTTGAACATCTCGGTTACCGCGTAAAGAAACTGGATCGGGTGTATTTTGCAGGGCTAACCAAAAAAAATCTTCCCCGCGGAAAATACAGGTTTCTTTCAGATAAAGAAGTTCAGTTTTTAAAAATGCTGTAGTTTCAATGAATAATCAACTTAACCAAACCGGAAAATATAAAATATGTTCAACCTGCCAAACGATTGTTCGGTATTAACAGAGTCAGGCTGTTGTAATGATTTTACATTTTTTGTACTCATAAATCAGTTTTGGAAAAGGAATTTTTGCAGATAATAAAAACGAATCAGGGAATCATTCATAAGGTATGCAGTATATACTGTGATGTGGAAGAGGACCATAATGATTTGTTCCAGGAAATAGTTGCCCAGCTGTGGAAGTCATTTCCTTCGTTCAGGAATGAATCGAAAGTTTCGACCTGGATGTACAGGGTTGCGCTTAATACTGCAATTACTTCCTTCAAAAAAAATAAACGCCGTCCTGACCAAAGCTATATTACTTATGAAAATTATCAGGTAGAAGATGAAAAATACGATACCTCAACCGATGAAAACATCAAACAATTGAACCGTGCAGTGGCTCAGCTAACCGGGGTGGAAAAATCGATTGTTTTGTTATTCCTTGAAAGTAAGAAATACGAGGAAATTGCTGAAATTACCGGAATAACCCAGAATTATGTGAGGGTGAAAATGAATCGAATTAAGAAAAAGCTGAAGAAACTGATGTTAAAGGCAGATAAAGAAAATGGAGTTAAAGGATCTTAAAACAACATGGGAGAAGCTGGAGGCAAAAAAGGAGCTGAATGAAGATGATATCCTGAAAATGCTTCAAAAGCGGACACGGAGTTTAATCGAACGGATTGACCGTAACATTAAAATTGGTTTCGTTGTGCTTTTTTTCCTGATTCTGATTTTTGCGCTCGATGATATTTTGTTTTCGCCATTGCTTGTAAAAGGGGTAAGCGAAGATTTGGCCATTCCACAGTGGTTGATTTTTTTGAGCGTCTTTAGTAATGCACTCATATTTACCACATTCATTTATTTTGTGATTAAATATTACCGCGTAAAAAAACATTCTGACCTTGGAATGCAGTTGAAGGAGACCCTTGTAAAAATTATTGATACACTTAAAATATATCAGCGGTTGTTTTACCTTGCCCTGATAACCTTGCTTTTTGCAATGGCATCAGGTTTTATTACTGGTCTGTACAAAGGATTTCTGAAAGGGGTAGAGCAGCAGGGATTAATTTTCTCACAGGTTCCGCGCGACGAACTTGTGCTCCCGGTTCTTATCGGACTTGCAATTTTAATTGTAACCATTGGCGGAATATTTCTTGTATTAAGGTGGGGTTTCCGGCGGCTTTACGGGAATTATATTAACAAACTGAAATTAACACTGATTGAACTGGAAGAAATCGATGAATAATTTATCGGTTGATGAACAGCTTTTTATTTTTGCAGTTTAAAACATATTCATATTAAAAAATGACACTGATAAAATCCATCTCCGGAATTCGGGGAACAATTGGGGGTAAACCCGGTGAAGGTCTTAGTCCGCTCGACGTGGTGAAATTTGCAGCAGCTTATGCAGTTTGGGCAAAACAAATCAGCGGTAAAAACAAAATTAAAATTGTGGTGGGGCGCGACGCTCGAATTTCAGGGGCGATGGTAAGTTCGCTGGTTGTGGCGGCGTTAAACGGAATGGGTTGTGATGTGGTGAATATAGGACTGGCAACTACTCCAACTACCGAAATTGCAGTTACGGAAGAAAAAGCTGACGGAGGAATTATTCTTACTGCCAGCCATAATCCGAAGCAATGGAATGCATTAAAGTTGCTCAATTCTGAAGGCGAATTTTTGAATGCTGAGCAGGGAGCCAAAGTTTTAACTATTGCTGAAGCAGAAGATTTTGAATTTGCAGGGATAGATGAACTGGGAGTGACAACGGAAAAGGATTATACAGAAATTCATGTTAAAAAAGTTCTCGGTTTGGATTTGGTGGATGCCGGTGCTATAAAAAATGCAGGTTTCTCAGTAGCTGTTGATGCTGTTAATTCAGTTGGAGGAATTGCAATGCCTGCACTTTTTGAGGCGCTTGGGGTAAAACATGTTGTAAAAATTAATTGCGAACCAAACGGACATTTTGCGCATACTCCTGAGCCGCTTCCTGAAAATCTGAAGGAGACTTCAGCAATGATAAAAAACAGCAATGTAGATGTTGGTTTTGTTGTGGATCCGGATGTTGACCGACTTGCAATTATTAATGAAGACGGTACAATGTTTAACGAAGAATATACTTTGGTGGCCATTGCTGATTATGTACTGGGGCACACTCCGGGAAATACTGTTTCCAACCTTTCATCGAGCCGCGCACTGCGTGATGTTACCGAAAAATACGGGCAAAGCTATTCTGCAGCAGCTGTTGGCGAGGTAAATGTGGTGGCAAAAATTAAAGAAACCAATGCTGTAATTGGCGGAGAAGGAAACGGTGGTGTTATTTATCCTGCCAGTCATAATGGCCGTGATGCACTGGTTGGTGCGGCACTTTTCCTAACGCATCTTGCAAAAAAGGGGTTGAAGTGTTCTGAATTAAGAAAAACCTATCCAAATTATTTCATTTCGAAAAATAAAATTGAGTTAACTCCTGACATTGATGTAGATTATATTCTCGCACAGATAAAAGAGAAGTATAAAGGGGAACAGGTCACCGATATTGATGGGGTAAAAATTGATTTCGCCGAATCCTGGGTACATCTGCGCAAGTCGAATACTGAACCGATTATCCGGATTTATTCTGAAGCCGGTACTGAAGAAAACGCCCGTCAACTTGCTTCCCGGTTAATCAATGACATAAAAAGCTGTATCTGAACCTTTTGGTTCCATAAATTTCATTTCAACGTTAAGTTAAAATAAACAATTGCTGTTCAATTGTTTAAATTGTGTTCCTCGGGGAGAGGGAATAAATACATTTGCGTCTTAAAATCAGGATACTGTTTCACAAGTAGAAACATGATTTGAAAAACCGAAAATATGAAAAGAAAAAAAAGTATCGCAATTGTCGCTCACGACAACCGAAAGAAAGATATTATCGAATGGGTTTCGTATAACTGGAAAGAGCTTGTTCAGCACGATTTAATTTGCACCGGGACAACCGGAAAACTTGTAGAAGAAACACTTGCATTGAAATGTCTTGAAAACAATGCTGTTCCACCCACAATTACCCGCCTTAAATCCGGGCCATTGGGTGGTGACCAGCAGTTGGGGGCAATGATTGTGGAAGGCGATGTGGATATTCTGATCTTTTTCTGGGACCCAATGCAGCCGCAGCCACACGACGTGGATGTGAAAGCACTGTTGCGAATTACTGTTTTGTACAATATTCCTACAGCATCCAACCGGTCCACTGCTGACTTTATTGTCTCGTCAAGTCTTTTCCACGAAAGTTATATGCCTGCCATTAAGGATTATGCAGGTTATATTACAAGGGAAGTGGATTTGACATGATCATTGAAAATGTATAATTTGCCGTGCAAAAGAAAGCCTTTGGTTTCATTCATTTAAAAAGTTATTTCATCCGGATGAAAACCAATCCGTCCGTTTTTATCCAGCCGGTCAATTTTTGCCATATCTTCTTCGCTAAGTTCAAAATCGAAAATATCGGCATTTGAAATTATTCTCTCTGGTGTAACCGATTTTGGAATGGTTACCACACCTTTTTGAATATCCCAGCGAAGTACGATTTGAACGGGTGTTTTCCCGTATTTTGCTGCAAGTGCTTTCATCACCGGAACATCAACTACCCTGCCTTTCATAATCGGGCTCCATGCTTCAAGCTGAATGTTTTTGCTTTTGCAAAATTCAAGCAAATCGGGTTGAATTAATTCAGGATGAAACTCAACCTGGTTTACTGCAGGTATTATTTTACATTCAGGTAAAAAGTCTTCAAGGTGGTGCACAAGAAAATTACTGATTCCGATAGCTCTGATTTTTTTCTTTTCAACCAATTCTTCCAGTGCTTTCCATGTGTCAACTGACTTTTTTCCCTTGGGCCAATGGATGAGGTACAAATCAAGATAATCGGTTTGAAGTCTTTCAAGGCTTTTTTCGTAAGCTTTAAAAGTTGTATCATAACCCTGATCACTGTTCCATACTTTTGATGTGAGGAAAATTTCTTCGCGGGGAACTTTACTCTCGCGGATTGCATTTCCAACACCTCTTTCGTTTTTGTATACTGCAGCTGTATCTATTAACCGGTATCCGTTTTCAAGGGCCGTTTTAACTGCAGTTTCCACTTCTTTCCCTTCTTCGGCACGAAAAACTCCCAGTCCGAACCAGGGCATTTCCACACCGTTATTCAGTTTTGTTGTTGACTTTATATCCATAATCCATTCAGTTTTATTTGAAGTACAGCTAATTTAAGGAAAATTTTATGGAAGCGCCAGTCTTGAATTCAGTAATTTAAACACAGGAGCAAACTGACGGATGTTTAAATTTAATTTTCCGCTGAATCCGGTTTATTTGATAAACTTATACATGCCGTGTGAAAAATGATTTATTATGAATACTGAATTTATCATTAATCGTTTTGATTACTAATGAAAATAAGGTTTTAATATTTCGTCGTTTCATCATCATTTCCAACAGATATGAAAGCCGTTCCCGCCGGGGAGTTATTGGAGTGTTTCTATCGAGCCCGTCAATTATAGCCAAATCTTTTTCATTCAGTTCAAAATCGAATAAACGGGCATTGGATGCAATCTCAGTTGGGTTTCCTGAGCCTGGAATTGTAACGATTTCTTTTTGTAAATTCCAGCGAAGAACAACCTGGAATGGTGTTTTACCATATTTTTCAGCTATCTCCCTGATTTCAGGATAATCGGCCACTCTTCCCTGCATTAACGGACTCCAGGCTTCGAGTTGAATCTGATGTTGTTTACAGTAATTTTGTAATTCAGGTCTCAGATACTCAGGATGCAATTCCACCTGGTTTACTGCAGGTATTATTTTACATTCAGGCAGGAAATAATCCAGGTGATGAATGTCAAAATTACTAAGACCAATTGCGCGTATTTTACCCTGTTCAACCAATTCTTCCATTGCTTTCCATGTTGCCAAAGATTTTTTTCCTCTGGGCCAGTGGATAAGATAAAGATCAAGGTAATCTGTTTGAAGTCTTTTTAGTGTTCGGTTAAAAGCTTTAAAGGCATTTTTATATCCCTGGTCGTTATTGTCGAGTTTCGAAGTAATAAAAATCTCTTCCCGGGGCACTCCACTTGCTTTTATACCTTGTGCAACTCCCTCTTCATTATGGTAAGCTGAGGCAGTATCAATCAACCTGTATCCGTTTAACAAAGCAGTTTTAACAGCATGTTCAGTTTCTCCGCCAGTTTTAAGCCCAAGAACTCCCAAACCAAGAGCGGGCATCTCTATTCCATTATTTAATTTGAATTTTTCCAATAAGTCAGACATTCAATAAAAGGATTATTATTAATAAATTATCTTCAAAAAAGCCTTCTGTAAAACAACAATATTTAAAGGTTGAATAATATTTCTGTAGCTTTGTTTTATAGAACAAAAAAATAGTATGATAGTTTACAAATTTGGCGGTGCATCGGTTAAAAATGCGGATGCTGTAAAAAATGTAGGTCGCATTCTTAAGCAAAATTCTGAAAACGTAGTGGTGGTTATTTCAGCCATGGGAAAAACCACCAATCTGCTTGAAACGCTTGTAAAAGCTTATTTTGACAAATCGGGTGAGAAATGGGAAATTTTAAGGCAGTTCATAGATTATCATAACGAAATCTGTAGTGCTCTTTTTAACGGCAGCGCGATTCCGGAGACTGTGATATCGTTTTATACAGAACTTGAATTGAAATTAAAAAAGCAGCCATCGCTCGATTTTGATTTTGAATACGACCAGATCGTGAGTTTTGGGGAGTTGGTTTCCACACGCATTGTGAGTGAATACCTTAATTCTGACGGAATCAGTAATGAGTGGGTGGATATTCGGAACTGTATCCGCACTGACGATAATTTTCGTGATGCTTCAATTGATTGGGAACTGACGCAAAAACTGTCGTTGCAATCTTTTGCTTTTTCTGAAATCAATACATTTATCACACAGGGTTTCATTGGTTCCACTTCGTCAAATCTTACCACCACTTTAGGGCGCGAGGGATCAGATTTTACCGCCGGAATATTGGGGAATATTTTAAATGCAGAAAGTGTTACATTCTGGAAAGATGTTTCGGGAGTGTTAAGTGCCGACCCTAAAAAAATGAAGGATGCTGTAAGAATTGCAGATTTATCATATCGTGAAGCAGTGGAAATGACCCATTCCGGAGCGCAGATTATTCATCCTAAAACGATGAAACCATTGCATAACAAGAATATTCCTTTGCTGGTGAAATCATTTTTATCTCCTGAAGATCAGGGAACGGTTGTGCATAAAATTGATCATAAAATTGATTTGCCTCCGATTTTTATTGAAAAAGAAAACCTGATCCTGATTACTTTGTCGCCAAAGGATTTTTCCTTCATCAGCATTCCTGATATCGAAAGAGTTGTAAATTTTCTGCTGAAAAAACATATAAAAGTAACCTTGATGCAACAGTCGGCAATCGACCTTAACCTTGTGCTGGATGCAGCAGAATCTGAATTGGGTGATATTATCCATCAGTTGTCAGTGTTTTACAGCATTCGTTACAATACTGGTTTAACGCTAATTACTATCAGACATTACACTGAAGAAGTTCTGGACTGGATGGTAAAGGAAAAAGATATTTACCTGGAGCAACACAGCAGATTAACAGCCCGAATGCTTGTAAAAGAATAAATTTGAAGAATAGTAATGAATAATTCAGTCAGAAAAACAATTTATTGTAATTTTAGCAAAATTTAACCAACCTATATTAGGAAAACTTCTCCGGAAATGAATAAAAAAAGAATCTTACCCATTGCCATCGGAACTTTAATCGTTGTAATTGTACTGCTGATTGTTGGTAAAAAAGCAGGCTGGTTTGGTCAGGATTACACAATAAGTGTATCAACCGAAACCGTGGAAAGCAAAACACTCACTGAGTTTATTACTGCAAACGGTAAAATTCAGCCGGAGACGGAAGTGAAAATCAGCCCCGATGTTTCGGGGGAGATTATCCGGTTGTATGTTGAAGAAGGTAACCAGGTGAAAGCCGGTGACCCGTTGTGTGTAATAAAACCCGACATGTATGTTTCGGCACTGAACCGGGCTGAAGCTGCATTAAATTCTTCGAAAGCACGGCAGGCACAAGCAGAAGCCCAGCAGATTGAGCGCGAAATGGCATTCAAAAGAGCCAAACAGTTGTACGAAAGTGGTGCAATTCCTGTTTCTGAATTTGAATCGGCTGAAGCTTCCTATAAAGTTGCACAGTCGGAAGTAAAAGCTGCCGAATTTTCGGTTAAAAGTGCGGAAGCATCTGTTTCGGAAGCCAGTGAACAATTGACCAAAACTAAAATTTATGCCCCAATTTCAGGTACAATTTCAGCTTTAAATGTTGAACAGGGAGAACGTGTGGTAGGAACCAACATGTATGCCGGTACCGAAATGATGGTGGTTGCAGATTTAGACCGCATGGAAGTGCAGGTGGAAGTGAATGAAAATGATATCGTAAAAGTGGCGCTCGGTGATACAGCACTTGTGGAAGTGGATGCCTATTTTCAGCGAAAATTTAAAGGGCTGGTTACAGAAATTGCAAATTCTGCAAGTGTTGCAGGCACAGCGACCGACCAGGTCACAAACTTCGACGTAAAGGTGTTTCTGCTTCATGATTCCTATGCAGATCTTATTGATTCAACTTCCGGTAATATTTATCCTTTCCGTCCCGGAATGTCGGCTACTGTTGACATTCTTACTGAAACAAGGGAAAATGTTATTTCTGTTCCTATTTCAGCAGTAACAACACGTTTGGTTAATGAAAAAGCGCAACCGAAACCGGATGCTGAAAATGAGGAAACTCAAACTGCAGAGCGGGAAGAACGAAAAGAAGTGGTTTTTATACAAAAAGATGGCCTTGTAAAGCAGGTAGATGTGAAAACAGGGATACAGGATAATGCAAGTATCGAAATTTTAAATGGTCTTGAAGCCGGTGATGAAGTGGTGGTCGCTCCTTACAATGCAATCAATAAAACATTGAAAGACAGTATGCAGGTGAAGGTGGTTTCCCAGGAAGAATTGTTCAAAGTCGATTAATCACTGGATCTGGTAAAGAAAAATGCCTTTTGCTTTTTGAGCAGAAGGCATTTTTCTTTTTATATCAGCAGAAAATATTATTCAGCCGGAAAATAATCCCTGTTTGAAACATCAGTAAGATTGGTTGTCTGTACCTGTTTAACCACAAGATTAAGTTGTTCAGATACTTTGTCCCCGCCGGTTTCGTAAGTGCGGTTAAGTAAAAAATAATCGGGTTTTAAATTCGAATAAGACACTGTAAAATCGTAAGCTATATTCTTATAATGATTTTTACCGGGTGTTCCCACCGCCAGCGATTTGCCCTGCCTGTTGCCAATTGGAGCCCTTGCTTTTCCTGTAATCTTTTTCACTGAATAATCATCCTTTGCAATGACTATTTCTCCTTCATAAAGAGTGGCATAAAAGTCACAGGACCCACCCAAAGTTGGTGTTGGTTCTTTAAATGCGATTATCCATACCGGACTTCCGTCTACTTCGGTTTCAGTCTTTATTTTTAAATCGAACCTGCTCAGAATAGCAGGATCAAGAACGGACGAAGCGGTGCGCACCAAATCCAGTTCAAGAAGGTCGTCAAGATGAGTAATGCTGCCTGCAAAACTATAATCGGGTGCAGTTGATTCCTGTTTATTTACAGAATAATTACGCCACCTGTATGCATCAAGTTTTGAAGGACTGGAATAGCCGGTTTTATCGTAAATCAGCACATCTGCATTTTGAACAAGATTGACAGTATCATTTATTGTTTTGGTGCTTTTTAAATCACATACCAGGTTAAACGGACCGCCAATAAAATTATACGGAGTGTTTTCATTCGCCATTCTTAAAATCCGCTGCAACACCCTCGATTGTCCGGCAACATCAATATTTTCTATATCATACGATTTTGGCGAAAGTTTAATTACCGAATATTCACGTCCGAATAACTGCGACACAGGAAAAGTATCGTTTTTAAAACCAACTGCCGAAAAATAAATATTCCGGTCCACCATTTCCTTTGGTATTTTCAGCTGGAAATATCCTTCGGCATTACTGGCTGTTCCAATCAGCGTATTTTCAAGGCCAACGTTTGTATAGGAAACAGGTTCATTTGTCATTTCATTAATCACCTTACCGGCTATAATCTTTATAATAGTTCCCTCTGTTTGTGCCGCAACAGTAAAATAAAACAAGCCCGAAAGCAGAAGTGCGAATATCTTTTTCATTTCATTCATTTTAAAATTTACATTTTGATTTTATGATAAACCATGCATTTATATCCTGTTTGGCTGACAAAACAACAGACATGACTTATTTCAAATTTCAATAAAAATAACGATTTAATACCATTCATCCTTTTAATAACGTTATTATACCGACTTATTATTTATTATATTTGTTAAAATCTAAAAGAAAAATCATGATAAAAAAGCAATTCATCCTTTTATTAACAGCAATTACAATTATTTTTAGTTCCTGTGTTTCGAAAAAGAAGTTTTTGGAAATGCAAAGCGGAAGAGAACGGGCAGAGGAAATGGTCCGTCAGCTTACTGAAGAAAATAATGCAAAAGCTGCCAGGATTGAAGCGATGATAGCCGATTTTGAATCCATGAAAAACGAATTGTTGCAAAATAATGCAATAAAGGATAATTATATCGATTCGCTGAATGCAGTGGTTTTTACATTGAGTGAGAACCTGGATACACAAAAAGAGTCACTTCAGTCATCAAGTTTCAATTTCGATTTTGAAAAACAACGGCTTTCGGATGCAGTGCAAACCAAAGACAGGACAATCCGGCAACTCGAATCGCAGGTAGAGAATCTGGAAGATGAACTTTCTTCAACCACTTCCACAGTCAATCAGAAAAATTACGACATTAACGTGTTGCAGGATAAATTGAAAACCGCGCAGGTTGAAAACCAGAGAAGCGAAGAACGATTGAACACTTTGCGTACAGAATTAACCAGTGTAAGAGCTGAAACTGAAAAACTGAGAACCCAGCTTCAGGAAAAGGATGCAACAATCACACGGCTCGAAAACAATGTAAAATTGCTGAAACAACAGGTTGGAAATTAACGGAAAAGAAAACTTTTCAATAACAGGAATCATAAATAAAATTAAAATTGAATCAATGAAACGAATTATTCTGGTGCTGTTTGCAGCAGCGATTGCATGGAGTGCTTCAGCAGGAAGTAAAGATTACAAATCGTTATTTAACGGTAAAAACCTCGATGGCTGGATTATTCATGGTACCGAAAAATGGTATGTGGAAGATGGCCTGCTCATTTGCGAAAGCGGTCCTGATGCTGAATACGGTTACCTCTCCACTAAAAAGAATTACGATGATTTTGAGTTGACCCTCGAGTTTCTACAGGAAGCAGATGGCAACAGCGGTGTATTTTTCCGTTCAACCTTCGATGGAACAAAAGTCAGCGGCTGGCAGGTGGAAGTAGCACCGCCAAACAATGACACAGGCGGTATTTATGAATCATATGGCCGTGGATGGCTTGTGCAGATACCCGATGAAAAAGAAGATATCCTTAAAATGGGAGAATGGAACAAAATGAAAATCCGTGTGGTGGGAGGCCATGTTACCACCTGGCTCAACGGAGAACAGATGGTGGATATTGAAGACGATAAAATAGCCGAAGGAAAAGGTGCTATTGCGTTGCAAATTCATGCAGGTGGAGGCATAAAAGTTAAATGGCGTAATATTGAAGTGAAAGAGTTGTAAGTGCCTGCCTGTACGATATGTACAAAAATGAAAAGTATTATGAAATTCCAGACCTGGTTCAGGTTTGGAATTTTTGCTTTCAAATGAAATTTCGTTTCCTGTTTATGGAACATTTTATTTTTCCGATGGAGTAAAAATGTTTAATACTTCAATCTTTCTTCATTCGAATAAAAAAACAGAATTTTATTAACTCTACTTACAGCAGCCCTGAACACTTTTATCAAAAAAATTATCTGTTTCTTTGTATAAAATTATTGCAGAAGTGGCTTTTAAAGGTAAAATGTAATGCTGTTTTAACTGCAGGATTTGTTCTTCTATCCAAAGCAGTTTTATACCGGTTTTCACTATACCTTCCATATACCATGGACGGGGTTGGTTCGCGATTTAATATCGGAGGTATACAGATGGTATAGTGATGGTATAGCCGGATAGCGGGAAAAAAGCTTCAGAATCTCCTCCTTTGGGAAGTCATAACTGTTTTTAGTTTAGGAGACAATGAATTGTCGGCTCAACGTTCTTTCTCTCCAATTCATTTAAGTACGCAGTTATTGGGATTGCTTATTTGCATCTAAACAAAAACGGCTTACTGTGCTGTTGCTTTATCAGTTTTATCTTTTCTCTCCGGATTTGTAAGGTGATTCCTGTTTATTTTACACACCTGGTATTCAAAATTAAAATCGATAACTCTATTTTTTTTCCTGTTTGTATTTTTCGAAATAGTAAACAATGGAAGCCCGCACTTCGTATTCTGTTGAGGTGTAAGGAAGCACATCCCGGGCATTGAACCACACCATAAACGAATCCGCATTGACTTCATTCAACCCGGTAAGTTTCATCACCATCTCTTTGTTGTAATTTTCGGAGTGCATTTCCCAGTTTCGCTGGAGTGACATTGCTTCGCGTACATCCCGTTTTTCCTTTTCACTGCCGCTGAGATAGTACTGCAAAAAAGAAATCGGATTAAAAAGTGCAGCAATTATCGGCGGTTTTTCATTAAATGCATTTCCTCGTAATTCGGGGGCAATGTTCACAGGCTTTTTCTGGTCGAGCCCCAAATTATACTCCTGTTTTTTTCCTTTGACTTCCACTTCACCAATGCCGTAATTCACCGGTTTCATTTCAAAAACAATTGTGTTTTGCCCGTTGTAATTATACGGTACTTTTAAAACTTCCTTCTGATAACCTATCGAAGTGACTACAAGGCTGTCGATATTCAGCATTTCGAGAGTAAAATAACCATCGGCGCCTGTAATGGTTCCACTGTGGGTGCGGTTGTTGATAATGTTGGCATAAGGCACAGCCGAGCTGTCGGAAGCACTTACAATTCTTGCTTTCAGGCGAATGAGCATCGGGTCGATAATTTCATCCTGCGAATTTGCAATCAGGGTAAAAACCGACAGGAAAACAAGAAGTATGTACTTTAATTTCAACATGCTGGAATATTTCGGAACAAAAGTATCTGAAATCATTTATACGGTTGGAAAGATAACAGTTTTTAACTGAACTTTTAACAAGATTTAAGAGACAGGCCGGAGGTTGCAAATCAACAGCCATTCTTATGAAATCTTATCGGATGGCTTTAATTGTTCCGATGAATAGCTGCAATTAATTTTTTTCAACAAGATACCAAACAGTTGGCGTTTCTCCGATGATGAATTCAATTTCACTGTTTTTCGAAATTACCTGTTGTATTTTACCAATTGGTTTTCCCGAACCATCGAGCGGTGTTATTTTAAAACCGGCTGGTTTTTTCAATCCTTTTAATTTTATGGTTCCGGAAACCTGTTCTATCAAAAAAGGTTGCTCGCCCCATTGAATCAGTGATGTGCGTTCTGAATTCCAGACTGCATTCTTTAATATGGATGAAGCTGCTGCCGTCAGCAGCATTTTGCCTGACGATGCAATTGGTTTTCCATCCAGCGAAGTCATCACAATCGTTGCAAAAGGATTATCCAGTCGGGCAGCCAGATTTTCAGTTGCCCTAACATTCATTTTATCCGAATAACCAATCAGCGCCTGTGTTTTTTTTGAGTTAACAGAAACAACTCCCTTTTCATTTGCTGTATTCCATGTAAGTTCCCCGGTTTCGGAAACAATGTTGTTTCCATCCTTTAACTCGGGAAAATTATTTTCTCCACCTGAAAAAGATTCAATCCGTGTTTTATATTTTAGCGGTGTTGCCAGCGGAAACCCTTGTGTAAAAAATGGTTTTGGGCCTAGATTTTTCCGGATTCCTTCAATTAAATCCGTTTCACTGTAATTTCGCAAAACCGTTGTTTGAGCTGCTTTTACATCCCCGCGGTGAAACATCGGTGCGCCTGCTGCAAGGGCAGCCATTTTTACCGGGTCATGTTCGATATCGAAATAGTTTGGCTTTTTTGTATTCCACAGTGTCGGATCGTCATGTTCGAGCGTGTAAAAATAAATGCCATCCCAATCCTGTAGCAGAGCGTATGCACCCAGAATTAAAAATCCCTCAGCGGCATATTCGTTTGGATAAGGATGGTTGGTTTCCGAAACAGTATATGGTTTTTCAATCACTGCCGATCGCGAAAGTTGTGCTACAGTAGAAAATTCAGGATCATTAACCATCGGGGTGTTTTCGATTGAAAATGTGCTTTCCCCTGTTGCAGGATCAGTAAAATAATTTGGATGCTGCCAGTAAACATGTCCATCCACAAAATCGGATTTCGATGTGGATGAAAGCAATGCATATCCGCTTTTCCAGTGGTTGTGATCACTGTTTGCAGCAACAAGCTGGTTGACTTTCACCTCATTTTTCAGGAAACTGTACATCCCCGAGTAGAAGGAATTTTCGGTTTCAATGATAAATTTTGCTTCGGTTTGAAAGCGCAAATCAGAAGCTTCTTCAAATTCGGTATTTTTCAGTCGCGGAATTGGTTCACCTTCTTTTAAACGAAGTTCAGTACGTAGTATATTTAATTTTTCGGAAGAAAGATTTTTCTCCAGCCATTGATTGTATTTTTCAGTCAGTTCTTTACCGTAATATTCAGGAATATCTGTCCATGTGCTGGTCTCAGTTGAATTATGTTCGCCAAGTAACCGTCCTGTAAACCAGGCTTCAACAAGTGAGTTTTCATTTACAATTTCAAGAAACGCCAGTGCCGGTTCGTTGCGGTACTCATTTCCTGTGTATCTGTTTTTATGCGAAAGCAACTGTTTTGCATATTGCTTTTCAAGTTCGATGATGTGATCGTCAAAGAGTGTAACTGCTTTTGCAAGTCCCAAAAACCTGTACGATGGCACATTGTCTCCCTCACGGAAGTTTCGTCCTACATTCAGGTTGAAGTTGGAATAAATGCCCTGCTTTTTCAGTTCCGATACAAAAAAATCAAGCTTATCCAGTTGTTCCTGGTCGAATGTCTGTGTATTGTCTGTTTCCTGCGGGAAAATGGATTTTCCTTCGCCCCAGTTTGAATCAAGGAAATGAAAACGCACAGCATTGATTCCCATCGCTGCAAGAAATGCTGCGGTTTTAGGCGCCACCGTTTTTTCAGGGTAACAAGCCCCGCCTGTAAGATTCACTCCCCAAATCCGGAACCTTTCGCCGTTTGGTTTAACAAAATGGCCTTTCTCAATTGTAATGAAACCCTTTTCACCCGCCGGTTTTTCAAGTAAATACGAAAGGTTAATTTTGCCCGATGAAAACCCTTCCCAATCCATTGGGAAAGCAGACATTGCTTTATTTTCCTGTGCATGAACAAAAACAGAATTAAAAAGGAGTATCAGGAATAAACAGAAAACCGAATTATATCTGGTCATTTTAATTGATTTAAGTTTGAATATCAAAAATAGTAAATAGTTTGAAGGTAAAAATACATTCCTGGTTTGCAAAACTGCCTGAGTAGTTAGTTTATATCACGAAGATTTCAATCTGATTTTTTTATTTTTTGTAACTTGCATCAAACCAAAAACTACAACCATGGCAATAAGTTACAGCGGCCCGCTTTCAAAAGCATGGGCCCGCATGAAAAAAGCCCTCTTTCAGCCTTTTAATATCAATAAATGGTTTCGCGTTGGATTTACAGCCTGGCTTGCCGGTTTGACCGACTGCAGCGGAAGCGGGAGCGGAGGCAGTGGAAATAATTCCGGTCGGGGACTGGATGAATTTTTTACTTTTCCTCAAACTGCGCAAGATTGGCTGCTTGCTCATCCGGTTTGGTTTAACCTGATTATCGCCGGAATCATTGTGTTAATCGCTGCTGTTTCGGTAGTTATTTGGGTCAGTTCGCGCGGAAAATTTATGTTTCTGCACAATGTAGCCCTTGATAAGAATGATGTTAGCCTTCCCTGGAAGGAATACAGGAAGGAAGGAAACTCATTGTTCCTTTGGAATTTCTTTATGGGCTGGATCTTTTTCGCCATTTTAATGCTCTTTTTTATTTACAGTTTTAAAACCGGTAAGGATCTTTATTATGGGGATTACCAGCAGCTTGAAATTGTTTGGTCAGTTGGTCGTCTCGTTTTAATTTTTCTTGCAATCATTCTCATTTTTGGCTATATCTCATTATTTCTGAAAGATTTTGTAGTTCCGGTAATGTATAAAAACAGAGTTGGAGTCTTAACCGGGTGGGGGAAATTTCTGTCGCTTTTCGGGAAGCATTTCTTTGTCTTTATTGTTTACGGACTTTTCATTTTTGTGCTAAAAATTGCTGTGGTTATTGCAGTTCTGCTTGTTGCGCTTTTTACCTGTTGTATTGGATTATTCCTGATTGCAATCCCATACATTGGAGCGGTAATTTTATTGCCGGTTTCTTATACTTTCAGAGCATTGAGTATAGAATTTTTGGCTCAGTTTGGCGATAATTACAATGTTTATCCTGAAGAAGAAATCAGAATTAAAATTTCTGATTTATAAAGCCATTAAAATTGCATTTGCCGGTTTTATTGAAAGAAATGAAAGTATCAACTTCATAAAATATAATTCCGGTATTTCTTATTTCGTTTAGGAATGTTTGTATTTATGACTTTCATATCTTAATTTACACCTTAATTTAAATATTGGGATAACAATAAACTTAAACCTGCAGATCATGAATAACACGCCGGGAAAATCAAATATTCTTCTCCTGCTGATTTTTTTAATTACAGGTATTTCAACCATTGTTAGCGGGCAATCGCTGAAAGAAATAATGGCAAACCAGATTTCGCTTCCAAATGGCTGGAAGCTGTCACCGGTAGGCGAACTGCTTCCGCTCGGTGACTTGCCGCTAAATATTGCCGTTTCACCATCCGGCAAAATGCTTGCAGTAACCAACAATGGACAGAGTACTCAAACCATACAACTCATTGATGCAAACGAGATGAAGATGCTTGATTCGGTTGTCATTCAGAAAAGCTGGCTTGGACTTACCTTTTCGTCAAACGGGAAATATTTATATGCTTCCGGTGGCAACGACAACTGGATAATCTGTTATATGGTGAATAACAACAAGCTGGAATCATACGATACATTGGTAATTGGAAAGCCCTGGCCGGAGAAAATTTCAATTGCAGGAATTGATGTGGATGATAAACGGCAGTTGGTTTACGCGGTTACAAAAGAAAACAATTCGCTGTATGTTTATAATTTGAAGGAACGGAAAGTTGAAAAGCAGGTTCCATTGGGAGGAGAAGGTTATACCTGTATCCTGTCGGACGACTGCAAAATGCTTTATGTATCCTGCTGGGGTTGCGATAAAGTTATTCTTTTCGATACAAAAAAACAGGAGATTACAGGTTCAGTTGCAGTGGGAGACAATCCGAATGATATGTGTATCACCAAAAACGGAAAGTTTCTTTTTGTGAGCAATGCAAACGATAATTCAGTTTCAGTTCTTTCGCTCAGACAAAAAAAGGTGGTTGAAGTATTGAATTCTGCCCTTTATCCCGGCGCACCTTCCGGCTCTACCACCAACAGCCTTGCATTGAGTGACGATAATAAAACATTGTATATTGCCAATGCCGACAACAATTGCCTTGCTGTTTTCGATGTAAGTGAACCGGGTGAAAGTTTTAGCAAAGGTTTTATTCCTACAGGCTGGTATCCTACATGTGTGCGGGTTGTTGGAAATACTGTTTTTGTTGCGAATGGAAAAGGGCTCACTTCAAAAGCAAATCCGCTTGGGCCAAGTCCTGAAAGTGAAAAGGAACGGGTGGAGCGACATAAGGATTTGGATGTCGAAAATATGAAAGTACAGTACATTGGAGGATTGTTTACCGGAACATTGCAGGCAATCGGTGTGCCTGATGAAAATCAACTTGGAATTTATTCACAGGCAGTGTATCAGAATGTTCCGTATAACAAGGAAAACGAATTAATTTCGGAAGGCGAGGAAGGAAACCCGGTTCCAACTAAAGTAGGCGATAAATCACCCATCAGGTACGTTTTTTATGTTATCAAGGAAAACCGGACGTACGATCAGGTTCTGGGTGATATTCCGGAAGGAAACGGAGACCCTAACCTTGTGCTTTTTGGAGAAAATGTGACGCCAAACCAGCATGCGATTGCAAATCAGTTTGTTTTGCTCGATAATTTTTATGTTGATGGCGAAGTAAGTGCCGACGGCCACAACTGGACAATGGGTGCGTATGCAACCGATTATCTCGAAAAAAACTGGCCTACAAGTTATGGTGGAAGAGGCGGCACTTATCCCGGCGAAGGAAATCGTGATATTGCTGAGAACAAGGTTTTTTTATGGGATTACTGCAAGAAATTCGAGGTTCCGTATCGAAGCTATGGGGAATTTATCTCAGATGAAAAAACAGCAAATGTACCTGCACTGGTGAATCATTTTTGTGAGGAATATGTGGGTTGGGATATGTCAATTCGCGATACGGTAAGGTTCCGCTGGTGGAAGGATGATTTTGAAAAGCTGCTTGCCGAAGGAAATGTTCCGCAATTCAACAGTATCCGTTTCGGCAATGATCACACAGAAGGACTCCGGCTGGGAAGGCCTACTCCAAAGGCACATGTCGCCGACAATGATCTTGCAGTGGGAATGTTTGTGGATTACCTTAGTCATTCGCCCATCTGGAATGAAAGTTTGATAATTATTCTTGAAGATGATGCCCAAAATGGTCCCGACCATGTGGATGCTCACCGCACTACAGCATATATTGCAGGGGGTTTTGTGAAACAGGGATTTGTTGATCATACCATGTATTCCACTTCTTCTGCATTGCGCACCATCGAACTAATTTTGGGGCTGCCACCAATGAGCCAGTATGATGCAGCAGCAGAACCCATGTGGCGTTGTTTTAACAAAACAGCCGGTCATCCGCCATTTAACGCACTCCCGAACAAGGTGGATTTAGACCTTGTAAATACAGAGAAAACTGCGATGTCGCGGTTAAGCGAGACGTTTAATTTTAAAATTGAAGACCGCATTCCGGATGACCAGTTCAACAAGGTGATTTGGGCTGCAATAAAAGGAATGGACAGCGAATGCCCGGCCCCTGTTCATGCAGCGTTTTTAACCCCCGGTAAAGATGATGATGATGATTAGTTGAGGTTATATCCCTTTTGTTTTTCAGGATGAGATAACTTCATTAAAAATATTCTCAGAATACTTTCAAACTGAATTTTTTAATAGAATGATCCTGATTCCTCCCCCCCGGGGAGGTTAGGAGGGGCTGCTATTTCAACCCGGCAATCCGATCTTCCAGTACTTTTATTTTTGCTTCGGCGTCTGTTTGTTTGGCGAGTTCTTTTGCCACCACTTCTTCCGGCGCATTGTTTACAAACCGTTCGTTGCCCAGCTTTTTCATTACTGTACCCAAAAATCCTTTTGTATATTTTAATTCTTCCTCCAGCTTCTTTAATTCTTCCTCCACATCGATAAAACCTTCCAGCGGAATGTAAAAGTTGGTGGATTTTACCCGGAAAGATGCAGCACCTGATACTTCTTCATTTATCATTTTAAGCGAAGAAAGATGAGCCATCTTAATAATAACCGGGTTAAACTGAGGTTCGAAACCTTTGTCACCCTGCTGGATTTTAAGCTCAACAGATTCTTTATTTGGAATATTCTTATCTGTCCTTATTTTACGAATCCCCGAAATGGCTTCCTTTACATTTTCAAAGGCAGTAAGTAAACCACTATCATAGTTTTCAGCTTTTGGAAGCTGACTAATCATGATGCTTTCACCTTCGTTTCGTTCGGTAAGCAGTTGCCATATTTCTTCGGTAATAAATGGCATGAAAGGATGCATGAGCCGCAGCATTTTGTCGAACAAATCAACGACTTCGCTGTAGGTTTTAGTATCGATGGGCTGCTGGTAAGCCGGCTTGACAATTTCGAGCAACCATCCCGAAAACTCATCCCGAACTGTGGTGTAAACTGTCATCAATGCTTCCGAAATACGAAACTGATCAAACTGTGAATTGAGCGTCTCCACCACTTCGCTTAGTTTATTTTGAAACCATTCAATCGCGAGTTTCGAATGCTCCGGCTGTTCAATGTCAGCAGAAACTTCCCAGTTTTTTACCAGTCGGAAGGCATTCCAGATTTTCGTTGCAAAACCAGCTCCCTGTTGCGGCAGGCTTTCATCAAAAAGAAGGTCGCCACCGGCAGGGGAGCAAAGGAGCATACCCACACGCACACCATCGGCACCATATTTTGCAATCAAATCGAGCGGGTCGGGTGAATTTCCCAACGACTTTGACATCTTTCGGCGCTGGGCATCACGCACCATTCCGGTGAAATAAACGTTTTTGTAGGGGAATTTATGACGGTATTCGTAACCTGCAATAATCATCCTGGCCACCCAGAAGAAAATAATATCGGGCGCAGTTACCAAATCAGAAGTGGGATAATAATAATTTACATCGTCGTTATCGGGTTTGCGGATTCCATCGAAAACTGAAATCGGCCATAGCCAGCTCGAGAACCAGGTGTCGAGTACATCTTCATCCTGAATGAGAGAGAAGCCTCCCCCAGCCCCTCCAAGGGAGGGGTGTCCGGCCAGTGCAAGCTTCCTGGCTTCTTCTTCATTTTCAGCAACCACAAATCCCCAGTTTCCCCCTTCGGGGGGATTTAGGGGGGCTTGAGTTTTTATATACCACACGGGAATCTGGTGTCCCCACCACAATTGACGGCTGATGCACCAGTCTTTGATGTTGCTCATCCAATGACGGTATATATTCTTAAATTTTGCAGGATGAAACTGAATGGTATCGTTCATCACATTTTCGAGCGCCGGTTTTACCAACTCGTCCATTTTAAGGAACCACTGCGCCGAAAGCTTTGGCTCTATAATTACATCGGTCCTTTCCGAGAAACCCACTTTGTTGGTGTAGTCTTCAATTTTAGCCAGATTACCTGCCTTTTCAAGTTCAGGGACAATTTTATCACGCACATCAAAACGATCTTCGCCTATGAAAATTTCTGCTTTATCGCTTAATGTTCCGTCATCATTAAAAATATCGATGGATGGCAGATTATGGCGCATTCCAATTTCGTAATCATTGATATCGTGTGCAGGTGTAATTTTCAGACAGCCTGTACCAAATTCCATATCCACGTATTCATCAGCAATAACAGGGATGGAACGGTTAATCAGCGGTACCAGCACACGCTTACCGATAAGGTGGGTAAACCGTTCATCGGCAGGATTTACACATACTGCAGTGTCGCCAAGAATTGTTTCAGGACGGGTAGTTGCGATGGTAATAAAGGAAGCCCCCTCAGAAGCCCCCTCTAACTCCCCCGAAGGGGGAGAAAACTCCTTCCCCTTTGGGGAAGGTTGGGATGGGGCTTCTAACTTATATTTCAGATAATACAGTTTTGATTTGACTTCCTTATAAATCACCTCTTCGTCAGACAGAGCGGTTTTGGCAGCCGGATCCCAGTTCACCATGCGCACTCCACGGTAAATCAAACCTTTATTATACAGGTCAATAAAAACTTTTAACACAGATTCGCTGCGGGCTTCATCCATGGTAAAAGCTGTACGGTCCCAATCGCAGGAGGCCCCAAGTTTTTTTAACTGTTCCAGGATAATTCCACCATGTTTGTCGGTCCAGTCCCAGGCATGTTTCAGAAATTCATCGCGTGAAAGATCATATTTGTCTATTCCTTCAGCACGCAGTTTATTTACTACTTTGGCTTCGGTAGCAATGGAAGCGTGGTCGGTACCCGGTACCCAGCAGGCATTTTTGCCGGTCATACGTGCCCTGCGTACAAGAATATCCTGAATAGTATTGTTGAGCATGTGCCCCATGTGCAGGACGCCTGTAACATTGGGCGGCGGAATCACAATGGTGTATGATTCGCGTCCGTCGGGTTCTGAATGAAAATATCTGTTTTCCATCCAGTATTTATACCACTTGTTTTCAACTTCTGCAGGGGAATATTTGCTCTGAATTTCCATGTTCTTTTCAGCGTTATATAAATTTTTGAGGTGCAAATGTACAAGGAAAAGTTCAGAGTATAAAGTTCAAAAATTAAAGTTTAATTCAACGTAAAATATACAAGCCAAAGAGAGACAAAAATGAAAGATATAGTTTTATTGCCTTGCGACTTCGCCGTGGTAACCCAAATCGAGTCCTTTTAATTCATCCATTCGTCCTACTTTAACCGGCACAAATTTGTTAATCGTCTTCAGCATGATTAAAGTAAAAACAAATCCCCATGCTGAAGCCAGTGTGATGGCCGCCAATTCTTTCAGTAAAAAACTGAAGCCGCCTCCCATAATCAGGCCGTCTGCACCTCCGGGATTAATGGATTTGGTAGCAAAGAGCCCCAGCATTATGGTTCCTGTAACTCCTCCGATTCCATGCACTCCCCATACATCCAGCGCATCATCCCATCTTTTCCGTTTGACGAATTTTACAGCCCGGTAGCATATAAAACCTGCACTCAGACCAATAAAAAATGCAGAACCTAAACTCACATATCCGGCAGCAGGAGTAATTGTAGCCAAACCTGCAACGGCACCTGTCATCAAACCAATAAAAGTTGGTCTTTTTCTGCCGGTTGTCCATTCAATGGTTAACCATGTTATAGCAGCAACAGATGCTGCTACATCTGTATTTAAAAATGCCTGTGCAGTAATTGCATCGACATTCAGTTCGCTCCCGGCATTAAAACCATACCAGCCAAACCAGAGTAAACTTGTGCCAATTGCAACAAGCGGAATATTATTGGGGCCGCTGTTTTGCTCGGCACGGTTTCCAACAAAAAGTACAGATGCCAGTGCAGCAAATCCTGCTGTGGCATGCACCGGAATTCCTCCTGCAAAATCAAGCACTCCCCATTCAGCAAGGATTCCACCGCCCCAAACCATATGCACAAACGGATAATAAACAAATATTTGCCACAGAATTAGAAATAATATATATGCTTTAAAAGTTACCCTGTTAATAAATGCACCTGTTATAAGTGCCGGAGTAATAATGGCAAACATCATTTGATAAGCCACAAATATATATTCAGGAAAGTTTCTGTCAGCTGAAAAAGGAGTAGAAGAGGTAACTCCATTCAGAAATACTTTATCCAGATTTCCTATGAATCCAAAAAAATCTGTCCCTTCTGCCATTGTTCCGCTAAAGCATAAGGAATATCCAAAAGCAATCCATAAAATAGTAGTTAATCCAAGGGATACAAAACTCTGCATCATGATACTCAGGATATTTTTTTTGCATCCAAGTCCGCCATAAAAAAATGCAAGTCCGGGAGTCATTAGCATAACCAGGCTGGTGGCAACAATCATAAAAGTAGTGAGACCTTTGTCGAACATGTTACTCCGTTTTAGAATTTCAGAACTATTTACTTTCCGATGGATGCAAAAATAGAATAAAAACGAAAGATATGTTACTGTTTGTTCCTTCCCGGAAGAAAAAAGATATTTTAAACGGGTATTATCGGTTAAAATTATTTTCAAATACACTTAAAAGTATCATTTTGTTACAAGGGACTGAATTAATGATTTCATTTAAAAAGAATAGGAAAATAGAAATCACCAGGGGGTGTTGTATCAAATATCTTAAAAAAGAAAAGAAATTTGAACCAAAAAATAGGGTAGAAATTCAAATTTGCAAAAAATTGAATTTAGTGTTTGAGGTTTGATGTATGAGATTTATCATGTTTTTTAAAATGAATCTAAATTACAGGCTGTTTAATAAATTAAAGTTGAAAGCCAAAAAGAATCATCTTCCAATTATCCTGTTGTTCCCATTGCATTTGCAATTGCATTTACCGAAATCAGAAGTTGGTTCAGCAGGTTTTCTTTTTCTTCAGCTCCGTTGAAATCAGCATTCCGCCATTGTTTTAGGTTGTTTACCTGGTTTTTGTGAAGTATGGTTAATGCTTCCGCACGCAAACCAGTTGAATAGAAATGATTTTTACGCCTTTCATGCATTGGCCGCCCAAGCAACTCCTGCATTAACCTGCGTGTTTTTTCAAGTTCGGTAAGTAAAAGGTTAAGAATTGTATTTTTTACCACCTGGTTTTTTACCAATCCAGCGTAGAGTTTCATGATTTCTTCATCTGTACTTGCAAGACTTGTATCTATATTTGTTAAAATATAACGCACAAAATGGTTTGTATGCAGCAGTTCTTTCAACTTGTTGTATTTTTCGGGAAATTCGGATTGCATTTTCTCAAGGGTGGAACCAACTCCATACCAGCTGGTAATATGGTATCTTGATTGTCCCCAGCTAAAAACCCATGGGATGGCACGTAAATCTTCAAAGGTCCTTTTTCCGGTTCGCCTGGCCGGACGCGAGCCAATTTTGCTTTCCTCGATGACATCAATCGGTGTCGCCTGTTCGTAGAATTCAAGAAAATGTTCGTTTTTAAGCAATTCATTATAAAAATTGAAACTCTCTTTTCCCATATATTCCAGAATTTCCGGCGCTTCATTTTTTGTTTGCATCTCATTCTGGTGGAGGAGCGTGTTTAATGTGGTTCCCGAAAGCATCAATTCAAGATTATATGCTGCATTGATTTTATTTGCAAATTTCTTTTCAATAGTTTCTCCCTGCTCGGTTATTTTAAACTTGCCGGAAAGTGTGCCATGCGGAAGTGAACGGAGAAACCAGTGAACGGGACCTGCTCCGCGGCTAATGGAGCCGCCTTTCCCGTGGAAGAATTTAATTTTAACTCCAAACTTTTTCCCCACTTCCGAAATCTCTTTCTGCGCTTTGTATAAATACCATGAGCTGGCCAGAATCCCGCCATCTTTGTTGCTGTCGCTGTAGCCAATCATAATCTCCTGGGTTTTGTGCTGAAGCTTTTTTTGTTTTCGCTGAAATTCAAGGCTGTTCTGCACTTCAGGATAACTAAAATATTCTTCCATAATGGCAGGACTTGCAATTAGATCACTGATGGTTTCAAAAAGAGGAGCTACGTTCAATTTGATAATCAGCGTTTCTTTAAAAAAAGTAAGACCGGCTTCGCGGGCGAGAATGTATACCATCATCAAATCGGTGGCATTGCGGGTCATGCTCACAATCAGTGAACCTAGTGATTGTGAAGAGTATTCAGTAATGTGATGTTGCAGAACGTTAAAACATTCCAAAACACTTTTCGCTTCATGCGGAAGCAGGCTCCAGTCACGAATAAATGGCCGGTTTGTTTTTAGTTCAGACTGAATGATTTTTTGTACTTCGCTTTCCGGTAATTCTTCCGGCAATTCTCCATTTAACTTCGATTCATTAACTATCTGAATTAATGCTTTCTCATAATAACTGCTGTTTTGACGAATGTCTAGTTCGGCTAAATAAAAACCAAATGTTTTAACTATTTGAATAGAGTGATTTACTGAGAAATTGGCAAGTTCCAAAACGCCATGATTTTTCAATTCAACTTTAAGAAGTTCCAAATCATTAATAAGTTGTTGTGCAAGTTTATAGCTTTCCTTTTTGTCAACAAGTTCAAACAATCTTCCCCGGCCGATATTAATGGGCATTTTTTCAACAAGCAGCAGCACAAATAATTTAAATGCTTCATTACTGTGTGCCGAAACCAGATCTGTTGAATTATTCCCAAGTTCATCAACTATTTCATTCAATCGTAATGAAATTTTTTCGGGAAGCTGGTTTTGATGTGTATAGAAACTCAGGTTCTCTGACAGTTTTGTCAGTTCATTTTTGAGAATGATGAATGCATTAAGCCGAAGTTTTAGTAAAGTCTGTCGGGTGATTTCCGCAGTAACCAGTGGGTGTCCGTCACGATCGCCACCAATCCAGGTTCCAAATTTTAACAGCGGAAAGTTGTTGTTTTCCACCAGTTTTTGTTTATTGAATCCTGCATTCTCCCAGGCCTGAATAAGTCTCCGGTTCAGCAGGTTGATGATTTCAGGAAAAACGTTTACAAAATAATGGATAACATTGTCGAGTTCAGTTTCCACTTTTGGCTTTTCCATATAATATTCATCGATGTACCAGATAGAAGTAATGACGCGTTTGATTTCATTTTTATTTTCATCATTTTCATACGAATTATACATTGAATTCTCCCTTTTCACGAGCAGCAGGTACAACTCGCGGTAGTTTTTTAAAACCACCGGGCGCTTTGCTTCGGTTGGATGAGCAGTCAGAACCGGTTCAACTTCAATTTCGCTGAAAATACCTGCAATCTGATCTTCTGAGAAACCGTTCTTTTTTAATAGTTTAAAAGTATTGGCCCATAGTCCTTTAATAGAGCTTAGCGATTCTTTTTCTTCCGTCTTTCTACGGTTCTGTACTGCACCGTTTGTTTCAGCTAAATTGAGCAACTGGAAACTTACTGAAAACATGTGAAAATGTTTTTGTGAAAAAACTGCATCCTCATAACTCGATTCATCACTTATCCATGGAATGCAGTTGGCGAGTTCCTTCTCATTGTTTTCAATGAGAACTTCCTTAAAGCAATTTAGCAGAAATTCAAGATCGAAGTAAGGTTTTCCAAGTTCTTTTTTCAGTGTTTCAAGTTGCTTCATAAACAGAATATATTAGATCGTGACATTTAAACGATTTCAGTAAAGATTGGTTTAATCCAGTTTTTTAAGAATATTCAGTGCATTTTCGACATGTTGTTCCACATCCGACATTGAATTATAGATGTAAACAACCCGGCCTTTTTTATTTACCACATATGTTACTCTTCCGGGAATAAGCCCAAACAAACCGGAAGGAACTCCAAACTTTTCTCTTACTTCATTTTTTTCATCGCTTAAAAGAATAAAAGGCAAATCATATTTTAGTGCAAACTTTTTATGGCTTTTCACCGACTGGCTGCTGATGCCAATAACTTCGGCATCGGCATTTTTAAATTTTTCATATTCGTCCCGAAAGGTACAGGCTTGTTTTGTACATCCCGGAGTTCCGTCGTGCGGGTAAAAATAGATGACAAGGTTCTTTTCTCCCAGCAAAGAATTAATGTTAATCCATTTGCCGTCCTGATTTTTTAGTTTGAATTGAGGCACTGTATCGCCCGTTTCAATTTTTCCCATTTCTGCTGATTCAATTCCTGAATTATATGAATAACCCGGGACCATTGAGATGATAAATACGATAAATAAACAGTTTAAAGCTTTCATTGTTTTTTCTTTTTTGGAAACCAGGGAATAAATGAATTTGTTTGCCTTGCATATTCATTATACCCGGGTTTTGTCCTTTTAAGTGTTTTTTCAAGCATGGATACTCCGGAAACTTTCAACAGTAGAAATGTCATTAATACAGGGCCTAAGACAGGCAAATAACTTCCGGCTGCAATACTTATTAGTCCAAAGCCCCACCAAACTGCGGCGTCACCAAAATAGTTGGGATGACGTGTATATTTCCAGAAACCTTTACGGAGAATTTTACCTTCATTTAGCGGGTTATTTTTAAACCGGGCCATTTGAAAGTCACCACCGGCTTCGAAAATAAAACCGGCCAGCCAGATGAATATTCCAAGGAAATCGAAAAAATTCAAATCATTTTCTTCCGTAAAATACTGCGCTGCAAGCAGTGGCGCCGAAACAAACCATAATATTACGCCCTGTAAAAGAAACACCTGAAAATAACTTATCCACCAGTATCGTTTTTCGCCATATTTTTTTCTGAAATTACGGTACCGAAAATCTTCTTCCTTTCCCATATTCCGCCCCATAATGTATACGGTCAGGCGCAGTCCCCAAATCAATACAAGCGCCAGTACTATAAACTTCCGGGTAGTATAATTTTCCGTGACAAAAAAATAAAATGCAGTAACCAGAATAAAACCCGCACCCCAAAACATATCCACAATACCTGCATCTTTTCTGAAAACGCTGAAAATCCACAGAAGCGAAAAAAAGATGACAATCAGAAGTAATCCTTCAAAATATATTTGAAAAAAGTTCAAAATGCTATGTTTAATTCTTTATTGTGAAATATTCAACAAACAAATCGCTCTTTTGATTATATGCGGCAAATTTAATGCAGCCCTTTTGTGCAAATGATTGTTCAAATCAGATAAATTATGAATATTTGTATTACTTTATTTTCGAGTCTGTTTTTTAAACAACCGGTTTGTTGAAATTGAACTTAAACTGAAACTAAATTTATTATCATGGTTATAATACATTCATATGGTTGGGCAGTTGTTCTTGCTTTTATTACGATGTTGTGTTGGGGATCGTGGGCAAATACACAGAAACTGGCTCAAAAAAAGTGGCCATTCCAGTTGTTTTACTGGGATTATGCCATTGGTGTTTTACTGCTTGCTTTGATTTTGGCTTTTACCGCCGGAAGTACCGGCAATGAAGGTCGTGGGTTTATTGCCGATCTTTCGC
The DNA here is from genome assembly GCA_963816685.1 of uncultured Prolixibacteraceae bacterium. Classification (GTDB taxonomy): domain Bacteria; phylum Bacteroidota; class Bacteroidia; order Bacteroidales; family Prolixibacteraceae; genus CAVYUC01. The sequence goes on along the minus strand of CAWFMB010000016.1, from coordinate 256,088 downwards.
AGGCAAGTTTTATCTCCCTGTTTTCTGCTTTTCTTGGAGGGGTGATTTTTAACATTGCAAACATACTTTTAGTTGCAGCCATTGCTATTGCTGGAATGGCGGTTGCCTTTCCAATTGGAATCGGACTTGCTCTCATCCTGGGAGTTATAACCAATTATGCAGCCACTCCGGTTGGAAATCCGGTTATCTTATTTTCGGGAGTGGCACTTGTTACACTTGCTATTATTCTTGATGCACTTGCATACCGGAGACTGCCGGGTTCTTCTTCCATAACTTCGGCCAAAGGAATTGTAATTTCATTGCTTGCAGGGTTTTTAATGGGCTTTTTCTACCGTTTTGTTGCAGCTTCAATGGTTACTGATTTTGTAAATCCTGTGGAAGGAAAACTTACACCTTATACGGCTTCTGTGATTTTTGCAGTTGGCCTGCTTGTTTCCAATTTTGTATGGAATACAATATTTATGTATAAGCCGCTCACCGGTGAAAAAGTAACATACAAAGATTATTTTGTTAAAGGTGATGTGAAGTTGCACCTTACCGGCATTTTGGGTGGAGCTATCTGGAGCCTTGGAATGACGCTCAACATTATAGCTGCCGAGCAGGCCGGTTTTGCGATATCTTATGGACTGGGCCAGGGAGCTACTTTAATTGCTGCACTTTGGGGCGTGTTCATTTGGAAGGAATTTAAAGGTGCAAAAGGAGTTACCGGTTTGCTTACTGCTATGTTTCTTTTATTTGTAGTTGGACTGGCCCTGATTATAATGGCGCGATTATATTAAAATAATTTATCCGAAAAATAATTACTAAAATTTTATTGATCATGAAATTAATAAATCCGAGTAGAAAAATAACATCTGTTTGTATTGCAGTATTTCTGCTGCTTTCTGTAGTGCAACTTACAGCGCAACAAACCGACATCGATAAATCTGTTGCTGAAAACCGGATAGGTAAAATTACAGTGAAGGCAAACCCCGGGGCAAAAGTTACCGTGGAACAACAGAAACATGAATTCTTGTTTGGTTGTGCAATAAGCGACGGAATTTTTAATGGCCGCGCTTCGGAAGCTGACCAGCAGCAATACAAGGAAAAATTCCTCGAAAATTTCAATTCGGCAGTTACTGAAAATGCTGTGAAATGGGGGAATATGGAACGGAATAAAGGGGAGGTGCGTTATGATATAATTGATGCAATGCTGCAATGGACTGATGAAAACAACATCCCGTTGCGCGGGCACAATTTGTTTTGGGGAATCGAAAAATTTGTTCAGCCCTGGGTAAAGGAACTTTCAGATGAGGAATTGGAGCAGACGTTGAAAAACCGTGCTGAAACTGTTACTTCCCGTTATAAAGGCCGGTTTTCTGAATATGACTTAAACAACGAAATGATTCATGGCAATTATTATGAAGAGCGGCTGGGTCCCGATATTACAAAAAAAATGGCACAGTGGGCACATAACGGTGATCCTTTAATAAAGCTGTATTTGAATGATTACGATGTACTTACGGGGAATAAACTACCGGAATATATGGCTCAGATTCGCCTGTTGCAAAAACAGGGAGTTCCAATTAACGGAATTGGTGTACAGGGACATCTTCATGGAGAAAGTTTTGATCGTGTTGCTTTAAAAAATGCACTTGATTCTCTTTCACAATTTAATCTGCCCATAAAAATTACTGAATTCAATCTTCCGGGGCAACGTTCGAAATACATGAACAACCGCAATTTAAAAATGACAGAGGAAGAAGAGCAGCAAAAAGCCCGGGATATCGTGGATTACTACAAAATCTGTTTTGCTCAACCTGCAGTTGCCGGAATTTTAATGTGGGGTTTCTGGGAAGGGGCAAACTGGATTCCTGCTTCATCGCTTTATAAAAGAGACTGGTCACCTACTCCGGCTGCAAAAGCATATCAGAATTTGATTTTTAAGGAATGGTGGACAAATGAAAGCGGAAAAACAAACGGCAGCGGCGAATTCACTGTTCCTGCATTTTATGGCAAATATAAAATTACCGTGGATGGAAAATCAAAAGAAGTGAACCTGACAAAAGCTACAGGAAATGTAGTCGCCGAATTTGAAAAGTAAAGATTTTGCTCCTGTAAATAAATTCATCTGTTTTGAACAAGGCAGATGAATTTATTTATCATTTAGCCTGTACATATCATCATCCATTCTTTCCCAGAAAGCATCATCTTCCTTATGAATTTTATTGCTGATTAAAAAAGCCAGTGGTTTGGTGCGGTTGCTGTGGTTTAAAATTATTTTAATGATGCCGATGACAGGAATTGCCAGCACAATTCCTGAAATTCCCCAGATAAAACCACCAAAAATAATGGCCACCAACGCAAATAACGGATTAACAGATACACTGCTCCCCACTACTTTCGGAGTGATTATATTCCCCTCAATATTTTGTATTATGACATACATGCCAACAACAGCTGCGGGCTGCCACCAGTTATCAGCTGTTGCCACAGCATACAAAAACGGCAGGGTTCCACCCAGTGTTGTGCCGATATACGGAATAACCGCAAGGAATGCAGCAAGTATACCCCAGAATATCGCATAATCAATACCAATAATCAGCAATCCCACGCTGTTTAAAACGGCCAGAATTCCAATGACCAGCAAGATTCCGTAAAGGTACTTTTGCATTGTTCTCTGAATTTTATTCAGGATTTTACCTGTCTTTTCACGCTTGCTTTTTCTCGTCTCAATGAGTATGAACTTTTTAAAACTATCCTGGTACCAAAGAAGAAAGAAGATCAAAAGGATGATAAAGAACAGGTTGAAAATGAAAGTAGTTAAAGAGGATATTCCTCTCTGAACGAAATTCATCGTGTTGTCAGCCAGTTTCGGAATGTTTTGTTTGATATCCGATTTTTGAAGATCAAGATGGGTATTGAGCCAGTTGAATATTTGTTGCAGCCCTTCACTGATTTTTCCGGTTATATTTTCAAGGTTGTTAATTATAGTTGTTAGTTGCACCGAAAAAAGAGTAACAACAATTCCAAGTCCAATAATTACACTTAAAAGCGTGAGTAAAATAGCCGGTACTTTATGTTTTACCAGGCGCTCATAAAAATTGCAAAGCGGCTGCAACATGATTGTAAACAGCACTGCAAATGAAATTGGGGCAATGATAAATTTTCCCTGTTTTAAAATGATGTACCCCAGCACAATAATTATCAAAATATTGGCTGCCTTTTGAAACGTAAAGGATTTTTGCTCCATAATGTTCCGTTATAATAATTATTCAAATCTCACCTTTCCGAAAAATTCAGGCCGGTGGTAATCCGGTTGTTCTGTTTTCACCGGATTCCAGGTTACAAAATGTGGTACTGAGGAGTTGTCACCGCATTTGTAAAAGTTGGCAGTTGCTTTCAATTCATTCAGCGACTTTATATTATCAAAGGCAAAACTTTCCAGCGGAATCCGGATCATTATTTCCCAGTTGAAATTCCCGGTTTTTTCTTCAAAAGGTTGGTTTCCCAAAGAAGATTTGATTTCAATTTTTTCAACAGTTTCCGGATTCACAAATTTCCTGTTTTTTCTTCCTTCACCATATGCCAGGTGAATTGTACCAATACAGTTAAATTCAAAATTGTAATAATTTTTTTTATCAAAAGAGATAAAGAATTCCACACAGCTGTCTTTATAAACGTCTCCATTTGTGCGTGTTTCAAGTGCAATAATATGTTTTTCACTGACCTGGTATTGAAGCCAGATTTCGTATCCGGTGTGGGCAATTCTGAAACTTACATTCGGACGGTAGGAGAATTTGGTCCAGTTTAAAACATTTAATGAATTGGAAATGGTTTGTTTTTCAAGTAGGTTTTCAGCCTCGGCAAGAGTACCCGTTCCTGGTTGGTTCAGTCTTTTTATAAAAAGTTCGTTCATTGTTTATTTTCTGTTAGTGATATAACAACTCACTCATGTCGTTTTGTTTACGTTTATTCAAATTCTTTAAAGTAACAAAAAAAAGTGGTTCCGGTACCTGGCTGACTTTTAACTTTGATTTTCCCGTCATTTCCTTCAATTAAATTTTTAACAATATAAAGTCCGATACCGGTTCCTTCTTCTTTACTGCTGAATCTTTGAAAAGGCTGAAAAAGGTTTTTGCTGTATCTCTTTAAATCGATGCCGCTTCCATTATCTTTAATTTCAATCAGTGCATAATTGTCTTGTCTTTTGCTTTTAATTTCAATCTTTGGTGGCCTGTCTTCAGAACGATATTTAATTGCATTGGATATCAGATTTTTTAATATGCTGAAAACGAAACTTTCAACATGCACAATTACCGGGAGGTCGTTGAAGTCGCAGATTATCCGGGCATCCAGTTTTTCAAGTGTATTTTGGAATTCATTAATAATTTCGTCGGTAATCTTCTGCAGGTTTATTTTCATATACCGGGCCTTTTCGAAAGTTTCCACCTGCACAATTTCAGATAAACCTTCTATAATTTTTTCCTGTTGAATTACCATTTTCCGCAGGTTGGCAAGTATCATTTCCCGATCTTTTTGTTCTTTAACAGAATCGAGGATGTCGAGTGTCAGGAACATGTTTCCGATGGGACCTCTTAAATCATGAGCGATAATATTCAGAAGGCTTTGGCGCAGTTTCCGGGCTTTCCGGAGTTTCTGATTTTTACTTTCGAGGTTTGCAATGGCTTCTTCAAGGCTGTTTTCTGTGGTTTTTTGCTGGTGGATATCTGTGTTTGTGCCTATCCAAAGTTCTGTTTTACCTTCATGATTTGTTACCGGCATTGCTCTTCCCAAATGCCAGCGGTACTGTCCGTCGTACCGGCGCAACCGGTATTCAATTTCGTAAGGTTCCCCTGTTTTTAAGGAGTGGGTCCATTTTTCAATGGTTCGTTCCAGATCATCGGGATGGTGTATGGGTTTATCCATCCATCCCCAGCCTGTGGTACCTTCCATTCCGGCAGTGTAATTGAACCAACGCTGGTTGTAATAAATTATATTTCCTTCCGGATCAGCAATAAATGCCATTTGAGGCATTGCTTCAGCGTAGGTTTTGTACCATGCTTCGCTTTGGCGTAAGGTTTCTTCGGCCTGCTTTCTGCTGTGAATATCAATTACAATGCCTATGTAGCCATCAAATTCACCATGTTTAAAAACTGGCTGGCCTGAATCCTGGTGCCATTTATATTCTCCTTTTTTGTCTTTCAGCCGGTACTCAATGCTTACAAATCCCTCTTTTTTATTGACCTCCAGAAAAGTATTTAATGCATTTTTTCTATCATCCGGATGAATGGCATCCAGCCAACCGAAACCCAATGCCTGTTCCGGCTTTTGACCGGTAAAATCGTACCAAAGCCTGTTCAGATAAATGCAGGAACCATCCTTTTGGGTCATCCAGATAATTGCGGGAATATTGTCGGTCATGTTTCTGTAAAACGATTCCATTTCTTCACTGGTTTCGCCATTCGATAAGCGATAGAGGTCCATATCCTTATCGTGCCCGGCTCTGAAATCTGATTTTTTTTTCATCTAAATTAAAAGTGATTTAAGAGGTTTATTATCATGTTCCGGTAAAATGATCCTTATACTAAAAGTTGTTTAACAAGTGATGTAAGTTAATTATTTTAACGAAAGTACACAAATCAGAATTTTGCTGGTGAAATTTAAATTCTGTCAGATGATTTCCCCTGTATTCAACCGTGTCATCGCTATCCTAAATATATATTGTCTTCGTACTAAACTCGTACTAAACTCGTACTAAATTCGTACTAAATTCGCAAAAACGCGAATTTAGTGCGAATTTAATGTGAGTTTAATACGAATTTAATACGGAGTTAGAACCTCCCAATTCCCTTTTTGAACCCTCTGTAATATTCTCTCAGATTTGCAGAGCAGGTTATACTGTAGGGATTAAAAATTCTAATTCTTTAGCGAAATCCATTGAATGTAAATCTTTTGCTTAATCAATACATAATGAGACGTTTTGGTTTTCAGGCCTCTGGTTCATGATTCAGCGGATTTTATTTTATCAAAGCCGTACAGGAGGATTCTCTCAAAGCTTTCCTGTGAAAATGATGAAGGCCCGGATTTTTTACCATACTTCCTGGAAAAAATGAAGTTGAAATATTTTATCCGGCTGTTGCCGGTCTGTTTATGTTTCCCAACCTGTTTTATTTCGGACAAAACCTTGAATGGAGTTGTTGGCAGATTCCGGTGTTGCAGGGCTTAAAAAGATTGACAATATTTGCAGTGAAAGTTAAAATCAAAGAAAATGAAAAAACGAATATTAGTGGCAGGTGGCGGTGGTTTTATTGGCGGTCACCTTGCCCGCAAATTGACTGACAAGGGATATTTTGTGCGGGTAGTGGATAAAAAACCGATCACAAAATGGTATCAGGTTCACGATGATTGCGAAAATCTTGTACTGGATTTAAACGAAAAAGAAAATTGTTATGCTGCAGTAAATGGTTTGAACGAAGTGTTTAATCTTGCGGCTGATATGGGCGGTATGGGATTTATTGAAACACACAAGGCTGATTGTATGCTCAGTGTTTTGATAAACACCCACTTGTTAATGGCAGCCCGGGATTTGGGAGTTACCCGTTTTTTTTATGCTTCATCGGCATGTGTATACAACGGCGAAAAACAAACAGATGTGGATAACCCGGGATTGAAAGAAGCAGATGCTTATCCGGCTTTGGCAGAAGACGGGTATGGCTGGGAAAAGCTTTTTTCGGAAAGAATGTGCCGCCATTTTATGGAAGATTATGGATTGATTGCCCGGGTGGCCCGGTTTCACAATGTTTACGGTCCGTTTGGAACCTTCGATGGCGGGCGCGAAAAAGCACCGGCTGCCATGTGCCGGAAAGTAATTGAAGGGGAATTGTACGGGAAAGATGAAATTAATATCTGGGGAGACGGTGAACAAACCCGTTCGTTTATGTATATCGACGAATGTGTGGAAGGAATCCTTAAGATCATGTACAGCGATATTGAAGAACCAATTAACCTGGGCAGCGACGAAATGGTTTCCATTAACCAGCTGGTGGATATTGTTGAAAACATTGCCGGATTTAAATTGAAACGAACCTACGATTTGAATGCGCCCAAAGGTGTGCGTGGACGAAACAGCGACAATACACTGATAAAACAATATCTGAATTGGGCACCTTCATATCCGCTTAAGGATGGTATGAAAAAAACCTACGACTGGATAAAAGAACAAATGGTAAACAATACGAACCGCTTTTAGCCTGATTAAAGAGACTGAATACTGAATGAAGGAAAAAACAGTGATGGTAAGCGGCTGCTTTGATTTGTTGCATGCCGGACATATTGAATTTTTTAAAACCGCAGCACAATTCGGAAAACTGCATGTTTATGTAGGGCAGGATGAGAATTTAAAACAATTGAAAGGAAAGGCACCTTATTTTTCGCAGGAAGAACGAAAATATATGGTGGGTGCAATCCGGTATGTTGAAAAGGCAAATGTTGCTTCCGGAATGGGAATGCTCGATTTTGAGAGTGATATGAGGGCATTGAAACCAGATGTTTTTGTGGTTAATCATGATGGATTTACTCCTGAAAAAAAACAGCTTTGTGAAAAAAACAATGTTGAATTGATTGTTTTGGATCGAATACCTGGGAAAGGGTTGCCAGCCCGTTCAAGTTCTTCATCGAAACAAGATTTGAAATTTCCGTACCGGGTTTGCCTGGCCGGTGGCTGGATCGATCAGCCATGGGTTTCCGGGGTTTATCCCGGTTCGGTTGTGGTAGCTCAAATCTGGCCCTCCATCGATTTTAACGATCGCTCGGGAATGGCTACAAGTTCACGCAAAGTGGGAATTGAACTGTGGAACGGGCGGATTCCCGAAGGCGATCCAATTCGAAACGCACAGCTTCTTTTTGGCGCCGAAAATCCGCCCGGTTCCGATTATGTTTCCGGTTCGCAGGATCATATCGGTTTGCTGGTTCCCGGAATTTCGCGACTTGATTATAACGGGAGATTCTGGCCCTCAAAAATCGAAAATACTGCTGATGCAGAAATCTGTAACTGGCTTTCTGAAGTGTTGAATTTTGTTCCGCTGCAACCCCGGCCCGAGGGATACAACCCGCTGCAGAAAAAAAATCTGGCGCCGGAGGTGGTGAAGAAGCTGGCTCAATCGGGTGAAAAATGTTATGCAGCGATACTAAAAAAAGATGTAAAACTGTTGGGCGAATCCATGAAGGAAACTTTTTTGGCCTGGAGTGAGATGCTGCCAAACACTGTTCCCGGCTGGGTTATGGAGGAGATGCAAAAAAATTATTTCCCAAAATATTCAGGGGCCATCACATCGGGAAGCGGCGGCGGTTATATTGTCTTTCCTTCGGAAGAAAAGACAGAAGGAACTTTAAAAATTAAGGTGAGGTACTAAGCAGTTTTTAAATTTTGGGGCAAAGAGGGATTTTCTCAACCCATGATATTAAACAGGCTGAAAAGTAAATGAGTTTAATAATTCAGGTTTGAAAATAATTTCGTTTTTTTACATTAAAGCAATTTTAACAGGCCTGATTTCGCCTTCTTTTGTGGAGATGGAAAGGGGCTTTAAAACCAAAACGAATGGAGAAAATATATACACTAATAATGGCAGGAGGTTCGGGAACACGGTTCTGGCCCCGCAGCCGCGCAGCTAAACCAAAGCAATACCTCAATTTATTTGGCAGTGAATCTTTGTTGCAATCCACGATAAAACGCTTCGAAACTTTTACCGGTGACCGGAATATTTACATTGTTTCAAATAAAAGCCAGGCAGAGGTTTTGGAAGCACAAACTCCTCAGTTGCCAAAAGAAAACCTGATTTATGAGCCGGTTGGAAAGAATACCCTTCCTTGTATCGGACTGGCAGCTATGTTTGCCGAAAAAGAAAATCCGGATGGAATAATGGTGGTTTCTCCATCAGACCATTTAATTACAAATGCGGACTTGTTTCGTGATACTGTTTTAACAGCAGCAAAAATAGCCGAAGAAAAGAATGCAATTGTTACAATTGGCATAACACCCACTTATCCGGCAACTGGTTATGGCTACGTTAAAATAGCCGAAGAAATAAACAAAGGTGAAAAAATCAGGGGATTCAAAGTAGAACGGTTTGTTGAAAAGCCTGATGAATCAACTGCAACGAAATATTTGCAGGAGGGAGGTTTTTACTGGAACAGTGGTTTGTTCATTTTTAAGATTTCTGTATTTCTGGAAGCGGTTGAACAATTTGCTCCTGATTTGTATGCTGATTTAAGAAGAATTCAGGCTGATTTGGGTAATCCTTCATTTGAACAAACATTGGATTCGATTTATCGCGCAGTAAAAAGTATTTCAGTGGATTACGGAATCATGGAGCACGCAAAAAACATCTGTCTTGTTGAAGGAAACTTCGATTGGAATGATTTGGGAAGCTGGGAATCAGTTTACCAGGAGGACAAAAAGGATGCGCAGGAAAATGCACAAACCGGTGAAGCGATTTTTCTGGATTCCAAAAATTCATACGTTTATGCTGAAAACGGATTGGTCGCAGTAGTTGGACTCGACGATGTGGTAGTGGTTCAGGAAGGAAATGCCACTCTTGTTTGCAGACGTTCAAATGCAGAAGATGTAAAAAAAATAGTGGATCAACTAAAGGCAGATAATAAAAATCAATACTTGTAAAACCTGTTGATTTCAATGATATTACAAACCAGCTTAAATTAAACCGGATTATTTATGAACGATAAAAAGAAGAATGTTGTTCCCAGGGAAATGTTGTTTCCCTTCATCATAATAACAAGTTTGTTTGCTTTATGGGGATTTGCCAATGACATTACCAATCCGATGGTTGCAGCATTTCGCACAGTGATGGAAATTTCAAATGCAAAAGCAGCACTGATTCAGTTTGCATTTTATGGCGGATATGGTACCATGGCTATTCCGGCAGCTCTTTTTGTAAAAAGGTACAGCTACAAATCCGGGATTTTGGTTGGACTTGCATTGTATGCAGTTGGAGCATTGCTTTTTTATCCTGCAGCTCAGTTCGAAATATTTGGTTTTTTTCTGTTGTCGCTTTACATCTTGACTTTCGGCCTTGCATTTCTCGAAACTACTGCAAATCCGTACATACTTTCCATGGGACCTGAAGAAACTTCAACCCGCCGGTTAAATCTTGCCCAGTCATTTAACCCCATGGGTTCGTTGCTGGGGATGTTTGTAGCATCGCGGTTTATTTTAACAGCCCTCGAAAGTGACAAAAGAGATGCAGCCGGCAATTTAATTTTTTCAGCCCTCGATGCATCGGAAAAGGCAGCAATCCGCACGCATGATTTGGGTGTTATCCGGAATCCTTATGTCATCCTGGGGTTTGTTGTCATTGCAATGTTAGTCATTATTGCGCTGTCGCGGATGCCTAAACGCGAGCATGCTGACCATACATTAAAAACTGCCGACACATTTAAAAGACTTTTCAGAAATATTAAATACCGCGAAGGCGTCATTGCCCAAATGTTTTACGTGGGAGCGCAAATTATGTGCTGGACATTCATTATTCATTATGCCGAAAATCTTGGAATTGATAAGGCTACAGCACAAAACTACAACATTGTGGCGATGGTTATTTTTCTATCAAGCCGGTTTATCAGCACCCTTTTAATGAAATATTTAAATCCGCGTTTTATGCTGACCCTTTTTGCCGCTGGCGGAATGCTGACAATCACGGGTGTTATTCTAATTCAGGGTATGGCAGGTTTGTATTTGCTGGTTGCAACATCTGCATTCATGTCACTAATGTTTCCCACAATTTACGGAATTGCCCTCGAACGGTTGGGCGACGATGCAACAATTGGCGCTGCCGGATTGGTTATGGCAATTGTTGGCGGCGCATTAATGCCGCCCCTGCAGGGTGCAATCATTGATTTGGGTAAGGTTGGTTTTTTACCTGCTGTAAATTTCTCATTTATTCTTCCTTTTATTTGTTTTGTGGTAATCGCCATTTATGGTTACCGGACACTAAAAGTTTATCCGAATCTTCAAACTTAAAATTTATTGTTATGACTGAATTTAAACGTTATTGCAAAGCCCTGAAACTGGAGGATGATCCACGGTTAATTGAAGAATATAAAAAAGTTCATGCACCGGGAAACACCTGGCCCGAAATTTCGCAGGGAATGAAGGAAGTGGGTATTGTGGATATGGAAATTTATATTCTGGGCAATCAGTTGTTTATGATTATGGATACTGTTGCTGATTTTAACCATGATAAATCAATGAAGGAACTGGCGCAAAAACCCCGTCAGGCAGAATGGGAGGCTTATGTTTCGCAATTCCAGAAGACTTCTGCCGAAGCTACAGCTGATGAAAAGTGGCAATTAATGGAACGCATTTATAAAATGGATTAAATACTAAAACAACCGGATAAAAATGAAAACCAAAATTCTGTTCGTATTGATTATTGCCGCATTTTTGGTGGGTTGCACTGCAACCGGAAAAAAAGCAAACAGTGAAGCAGCAGGTGAGCCAAAGTATGAACCAAACTGGGAATCACTTGCAAAATATAATGAACAACCCGATTGGTTTCAGGATGCAAAATTTGGTATATATTTTCATTGGGGAATATATTCCGTGCCGGCATTTGGAAATGAATGGTATCCGCGGAACATGCATATTCCGGGTAGTCCTGAAAACAAACACCACATCGAAACATACGGGACACCAGCCGAATTTGGTTACCACGATTTTGTTCCCCTGTTTAAGGCAGAAAATTTTGATGCAACCGAATGGGCCGCTCTTTTTGAAAAAGCAGGTGCCCGGTTTGCCGGACCAGTGGCAGAACACCACGATGGTTTTTCAATGTGGGACAGTGATGTAACTCCCTGGAATACTATGGACAAAGGGCCGCACCGAGATATTTTGGGCGAGCTTGAAAAAGCAGTTAAAGGCCATAATATGCGCTTGATTACAACTTTTCATCATGCCAAAAACCTTCAGCGTTACAAGGGGAAAGAGCAGGAAGAAATGGAAAACCATAAAGATAATCCGGCCGGCGCTTTTAACGACAGCCATTATCCGCTGTTTCAGGGAACTCCACCTGCTGGTGATGATCCGGAGTTGAATTACATGTACGGAAATATTCCGGCGGAACAATGGTACGAAGAGGTTTGGTTTGGAAAACTGAAAGAAGTAATTGATAAATACCAACCGGACATTATCTGGTTTGATTATATGCTGGATAAAATTCCTGAAAGCTACCGCCAAAAGTTCTGCGCCTATTATCTGAATGAGGCGGAGAAAGAAGGGAAAGAAGTTGTCATTGTGCGTAAACAGGACGATCTTCCGCTGGAGGTGAGTGTTGACGATTTGGAAAAATCGCGTAAGAACAGGTTAGGGGAGAAGACATGGATGACCGATGAAACCCTTAGTACCGGCAGTTGGTGCTACACCGAAAACCTTCAGATTAAACCTGCCGCCGATATATTGCATGTTTTAATCGATATTGTTAGTAAAAATGGTGTGCTGCTTTTAAATATTTCTCCCAAGGCTGACGGAACGATTCCGCAGGAACAGAAAGATGTGCTGCTTGCAATGGGAAAATGGCTGGATAAAAATGGCGAATCCATTTACGGAACGCGGCCATGGTATACTTTTGGTGAGGGCCCTACGAAAGAACCGGAAGGACATTTCGATAATCATGAGAAATTTCTGAAAATCAAATATTCGGCTGACGATGTTCGCTACACTACAAAAGGTAATGCAATTTATGCCACCCTTCTGGGCTGGCCGGGACAGAACAGGGAAATTCTTCTGAAGTCGTTTACAAAAGAGGAATGGAAAAATGCACGGGAGATTAAAGACGTTACTTTAACCGGCTCCGGTACAAAAATAAAGTTTAATCATACTGAAAATGGATTAACACTTGTAACTCCTGAAAACCTGCCTGAGGAAATGGCTGTTGTTTTTAAAATTGAATTGAAGGATTGACTAACTAAAATGAATTCACATGAGATTTATAACAATCAAGCAGTCGCATTATGTTACCGAACTGGTGGTGTTAAAGAGCCGGCTTGAATCAGAAGGAATAGAATGTTTTCTGAAAAATGAATTAACAACTCAGGTTCTGAGCCATATTCCCTCTTTTTTGGTTGAATTGCAGGTCAGGGAATCTGATTTGGAAAGAGTCAGGGAAATAATGAAGGAACACGAATCTGAAACAGAAAATTAGAATCATATTCATTCTGATTTTGTTTTTACCGGAGCTGCAGGGTGTATAGTGTGTTGTTTCTGTTTAAAGCGAAGTTTTAAAATCAGCTGATGGAAGCAATCCGAAAGATAATTCACATCGACATGGATGCATTTTTTGCATCGGTGGAGCAGCTCGATAATCCTGAACTGCGGGGCAAACCAATTGCAGTTGGCGGCAGCGGAGAAAGAGGAGTAGTTGCAGCAGCCAGTTATGAATCGCGGAAATTTGGCGTCCGTTCAGCCATGTCATCAAAAGTGGCAAAACGAAAATGTCCGGACCTGATTTTTGTAAATCCGCGGTTCCATCGTTACAAGGAAATTTCAATTCAGATTCACAACATTTTTTTTGAATATACTGATTTGGTTGAACCGCTTTCATTGGATGAAGCCTACCTTGATGTTACCTATGCAAAAAAGGGAAAACCTTCAGCTACTTTAATTGCCAAAGAACTGAGAAATCGCATAAAAGAGGTAACAGGTTTGACTGCCTCGGCCGGAATTTCATACAATAAATTTCTTGCAAAAGTAGCTTCCGATGTTAACAAACCCGACGGATTTTTTGTGGTTACTCCTGACCAGGCACAGCATTTTATTGACAACCTTGAGGTGCGCAGGTTTTATGGAATTGGTAAAGTTACTGCTGAAAAACTGAATAAAAACGGGATTTGGTTTGGGCGTGATTTGAAAAAAATGGAACGCCTTGAACTTGTCAGAATGTTCGGGAAAGCAGGAAATTATTATTACGAAATCAGCCGCGGAGAAGATAACCGTCCGGTGCAACCTTCACGTGAACGGAAATCGGTTGGTGCTGAACAGACCTTCTCGATGGATTTGTTTTATGAAAATGATCTTGATAAGGAAATGCTGAAGATTGCTGAAGTTCTTTGGGAAAGGGCAGAACGTTCGCAGGTGAAGGCAAAAACCCTGACTCTGAAATTTAAATATGCCGATTTTGAACAACATACGCGCAGCAAAACCATCTCAGGATATTTTACAACAAAAAACAGCATTATCAAGGAAGCAAGAAGTCTGATGAATACAGGAACTTTTTTAAAAGGTATTCGTTTATTGGGATTGACACTTTCAAATTTTCAACAGGAAGAAATTCAAAAACCTGTGCAGCTAACCATCGATTTCTGAACAATTGAAACCAGTATGAATTTCAGGTGATTCTGACAGCTGCTTTCTCATCAAGATACCAGACCAGCGAACCGTTTTTGGGCGAAATGTAATATGCCGGAAGTAATTTTGCCGCTTCGTCATCGTTCATTATTTCTGCAATCCGCTGCGATTTGCTTTCTCCGGTAACCATGAAAATTAAACGGTTTGCATTATTTAATACTTTTCCGGTGAGTGTAATTCTTTTTTGACCGGTTAGCGGATGTTCAGTGGCCACACAAACCCGTTCATCTTCAAATAATTCAAGCTGATCGGGAAAAATGGATGCAGTATGTCCATCTTCGCCCAGGCCCAGTATCACCAAGTCGAAAACCGGATTTTCTCCCCTGTAATTTAGATGGCTGTCAATTTCATGAGTGTAACGATGTGCTTCTTCTTCCGGATTGTTTTCCCCCTTTATTCTGTGAATGTTTTCTTCGGGAATGGAAATCTTCGAAAAGAGGAAATCACTGGCAAGTTTAAAATTGCTTTGATGATCATCAGGTGGAACACAGCGCTCGTCTCCCCACCAGAAATGGATTCGCTTCCACTGTATTTTACTGCCAAAATCGCTTGCTAATATTTTGAAAAGTTTCCTGGGAGTGTTGCCTCCCGATAATGCAATATTGAATTTTTGCTGTGATGAATCCTGTGTCATTTTTAATAACTGTTTCGCCACTCTTTTGCATACTTTTTTGGGTTTTGGAAGTATTTTAACTTCAGTTGAAGATGACATATCGAACAGTTTAAATTTCAATCAGAACAAGAAACATGGATTACAGTTCACAATAAGTACCATCATTTGTTAGATTTTTACAAGGATAGCGCCATTCACCCCCTGAAATTAATTTATCCGAATCTTCAGGGCCCCATGAACCGGCAGGATAACCGTATATTGGAATTTCCGGATTGGTTTGCCACGCATTTAATACGGGCTGTACAAATTTCCAGGCTTCTTCAACAGCATCACCGCGCGAATAAAGAGTTGCATCTCCCTGCATGCAATCGAGCAACAACCTCTCGTAAGCCGATGTTAAGGGTTCACCAGGAAGATCAGAATAATGAAAATCCATATTTACAGTTTGCACCTGGAAACCTGCCCCCGGAGTTTTCATTCCAAATTTCAGCAATATTCCTTCATCGGGCTGAATACGTATAACCAACTGATTATTAACTGATTTTTCAAGCCCTGCATTTGTAAACAGATGATGGGGAACCTGTTTAAAATGGATGACTATTTCAGTTACTTTTGCAGGTAACCTTTTCCCGGTACGGATGTAAAAAGGAATTCCTCCCCAGCGCCAGTTGTCAATGAAAACTTTTAGTGCAACATACGTTTCGGTTCGGGAGTTGGTGTCAACATCAGGTTCCTTACGATATCCGATTACCTGTTCGCCGCGTACTTTCGATTCAATGTACTGGCCCCGGATAACATGTTTGGCAACTTTCTTTTCAGGAATTGGCCGCAGCGATTGAAATACTTTTACGATTTCGTTTCTTATGGCATCGGCTTCAATAACTACCGGCGGTTCCATTGCAACAAAACCTACGAGTTGCATCAGGTGGTTTTGCAACATATCACGCAGAGCACCAGAATTATCGTAATACCCGCCACGTCCTTCCACCCCGAGGCTTTCCGCAGAAGTGATTTCGACCCTTTCAATAAAATTCCGGTTCCAGAGCGGTTCAAAAATACCATTGGAGAAGCGGGTTACCAGCAGGTTTTGCACTGTTTCTTTTCCCAGATAATGATCGATTCGGTAAATCTGGTTTTCATTGAAATAATTCAGTAAATTGATGTTTAGCCTTTTGGCTGTTTCATAATCGGTTCCAAATGGTTTTTCAACAATTAGCCGCCGGAAAAATCCTTTTGCATGACTCAATCCTGCATTTGAAAGATTTTCAGGAATAATTTCGTACAGCGATGGGGGAGTGGAAAGATAGAATATGAAATTGGCGTCAATTTGCATAGCTTTTCCCAGTTCATCAAGCCGGGTTTTAAGTTTGGTAATGTCTGTTTTATTTGTTGGTGAAACCGGTTGGTAAAACAGCATCTTTTTGAACTCTTCCGGATTTTCTCCCGGATCTATAAATTCACCAGATTTTTTTCTGAATTCTTCATCAGAAAGGGGTGTTCTGGAAGCTCCAAGCACTGCAAATTTTTCGGGAAGTAAGTTTTGCCGGTACAATTTAAACAGGGCGGGGACCAGTTTTCGTTTTGTTAAATCGCCCGAGGCCCCAAATATGACCAAAATTTGATTTTTTGGTTTCTTCATAATTGAATTTTAAACTTCAACACAATTAACGATAACATTGTTTTGGAAGAAGAAAAAGCGCATATCATATGAAGCCGATTTTTTTAATGTATTTAAAGTTCCCCTAAATCTGCCTTCATTTTCAATTTTAAAAGGGTGAATTACAATTTGCGAATTGAAACGTACTTCCTTTTCAAGCGCACATTTGTAAATCGCTTCCTTAGCGCTCCAGTAAACTATCCGGGCCAGCATCGGATTATGATATGAACCGGTTTCACCAATTTCGTCCCCGGTTAAAAAACGGGATGCAATTTTTTCAGTGTTGCGGTTAACATTCTCAGTGTCTATACCACAGTTTGTTTCAGATAAAAAAACAGTTACAAGTTCGGCTGAATGGGAAATACTAATGTGTAAATTGTTGTTTTCAAGATGTGGATTTCCTTGTTCACCATACAATAGTTCCATTTTTTTACCCGTAAGTTTTTCGATTAACAAACGCGTAGCAAGAAATTCTCTTTTGCGTTTTTCTATTTTTAGCTGACTGTATCTTATTTTTTCGTTTGCTGAAAAATTAAAATCCGGGATTAAATCTTCGCTTTTTTCTTCAAGTTTCCAGATTCCAGTTATTCCCGGTTCACTTTCTATTTTCTTTACAAAACCCATTAATTCCAGCGTGTGGTTTCAATTAAGCGTAAAATATCAGGTTCCAGGAAATTGATAACAGGTTTCAGTGAATCAATATTTGGTGTGGCATTAATGTAGAGCGCACCACGCAGGAAATGTTGTGTACTGTCGGTGAGAAAAAACTGAATGGGTGAGGCAGCATTCCCTTTTATTCTGTATACTGTTCCGTAAACATCTCGTCCGGGATTCATAAAAATCTGTTCTTCAATTGCATCGGCTTTTATGGAGTGTTTATAGGCCAATTCACGTGATTCTTCTATAAATTCGGCCAGCAAAGTTTTTTTGGGTTTGTTTTGTGAATCAAGATCATAGTAGGATAAATGGAGTTCTGCATCATTTTCGGGAACAACTACATTTATCCAGTAAGGTTTGTCGGGGTTTCTTTTGTCTTTTTGAATCAGGGCATAATCAGCAATATCAAATGAATATGGGAAATCTTTTGAAAACGTGCGGTAACTTTTTTCCGGAAAATCAATCCTGAAATAACCATGAGGCCGCGGTGTATATTTTTCTTTACACCCGATAAAAAGTAAAAGTAAAATGAAAGCAACTAATTTATAGGTCATTTTAAACACTTTCGATTCTTTTAGAACAGATGAAAAGTTTATTTGTTAAGTTCAACTTTGATTTGTTTTATGCGGCGTTTATCCACTGCCTCAACTGTAAATTTAAATTGTTTACAGATGATTTTTTCATGGCGTGCCGGAATTTCTCCCCTTAGCTCAAGGATCAATCCTGCCAGAGTATCTGCATCACCTTTTACGTCGTTGAAAATATTGTCTTCGGTTTCAAAAACTTTACGGAAATCGCCAAGCAGTGTTTTTCCATCAAAAAGGTAAGTGTTTTCTGCAATTTTGGTGTAGAATATCTCTTCTTCGTCAAACTCATCGGTTATATCACCAACTATTTCTTCAAGAACATCTTCGAGTGTTACTATTCCAGCACTTCCGCCATATTCATCAACCACAACTGCCAGATGCACTTTGTTTTTTTGAAACTCTTCGAGAAGCGCACTGATTTTTTTTGTTTCGGGAACATAAAAAGGTGGCCGAACAAGCGTTTGCCATTTAAATGAATTTCCTTTGTGGCTGTGTGGAATAAGATCTTTAATATATAGAATCCCGCTAATGTTATCGAACGATTCGATATAAACCGGAATTCTTGAATATCCCGATTCATTTATTGTTTCAAGCACTTTGGAAAAGCTTGTTTTAATATCGAGTGCAACAACATCCACGCGGGGTTTCATAATTTCTTCCACATTTTTATTGCCAAACTTTACAATTCCTTCCAAAATTTCCTTTTCCTCCGAAATTTCTGTTTCGGAAGTCAGTTCCAGTGCCTGCGAAATTTCATCCATCGAAATATTTTTACGGTGTTTCTGCAACCTTTTATTTACAAATGAAGTGGATAAAATTAAAATGGAATTTACCGGCCTGAAGATTTTTTCGAGCGTAACAAGCGGAAGTGCCATAAACTTTGAAAAACTTAAGGCGTAATGACTGGCATAAACTTTTGGCAAAATTTCACCAAAAAGCAGCAGGAAAAAAGTAATTAAAACAACCTGAAGTACAAATTCGACGATATGGTTGTTAATGGTTACAAGATTATTGGTGGTAAATGCAGTAAGTATTATTATTCCAACATTTACAAAATTATTGGTTACCAGAATAGTTGCCAACAGCTTCTCGGGATGCTCAAGATTTTGGAGAACCCTCTCATTTGTTTTTGATTTCTTTTGGTTCAGCTTTTTTTTATCGGTTGGGCGCAACGAAAAATACGCCACTTCCGAACCGCTAATTAAAGCTGAACTAAACAAGAGGAGTAAAATTATTAAAATGGCAGCACCAATTCCAAAGGTTACCGGGTGAAACTGAATATCCCAACTGCTTAAAATTCCGGATGCAACTTGTAATTCTGGTTCCAAATCGGTTTAATTAGAATTAGAAGGGTAAATCATCGTCGCCACCCGAGTCATCTGTATCAGGCTCGTTTGCAGCAGTAAACTGAGTGGAGTGTGACTGATTGTTATTATACTGCGAATTATTATCATTGTCCTGGTTATCTGGTCTTGAACCAAGCATCTGCATGACATCCGCATAAATTTCTGTAATATATTTTTTATTTCCATCCTTATCGTCATACGATCGGGTTTTAATCCTGCCTTCGATATAAAGTTGCCGTCCTTTTTTTACATACTTTTCGGCAACTTCGGCAAGCCCGCGCCACAAAACTATGTTGTGCCATTCGGTGGTGCTGATTTTATCCCCGTTCTTTGCTGTATACGATTCGGAGGTTGCAAGAGGTAAATTGGCAACTGCAACTCCTGAATCAAGATGTCTTACTTCAGGATCTTTACCAACATTTCCTACCAAGATTACTTTGTTAACTGACATAATTTTAAAATTTTAGGTTTTAACTAAAATTACAAAAACTGGTTTGATTTCACTGTTAATTTGCGATAAAATTTCAGCTTATTTTTATTTCATCAATAAACTGTTCCATTAACCGCGGCACAGCAAATGTAGAAATATCTTTTTTATTTACCTGAATAAAATCTCCATTTAAACAAACACTGTTATTCATTTGAACATGAATTAAACGTGCATAAATTATCTGATGGCTCAGTACATGTTTTTTTGTGGAGGTAATATTTTTAATTATATAACTGGTGGAATTAAAATGATGAAAAATCTTATTTTTCAGAAATTCTTTTTCCGTGAGTTCTTTTTCCGCTTCGAACATAGGAAACTGATACAAGTTCTGCCATATATCATTTCCTGTCCGTTTTTCAAGAAAAGTTTCATTCCCTGCTTCAATAAAGAAATAGTAAAAAAAACGATCCTTCTGCTTTGTCTTTTTTGATTTTACAGGAAGTTGATTTACCATTTTATTGCGAAAAGCAAAACAGCTTGGAATTAAGGGACAATTTTGACAGTCAGGCGCCTTTGGAGTACATTGCAAAGCTCCGAATTCCATTAATGCCTGGTTGTGAAAACCTGGATTTCTTTCAGAAATTAGTTCGTAAGCTATATTGGAGAATTTTCTTTTACCTTTTTCTGAATCAACAGGAATTGAAATTCCAAAATACCTTGAAAGCAGCCTGTAAACATTTCCATCAACAGTTGGGTATGGCAGATGAAAAGCAATTGACGAAACAGCAGCAGCAGTGTATGAACCTATTCCTTTTAAACTGAGAATTTCATCGTATAATTGCGGAAAAATACCATTAAATGAAGAAACTATCTGGCGTGCAGCAAAATGCAGGTTTCTGGCACGTGAATAATAACCCAGACCCTGCCATATTTTTAAAACTTCATCTTCATTTGCCGAAGCTAACTTTTGCACTGTTGGAAACTTTTCAATAAACCGCAGATAATAAGCGATTCCTTTTTCAACTCTTGTTTGTTGTAAAATTATTTCCGAAATCCAGATACAATAAGGATTGCTGGTTTTGCGCCAGGGCAATTCTCTTTCATTTTCATTGTACCAATTGTATATATTTTGCACAAAATCAGCCATTTTATGTTTGTAGTTTTTAAATCTTTTACGAAAAACAAAAATAATTTAATTGAAATGCTTTCGGGTTTTTAAATTATTTTTATTTTTGCACACCAGTTTTAGCAGATTAATCTATTGAAAATTAAATAATTTAAGAAATGACAAAGGCAGATATTGTAAATGAAATTTCAAAAAACACAGGTATTGAAAAGGTAACTGTTCAAAAAACAGTTGAAGCTTTTATGGAGACTGTGAAAGATTCGCTTGTTGAAGGTAAGAATGTATACCTCAGAGGTTTTGGTAGTTTTATAGTTAAAGAACGGGCTGAAAAAACAGCCAGGAATATTTCTAAAAATACTACGATTATTATCCCCGCTCATAATATTCCTTCGTTTAAACCTGCAAAAACTTTTGTATCAAAAGTTAAAGATAACGTAAAATAAAAAAGTTATGCCCAGCGGAAAAAAGAGGAAAAGACATAAGATGGCCACGCATAAACGTAAAAAGAGATTGCGTAAAAACAGGCACAAAAAGAGAAAATAACAACCTGGTGATTCAGGTTTGGTAACAATCAGATTAAACCTAAAGCAATATACGCTTTAGGTTTAATCTGTTATAACAGGTATTATTTGAAAAATATAACAGTATTTAAAATTTAGGTTGTGAGTAGTGATTTAATTATTGATGTCACTCCATCCGAAATTGTTATTGCATTACAGGAAAACAAAAAGCTCGTAGAATTAACCAGGGAAAAAAGCGGGGCAAAATTTGCTGTTGGCGATATTTATCTTGGAAAGGTAAAGAAAATTATGCCCAGTCTGAACGCAGCATTTATTGATGTAGGTTACGATAAAGATGCCTTTCTGCACTACCTGGACATGGGGCCGCAATTTGCTACGTTAAATAAATTCTTACGCATCGCATCTTCACGGAAAAACAAAGTCACTTCCATTTCAAAAATTCATTCTGAACCTGATATTGATAAAGAAGGAAGAATAAATAATTTACTAAAAGTGGGGCAAAAAATTATGGTGCAGGTGACAAAAGAACCTATCTCCACCAAAGGCCCACGTTTAACTTCAGAAATTTCGATTGCAGGAAGATACCTTGTTTTAATGCCGTTCAGCGATAAAATTTCAGTTTCACAGAAACTGAAAACCAATGAGGAAAAAAACAGGCTGAAAAAGTTGATTCAAAGCATTAAACCTCGTAAATACGGAGTTATTGTGCGAACGGCAGCCGAAGGTAAAAAAGTTGCAGATCTGGACCAGGAGTTGCGGCGGTTAGTCGATAAATGGGAAACAACATTTCATAAATTAAGCCGGATAACCGCCCCATCTTTAATTATTGGTGAAATAGATCGGACTACTGCTTTGCTGCGCGATATTTATCACCCCAATTTTAACAGTATCATCGTAAACGATCAGTCGGTAAGTAATGAACTTTCCGATTACATAGGCAGTATTCAGGCTGATAAAAGAAAAATTGTGAAATATTACCGGGGAAGGAAATCGGTTTTCGAGCATTATGGTGTGGAGAAGCAAATAAAAGCTTCATTCGGTAAGACAGTTTCTTTCAGAAATGGTGCCTATTTAATTGTTGAACATACCGAAGCTTTTCATGTAATCGATGTAAACAGTGGCAATCGTGCCAAAGCAGGATTGGATCAGGAATCAAATGCAGTGGAAGTGAATTTGGCTGCCTGCGACGAAATTGCAAGGCAGTTGCGACTGAGAGATATGGGCGGAATTATTGTCATCGATTTTATCGATATGCATTCTGCGGCAAATCGCCAGAAGGTCTACGAACATATGCGGGAAGTGATGGCAAACGATCGTACGAAGCATAACATATTGCCCCTGAGTAAGTTTTGCCTGATGCAAATAACAAGACAACGGGTTCGTCCCGAAGAGAATATTGAAACGGCAGAAAGCTGTCCCACGTGTAAGGGGACCGGGAAAATTATGCCTGCAATATTATTTGTCGACGAACTGGATGGAAAAGTGAAATATATTCTGAAAGATTTGAATAAGAAAAAACTGGTGGTTAAAGTACATCCGTATATTGCGGCATATTTAACCAAAGGTTTCAAAAGTTACCGGAATAACTGGTTGTTTAAATACCTTAAATGGGTAAAAGTTGAAGCTAATAATTCATATGCATATCTGGAGTACCATTTTTTTGACGAAAATCTGGAAGAGATAATATTGTAATAAAAAAGCCGGCCAACGAATTGACCGGCTTTTTTAATGAATATGCAAAGTGAGAAATATTACTTTTTAGTTGATTCTTTTTTGGCTATTTTGCCAATGCTTAAAATTGTTATTAAAGTTGTGGCTAAATATTTAGATTTGTAAGTGCTGATAAAATTCAAAAAAGTTGTAGTATATGAAACGGCTCATACTGTTATTTTTTATTTTGATAAGTGCCTTTTTGGTTAATGCCCAAATAATTGAACCGGTAAAGTGGAAATTTGATTCAAAGCAAAATGGAAACGAAGCTGAACTTATTTTCAAAGCCGGCATCGATGACACCTGGCATTTGTATGATACTTATCTTCCGGAGGGTGGACCGATTGCCACTTCGATTATTTACAATGATTCTACCAAATTTGATATTGTTGGTGATCTTTCCAAAAATCCCCAACCCGAAGATCATTTCGACAGTGCGTTTCAGCTTGAAGTCAGATATTTTACTGATAGTGTTACACTCACACAAAAGATAAAATTGAATTCAGAAAAGGAAACAACAATCTCAGGATATGTTTTATTTATGGCGTGTGACGATGAAACCTGCCTTCCTCCAAACGAAGCAGAGTTTTCTTTTACTTTTAATGAAGGAGCAGGTGGAGGAACATCTGATGAACAGAACCAGGCTGAGGAAATTGCAACAACCACTTCCGGTTCAGCCAGCGGGCAGTCATTATGGTTATTTCTGCTCATTTCTGCTCTTGCAGGATTTGCAGCGATTTTAACCCCATGCGTTTTTCCAATGATACCGATGACCGTATCCTTTTTCATGAGGGGAAGTGAAAACAGAGCCAAATCTATACGAACAGGATTCTTTTTCGGCTTTTCAATTGTTCTGATTTTTACAGCACTGGGCGCTCTGTTTTCTTTTGGAGTTTTTGGCCCCAATGTCGGTAGTATACTAAGTACCCACTGGATTCCGAATTTGCTTTTCTTTCTTTTATTTCTGGTTTTTTCTATATCATTTTTTGGTGCTTTCGAAATTGTATTACCAAGCGGTCTTGTAAATAAAACCGATTCAAAAGCAGATAAAGGTGGATTAATAGGGGCATTTTTTATGGCGCTGACCACTGTGATTGTTTCCTTTTCATGTACCGGACCTTTTATTGGCGCACTAATAATTCAGGCAGTGCAGGATGGCGGAATGAGGCCGTTAATTGGAATGTTCTTTTTTGGTCTTGCTTTTGCCGCACCTTTTACTTTACTTGCAATTTTCCCTTCAGCATTAAACAAATTACCAAAATCAGGTGGTTGGTTAAATGCTGTTAAAGTAGTTTTTGCTTTTATTCTTTTGGCATTTGGCCTGAAGTTTTTAAGTAATATTGATCAGGTTTATGGTTTTGACATCCTTAGCCGGGAAATTTATCTATCCGTTTGGATTGTCGTTTTTTCTCTGCTGGGCTTGTACTTTCTTGGTAAAATTAAGCTTTCGCACGATAATGATTTGCCGTTCATAAGTGTCGGCAGGCTCTTCCTTTCAATTATCACTTTTTCATTTGTAGTTTATCTTTTTACAGGATTATTAGGTTCACCTTTAACCGCAATTTCTGCATTAATACCTCCACCAACTTATAATAATTCATATACACCGGGTCAAATGGCAAATGCTGAAACCCTAAATAACCGGGGCGAACTACTTTGCGGTCCGGCAAAATATGCGGATAAGTTGCACCTTCCTCATGGATTAAACGGTTACTTTGAATTCGAACAAGGTGTGGAATGTGCCAAAGAACAAGGAAAACCAGCATTTGTTGTTTTTAAGGGACATGCCTGCGCAAACTGTAAAAAAATGGAAAATACAGTTTGGGCCGACCCCGAGGTTTTGCGGTTGTTATCCGAAAAATATGTTGTAGTTGGATTATATACCGACGACAGAACAACTCTTCCTGAAGATGAATGGATAACATCTGATGATGGAAAAATCTTGAAGACAATGGGCAAGAAAAACCTAAATCTTCAAATTGAGAAGTATAAAACCAATAGTATTCCATTTCATGTAATTATTGAACCTGACGGAACAGAACATCGGCTGGGTGTTACTTTCGATGATGAAGAGTTTATGTCGTTTATACAAAAAGGTTTGTAAAATGCTGGTTTTAGAGGTTTAAAAGATCAGGGCTTTATCATATTTTAACATTTCTATTTAAAATTAACGGCAATAATTGAATATATTTAAAAGGACTTTTAAATATGCATCATGAAACTCTCCAAATGGCTGTTTTGGAATGTGGACACGCAAATAGATTTTGTTTATCCAAGAGGAAAATTATATGTTGAAGGTGCTGAAAACCTTAGGGCAAATTGGAAAAGATTAACAAACCTTGCAAAAGATAAATCAATCAGAGTGGTTAACACTGCGGATTACCACTTTAAGAATTCAGCCGAAATTGATGATTCTCCGGATTACATTCATACCTTTCCCGAACATTGCATGGTTAATACCAGAGGAGCTGACTTTATTAAAGAAACAGATCCTGAGGATTCTCTTATTTTTGAATGGAATAAAAAATATTTGATTACTCCCGAGTTATTTAAAAATACACAGCATCGAAATTTTACAATTCATAAAGATGCATTCGATGTTTTTACAGGTAATCCGCATACCGATACAATACTTAACTATTTAAATCCGGAAACTGTAGTAGTTTATGGGGTAACAACAAATATTTGTGTGGATGCCGCAGTAAAAGGTCTTGCAAAAAAAGTAAAGAATGTGTATGTGGTGGAAGATGCAATAAAGGAATTACCAGGACTTCCACTGCCTTTTAAGAAGTGGAAAAGAGCCCGGATTAAAATAATAAAACTGGATGAGTTGGAGAAGAAGTTGAATTAATCTTCTTTATTCTGTTTTTCAAGCAGATATCTTTGCTCAAGTAAACTACTGCGCTTTATTGTATTTCGTAACCACTGCAGTTTAATTTCATTTCTTTCATTTTCCGAAAGTTCCCAGAACTTTGACGGTTGTTGCCTTAGTTTTTCCGTTAAATCATGCAAAATTACAGCTGCTGAAACCGAAATGTTAAAACTTTCAGTAAAACCATACATTGGTATTTTTAGAAATTCGTCTGCTTCATTGATTATTGTATCTGAAATACCAGGTAGTTCTGAGCCAAAAACCAGGGCTGTTTTTCCTTTTAATAAATCGAAATCAGGTAAAAACTGGTCGCTTTTGTGAGGTGTTGTGGCAACAATGCGGTAACCTTGTTTTTTTAGAGTTCTGACTGCATTCAGGCTGTTATTTTCAGATGATTTGTATTTGTGGATGGTCAGCCATTTTGATGATCCGAGGGCAACTTCCTTGCTTACGTTAAATTCGTTTCGGTTTTCAATAACATGAATATTTTGAATGCCAAAGCAGTCGCAGGTGCGTAAAACTGCACTTGCATTCTGAGGTTGAAATATATCTTCAAGAATCACAGTGATATAACTGGTTCGTTTTGCCAACACTTTTTCAAACAACTCCATTCGTGGGGCAGTAACGAAAGTGGACAAATAATTTATTATTTCCTGTTTCATTTATGATGATTATAAAAAAAGGGAAGCAATTTGCTTCCCTTAAAATCTTACATTCTGTTCGATTAAGAAACAGAATCTGCCAAATCAGCTCCTGCTTTGAATTTAACCACTTTTTTAGCTGGAATTTTAATTTCTTTTCCAGTTTGTGGATTTCTTCCTGTTCTGGCACCGCGTTCAGCAACTGAAAACGTACCAAAACCAATAAGAGCAACTCTGTCGCCGCCTTTTAAAGCATCGGTTGTTGCTTCTGTGAAAGCATCAAGAGCTTTTTTAGCGTCAGCTTTTGTCAGGCCTGAGTTTCCGGCCATTGCATCAATTAATTGTGCTTTGTTCATAAGGCAATAATTTAGATAAACAATTAAATAACTGAAATTAAAGTAATTAAGTGATATATTAAAAGATTTAGTTTCTAGTAAGAAGCAAGTCTAAAATCTCAAACATCCAGTAAAATCAATAGTTTCAGAGAACTTTTTTAATGTTTAGCTAAATTCAGAAATAAGTTTTAAAAAAACAACCCCTGCAGCCCTTTTTTTTTCAGTATTTCAAGAATATTTTCATGCGAACCATTTTTTTGATTAAAAAAATATTCTACTTTTGTCGCGCCTGGAGAGATGGCAGAGTGGTCGAATGCGGCGGTCTTGAAAACCGTTGTACCGCAAGGTACCGGGGGTTCGAATCCCTCTCTCTCCGCAATTCAAAATCCATTAGATCGCCTAATGGATTTTTTTAAATTGAAATGTTGATAACTTTTTGCAAACAAGTTGAAATTCATTGCAGTAACCTTTAGAATTTAATTTTTTAGATTATTTGGTACGAATTATTATATTTGCAAACTCATTGAAAAAAACATTTCAAACCAGTAGAATTGGAAATAAAATACGGGTGTAGCTCAGTTGGTAGAGCACTGGTCTCCAAAACCAGGTGTCGGGAGTTCGAGTCTCTCCTCCCGTGCAATCATTTATAAAGGGGGTTTCAAATTTGAATCCCCTTTTCTATTTCCCATTCATTTTTATACATTTATCCTAAACTTTTATCTAAAACAGACAATTGAATCTACAGAAACAGTTATTCTTTGAACATATTTTTGCACTTTTATGAAATTCAGTTTTTACATATACCGAATTCTTAGCGAAATTAAGATAATGTTCTCTGATCTGACAGCCACGGAATTCCGGATGAAATGTGCTTTAATGTGCAGATATCAACTAATCAGAAACTTTATTAATTTTCGCAAATGAAAACATTAATTTTAATTCTGATATTTTTATTTGTTATAAACAGACAAACCGCTCAATGCCAATCCCAAATCAGATTAAATGGTCAATGGGAAATTGCAAAAACCAATTCATTTGAAAACAGACCATTGAACTTTACCAGTAAAGTCGCAGTGCCCGGATTAGTTGATTTGGCTGTGCCTGCAATTGATTTAAACAAAAATTACGAAAATGGAGTTTACTGGCATAAAACAAAATTTGTTTTGAGTGACAAATATCCCGAGGTGGTTAAACTTAAAATTGGAAAAGCAAAATATCATGCTCAAATTTATCTGAACAAAAAATACGTTGGAGAGCAATTTTATTGTTTTACTTCAGCAACTTATGATATTAAACATTTTTTGAATTCTCCTGGTGAAGAGAATGAATTACTTATCGGAGTTGGTACATCAAACAACATGCCCGATACAATTATGTGGGGGCAGGATTTTGAAAAACTTACATACATTCCGGGAATTTATGATAATGTTGAACTTATTTTGGCAGAATTTCCATATATAGAAAAAATTCAAACCGTACCTGACATCAATGAAAAAAAAGTAAGAATAGTTGCAACTGTTGATTATGGCGGGGAAAATGAAAAATTGAGTGGGAAATATCAGATTAAGGAATTAGTATCAGGAAAAGTTGTGGCAGAAGGAAAAATACCGTCAGCTGATTTTAGTGTTTATATTCCTGACTGTCATCTTTGGACACCAGAATCACCTTTTTTGTATGAACTGAAATTATCTGAAGGAGCAAATGATAAAACTGTTCGTTTTGGAATGCGTTCGTTTTCATTTGATGCTGTTACCAGGCGTGCCCTGCTTAATGGGAAACCTTATTTTATGCGCGGCACTAATGTGTGTATATTCCGGTTCTTTGAAGATCCAGAGAGAGGAAGATTACCCTGGGATGAAAAATGGATAATTAAATTGCACAAACAATTTAAATTCATGCACTGGAATTCAATAAGATATTGTATTGGTCTTCCTCCGGAACGATGGTATGAAATTGCTGACAGTCTTGGTTTTCTTATACAAAATGAATATCCTGTCTGGACCGGAGGGAAGTTTGAGGAATTTTATCCGGGTGTAACGCCAAAACGCCTTGCCAATGAATATCGTTCCTGGTTGCCGGAACATTGGAATCATCCTTCTGTAGTAATCTGGGATGCCCAGAATGAATCGACAACCAACATTACCGGTGAAGCCATTAATATGGTACGCGGTATGGATTTGTCTAACCGACCGTGGGAAAATGGATGGTCTCCGCCACAATCAGAGACAGATCCTATGGAAGCGCATCCATATCTTTTTTCAATATACAGATATGAAGAACCAACAAAAAAAGGACCTTTGGCTGATTTGTTAAGTTCTTTTCAGGTGCCGGGTAAAACTGCGAGTAATTATATGCCGCCTAAAGATAAAAAACGATATCCCAATGCTGTAATTATTAATGAATATGCCTGGCTATGGTTAAATAGAAACGGCTCGACAACCACAATTACCGACAAGGTGTATGATGTTGCTTTTGGAGAAAATCTTACAAAAGATGAGCGTATTTATTTGTATGCCCGAAATCTCGGAATGCTAACCGAATACTGGCGAGCTTACAGATATTGTGCAGGTGTATTGCATTTTTGTGGCTTGGGTTATTCCCGCCCGGAAGAACCAAGGGGTCAGACAAGTGATCATTTTATTGACATCAAAAATCTTATTTATGAACCTCAGTTTGTAAAGTATGTGAGACCTTCATTTGCACCGGTTGGATTGATGATTGATTTTTGGGAGGTTAAAACCAAACCGGGTGACGAAAGGGATATCACAGTTTATGCAATCAACGATCTGTATGAAGGCTGGAAGGGAAAACTGACCTTTAAAATTGTAAATGAAAATGAACAAATCGTCAGTGAAGAACGGGAATATCTCAATTCAGGCCTTAGGACAACAACTGTTGAATTTTCATGTCAAATTTCCTTCCAAAAAAGGGAATTATAAAGTAATAGCTCACCTGGATTTGAACGGCGAACAAATCAAAAGCATCAGGGAATTTGAGGTTGAATGAATAATAGAATTTAAAAAAGATAAAGGCTGTAATAATCGTTGTAATTTCAATGATTTTTAAATTGCCGGCTTTACTGAATATACTCCATGAACATGTTTTATTCAGGAGGAATCAAAAGACTGCTTTGTTTAAATCTTTGGCAATTTCAGACCATCAACATAAACATTATCAATTCTTTCGGTGTAGAAGGCAACTAAATCTTTAATTCCTGATGTTTCTTCATTTGGAAAAGGGTAAGTCCAGGCTATGTTTTCAAAATTATTTCCATTGAAAACAACAGAGTAATAAGAAGCAGTGCCTTTGTATGGGCAACCGGTTTGGTGATCCGTAGTTTTCAGAAGTTTCATGTTGATGTCTGTTTTGCGAATGTAAAAGCGCATGGGTATGCCGGTTTCAAATAATATAACCGGGCATGTGGTTTGGGCAACAACTTCCTCATTGATTATTATTTTTATGTGTCTCGAACTTTTGCAGATATCTATCCTGTGATAGGGATCCCGCGGATGTATTCGAACTTCTTCATCTTCTTCAAGCCAGCGATCCACAGCTTCCCATTTAATAGCCATAAACCTGCCAATATCTTTTGGGGCAGCCTCTTCCGGATTTTCATATTTCCATGCTGCATTTACTGCTGTTTTATCTCCGGCTTTAATATCTCGTGAAACCGATTTCCCCCATGAATCAGTATGTGAGTCAATTTCATTTTTTCGAAATAAATTTTCATTTACATCTTCGTGAGGGAAAAAATAAACCATTGGAAATTCCCGCTTCAGCATTACATGGTCACTGTCGGCGATTAGTTCATTGTTAAAATAACACCTGATTCTTTTTGCAATTGGTACCCATTCCGGCTCAGAAATATGTGAGGGATATTGAAATTTCTTTTCATTGTTCTTTTGACTATTCATAATTGCATATATTAAATGTTTTTCTGCTGGATGCCAACTTTATGCCATAGTTGATCAGGTGGCAGTGCATCTTTCCTAAAAGTTGATATGCAACCGGAATAAATCAATTATCGTGAAAGGGAAAAGAAAATGGGTTCCTTCTCTGGTCCGTAGGGAAAAAATGCTCAAACGGGATTATTTTCAACAATATTCAAATCCTTTCCATTTGAATATGTGCATTTTTTAAATTGAGAATATGGATTTATTTCGAACCTAATGATTACACTGATGTTCCGCACCATGTGTATGGGAACGGCAGTCTTCGCCTGAATCTTTCACATTCCCCTTTAAAAATGTTTCAACCAGATGATTGACATTTCCTGAGCAGCCTCTGATTACTTTAATGTTGTGGGATGTTAGTTTTTCAAGTGCACCATTTCCCATGTTTCCTGCAAGCATGACTGTAACTCCCTGCTCTTTTAGAAGTGAAGCAATGTTGCTTTTACAACCGCAGTTTTGTGGAGAAGGCAGTATTTCTGATTTTAAGATAATGCTGTTTTCATTTACCGAAAATATGGTATAAAATTCACAATGGCCAAAATGGCTGTCCACATTATTTTCTCTTGTTGGGATTGCTATCTTCATGATTTTCATTTGTTAAATAATAATTTTGACATTGTATCCTGTACTTCTGGTTTGTAAAAATACAATTTTATTATGAAATATAGTTTATAAAGTTATTAATTTTTCATAGCTTATGTTTGTTATTATTTAAGAGTATATATTCTTTTTGAATCAAAATTCATCATCAATTAGTTATCAGCCGGAAGGTTCAGGATGAAATTTAAATTTCAAAAATAATCTTATTGCGTGAATCCAAGGCTGAAAGAAATATTCCTCGTCAAATTCTTATTGCAAAATGCATAATGATCTAAACATTTAATTCAATAAATACGTTTGTTCTTACATGGATTGATTTTTTAAAAAGCTTATTTGATCTCCATTCGTTATCCATTAATATTTCGAATAAGAGAGGTTAAAAGCAGGTTAAAATATGTAGGTTTTATTTTGACAGTAGGTGATGCGTAATAATTATTTTAACTTTAACAAGAGGCTGTTTATGAAATTAGTTTCAATTAAACATTCCGGACATCGCAAAATTTTAGAATATTTCGTTAAAAATTTGTTGATATTTACCGTACCGGTTATTCTGTTTTTTACCGGAGTGGCTTTTTATAATTACGAAGTGGATCCTTACGGAGTAATTAAAGGGGATATGGATGCTCAGATAACAGAACCGAATGAACACTACCTGAAGATGAAATACATATTGGATTATCCGGATAAATATGATTCATTTTTGTTTGGTTCATCAAGAGTAGGTAAAATTGATGTAAATAAGATTTCGCATTCCGATAACTGGTACAATTTTGCTTATTCAGAGGCGGTGCCTTCCGAGATTGCAAATGATCTGCAAATTTTGCTCGATAATAATGTCACTATTAAAAAAGTAATTGTAGGTGTCGATGAACTTTCATATTTAATTCCAGAGGAAGTACATGAAAATCATTCTTTGGCAAAGCCATATATGAACAAGTTAAATCCGTTTTTAAGTTATCTTTTCCTGAAACCATCAATTCCATTGTTAAAACAAATGCTGAGTGCTGACACATCGCAGTTTTATACTCCTGGTACCTACAACATTATATATAAAACCGGGAATTTTTCTCCGAATAAAAAAGATGAATTTATAGAGAAAAATCCTAAAATTCATGCACGTAATCCGGCTTTTGAATCTCCCTACTGGAAACCTTATTTTGAGGAAGATATTAATGGAACAATAAAAGATATCGAAAAAATAAAACAGATTTGCCTGGAAAATGGTATTGAAAGTATCTTTTTTATTAACCCCATGTATAAGGTTACTTATGTAAATGCTGTTTCCTATAACTTTTTTAATTTTCTTGAAGAACTCTCTACTGTAACCTGGTTTTACGATTTCAGTGGCCTGAACCAAACCACGACAAACGAATTTAATTTTTATGAATCGAGCCATTACAGGCCCTTTATTGGCGATAAGATAATAAACAGCATGTTTCTATCTAAAAACCAAAAGCGGTTTATTGTAAATTCCGATAACATCGATTCGGTAATCGAACGTAAAAAAATCGAACTAAAAAGAGCGAATATACAAAACCGGATTTCCGGTATGTAATTAATTTAGTAGCTAATTTTCCTGCTGATTCTTAACGTTTTGGTTTAAAATCTAATTCCCCGGATGCTGAATTATTTTAAAAACATTTTTATTCCCTGACTTGTCTTAAACTATAAAGAATAAGAAACAAAAATTATGGATAAGGATTTGTTTTGGTACAACAATGCAATTATTTATGCGATTGATATTGGCGCTTTTAAAGATGGTAACGGTGATGGAATAGGTGATTTTGCCGGGGCCACACAGCATCTTGATTACCTTCATGAAATGGGCATAAACTGCATTTGGCTTCTGCCGTTTTTCGAATCCCCTGAAAGGGATAACGGTTATGATGTTGAAGATTATTACAGTATTAATGATGATTTTGGGACATTCGATGATTTTATGATTTTTAAAAGGGAAGCCGAAAAACGTGACATGCGGATTATCATGGACCTGGTTGTTCATCATACTTCCGACAGCCATCCCTGGTTTAAGCTGGCAAGTCATAACAGGAATTCGAAGTATTACGGTTACTACATTTGGAATTCAAATCCCCCGGCAGTGCCCGAAGAAAATGTTTTCAAGGGTAAAACATGGAAATACAATTCACAAAACGACGAATATTATTACCATACTTTTTACGATTTCGAACCAAATCTTAACATTAAAAATCCGGATGTAAGAAAAGAAATTAAGGAAATCATTCGCTACTGGCTCGACTTTGGTGTAGCGGGTTTCCGGCTGGATGCTGCAACACATTTGTTCGATCCTTTTGATGGGGAACAGAAAAAGTCGCCCGGTGAAATGATGGAGGAGTTTCACAATTTTGTAACCTCTATTAAAGAAGATGCTTTTTTTCTGGCTGAGGCAGATGTTAAAGCATCAAAAATATCCAGGTTCATTGGCGAGGGTAACCGCATGAACATGTTGTACAATTTTCTTCTTAATAACAGTCTTTACCTTTCTCTGGCAAGAGGAAGTGCAAAGCCAATAATTGAAAGACTGAAATCATTGCCCCGTCTGCCTCTAAATGTTCAGTGGGCAAATTTTGTTCGAAATCTTGATGAACTTGATTTGGAGCAACTGGATAAAGATGAACGCGAGGAGGTTTTTAGTGCATTTGCACCAAACCAGCGAATGCAGGTATACGGACGCGGAATCAGACGGCGGTTTGCACCGATGGTTTCCGGGAATACTGAATGCATTAAAATGGTGTATAACTTGATATTTGCACTTCCCGGAGTTCCGGTAATCGTTTATGGCGACGAAATTGGAATGGGTGACAACCTGGTTTACGAAGGCCGGTCTGCTGTCAGAACTCCTATGCAGTGGAATTCTTCAGTTAATGGAGGGTTTTCAGATGCACCAACCGAAAAGATAGAGATAAAACCTGTCAGTGAAGGTGCCTTTAGTTATCATTTTGTTAATGTGGAAGCCGAAGAAAAAGATGTAAATTCTATTTTGAATGAAATAAAAAAGTTCATTCATGTTCGCAAAGAATTATCTGCAATGTATGTGCAAAAACTAAATATCCTGGACAGTAAACAGGAAGAAATTGTTGCTTTAAGTTACTCTGATAAATTGTTGATTTTCATTAACTTTTCCAATAAGCCTTTAACTGTAAAAACAGATTACAACTTTTCTGAATTCTCAGTTTTGCTTGAAGACAGTTCTTATGGCCTTAAAAACGAAGACAGTACTGTTACTCTGAGAGGTTATGGTTACCGTTGGTTTAAAAAAGATTAATTTATGTTGAATAAGAAAAGCATTAAGTGGTGGGAAAAGGAGATTATTTATCAGATATATCCGCGGTCGTTTATGGATGCAAACAACGATGGAGTAGGAGACATCAGGGGAGTTATTGAAAAACTGGATTATCTGGAGTGGCTGGGAGTAAAGGCGGTATGGATATCTCCCATTTATCCTTCACCGATGGCAGATTTCGGGTACGATATTTCCGATTATGTAAACATCCATCCAATATTTGGTTCAATGGATGATTTTGATGAGCTGATGGAATCGGTGCATTCAAAAGATATGAAGCTGATAATGGACCTTGTTCCCAATCATACTTCCGAAGAACACGAATGGTTTAAGGAATCACAATCTTCAGTAAATAATCCAAAAAGGGACTGGTACATATGGAAAAATCCGGGAAATGACGGAGGGCCTCCAAATAACTGGATTAGCGAATTTGGAGGAAGCGCCTGGCAATTCGATGAGAAAACCGGCCAGTATTACTACCACAGTTTTTTAAAAGAACAACCTGATTTAAACTGGTACAATGCTGAAGTAAAACATGCATTTTGGGAAGTCATGCGATTTTGGCTGAGGAAAGGAGTCGATGGTTTCCGGGTAGATGTACTTTGGTACCTGATAAAAGACAAACTTTTTAGGAATAATCCGCCAAATCCGGACTGGCACGAAGGTTTGCCTGAACATGATAAATTAATACCTGCATTTTCTAATGACCAGCCCGATGTACATAAAGTTGTTGCCGAAATGAGACATGTAGTGGATGAATTTCCTGACAGGCTCATTATCGGAGAAATTTATTTGCCAATATCAAAACTTGTAACTTATTATGGACTCGGAGACGGTAACGGAGTGCACCTGCCTTTTAATTTTCATCTTGTTTCAACAGATTGGGATGCCACAGAAATATATAACCTTATTTCGAGTTACGAAGGTGCAATCGCCGATAAAGGCTGGCCAAACTGGGTGCTGGGGAATCACGACAAGCCAAGAATAAAAACACGAACAGGGACTGAGCAGGCATGGAATGCTGCCATGTTACTTTTAACCCTAAGGGGAACACCAACAATGTATTATGGCGACGAAATTGGAATGACTGATGTTAACATTCCGAAAAACCGGGTGAAAGATCCAAGGGAAATTATTGAGCCGGGAATCGGAGTGGGCCGCGATCCGCAGCGAACACCAATGCAATGGAATGCTAATGAATTTGCTGGATTTTCATCTTCAGAACCATGGCTTCCAATAGCAAAAAATGTGAAAGAAATTAATGTCGAAAAACAAAAACAGGAAACAGGTTCTTTACTTTCATTTTACCGTAAACTAATTAAACTTCGTCAAAACGAGCCTGCGCTGTATGCAGGTGATTATTTTCCCGCAGGTATTAAAGACCAGCTTTTTTGCTTTACCCGTAAATACAAAAAATCAGAATTCATGGTGTGTTTCAATTTAGGGAAAAAAGAAATTTCGTTTACAACAAATTTTGAATGGCAAGGTACAATTGAAATTGCAAAAAATCTGGATAAGGAAGGCAAGGTATTAAATAATACTGTACAACTTGCAGGATATGAATGTGTTATTATTCGTTTGATGACAAAAAAACTGATTAAATGAATACTTTCTTTTTTTAATGTTTCATTTTCAACCGAAACAGTTAGTAATACATTAAATTAAATTTTTAAATGGTGCAATTCAATTTTGAAGGAAAGAAATTGTTGCTGCAATTTAATAGTTTTACATTTATTTTCGAAAACTAAAAAGCAGCAATGCATTTTTAACCAAAAAATGAAGCCAAAAATATTAGTCATCGATGATGAAAATCAATTACGGAAAGCACTTTCAAGAATAATTGAATTGGAGGGTTATACAGTTTTTCAGTCGGAAAATGCCCGTAAAGGTTTGGCCATACTTGACAGGGAAAAGGATATACTATTGGTTATTTGCGATGTAAAACTCCCTGATATTAATGGACTCGAAGTGCTTCGTATGATAAAATCAGCTTACGAACATACAGAAGTGATTTTAATTACTGCCTACGGAACCATTCATGATGGAGTTTACGCTATGAAACAAGGCGCTTTCGATTATATTACAAAGGGTGAAGGTGACGAACAGATTATAGTTACTGTGGAAAAGGCCGTGGAAAAGGCTAAATTGCAGCAGCGAATCCATGAACTTGAAGACAAACTGGGTTCGAGGTACAGTTTTAAACAGATTACCGGCGAGTCAAAGGAAATTAAAGAAGTTATTGAACTGGCAAAAAAGGTGGCACCTACTGATTCCACAGTTTTACTGGAAGGAGAAACCGGATCAGGTAAAGAAATCTTTGCACAGTCGATTTATAATGCAAGTCAAAGGAAAAATAAACCATTTGTTGCTGTAAATTGTAGTGCTTTCCCGAAAGAATTGCTCGAATCTGAAATGTTTGGCCATAAAAAAGGTGCATTTACCGGTGCAGGCTTCGATAAAAAAGGACTGTTCGAAGAGGCACATGAAGGAACTCTTTTTTTAGATGAAATTGGTGAAATGCACCCCGACCTGCAGGTTAAACTTTTACGTGTTATCGAAAATCAGACTTTTACAAGAATTGGCGAAACTAAACCCTTGCAGGTAAATGTCCGCATAATTGCTGCAACAAATCGCGATTTACTTAAGGATGCACAGAATGATAAGTTTCGCATCGATTTATATTACAGGTTGTCGGTTTTTAAACTCGCAATTCCTGCTCTTCGAAACAGAAAAAATGATATTCCTCCGCTGGTTCATACGTTCGTCTCTCAATTTGCATCAAAAATTAAAAAGAAGTCGCTTGAAGTTTCTCCTGAATTTTTGGATAAACTCATAAAATACAACTGGCCGGGAAATACAAGAGAACTTAAAAATGTGATAGAGCGGGCAGTAATTTTATCCGAATCAGAAAAACTTACTCCTGATTTATTGCCGGTTGAAATTTTATTCCCATCTGGAAATTTGTTGCCCAATAACCTGGCGACATTGGAAGAAATGGAAAAACTTCACATCGTAAAAATGCTTGCCTATACAAAGTGGAATAAAACAAAAGCCGCTGAACAACTTGGTATTGGCGTTCCAACTCTCTACAGGAAAATTGAGCAGTACAATATTAAGTAACTATCCTTCCAATTTGAAAATTTCCCCTTTCAAAACAGAATGAAAATTAATTTGACTGAATCATGTGTAAATTATTTTGCATTGGGTTAAATGCTTGTTTCAGTTCGGGTTATCACATCTTTTACATTTTGCTGTCCTTTTGGTACTCCTTTTGAATTTAATGGAGGTGAAATGAAATGTGGATTATAAAAAGATTCATATGCAAAATGAAAAAAATAAAAACAAATGTTTTATAAAAACAGATATGTTTTGGTTGCATCTGTTTAAATTTCATAATTTGATAGGCTAAATAAAACAAACAAATGCAATGACAAGGGTAAGTTTTAAAAACAAACTTTTTATCGGTTTTGGATTTTTGTTTTTTATGATAATCCTGTTATGGAGTATAGGAGGATTTTTTATATATAATCTTTCCAGCAGGTCAGCAGCAATGTTACACGAAAATTACCAAACTGTAGAATCAACTAAATTCCTGATTCAGTCACTTGTGGAAATCAAGAATCAGCAAATCCGCTATTTTTTTGCAGAAGATGATCTTTTTTCCGACAGCATTTATCAGAAGAATACCGAAATTTTTGAAAAACATCTTCATGCAGTTCGAAATAACATTACCGAAAGAGGAGAAGAGTTGATAATCGAACAGCTGGAAACAAATTATGAAAATTATCTTTCCACTTTCCGGAATTTAAAAGAAAACAACATAAAAAATTCAACCCGGTTTTTTGAAGAACTGATTATTGAATATTCGGCTACAATCAGCAATATTGTGAACTTGTGGGATGCAAATATGAACGCCATCAGTTATAAAAACAAACTCCTGAAAAGTACAGCACACCGCGCCTTTTTATTTATCTCCATCATTGGTATGATTTGTTTTCTTATTTCGGCCTGGTTCTTTTTTATCTACCCAAAAACGATTGCAAGGCCTCTTAACGAACTTGTTCGGGGGATTACCGAAATTGCCCATCGGAATTACAGTCAACGGCTCGATTTTCATTCCCGCGACGAATTGGGCGAAGTGGCCATGGCATTTAATACAATGGCGGCCAGACTTGACGAATATGAGCACAGCAATCTTTCAGAACTTTTATTTGAAAAAAAGCGAATCGATACAATCATCAACAATATGAAAGATGCAATTATCGGATTAAACGACAAAAATGAAATAATCTTTTCAAATACAAATGCTTGCGAAATCCTCCAAATTAATGAAAGTGTGCTGGTTGGAAAGACAGCATCTTTGATTGCAATGCAAAATCCTGTATTTCAGAATATAATGAAAGATATTCTTGTGAACCCTGAACAGGATTTTAAAGATTTCAAACCGTTAAGGATTTCTGTAAACGATAAAATAAGGTACTTTTCGAGGGAAATCCTGGATGTAAAAATTGTTAAAACCGGAGAAACAAAATCAACCCGTGTGGGAATTGTTATTGTGTTAAAAAACATTACCCGTTTTTTAGAACAGGATGAAGCGAAAACTAATTTTATGGCCACCATTTCGCATGAATTAAAAACCCCGATTTCATCATTACGACTAAATCTTAAATTGCTTGATGACAGCCGTATTGGCGGTTTAAACAGTGAACAGAAACAAATTGTACATGCACTTAAAACCGAAACAAGCAAAATGCTTACAATTACTTCGGAATTGTTGGATTTGGCTCAATTGGAAACCGGAAATATTCAGCTGAATCTTCATGAAGTATATACAGCAAGATTATTTGAATACGTTAAAGATATCTCAGATACTCAGGCAAAATCAAAGAACATCCGCATTAATTTCAATCCAGGTCACAATCTTCCCCCGGTACTTGCTGATTCTGAAAAAACAACATGGATTTTACTGAATCTCATCAACAATGCAATCCAGTATTCTCCTGAAAAAAGTGAAATACAGATTGGCGCATTTGTCAGTAATGATGAGGTTATTTATACTGTTCAGGATTTTGGAATAGGAATAGAGAAAAAGTACCTCAACCAGATCTTTGAGAAATTTTTCAGAGTCCCCGGAACTGACGAAAAGGGAACTGGCTTGGGATTGGCAATTTCGAAAGAACTGATTATAAAACAAAAAGGGAAAATATGGGCGGAAAGTATACCAGGTGAGGGAAGTACCTTCTTTTTTAGTTTACCTGTTTATCATGTGGAGACAAAAAGTTAAATCAAAAAAAATAATGTGAATTACAATAAATTGGTTTAGAGGAAGATGAATTATAAAATTGTTTTTAAGATACTGAGCAAGAATTTGTTTATAATTGCAGTTTCATTGGTTTTATGCACAGGAATTGCATTCATTTATTCCGAAAACATTTTACCCTTTATCTATTCTTCTTTAATATCGCTTGTAACAGGAGGCATTTTTCATATTTTATCAAAAATGCAAACCGACCAGCTGGAAGTTCAAAAAAAGGAAGCTTATTTATCGGTGACACTTTCCTGGATATTTATAACAGTTATTGGAAGTCTGCCCTACATTTTTTCCAATTCAATTCCTTCATTTGTAAACGCTATTTTTGAATCAGTTTCCGGATTTACAACAACCGGATCTTCCATTTTAAAGGATATAGAAGCGCTGCCGCATTCAATACTTTTCTGGCGCAGCTTTACTCACTGGATTGGCGGGCTCGGGATTATCGTACTTTTTATTATTGTTATGCCAACCCTGAATATTGCAGGTTATCAGTTATTTACTCTTGAGTCTTCTTTTCAGGATAAAATTCAACCTAAAATAAAATCCGTAGGACTACGGCTTTTGTACATCTATATTTCGCTTACTGTTGCTGAAATTATTTTCCTCTTACTTGGCGGAATGAATCTTTTTGAAAGTGTGTGTCATGCTTTCGGGACTGTTGCAACAGGTGGTTTTTCGCCAAAAAACGATAGTATTGCTGGTTATTCTCCCTATATTCAGTATGTTATCATGTTTTTTATGCTGCTTGCCGGTACAAATTTTATCATTCATTATTACATCATTAAACGAAGATTTAAAAAAGTCAGAGAAAATGACGAGGTAAAATTTTACTTATCTGTAATTGCGATTACAGGATTAATTATTAGCGGGTTTTTATATTTTAAAACCGAAAGAGGATTGGAAACATCGTTTCGGGAATCATTTTTCCAGGTGATTTCTATGATAACCTGCACGGGGTTCGCTACCACCGATTATTTAATCTGGCCGAAGGTGGCATGGGTAATTATCTTTTTTACAATGTTTTTTGGTGGAAGTACAGGTTCTACAGCCGGTGGTATTAAGATGGCACGACACCTTGTTCTTTTACGGAATATTAAAGATTTTACCCGGCAAATGATGAAACCAAATGCAATTATTGTTCTTAAGATCAACCAGAATCCTATTGCGCAGGAAACAAATATTACTATTATCACCTTTATAATTATCTACTTTATCATTTTTGTTATCGGAAGTTTATTGCTGGTTTCAACAGGGTTGGATGCTTTAACAGCATCAAGTTCTGCCGCAACTGCCATGGCCGGAATAGGTCCTGGAATAGGAACTGTTGGTCCGGTAAGCAATTTTGCCCATTTGCCCAATATTGCAAAATTAATTATGACTTTTTTAATGCTGACAGGTCGGTTGGAGATATACACTGTACTAATCCTTTTTACACCAGCCTTTTGGCGGGATTGAAAACTGTTTCTTCTCAGAATCCTTTACCCGTGCAGGAATTTTCCCCATTGACAACTAAATAAGAATTGTTATCTTGAAACCTGTTAATGCAATTCCTGCTATATTTACAGGAGTATCATTTTTAGATTTCGGGAAATTATTAAATAAAAAAAGTGAACATTTTAAATATTCAAATTCCTTTTACTGAACCTGTAATTATTATAGCACTTGTATTGCTTATTTTATTGATTGGCCCTGTTTTTTTTGAACGAATCAGGATTCCTTCAATTGTTGGGCTGCTTTTAAGCGGCGCTTTAATCGGACCAAATGGTTTTAATCTTGTTTCGCCGGATTTGGAATTCAGCTTGCTTGGTACTATTGGATTATTATACCTCATGTTTCTGGCCGGCCTCGAAATTGATTTGATTGATTTTATTGAAAATAAATCGAAAAGTATTTTTATTGGATTGAGTTCTTTTATCATCCCTTTTGTGCTCGGATTTTTAGTCTGTAATTACATTATCGGACTGAGTGTAAATGCAGCTTTGTTAATTGGTGCAATGCTTTCGTCGCATACCCTAATTTCGTATCCCTTGCTTGGACGACTGGGTATCGTCAACAAACCAATTGTAACTATTATTGTTGGGGCAACAATTATTGCGGATATTCTTGCTTTGGTTGCCATGGAATTAATTAC
Source organism: uncultured Prolixibacteraceae bacterium (assembly GCA_963816685.1). GTDB lineage: Bacteria > Bacteroidota > Bacteroidia > Bacteroidales > Prolixibacteraceae > CAVYUC01. The sequence goes on along the minus strand of CAWFMB010000016.1, from coordinate 213,896 downwards.
AAATTATGCTTCAGAAAGTTTTGAATACCAGGATATGCTAATTCTTGGTCTTCATTTCCTTATCTTTTTCTTCGTCATCTTTTTCCTGCTTCCACGATTCTCGCGCATGTTTCTGAGCCGGTACGAAGGTGAATTGGGCGTTCAGTACATATTTGTTCTTGTTGTTTTGTTCCTGTCCTCACTTGTTGCATTGTTGCTTGAAATAGAACCGATTCTCGGCGCCTTTTTTAGTGGTCTGGTTTTGAACCGGCAAATCATCAACAGCTCTCCGCTTTACAAACGAATTGAATTTATCGGCAATAACCTCTTTATTCCTTTCTTTTTAATTTCAATCGGAATACTTGCCAATTTTAAAGTATATATTGATGATCCAAGCGAAATTGGTCTTGTATTGCTTTTAATTGCCACTGCACTGGCCGGAAAATATCTTGCAGCAGGAATCTCAAAAATTGTCCTGCGGCTTTCTGTGCCCGAGGGAAACCTAATCTTTGGGTTGAGTGTATCACGTGCTGCTTCTGCAATTGCAATTATTTTAATCGGATTTAATCTTGGAATTGTAAGTGAGTCAATTTTAAACAGCACGGTAATTCTAATTTTGGTGACGAGTATTCTCAGTTCATATATTACGCAGGAATCGGGTAAAAAAATCTTATTAAAGGAAAATGACACCTTTACGGGAAAAAATAATGTAAAACAAAAATTCCTTGTTCCGGTGGCTAATCCTGCGAATATGGAAAACCTGCTCGAATTTGCCATTCTTATAAAAGACGACGATGTTAGCATTCCGGTTTATCCACTCACCGTTGTGACCCAGCGAAACAGGGTGAGGGAAAAAATAAATGAAAATCAGGAAATCATTCAAAAAATAATCGATTCGCTTCATACAGAGATATCTTTTGAAATCAGCTCGCGGATCGACAGCAACGTGACCAATGGTATAATTCGTGCAGCGGAAGAAGTGGTGGCAACCACAATTGTTCTTGGTTGGAATAACAGGGGAATTCCGTTTCATATACTTTTTGGAAATGTACTGGAAAACCTGTTGAAAAAAACTCAGCGAATGGTGTTGGTTTTGAAAACTCCTTCATCATTTCGCGAAGTAAGGAAAATTTATCTTTTCTGTCCCGAAAATGCGCAGTACGAACATGGTTTTTATTTGTGGGTGGAAACCCTTGTAATTCTTTCCCGTAAGTTGCAACTTAAACTGATAATGAACAGCGATTCGGAACAAACGCTTGATGCTATCCGGCTGTTCAATCAGAAAAATAATTTCTCGAAAAATTTCGAAATACAGGAAGCGAATGCAGAATTAAAATCAAGGTCAGTAATTAAAAATTCAACATCCGATTTGCTGATATTTGTTCATTCCCGCAAAAAAGCAATCTCTTACAGCAGGAAATACGAGTATTTTATGGATACTTCCATTGGCAGGTATAACAATAATAACATCATTGTGATTTATCCGGAACAGTAAAAAAGCCACAAAAGACATTATAGATGTCACAAATAGTAAAGAACTTAATTTCCGGCGGATCATTAAGTTAATTTTTATAACTGCTGATCATACAAACTTCAAATTGCCTAAAGCATTCAAATTATTCATGTCCGGTAAAAATTATAAATCTGTTGAGAAAAAACAATAATGAAAATTAAAGAGAGGATATTCTATACAAGCGAATTTTGTGTTTAAACCCGGCAGCTTTTGTAACTTGATTGATCCCTCGCATAATTGCAGAGATTAGTAATTGCTCTGCTGGATGGTTTTTAGTCCGGGGTTATTAATTTTAACAGGATTCCAATAATTTTAATGATTATAATTCCGGTGGCATTTGTTTTTCAAAAAACTCCCGGACAGCCTGTTCAAGTTGTCCGTCACTTCCCATAAGATAAATATGATCGTTTTTACATAAAACAGTTTGAGGTGCCGGATGTTCCATGACTTCGTTATTTCGTTTTATAGCCAATAATGTCACACCGGTTTTTTTACGCAGGTTGATATCGGAAATCGATTTACCTTCAGCAAAACTTCCTTCAGCAATTTTTTCTATATGGATATGTGTAGATGAAAATTCATCAAAAATGGAAGGTTGGTTGACTTTATCCCTTAGCATAAATTCACCAAGATTTAATTCGCGAATCTCTGTAAGTATCCGGCTGATAACGTTTTTAGGATATTTTTTTCTTGTGAGTACGCGGTTGAAAAGATCGATTGCAATTTCAAGTTTTTCAGGGAAAACCTGGTCGGCGCCAAGTTTATAAAGTTGTTCAATATTATCTGTTTGCTTTGCCCTCACCAAAATAAAAGCATTCTGGTTCAATTGCCTTACACGCTCCACGATTGCCATGGAAGGAATTACGCTTCCCACTGAAATAACCACTGTGTCTGCCTTTTCGGTATGAGCCTTATGTAATATTGGCGCATTGATTGCATCGCCATACACTGCCAAATCACCGCTTGATATTTTTTCCCGTGCAATTGAAGGGTCAAAAATTACAGATACATGCTGAATGTTGTTAAGTTTTGCCATCCGCGAAAGTTTAATGGCGCTTGTATCTTTTCCTATAATTACCAAATGACCTTTTAAATCAGGAATAATCATTTCTTTTAATGGGAATAAGCCGTTGACGATGAAATTTGGCAGTGGTAATCTTAAAAGCAGGTTTGCCAGTGGTAATGAAGCCCGCATTAGAAATGGGGTAGTGGAAAGTGAAATTACCGCCACTGCCAAAAAAAGTTTGTAATAAAAATCAGAAATGATTTCAAGGTTTAATCCGATTTTGGCCAGGATGAATGAAAATTCACCAACCTGGCTCAATGCAAGACCCACAAGAATAGTCCCTCTGAAAGTGTGTCCAAGAATAAAACCTGTGGTGCCGGCAACTAATGTTTTAACAACTATTACAAGCAGTACAGTAATAAACACAAGCTGGATATTTGCAGCAATAAATGAAATATCGAGAAGCATTCCGATGGATACAAAAAAGAAGCTTGTGAAGATATCTTTAAAAGGAACAAGGTTGGCAAAAGCATTGTGACTGTATTCTGATTCCGAAACCATTAATCCCGCCAGGAAAGCGCCAAAAGCAAGCGACATTCCCAGCTCGGAAGTAAACAATGCTACTGCCAGGCAAATGAGCAAAATACTCATGATAAAAAGCTCCTGGTTTTTTGCAAGGGCGATTAAATGCAGCAGTTTTGGCAGCAGCCAGCGGTTGCCAACGTACACCATTCCTATTACAAGTATTGCTTTCAACAACAGTAAGACGATCTGGTTGCCAACTTCAACTGTCTCACTTCCAAGAAAGTCAGTAAAAAGTAACAACGGAACCAGCAGCAAATCCTGAAAAATGAGAATGCCAAGTATTGTTCGCCCATAGTTGGAAGTGAGTTCCGAACGTTCCTGCAGCAACTTTAAAACAAGGGCAGAACTGCTTAATGCTACCAGAAAACCCACCAGAACTCCTCCCTGCCAGTTGATTTCATAAAATCCTGAAATCAGGTAGAAAACTGCAGCTGTTATAAAAACCTGCAGCAATCCACCAAAAAAAACGATTCGCCGGATACGAAGTAAATGCCTTAAAGAAAATTCCATTCCGATCGTAAAAAGAAGAAGTACCACTCCTATTTCTGCAAGAATTTCTATGTCGTGCGTTCCTTTTACAAGCGAAAGTAAATGTGGCCCGGCAATTACCCCGGTCATTAAATAACCAACAACTGTAGGAATTTTAATTTTTGTAAAAACAAGATTAACCAGAGTTGATAAGGCAAAAATGACAACAATATCTTTCAGTATTGAAAGTTCCATAATTCAGGTATACGTTTATTTTCTTATTTTAACTAAAGTACAAAAAGGTTGTTCATTCAGGTCATATAATCACATTATTAATTGCTTCTTTTTAAAATAATGATCTGAGTAATGCCGGAGCATATGAAAGCCACACAATTCGAAGGCACATAATTCAACATTTTAAACATACACAAGTTAAATTTACTTGCAGAACAAATTAATTGAAACAAATTCGACGCTGATCTTGCTTTAATTTTCTGACAAAACTATATTTGTGCTGATTTTGTTTTGAATCAACTGTCAAGAATTATCAACATTAAAAATAGTAAATTATGGCAATCACAAAAGTTTGGATTGAAGAAGGTTGTACAGCATGTGGTCTTTGTGAAGAAATCTGTCCTGAAGTTTTTCGTTTGGAAGATGAAGCAGTCGTTAACGAAGGAGTTGATTTTAGTGAGTATGAAGACGGGATAATTGATGCAGCCGAAAATTGCCCGGTTGAGGTAATTAAATACGAATAAACAGAACCGCCGGGAAATTCTTTCCGGCGGAAAGTCCTTAAAATGAAGGTTCAACTTTTTATTCCCTGTTTTATTGATCAGTTGTATCCTCAAACTGCCCTAAATTGTGTTAAAATTCTTGAAAAGGCAGGCTGCGAAATTCAATATAACCCGGAACAGACGTGCTGTGGCCAACCGGCATTTAACAGCGGTTACTGGAAAGAAGCTAAAGTGCTGGCTGAAAAATTCCTGACAGATTTTGAAGGAGACGACATTATCGTTTCCCCTTCAGCTTCGTGTACCGGTTTTGTAAAGAATTATTATGGAAAGCTTTTTGAACAGGATGATGGTTTAAAAGAGCAATCACATACAACAGGAAAACGGCTGTTCGAACTTTCCGATTTTTTGGTGAATCACCTGAAAGTTACTGAATTTGACGCCGAGTTTTTTCATAAAGTCACTTTTCATGATTCCTGTGCAGGTTTGCGTGAATACGGAATAAAAGTGGAGCCCCGGATTCTGCTTCAAAAAGTACAGGGGCTTGAACTTGTTGAAATGAAAGATACCACAACCTGCTGTGGTTTTGGCGGAACCTTTGCTGCAAAATTTCATTCCATTTCCACATCAATGACTGCACAAAAAGTTGAAAATGCTTTGGAGACAGGCGCCAGCTATATTGTTTCAACAGAAGCTTCCTGTTTAATGAATATTGAAAGTTACATCCGCAAACAAAACCTGCCCGTAAAAACAATTCATTTAGCCGATATTCTTGCATCAGGTTGGCAGGAGTGAATAGGTTTAAAGCCTGCAGGAGCGAACTTATGGGTTGTAAAAGCCGGAGAGCTGAAGCTCGTAGCCGGTTGAAGTAAATCCAGCCTTCAGGCCTCGGGTTTCCAGACGAAAAATCAAATCATTTGTATTTTGCTCATACCCGGATACTTTCCTGTGAGTGCATTTTGCATATTGTAAGTTTGTACCGTCGGCAATGCCGGACATCCGACAGCTTCTGCCGCAAAAATTATCCGGATGAGCCCCCGGAACTGTCTCAGAAAATCATTCTTCACCTTTAGTCGCTGACATTGTGCCAGCTGTGCCGGCAATTTTCTGTCGCTGATATGCCCTATTTTTGTCCGCACAAAGTTTTAAACGTTCAACCGGTAAAATACAAAGTCTGCGATTTTGCTTCTGCCCCTGTTAAAAAGGTTCTCAATTGTTACCATCTTATCAGAATTTACTGAAAAGCAATGGATGAAAAGTTCTTATTTCCGACATGCCAAACGTAGTTCTTCTCCGTACTATGTCTATATTAAATACGCACTTTCTTCGGATTAAACTCGCAGTATCTTCGCAGTTCATTCGCGATTTCGCGAACCAACTGCGAAGATACTGCGAGTAAACTGCGAAGAAACCCCGGAGGTGATCCAGGGAAGAACCTGTTTTGATCCCTCTTCTTCCTATCCGTCTGTTCATCCGGATAAGTTATAAACCTTGAATTTTAAAAAATAGTTGATTTGGAGCTTTACCCGTTAACTTTAAGTTCACCGGAACAATTGATTTGGTTAATGATAACCAATGGGCGAAGACTGGATGGTTGTATTAAAAATGAAAGAATTGCTGATAATTCACAAACTCCCGGAACTTTGAACTCCGAACTCCTTTAAACTTTAAACTTTGACCTCTGACCTCTGACCTCTGACCTCTGAACTCAGACCTCTGAACTCTGATCTTTAGAACATCTGCATTTTATGTAGTTTCTTGTACCGGCCGCCGGCGGTAAGCAGTTCTTCGTGAGTTCCCGTTTCAACAATTTCGCCGTGGTGAAGCACGCAGATTAAATCGGCATGTTTAATTGTTGAAAGCCGGTGTGCAATAACAAGGGATGTGCGGTTTTTCATCAGATTTTCAAGTGCATCCTGCACAAGTCTTTCCGATTCGGTATCAAGCGATGAAGTAGCTTCATCCAGGATAAGCAGTGGTGGATTGTTAAACACAGCGCGTGCAATGGAAAGCCGCTGCCGCTGGCCGCCCGAAAGTTTGTCGCCGCGATCTCCGATGGTCGTGTCGTAGCCGTGATCGGTTTCCATGATAAATTCGTGGGCATTTGCAATTTTGGCAGCATAAATAACATCCTCCATCGTTGCATTTTCAACCCCAAAAGCAATGTTGTTAAAAAACGATTCATTAAAAAGAATAGGTTCCTGGTTAACGTAGCCAATGAGGTTTCTTAAGTCCCTGATTTTTAGATCACGCAAATCAGTACCGTCAATTGTAATCCCGCCGCTGGTTACATCCCAGAAACGCGGGAGCAAATCCACCAAAGTTGTTTTTCCGCTTCCCGAACGGCCAACAAAAGCAATGGTCTTTCCCTTTTCAATTTCAAGCGAAATATTCTTAAGAACAGGAGTTGCATTGTAGGAAAATGAAACGTTCTTGTATACTATTTTTGAATGAAACCCATCGATATTTTTTGCATCGGGTTTTTCTGTGATTTGGATTTTGGTATCCAGAATTTGATCAATGCGTTCCATGGAAGCCAATCCTTTTTCAACACTGTAAAGTGCTGTGGAGAAAGCTTTCGCAGGATTAATGATATTATAGAAAAAAACAAGGTAGCCAATAAAAGCCGCTGCATCGAGAGAACTTTCATCATTCAGAATAAGCCGTCCGCCATACCAGAGAACGATAATAATTACAGCAGTTCCAAGAAATTCACTTGCCGGGTGAGCAAGAAATCTTCTCCACATCAGCTGATTCATTATCTGAAAATAACTTGTATTCTCCTTTTCAAATCTGTCGATAGCTTTATGTTCGGCGTTAAATGCTTTGATAATCCGAAGTCCCGAAAGGTCTTCCTCCACGATTGACAAAATTTCGCCCATTTTATGCTGGCCTTTTCGGGATTCTTTTTTAAGACTTTTACCAATTCTGCCAATGATAAAACCTGCGATGGGAAACATTACAAAAACAAAAAGGGTAAGACTCCAGCTCAGGTAAACCATCACTGCCACCGAAACGATAATCAGGATTGGATTTTTAATCATCATGTCCAGCGAATTCATGATTGAATTTTCAACTTCGGTAACATCCCCTGTCATTCTTGCCATGATGTCTCCTTTGCGTTCGTCGGAGAAAAAGCCCAGGGGAAGCCTGAGTATTTTCCGGTATATTTTTGAACGGATGTCACGGACAACACCGTTTCTGATCAGCACTATCATATAATTGGCCAGGTATGAAAAGCCGACTTTTAAAAAGACGGTTATTACGATGAACAGACCAATATAAATGAGCGCCCTTTCCGGGCTGTATGCACTTGTGATGCGGCTGATGGTGTAATCGATGTATTCTGTAATGGAAGAAACGGAGAAATTAATTTCGGGTTGAACCGTTACCGGTTCCCTTGTTCCGAAAAGGATTTGCAGTGATGGAATCAGCAATAAAAAAGAGAATGCACCGAAAACTGCACCCAGAATATTAAAAATAATGTTCCAGATAAGTTTTCCCTTATAAGGTGGAATAAAACGGCGAAGCAGATGGAGAAAATCTTTCATAATTGATCGTCAGGTATTTCCTGTAAAACTAAGGTATAAATTTCATCCTGTTTCAGGTGAGCGTTGTTGGTCAGAAAAACATTGCACTTTGAACCAATTGCTGCTGCAAGCTGAATGGAATCAATAGTTTCAAAATTAAATTTAGCCTGGATTGCGGCGGCAAGTTTGGCTATGTCGGTATCAACGGCAGTAATTTTAAGTGTTGCTGATCCGTATAAAATCCGTTCGTATTCTTTTACCAAATCAGGACGATTATTTTTTAACGGCGCAACCAGCAACTGCAATACTGTAAGTGATGAAGTTACAAATTCAATTTTTCCTGAACCATTTAAACGGAAAAGTTCATCAAGAAAGGTTTGAAACTTACTGTTGCCCTTAATAAAATAAATGAGCGGAGTTGCATCCAGGAAGACTTTTTTGCCTTCGAGTTTCTTCGTTATTCCCATTATCTTTTTTTCTTCGGAAAAGCTTCAGGAGCAAAGTTTTTCCAGATTTCGGCTCCCAGTCCTTTCAGTTCAGTTAATTGTGCAGCATCCGGTTTTCTTTTTTCTTTCTGTTCAATCACCGGCAATATAGTTTCAGTAATCTTAATTTTTGCCTCATTATCCGGCAACAAAATCTTTTCATTTAGCTGGTCTGTTTTAGCTGAGCTTTTCATTTGCATATAAATTTTTTGCAAATACAGGTTTCGAAAATCGGCATTCCTAAAATATTCCTGTATAATTTTGGGGTGTAATTTCTTTTAATTCCCGTTTCACTTTTTCATCAACATTAAGTTCTTCTATAAAATTGTGTATTGAAGACCGGTTAATTGCCTCATTTTTACGGGTTAAATCTTTCAATGCTTCGTATGGATTTGGATATTTTTCGCGCCGTAAAATTGTTTGAATAGCTTCTGCAACAACTGCCCAGTTATCCTCCAAATCTTTTTCAATCGCTTTTTCATTGAGCAGTAATTTATTCAGCCCTTTTAATGTTGATTTTATGGCGATTATTGTGTGGCCAAACGGTACCCCGATAAATCGGGTAACGGTGGAGTCGGTTAAGTCGCGCTGCAATCTCGAAACCGGTAATTTAGAAGAAAGCTGCTCAAAACCGGCGTTGGCAATTCCGATATTTCCTTCTGAATTTTCAAAATCAATTGGATTTACCTTGTGTGGCATTGTTGATGAACCTACTTCTCCTTTTTTTATTTTTTGCTTAAAATAACCCATTGAAATATATGACCAAACATCGCGGTCGAAATCGAGTATTATATTGTTGATGCGTTTTATTGCATCAAAAATGGCGCTGTAATTATCGTAATGTGCTATTTGTGTGGTGTATTTCGAGCGTTTTAAACCAAGGTGATTCCGGCAAAACGTATCAGCAAACTTTTCCCAGTCAATGGTTGGATAAGCAACAAAATGCGCATTGAAATTGCCGGTGGCGCCGCCAAACTTTGCATAGCAGGGAATAGCACGTAACTGATCCAGTTGAACCTGCAGGCGTTCAACAAAAACCAGGATTTCTTTGCCCAGCCTGGTTGGTGATGCAGGTTGACCGTGTGTTTTAGCAAGCATAGGAATAGTTTTCCATTCTTCAGCCAGATGGGTAAGTTTATCAACCAACTCTTTCATTATCGGAAAATATTCTTCGTTCAGTGCATCATGAATGGATTTGGGCAAAGCAGTGTTATTTGCATCTTGCGAGGTAAGGGCAAAATGGATGAATTCCTTGTATTCCCTCAGGTCCAGCTGGTCAAACATCTCCTTGATAAAATATTCCACAGCTTTAACATCATGGTTGGTAATATCCTCAATTTTTTTAATGCGGGTAGCATTTTCAAGAGAAAAATCCTGATGAATATTTCTGAGCTGGTTCAGTTTTTCTTTCGGAATCTCTTTCAATTGGGGTAATGGCAGTTCGCACAATGCAATAAAATATTCAATTTCAACAAACACCCTGTATTTTATCAGTGCGTATTCACTGAAATATTTCCAGAGGTTTTCAACTTTATTGTTGTATCTGCCATCAACCGGAGATATGGCTGTTAATGCATTTAATTCCATTGTAGTATTTTTTACTGAACTTGTTTTAAAAGTTAGTTGTGAAATGAAAATTGCGTTACTTTCCTGCAATTGTGTTCTATCCAGTCGCAAATTTAATAATTTAGGCGAATTTGCGTCGGGATTAAATTATGTGCAATTTTAATGATCATTATTATTTATAAATTCGTGAAATGATATCCGTTCAAATCTTCCGGATATAAATATTTATGAGTATTTTACACAAAATATCAGTTAATGGTTTCAAATTAACTGTATATGAAACAATGATGTCTGGTGAAAAATAAAAATTTAAGTCAGCAAGGAATGAAAACCGAATGGTTGATATGCCATAAGATGGAGTTATGGGCTAAAACACGGGCGCACCGTTGCCCATCATTAACCCCGGGATTAGTGAATGCCGGATATGCAGGTGGCTTTAGACCAAAACTGAACGTTGTACCGGACACTAATGTTTATGCAACTGTAAAACAGCAATTGGCAAAATGAACATGAAAAATAAATCAGGAATAGTAACCTTTCTTGCCCTGCTTATGGCCAGTCTGTGCGGCAGCGGCCAGACTACCGGTAAAAAGCTGGTATATAAACTGAACATCAAACAGGAAATTACAAAAGCTGCCTGGCGTCAGACGCAGCAAGCTTTTGATGAAGCCGATTCGTTGAATGCAGATGTTTTTCTGATTCACATGAATACTTATGGCGGAACGGTGCTGGATGCAGATTCAATCCGGACTAAAATATTACAAAGTCCGATTCCGGTTTATGTATTTATCGATAACAATGCTGCATCGGCCGGTGCGTTGATTTCCATTGCCTGCGACAGTATATATATGCGTCCAGGAGCAAGTATAGGTGCAGCTACGGTGGTCAATCAAACGGGGCAGGCTATGCCCGACAAGTATCAGAGCTACATGCGTTCCACCATGAGGGCTACTGCTGAAGCGCACGGAAAAGATACAATCATCAGTGGGAACGATACAATTTATAAATGGAAGCGCGATCCTAAAATTGCTGAAGCAATGGTTGATCCGCGGGTGTATATTGAAGGAGTAATTGATACAGGAAAAGTACTCACTTTTACCCCTGCTGAAGCAATGGAGCATGGATTTTGTCAGGGTATTGCCGAAAATATTCCCGAGGTATTGGAAAAAGTAGGCATTGATAATTATGAAATTGTGGAATACGTACCGTCATTGATTGAACGGATAATCGGATTTTTGGTACATCCTGTAATTTCGGGATTACTTATCATGGCCATTATCGGAGGAATTTACTTTGAGCTGCAGTCGCCGGGAATTGGCTTTCCGCTTGGCGTAGCGGTGCTGGCGGCAATTTTATATTTTGCGCCGCTTTATCTCGAAGGATTGGCTGCACATTGGGAAATCCTGATGTTTGTTATCGGATTGATTTTGATTGCCCTTGAACTTTTCGTTATTCCCGGATTTGGTGTTGCCGGAATCCTGGGTGTCCTTCTTGTTTTTTCAGGATTGGTTTTAAGCCTCATAAACAATGTGAATTTTAATTTTGAAGGAGTTAATCTGCAACTTTTGGGCATAGCTGTAATGACAGTTGTTATAGGTGTATTTGGCGGTTTTATCCTTTCGCTTTATTTGAGTAACAAAATTTTTACCGCCCAAAGCGGTTTGTTTAAAAATATGTCGCTGCACGCGATTCAAAATGCAGGTGAAGGTTATATTAGTGTCGAACCCTCCTTTCTACTCCTGAAAGGAAGAAGCGGTACTGCACAAACCGTTTTGCGACCCGGTGGTAAAGTACTAATCGATAACGAAATTTTTGATGCAGTTGCGGAAAACGGTTTTATCGACAGGGGCGAAAAGGTTGTGGTTAACCGGGTGGGAACATCACAGCTTTATGTGGATAAGGTGGAAGAAACATCCTGATTTTCCGTCTCCGGTTTTAATATTCTTTAGTTTTCCGGATAAATGCAATATTGCAAGTTGATGCTGAAACCACAACCATACGATAACAGATTTTCTTTCGTTAAATATTTATAATCTGCCTTCGATACATTATATCGGAATATCTAAATATCTTCATTAATTACTAACTTGCGGCGACTTTAACAAACCCATATTTGGAGTGTTTGTTTTATATTCACTGTTGTCTGTGAAAAATAAAAATTTGGATTAGGTCGGCAAGGATTGATAGAATTGTTGATATTCAATAAGAAAAAGTTGGGCTAAAGCCCGGTCACTCATTTGCCATGACTAACCCCGGGATTAATCCCGGGGTTAGTGAAAGCCAGATATGACGAGGGTTTTAGCCAAAATTGAAGGATTTATCCGGACACTAAAGTTTTATTTGAAAGGAAAGAGTATGTTGGAATTCATTAATAAATATTTTGCACAGCTTTGGTTTTTACTGCTGGAAATGGCGCCCTGGTTATTGCTGGGTTTGATTTTCGCCGGATTGTTAAAGGTATATTTCCCTCAAAAACATATTGATAAGTTTTTGGGCAAATCAAATTTTAAATCATCATTCAATGCTGCGTTGCTTGGGATTCCGATGCCGTTATGTTCGTGTGGTGTTATTCCCACCGGAATTTCCTTTTATAAAAACGGAGCATCCAAAGGGGCTACCAATTCATTCTTAATATCTACACCTCAAACAGGTGTTGATTCAATTTTTGCTACATATTCCATGCTGGGATGGCCATTTGCAATCATGCGGCCTGTTGTTGCATTGGTTACAGGTGTTCTGGGTGGTGTTTTTACCAATGTGTTTGTGAAGGAAAAACCGGTTAAGCAAAATCCTCTGTTTTCCGGGCTTAAAATCGATACAGTTGCTTATGGCAAAAAGGCGGATAGCTGTTCAGATGATTCATGCGACTGCTCTGATTCACCCGTTGAAGATAGCAGGCATTCACTGGTTCGCGCAGCGGATTATGCGTTTGTTGAATTGTTGCAGGACATTGGAAAGTGGCTGATTATGGGTTTTCTTGTTGCAGCGCTGATTTCTGTATTATTACCGGCCGATTTTTTTAGCAAATTCCAGGGGTTTGGTTTTATTGAAATCCTGGTGGTGCTGGCGGCCTCAGTTCCGATATACGTATGTGCGACAGGTTCAATTCCAATTGCCGCAGTTTTGCTGATGAAGGGAGTATCGCCCGGTGCAGCGCTTGTTTTTCTTATGGCTGGTCCTGCAACTAATGTAGCAACAATGACCGTGTTGGGAAAAACAATGGGGCGCAAGTCCTTAACAGTTTATTTAATTACAATTATAGGTGGTGCTGTTGCTTTTGGCATGTTAACCAACTGGCTGATTCCTTCTGAATGGATTTTAAGTAAAGTGATGCATATTCATGGCGAAGGCGAAGAACATCAAATGCTCCCGCAGTGGTTAATGTTGAGTTCGGCTGTCCTGTTAATTACTTCACTTGTTGCTGGCTACTTCATATCCATTATCAAAAAGAAAAGTAAAATGGAAAAGGTGAAGGGTATTTCAGTTAAAGTGACCGGCATGACCTGCTCGCATTGCGAGGCAAATGTGAAGCAAAACCTGGAGGCATTAACTGGTATTTCAAATGTAGTTGCCGACAACCGATCTGAAACGGTAAAAATCACTGGCAGCAATATTAACCTCGAAAAAGTACAAGAAACTGTTGATGGATTGGGTTATAAATATATTGGATAATTCATCGCAGTTTCAGATAATCTTTTGTCAATAAAATTTAAATTCCGGACCGGATAAAAAGTATTTGATTTATCTCGTTGTTTTGAATTGGTCATAAATTCATATTCCGTTTTTAGGAGAATTTCAATTTTTAATCTTAGTTTCAAATAAATATTTCCACAATAAAAATACCTGAATAGCTTTTATTTCTGATTTTGATTTTGTATATTTGATTAAAGATGTTCATTATTAAATAGTTGTGATAATGAAGGACAACTATTGTTTATTAAGTAATGAACGTATAATACATATCAAAAGGAAATCTGTAAGGGCCAAACTACATACCCGGGTAGCTTTTTTTTCCTGATAACTGATTCTTTCGGTAACCGAAATTACCGGAAAAAGGGTATTGGTATGTTTCTACATCATACAAAACTGATTGAATTAACTGCTTTACTTTCATGAAAGTTAGGCCATTTAACTTAAAATTCAGAAGAATTCAACCGGAAGGTTAGAGCAGTATCATTTTCAGGAGTATGATTTGCCATTGAGTTCGCATATTTATTAAAAACACTAAAAATTATTTCACAATGAGAACACTGTTTACTTTTCTTGCAACACTTTTTTTTGTTACAGCTTTGCAGGCAAAAATCGTATACCTCAACAACAATTTAGAAGAACCAAACATCAGTGAAAACTTGTTTATTAACTGGTCGGATGCATATGCGGCAGTTTCTGCAGGTGATACAATTTATGTAGTTGGGTCAAATTTTGATCATGGTAACATTACAATTTCAAAGCCTGTTACTGTTATTGGCCCCGGTTATTTTTTAAATGAAAATGACCAAACTCAGATAAATAAAAAAGAAGCATTATTTTCTCAGATAGTATTGGATGAAAGTGCGGGGGGGGCAAAACTTATTGGTTTATCTTTAAGCCGCAATGTAACTGGTATTTCAATAAAAGGGGATATAGATAATGTAAGTATTGAAAATTGTTATACATCAGAAATAAACCTTGATGTGAGGACAGGTTCGGTTTATGATAATGTTGAAATTAAAGGGTGCTACATATATTATTCTGGTCTGTATATGTCAGGACGTAATGTCTCAGACGGTGTTGCAACAAATTTGACTTTAATAAATAACATTATAGACGGTGGAATTGGTATGGCAGATGGTTCAACAGGTTTAATATCCAATAACCTTTTTCTGGGAAATATGCTTGAATTGGGAACATCGTCATCTTTTGAATTTTTAAACAACATTTATATTAACGAGGACACAGATAAATTTACGATACAACCTCTTCCCGATGCATCCATCCATCACAATATCTCTTTAACCGGGGCATTTGGCAATGCCAATGATAACTTCACCGCACCGGAAAGCACATTGTTTAATACAGACGAAAATGCTTCAACTGATGCCCAATACATGCTTTCTGAAAACAGCCCTGCAAAAGGTGCCGGCAGCAATGGCAGCGATATTGGTCCGTTTGGCGGTCCGGATCCGTATCACTTGTCGGGTCTGCCCAACCTGCCCAACATTTATGAGCTTTCCACCGGTGGCTTTGTTGTCGGTGATGAGTTATCGGTTCAGATTAAAATCAAACAATAAGCAGGAGGACAAATAATGAGAAAGTATATTTTTTTGTTGTCCCTGTTTTGGGCATTTACAACTATTGTCTCCGCACAAAATATTAACCAGCTCGAATACAGCATCGACGGTTTTGTGGCGGAAGGAAAAGGAACTGCAATTGAAATTCCAGGTAATTCTGCTGAAATGGAAAGTGAATTTAACATTGACATTTCAGGACTTGAACCCGGTAATCACATCATTTATTTCCGGGCCCGAAACGACGAAGGTGTCTGGTCATTTGCTGGCGAACGCTCGTTTTATGTTTCTGAGCCACCAATAACTGAAGGAATTGTGGCCATGGAATATTCAATCGATAAAATGGTAAAACAAGGGGATGGGGAATTTATTACCTTGCAAAATGGCACAAATAATCTTGACAGTACCCTTACATTTGATGTTGAAGAATTGGCACCCGGAATTCATAATATTTACATGCGGGCAAAAAATAAATTAGATGTTTGGTCATTGCCTGCCGAACGCTCCTTTGTTGTTCCGGAGCCGGATACGGCAAAAATTGAGAATATTTATTATCGCATTTATAATGATGAATTTGAAAGTGTTTGGATGGCAGCACCTGTTGTTCCTGCGCGAAAAGATGTTGATTCAACTATTATGGCTTCCGTAACAGGATTGGATTTTGGAAGCAGTTATACGGTAGAATTGTATGCTGAAAACAACAGGGGCGTGCGAGGATTTTCCGCCTTTCTGAATGATGTAAACCTTCGGATGGATAATGCTCCCGAAAGAATGAAAGACACACTTGAAATTTCGATGTTGGTGAATCAGAGCATTGAATTATGGATGGATACATTATTTAATGATAATGATTTGATTCTTGGAGATAAGCTTAAATATGAAATAGACGGTCAGGACATTACAGGATTAAACAGTTTTGCAGCATGGAATAATGGTTCGTCGCTTTCACTGGATCCGGTTCCGGATGATTTGGGAGACTACCGGTTTTGGCTAAAAACAACCGATCTTTCCAATCAAAGCGACAGTATCTGGGTAGTGCTTACGGTGACCAATTCCACAAGAATTTTCAAAGATCTTGCTGTTGATGAAATAATTAATATTTTTCCAAATCCTGCAGGTGATTTTGTAAATATAAAGACGATGGAAAATAAATTCATTCATTACAAATTGATGTTATTTAGTGTTACAGGAAATCTGCTTGTATCTGAGAAAGTAGAAAAAGAAGATTACAGGTTGCCTTTGAAGAATTATCCCGGAGGTTTATATTTTATTGTTTTGGAAAATAATGAATTTAAGATCCAGAAGAAGCTGATAATTCATTAAAACAGTTATTAATTTCATTCTGACTATTGATATCTGGCTGATGAAACAGATAATTTTCTTCTCTCATCAAATGAGGAATGAATTTCTGAAGTATTGCAGTATCAAATAACAAGGTTTGGTCAGGTAAAACTGCGATGGAAATAAGTGTTAAATGATTTTTAAAAAACTTAAAACAGGAGTGTAATTTCACTTGCAAATTATTTATTTTTGAATACAAATGAACAAAAGGGCAGTTTTTTAAGTCATATGAAGAAAAACAATAAACTTGTTAGTTTTTGAAATGTTGTATGTAAATAAAATCATTATTATGATTTAAATTTGCTAATGAAAGGTGTGGAATTTAAAGTGTTGATAAAATGATCTGACGATAATTAATTGAAATAGAGTATCAGTAACAAATAAAAAAGAAATTCTTAAATTAAAATCATAACTATTTTAAATTCAGTTTTATGAAAAAATTAGCATTAATATTTAGCGTAATTGTGTTATTGGGTTACACCACAAATGCCCAGCCCATACAGGAAGGTGAAACTCAGATAAACGCCGGCCTGGGGCTTTCTACCTATGGTTTACCTGTTTATGCAGGAGTTGAATTTGGCCTTGAAAATAATTTTTCCGTTGGAGGTGAACTTAGCTACAGAAAGTACAGTAAATATTCTATTTACAGTCCAACGATTACTACCATCGCTGCCTTTGGCAATTATCATTTTAATGAACTGCTTGAAATTCCTTCGGAATGGGATGTATATGCAGGGTTGAATCTTGGATATTCTATCTGGTCGAATAATGATGTATATGATTATTCATGGTTTAAAGGTTCGGGCGTTTATATTACAGGCCAAATTGGCGGACGTTATTATGTAAATGATAATTTTGCAATTAACCTTGAGTTAGGTGGCGGGACTTATTCCGGCGGAAAACTTGGAGTGACTTTTAAAATCTAAAATAGATCCATTTGTTAATGATGAAATCCGAAAATGGCAATTGAAACTGCATTTTTCGGATTTCATCTTTTCGTTCAGGGAGGATGATTAAATACTGAAAATATTTTTCATGATTAAATGACTATACCCGCGCCAGTTCACGGTTTAAAAAGCCTTTCCTGTAGATAAAAAAGCCGGATAAAGCCATCACCGACAAAAAAGCTCCAAGTAAATAGGAAATATCTTTTGGCAATGAAAATCCTTCCGGCGCCAGCAACAGGTAAGTAGTTGTTACTGCTGTCATAAATACAGCGGGAATTAGCGTAATCCAATAGAATTTTCGTTCCTGTGCCAGATAAACGGTTATTGTCCAGAGTACAACCATCGCCAGGGTTTGATTTGACCAGGCAAAGTACCGCCAGATAATGGCAAAATTAATTTGGGTAAGTAAAAACCCTGCCACAAACAATGGGATGCTTACAAATAAACGGTTTTTTATGGGGTCTTGTTTGTAGCTCAGGAAATCGGCAACGATTAACCGGGCACTTCTAAATGCTGTGTCGCCTGAGGTAATTGGTGCAGCAACCACGCCAAGCAAGGCAAGAAATCCGCCAAATTTTCCCAGCAGTGAATTTGAAATTTCATTTACCACAAAAGCAGCATTCCCGTTATTTACCGTCATTACTTCGTTTAACTCTCTGATCCCTCCAAAGAAACTCATGCTGATAGCGGCCCAAATCAATGCAACCACACCTTCTGTAATCATTGCACCATAGAATACCCGGCGCCCATACTTTTCGTTAGTTAAACATCTGGCCATCAGGGGCGATTGTGTGGAATGAAATCCGGAAATGGCTCCACAGGCAATTGTAATAAACAACATTGGGAAAACCGGGAATTTATCAGAATTTACATGGTAGTTATGGATATTTGAAAAGTTTAGTTCCGGTATGTTGTACCCTTTAACTATCAATGCAGTCATAAGTCCAACGGCCATGAAAACCAGTGCAAATCCGAATACCGGGTAAATTCTTCCGATAATTTTATCGATTGGTAACATGGTGGCCAGCAAGTAGTATATAAAGATAACCCACACCCAGAATGTCATAGTTGCAAAATCAGGTGTGAGGCCGGATAAAATTTTTGCCGGGCCCATAATAAATACAGCACCTACTATCACCATTAAAATTACAGTAAACCCGCGCATAAATTGTTTAGTGCCGGTTCCAAGGTATATACCAACAATTTCAGTAATACTTAATCCTTTGTGTTTTAGAGAGAGCATTCCGGAGAAGTAATCGTGCACGGCTCCTGCAAAAACGGAACCCAGAACAATCCAAAGGAAAGCAACCGGTCCCCACATCGCCCCTGCAACAGCACCGAAAATTGGCCCCAACCCTGCAATATTCAGGAACTGGATTAGAAAAATCCTCCACCACGGCATCGGAATGTAATCCACTCCATCCTTCATACTGTATGCCGGCGTTTGACGGTTAGGATCAATTCCTGCGATACGTTCTATTACTTTTGAATAAATAAAATAACCTGCCAACAATACTGCAATGGATAAAATGAAAGTAATCATAGCTATCCTTTTTATATCTTTTCAAAAAGCTGAACAGCAAATTAAGAAAATTATTCCTGATTTACTGTTAATACCTGCCCTTTCTTCAGAAGGATTTCCTTTAGTTCATCGTAATTGACGTCCTGCACAGGGATATTTTTATCAATTGCCAGAATAGCTGCGGTAGCTGCAGACTGTCCTAAAATCATAAATACAGGTTCCATTCTAATCGAGCCAAATGCGATGTGACTTGATGAAACACAAACAGGAACCAACAGATTTGTACACTCTTCTTTTTTTGGAATTACCGAACCATATGAAATGGAGTAGGGGGCAGGTGGGCTCACACCAATATCGCCCTCATTCTGAACATAACCTTCGGGAGTGATATACCTTTGTGCATTGTGCGAATCCATGGCATATGAACCCATGCCAACCGGCCGGGGAACCTCGCGTTTCAGCAATACGTCGTTTTCAGTGGTCACATAATCGCCCATCATCCGGCGTGCTTCGCGCACATAAATCTGATGCGGCCAGTTTCCGTTATCTGTAAATTCGTCTTTTGCAAGGCCCCATTTTGCCATTTCTGTCCTGATGCCTTCAGGTACCCGCCGATCGTTGGCAACAAACCACAGCAAACCTTTCTGATAGTTTTCATGTTCTTTGATAATTTCTTTTCTTCTTTCATAGCCTGCTTCCGGGTAATCGTAATTCATCCCGATATAATCACTGCTAAACGGACCATGATTGTTTGTATCGGTTTTCCGGTTTGGAATTGCATCGAATTTTTCAAACCAATCGCGACGGCCGGTATCAAATACCCGAAGAAGTAATTCATACCGGGTTGAATCGTAATTTTCCGGCTTTGGAAAGGGCAGGCGGTTTGCATCATGATTTGTCATGCAGGTGCGAAAACAGTAAGCCTGTATTTTATTATCGCCAGAGCCATAAATACCGGGAGGGGCAGTGGAAATCAATGGTAAAATACCACTTGCCGAATCGCCGGGGATTTTATATGGAGAAATTTTAGACCTGAAAAAATGGGCATGATGAAAAACTCCTGTTTGCACTCCGTTCCATTGTTCATTATAAGTTTCCGTATTCTCGCGGCCAACGCTGTAATTTACTTCTGCCGCAGCCATTAAATCTCCTTCATAAGTTGCATCAATAAAGATTTGCCCTTCGAAGGTTTTCCCTGAAAGCATGGTAATCGAATTTATTTTTCCGTTGGATTTTATTATTCCGTTTTCGCGGTCGAGCCATTCGTCACGGTAAACTTTGATGTTGTTTTCAGCCACAAAATCTTCAAAAACCTGTTCTGCGACATGTGGTTCAAAAATCCACATGGTCCGGTTTTCACCGTCCATCGCTACAGTTCCCTGTCCTTTGTTTCCATATTCAGAATGTTTTTGCCAGTTCCAGGCCGCCGAATCATTATAATGCTGCCATACACGGTGGTAAAATTCGCGTGATAAACCACCAATAACCGATTTATTTCCGGTATCTGTAAAACCAAGTCCGCTGGAGGTTAAGCCGCCCAAATGTTTGTCTGGAGAAACAACAATTACTGATTTGCCGGATTGAACTACTTCTACCGCGGCAATTACTGCCGCCGACGTTCCACCATAAATAATTACATCGGCTTCAGATGAATTGTCAGATTTTTGGACAGAATTGCAACCAAAAATGAATATCAGGACAATAAGTAATGCTGGTACAATTTTCATGTTTTTAATTTTTGCGGTTAATATAGTGAAAATATCCGTTTTGCTTTTTCATGTTTATTCATTAAAAATTCCCTAATTTCAGGGTTTTAAAACATTCAGAAATGGATATTGATAAAATTACCCTTGCAGGCATATACAAACGAAGAAAAACAGACCGCGATATATTTCAGGAACTTATGCCCACGAAAGTGAAGGAAGTTTTGTTAATTGCAACACTTTACGATTCCTACTCCATTGTCAGGGAAGGGCAGTTCAGCGATAAAATTTTTGGCGAATATCTTCAGCTTAATTTATATGCAGCCCCGCGTTTTACAAGTGTGAATTCGCGTGAAGATGCTTTGCTCTCGCTTGAAACCCACGATTTTGATCTCATTATTGTAATGGCCGGTCTCGATAAAGATGCTGCTGTGGAAACTGCCCGTGATGTCGGACAAAAGCGACCACGGATTCCGCTTTTACTTCTTGCAAACAACAATTCGGATCTTCGTTATTTTCAGGCTGAAGGTCGGAAACTTGGATTTATCGACAGGATTTTTGTGTGGAATGGAAATTCAAATGTTTTCCTGGCCATGATTAAATACATTGAAGATAAAAAAAATGTGGCTCCCGACACCCAAATTGGGAATGTGCGGGTTATTCTTTTAGTGGAAGACAGTATACAGTATTATTCGCGTTATCTGCCCATGTTGTATACAACAGTAATGACGCAAACTCAAATTTTGGTTGAAGAAGATGCCAAGGATGAATTACACAAAATTCTTAAAATGCGCGCCCGCCCAAAAGTAATTCTTGTTGATACATATGAAGAGGCGGTTCGGATTATTAACAGTTACCGACGCTACATGCTTTGTGTAATTTCGGATGTAAAGTTCGAAAGAAATGGAATTGATGATGATGACGCAGGTGTTGAGTTGTTGAAATATGCAAAGGAAACTTTAAAATATCCTATACCAATATTATTACAATCGCACGATATTGCCAATGCCGAACGCGCCCGAAGTATAAATGCTGATTTCATTAACAAAAATTCAGAAAGCCTTTCAATGGATATTTTGAATTTTTTGTACCGCAGGCTTGGATTTGGAAATTTTGTATTTAAAGGACAAGACGGTAAGCCTATTTCTGAAGTAGAAAACCTGCAGGAGTTTCAGGACAAATTTCGCGAAATTCCGGCTGAAGCATTATTGTATCACGGGAAACGGAATTCATTTTCAACCTGGTTAATGGCAAGGGGCGAAATTAATATGGCCGAACAGCTGCGCCCAATTAAAACAGAAGATTTTCAATCGGCCGAAGAGTTGCGGGAATTTTGTCTCGATGTTTTTCAGCGGGTTTCGCATTCCAAACCCCAGGGATCAATCGTTAATTTTGATCCGGCGCTTGTTTCATCAAACCGGTTAATTACCCGGATGGCAAAAGGTTCATTGGGCGGGAAAGGGCGGGGTATTGCATTTATCTGCAATTTCATTGAAAACATCGACTTTCAGCAGCTGATTCCCGAATTGAATATAAGGATTCCGGCTACAGCTGTCATTGGGGCGTTGGAGTTTGACAAGTTTGTTGAAATGAACAACTTATATGACGATATTTATTCCCTGAATGACTTTATAAACATACGTAAACATTTTCTGGAGTCGGAATTTGATGAAAAGTTTAGAAAACGTCTGCTCGATTATCTTAAAATTATACAAAAACCACTTGCAGTTCGTTCTTCCGGATTATTTGAAGATTCCCTTCTACAACCTTTTTCAGGTGTTTATTCCACATATCTTATTCCGAACAATCATCCGGATATTAATGTGCGTTATAACCAGCTTGAAACTGCTATAAAATTGGTTTATGCGAGTATTTTTACAGATTCGGCACAAGCCTATTTTGATGCGGTTAATTACAAAATCGAAGAAGAAAAGATGGCAGTTATTATCCAGGAAGTAGTTGGTCACGAATACAATAACAAGTATTATCCGCATATTTCAGGTGTTGCACAGTCCTTCAACTATTATCCAATTTCGTATATGGAACCCGAAGATGGTTTTGCCGTTGCAGCTGTTGGACTGGGAATGTATGTTGTAGGTGGTGAAAGTGCATTCCGGTTTTGCCCAAAATACCCGGATATAAATCCTACCTCTGTTAAAGATCAGATTCGGGATTCACAAAAGGAATTCTACGCTATTGAACTTAGTCATTCCGATTTTGATTTGGTTGCTGAAGGAGAGGTTGCTGCAATAAAAAAATACCGGATTAAAGATGCAGAACAGGATGGAACGCTGAATCATTTAGTTTCGACTTATCAGCCTGAAAATGATGGTATTATTCCAGGACTACATGGAAACGGGCCGCGCGTTGTAAATTTTGATAATATTTTGAAGTATAATCATCTACCGGTAGCAGAAGCTTTGCAGTTACTTTTAAAGTTATTTAAGGAAGCACTTGGATCGCCTGTGGAAATTGAGTTTGCCATAGATATGGAGCCAGCAGGAAACAGGTTGCCAACTTTTTATTTGCTTCAGCTAAAACCACTTATAAGAGTTGAACAGCAAGTTGAAATTGATCCGGCAACTGTTGAACCTGAACGGATATTTATGTATGCCGAACGTGGAATGGGGAATGGTATAATAGAAGATATCAGGGACGTGGTTTATGTTGATCCTGAGAAGTTTAATAAAATGAAAACACGGCAAATCGCGCATGAAATTAATGAGATGAACAGTTATTTTGAGAAAGCAGGAAAAGAATATATTTTAATTGGTCCGGGAAGATGGGGATCGCGTGATCCATATACCGGAATTCCTGTATCGTGGGCAAATATATCAAAGGCGCGGGTGATTGTAGAAATGGGGTTGCCCGATTTCCCACTCGATGCCTCTTTGGGGTCGCATTTTTTTCACAATGTTACTTCTATGAATGTGGGTTATTTTTCTGTGCCGTTTAATTCCAGCAATTCGAAATTACAAATGGATGCGCTGAAAACAAAAAAGCGGGTAAATGAAACAGAATTTGTGGTGCATGTTGAGTTTGATAAACCACTGTCAGTTTTAATGAACGGCAAAGAACGAACTGCTCTTATACATTGTTAAGTTTTGATGTATTGTGAAATTCAGAATTTATAAGATGTTGTTATATTAATTGATGTAATTGTTATGTGATGTGTTAATTAATTTTCAATCTATTCTTAAACAGGGATTTTAAAATTCTGCTTTTCATTTTTAAAATTATCTTTGTCCGTTGGAAAATTTTTCCTGAAAAGAGGCCAGAAATCAAATTGAAATCAAACTGAATAAGACTTAAATCTATATTAAGAATTTAATTATTAATAATCTAAACTGTAACAACAGTTACACAAAATTTATCATCTTATGAGTAACATTTTCTTATTAGTTCCATTTGCTTCAATTTTAGCATTGGTTTTTGCCTGGATATTCTTCAAATCAATGATGAAGAATTCAGAAGGTACTGATCGGATGAAGGAAATTGCGCAATATGTTCGAGAAGGCGCAATGGCGTATTTGAAAAGGCAGTACAAGGTAGTGGGAATTGTATTCGTTATTTTGTTTGTTCTGCTTACTGTAATGGCTTATTTTCGGATACAGAATCCTTTTGTTCCGGTTGCTTTTTTAACTGGTGGATTTTTCTCCGGTTTATGTGGATTTTTGGGAATGAAAACCGCCACATTTGCCTCTGCACGTACTGCGCACGGTGCATCACAGTCGTTAAACAAAGGTTTACAGGTTGCTTTTAGAAGTGGTGCAGTAATGGGATTGGTTGTGGTAGGTTTTGCACTGCTTGACATTGCAGCCTGGTACTGGTTTTTAAACTCTGTTGTTTTCTCTCCCGCCCATTTGGCTAACGGTTTTGAATTTGCCGGTTTAACTTTTGTACATGAAGGTACAAGTGAAGCACAAAAACTTGTGGAAATTACAACAACGATGCTGACCTTTGGGATGGGTGCTTCTACTCAGGCATTGTTTGCCCGTGTTGGAGGTGGTATTTACACAAAAGCAGCCGATGTTGGTGCTGATTTGGTTGGAAAAGTTGAAGCAGGTATTCCGGAAGACGATCCGCGTAATCCTGCAACGATTGCTGACAATGTTGGTGATAATGTAGGTGATGTTGCCGGAATGGGTGCAGACCTATACGAAAGTTATGCAGGTTCAATTTTGGCTACTGCTGCCCTGGGAGCAGCACTTCCGGCAATTGTTTTGACTGATACCGGAATTGACCCTGTAAAAGCAGTTACTGCGCCAATGATTGTTGCAGCCATTGGTATTATTCTTTCCATTATCGGAATTTTTATGGTTCGCACAAAAGAAACAGCAACACAGAAAAACCTTTTAAATGCTCTTTTGATTGGGACTGGAGGAAGCTCTGTGTTAATATTGCTTGCTATGGTTGGTCTTGCTTATTTGGGATGGGTAACCTGGGGGATTTTCTGGGCTGTTGTTATTGGGTTGGCTGCCGGTGTAATTATTGGTCAGGCAACTGAATATTTTACGTCGGATGAATACAAACCTACAAAAGGTATTGCCGGACAGGCTCAACAAGGTCCTGCAACTACAATTATCGATGGAATAGCAGTTGGAATGTATTCTACATGGATTCCTGTTGTAACAATTGTACTGGGTATAATGGGTTCTTTCTGGGCAGCCGGTGGTGCACAGCATTTTTCAATGGGAGTGTACGGCATTGGATTTGCAGCAGTTGGAATGCTTTCAACGTTAGGTATTACTCTGGCAACAGATGCTTTTGGTCCTATTGCTGATAATGCAGGTGGAAACGCCGAAATGTCGGAACTTGATCCTATAGTTCGTGAACGCACCGATGCTTTGGATATGCTTGGAAATACAACTGCAGCAACAGGAAAAGGTTTTGCAATTGGCTCGGCAGCACTTACTGCAATGGCTCTTATATCGGCTTATATGGAAGAAGTAAGGTTGTGGTTCGACCGCATTGCAAAAAGTGGAGAAGGTTTCGTTACAAAAGGACAATATGTTTTTTACAATGATGTAGCACCGGCAGTTGAAGAAGGTTTTAAAGCCGTAAAAATATCAGCTGCTTCAGTTCGTGATTTTTCAGCAGCTTACGATATTACTCTTTTTAATCCGTTGTTTCTGGGTGGATTGTTTCTTGGTTCAATGATGGCTTTTGTTTTTAGTGCAATGACAATGAAAGCTGTAGGCCGTGCTGCCGGAGCAATGGTTGATGAAGTTCGTCGCCAGTTCCGCGATATCAAAGGAATCCTGGAAGGAACAGCAGTTCCTGAATATGCAAAGTGTGTTGAGATTTCGACAATTGGTGCACAAAAAGAAATGTTGTTGCCGTCGCTCATTGCTATTATCGTTCCCGTTGTTGTTGGTGCAACAATGGGGGTTGCAGGTGTTATTGGTCTGTTGGCTGGTGGTTTAACTTCAGGTTTCACTCTGGCTGTGTTTATGAACAATGCAGGTGGTGCATGGGATAATGCAAAAAAATACATAGAAAAAGGAAATTACGGCGGAAAAGGAAGCGAAGCACATAAAGCCGGCGTAGTTGGCGATACAGTAGGCGACCCGTTCAAAGATACTTCAGGTCCTTCATTGAATATTCTTATCAAACTGATGACTATGGTTTCTGTTGTAATGGCTGGTTTGACTGTCACCCTGAGCTTACTTTAAAAAATTATTATTCCAAAATAATTGAAGAACCATCTGTCATGCGGCAGGTGGTTTTTTATTTATAAAGAATAATCCTAATCTTCCTTTGATAAGGTAAAACGAAGAACAAGATAACCTAAAATTCCTGCGATAAGAGAACCGATTAAAATACCCATTTTGGCTGAATTAATTAATTCCACATCATTAAAAGCAAGGGTGTTGATGAATAATGACATTGTAAATCCCAATCCACCCAACAAAGATATCCCTGCAACCTGTTTGAGTGAAACATTTTTGGGAAGTTCAGCTATTTTTAGTTTAAAGGCTAAAAATGAAAAAAGGAAAATACCAAAAGTGTTTCCAACAATCATACTGACAGCAATATTTGTTGATAGTCCAAAATTAGTTTGTTCACTGAAGTTGAATTCAACGCCTGCATTTGCAAAAGCAAACAACGGCATGATTAAATAGGAAACCCAGCCATGCAGCCTGTGTTCAAGATATTGCAGCGGAGGTGCTGTTTTTTCAGTTAAATCCTCAAGTTCATCAATTGCATGAAGTTGTTTTTTTGACAGTACCGATTTCTCTCCCTGAGTTTTACATTCATCAAGGAATTTATTGAGCGATTGCCTGCCGTTATCATAAAACGAACGGGTATTTGTTTTACGGTGAAGTGGAATTGTTAGCGCCATTAAAACACCTGCAATGGTTGCATGAATTCCTGATTTAAGGAACAGCACCCAAACAATAATACCTGCAATAAAAAATAAGTATTTGGAGTAGTAACCAAACCTTGAGAGCAGGTAAAGAAACAGAACAATTGCAAGTCCAATAATTACATTTGCCCACAGAAGATCGTGACTATAAAATATGGCTATCACCAAAACTGCTCCCAGATCGTCAATAATAGCAAAAGCCATTAAAAAAACTTTTAACCCATTGGGTACACGTTTACCGAGAATTTGTAAAATACCCAGTGTAAATGCGATATCTGCCGCTATTGGAATTCCCCAACCATCACTTCCTGCCTTACCTTGGTTCAGCAATATAAATAAAAGTGCTGGGGCAAGCATGCCGCCAACAGCTGCAAAAATAGGTAATGATGCTTGTTTTAAACGGCTTAATTCTCCGGCACTGATTTCGCGTTTTATTTCCAGACCTATTAGAAAGAAAAAAATGGCCATTAAACCATCATTGATCCATTTTAAAACGGGTTTGGAAAGCTCAAAACCAGGTGTGCTAAATGTGATAGTGTTTTCCCAAATTCCAAGGAAATCTTCTTTTATTGGGCTGTTTGCAAGGATTAAGGCCGATATTGTGGCAACAAAAAGTACAATACTTGCTGAAGTTTCAAGTTGAATAAACCGGTTTAAAGGCTCCTTTATAAATTTCATAGTTGAAATTGTTTTTTTGACATTAACCAAAAATAACTGTTTTTGTTTAGCGCTGCTAAAAAATACTAAAACAAAGAGTTGTTTATATTAATTTTATATGTAATTTAGTGATGTCATTTTGATATCATATTAACTTAATTTTAATGTCATGGAAAAACAGTATTCAGGAATTTCAGGTTATTTATTTGTTGTACTTGAAATTATTTTGCTGGCGCTTGTAATATTTAGTATTACAAGAGGAATGGTAATTCCTTCAATTGTTTTAATTGTGCTTTTCGTATTCACGGCCATTGGTTTTACAGTTGTTGATCCTAACCAAAGTTGTGTTATGGTTTTATTTGGTGCATATAAAGGGACTATAAAAACAAATGGTTTTTACTGGGTAAATCCTTTTTTTGTCAGAAGAAAGATTTCGTTGCGGGCGCGGAATTTTGACAGCGATACAATAAAAGTGAATGATAAACTAGGGAATCCTATTATGATTGGTCTAGTCTTGGTTTGGAAAGTGGAAGATACTTTTAAAGCAGCATTTGGTGTTGATGAATATGAACATTTTGTGGTGGTTCAGAGCGAAGCTGCACTTCGAAAACTGGCCGGTTTATACCCATACGATAATATTGAAGATGAAACAGCAAAAGTAACACTACGTGAAAGTACAGAAGAAGTCAATAATGAACTGGAGCGCGAAATAAAGGAGCGATTGGATATGGCCGGTATTTTTGTAATTGAAGCGCGAATTAATTATATCGCATATGCACAGGAAATTGCACAGGCCATGTTGAAGCGGCAGCAGGCAACTGCAATTGTTGCAGCCCGTTTTAAAATTGTGGAAGGTGCTGTAAGTATGGTTGAAATGGCGCTGGATGAAATCAAGAAAAAAGAGATAGTTGAATTCGATGAAGATAAAAAAGCAACAATGGTGAGCAATTTGCTGGTTGTTTTATGCAGCGATAAAGATGCAACTCCTGTTGTAAATACAGGTACACTTTATCAGTAACTATAGTTCAGAAGATAATTCATAGTTCAGAACAGCCATGATGCGGGATAATGAAGAAAGGTTAAGAAAGTATGGCAAGTAAAAAAACATTTGCGCTACGGATAAATCCTGAAATGATGGAAGCTGTTGAGAAATGGGCAGCCGACGATTTCAGGAGTATAAACGGACAGTTGGAATGGATAATTTATAACGCTTTGAAACAGAATAAAAGATTAAAACCGAACAATGAAAACCAGTTTGAATAAAGGAAATTACACCTGCCCTAAATGCAATCACAGGAAAGCAGAAATAGATAAAATAAGAACCACAGGCAATGGATTCAGCAGGTTTTTTGATATACAGAACAGAAAGTTTATTGCAGTTACCTGCTCCAATTGCGGTTACACTGAATTGTATCGTATGAAAACCGGAAGGGGAGGAAATGTACTTGATTTTCTAACCAGTTAAAGTCTCTTAATCCTCACTGATTTCACCACGCTGACTAAGCAGAATGGCAATTGGGCGGGTCGCCGAAAACTGTGACATTATTATTATCAGGATTACTGTTATCGGCACACTTAGAAGCATTCCGGGTATTCCCCAAATTACTCCCCACATTATGAGGGTTAAAAAAACAACCAAGGGGCTGATATTTAATGAAGTTCCCATAACTCGGGGCTCAACCACATTGCCAACAACCAATTGAATGGCACCAACAATAGACAAAACCAAAATTCCGGGGGCAAACTCACCAAATTGGAGTACAGCAAAGAATGCAGGAAAGAATGTAGCTATCAATGAACCGATTGTAGGAATAAAATTCAGCACGAAAATTAAGAATGCCCAAAATAATGGCGCATCAACACCAATGGAAATAAGTGCAAAGTAGCTTAAAAACCCTGTTAGAAAACTTACCATGGTTTTTAAAGCGATATAATTGCTTATGGAACGGTCGATTTTAACAACAAGCTGTTTAACTCTTTCGTACCGTCTGTTTTCGGGATACATATTTTGAAGTTTTTTATGAAAAGTTGATTCTTCCAAAAGCAAAAAAACAAGATACAAAAGCACTGTAAATGCATCACCAAAAATTGCGGTGAGCGCAGAGAACAGCCTCGAAAGTATTTGCCCGAAATTTACATCCTGCGCAAAATCTTTTATCATGTTTTGAACATCAATATTATACCGATGATTAATTGAAGAGGTAATTTTCTGAATATTTTCCTCGTACAATGGCAGCGTTGTTGAAAGGTACTGGATATTGCGTGTTATCATTTCGATAACAAACACTAAAAAACTTAACAACAAAAATGATGAAATTACAGATAACAACCATTTTGGCAGCCGTTTGATGTACTTTATTTTTGAAAGAACTTTTTTAACTACCCGAATCAGAAACCAAAATAAAATGGCCAGGACAAATGGAATGATAATGGATTGTGCATAAATCAGAACAACTACAACAGTAATTACAATCAGGAAAATGTATATTTTTTTAGTTGTTTCCATTTTTTATTTTCACAACTGACTTTCACTGTTTCCTTTTATTTCATCATGAATTTCCTTCCATTCCTGTTCGAGAGAGTAATTGGGAAACGATCTACTGGCACTGGAATACCAAAAGGAAGCATTTCCGGAATCTCCCTCTTTTCGGTGCAGGTAAGCATGAATCCAAAAAGCAAGTGGATGATTGATTTCCTGCACTATTTTATGTGCTGCATTCCAGTTGTTGTTTTTATCCAGCTCCAAAGCCTGTAATAATTTATTTGTCATTTTTTAGGTGATGTAGCTAAACCATGGATTTTCAGGAATCTCAGAGGCAGGAAGTCCCCATTCTTCCGTCACGGAAATCCCTATGGTTTTCAGTTCTTTTAAAACAGGTTCATATATTGTTTTCGAAACCGGAATTTTTATACCTGCATCTTTTATTTTACCTTCCAGAATAAGTTTAACTGCAATGGCCGCAGGCAGTCCAACCACCCGTGCAATTGCTGTATTTTTCTTTGTTCCGTATTCCAGCAGCCGCGCTTTAACAACCTCTTTTTTCCCTTTTTTATTTTCTACTAGAAATGCATGCTGCATAATAACCATATCACGCGCTCCTTCCTGGAGCATCATTTTTTTCTGCATTAGCGCCGATGTGAGTTCAAAGGTAGAGCCTTCAGTTAAATTTACAAGGTCATTATCGAAAAGCCCGAGCCATTCCATAGCTAAAATTGCCGGACTGTGCAGTTCAAGTTTTAAACGCTCTGCTACTTTTTCCTTTACATTTTTCGGATATACAGTAATTTGTTCTGCCACAACTTCCTTGTATGTTTTTCCGTTAAAATTGCGAAGCTCATAACTCAGCATTCCAAGTGCTTTTAATGCATCCATTGTTTCGCACCAGTTTGGATAACGAAAAGTTCCCCTGTACAAAGTTTTTATATCGGTTAAATTATATAAATCAAGGTAACCTAGCGAATCCCTGTTTGGATATACCTCCATTGTTCCTATTTCAGGGAAATCAATTTGGAGTGGATTTTTAAACAGGTTTTCAGTGGGAATATTGATAATTTTTCCATTATTCAGGAATTTGGCTCCGTTATTACCTGCCATAATTGTGCCTTTTGGCGACCACGTAAATTTGTAACCCAATGGATTAGTAACTTCTTCAGGGGCAGGAAGCGCTCCGCATAATGAATAAAATTCAAGAATTTTGCCTCCTTCAATATGAATTTGATCAATAATTTTCATTGCCGACATGTGATCAAATCCCGGGTCAACACCAATTTCATTCAAGATAACAATACCTGCTTCTTTTGCCTCCCCATCCAGCTTTCTCATGTCTTCGGAAACATACGAAGTGGTGACCATGTTTTTTTTATGCTTCAGACAAAATCGTGCAATTATGATATGATATGTATAAGGCAGCAGACTTATTGTTAAGTCATGATCTGCTATCAATTCTTCCAGCATTTTGGGGTTGTCAACTGTCCAACTTACTGCAGTTCCGTTTTTATTGCTGCCAATTATATTTTCAGCTTTCGACAACGTCCGGCTGGCAATTGTCAGTTTAATATCGTGTTCAAGTAAATATTCGGCCAACGGTTTAGCTACCATTCCGGCACCAAGCAATAATACTTTCTTCATGTTCTTATTTTAATTGCTTAAAGTTGGTAATTTTTTTGTAAAAGAGAGCTTTTTTATCCCCCGATGAACCAAGGAATTATAATTTCTATAACACCTGGTCGAATTTTATGTTTTAATTTTTTTTATACGAAGGAATTTTACTTCGTTTACAAAATTCACAACTTCCCCGATTTATATCTCATCCAGGCTTTCATCAGCAAACTTAGTTTGGCAGAATCTGAAACCCTGTAACGCTGTTTTAATATTTGTTCGGGTGAAGTTTTTTCAATCTTTTCAAGCAGTTTCAGGTAATAAACATAGGCAAGGTAAACACCAAGTCTCACATCATTATTGAGATTCCTTATACCTTCACGGGCTTCCTTGAAATCATGCCGGATATTTTCTTCAATTTGTTTTTTTTGTTCAACGGTGAAATTATCAAACTCAATTCCCGGAAAGTATATCCTGTTTTTATCAACAAAATCAGCTTTAATATCGCGCAGGAAATTCACTTTCTGAAATGCTTCACCAAGTTTCCGCGCCGGATGAACAAGTTTTTCAAATGTTTCCGGCTGGTTTTTATAAAATACACGCAGGCACATTAATCCGACTACTTCGGCCGAACCATAGATATATTCTTTTATTTCCTGTTCATTGTAACTCGTGTGCGTGAGATCCAGTTCCATACTGTGCAAAAATGCTTCAATATAGTCCCTGTCGATTTGATACTCGTTTACCACCTGTTGAAAACTGTGCAGAATCGGATTTGTACTGAGTCCGGTTTCAATGGCATGCCACGTATCTTTTTTCAGGTTATCCAGGAGTTCTTTTTTGTTATGAGAATGAAATGTATCCACAATTTCGTCGGCAAAACGCACAAAACCATAAATAGCATAAATGGCTGGCCGGTACTTTTTCTTAAAAAGCCGGATGCCAAACGAAAAGGAAGTACTGTAATTGTTGGCCGTTATTTTACTGCAGTCAAAAGCATTTTTATTATACAGTTGCATCATATTTTTCAATTCTGTCAACAGCAAGTTTTGAACTAATAACAGTCATTGGTAACCCGGTGCCCGGCAATGTTGATGCTCCGGCATAAAACAGGTTTTTAAACTGCTCGTCGTAATTTTTCGGGCGGAAACCTCCAATCTGGTTCATGTCGTGTGCCAGTCCAAGTGCGCTGCCTTTGTGCAGGTTGAACTGATCGCGCCATTCCAGCGGAGTATAAATCGTTTTTGATATTATTTTTTGCTGAACATCAACTCCTACTCTTTTACTGAAATCCTGAATGATGCTGTTTACAATCTGGTCTTTATCATCCCAGTTTGGTTTAAAGCGTAAATCAGGCACCGGACAAACAAAGAACAGGCTTTCGCAACCTTCCGGTGCACAATCAGGATTGGTTCTGGATAAAACATTCACATAATAGTATGGCTTTTCAAATGAGCCCGGATTGGTGAAAATTTTATTTGCATACTCCCTGAAATTGCTGCCCAAATAATAGTTGTGGTGTTCAATGTTTGGAATTTTTTCACTTATGCCAAGGTAAAAAGTAAGGGTTCCCATTGTCCATTTCAGTTTGTCAAGTTTTTCTTCTGAAAAAGCAGGACGTTTCAATATTTTTCCCCTAAACCAGGCAGCATCGGCATTTACAAGATAAATATCACCCTGCCATTTTTTCCCATTTGAATCAATAAAATATTCAAGCTTTTTATTTACGGATTTATAATCTGTAATTTCAGTATTGTAATGAATTTTAATCTTTTGCTTTTCGAGCTCCTTTACCAGGCCTTCCACAATTTTATACATTCCTCCTTCCACATTAAAATAGCCGTTGTGAATGAATTCGGTATACGAAAGCAGTGAATATACCGCTGGAGTATCAAATGGAGTGCGGCCAACAAAAAAAGCTACAAGTGAAAGTATTTGTTTCACTTCTTCTGATGAGAAATATTTTGAAACCTGCTGCCAGAAACTTCGGAACAACACCGGCATGAGCTTTGGCGGAGCCTGCATCAAAGTGATGAAATAGTGCATCAGGGAATTGTAGTTCCTGCGCACTACCAAATCCACAGTTCCATCGAACAACATCTGTCCGGTGCCAAGGTATCTTTTGATTTTATTTTCAAGGTCCGGTTCAACATCCTTAAATTCTTCGGCCAGTTTAGCCAAATCCTTGTACATGGTGTATGTTTTTCCGGTGGAAAGAAAATTGACTGTGTACAAGGGGTCCAGCTCCACAAATTTAAACGGCATTTCAATTCCGGCGTCTTTCACAAATTCATCAAATTCGTATGACATGCTGAAAAAGCTTGGTCCGACATCGAATGTGAAACCATCTTTTTTTAACTGGTTTAAACGTCCGCCGGCTTTGCTGTTTTTTTCTACAATTTCAACTTCATATCCGCGTTTCGACAGTCGCAGCGCTGCCGCTAAACCGGCTAGCCCACTTCCAACGATTAACACTTTTTTTGCCATTTATCTTTTAATTTAGTTCTTGTTTTAAAGTAGGTAATAATTCGTTTTTTACCCAAACAAAATCGGGTTCAATTGTCAAAGCTTTTTCATAATATAACTTTGCCTGCTGTAAATTATTAAGCTTTTGTTCGGTTTGTCCAATTAAGGTCAGCAGGTTTATGTACATCCAGTTCGATTTAAGTGTTGCCTTGTCTTTATTTTCAAGAATTTCCAGTGCACGCAGATAATATTTTAACGCTTTTTCATCAGAACCGCCAAACATTTCAGGCATATTACTCCAGATATTTCCAAGTTCCATGTTTGCATTAAAACTGCTGCTGTCGGTTTTAAGTGCAGTTTCAGCTTCATTCATGCTTTTGGGTCCGTAAAATGGTGCACGCCAAAGACTGAGTCCAATTTTGAATCCATAAAAAGCAGCTGTGTAGGCGTGGTATTCCGCTTCGAAATGATCAGCATTTTTTAACTTCTCCAGATTTTCTTCTGCCAGTTCGAGATATTTCCGCGCCTCATCTTTACTATCATTTCCAATGCACCATGCAATATAACCATATTCGTAATTTACCAAATCAAGAAGAAAATCCGGGTTGCCGGTTTTTTGTTCTTCCATCTGGTCAATGGTCGTCTTCCAACTGCCCATATTTCCTGCAATATATGCCTTGTATATTCTTTGTTTATATGAATTTTGTGCCGTCAGGGAAACAGTCCATATCAGCATAAAACCAATTAACCAATATTTCTTCCCTTCCATCTGTATTGTTTTAATTTTTTATTTTGATACGAAAGCAGGATCATTCTGCCTAAATTAATTTGTTGTGGTACAGCAAACAGCAAATTCTCAAAAATGTTTTGTTTGCTTGAAACCGAAATCAGAATTTTTGTCCCTGTGATTAATCCAAGGCCAATTAAAAACAAGTGAACCGGTAAAAAAGCTGCAATTACAAAAATACCGAAAGTTCCAATCATCCAGTATAACAAAGCAGCAAAATGACTACCTCCAAAGAATTCAGCAACATTCTTTGCAAAACCGTTTATTGCCTCCGGAGAGTTACTGTACATCCGACAGGTTATCGTTTCATTTCCGGTCAGGCATTGCATTTTTAATCCCTGTTCTTTATACATTCTTGCAATTAAGATATCTTCCACTTTATGATGTTTTACTTTTTGATGCGGTTGTATTTTTAAATAAGTTTCGCGTTCAAACAGCATAAACTGGCCATTTGCAGCAGCCAGCGAAGAGCGTCTGCTTGCCCGGGTTAAAATCATTGGCAGAAGTGACAATAAAATATTGTTCATCACCGGAACCGTAACTTTTTCACCGGTGGTTTTCATGGTTTGTTTCGGAAAAATTGAAAGCAATTTTAACCGGTGCTTTTGCATCTGGGCAAGAGTACTTTCAACAATACCCGGTTTTATTCGAACATCCGCATCAAGAAACAGGAAGTAGTCGCCCTTTGCCTTTAATGAAAGTTGGTAGCAGGCGTGGTTTTTTCCCAGCCAGCCTTCCGGTAAATTTTCGGAATCAATTAAATGAATTCGTTTATCGGAACTTTCAAAACCTAGAATCAGTTTTCGGGTATTGTCTGTTGACTGGTCATTAAAAACAAGCACTTCGATGTTTGAATAGCCTTGCGTTTTTAAATCGTTCAGGATATTGGCAATATTGTTTTCCTCGTTTCTTGCAGGAATTAACACCGAAACGAATGGGTTTCCTTCCGGACGCTGCTTTTTAAGTACAGGTGAAAAAATCACATTTACCGCCGAAACAGTAAAACGCAAAACAAAAAAGGCCACTATTAAATATGCTGCAATAATCAAAGTCGAATGTTTTATTTGGTTACGTTACTCTGAAAGCTGTGCCGGTAGAAATCGTTGTAATCTTTTTCAATCTGCCTTATGTCTTTTCCTTTATAATTATATTCTTTGTAATGGACAAAAAGTGTTGGTTTTGGAGAATCGAAATATTCCACCTGGTTCGCTGTGAAAATAAGCTGCACTTTGTTGTCCAGTTTTTTTAAGATCCTGTCGAGGCCATTTTCGAAAGTAATCGGAAACTGGTACTTCGATTGAAATTTTCCTTGCGGAAAAAGTGTTACAAGGTGATTGGGGTTTTGCAAAAGTTCATTCACATAATTTAGTGTTTCAATAATGCTGCGTGAGTTTTTTTTCACCGAAAATACACCTGTTTTACTGAAAAACATCAGTTTACGCAACTGGTTTTCTTCCATCATGATAAAAATTTTCCTGTGTATTTTTTTCCGCACCAGCCAACCCACAATAAATCCATCCCACCAGCTAAAATGATTGGCAACAATTATCACAGGCAAACTCTCATCGTTAAAATCTCCCGACAGTTTTATTTTTTTAAAATGAAGTTTCATTTTCAGGATGCCGTACCAGAAGAAAAACGGAAACAAAAACCAGTGATGTGTAGCTTTTATCATAGTGATGTTGCGGAATAGTAAATCATTAAAAATACAAAAAACAACGTTTGAATGATGAAAACCGGCGCTGCGAGTTTATTTGAAAACCTGATTTTTAATGCATAGGCAAGCGATTGAAAGATAAGTGCCAGAAGAAACCATGCTCCGAAATTTTGCAGCGGAATTGCGTCATCTTTCCAAACCCACATTTTAAGGTGAGGGGCAACCTGTTCAAGTATCAAATCGTAAAGAACCATCAATGATGCAGCCATTATCGTTTTTGTAATTTTCCAGGCGGGCAGGTAATCAGCAATTATTTTTGTGCAGTAAACCAGCATCAACCAGTTAATTCCTATGATGAGAGGTGTTTCAAAAACCTTTATTCCCAAACCTTCAGCATAATTATATTCGCCAAAAATCCACCCGGTTTGCACGCCGGCCATTTCAACAATAAACGAGATCAAAAATATTGCTGTAAAAAAAATAACGGTTTTCGTATCGGGTTTGGGATGATGAAACCATGCAAGGAAAGCCACATTCAGCAAAAGTGCAAAAGGAGTTATTTTACTGAACAATGTTCGTGTTTCAGGAAAGATAAATCCGGCGGCACCAACGAGGTAAAAAAGTGTTAAAAAATAAATGATATATTTAAGTGCTGGTTTTTTCAATTAAGTTTATTTTGAACCACGAATATAATCGTATTTTTTAAAAGATTGATGGAATCAGTAAAAGGCAAATTACTGTATTTGTTTTTTCAACTAAAACTTAAAAAAACTATGAAAATCATTTACCCGTTCATCCTGCTTTTGTTTGTTTTTTCAGTATTTAATATTTCGGCACAAAACTGGACTCATTTCAGGGGGTCAAACATGGATGGACATGCAGAAACTGACAAAGCACCCTTACATTGGAGCGATTCAACAAATATTGTCTGGAAAACGCCTGTAAAAGGGTTAGGCTGGTCCTCACCGGTAGTTTTCGGTAATCAAATATGGCTGTCATCTGCTGCCAAAGACGGTAAGGAGTTTTATACCCTTTGTTATGATTTGGAATCGGGAAAACTGCTGGACGGGAAAACTGTTTTTACTGCTGAAGATCCGCAGCGGATTCACGGAACCAATTCATATGCAACGCCAACTCCATGTATCGAAAAAGATTTTGTTTATGTGAATTACGGAACTTTTGGAACCGCCTGTATAAATACCAACAATTTTCAAATGGTTTGGAAACGCGAAGATTTAAAGTGCGACCACATGCAGGGGCCGGCATCTTCGCCAATTCTGTACAAAAACATGTTAATTGTGCATTTGGAAGGAACCGAAGATCCTTATGTTATTGCTCTCGATAAAAAAACCGGAGAAACCATTTGGAAAAGCATTCGGCCCAAGGAAATTTATGATACGCTGGAGCCTGTTTTCAGGAAGTCATATCAAACTCCCATTGTAATTGAGGCCAATGGAAAGGAATTGCTGATAAGCAATTCATCGTTCATGTGTTTTGCCCACGATGTAAACACGGGTGAAGTCGTCTGGACAATCGAGTACGGATACGATTCAACTGTAAGTCAGCCACTGTACTGGAACGGTCTGGTGTATGTAAATTCGGGCTGGATATTTTTGGATAATACTCCGTATTTTACGCGGCAATATGCAATTGACCCAACCGGAACAGGCGACGTAACAAAAACACATGTAAAATGGATGTACGAGGAAGAGGTGCCGCAAATTCCAACACCTGTTATTGTTGATGGAAAAATGTATATGGTTCATGACCGGGGTATGGTAACCTGTCTGGATGCAATGATCGGAAAACCCGTCTGGAAGCAGGAACTGAAAGGAAATTTCAATTCATCACCGGTATATGCAGCCGGAAATGTTTATTTTACGAATGTGAAGGGTGTTACTACAATTATTAAACCCGGCGATTCTTTTCAGCAGGTTGCCGAAAATGATATTGATGAAACAGTAAAAGCTGTTCCTGCCTTTGTAAACGGAAAAATGCTTTTGCGTACAGAAAAGAATTTGTATTTGATAAGGTAGAAAAATTATAAGGGAAGCAATTAAAAAAGGAGAGGCAGTGAAGCTTCTCCTTTTTTTGTGCAACAGGAGCAAACACTTTGGGATAATTTCTATCCATTATGTTACAAATGTGTAATCCAAATTGCAATGATAACTGACTTTCAGATTTTTGGATTTAAGAAAGTTTAACACGAATATGGTCAAAAGTGCAAATCAATTTCATTCTTAAATTGTTTATGAAGAATAATAAAGCCGATTATATGTCGGTCAACTGCTATAACCGGGTTTAAGTTTGCTGTTATAACATATCAGCCATAGTGCATAAAACAGATTAGAATGAAAAAAACAATTTCTGACATTGATAAGCTGAAGAAATTGTCCATCGAAAAAGCCTTTGAAATTTTTTCTTCAAATAAGAATGGGTTATCTGATACAGAAACAAAAAAACGTATTGATGAATACGGTTACAATGAACTGGAGGAAAAAAAGGTCAATCCTGTTTTAAAATTTCTTGGTTATTTCTGGGGACCGATTCCCTTGATGATTGAAGTGGCTGCTATTTTATCGGCCGTAATACATCATTGGGAAGATTTTTGGATCATTGTAGTTTTACTCTTACTGAATGCTACAGTTGGCTTTTGGCAGGAGTATAAAGCCGGAGATGCCATTAATCAATTGAAAAAAAAGCTTGCATTAAATGCACGCGTAAAACGCAACGGTAAATGGAACAAAATACCGGCACGCGAACTTGTGCCTGGGGATGTGGTGCGACTGAGGTTTGGAGATGTTGTTCCTGCTGATGCCAAACTTTTTTCAGGAGACTATGTAACTGTTGATGAGTCTGCATTAACGGGAGAATCACTGCCTGTTGAAAAACACCAGTCAGAAGTAGTGTTTTCCGGTTCTGTAATTCGTCAAGGTGAAGTAGATGGTCTGGTAGTAGCAACAGGTACTGATACTTTTTTTGGACGTACTGCGAAATTAGTGGAAGAAGCTAAAACAGTAAGCCACTTTCAAAGGGCTGTGATTAAAATAGGACATTATTTGATCGTCCTCGCAGCTTTTATGATTGCTATTATTTTTCTGGTTTCATTTTTTCGCCACGAAAGTTTTCTCGATACACTGCAATTTGCACTGGTGCTGACTATAGCAGCAATTCCGGTAGCTCTTCCGGCCGTATTATCTGTTACAATGGCTGTGGGCGCATCAATATTGGCTAAAAAGAAAGCCATTGTAAGTAAACTGGTGGCAATTGAAGAAATGGCAGGTATGGATATATTGTGTTCGGATAAAACCGGAACAATTACTAAAAATGAATTAACACTGACTGATGTTGTTCCACAAAATTTTACCTCAGATGATGTATTGATATATGCCTCACTGGCTTCGAGGGAGGAAGATAATGATCCAATAGATACAGCTATAATCAGTAAAACTACTTCTTTAAAGGAATCCGAAGAAAAATTGAAAGCATTTACCATTATCGATTTTAAACCTTTCGATCCGGTGATAAAGCGAAGTGAAGCAACTGTTGTTTCAGATAATAATAAAAAATTTAAAATATCGAAGGGGGCACCACAGGTTATTCTTGATTTGCTGAATGAAGCAGAGAAATCAAAAATTTCCAAAGAAATAAACGATCAGGTGGACGAATTGGCGAAGAAGGGATATCGAACGCTTGGAACTGCGCGAACCATTGAAAAAGATCAATGGGTGTTTGCAGGATTGATTCCATTGTTCGATCCCCCTCGCGAAGATTCGGCAGAAACGATAAAAACAGCTTCCAATATGGGAGTTGATGTGAAAATGGTAACTGGGGATCATGTTTCCATCGCACGGCAGATCGCACAAAAAGTTAATCTGAAAAGCCGGATTGGAAACGCATCTGCGTTTCTGAATAAATCCGATAAAGAGGCGGGGGAAATAATGGAAAAATCCGATGGGTTTGCCCAGGTTTTTCCGGAGCATAAATACCGGATAGTTGAATTGCTGCAGGAAAGAGGACATATTGTGGGAATGACAGGAGATGGTGTAAATGACGCTCCGGCACTAAAAAAAGCAGATGTGGGCATTGCCGTAGCCGGCGCCACTGATGCTGCCAAATCAGCTGCCGATATCGTTTTAACTCTCCCGGGATTATCGGTCATAATCGATGCAATGAAAGAGAGTCGTAAGATTTTTCAGCGAATGAACAGCTATGCAATTTATCGTATTGCTGAAACCATTCGTGTATTATTTTTTATTACCCTGGCTATTCTCGTTTTTAATTTTTACCCCGTAACCGCTATAATGATTGTTTTGCTGGCTTTATTTAATGATGCTCCTATTATGGCTATTGCATACGACAGGGTAAATTATTCCAATGAACCGGAGCGATGGAACATGCGTGTCTTGCTTAGCATGGCTACTTTTCTTGGATTAATTGGCGTTATCAGTTCCTTTGGAATCTTTTTTATCGGCCAGGAAGTGCTGCATCTGTCCAAAGATGCAATTCAAACATTTATATTTCTGAAACTGGCCGTAGCCGGACATTTGACCATTTTTGTTACCAGAACCCGTGGTACCTTTTGGTCAATAAAACCTAGCGGCGTGATGTTTTGGTCAGCTGTAATCACTAAAATTCTGGCTACAATAGTTGCTGTTTACGGATGGTTTATTACCCCAATCTCATGGAAACTGGCCCTGATGGTTTGGGGGTATGCCCTAATGGCATTTTTGATAACAGATTTTCTTAAAGTTAGAATATACAATTTGCTTGACCATAAAAATATAGTATTCGCAAAATAAAAATCAGGTATATGAATGTAGAAAAGTTAAACACATCAGAGGTTTTGGAAATTAAAGAACTTGTAGATAAATTATGTACTGATGATGGAGTAAAAAGAAAAGAAACCAGGGAAAAACTGATTTCAAAGGGTGCAGTTGTTATGGCTTACGTTAAAGATCTTTATTATCATCCGAAGCATCATTGTCGCTGGGAAGCCATGAAAGTTATGGAAGAAATTGCAGACCCTGCAGCCATTCCTTTATTTTTAGAGGCACTGGAGGACGAAGAAAGTGATATACGCTGGATTGCTGCCGAAGGATTAATCCATACCGGAAAATTAACTATACAACCTTTACTTAATTTGCTTTTGAATAAATCCAATTCGGTGTTTGTATTAAACGGAGCTCATCATATTTTTTCAAAATTTAAGAAAAGAGATATACTTCCGGATGGTTTTCCTGCAAATGAATTATTAAATCATTTAAAACATTTCGACAATGAGTCAAATCTGAAAGTAGTGGTTTATAAATCGCTGGATAATTTGCGTGCAACAAGCTAAAACTATTATTGCACTGGTTTTGCCGGGAATGCGTATTGAAGGTGTTGAAAACATTGTTTTTAAACGAGGTTCCGGAAAACCAAAAAAAATGTTCCTTCTGAAAAAACAGAAAGAGGGGTTTTTTAAAGATTGAAAATCCATATTAACAGTTTGTATAATTTCACATGTCAGGAAAGGGGCGACCAACCATGAGATTTGCCAAATCAAATCCTTTTATCGATAGGTTTCAGTTCAGCTTTAGTCCGGACTTTATCCGGTTAACTGTGCCGGAATTAGGTCACCCTGATTTACCGGTGGAGCAAAATATTTTATTCCTTCCTCTTCATTCTTTTTACCTTATCAGCGAAAGTCACTTTCATTTTTGTCTTGTTTTTGGATATACCTGAGATATACTAAAGTCGAATTAAATTCGGTTAAAACCAAATTTAATTCGACTTTAGTTCGACTTTAGTTCGACTTTAATAAGTGGAAAGTTGCGGGAGCAATACGGCAAAACTCCATCTCGGTTTATGGCTTGAAATACCATTTTGGAAAGTCGCCAACAGAATTAAAAGATTGAAACGTAAAGAATATTTCAAGGGATAGGAATTTTCATTTTTCAATGAAAAGGAATAAAAAAACCGTTCCCTCCGATGCTTCAGAAAGAGCGGTTTTTTAAAGACTGAAAATCCGTATTAATAATTAGTAAAATTCCATTTGCCACGGTAGGGGCGGCCAACCATGAGATTTGCAAAATCATCGTCAACAAATTTTTCTTCCTGTGGATTCCAAAGCAACGGACGCTGCAATTCGTATGCAATGTTGGTTACATTGCAAAGCGAAGCAGTGCGGTGTCCGTATTCAACATCAGATACAGGTTTGGTGCGGTTTTTCATTGCATCCACCCAATCCTGGTAATGGTTATCACTGACATAAACCCTTTTATCAGTAGGTTTCAATTCAGCTTTAGCCCAGTCTTTA
Organism: uncultured Prolixibacteraceae bacterium; assembly: GCA_963816685.1. Taxonomy (GTDB): domain Bacteria; phylum Bacteroidota; class Bacteroidia; order Bacteroidales; family Prolixibacteraceae; genus CAVYUC01. The sequence goes on along the minus strand of CAWFMB010000016.1, from coordinate 170,913 downwards.
TTTGGATAAGTGCGCAGGAATTCGCGGCTGACTTCAATTTTACCTTCGGTGCCAATAATCTGAACGGCATTTCCTTCGCCCCATTGTTTGTGATTCATTCGCACTCCATTGTCATATACCATAACCAGACCACTGCCGGCTGTTGGATCTTCGGGTGGTAAAAACTTTGTCGGGCCCGATTTGTCCATACCCAATGCCCACTGGCCAATGTCGAACATGTGAGCACCCCAGTCTGTAATTAAACCACCGCCAAAATCACGGTAGCCACGCCACCATGCCCACGGACCATTTGTATCGGCGGGAGCCAGGTCTTCATGAAATCCGCGATACAATGACGGTCCAACCCATTCGTTCCAATCCAGTCCTTCAGGAACCGGTTGTGTAGGTAAATCGCATTGTTTTACCGGCTCGCCAACACTAACATTAATTTCTTTTACATCACCAATATATCCGTTACGAACAAGTTCTACTGCATGGCGGAAATCACGCCATGAACGTTGCATATTTCCGGTTTGGAATACACGGTCATATTTCCGTGTTGCATTCACCATTGCACGGCCTTCGGCAACAGTAAGGGCCATTGGTTTTTCGCAGTAAATATCTTTTCCTGCCTTTGCAGCATCTACTGCCACCTGGGCATGCCAGTGGTCGGGCGTGGCAATAACAACTGCATCAATATCATCGCGGTCAAGCAATTCGCGGTAATAGTGGTAGCCGTCGACTTTTGCATTAATTCCTTTTTTTGCATTGTTTTTTACTGCTGCATCAACAAAGTTGTCAAGTTTCTTTTTGTACACATCGCATGCAGCAACAGCAACAGTTTCGGCGCATCCGCCAATTCCATTCAGCAACGTATACACCTGTTTCCCGGTTCCAATATATCCAAGCTGGAAACGATCGTTAGCGGCTACAAAGCCTTTGCCTCCCAAAACATGGCGCGGAATTACAGTAATTGCAGCAGCTCCGGCAGCTGCTTTTCCAAGAAAATTTCTTCTGTTCATGTTACTCATTTCGAAAAGGTTTTAATTGATTAGAATTATTTAAATTTTAAAATCATATTTCCTGTTAAAAATTTATTCTGCACTTTTTGCACACCGAAACCCGGTATTAAAAAGCGAAGTTTCATGCGAATTCATAGCACGGCCGCTAACCGTAAAACTGTTTTCACCATTTTGATCGAAAAAGAATGAACCGCCGCGGATTACTTTTATGTTTGGATCTTCCTGCACCTGTTCAAGATTACCCGGATACGATTTGTAATTACCGGCACACCATTGCCAAACATTTCCACCCATATCGGTTAATCCGGCTTCATTTTCGCCAAATGCCCCAACCGGCGAAGTAAACAAATAACCATCGGCAGCATCTGTTGAGGTTATCGCTCCCTGCCAGACGTTTGCGAAATACTTACCATCAATCGAAACTTCATTTCCCCAGCTGAATTTGTCTGCCGAATTTTTTCCGCTACTCGCTGCATATTCCCATTCTGCCTCTGTTGGCAAACGTTTTCCGGCCCAATTTGCAAAGGCTGTTGCATCATTCCAGCTTACTTGCGTAACAGGATGGTTATCTTCAGCATCAGGGCCTGAAGGCCCAAAAGGTTTTTGCCAGGTTGCTCCCGGTAATAATTCCCAGTTTTGGGTTTCAAGATTAAAAACTCCTGAATCACCAAATTTTTCAGCCTCGGTTTTAAAACCGGCAGATTGTACAAACTGTCGGAATTGAGCAACAGTAACCGGTGACTTATCGATATAAAACGGATTTATTTTAACCTTGTGAACCGGGCGTTCATTTTGTAATCCATTTTCAGAACCCATTAAATATTCGCCACCTTCAAAATAAATCATTTCATTTTCAATGGGTACAATATTGGTTGAAGTATTTTCTGCACCAACTGCCGGTTCTTTACTGTTTTCTGATTTTTGATTTTCATGAACAGAATTTGTTTGTTTGGATGGCTTTCCGGAGCAGGCGAAAAGAAACAACATAAAAGTGTACAACAGAAATTTATTCATACTAATTTAATGTGTGGGTAAAATTGGTGTTTTTTATTTTTTATTCAAAATGAATTTTCAATTATAGGCGATTCTTTTTTTTGACTGCCTTTTGGTAAAAAATAAAACAGGAATTGAATATTGTCATAGCTGTCACAAGTAATTATTAACTGTTATATTTGAACTATCTCATTATATTTGTTGCTTAATTTTTACTTGGAAACTAAACAAGCCAGAAATGAAATTGACAATCATCGATGTAATCATCATTATTGTTTACCTCCTCTCAACAGTAACCATTGGATTAGTTCTTAAAAAAGTTGCCCAAAAAAGCAAAGCCAATTATATGCTTGGCGGCAATAAATTGCCGTGGTATATGCTGGGTTTGTCCAACGCCTCAGGAATGTTCGACATTTCGGGAACGATGTGGCTGGTAACACTGCTGTTCGTTTACGGATTGAAAAGTATTTGGATACCCTGGCTATGGCCTGTTTTTAACCAGGTGTTTTTAATGGTGTTTCTCAGTATCTGGTTGCGCCGTTCGAAAGTTACTACAGGCGCCGAATGGATAAACACGCGCTTTGGCCGCACCCGCGACAGCAACTTGTCACATGGTGTGGTAGTGGTTTTCGCACTGATAATGTGTCTTGGATACCTGGCCTACGGTTTTATCGGGCTTGGAAAGTTTGTGATGATTTTTATCCCCTGGGATTTGGTTCAGCCTCATATTCCATTCCAGGTTCCGCTTGAATATGTGCCTCACATTTATGGAATTGCGTTTACCATGTTTGCTGTATTTTATGCTGTTTTGGGAGGAATGTCAAGTATTGTCTGGGCCGATGTTCTGCAGTATATCATCATGACAATCTCAGCAATTTTAATTGGTGTACTGGCAATGAAAGCAATGACGGTGGAAACTTTGGTAACTCCGGAGGGCTGGGAATCGCCGTTCTTTGGATGGCGGCTTGATTTGGACTGGCGTGGAATTATTAATGAAGTGAATGATAAAATTGCCAGCGACGGTTATTCGCTTTTTTCCATCTTTTTTATGATGATGGTCTTTAAGGGTGTATTGGTTTCACTGGCAGGACCAGCTCCAACTTACGATATGCAAAAAATACTTTCCACAAAAACTCCAAAGGAAGCGGCAAAAATGAGCGGTTTTGTTTCTGTGGTTTTAATGCCCATCCGCTATTTTATGATTGCCGGCTTTGCCATTCTGGGGCTGCTTTATTACGACCGGCTGAATTTAATGGTTGCCGGGCAAATTGATTTTGAACAGATATTACCTTCTGCCATTTCAGAATTTGTGCCGGTAGGTTTTATGGGATTGTTGCTGGCGGGTCTGCTTGCCGCATTCAATTCTACTTTTGCCGGTACTTTAAATGCTGCACAGGCATATATTGTAAATGATATCTACCTGCGGTATGTAAAACCCGAAGCTTCCAATATTCAGATTAGAAACATGAATTATATTACCGGAGTGGTGGTTGTGATTATCAGTATCATTTTTGGAGTGTTTGCACAGGATGTAAACAGTATGCTGCAATGGATAGTTTCGGCACTTTATGGCAGTTATGTGGTTTCCAATGTGCTGAAATGGTACTGGTGGCGGTTTAACGGCTATGGCTATTTCTGGGGAATGGTGGCAGGTTTGATTCCGGCACTTATTTTCCCTTATGTTTTTTCGGAAACACTCGATTTGTACTATTTCCCATGGTTGTTGCTCATTTCAATTGCCGGTGCCATGTTGGGTACATTCCTTACAAAACCCACCAAAGAAGAAACATTAAAGGAATTTTACAAAAATGTTCGCCCCTGGGGTTTCTGGGGACCAATTAAAGCCAAAGTAATGGCTGAAGATCCTGATTTCAAACCCAATAAGAACTTTAAAATGGACATGTTCAATGTGGTAATCGGCACAATAGCCCAAACTGCACTGGTGGCACTGCCCATTTACATCATTTTAAAGGATGCACTTCCAATTTGGATTACCATCATAATTACTGTAATTTGTGTTATCATTCTGAAGAAAACATGGTGGGATAAACTCCCGGAATCATAGTTGAAAATTAATGAAGTATAGTGAAATATGAAACACACCAGGAAAGAATTTGATAAACGCCTCGAAAAGCTGAAAAAGAAACATCAAAAGTTTCTGTCGAAAAAGAATAAACCGGTTAATAGAAATTACAACGGAATTTTTTACCGGTATAAACATCCGGTTCTTACTGCTGAACATGCCCCTCTGCACTGGCAGTACGATTTTAATTTTAAATCGAATCCGTTTTTGATGAAACGGATTGGAATAAATGCAACGTTTAACAGCGGAGCTATATATCTTGATGGAAGATATTTGTTGATGGTACGTACCGAGGGCTGGGATCGCAAATCATTTTTTGCAGTTGCCGAAAGCCCGAATGGAATTGACAACTGGCAGTTTTGGGAGCGGCCGGTTTCTTTACCTGAAACAGAAGATCCGGATACAAATGTTTATGACATGCGCCTTGTTCAGCACGAAGATGGATGGATTTACGGAATTTTCTGTGCCGAAAGAAAAGACCGCGCTGCTCCCGAGGGCGATACATCGCAGGCAACCGCCAGCGGCGGGATTGTGCGCACAAAAGATTTGGAAAACTGGGAACGCCTGCCTGATTTTATATCTCATCACGGTCAGCAGCGAAACCTTGTTTTACATCCTGAATTTGTGAATGGAAAATATGCCTTTTACACACGCCCTCAGGATGGTTTCATTGAGGTTGGCGGTGGTGGTGGTATTGGCTGGGCACTGGTGGATGATATTACTCATGCTGAAGCGCCCGATGAACAAATCATCGATGAAAAAGTATACCATACCATAAAGGAATTGAAGAACGGGCAGGGGCCGGCGCCAATTAAATCTGAAAAAGGATGGCTGAATCTGGCACATGGAGTTCGTGCTTGTGCTGCCGGCTTGCGTTACGTGTTGTACTTGTTTATGACGGATTTGGAAGATCCTTCGAAAATAATAGCGAGACCGGGAGGTTATTTTATGGCACCGGAAGGTGAAGAACGGATTGGTGATGTGTCGAATGTACTTTTTGCAAACGGCTGGATTCGCAATGAAAATGATGAGGTTTTTATTTATTATGGTTCATCGGATACAAGAATGCATGTTGCAACCTCCACTGTTGAGCGGCTGGTTGATTATTGTCTGAATACACCGGAAGATGGTCTGCGTTCGGCAGCAAGTGTGGCAACCATTAATAAGTTGATCGATAAAAATCAAGGACTGTATTAAATTCATTTTAAAACAGCAGGTATTCAAAGCTAACCAAAGAAATGAAAGACAATTTACCTGTTATTCTTTTTGAAACGGAACAAAGCTGGATAAACTGGCTGGAGGAAAATACATCAGCAGCCGGTGTTTGGATGAGGATTGCAAAAAAGAAAAGCGGAGTAACTTCGATTTCATATCAGCAGGCCCTGGATATTGCCATTTGTTACGGCTGGATTGACGGGCAGAAAAACAAATATGACGAGAAGACTTTCTTGCAGCGGTTTACTCCACGTAAAACAACAAGCAACTGGTCGAAAGTGAACAAGGAGAAGGCGCAGCAGTTTATTTCTGAAGGTAAAATGAAACCTGCTGGTTTGGCAACTATCGAAAATGCAAAAAAAACCGGAGCATGGGATAAGGCTTACGATTCGCAAAGCAATGCAAAAGTTCCTGCCGATTTTAAAAAAGCATTGAATGAAAATCCGAAAGCGCTTGCTTTTTTCAAAGCACTTGATAAAATAAACCGGTTCTCCATCATTTACCGTATTCAAACGGCTCGAACTGATGAAAAACGATCAGAGAAAATTAAATTGCTGATAGAAATGCTGGAACGAAATGAAAAATTTCACAACTGATAATGAACTCATCAATTAAATTCACAAATATAAAATGGGAAAAATATACAACTGGGCAATATTAGGATGCGGAAAAATCGCCAGGAAGTTTAGCAGTGATTTAATTTTGCTTGGCAATGCAAATTTATATGCCACTGCATCCCGCGATATACAAAAAGCTTTGGATTTTGCCGGCGAATTCGGTTTTGAAAAGGCTTATGGAAGTTACGAAGAAATGCTAAATGACGAAAATGTAGATGTTGTTTATATTGCCACGCCGCATTCATTTCACCACCGGCATACAATGATGTGCCTGGAGAAAAAGAAAGCAGTTTTATGTGAAAAATCATTTGCAATCAATAAACAGGAAGCTGAAGAAATGATAGCTGCTGCACGCCAAAACAATACCTTCCTGATGGAGGCATTTTGGACCATGTTTCAGCCAAGCTTTTTAAAAGCGATGGAAATATTAAATTCAGGTGTACTGGGCCGGGTAAAATTGCTTCGCTCAGAGTTTGCTTTTAACGGAGATTATAATGCATCCAATCGTTTGTACAATATTTCCCTTGGTGGCAGTTCACTTCTCGATATTGGAATTTATCCCGTTTTTGCAGCACTTACCTGTTTGGGTAAGCCGGAGATTATAAAATCTTTTGCCGATTTCAGTCCAACCGGTTCAGAAGAAAGTATCAGCATGATATTTAAATATGCCGATGGAAGCATGGCAAATCTTGCTTCCAGTTTTGCAGTGTATTCTCCAGTTCAAACTGAATATTTGTGCGAAAAAGGCTATCTTCAGCTAAGTCCGCGGTGGCATACTCCAACCAATATTACTGTTTGGAAAAGTAGTGGAGAACAGGAGGTGTATGATTCTGAACATGTTGCCGGCTGGGGATATCAATATGAGGCTGCACATGTAATGGAATGTCTGGATGAAGGAAGGATTGAAAGTGACCGGATGACCTGGGAACTTAGCCTTGATCTTATGGAAATCCTGGACAGAATCAGAATTGATGCCGGAATCTGTTTTCCGGAACACGATAAAAAACTGTTTTTTTAATGGAAGCATTCTTGGATAAAATAACGACAACATGAACCAAAATTTAAGACGCTTTAAAAAGGAATTCGAAAACGAATTAACTGATAACATTCTTAATTACTGGGTGAAAAAAGTATATGATCCTTCACGGAATACTTTTTACGGCCGTATCGATTTCAACGAAAAGAAGTATCCCGATGCTTTTTTATCGGCAGTTTTTACCACCCGTATTATGTGGACTTTTTCGGCTGCCTGTCGTTTTTATCCAACCGTTATTTATAAAAAAATGGCCGACGAAGCTTACCGGATTTTAATGGAATCATTTTGGGATGAACAAAACGGTGGAATTTACTGGAGCGTTAATCCCGATGGTACTCCTGTTGATCGTAAAAAGCAATTTTATGCCGAGGCTTTTTTCATTTATGCTCTTTCTGAATATAATATGGCTTTTAATGATGAAAAAGCGCTTGACGTGGCAAAAACCATGTTTGGTTTAATGGAAAAATATGCATACGATACAGTTTACGGCGGCTATATCGAAGCAAAAACTGCCGACTGGCAGGATACCGATGATCAGCGCCTGAGTCCGAAAGATATGGATGTGAAAAAGTCAATGAACTCACACCTTCACATTCTTGAAGCATATACAAATTTATACCGCGCCTGGAAAGATGAAAAACTGAAAAAACAATTGCACGGTTTAATCAGGGTATTTCTTGATAAGATTATTGATCCTGATACCATGCATTTTCACCTGTTTTTTGAGGCAGACTGGACAGTGAAATCTGATATTGATTCATACGGACACGATATCGAAGGCAGCTGGCTGTTGCGGGAAGCCGCCGAAGTGTACGGAGATAAGGAATTGCTGGAGGAAGTAGAACATGTGGCCATAAAAATGGCAGAAGTTGCAGCCCGTGAAGGTTTGGATAAAAGTGGCGGAATGTATTACGAAAAAGATGGAGAACATTTAAATGCTCAATTTGACTGGTGGCCGCAGGCAGAAGCTGTAGTTGGATTTTTTAATGCCTGGGAACTTACCGGTGATAAAAAATTTTGGGAATTGTCTCAGGAAAGCTGGGATTTCATTCAAAAATACACAATTGATAAAAAGGATGGAGAATGGTATGCAAGCATTTCACCTGATTTGAAAGTGATCAGCACAGATAAGGTTAATGGTTGGAAAGCGCCATACCACAACGGCCGAATGTGCATGGAGATGATGCGCCGTATTGAAAATGTTCTGAGCAACAATTAAACTTGTTGTTGCTGAAATTGTTACTTTAATAAGTTTGGATGATTCATCCTCATAAAACCGGATACACAAAAAATGAGGTTTATTTTATATACAATTTTTTTGATTTTGGTAGCTTTTGTTTTACGTACAAAGCGCAATGCAAAGAAAACAGATGTGGACAATTCAACTGTAAGTCATCTGGATATTAACAAATACATGGGGACGTGGTATGAAATTGCACGGTATAACCATCGTTTTGAACGGAACCTGGTCGGAGTGACTGCAACTTATGAACTTCGCCCTGATGGAAAAATTACAGTAATCAACAAAGGCTATAAAAAAACACTCGACGGTAAAGAAAAAACAGCAAAAGGGAAAGCCAAAATTCCGAATCCTGAAGAACCCGGCAAATTGAAAGTGGCGTTTTTCCTCTGCTTTTATACCCCTTATTTTGTAATGGAACTGGACCCGGATTACCAGTGGGCGCTGATTGGCAGTTCGTCGGATGATTATTTATGGATTTTAAGCCGCACACCTCAGCCGAAGGCAGAAGTACTGGATAATATTTTGCAATTGGCCCAAAAAAGAGGTTACAATACCGGCAAATTGATAATGGTGAAACAGAAGCCGGAGTAATACAATACCAAACAATTTTTTAATGTGGTGGTGTAAACTTTACCACCTGGTTATTTTGTGGCTCCAATGATTTCAGGTAAGCATAAATCGCTTTTAAATCCTGTTCGTCCATTTTTGCATACATCGTCCAGGGCATCATCGTATTAAATCCTTCTCCAACATCCTGAGGTATAAATAATGAATCAGCATAAACCTTAAACCGGTTTACGAACATTTCCTCAGACCAGTTGCCCAATCCGGTTTGTTTGTGAGGTGTCAGGTTTGCAGAACGTACAATTCCTCCGTTAGGCATTTTAAATTCCATTCCGCCTGCATAAGCCTTTTCTTCTATTATCTGCCCCTTTTCCATTGGTGTATGGCAGTCGATGCATCCGGCAATTGTGATTAAATATTCGCCATATTCAACCTTGTTGTTTTTATCCGGAATTTCTTTATGTACGGCCTGTTTAGGCATGGTATTAATCAAAAAATTTACAGGAAATTTGACTTTTCTTTTAGGAACAGTATGTTCAAAGGGTTCTACAGTTCGCAAAAAGGCTATAACCGAATAAATATCTTCCTGCGAAGCCTGACCATATAAATGATAGGCCATTACAGGAAAAAGTGCACGGCCATCTTTTGCGACTCCTGCTGTAATTGCCCTGTAAATTTCACCATCTGTCCAGTTGCCAAGGTTGTATGGTGTAAGATTAGGGGCATAAAAATTTCCTGGCAGGCCTGCTTCTTCCGTGAATTCATCTTCGCTGCCGCCGGCAAATGAAGCGCCGGTTACAGGACCTGTAAATTTTGAGAAATCCCGCTGACTGTGGCAATCAATACATCCCATAACACTTGTTGCAAGATATTCTCCGCGTTCAATCCGTGCAGGAGTAACTTCCACTGTAATTTCAGGTGGTGGCCCAACATTGGGTAATGCAACTTTAACATAAATCATCAACCCAACGATTAATATAATAATTATCAGGGGGATAATCCAAAGTAAACGTTTCATATTGTCAGATTTAATTTTACATTTCAATTTAAGAAAAAAAGATGAAAATGTCCAAATGGAATAATGTGTATTTTTATACCATCTGCCAGTAAGGTTTAAAAGAAAAAAAAGTATTATGCATTTTTGATTGATTTTGTTTAAAGGAAGTCATTCTTGTTTCACCGTTTTTCTAATGGGATCAGCTTTTTCAATTTTTTCTTCTGCCCGCTCTTTTTCATCCTTATCTGGGTTCGGTTTTTCATATGTTTCTTTGGATGAAGGTTGAAGATAAAGATGGATGAATATGGGAAAATGATCGGAACCAATATTTTTTAATCTTTTAAACTCTATGAGTTTGAAATGTGTGGAATGAAAAATATGATCAAGAGGCCAGCGCATGAGAGGGTAACCTGCATGAAAGGTATTAAAAAAACCACGTCCGATTCGGGGATCAAGCAACCGGCTGATTTTTTGAAATAATCGGGTGGAATGTGACCAGGCGACATCGTTCAAATCACCAAATACCAGAATCGGTCCTTTATCCTTTTTTACTTTTTTTCCAACAAGTAAAAGTTCACCGTCCCGATTATCTGATGTGTCACTTTCAGATGGAAACGGTGGTTTGGGATGCAGGCAATAAATTTGAATTCTATCCTCCTCGTTTAGTTGCACCAGTGCCTCAAATGAAGGAATATCCTTTTTTACAAGAAATTTTACCTTTGTTTCAAGAAGTTCAAGTTTTGAATATAAAATCATTCCATACAAGTTATCCTGAGGTTTTTTTAGTGTGTACTGATAGTCTTTCTCCAGTACTTCCAGTTGCCGTTCCCACCATTTATCTGTTTCAAGGGTTAGCAGCATGTCTGGTTTCAATTTATTAACAAGGTGAATCAGTTTATTTGCTTTGCGATTGGTTTGAAGTACATTGCTGACAACCAAGGAAATTGATCTATTGGTATCGTTTCCTTTATACCGGAGAACCTGTTTTTTAGCTAAAAATGTAAATTTGAAAATTTTAATAGCCTGATAACCTATACTGCCTGTTAATAATGCCACAATTGTAAATTGCCACCATTTTGTAAAAGGATAAAAAATAAGACTGGCGATTACCATCAGAATTAAAACTGTACCAATTTGAAGTCGTGGAAAATCAAACATACGTATCCACCACTGGCTCCATTTTAACAAAGATGCAAAAGTGGCCAGGATGAATAACAGCGAAACGGATAATACGATTACGATAACAGTATTCACTTTCGATCCTGTTTGGCAATTATCCAGATCGCATGAATTATTCCGGGTAAATATCCCAGCAGTGTCAGTAATATATTTAACCAGAAGGCTCCTCTTATTCCAACAGTTAAAAAAACGCCAAGTGGTGGCAATATTACTGCAAAAAGAATACGTAAAAAGTTCATAATTGATTTATTTAAACAATGATTTCAAATATAAATTACAAAATTTAAGCCGTTCCTTTAGTCATTAAAATAAAATTTTTAAAACCTGAGGTATGTTATATTTGTTATGAAATCATATTTTACATTCGACACTAATACTTCAGGAAAAGAAAAAGCAAGTGAAAAAGGATAAATTAGACAAAAAAGGATTTCAATATTCAGTTTCAGATTTATTTATACTGAACCGGTGGTGAATTAGGATGTTAATATTCTAAAAAAAAATTAATCAGTATGCAACTTTTGAAAGCGATACTGTCCGGTTTTATTGAGGTTAGTGAAATCAGTGCGCTGAAGACTATTGTTTTATTTATGTTTTTTATAATATCTTTGTAAGTAATGGATTTGTTGAATTTATTTTGAACCTAGCTTAAGTTTGGCGGAATAATTTGACTTTATAAAGCCCAAAATTTAATTTATGAGAAAAGTCTTAGTGATTGATGATGATACCTTTATGTGCGACCTGTTGGTTAATCACCTTAAGCAAAACAATTTTGATGTTAAGGGGACTTATACGGGGAGAAATGGTATCAAACTTGTTGAAAGTAATCACTTTGATATAGTTTTATGTGATTATCGGTTGCCTGATACTGATGGCTATAAGATACTGCAGGAAATAAAATCCAAAAAACCATTGATACCTGTAATTATTATGACGGCTTATGCCGAAATACGGATGGCTGTAAAACTTATTAAGTCAGGGGCTTTCGATTATATTACCAAGCCTGTTCAACCCGAAGAACTTTTAATAATTATAAACCGGGCGCTTGAACCAAAAGATGAAAAAGAGAACAATGTTACTTTTCGAAATAATTTTATAACAGGGAACAGTAAAGCCATTCAGGATGTAATGAAACATGTTAAGGTGGTGGCTCCAACCGAATTAACTGTTTTAATTGAAGGTGAAACAGGTTCCGGGAAAGAATATATTGCAAAAGCAATTCATTACGCAAGCGCCAGAAGTAAGCAACCCTTTGTCGCTGTTGATTGTGGGGCGATACCCAAAGAGCTTGCAAACAGTGAGCTTTTTGGACATATTAAAGGTGCTTTTACTGGCGCAATAAATAATAAAATGGGGTATTTTGAACAGGCTAAAGGGGGAACACTTTTTCTTGATGAAGTGGGAAACCTGCCTTACGAAAACCAGATAAAATTATTACGCGCACTTCAGGAAAGATTTATTAATAAAGTTGGTGATAATAAGGTAATTAAAGTTGATGTAAGAATTATTACAGCTTCAAACGAAGATTTGCTTAAACAGGTGGAAGCCAATGAATTCAGAGAAGATTTGTACCACCGGCTGAATGGTTTTAAAATTCATTTGCCACCATTGCGCGACAGAGGTGAGGATATTATGGAATTCGCACAGTTTTTTATTGAGAAAGCAAATAAATCATTTAACAAATCAGTAACTGAAATTAGTGACGAAACAAGGGAATTAATATACAAATACCCCTGGCACGGCAATATCAGAGAGTTGCAGAACGTGATGAACCGAGCGGTGCTGTTAAGTAAAACTGATACGATTAATGCCGATGTTTTGCCCGAAGAAATACGGTTTAACAAATTGCATCCGGGTCACCGGAACAGCAATTCCCAGATGAATTACAAAGATGTTACCGAATTGAAGGAGGCAACTTTGATTACTGAAAAAGAAGTAATCACGAATGCACTTGTTGAATCAAATTACAATAAATCGAAAGCTGCCAAAATGCTCAACATCGATAGAAAGACTTTATATAATAAAATTAAACAATACGAAATTGATATCTTAAAATAGAACAAAAGTTCTGAATTTCAATTTATTTAATCATACTTTAATTTACTGAAATTGCCATTTTCTTCGTGTTAATCGTTGAATAAATCTGTGGATTTTAATCTCGGTTGTGGAATTTCTTCAACAACACTCTCTTCAAACAGTTCATACACTTTCGCTCAAGTAGCTTGTTTAAGGCAACTTGCACTGAATGTCTAAAAGCGGCATAACATTTTCATATTCCATTAACAGAACTGTTATAATCCGGAGAGTCATATGGTGAATGGGAATAAACATAACATTGTATTCATTAATATACTTTTATTATTTTTTCTTCATGCAGAAATTCTATTTGCTCAGGAAGAACCTGCAGATATTCAGATGAAGAATGCTGTTGAAAATGAATTAATGCTAAATACCTCAATTCATTCCAATTCGATTGATGTAGAAATACAAGATGGAATAGTTACCCTTTCGGGTTCGGTTAATAATTTACTTTCAAAAGACCGTGCTCTTAAAATTACCGGAACAATAAAGGGAGTGCGGGCAGTAATCAATGAAATTGAAGGCGGTGCAACTTTTGTATCTGATTCGCTGCTTGAGCATGAAGTAACAGATGCATTGGTTAAGGATCCGGCTTGCGATTCTTACCAGTTGAACGTAAGTGCGGATACTGAAAGGGAGAAACTTTATGCTGAAATAAATGCAATTGAAGGTGGTGCAAAAGAAGTGGAAAATAATGTTAATGTTGATTATACGCCTTGATATTAAATTATTTAAACTAAAAAAGCTTGATGAATTCATCAGGCTTTTTATTCATTTTTAAAACAACAACAATGGAACTGAGAAATTTTTTAAAAGAAAACTGGGCTGAAATAGAAATAAAGTTGAAAGCAAAATATCCACAATTAAACGAAGGAGATTTAAATTACATAGAAGGTTATGAATCAGAATTCTTTCACAACCTGCAGATGAAAACCGGCAAATCAGAAGAAAGGTTGCTGCAGGAAATGAATGCGATGGCTGAGAAATAACTTCAATATGTTGTTTCTGTTAAGACGCAGAAAAGATGATTACACGATTCTGCTTGCCGAATCAGAAACAACTGCAAATAAAACATATAGATGTAATCGTAAACAGTTTAAAACTTATGGCCTTTTTACTACCGGAATTGGGTTTTAACTATGATGCATTGGAACCCTATATCGATGCAAAAACCATGGAGGTTCATTATACGAAACACCATGCAGCCTATTTGGCTAAATTTAATGAAGCTATTGAAAATACTGATCTGGAACAGAAATCACTTACTGATATTTTTGCAAAAGTTTCAAATTATTCTGAAAAAGTAAGAAATAATGGTGGTGGTTTTTTTAATCACGCCTTGTTCTGGAAGATACTGCAACCAAATTCAGGCGGTTTATCGGATGTTCATCTGTTGGATGCAATTGTAAAATATTTTGGTACCCTCGAAAACCTGCAGGAAGAATTTACTGAAACGGCAATGAAACAGTTTGGCTCAGGTTGGGCATGGCTTATCAAAAAGTCGGATGGACAATTAATTGTATTTTCAACATCAAATCAGGATAATCCTTTAATGGATGTTGTCCCCATACGCGGAAAACCGTTATTGTGTATTGATGTCTGGGAGCATGCATATTACCTGAAGTACGAAAATAAACGTGCAGAATATATAAAAGCTTTCTGGAATCTTGTCAACTGGCAGCAGGTTGCTGATTTATACAACAATCATATTCATATTTAAAACTTGACAAAATGCAAAATTATCATGAACCACCATCCGAACTCTCCGCTGAAACACGTGACTACATCAGGGCGCTTGTTTCTTTAAAGGAAGAAATAGAAGCAGTGGATTGGTATCAACAACGTCTTACGGTTACCAATAATAAACAACTTAAAAAAATTCTCGAGCACAATTTGAGGGAAGAAATTGAACATGCATGTATGGCGCTTGAATGGCTGCGAAGAAATATGGATGGATGGGACGAAAAAATGAAGCAATACCTGTTTACTGAAAAGGATATCGTCAAACTGGAAGAAGACGAAGATTAAAATTTAAAAATTTACGACATGAACATACTTAAAAAATCAATTGCACCAATCACAGAAAAAGCCTGGGGTGAAATTACCCTCCGTACGAAACAAATTCTTGGAACCTATTTAACTGCACGTAAATTTGTTGATATTGACGGACCGAACGGAATGGAATTCGGTGGAGTTTCAACCGGAAGGTTGACAACTCCGGAAAATCAATCACATGATGGTATTAATTATGGAATTCGTGAATTTTTACCAATGGTGGAAATTCGAAAACCTTTTGAACTTGATTTATGGGAACTTGATAACATTGACAGGGGAGCAAAAGATATTGATTTTAAACCGCTTGAAGATGCAGTAAAAGAAGTTGCTTTTTTCGAAGAGAAAGCAATTTACCAGGGATTTGAACCCGCAAAGATAAAGGGGCTCGAAAAATCGGCAATAACAAGTCCTGTGCAGATTCCCCAAAGTACCAACTCTTTTTTAAAAGAAATAGGAAATCAGATCATGCACCTCAACCGCAATGCAGTTGAAGGTCCTTATTCGTTGGTGATAAATGAGAAAGAGTGGCTGGAACTTGTAAAGCTTTCAGAAGGATATCCGGTGCAACGGCAATTAAAAGAAATTTTAGGAGGGAAAGTATTAATTAATCATTCGAACAAAAACAGCTTTCTTGTTTCTGAACGTGGCGGCGATTATGAATTGATAATTGGTCAGGATATTACTCTTGGTTATGACGGTCACGACAGTAAAAAAGTAAAACTTTATCTTACTTCGTCATTCACATTCCGGGTGCTAAGTCCTGAGGCTGTTGTTGTTTTTAACAGTCAAAGTTATGAACCACAGGAATAAAATGAAAGTAACAACATTAACAATGAACCCGGTGCTGGATAAATCAACCTACGCTGATTTTATTGTACCCGAGAAGAAAACCCGATGTTCTCAACCCAAATATGAACCGGGCGGTGGCGGCATTAATGTTTCGAGAGCAATTAAAAAATTAGGTGGAGAATCAGTTGCTTTTTTTCTATCAGGCGGAGACAACGGCAAAAAAATTGAGCAACTTTTGAAGGAAGAAGGCGTTGATTTTCAAGCGACTGAAATTGGAGATAATACAAGGGAAAACCTGATGATTTTCGATAATAAAACAGGAAACCAGTACCGGTTTGTGATGCCTGGTCCCAAAGTGGATGCAAAATGCTGGAAAAGCATTCTAAAATCGATAGAAGAGATTTCGCCAAAACCCCATTACCTGGTTGCCAGCGGAAGTTTGCCGCCTGGTGTACCCGACGATTTTTATGCAAAAGTTGCTTCTTTTGCTAAAAAGAATGACATCCGAATGGTGTTGGATACTTCAGGCCCTGCCATGCAACTGGCACTCGAAGAAGGTGTTCATATGGTGAAACCAAATTTGCGCGAAATGGCTGAAATGCTGGGAAAAGAAGTGGTTACCGGAATGGAACTTGAAGATGCAGCAAAAGAATTTTTGAACAAAGAGTACTGTTCAGTGCTTATTATATCACTAGGATCGAAAGGTGCAATGATGGCACGGCAAAATGTAGTTGAATATGTTGTCCCGCCGGCAATGCCTGTCGTTAGTGCGGTGGGAGCGGGCGATTCAATGGTGGCCGGTGTTATAACCGGATGTATGAAAGGATTTTGGCCTGAACAGGCAGTGCGGTATGGTGTGGCTGCAGGAACCGCAGCAGCTATGACTCCCGGTTCAGAATTGTGCAGAAAAGAAGATACTGATAAAATTTATAAATGGCTTTGTTCAAATAACGAAGAAAAGTGATTGTAACTCAAGTATATAAATTAGAACATAAAGCTTGCCTGATCTTATTCAGGAGGCTTATCATTATTCATAAAAAAACCAAAAAACGTATAAAATGAAGTATTACATCGAAAAAACTTTGAGGACTGATTTTGAATCGGCAGTAACCAGAACTAAAGAAGTACTTAAAGAAGAAGGTTTTGGTGTGTTGTCGGAAATTAACATTCATGAAAAATTGAAGGAGAAACTGGATGTTGACTATCCGAGATACAGGATTTTAGGGGCATGCAACCCGCCGTTGGCATACGAAGCCCTGAAAAAGGAAAATAAAATCGGGACAATGTTGCCTTGTAATGTAATTGTCCGTGAATTATCTGAAAATGAAACAGAAGTGGCAGCTGTTGACCCGATTGCATCCATGCAGGCGGTTGAAAATGATGAGTTGGGACCGGTGGCTGTCCAGGTTAAAAAGAAATTGGAAAAGGTAATAGAAAGGCTTTAAATTATCGTCCTGTCAAACTAAAAAATTCTACTCCATTCGGGTGTAGAGTCGTGATTTATTTTTGTCTCTGTCCATACGTTATGTAGAGATGGGATGTATCGTGTCTCTACATAACGTTTGGATGGAGTGAAATTTTTTAAAATTGGGCTCTAAAAATGCCAGGACTATGTTTTGAAAAAATTATAACTCTATTTTTGAAAAAATATAACTGCTTTTTTGGGAAATTGTAACTACAATTTTTCGGGTACGGGGCATACCTTCCAAAACTTGAACCGCACCTTAACTTCATTTATCCTTTCGAAAGAAAGGTTTATGAATGCGATTTTTGCACCTTCACCGAAAAGACGTTTGCCGCTTCTGAACTGTTTTCACTATTGCTGCTGATGGTTATTGCAAGCTGCCCAAATTTCCCAATGGCACAAAATCACCATGTTTGCACTGCATTTCAAAATCATATTGTACTACAGGCCATGGATATTGGCTCCACTAATATGTTGGAATGTTCAATGCCAAAGCAAAATACTTCTTAACGCACCACCCACTGCACCAGGCTCGCCGCATTCAATGATATTTGAAGAATAAATCCCCAAAAGTGCGGTGAAATTCATCATTTTAAATAATGTTCATAACGAGTCGATGAAGCAGCTGCTTTGCATTATCGTATCATTGAGTATCCAGCTGAATTTTTAAGCATATTGGCATAGTTTTTTACGCAGTTGTAAATGTTGAATGTTTTTGAGAATTACCGGTTTGGCAGAATGTCGGATGAAAAAGCAAGCAATTAAGTTTTTTAATAAATTAAAATTTTAATTACCATGAAAAATTATAAAATTCCAGTATTGTCAGCAGTCCTGGGCAGTGCAATAACCATTGTATTTTTTATTGCCCTTAATATTAACCAGCCCAAAGCAGTGAAAGTAGATCATCTGACGCAAGTACCGGTAGCAGGTGCATTATACACAATGGATCAATCAGGGAATGCTGTTCCACTTGATTTTACCGATGTATCAAAAAAAGTAATGGATGCTGTAGTTCATATCAGTTCCATTCAGGATGTGAGACAAATGCGAGGAGGAGATAACAATTATGATCAACTACCCGATCCGTTTAGGGAATTTTTCAGGCAGTTTGAACAGCAAAATCCAAATTCACCTCAACAACAGGGTCCTCCGCAACAAAGACGGGGAACCGGTTCGGGTGTAATAATCAATTCGGACGGTTATATTGTTACAAATAATCATGTTGTCGCCGAAGCAGATGAAATTGAAGTTACTTTACACGATAACCGTTCTTATATGGCGCAAATCATTGGGACAGATCCAAATACCGATTTGGCACTGATAAAAATTAATGAAACAAACCTTGCAACAATACCTTTGGTTGATTCCGATGAAATTGAAGTTGGTCAGTGGGTTCTGGCTGTTGGAAATCCGTTTAATCTGAATTCAACGGTTACAGCGGGTATTGTTAGCGCCAAATCCCGAAACATAAATATATTGCGCGAACAATATGCAATTGAATCCTTCATACAAACAGATGCAGCCATTAATCCAGGTAACAGTGGTGGTGCTTTGGTTAACCTGCAGGGCGGACTTGTGGGAATCAATTCAGCCATTGCAAGCCCGACAGGTTCCTATTCGGGGTATGGTTTTGCTGTTCCTTCAAACATTGTGAATAAAGTGATTGGCGACCTGCTCGAATACGGCTCTGTACAACGTGGTTATCTTGGGGTAACTATCCGGAATATTACAGGAGATTTTGCCAAAGAAGAAGGTCTCGATGTGACCGAAGGTGTTTATATTGACAGTGTAATTGCCCAAAGTGCAGCCGATAAAGCCGGAATTAAGGCAGGTGATGTTATTACTCAAATTGATGGACGAAATATTACACAATCATCAGAGTTGCAGGAAATGGTTGCCCGTCATCGTCCGGGAGATGAAGTTTCTATGGTTATCGACAGAAACGGAAAACGAATGGACCGTACAGCAACGCTGCAAACTATTGAAGGTACAACTGAAGTTGTGGCAAAAGAAAGAGGAGAAATTCAATCTGTATTGGGTGCCGAATTAAAAGCAGTTGACCGCGAAGAAGCGCAAAAGCTCAACATTGATGGAGGTGTGAAGGTAACCAAATTATATCCGGGGAAATTGCGCAGCGAAACCGAAGTCAGAGAAGGATTTATAATTACAAGCATCAATACAAGGGCGGTAAAAACTGTGGAAGAAGTTTCAAATATTTTACAGAAAGCATCGGGTGGTGTTATGCTGGAAGGAATCTATGAAAACGATCCGACCAAACATTATTATGCATTTGGTATGTAAAGCTTTAAAGCATTTAATTAAAAAAGCGAATCAACATGTTTATATTACTGGATTTAACATACAAAAATTTGATTGCTGTAAAAGTTGATGGTCATATTACAAAAGAAGATTACAACAAGGTAACGCCATTAATAGATAAGGCAGTAAAAGATTTTGAGAAAGTCAAACTTTATATTCAGATCGATAAAATCGAAGGAATAGAACCTGGTGCTTTCGTTGAGGATGTGAAAACTTATTTCAGAAATTTTAATCACATGGAAAAAATTGCAGTGGTTGGTGAAACAAAGTGGCACAAATTATGGTCAAAACTTGCAAGTCCGTTTGTATCCGGTGAACTTAAATATTTCACGCACAATGAAATTACTGCAGCACAAACATGGATTCAGGTATAAAATAAATACCAAGGTTTTTAAAGAGTAAGATAAATAATCAAAATCGATAAAGAGCAAAATAAAAAGTGATCCGGACCCTGATAGAATAAGGTCCGGATCATGTTTATTTTATATGAGTTTTAAAAAAGATTAAAAATATGACGGAAAATAATGAAGGACCGAAAGCTGTAATTTTGGATATGGATGGAGTAATTACACAAACAGCCAAAACTCACAAAGCCGCCTGGAAAGAAATGTTTAATGGATTTCTTAAGAGGCAGTCCGGTAATTTCAGCTCTATGGATGATGAAGATTATAAAAAGTATCTCGATGGAAAACCAAGATATAAAGGTGTTGAAAGTTTTCTTCAATCGAGAAAAATCAAACTTCCTTATGGTACTCCTGAAGATTCACCCAAAGAAGAGACAATTTGCGGTCTTGGCAACAAAAAGAACAGCATCTTTATCCGCCTGTTAAAAGAAAAGGGTGTGGAAGTTTATGATGATGCTGTAGAAAAAATCAAATACTGGAGGCAATTAGGCTTGAAAACAGCAGTGGTCTCATCAAGTAAAAATTGCAAGCTGGTATTGGAAAAAGCAGGATTAACGCAGCTCTTTGATGCACGAATTGATGGTGTTATTTCCCGTGAACGAAATTTAAAAGGAAAACCAAATCCGGATATTTTTATTGAATCTACGAAAGAACTAGATGTTTTACCTGAAGATTGTGTATTGTTTGAAGATGCAGTTTCGGGCGTACAGGCAGGAAGTGATGGTAATTTTGCATTGGTAGTTGGTGTTAACCGGGGCAATAACAAAAAAGCACTTAGCGAAAATGGAGCCGATTGTGTTATTGATAGTTTTACTGAAATTGATTTATTTGATGATGCCGAAATAAATGACTTTTTTATTCATCCCACTCCATCATTTTCATCTGAATTCAAAAAAATAGAAGCGGTAATAAAAAACAGAGTACCTGTTTTATTTCTTGATTATGATGGCACACTTACTCCAATTGTAAAACATCCGGAAGATGCAATAATGGCGGATGAAATGAAGGAGGTATTAAGGAAATGTGCAGCGAAATTTAAAGTAGCTGCTGTAAGTGGCAGAGACATGGACGATTTAAAAAGTAAAGTTGGTGTGGAAAATTTGATTTATGGCGGCAGCCATGGTTTTCGGATTTCAGGTCCGGATGATTTGTACAGGGAGCATGAAAAAACCAATGAAATCGTTCCAAAGCTGAACGAAATTGAAGAAAAACTTCATGAAATTTTCAAAGGAATAAAAGGCGTTCAAATCGACAGAAAACGTTATGCTATAGGAATTCACTACAGGAATGCAAATGACGGTGACGTTCAGGAAATTATTTCTAAGGCAGATAAGGTGATTAAAGAAAATCCAACTTTTAAAAAAGGTGAAGGAAAAAAAATTGTGGAAATCAAACCCGATGTAAACTGGCATAAAGGAATGGCAGTAATCTGGATAACTGAAAAGCTTGGGCTCAATGACAGAAATAAATATATTCCTGTGTATGTTGGTGATGATGTTACCGACGAAGATGCATTTAAATCAATTGAAGATTTTGGAATCGGGATTCTTGTCGGATCGCATGGTAAAGAGACAGCAGCAAAATTCAAACTTAAAAATGTATACCAGGTCAGGATTTTTCTTGAAAAACTTGCTGATTCAGTGCATGATTCAGGCCTGCCGGATTAAAAATGTCCTGTCGGATCTGAACGAAATATTCGAAACAAAATAAAATGAACAACTGGAAAATAAAATACAGCGGCTGGGATACAAAACAACATCCTTTACGCGAAGTACTGTGTACTCTGGGCAATGGATATATTGCCACGCGCGGCGCTATGGAAGAATTAAAGGCGAACGAATTTAATTATCCGGGAACCTATCTGGCAGGTGGTTACAACAGAGCGGTTTCAAAGATAAAAGACAGGGAAATTGAAAATGAAGACCTGGTGAACTGGCCAAACTGGTTGCCTTTAACTTTTAAAATTGACGGTTCCGACTGGATGGATTTATCTCGGGTAAAAGTCCTCGAGTATTTGATGGAGCTGAACCTGAAAGAAGGTGTATTGGAGAGAAAAGTCAGATTCAGGGATAATGAAAACAGGGAAACTGTCATCATCAGCCGACGCTTTGTGAGTATGGATAATCCGCATGTTGCAGGAATGGAGTGGACATTTATTCCGCAAAACTGGTCGGGCGGATTTACATTGCGTTCCGGAATTGATGGCGACATTTCAAATCAGGGTGTGGATCGTTATAAAGATTTAAATGGAGATCACCTTGAAATACTGGATAAAAATGAATTTGATGAATATGGAATTTACCTTGAATGCCAGACAAAACAATCAAAAATCAGAATGGCGCAGGCAACTTTTCTTCGTATCTTCAGGAATGAAGATGAAGTAAATTACAAATCAAAAATTAATTCAACAAAAAAAGCCATTTACAAGGAAATTAATCTTGAAGGCTCTAAACTTCAGCCTGTCCGTTTCGAAAAACTTGTTTCAATCTTTACTTCAAGAGATTTTGCAATAAGCGATCCGGTAAACGAGGCGAAATTGAAAGTCAGTCGTCTCGTATCATTCCGTAATATTTTTAACAAACACCGGATTGCATGGTCTCAAATCTGGGGGCTTGGCAATTTCGAAGTAAAAACGGAAGCACCAAATATGCAGGTTCTCCGGCTTCATATTTTTCACCTTCATCAAACAGTTTCAAAACACAGCATTGGCCGGGATGTTAGTGTACCTTCGCGTGGCTGGCACGGAGAAGCGTACCGCGGTCATATTTTTTGGGATGAATTGTATATCTTTCCATACATAAATCTGCACATGCCCCAGTTAGCCCGTTCATTACTGATGTACCGCTACCACCGGCTGCCAAAAGCTCAGGAGGCCGCCAAAGAAATCGGGTTGCGGGGAGCTATGTATCCCTGGCAAAGCGGAAGTAATGGCCGTGAAGAAAGCCAGCGGATTCACCTGAATCCTAAATCCGGCCGCTGGATTCCGGATAACTCAAGACTGCAACGCCATATTAATGCAGCTATTTCGTACAATGTGTGGCAATATTATCAGGCCACCGGCGACATGGATTTTCTGGCTTCCTATGGCGCCGAAATCATTTTAAACATTGCTCTCTTTTGGTCCGAAATTGTTGATTTTAACCCGGAAACTGACAGGTACGAAATCCGGGGGATTATGGGTCCTGATGAATATCACACGGGTTATCCTGAATCTGAAAATCCGGGATTGAATAACAATGCTTATACAAATTTTATGGCAGTCTGGGTGATTCAATGTGCCCTTAATGTTTTGGATATGTTCGACGAAAAGCATACAAATCAATTTGCAGGAAAAGTAGGTTTTGATGAAAGTACTCTTGAACTATGGGAAGAATTAACCAAAAAAATGTATATCCCGTTTATTGAAAATAATATTATCCTTCAGTTTGATGGATTTGATAAACTTAAAGATTTGGACTGGGAAAAATACAGAAAAAAGTACGGAGATGTGTTGAGACTGGATCGTATACTGGAGAAGGAAAATGATTCGCCTAACTTCTATAAAGCCAGCAAACAGGCTGATGTCCTGATGCTTTTTTATCTCTTTTCTTCCGGCGAACTTGAGCAGATTTTCCGGAAACTTGGTTACAGTTTCAGGCCGAAAGATATTCCTGTAAATATTGAATATTATGCAACAATTACCTCCAATGGTTCTACTTTAAGCCAGATGATACATTCCTGGGTTTATGCACGTTCCGACCGTAACAAATCATGGAGCAGTTTTGAAAAAGCATTGCTGAGTGATATCAATGATGTCCAGGGAGGAACAACACCCGAAGGAATTCATTTAGGGGCAATGGCCGGTTCTGTGGATATCGTTCAGCGCTGTTATACCGGCCTTGAAATAAGGGACGAAATTTTATGGCTGAATCCCCGTTTGCCGCGCGAAATAAAACAGATTAAGTTCGACATCAGGTACCGCAGTCATTGGATAAAGCTCAAAATGAATCATAAAAAACTGTGGATTGATTTTGACAAAGGCTGGGCCAGTCCGGTTGAAATTAACGTTTGCGGAAAAAGTAAATTATTTGAAACCAATGATTCTGCAGAATTCGATATAAAAAGGTAGAGTCGGAGGAATTAAATTTCTGAAAGTATTTCTTTTCCAACAAACCCCTTTTTGGAAGCATGCAGAGCAGCCTCATGAGTATTCTGAACTTCGAGATATGATGTATTAACGTGTTCCATTTGTTCATACAGGAACTGATTCTCTTCAACATAACTTTTATGCCTGACTTTCCGGATATAAATCGATTCAATCCTTTCCGGAAATTCCTTTGCAACCTTTGTGTAAATCACAGGATCGCGTTGTCCGCTGTCACCAATAAGAATAAATTGCTGATTGGGATAAAATTCAATCAAACGTTTTATCATTTCATACTTGTGTTCATGGTTTCCGCCACCCGATTTCCAGAACTTGTAAATGCTGTAATTCAGTTTTCGTAAAAAAATAACACTTTTTGGAATGTGGTTAAAACTGAAGAAATCTTCCAAAAGGTCATATAAATTCCATTCGCTGCTCGATACAAAAAAGAGTGGATTGTCTTCCTGCTTGTCTTTTCCTGCAGATAATGCCTGGTAAAATTTTGATACTCCGGGAAATGGCGAGCGGGTTAATGCATTTTTAAAAAGCATCAACCGCAATTTTCTGAATGTTTGGGTGGAATGAGAAATTAAGACTGTATCATCAATATCAGATATTATTACCCTTTGCTGTTCGGGAGGAATGATAAGTACCTCACCTGTGGCATACACATGTGGTTGATTTTCTACAATTTCATCAAGCAGGTTAAAATGCACAACATGCCATTTTTTGGTAAGCAGCTCTTTTTCTTTACCGGTAAAATGAAAATGAAAATCAAAGAAACCGAGTTCATCCGTTTCGGTTATTTTTTCTTCTCCCAGTAATTCAGCTTTTACTTTTACATGAGGTATTTCATCACTCGAAAACCGTTTGATGGCAGCAAGCAGGTTTTGCCAGAACTTTTGCCTGTCCTTAGGTTTGGTTAAACCTTTATCCTCTATGACCATCCCCTGGATGTAAACATCTGTTGTATTTCCGTGACCTTTATACGGCAATATTTTAGGAACATCAAGCCATCCTGCTTTTTGTTTTAAATATACTTTTAACAGTTTAAACGGTTTTTTAATGCCCCTGAAAACGGGCTTTAAATACTTCATATGATTTTGTTGCATTAATTTTGTTATTGATAATCATGCAAGTTTTGCGCCAACCAAAAACAGGAGTATAATTGGAAGTTAAAATGAGAAATAAAATATTGTTTGTTATCAATCCTATTGCAGGAAGAACACAAAAACTGGATTATAAATCGATTATCTTAAAGCATTCGAAAGAAAATGATTTTCAATACGAAATATTTGAGACAAGCGGGAAGAACGACAGACGAAATTTACACGCAAAAATTGCAGAAACAAAACCGGATATGGTTATTTCGGCCGGCGGCGATGGTACCATCAATATGGTGGCCACTGAATTGCTTGGAAGTAAAATTAAACTGGGCATTATTCCATATGGTTCGGCAAACGGCCTTGCGTACAACCTTGCCATTCCGAATGATTTTGAAGAAGCACTTCGAAAAAATTTAAGCGGCAGTTTTAAACCCATTGATGCAATCCGTGTAAATCAACAGTATTATTGTTTTCATCTGGGCGATCTGGGTATAAATGCACGAATTGTAAAACGTTTCGAACAGGAAGGCTCAAAAGGAATACTGGGCTACACAAAACAGTTTTTTAAAGAAATGTTTTCACCCAGAACCTCATTTTCATATACCTTAACGGCTGAGAATGTGAAAAAAAAATCGAAAGCTGAAATGCTTGTGATTGCAAATGCCGAAAGCTATGGGACAGGGGTAAGAATAAATGCCGGAGGAACTCTGGATGATGGTCAGTTTGAAATAGTGGTTATAAAACCTTACCCGTGGTGGTTTGTTTTTACTTTTATGTTTACAGGTTATTCGGGCAAATTGCACCAGGCGCAGTATGTTGATGTTTTTAAGCTTTCAAATGCCTTTATTCAATTAAATAAAAAGCAGGATTTTCAGATTGACGGCGAAATTATTGGTAAACTTGATCGTCTCGAACTTGAAATTATTCCCCGGGCTTTGAATATAATTTATGATTAGAAGATTTCCGGATAAATGTTGTAGATTTTTTACACATTTGGTTTGGTCGCTTTTCAAACCAATTCATGCGAAAAACCAGAATGATCTTACCAGCAATAATTTAGTTGGTTACAGTATTCTCTGCAGGATGACATGGTATAGTTTTGGCAATATAAAGACAGGCTATTGAATAAAATAATCTTAAAACGATAAAAAATGACACTTAAAAGTACAAATCCTTTTACAAATGAAGTTATTGAAGAGTTTGAGGAGCTTTCAGACAAGCAAATCGATGATGCAGTTTCAAAATCGGTTGAAGCCTTTGATGAATGGAAAAGAAGTACGTTTGATTACCGGAAAAAATTAATGCTTAAAGCTGCCGGCATATTAAACGAAAGCCAGGAAAAGTTGGGAGGGATAATCAGTGCAGAAATGGGAAAACCAATCAGCGAATCGCAGGCTGAAATCAAAAAATGTGCCTGGGTTTGTGAATATTACGCCAACGATGCTGAAGTTCTGTTACACCGCGAGGCTGTTGCTGCGGATGCTCATATGGCATTTGTACAGTATGAACCGTTGGGGACAATCCTTGGAATAATGCCCTGGAATTTTCCTTTTTGGCAGGTGTTCAGATTTGTTGCACCCACCTTAATGGCCGGTAATGTGGTTTTATTGAAACATGCTTCAAATGTGCAGGGTTGTGCACGTGCCATTCAAAACGTCCTGGATAATGCCGGATTTCCACCCGGCGTTTTTCAAAATCTTGTTGTTGGTTCTGCTAAAGTTGAAAGCATAATACAAAATCCTGCAGTAAAAGCTGTAACCCTTACAGGTAGCGAAGCAGCGGGTCAAAGTGTGGCTTCAATTGCAGGTAAAAATCTGAAAAAAACGGTACTTGAACTGGGTGGAAGCAATTCATTTATTGTGCTGGAAGATGCAGATATTGAAAAAGCTGTGGAAATCGGTGCTAAAGCACGGCTGCAAAATGCAGGTCAAAGCTGTATTGCAGCCAAACGGTTTATTGTTCACGAAAAAGTAAGTGAAAAATTCATTGAAAGTTTCCGAAAGGAGATGATAAAATATTCCGTTGGCGATCCAATGGATAAAGAAACCAGGATGGGACCGTTGTCAAGTATCGGGCAGGCAAAAAGTGTAAAAGAGCAGGTTAAAAAATCTGTAGAAATGGGTGCCGAAATTATTTTGGGTGAGTTACCGGATAACACAAAATTCACACCTACGATTGTTACAGGAGTAAAGCCGGGAATGCCTTTGTTTGATGAAGAGGTATTTGGACCGGTGGCTCCGGTGATTGTAGTAAAAAACGATGAGGAAGCTGTTCGGCTGAGCAATCAAACTGTGTATGGTTTGGGCGTTTCATTGTTTACTGATGATTTAAAAAAAGCTGATAAATTGATTCCTGAATTTGATGATGGAGCAGTTTTCGTAAATGCAATGGTAAAATCAGATCCCCGGTTACCTTTTGGCGGTACAAAGCGTTCAGGATATGGCCGTGAACTTTCAGTCAACGGAATTCGTGAGTTTGTAAATGTAAAAACAGTTTATATGGATAAGTTTCACGATTTTAATAATGACGAAAACAAGGGAACAGCAATTAGTATGGGGACGCCAAATCAATAGCCTTTATTTTAAAATTATTAATCATTGATAAAACAAAAACCGGATTGAAAGCTTTTTAGTCCGGTTTGCTTTTGGTTTTTTGGCTGTAAACTTCTCCAAACAAAAGCAGCTAAGCAGGTGGGTGGCTACCTTCCTAAATGCGTATGTATTAGCAGACTCATTGTTCAGTAGTAAAAATCACATTTAATTTTTATATAATTAAAGCGGATTTATCACGAAACATCCGTATGAATGGCTGGAAAAATGCCGGAAGTTATTCCTGAACTTAAAGTCAGAAAACTGCATGAATTGTTGACGCAGAACCTGAAAACTCTAACTACAAAAGGTCAATATCCTGTCAAAGTAATCTGCCACCATTAAAACAAAGGAGAATTTCGTTCGTATCCACTCTACTCTCCACGTCTTGTTAGTTAAAATTATGGGTTTTACTTTTACTGCATGAAGAAGAATCAAAAATACAGCAAAGAAGAAATGTACCTTGCAATAGAAATATGGCAGGAAAGCGGAGTAACCCAAGCTGAATTTTGTTCGCGTGAGAATATATCGGCATCCACTTTCCATCACTGGGTCAAGAAGTATAAGAAAGAACAGGAGCTTGTAAAATTATATTTAAAGCAGTATCCTGGATTTATACCGGTAAAAGTATCTCCGCCGGTTCATCCTGTTAATGAAGATGCGGAGCGTATTGAAGTTTCTTTTCCCAATGGAGTGAGACTAAGCTGTCCCTCGGGAACAGATATTGTTCAGTTGAAAAACCTGATAAATTATTAGTATATGTTTGCCCTTTCTTCGGAGAACCGGTTTCATTTATATAGTCAACCAGCAGATATGCGTTTGAGTTTTGATGGTCTGAGTGGCCTTGTTCAAAACAATCTGGGAGAAGATCCCTGCAATGGAGAAGTATTTATCTTTATTAACAAGAGTCGGGACAAAATCAAGTTACTGCATTGGCAAGGGAGTGGTTTTATTCTTTATTACAAGCGTCTTGAAAAAGGTACTTTTGAGCTTCCCAGGTATGATTCTTCGGTTGGAAGTATCACCCTTGATTATGCAACTTTGGTGATGATTGTTGATGGTCTTTCCATAAAAAATGTTCAAAAAAGAAAACGTTATCAGCCAAATTTTTAGACCATTATTTATCAAGAAAACATCTTGATAACTCATCCTGTTTTTTCTTCTGAAAGGCCTGTAAATACAGTATCTTTGGACTATGACAAAGGTGCAGGAAAATATGAATTTTGAAGAGCTGCTGCAAGTAAACAAAGAGCTTCTGCAGGTAAATAAAAAGCTGCTGTCAGAAAACGTAAACCTTGAATCCAGGGTTGCCGATTTACAGTTTCGTATTGACCAGATGAACCGTTTGCTTTATGGTGCAAAACGCGAACGTTTTATAAAGAATGCCGATGAAAACCAAATGACACTGCCTTTTGAAGTAGAGACTGAGCAGGAACCGGAAAAACAACAGGAAACGATTTCTTATGTGCGCAATAAAACCAAA
The DNA here is from genome assembly GCA_963816685.1 of uncultured Prolixibacteraceae bacterium. Lineage (GTDB taxonomy): Bacteria > Bacteroidota > Bacteroidia > Bacteroidales > Prolixibacteraceae > CAVYUC01. The sequence continues at coordinate 141,577 of CAWFMB010000016.1, read as the reverse complement.
CGTGTAAACCATCCTGGTCGTATGACCCTGCCCTCACATCTGCCCGTAAAAGAAATTGTTATTGAACCGGAAGAGGATACTACAGGAATGAAGTGCATCGGGAAAGAAATCACCGAACAGTTGGATTTTACTCCTGCAAAATTATCTGTATTAAGATACATCCGGCCCAAGTATATTAAATTGGAAGATGATGAAACCTTAACTCATAAAGGAGTAATAGGAAAACTTCCTGTATTCCCGATTGAAAAATGCATGGCAACCCCTGCTTTGCTGACTCAGATAACAGTAGAAAAGTTTGTATACCATTTTCCATTATATCGTCAAAATGAACGTTTCTCACGTGAAGGAATAAGAATGCCATCTTCAACCTTGAATGGCTGGCAGGAATCAATTAGCAAATTGCTGTGGCCTTTATATGAGAGTCTTAAACGGCGCATATTAGAACAGGGATACCTTCAGGTGGATGAAACACCAATACAGGTACTTGACAAGACAAAGAAAGGAAAAACTCACAGGGGGTACTACTGGATTTATCATTCTCCAATAGAAAAATCTGTTTTCTTTGATTACCGGGATGGCAAATCCAGGGAAGGGCCACTGCTGTTGCTGAAAGAATTTAAAGGTTATCTGCAAACTGATGGCTTTACGGTCTATGAGTATATTGCCAAAAGAAAGGAAATTATCCATTTAAACTGCATGGCCCATGCACGTAGGGGGTTTGATAAAGCAAAGGATTATGACAGGGAGAAAGCAGAATATGCCTTGGATATGTTTCAAAAACTATATGCCATTGAACAGGAGGCAAGAGAAAAAAATCTTTCGCCGGAAGAAAGGTATAACTTCAGGCTTGAGAAGGCACTTCCAATTCTAAATGAGCTTGGAAAATGGATGGTTGAAACCTATAAAACTTCACTTCCCAAATCCCCAATAGGTAAAGCTGTGGCATATTGTATTCCCAGGTGGGATAACCTTATAAATTATCTACATGATGGTTCCCTGGAAATAGATAATAATCTAGCAGAAAATGCCATCAGGCCTATTGCACTTGGCAGAAAGAACTATTTATTTGCCGGCTCACACAGAGGAGCCGAAAGAGCTGCCATGTTTTACTCCTTCTTTGGCACATGCAAAAAGAATAACGTCAATCCTTACGAATGGCTAAAAAAGGTACTTGAGGTTATCCCTGAGCATAAAGTCAACATGCTTCACGAATTATTACCGCAGAACCTGAAACTCTAAAATTCGGTAATCACTAACGTTTCAAAGATAATCTTGTCCCATAAAAATAAATAATGACTAAGCAATACCTGCTTGCTAGGACGGATACCTGTTTACTGAGGTAAATTCTACCAGACAGTGCTTTTTTCCAGCATATCTTCGTATTATCTTCGATTCAAATTCGGACTAAATTCGCATTAAATTCGCGATTTTGCGAATTTAGTGCGAATTTAGTGCGAATTTAATACGACTTTAATATCTTATTTGCGGATGCTATAATGTAACAGGGAGAGATAACCGGAAGATTTGTTGCCGATTAATTTTATCCCGGAGAAAGTTGGGAGGGAAGAGAAAAAAAAGGAGGAGAATCTATTAATTTCCTCCTCTTATGCCGGGTTTTGATATTTAATTGTTTTATCGGATTAAAGCAGGTAACCATGGATTTTTCTCAAAATCAAATGTTACAGGGACTACTGCAAGTGACGCAACTTCCTGTCCGTCTACTTTTGCAGGTTCCCATTCTCCTGAAGTTGCTTTTACTGCTTCAACTGCTTGTTCTTCCAAATCATTCAGGTAGTTTTCTCTTGATGTTTCAATATTTGTAGCTGTTGTTGCATAAGGAATTTCACCATTTTCGTCAACAACAAATTTAACATAAATTGTTCCTTCAACTCCCCAGTCTTTGGCATCTTCCGGATATTTCAGGTTGTTAATTAACTTATCCTGTAAATCATCGCGGCCACCGTTAAAACTGGCTTCCTCGTCAACTGAATAAAAAACACCAACCCGGTTTGCTTTGTTTTTCATCATGTTTTTGTTGCTTTTTAAATCGAACAACAAAACTTCAAGCCGTTTTCTGTCCATAATATCTTCAACACCAGTTACTGTTACATCTGTAACTTTACCATTTTCAATGGAATAGGTGTATGAAAATTTAGGCCAGTCTCTTGTAATGTTGTTAATCTGATTGAGGTAATCCATGTTTTCATCCTGCATCTGTTCAATTTCCGAAGTAGATGAAACTGTTTTTTCCTGTGCACTTCCTGTAACTGACACCGTTAAAAACATTAAAAATGCCAGTATTCCTGTTAATGAATTTTTTCTTATTAAATTTTTCATGACTTTTAAATTTTAATGGTTAATAAATTATATGTTATTGAAAAAACCAACGATTATTAAAATCAGCATTGTTATGAAAAGGAACCAAAAAAATGTTCCCAATGTTACTGCTGTTTTTTGATCGGCCATTTCCTTTTTTTCCAAATCAATTTCACTTCGGGTTTTTGGACTTGGGGTTGTAGCCGCAAGCAACAGGGCGATTATTAAACCAACTGCAAGTGGTGGCACCCAGTATATTTCGTTGTAAATGTAAGGCCCAACAGGTCCCACCCAAACATCGGCAGCAAATACTGCCAGCAGAACGATTACAAAAAATGCCCAGAAACTACCCCATGGTCCTCTTTTGCGTAACATGAATGCAAAAAAGAGAGTAATTAAAAATGCAAGTGCCACCAAATAGAGTATACCAAACAAAAACCCGTACATAATGTCTTTTTTAATTGTTCCTTTTATCTGTATTTATTGAAGAAAATTTTATGCCAATGTTTTGATTTTAAGACGTGTAATAAATAAAGGTTAAAATCAGTATTGTTTTAATTTAAATTTGGAAATCCATTTCCGGCGCTTTTTTGATGATATTTAAGAATGAATTTTTGCACATTTGCTATTGATTCTTTTACAGTGATTTACATTGTTATATTTTTAAACTTTAACATCATTTCGATTGAAAGAAGAAGTAATGCTCATTTATTCTGTTTAATTAAGATTTTACCATTTGATTAATCCCGGATATGTTTTCACCTTAATAATTTTAGTTTGAGGAATTTCTCTGAATTACGGGGAATAATTACTCATCCGATTTATTGAATTTTGGTTTCTTTAAATTGATTTCTTAGAAAAAGTGATTTTCTGTAAACAAATGCAGTTGCAGGATTTTCTTTACAATTTTAAAAAATTGTAGCTTGTAATTTAGAATACAGGTTTTGCTGCAAAATTTTTGTTTAATCTGTTCTCAATTATCAACAGCAAATAATTTAAACAAGTAACAATGAATGTACTGATTACAGGAACAAGTTCGGGTTTGGGTTATGGATTAACCAGATATTATCTTGAAAATGGGCATACAGTTTTCGGGTTGAGCCGAAAAATGAATGACGATTTAAAAAATATTGGTGATTTTAAATTTTTATCGCAGGATATTTCCTCTTTTCGCGAAGTGGAGACAAATCTTTTATCATTTCTAAAAGAAGTGAAAGTGCTTGATTTGGTGATTTTGAATGCAGGTATTTTAAATGATATTAAGGATTTAAAAGAAACAACTGTTGAAGAAATCCGGCAAGTGATGGATGTAAATGTATGGTCAAATAAAGTACTTATTGATGCATTGAAAAAGCAGGTAAAAGAAATTAAACAAATTGTTGCAATTTCATCGGGAGCAGCCGTTAGCGGTTCGCGCGGCTGGAATGCCTATTCGCTCTCGAAAGCCGCTCTAAATATGCTGATAAGTTTGTATTCGAAGGAATATACCGATACGCATTTTTGTGCTCTCGCACCAGGGTTGATTGATACCAAAATGCAGGATTACATTTTTAACCTGCCGGAAGAAAAAGATTTTCCGGCAGTTGTAAAACTTAAAAAGGCGAAAGAAAGGGGCCAGATGCCCATTCCTGCCGAAGCAGCAAAAATAAATGCCCACGCCATTGAAAAAGCAAGAAATTACGACAGCGGCTCATTTCTTGATGTTCGCCATATGTGAGGCATAAAAAATCAGATTGAAACTCCGTTCAACCTGATTTTTTTGTTTACAAATAAAAAAGGGCTTATTCAATCCATGCAGCTAATCCGGGACTTAGTTCTTCTTTAAATTTTATAGGGACAACAGCAAGAGTGGCCACTTTTACACCATCCACTGTACCTGGCTTCCAGTTTCCTGATGTTGCTTCAACTGCATCTACAGCCTGTTGTTCAAGCTCCTTTGTGTATTCTTTGTTATGGGAGTTTAAAACATCGGTAGTAGTTGCGAAAGGTATTTTACCATCTTCATCAATTACAAACTGCACATAAACGGTGCCTTCAACCCCCCAGTCTTTGGCGTCTTGCGGATAATCCAGGTTATTCTCAATTTTTTGTTCCAAAGCATCTTCTCCACCTTTGTAAGATGGTTCAGCATCCACAGAATAAAAAATGCCCATACTGTTTGCCTGGTTTTTCATATGTATTTTATTGTTTTTAAAATCGAAAAGAACAACTTCAAGATGTTTTTTGTCCTTTTCATTATCCACACCGGTAACGGTAACATCTTTTAATTTGCCGTTATCGATGGTGTAGGAGTATTCAAACGCCGGATAATTCTGTATGATTCTGTCAATTTCCTTCAGGTAGTTCATGTTCTCCTGCTGAAGTTGTTCCATTTCGCGGTTCATTTTTACTTTATTTTTCTGTGCTATGGCCGGAGTGGTCATCAGCAGGGAAAAGGTGATTAAAAACAGTGTTGGCAGGTTAATAACTGCTCTTTTTGATACTAACTTTTTCATGACTTTAACTTTTTAATATTAAACATTTTGTATTCTTTTTGGCAAACCAGAATTATAAGCCTGAATTCAGGAAATAAATTTCAATTCGTACTTACATATCAGGAGTGCCGTTCTTTTCATCATTCCGGCAATCTTATTTATTCTGTTAGCAACATGGTATAATCTTGTGCCGGAAAGGGTATTTGAATATATCTTTTTTGTTAATTTATCTTTTTTAACGATTTGAAGACAAGAATTTTACTTAATCAGGCTCTGTTTGGTATTATATAAATGCCCTTTTTTTGGAAGGGATTTGATTTTTTGAAAAATTAAGGACAAGGAAATCCTTATTCTTCAGATAAAGTAGCATTGGTTGCGTTCCAATAGTATCTGTTAAACAGAATAGAACAGAGAGTAGGGTAATAAATTGAATTGTCTGAGTTTTGGCAACCTTCTGCAAAATAATGTTAAATAATTTACAGATAAACAGAATATTACATGAGCTTCCTTTGAGGAGATTTCCTGTTTGTTGTGAAATAATTCCACAAACTGAAATTTATTTGCGGGGGTTTCAACGGATAATAAAAAAATAATGCCGGCATTTTAAAAAACGCCGGCATTTTACTTTGTATAAATATTTTGTATTCTGTCTTTTACATTATTCTGCAATGCCGATTACACCGCAGGCTACTCTTGCTCCGGCATCTCCGGTTGGTTGAGATGTCAAATCATCTTCACCTGCATGTACAATAATTCCGCGGCCAATAATTGAATGCGGGCCACTAAAACTGAGCATCTGATCTTCCAGTTCAAGATGTGCATTTCCATCAGCATCAGCTTCAATGTTTCCCATATCGCCAACATGTCGTACATCAGCATCCGGTCCGCCATGATCGACTCCTTCGGGATTAAAATGACCGCCTGCTGATGTCCCGTCGGGTGCAGAGCAATCACCATACTGATGAATATGAAAACCATGTTTTCCTGGTGCAAGTCCCTGCAAGTCAGCAACCACTTTCACTCCCGATCCGCTTTTTGTAAAAGTCACCGTTCCCGAAACATTGTTTCCTTCGGTAGGATGCAAAACACAAACCGCTTTGTTAACTTCTGGCATGGAAGCGCTTTTTTCCATATCCATTGAGTGTTCCTGCTCATTTTCATTTTCCTGGTTTTCTCTGGGCGCATTGTTGCAGGCCTGGACGGTTAAAAATATTCCGGCTGCAAACAACCAGATAAACATTCGTCTTTTTTGTTTCATAATATTAATTTTTAAAGTGTAATTTATGTTTTATATCTCTGCTTTTTCAACATTTTCAAGCTGATAATGTTTAATTCAGCCTCATTTAAGAAATCTTGTTTTTTACTAAAAAAAATTATCCGGAATTAATATTAGGGGCCGAAAACTCTTCTCCAAAAATTCTTAAAGCCAATTTTTTTAATTGTAATGATCAGCAACAACCAAATTATGGCATATCTCCAAATAATTTCCGGCTTTTTTCTATTGGTTCAGTGAGTCAGCCCTGGTTTCGTGTTTGGTTGGATTTAAAAGAGGATGCCATTTATTTCTTAACCGGGCATCCTCTGGTTTTTTAAGCAACAATTTTTATTCACTTTGAATAATTCTCATCATTTTAGCGCTTAAAGTTGAACTGTTTGAAAATTCACCTCCGCCAATGGCAAGAATTGCAATCATTTTCAAAACAAAAGAATTACCAGGTTTATTAATTGTCGAACATTATCTTTTGGCCAGCCAATAGGTAGAGACGCGATGCATTGCGTCTCTACCTGCGGACGCCAGGGATAAATAGGGGGGCTTTCCTTTACCGTTGGTTTTAACCAACGGTTAGCTTGACTTTGGCCTTTTACTAGATAATATCACAATATTTCTTTTGGATGTTGTGTTTTTTTATTTATTTTTATCTAGTTATATTACTAGATAATAATTCTAATATTAAAGCTATGGGATATCCAACAAAAATTCAACTGATTAAAAGGGCTAAGAGTGAGCAGTGGTATATAAATTTCCCATCTGCCGTTGCCCAGGCCATGGAGTTTGAGCGTGGTGAAGTTGCAGAATGGTTAATTGATGATCATCAGCGATTGGTGTTGCATCGGAGTGACCAAGCGGTTTCTTCCCTGAAAAAAAAACTGCACAAGAAACCCAGAACCTGATAACTGAGTTCGATGCCCTTTTACATAAAGCTGACACCGCTTTTGGTCAAAAAAGGATTTCGCACCGGTTGCGTAATCTTGCCTTTGGAGCCTTGTCCTGCCTTGGCAGGCAAACTGTTTCTGGTATTTTAACTGCAAGCGGACAACAATTTGTGGACTGGTCTGCCGCTTACAGAATTTTCAGCCAAAACAGGATTGATATGGATAAATTGTTTAAAGTTTCACAAAAGGAAGTAATACAGGAGCTTACTGAAGAGCAATTGCTGGTAGCTCATATGGATGATACTATTGTGAAGAAGACAGGGAAGAAAATATCAGGAACTTCCTGGCGGCGTGACCCGCTTGGTCCGCCTTTTCAGACCAATTTTATTTGGGGACAACGTTTTCTGCAAATATCAATGGCATTGCCATCCAAAGAAGGGATTTCCCAATCAAGGGCAGTTCCTGTTGATTTTCATCACTGTCCTACCGCTAAAAAACCAGGCAAGAAGGCATCCCCCGAAGATGTTAAAAAGTATTATGAAGCCAGTAAGCAATTAAATTTAAGCATACAAGGTATTGAGAGGATTAAAAAACTAAGACAATCCCTGGATGAGCAGGGAGCTGGGGAAAAAAAACTTTATTTGAGTGTTGATGGCAGTTATACTAATTCCAATGTGCTGAAGAATCTGCCAGAGAGGGTGACTGTTATTGGCAGAATAAGGAAAGATACCAGGTTACATAAAATACCCGAAACTATAAACCATACGGGTAGAAAAAAAGTATATGGAGAACGAATTCCGACACCTGAAGAAATTCGACAATCAGATGATTTCGCATGGCAGCAGGTTAAAGGCTGGGCAGCAGGTAAAGAGCACGTATTTAATGTAAAAGTAGTTAAAGACCTGCGATGGGAAAGTGCTGGTGACAGGCATAACCTGCAACTTGTAATCATCAGGCCATTGCGTTATCGTCTGAGCAAAAATTCAAAATTGATCTATAAAGCCCCTGCTTATCTTATTTGCACCGATAATGATCTTGATATTGAAAAGTTACTTCAGGCATATTTATGGAGATGGGAGATTGAAGTCAACTTCAGAGATGAAAAAACATTGCTGGGAGCTGGCAAGGCTCAAGTAAGAAATGAACAATCGGTAGCCAATATTCCTGCGTTTATTGCAGTAACCTATGCTTTTCTTCTGCTTGCGGCACATAAAACATACCGCAAGCAAGATCGAAGCAAACTAATTCCAAGGCCAAAATGGTACCCTGCACAACAGGAACAAAGGTTGTCAACTGGTGAGATAATAAATCTGCTTAGAACTCAACTATGGGCCAAGGCATTGGGCTGTAATAGTTTTTCCGGCTTCGTTAAACGAGAACATGAAACACGAAGCCGGAAAAACTATGCACCCTCCTTATCTTCTGCGATTTGTTATATGAGAAATTAGCCAAAGTCAAGTTTACCGTTGGTTTTAACCAACGGTTAGCTGAAAATATGAGGTTAGTATTGCAATGCTTCTCGAACCATTTGGTTTGCATAGCCCCATTCGTTGTCGTACCAGGCCATAATTTTTACCATATCGCCATCCACAACCTGGGTCATAGTGAGATCGACTATTGATGCTGCAGGGTTTTTAATGATGTCTGATGATACCAGCTCTTCTTCACTGACTTCGAGAATTCCTTTGTATTTTTCTGAAGTGGCTTCTTCCTTAAATATTTTTTTCAGTTCATCCACTGAAGTTGATTTTTCGGTCAGAAATACAATATCGGCAATTGAACCAACAGGTACAGGCACTCTTACAGCCACACCGTCAAATTTTCCCTTCAGTTGGGTTAGAACTTTGGTTGTTGCCTGCGCTGCACCGGTTGAAGTTGGTACAAGGTTAACCGCGCCTGCCCGTCCGCGACGCATTTTTTTTGACGGACTGTCTACAATTCCCTGGCTCGAAGTATAGGCATGAATGGTGGTCAGCATCGCTTTTTTAACACCGAGTTTCCGTTCCATGATTTCAACTACAGGTGTAATACAGTTGGTGGTGCACGATGCGCACGAGAAATATTTTGTATCTCCGTCCGGGCTGTTTACTCCATGAACAACGGTAATGATATCCTCACTCTTTGCCGGGGCCGAAAGTATGGCATGTTTCGCACCTGCATCGATATGTTTTTTTAATCCCCCGGTGTTTGTAAATATTCCGGTACATTCAAAAACCACATCGATATCCAAATCTTTCCACGGCAGGTTTGCCGGGTCTTTTTCGTTGTAAACCCTGTATTTGCTTTCAGAAATTATCAGGTTGTTTTCGTCGAAATCAATCTCTTTTTCAAATTTACCGTATACAGAATCATATTTCAACAGATAAGCTAAATTTTCAACAGGAATAAGATCATTTATACCTGCAACCTGTATGTCAGGATTATCCAGTACTATTTTAAGCACTGCTCTTCCAATTCGCCCAAGGCCGTTAATCCCTACTTTAATCATGATTTATTGTTTTTTTGTGTGAAGTCTGAATAAAAAAGTACTGCTCCTTTTCGAACAGTACTTTTTACTTTTTAATCAAGTGTAAACGAGATTTTTGCATTTACAGCATACGATACAATTTTGTTGTCTTCAACATTTGCATTCATTTCCTTGATGTAAATCGATTTAATGTTTTTTACCGATTTTGAAGCTTCTTCCAAAGCATTTTGTGTTGCTTCGGTAAATCCTTTTTCAGATGTTGCAATTACTTCAATTACTTTTACAATTTTTCTCATAACGATTCATTTTTAAATAATTAAACTATTTATTTTATAATTTCCCGGCCGTAAAAATCATACAGAACTTTTTCATATTCAGCATTAATTGCCAGAGCCGGATTGTATTCGGGTGCGTTTTTAATTGCATCTTTTGAAAGGTTGATTAAAGCTTCCTTGTCAGGAAAATTAATTTCTTCCACTATTTCAATGGGCAGAATAACTTTTTTGCTCCAGGGCAGTATATTTTTTGTGTCGATAATTACATACAGAATTTGCCACTCGCCATCATCGATAATTAAATCTTCGATGTGTCCAAAATTATCATCAATGGCGCGGATATAATAACCCCGGACCTCGTTGAAACTTCGAAGATTAGTTTCGAGTTGATCTTCGCTTACTACATGTTTTGGCGTTTTAAACGGATTGTCAGGGTTGAACATCGATTCTCTTCCCGAGTAGGCGGCAATATTTGCCGGCCAGTAAGGCTGAAGTTCATAATGTTCCATCAGTTCATTTTCGTACCTTCTCGAAACAGGAAGATCATATTCAAGATTGGGCGAGTTTTCTATTCTTTTCACTGTAAGATTAACAGGAAAATGTTTTTCTTCCCACTGTGGTTCAGCAAGATGTTCCCGCGGGATTAATACCCTTTTTTCTGAAAAAAAGCTTCCCAAATCTGCTTCTACATACCTGATTATCCAGGTTTCGTCATCGAACAGGAAGTTTTTAACTTTTCCTTTTTCTCCATCGATGGCCTGTAATGAATATCCTTTTAATTCTTTTAAACTACGTTTCATAATTTCTGATTTTTAATTCAGTAGAATAATAATGTTGTAAAAATGTGCCAGAAATAGTTTTCGTGACGTAAAGTACTGTAAAATGATGTGTAATGCTGTTTTGATACCTTTATCATAATTCATTGTCAAAACAAATTGTGGACTTATTCTTTTTTATGGGGAACTATTACTCAATAAAATTTTAAGTTCAATTTTCAAATTATCTATGGTAATGTAACAGAACAGGAATTTTCGCTCCGCCGGTTATTGCAAATATTTCATTGGTTTTATATCTGCTTTTAGTTTGCTTTTGCTCAACTATTATTACAAGTTCTTTATTATTTCTTTTCATGTAATTCAACAGCGTTTCTGTAAAATTGTCGCCATTAATAATATTGGTTTTCAATGTTGAAGGCACAAAATTTCCTTCAGCAACTTTTTTCCATGATTTGCCTTTCAGTTCCAAATCAGCATAATTTTTTTCCGTAGCCACACTTGTGGCTTCAATAAGTGGTTTAAAACATTCGAAAATAAATCGTATATCAGTGAAGGAATCAAACTTTTGCGAATCGAAATCAGCAGGCAGCAACACATATTTGTAATCTTTAAATTCTTTTTTGGGAGGAACCAGGATAGCGACTGCGCCGGTTTCTTTAATGGCTTCAAGAATATCTTCCCTTGACTGGAAAATGTATCCGTCTGGTTCCGCATTAATAACAACAACGGTTTCCGGATCTTTGCTGATTCTTTCCGTCAGTATATCTTCCACAGAATTAACTATGATTTCCGAATTCACCTTCAACGGGTAATTCAACCGGGATGCCTCCTTGCTAAGCACATTATCCATTTGAAGCTGTCCTCTTCCTGTTTCCCGGTTGATAATTTCATCCTGCGAAAGCGTTGTCCCGGGTGTAATGGATTGCGAATCAGAATAGGAGGTATATTCGGCCTGGTGCAAACGGGTATCGATAATATGAAGCACTTCGGCTTCCGTCTCCAGAGCGCGTGCAAGCCTTAGTCCGTAAGGTATTACAGAATCCCATTTGCTGTTTAAATCATTAATAATTATAGTTTTCATCTGTACAAATTTTAAAAGTTTCTAATTAGCTATCGGTTAAACTTGATTTCTTTCAACCACTTTCTCACCCGATGCCCGCCTGACCAACGGGCAGGGAACTCACATGTAATTTGTTCATCGGTGTTTGTGTTTTTCTGCAAACATGTTCGTTTCATAGTGATAAAAATTTATTTTTTCATGAAGGTATGTGCCGGATGTCCGTAAAACATTTCGGCGGCTTCCATGATGGTTTCTGATAATGTGGGATGGGGGTGAATGGTTAAAGCAATATCTTCGGCAGTGGCGGCCATTTCAATGGCCAGCACCAGTTCGGCAATCATATCTCCTGCGTTTTTGCCCACTATTCCTGCTCCCAGGATGCGTTCGTTTTCAGGATGCACAAGAAGTTTTGTAAAACCCTGGCCTGAATTCATTGCAACCGCGCGTCCGGATGCAGGCCATGGAAATTTAACGACTTTGATATCAATATTTTTTTCACCGGCTTCTCTCTCACTTAATCCGCAGGTGGCAATTTCCGGTTCGGTATAAATAACTGCAGGAATTGCTTTTGCATCATTTGCCGATTTTTTCCCAGCAATAACCTCTGCAGCCACTTTCCCTTCATAACTCGCTTTATGTGCCAGCAGGGGAGGACCGGCAACATCACCAATGGCATAAATTCCTTGTTCAGAAGTTTGTTGGCGGTCGTTAACTTTTATAAATCCTTTTTCATCTTGCTCTACTGAAATATTATCAAGGCCAAGATTTTTTGTATTTGGTTCCTGTCCAACGGCTATTAGAACCTTGTCAAACTCTTTGCTGAATTTCTTTTTCTGTTTGGTTTCGAATTCGACCTTAAGCGATTTCCCCTTTTTTTCGATGCTGGTTACTTTTGTTTCCAGCAGGATATCTTTAAATGTTGATTTGCCTGCTTTTTTATACGCAGCAATTAAATCTTTGTCGAGACCGGGCATAAAATCATCTGTGAGTTCGACAACTGTAATTTCGCTGCTTAACGCCTTGTAAATGGTTGCCATTTCGAGGCCAATGTAACCACCACCGACTACCAGTAATTTTCCCGGAATATCTTTTAATTCCAGTGATTCTGCCGAATCCATAATTCGTGGATCCTTAAGATCAATTCCTGGCAGTTTCAAAGGTTTTGCTCCGGTGGCAATTATGACATTATCGAATGAAATCTTTTTCCTGTTTCCATCCTTTTTATTCAGTTGGATGGTTTTTGAATTGATAAATTCTGCTGTTCCCCTCACGTAATTTATTTTACGTGCTTTTACAAGCTGCCCCAAACCGCCGGTTAGTTTTTTTACCACGTTATTTTTCCACTTTCCCACTTTTTCAATATCTACTTCCGAAGCGGTAAAGTGAATACCCATTTCGCCTGCATGCTCAGCATCGAGTTTAATTTTGGAAAGGTGGAGCAATGCCTTTGTAGGGATACAACCGCGGTAGAGGCAAATACCGCCGGGATTTATTTCGGGATCTACAAGTGTTACTTTCAGTCCCAAATCGGCAGCCATAAATGCAGCACGGTAACCACCGGGGCCGGCTCCAATTATCACTAACTCATGTTTTTCTGTGTTACTCATACTTTTTATTGTAAAAGGGCATATGGATCTTCAATCACTTCGCAAATCCACCGCAGAAAACGGGCACCATCAGCGCCATCAATTACCCGGTGATCGTATGAAAGTGAAAGCGGAATTATCAGCCGTTTTTTAAATTCATCTTCAATAAAAACCTGTTTGTAAGCTGCTCTTGAAACACCTAAGATTGCAACCTGCGGCGGCAAAACAATAGGGGTAAAAGCTGTACCTCCAATACCGCCAAGGTTGGAAATGGTGAAATTTCCTCCCTGCATTTCTTCGGGGGCTATTTTTTTGTCGCGGGCTTTTTGTGCCAGGTCTGATAATTCAACCGAAAGTTCTTTCAGCGATTTTTTATTTACATCCCGAACCACCGGTACAAGCAATCCCTTTGGTGTGTCAACTGCAATACCGATGTTGTAGAAATGTTTGTAAATCAACTTTTCATTTTCAGTATCGATGCTGGAATTGAACCGGGGGAATTTTTGCAGCGCAAAACCGGCAATTTTCAACAGTATAGCAGTGATAGTTAATTTGCCACCCTCTTTTTCCATTTTAGCCTGACTTTGTTTTCTGAAGTTTTCCAGATCAGTAATATCGGCTTCATCAAATTGCGTAACATGCGGAATGGTATGCCATGCCTCCTGTACATTTTTAGAGGTAATTTTCCGGATGGTACTCATTGGTTCAGATGAGATTGAACCCCACTGTGTAAAATCCGGTAGTTTTGTTTTTTTTGTTTCCGGTTGCTTCTCCGGTACCGGTTTTTCGGAATGGCTTTTAACATCATCTGCAGTAATGCGGTTACCAGGGCCGCTGCCTTTAATCTTGGTTATATCAACATCCATTTCGCGCGCCAATCTTCTAACCGATGGCGCTGCAGGAACCGCACTTAGTTCGCGTCTTTTGCCCTCATCTTCAACCGTTTCTTCCTTATCTACATCTTTCTCTTTTTCATTTTCATTTTTCTGTTCTTTTTCCGGTGAATCTTCCTTTTTCTTTTTCGTTTTTTCTTTGTCCTCTTCTATTTCTTCATCCTCATCCTCATCCTCATCATCTCCGCCATTACCTTCACCTTCAGTGTCTTCTTTTCCTTCTTTTCCTCCTTCGTCTTCTTCTCCGCCTTCGCCTTCGCCTGAGCCTTCTTCTCCGCCTTCTTCCTCCTCATCTTCCGTTTCAATAATCATAATCACCTGGTTCACCTTTACTTCATCACCTTCTTTTATTTTAATTTCATCCACAATCCCGGCAAACGGAGAAGGAATATCTGTAGTGGCTTTGTCTGTTTCTATTTCAACCACCGACTGGTCAACCGATATTTTATCGCCCTTTGATACAAGAACTCCTGCAACTAATCCGGTTTCCACATTTTCAGCAATATCCGGTATTTTAATTTCTTTTTTCATCTTGTTAATTTTAAATTGTAAATCCAGCCAGGGGATTTATGTGTGAGGCTGGTTAAACATCGGTCGGGGATTTTTTACTGCTGTTTGGTTTCAGATTATTTTTTGCCTTTTTATAAACCTTTTCATCAATTTTATTTTGCTGATGTAGGTTAGAAAGTGCGCACCAAACAATGTGACTTGCATCAATTTCAAAATGCTCTCGCAACTCATCGCGGTGATCGCTTAGCCCGAATCCGTCGGTACCCAATGCAGCAAACCTGCCCGGAAACCATTTGGAAACTGAAAGCGGCAGTGCTTTCACATAATCGGATGCAGCGATAAAAGTTCCTTCGTCTGTACCAACGCAATCTTCAATATAAGTTTTTTCAGATTTGTCTCCCAACCGGTTTGCCCGTTCAGTTTCAATTGCATCATCGTATAATTTTTTATAACTTGTAACACTCCACACTTCCGGGAAAATGTTGTAGTCTTTTTTCAGGATTTCTGCGGCTTTTAATGCTTCATTTAAAATTGAACCGCTTCCCATCAGGTGAAGATTGTGTTTATTTTTCTGGCTGTTTCTGTACTTGTACATTCCTTTTATAATTCCGGTCTCGATACCTTTCCTCGACGGCATTGATGGCATCTTGTATTTTTCATTCATGACGGTGATGTAGTAAAATATATCTTCGCCATCTTCAAACATTCTTTTTATTCCGTCCCGGATAATTACAGCAAGTTCAAATGCAAATGCAGGATCATAAGTTCTTACGGAGGGCACGGGTAAAGCAAGCAGGTGACTTTGACCATCCTGGTGCTGCAATCCTTCTCCTGCCAGTGTTGATCTTCCGGCAGTTCCGCCAAATAAAAATCCTTTGGCACGTGCATCAGCTGCGGCCCAGATTAAATCGCCAATACGTTGAAATCCAAACATCGAATAGAAAATGTAAAACGGAATGCAATTGATTTGGTGGGTTGAATATGCTGTTCCCGCAGCAATAAACGACGACATGGAGCCGGCTTCAGTAATGCCTTCTTCAAGGATTGCTCCATCTTTTGCTTCTTTGTAATACAAAAGGCTTTCACGATCAACCGGTTCATACAACTGGCCGGTGTGGGCATAAATTCCCGCCTGCCTGAACAGGGAATCCATTCCAAATGTGCGCGATTCATCCGGTACAATTGGTACAATCAGTTTCCCCACATTTTTATCTTTCAATAATTTCGAAAGTAACTGAACTGCTGCCATTGTTGTGGCAACTTCGCGTTTTCCGGAACCTTTAAATAATTCTTCAAATACACCAGAGTCGGGCATTTTAAAGCCGGATTTTTCACGGTTTCTTTTTGGAAGAAAACCTCCAAGCTTTTTACGTTGTTCGAGTAAATATTTAATTTCTTCGCTATCATCGCCGGGATAATAAAATGGTGCTTTAGCAACTTCCTCATCCGAAATTGGAATGTCAAAACGGTCACGGAAATGAATAAGTTCATCTTCGTTCAGTTTTTTTTGTTGATGAGTAATGTTCCGGCCTTCACCTGCTTCGCCAAGGCCATAACCTTTAATTGTTTGAGCCAGAATTACAACTGGCATATTTTTGCTTTCCTGTGCTTTTTTAAAGGCGTTGAAAACCTTCAGTGGATCATGTCCGCCACGGCGTAATTTTGCCAGATCTTCATCACTCATGTTTTTAACAAGTGAGCGCAGTTCATCATATTTTCCAAAGAATTCCTTTCGGATATAACTACCTTCGGAAATTGAAAATTTTTGTCTTTCACCATCCACCAGTTCTCCCAATCTTTTTTTCAGGAGGCCTGATTTATCTTTTTTTAAAAGTGGATCCCAATTTTCACCCTGTGCCACTTTTAAAACACTCCATCCGGCACCACGAAATGCGGCTTCAAGTTCCTGAATTATCGAGCTGTTTCCCCGCACAGGGCCATCGAGGCGCTGCAGGTTGCAGTTGATTACAAAAATGAGGTTATCCAGTTCTTCGCGCGATGCGAGGGTTAATGCGCCCATTGATTCAGGCTCGTCCATTTCTCCATCGCCTAAAAACGCCCACACTTTTTGATTTGGAGCATCAAGTAAGCCTTTGTCCTGTAGATATTTATTAAAGCGGGCCTGGTAGATGGCCATTATTGGCGACAACCCCATGGAAACCGTTGGAAACTGCCAGTAATCTTTCATCAGTCGGGGGTGTGGATACGACGGCAAACCACCCTCCGGATTTAATTCCCTTCTGAAATTCTCCAGCATTTTTTCTGAAATCCGGCCTTCCAGAAATGAACGGGCGTAAATACCCGGGGAAGCATGTCCCTGAAAATAAATAATGTCAGCAGGTTCATTTCCATCGCCACCTCTGAAGAAGTGGTTAAAACCTACTTCATACAATGTTGCCGCCGATGCATACGTTGAAATGTGCCCTCCGATTCCTTCCTTTTTTTTATTGGCCTGGACAACCATTGCCATTGCATTCCACCTGATAATGCTTTTAATTTTCCGTTCAAGTTTCCGGTCTCCCGGATAATCCGACTCTTCGGAAGTTGAAATTGTGTTTACATAAGGAGTGTTCAGATGAGGTTGCAGATGAATTCCTTTTTCGATGATTCGGTCCCGGAGCAAATCGATTATCTCTTCCACCCGGCCGCTTTCTTCATTTTCAATAATATAATCAATTGAATCCAGCCATTCCTGATTTTCGAGGGAGATAATTTTTTCTTTTTCGTGATCTGCCATTTTAATAAATTTGAATTTGAATCTAATGTACCAGCTGTTAGGAAGTGTTTTGGCTTTAAATACCTCTGTTCATGTTATTCATATTTTCTGTATCTGTTTGTAAACATGACAGGGGCAACTGTTATACCAATTAAAGAAACAGATGTGCAGAATAGGTTAAGATGTTAGTTATGAATGCAACAGCATGTCTTTTACTGCTCTTAAGCGCTTAAAGGCTTTTTTGATTTGTGGAATAGCAAAGAATAAATGAGGAATTTTTTCCCCAGAAATTAATTGCGGAAATTGTATTCTACCTGCACCTGCAAAGAAATGTAATGGAGTAACAGCAACAGGCAGCAGGAAATTTGGTGGAACTAAAGCTGTTACACCTGTGTTACTGCATTAAGTAACCAGATGTTGGAACGATATTTTCAACCTTTTAGCTGAAAAAGAAAGACTATGACAGAAAGAAATGAAAGATTTTCAATCAATATTTCCCAATCCGAGAAGCCTCGTGTTGTTATTATTGGCGGGGGGTTTGGCGGAATTCACCTGCTTCAGCATATTGATAAGAAAAAGTTTCAGGTGGTAATGATCGACCGCTATAACTATCACACTTTTCAGCCTTTGCTGTACCAGGTAGCCACTGCCGGTCTGGAACCCGATTCGGTGGCAGGTCCGTTACGTAAAGTGCTGAGCAACAATAAGGATGTTTATTTTAGGATGTTGAAAGTAGATCGTATAAATATTGAAATGCGCACCATTGAAACTACCGCAGGCAGGCTCAGCTTTGATTATCTGGTAGTTGCTACCGGCGCTAAAGTAAACTTTTTTGGAAATCAGCAAATTGCCAAATATTCTTTTCCATTGAAACAGGTCACACATGCGCTGGATTTGCGCAGTCATATTTTTCAGCAATTCGAAAAGCTGGAAATATTATACAGGGAAGGTACGGATATGAAATTCACCAATTTTGTGGTGGTTGGCGCCGGCCCTACGGGAGTAGAGGTTTGCGGCGCTCTTGCTGAACTGAGAAAGCATGTCTTGCCCAAGGATTACCCGGAACTGGATATCGATAAAGTTCAGATTTATTTAGTTGAAGGATTGAACCGGGTGCTTCCGGCTATGTCGCCCGAATCGGGAAAAAAGGCGCATAAATACCTCCAAAATATGGGAGTGCATATTATCCTCGATTGTATGATTCAAGAATACGATGGTATTACCGCAAAATTAAGTATTGGTAAAGAAATAGAGACGGATACATTGGTTTGGGCGGCCGGAGTCAAAGGAAATCTTATAGAAGGTTTCGATAAAAAAAGTATTGAAAAGGAAAGGCTTCTGGTGAATGAATTTAACCAGGTTCAGCATAACGGATCGGTTTATGAAAACATTTTTGCCATTGGAGATGTGGCCTTTATGAAAACCGGAAAGTATGAACAGGGGCATCCCGGATTGGCGCAGGTTGCCATTCAGCAGGGAAAACTCGTTGCACAAAACATTAACCATCATTTCGAACATAAGCCAATGAAGCTGTTCCGTTATAAAAATAAGGGAGTGCTGGCAACCATCGGCCGTAACAAAGCAGTTGCAGATTTTCCGGGAAATGTAAGGATTTCAGGAATTTTGGGCTGGTGGATTTGGCTGGGAGTGCATCTGTTGTTTTTGGTAGGCTTTAGGAGTAAGGTGGTTGTTTTTGCCAACTGGGCATGGAATTACTTTACCTTTGATCGCGGAATCCGACTCATTCTTCGCCCTTCCACTAAAAGTACAGATCGCATCAGCAGCGAAATGATTAAAGAAATGCAGGAAGCAGAAAAATCAGTTAAATCAAATTAAAATGGACAAACTTAACGTTACTCAAAAATTAATACAATCGCATTTAATGAGCGGTAACTTCAAAGCGGGTAGTGAAGTAGGATTGAAAATAGATCATATTCTTCAGCAGGATGCTACAGGAACGCTTATAATGCTTGAACTCGAAAAAGTCGGTATTAAAAAAGTTACGGCCGAAGTGGCGGTGCAATATGTAGACCATAATCTTTTACAAACCGATTTTAAAAATGCTGATGATCATATTTTTTTGCAATCGGCTGCCCAAAAATTTGGCTATTGGTATAGCCGCCCGGGAAATGGAATTAGTCATGTTGTGCATATGGAGCGGTTTGGCAAACCTGGAAAGTCGATGATTGGTTCCGACAGCCACACCTGTTCTGCCGGAAGTATGGGAATGTTGGCCATTGGCGCCGGTGGACTTGATGTGGCAACTGCAGCGACAGGAAAGCCCTATTTTATAACCATGCCGAAAATTCTGGGTATAGAACTAACCGGAGAGCTTCCCGATTGGGTAAGTGCCAAGGATATTATTCTTGAAATGCTGAGAAGATATGATGTTAAAGGAGGCGTAGGGTACATTATTGAATATTTTGGAGAGGGATTGAAACATCTGAGTGGCTGGGACCGGCATGTTATTGCCAACATGGGGGCTGAATTGGGAGCAACAACATCTGTATTTCCTTCGGATGAACGAACCAGGCAACTTCTGGAACAGGAAGAAAGGGGAAGTGACTGGAAAGAAATTCTGGCTGATGAGGGGGCCGAATATGATAAAACAGATCGGATTAATTTAAGTGAACTGGAGCCATTAATTGCCACTCCCAGCAGCCCGGGAAATGTGGTACCGGTACGTAAAATTGCAGGACTGCCAATTTCACAGGCGGTTATCGGATCATCAGCAAATCCGGGATTGCGTGACTTTTGGATGGTAAGCGAAATTGTAAAAGGAAAAGAAATTCCCCCGGAAGTCTCCCTGGATGTCAATCCTTCGTCGCGTCAGAAAATAGAGGATTTGGGAAAATCAGGAGCTATTAATTCATTAATACAGGCAGGTGCACGGTTTCACCAGACAGGATGCATGGGATGCATTGGAATGGGACAGGCGCCGGCATCCAATACAGTAAGTTTAAGAACAATGCCACGCAATTTTCCCGGACGTTCGGGAACTGTTGATGATAAAGTATACCTCTGTAGTCCCGAAACGGCAGCTGCTTCGGCTTTAAGCGGCAAAATTACAAATCCGCAGGACCTTGGCCGTACAATGAATTATCCATATTTTATTGAACCGGAAACCGCTGCTGTGAATACGATGATGCTGATACCACCTCCCCAAAAGAATGTGGATGCATTGTTAAAAAAAGGACCAAATATCAAAACACTGCCTGATTTTGGTCCGATTGAAAATTCATACAGTGCTTCCGTTATTTTAAAAATGGGTGACAACATTTCAACTGATGAGATTTTGAAGGCTGGTGCCGAGGTTCTCCCGCTGCGAAGTAATATTGAAGCGATCAGCAAATATGCTTTTTACGCTGTCGATAAAAATTTTTATGAAAAAGCTAAAAGTGCAATGGAAACAAACGGCGGACATATTGTAGTTGCCGGAGAAAATTATGCGCAGGGTTCGAGCAGGGAACATGCTGCAATTGCACCGAGATATCTCGGCCAAAAAGCTGTTATTGCCAAAAGTTACGCACGGATCGGCTTTCAGAATCTTGTAAACTTTGGAATCGTGCCGTTTGTTTTTGATAATCCGGATGATTATGATGCACTCGAGGTTGACAATTACCTTGAACTAAATAATATTACGGAAGCAGTTGTAAATGGGAAACATGTGAGTGTTTACAATCGTACAACCGGAAAAAGTTTCCAGTTGAAATGCAATGTAAGTAACCAGCAGAAAAAAATTTTGCTTGAAGGAGGATTAATTAACTTTTTAAAAAAATAAATCAATATGTATAAACTTGTATTATTAAGACATGGCGAAAGTGTATGGAATAAAGAAAACCTTTTTACCGGCTGGACTGATGTTGGACTTTCGGAAAAGGGAGTGGAGGAAGCAAAAAGCGCAGGTAAATTATTGGCCGACCATGATTTTCAGTTTGATTATGCTTATGTTTCATTGCTTAAACGATCATTGCAAACCTTGTGGTACACACTCGAAATTTTGGACCAGTTATGGATTCCGTGGGAAAAATCATGGCGATTGAACGAACGCCATTATGGAGCTTTACAAGGGTTGAATAAAAAGGAAACGGCAGAAAAATACGGCAGTGATCAGGTGCATCAGTGGAGACGCAGCTATAAAATTAAACCGCCTCAACTTGAAAAAACAGATAAACGTTTTCCAGGCAATGAGCGAAAATATGATCATCTTACTGATGATGAATTGCCTTTGGGCGAAAGCCTTGAAGACACAGTAAAACGTTTTTTACCCTTTTGGAAAGAGCAAATTGTTCCTACATTAAAAACAGGTAGAAGAACAATTATTGCCGCTCATGGAAATAGTTTGAGGGCGTTGGTGAAGCACCTTGAAAATATTCCCGATGAAGAAATCAATGCACTGGAAATTCCAACAGGGAAACCATTGGTTTATGAACTGGATGAAAACCTGTTGCATAAAAAACGTTATTACCTCGAATAGGTTCGTGATGATTTGTGTCTTCTTTTTTACATTTTAAGGTTAAATTTTGAAAGCATTTTTTATAATTTGAATTATAATTAAAATGAGAATACTGGTGCCGCCAATTAGCAGCCAGTACAATCCCTTCAGCGATTCAAAAGAAAGAATCTCACGTAATGATGGAATTAAGTATGCCGCTGCAAGTGCCACAGTACAAATCACAAGCGCTATCCAAATAAATGGATTCCGAATAATCTGATTATTAAAAACATTTTCCGATGCATCACGCATATTGAAAACATGAAGCAGTTGTGAAATTGCAAGTGTGAAAAATGCAATGGTATTGGCAATTTCTTTCGATTCATTGAAATTAAAGATTATAAACAGGTATAAACCAATTATTATTGCAGCCATAATAAATCCGTAAATTCCCATTGCCAGCCAGTTTCGTTTGTTAATTATTGGTTCTTTGGGATTTTTGGGTTTTTGTTTCATAATGCTTTCATCACCCTTTCCCAAACCAAGCGCAAGTGCCGGGAACACATCAGAAAGAAGGTTCAGGAAAAGAAGTTGTAATGGCAAAAGCGGAAGGTAAAACAACGAAAAACTGATGCCTGCTATAATCACAATTTCGGCTAAATGATACGATAACTGATAGATTATAAATTTCCGGATGTTACCAAATATAATGCGACCTTGTTCAATTGCATTTACAATCGATGGGAACGAATCGTCTTTTAATATCATATCGGCTACATCCTGGGCAATTTGTGTTCCCCTGCCGCCCATTGCAATTCCAATGTCAGCTTTTTTCAGTGCAGGTGCATCATTAACTCCATCGCCGGTCATTGCTGTAATTTCACCTTCATTACGGAAATGCTCCACGATTTTGAATTTCTGTTCAGGATCAACCCGGGCAAATAAATTCGATTGGTAAACTTTTTTTTGGTTGTTATCGATCTCATTCCCTTTCATTGTATCCAAACTGCCATCGTCGGCTAATTCAACCTGCCCGGCTATGTTTTCTGCAGTTCCCGGATGATCGCCAGTAACCATTACAATTTTTATTCCTGCTTTTTTGCATTTTTTTATGGCAGACTTTACATCTTCCCTTGCCGGATCAATAAACGAAATCAATCCCAGAAATGTCATTTCCTCTACGAAATCTTCCTTTTCCTTTAAATCTTCCTGTTCATTTTTATTGGCTGTTTTGTATGAAAAAGCAATTACTTTTAATCCTTTTTCTGAAAGTTCTTCATTCCGGATTAACCACTTTTTTTTGAAATCATTGTTTAGCTTTTTTTTATTTCCATTTTCAAGATAGAACGCGCAACGTGATAAAATGGGTTCGGCTGCTCCTTTTGCTGAGATGTAAAGGTCGTTTTCAAGCAAATGGATTGTTCCCATAAATTTTGAATCAGAATCGAATGGATCTTCATTTATTCGTTCAGAATTACGCAGATTATTTGTTTGTTCTGAATTTAAACCTGTAAAGAATTGGAGTAAGCTAACATCGAGCGGGTCGCCTTTTGTTTTTCCTTCTTCATTTTCACTTGCATCGTTACAAAAAACCGAAACATTGAAAATGTGACGGAAGTGTTTATTCTCTGATTGATTTTTAGAATTATCATTTATGTTTTTTAGAATTGATTTTGCTTCAAATTTATCCCCCGGATATTCAATTGATTCGAGGGTAAGTTTGTTTTCGGTAAGTGTACCGGTTTTATCCGTAAAAATAACCGTTGTTTCGCCTAAAGTTTCAACTGCAGCAAGCTTTTTTACGATTACATTTTTCTTTGACAACCGCAGCATTCCCCGGGCCAGTGCGATACTTGCTACGATGGGTAATCCTTCGGGAATTGCTGCAACTGTCCAGGCAATTGCAGTTTGCAGCATCAGATATATTTCTTTGCCTGCAAGCCAGCCAATTACAAAAAATAAAGCAGCCAAACCTAGTGTCACCCAAATGAGGTTGTGCGAAAGTTTCCGCAGTTTCATGTTCAACGGAATATCATCCTTGTCTTCCTGTTCAGCCATTTCCGAAATTTTACCAATTTCGGTTTGATTGCCGGTTGCAGTAACAATCGCCCGCGATTTGCCATGCGTTATGGCTGTTCCTTTAAAAAGCATATTTGTTTGTTCGGCAAGTGGTATATCACCTTCGAGACTTTCATTATTTTTTTCTACCGAAAATGACTCGCCGGTGAGTGGAGATTCATCAACTTTTAACTCGGAAAAAGTAACTACGCGACAATCGGCCGGAACAATATCACCGGCTTCCAAAAGAATAATATCTCCTGGAACAATTTCGGATGCATCGATTTGCGAAGTATTATCATCACGCACTACCCTGGCCAGTAATTTATTTAATTTTTTAAGTGCATTTACTGAAGTACGTGCCTGGTACTCCATCCAAAATCCAATCATTGTATTCAGCAGAATTACAATAAAAATTGCAATGGCTTCTGATACATCTCCGAAAACCAATGAGATTACTACTGCCCCGAGTAAAAGATAAATTACCGGATTGTTTACCTGATCAAGAACCAACCTGAACAAGCTTTTTTGCTTTTTCCCGCTGATGATGTTTTTCCCGTATTTTTCCCTTTTTTCAGCTGCTTGCTTACTTGTTATGCCTCCCTCGCGGCTGTTTAACTGCGAATAAATTTTTTCAACCGGTAACTTATATGGAAGCTGGTTGTTTTCGCTCATGATTTTTTATGGCTAAAGCAACTGTAATATCTTAACGGCAGGTTCTTTCAGAATGTTTAAAGAGCCGTAAATTATTCAGTTCGGTGCGGATTTTTAAAATCAACGGAATGACTACGGCTCCGGGTTTTAAATTCGCGATCCCCAATTAATGTACCTGCTTCTGAAAAGGCAGCATCGAAAGACTCAAGATTGGCATAAACATTTTTCTGCAGATTCGTTTCATCCAGGTATTCTTCAGTTTCCATCGCATCTATTTGGTCATACTGCAATATAATTTCTTCATATAATTTTTTCAAATGAAGGTGAACATCTTTTAGTGTTTCTGAAGGATGTTCTTGATTTTGAAGCGCATTTTCTACATCTTCCATTTTTTGCTTTACATCAACCAGCCGGCTTTCAAGATTCTTTTTTAATTCATTTAGTTTCATATTATCCTTTTTAAAGTTCTTTATTGATTACGTTTAAAGAAAATGAATTGAAGGTAGTTTCTGATTTATGCTCGAATAATATGCCATAATTCAATTAACATTGAACAATTCAATGGAAAAGAACTTCGTTATGCTGTAGAACAGTTTATTAAATAGTTATCACGTAATTGTACCACCTTTTTTCTGTAGAATTGATCCCCATGGAATGAGTAGGGAGTCCACATATTTTAATAAGATTTATTCAGTTAAAATCCATTTGTTTCGAAACTGAAGTTAAATCAGTTTATTTTTAATTCTATCAAACATGAAACTCAGAAATTTTCACAGGCTAAATTACGGAGCGAAAAGGAAGCTGTTTACAAAATCCATAAGTGGGACAGGATTAATTCCCATCCAAAGAATGAGTGCAGTTAATACAGCCAGTGCAAATAAACCTGAAACAGAAAGAGCCGGATGTAGTTTTGATGCATCATCTTCTTCATTATTTTGTTCCATCATTGCAGTAATCAGGCGCAGGTAATAAAAAAGTCCAATAACACTGCTTATTACCAGGACAAAGACCAACAACCAGTTTTTACTTCCGACACCGGCAGTCAGAACAAAATATTTCCCCATAAACCCTGCAGTTAAAGGAATTCCTGCCAGTGAAAGCAAAACGACAGAAAAAACAAACGAAAGAAAGGGTTTTCGCCAAAATAAACCTTTATAGTCACTGACATTGTAAGCTTCTTCATCGGAATGCGAAAACAGGGTAATAAGACCAAATGCAGCTAAAATGGCAAAGACATATGTTGTCACATAAAAAGTTGCTGCCAGTGGTCCGGTTTCTCTACCTGAAATCAACGCAACAAGCATATACCCAAAATGGGCGATGGAAGAGTAGGCGAGAATACGTTTTACATTATTTTGCATCAACGCCAGCAGGTTCCCAATCAACATCGATAGAACTGAAATTGCAGTAAAAACTTCGATAATGCGGTCGAAATGATACAAATCCGACATTACAATAAAACGGATCAGTACGGCAACAACAGCTCCTTTTGATGCGGTTGCAATAAAAGCAGTTACAGGAGAAGATGCGCCTTCGTAAACATCGGGAGTCCACATGTGAAACGGCACCACTGCCAGTTTAAACCCCACTCCAACAATTATCAGTCCCCATCCTGCAATCGAAAATAATGAAGGTGAATCTGACCCGCTAATGCCACCTGAAACATTTCCAAATGACATATTTCCCGAAATTGCATATATCAATGCCATACCAAAAAGCAGAAATGCAGAAGACATGGCTGCAATAATCAGATATTTCAATCCGGCTTCAATTGGTTTTGCATTTTCACGATAGTAGCCAATCAGGCTGTACAAAGAAACACTTAGCAGTTCGAGACTCACAAAAAATGAGATAAAATGGGTGCTTACCACAATCATTCCGGCTCCTAATGTAGCCAGCACCAATAAAATGTAGTATTCTTCTTTTCGTTTTTCGGGAAAGAAATTACCGATGCTGAAATAACTAAAAACAGATACAAATAGCGCTGCAAACAGAATCAGTCCCTGATAAAACAATCCAAAGCGATCGATTAAAAAAAGGTCATTGATTGAATGAGGCAAGTCATTCCCGGTTAGAAATATTGAAATAAACGATATAATTAACAGGATCGCGGTGAAGTAAAAAACCAACCTGTGGTTGCGTTTAAAGGCAACCAGTAGCAGTGCAAGAATTGATCCTCCGGATAAAATCAACATTGGCAATATACTGAGTATATCATTTTTTGTCATCGGCTTTTTGTGTTATCCATTTTTTCTTTTTTTGTTTTAACTCAGTGGTTGAAGATTTTTGTTCGAATGCGTAATACCCTGCAGAAGATTGCATTTTAGGGGGATTTTCTTTGTAAACCTGTATCTTGTGTATTCCGTCAATGATTTTTCTGACTGGTTCTTGTGATAATTGCAGAACATGATTTGGGAATAGTCCAAGCCAGATTATTACTACAGCAAGTGAGCCCATGATAACCATTTCCCGAAAACCGTAATCGGAAATATCCCACACCTTTTTCTGTTCACCATAAAACACTTTTTGCATAAGGCGCAGCGAATAAACAGTTGCCGCAATCAATCCGGTTGTGGCAATAATTGTAAGTACTTTACCTGCAGGATATGCACCGATTAAAATCAGGATTTCTGCAATAAAATTTCCGAGGCCTGGCAATCCAAGCGACGCAAGCACAAACAAAAGGCCCATTGCCCCCATCCTTGGAACTTTTGACCAAAGTCCGCCCATTTGTGTCAGTTCGCGGGTATGTATCCGGTCGGCCAGACTTCCTGCAAGAATGAACAATGCGCCTGTGCTGACACCATGGGCAATCATTTGCATCACCACTCCCTGCATTGCTATTTCGCTGAAAGAATAGATTCCCAGCAGGATAAAACCCATGTGACTAACACTAATGTAGGCAATCAGCCGTTTCAGGTCGGTTTGTGCAAAAGCAAGTTTGGCGCCGTATAAAATACTGATTACTCCCAGTAACATCGCATAAGGTGCAAACTGTACTGATGCATCCGGAAAAAGAGGTAAGGCAAAGCGAATTAATCCATAAGCGCCGGTTTTTAACAGCAAAGCTGCAAGTACCACACTTCCTGCAGTGGGTGCCTGTGTATGCGCATCCGGAAGCCAGGTATGCAGTGGTACAGTCGATAGTTTAACTGTAAATGCAATTACAAAACCCATCATGATAAGAAAAGCAATCCCGGGCGCCATTTCGGTGCCGGTTAATTGTTCATAATCGAAGGTATAGGTGCCGGTATTTGCCCCATGAATAAAATAGAGTGCCAGAATGGAAAGGAACATGAGTAAACCACTTGCCTGGGTAAACAGGAAAAATTTTGTGGCAGCATATGTTTTATTTTCGTGCCCCCAAATGCTGATGATAAAATACATTGGAATCAGCATCATTTCCCAAAAGAAGTAAAAAAGGAACAGGTCGAGCGCTACAAAAACACCGCTTATTCCTGCCAGTATAAACATCAGGTTGAAATGGAAGAACCCGACATTTTTCGTAATTCCCTTCCAGGAGGCCAAAACTGCTATTGCACCCAGAAATGAAGTCAGGGCCAACATTACCAACCCAAGTCCGTCTGCTGCAAGTTTAATCTGAATACCAAACTGCGGGATCCATTTCAGGGTAACATTGGTGATCCATTCACTGCCATTTGTATTTCCGGAATTTCCAATCCACAGTACAATTGTAACCGCCAGTTGAGTGAATGTTGCCGCAAGGCTGATGACCCGCGGCAGTGTGTTGTTCCACCGGCCTGCCAGCCAGGCCAGAAACCCGCTTCCGATGAGTAATATTATCAGCCAAATCAGTACCATCAGTAAAATAAAATTGTTAATATTAAAACAGCTCCAATTGCAATAACAGCAGCATACCAGCGCACCTTTCCGTTTTGTGATGCCCTGAGAATAATATTGAATGCCCGCGCAAGTGCCGCCAGACCTTTATAAAACAAATCGATGAAATCATTTTTATCGATTCTTGAGAGAAATACAACAGGTGTTACAATTAATTTGTCATAGATAAAATCGAAACCCCATCCGGTGTAAAAGAACTGTTGCAGTGCATTTCGCCGGGGTACTTCTGCCGGAAAAGGTTTATTATAGTATTTTTTATAAGCGATAAACAGTCCTGAAAAGGCAACCAGCGCCGCAATCAGTTGAAAGATTAATTCAGTTGTCCCTTCGGAATGGCCTGATGATGCAGCAGGCAGAGTTTTTTCAATGAAATCGGAAAATAAAGAAATGTGGGCCATGTTTTCAGGAAATTCGATGTATCCGCTTCCAAATGAAAATATGGCCAGGACAATCATTGGCAGAAGCATCCATATTCCGGGTCGTCCTGAAGGTTCAGCTTTTGCTTTTCCGAAAAAGGTCACAAATACCATTCTGAATGTATACAGCGCCGTAATGAATGCACCTGTAATTGCTGCAAGCCAAAGCAGAACCGAACCTTTGTCGCTTGAATAGGCGAGCCAGATAATTTTATCTTTGCTAAAATAACCCGCTGTAATTAACGGAAGTGCGGCCAGTGAAGCGGAAGCAATAAGAAAGGTCCAGAAAACTACCGGCAGTTTTTTGTACAGGCCGCCCATTTTAAACATGTTGTGTTCGTGGTGTACCGACCAAATAACTGCGCCTGCACCAAGGAACAGCAGGGCTTTGAAGAAAGCATGAACCATAAAATGAAAAACAGCGGCCGACCATGCGCCCACCCCCAGGGCAAGAAACATATATCCGATTTGTGAAATGGTGGAGTAGGCCAAAACCCGTTTAATATCGTGCTGGTTGAGTGCAGAAAATCCGGCAACCAATAAGGTAACAGCACCGACGATTGCTACAAACATTTGAGCCAGCGGTGCAAGTTCAAATAAAATGTGGGTGCGGGCAATAAGATAAACCCCGGCAGTTACCATTGTAGCTGCATGTATAAGCGCTGAAACCGGAGATGGCCCTGCCATTGCATCCGGAAGCCAGGTTTGCAGCGGCAATTGTGCCGATTTTCCCACAGCACCTCCCAGTAATAGAAAAGCAACAACAACGGCCAATCCCGTTCCCGAAGCCCAGGTTTCAGGAGCAGTATTCAAAATATCGGGGATGCTCAGGGTGTTGAAAGTCAGGTAAAGAATGAAAAATCCAACTGCCAGAGATGCATCGCCAACGCGGGTTACAATGAAAGCTTTCCTTGCTGCGTAACCATTATCGGGGTCCTTGTACCAGAAACCAATTAACAGATAACTGCATAATCCGACACCTTCCCAACCAAGATAAAGCAACAGTAAATTATTGGCCAGTACAAGTACAAGCATGAATCCAATAAACAGGTTCATATAGGTAAAAAAGCGGGAAAACCCTTCTTCTTTCCACATAAAACCTGCGGAGTAAAGATGGATGAGTGCTCCAACAAAGGTGATTACAAATATAAATGTCAATGAAACGGTGTCGAGATGAAAGGCGATTTCGGGAGACAATCCCCCCACGTTAAACCACTGCCACAGTGACTGGGTGAAAGGTTCACCGGCAGAATTACCGGCGATAAAACGAATTCCCAAAATAATGGTTAGCACAGCAGAAAGAGAGACGGAACCCACTCCAATAACTGAAGCGAATAATCGTGAAAGTCTTTTACCGGGCAGTGCCAGAAAAAGTGCCCCCGAAAAGGGAAGTGCCACTATTAACCAAAGGATTTCCTTCATCTGCAAAATTTTATCCGTTCATTGTTGCGGCCTCAGTGATATCGACCGATTTAAATTTTTTATACATCTGAATAATTAACGCCAGTCCTACAGAAACTTCTGCTGCTGCCATTGCCAGTATAAAAATGAACATCACCTGTCCATCGGCCTGCGCCCATGCCGAACCGGCAACTATAAACGCCAGACCGGCAGCATTCAGCATTACTTCCACTGACATCAGCATGTAAATAATATTCCTGTGTACCAGTAAACCAACCAGTCCGATACAAAACAGAACGGCTGCCAGTAAAATCCCTTGTTCCATTGAAACATTCATCTCTATTGGTTTTCATTTTTTAAATAGCGGTGATGAACCATCTTTTTGCGCTGCCCGAGGTGATATGCTCCTATTATCCCCGCCATTAGCAGGAATCCGGCCAGTTCAGTTACCAATACATATTTGGTAAACATGATTTTGCCTACCGAAACCGGCAGCACGATTTGTTGCCCCATTTCATGTCCGGGCTGAGCAATAAGGATATAAATTATTTCTACCAAAAGGACAATCGAAATGAGCGATGGGCCAATCCACACCTTTGGTTTCATCAGCATCTTTTTTCTGTTTTCTTCACTTGCAAGATTGAGCATCATGATTACAAATACAAATAATACCATGATGGCGCCGGCATAAATAATTACCTCCAGTGCTGCAACAAATGGAGCGCCTATGATAAACATAACCACCGAAACCGAAAAGAATGAAACAATGAGGAAAAGCAGTGAGTGCACCGGGTTTTTACCAATCACCATCATCAGTGTTGAAAAAATTGCCGATGCTGCAGCGATGTAAAAAAGAATGGTCATAACTTATTGTTTTTATTCATTGTTCGATTTCATTAAAACTATCAGGGCATCAGTTTGTGTACATCCACCGGTTTATATTCATTTTCACCATTCCCTTTTTTCTTCACTCCAAAATCGACACCTGCTTCTTTATAAAAATTATATCCATGGTATTTTCCCTGACCTTCGATCAGCAAATCCTCTTTTTCGTAAACCAGGTTCTGCCGGTTGTATTCACCCATCTCAAAATCGGGTATCAGTTGAATTGCATAAGTTGGACATGCTTCTTCGCAGTAACCGCAAAAAATACAACGCGAAAAATTGATTCTGAAGGATTCGGGATACCGACGCCCGTTTTCATCTTCTGCAGCCTGAAGCGAAATACAATCGACCGGACAGGCAACAGCGCAGAGGTAACATCCCACGCACCTTTCTTTGTGATCCGGATCGCGGGTAAGCACAATCCGGCCACGCCAGCGGGGCGGTAACTTTGGTTTTTTCTCAGGGTACTCAACCGTTACCTTTTTATGAAACAGGTTAAGAAAAACAATCCAAAGCGATCTGATATTACTGAACATGATGTTTGTTTTTACATATAACTAATCATTGAAAATACAATACAATTCCTCCTGTAACCAACAGGTTTAAAAGTGATAATGGCAACAGCACTTTCCATCCAAACGACATCAGCTGATCATATCTCGGGCGGGGCAGGGCAGCCCTCAGTAAGATGAAGATCATAATAAAAAAGAATGTTTTCAGCAGGAACCAAAATACAGGCGGCAAAAAGCCAAATCCCAGCCATCCGCCAAAAAACAGGATGGTAATCAATGCGGAGATTAAAGTTACACCCAAATATTCCCCAATAAAGAATACGCCAAATTTCAATCCTGAATATTCAGAATGGTAACCAGCAATCAGTTCGCTTTCTGCTTCCATGATATCAAACGGCAGCCGGTGTGTTTCTGCCACACCGGCAATAAAAAATATGACAAACCCAACAAATTGCGGGATAAAATACCAGATTTTTTCCTGTGCCAAAACAATGTCGGTAAGGTTTAAGGAACCGGACATCACAACCACTCCCATAAGGGATAATCCCATAAAAACTTCGTATGATATCATTTGTGCAGCACCGCGCATACCTCCCAGCAGCGAATATTTGTTGTTTGATGACCAGCCGCCAAGAACGACACTGTAGGCGCCAAGGGATGACATTGCAAGGAAATACAAAATTCCGATATTAAGGTCGACCACCATTAAGCCTGGTGCAAACGGGACAATGGCAAAACTTGTTAAAATGGTGATCATCAGCACAGCGGGGGCCATTATAAACACCTTTTTATCGGCAAAGCCTGGTATCCAGTCTTCCTTGAAAAATATCTTAATCATGTCGGCCAGTACCTGCAATAGTCCGAAAGGCCCAACACGGTTTGGCCCGTAACGTTCCTGCCAGAATGCAAGTAACCTCCTTTCTAGCCAGATTAGTCCTGAAGCAATTGTCATCAGGACGATAAGCAATCCAAAAACAATCAGTATGTATTTAAGTGTTTCACTCATGATTCACTTTTTTAATAGTTATTCGTGCAGGAAACTCTATACCGGCAGTTTCATTCAAACCAACGGGAAGTCCAACTGTTCCTGCTGCCAAATCTGTATTTAACTTTACAGGTAGCCGGAGTGTCATATTTTGGATTGAAACTTCGATGAT
The DNA here is from genome assembly GCA_963816685.1 of uncultured Prolixibacteraceae bacterium. Taxonomy (GTDB): domain Bacteria; phylum Bacteroidota; class Bacteroidia; order Bacteroidales; family Prolixibacteraceae; genus CAVYUC01. Next base: position 108,971 of record CAWFMB010000016.1, on the reverse strand, counting down.
TTTCCCTTCTTCGATACTGGCTTTTTGTGCATCCATGTTGTTCAGCGAAATGTAAACCTCGGGAATCCGCTCCATAACCGCCGGACTTTTTGCACTCAATTCATCAGAGCCGAAAATGTGGTAAAGCGGAAGAGCAACCCACTCTCCCTCAACCGGAGAAAAATGGTCGGGTACAGAATTGAAACAGACAGATTTATTTTTCGGATTGAACAATCGTTTCCCTGGATTTCCGCCATGCAGTTCACCGCCAACTTCAATCTGATATTTGTTTATTGCCTGCGCTGAATTCCATCCGGGCGACCAGTAATATGGAGTGATTGATGAAGGAGGCACTCCCATATAACCTTCCATGGTAAAAGAGAGGGCCGAATCCGGATCAGCCGGTGGTTTGGGTTCGCTGACATCTTTACCTGCATGCATGGCGGTGCGGCCACTGTAACGATGCGGTTCGCGTGGTATTTTTTGAGTTCCCTTTCGATAATCTGCAGGTGATGCTGCTGATTTTATTTCTTCCAGTTCAGGAAATACTGCTGTAAGTATTTTGATAATTTCGTCAAGGTGAATATCCTTTTCTGAAAAACCTTCCGGCATTATTTTAAGCAACCATTCCCAGCTGCTTTTTACATCATTATCCGGAACATAAACCTTGTAAAAACGCTGCGCCCGTGCTTCATTGTTTATTACAGTACCATCAGCTTCAGCAAAAGTTCCGGCCGGTAAAACATATGTAGCATGGCTGTTTATTTCGTTTTCCAGATAGTCAAGTGTAATGATGTTTTTAAATTGTTTGAGCAGTTCTTTTATCTTGTGTTTGTCCAACCGTTGGTGAAGATCATTTTCCAGGACAAACAAGATTGAATCTTCATTGTGTTCTGCATTATTGATAGCCTGATCCAGAAATTTATCTGAAATGGCAGCAAGTCCAATAGAATTTACTTCCGGAACCACATAAAACAGCCCTGCATTTTTTCCGTTTTCCTGTAATGAAAGAGCAATATTGGCTGCTGCTTCAATAATTGCTTTGTTATACAGGCTGGTACCGGCTACAATCAATGGTTTATCTGATTTCAGTAATGCCTGGGAAATCATATCCAGCAAATCTTCTGTAATCCCGTTTTTACCCACTGCCGGAAGTTTTACATTGATTTTCTGTGCAACTGCATGTCCCAAACGTGCAATATCATCGGGATGACCATGGAATATTTGGGCGGCAAGCTCATCCAGTTTGGTGGCAAGTGCCGAAGCGATAAAAAACGGCCCTGTTTTTACCTGAATTACCTCACGAACACCTGCATCATTCCATTTTGGAATTTTAAGCCCAGCAGCTTCATTTGCTGGTTTATTCCGGGCTGCCTGTCTGAGGTTGAGTGCCAGAATTGGCGCAGTATTGGTAACATCTTCGCCTAAAATAAAAACTGCGTCGTATTCTTTGGTTTCATTCAGCGACGGCATGTGAACCCCGGCATTTTTTGTTATTTCTATAATTTTCTGAACAAGCTTTCCTTCGGTTTCGGGAATCCCGGCATAAAAGTTTTCAGGGCCAACCAGTTGCCTCAACATAAAATTTGACTCGAGTGACGCTTTTGGCGAACCAATCCCCGTCAGTTTTTTTCCTGAAATCAGTTGTTTTATTTCATCAACTGCCTGCTCTTTTTCAATTCTGATGAATTCACCTTTCTGCTGTTTGAGACAGGATGTTATCCTTTTTTTGCTGTTCACATATTCATATCCAAACCTTCCTCTGTCGCAAAGGAAATAGCCGTTTACATCGCCATTATAGCGGCTGAGGATTCTGCGAATTGAACCATACCGTTCAGAAGCAATAATGTTACAGCCTAATCCGCAGTTGTGGCAAACGGAAGGGGCATTTGTAAGATCCCATTTTCGGGTATAATGCTTTTGCAAAGTTTTATCGGTAAATACACCGGTCGGGCAGATTTCAACTAAATTACCACTGAATTCATTTTCAAGGATACCGGGTTCCTTTCTGCCAAAGTAAAGTTGATCATGTGCTCCGAATACGTCAAGGTCTTTCCCGTTGGCATAATCTTTATAAAAACGGACACAACGGTAGCATTGAATACAGCGGTTCATTTCATGGTTGATAAACGGACCTAGGTACTGGTTTTCATACGTCCGCTTTTTAAACCGGTATCTGCGGTAGTTGTGACCGCTCATCACCGTCATATCCTGCAGGTGGCACTCGCCTCCTTCGTCGCATACAGGGCAATCGTGCGGGTGGTTGATCATCAGTGCCTCGATATTGGCTGCCCTGAACTGCCTGGCTTCATCAACCTCGAGGGAAATCCGTAAATTATCGGTTACTGGTTCAAGGCAAGCCATAGCCAGTTTCCCTTTTTTGTCGTCTTCATCTTTATATTTGATTATCGCACACTGGCGGCATGCTCCAACAGAATCCAATTCAGGGTGCCAGCAAAAATAGGGTAGGTTGAGCCCCAGCGAAAGACAAACTTCCAGCAGGTTTTTGCCCTCTTCTGCTTCATATTCCTTATTATCGATAATTAATTTTGCCATACCTTTTATTTTTCCCAGGGACATTTATGCTGATGGATATGCTCTTTAAAATCCTGTTTGAAAAATTTCAATGCGCTTTGCAACGGCTCCATTGCACCAGGCGCAAGTGCGCAATAAGTATTGCCGGGTGCCATATATCTTGTTTGGAATTCAAGAATATCCAAATCCCTCAATTCTCCTTTGCCATTTTCAATTGCTTCAAGCAGTCTCGCGGTCCATGGCAGACCTTCCCGGCATGGTGTGCACCAACCGCAGGATTCCCGTGCAAAAAAACGTTCAAGGTTCAGTACCATTCCAACCGGACAGGTTTTGTCATCGAGGACGATTAATGTGCCAGTTCCCAAACGGCTTCCGGCTTTACCCACACTTGCAAAGTCCATTGCCACATCCAAATGTTCTTCAGTCAGAAAATCAGTAGAGCCGCCGCCCGGCAGAACTCCTTTGAACCGGAAACCTTCTTTCATTCCACCTGCATGTTCTTCCAGTAGTTCATGTAAAGTGGTTCCCAGAGGAAGTTCCCAAAGTCCGGGCTTTTTAACTTTACCGCTGGCCCCGTAAATTTTAGTTCCACCTTCATCTGTTTTGCTGAGGCTTCTATACCAATCGGCACCGTTGGCAATGATGTGCGGCACATTGCACATGGTTTCAACATTGTTGACAACCGTTGGTTTTCCAAACAAACCACTTACTCCAGGAAATGGCGGCTTAAATCTCGGATTTGCCCTTTTCCCTTCAAGCGCGTTCAGCAAACCGGTTTCCTCGCCGCACATGTACCGTCCCACACTTATATGCAGCGACGCATCGAGCTGATATCCGCTGCCTGCGATACTTTTTCCAAGGTAGCCCGCTTCATAGGCTTCCTGTAAAGCTTGTTCAATGGCTTTTGCTGCACGATGATAAGCCCACCGGAGAAACACATAACTGAAATTCGCCTGGATAGCATAGGCGCCGATAATCATTCCTTCGAGCAACTGGTGCGGGTTTCCTTCCAACAGCATCCGGTCTTTAAAACTGCCTGGTTCCATTTCGTCTGCATTTATAACGAAATACTTCGGCATTGGTGCATCGTCGCCCAGCGGGACAAAACCCCATTTCATCCCAGTTAAAAAACCAGCACCACCGCGACCCTTCAACCCTGCTTCTTTAACAGCTTTTGAAACATCCTCCGGATTTAGTTTCAATGCCTTTCGCAAGGCCTGATATCCTCCGGTTTCTTCGTATTCTTTTAGCGAAAGCGGAGAATGGTCTCTTTTAATATATTGGGTCAAAGGTCTTTCCATATTCATTTCCAAATAACTTCAGGCTCTGTTATGTTATTCGTATTTTTCAAGTATTTCATCAATTTTACCGGTTGATAAATCACGGTGGAGTTCGTGGTCGATTATCAATGCCGGAGCATGATCGCAGGTGCCCAGGCAAGGGATAGCAAGCAATGTAAACCGGTTATCGCTGGTGGTTTCTCCAAAATCAACCGATAACTTTTCTTTTAAATATTCCGCAATCTTTTCATAACCCATAATCCAGCAACTTACACTATCACATACCAAAATGACATGTCTTCCCACTGGTTTTCGAAATATTAAACTGTAAAATGTGGCTACGCTGTCAATTGCATCGGGTGACATTTCGAGAATTACTGCAAGCTCGTTAATTGCTTCGTCTGATACCCAGCGATGGTGCTTCTGAATTACCCTCAAACTTTCGATACAGGCGGCGCTTTTGTGCGGGAAATGTTCGTAAATTTCCTCAATCTCCTTTTTAATTTCGGTTGTGATAATATTCTGCGTTGTCATTTTCATCTTCATTTACCGGTCAATATCTGAGAGGACAAAATCTACACTTCCCAATATGGCCATTAAATCGGCAATGGTATATCCCCTGCTGATTTCGGGGACAAATTGCATGTGTGGGAATGAGGGCGTCCGAATCCTTGTGCGGTATGAATTTGTACTTCCATCGGAAACCAGATAATACCCGTTATTGCCTTTGGAGGCCTCCACACAATAGAAAGCTTCGCCTGCAGGGATAACCGGTCCCCAGCTCACGTGCACAAAATGGTTAATCAATGTTTCAATATCTTTCATTGTATGATTTTTCCGTGGAGGAGTAGCAAGCGGATGATCTGATTTATATTCACCCGCAGGCATGTTGTTAATGCATTGCTGAATAATGCGCAGACTCTGCCTTATCTCTTCAATCCGTACAACCGACCGGTCGTAACAATCACCGTTCCGTCCAACCGGGATATCAAATTCAAATTGTTCATAACCTGAATAAGGTTGTTTTTTCCTGAAATCCCATTCAAAACCTGTTGCCCTTAAACCCGGACCGGTGATTCCCCATTCAATTGCCTCTTCAGTGGAGTAGACCCCAATACCTATCGACCTTGCTTTGAATATCTGGTTTTTCATTACATATCGGTCGTACTCTTTTAACTTTTTAGGAAGATAATCAACAAAATCCTGCATCATTTTTTCCCAGCCATTAGGAAGATCCTGCGCCACACCTCCTATACGGAACCAATTGGGGTGCATTCGGGCACCGCAGACTGCTGCAACTATATCGAACAACCGTTCCCTGTCGGTGAACATCTTAAACACTGGCGTCATCATTCCGAGATCCTGTGCAAAAGTGCCGTACCAAACCAAATGGCTGGATATTCTGAACAGTTCGCTCATCATTATCCGAATCATTTTGGCGCGGTCGGGGACTTCAATCCCGGCAAGTTTTTCCACCGCCATTACATAAGGAAAATTATTCATTACACCGCTAAGATATTCAACACGATCGGTGTAAGGGATGTATGTATGCCAACTTTGGCGTTCCCCCATTTTTTCTGCCCCACGATGGTGAAACCCTATGTCGGGGATAATATGGACGATATCTTCGCCATCGAGCTGCAAAATAAACCGTAACACACCATGTGTTCCCGGATGTTGCGGACCAAGGTTCAGGAACATTAAATCATCTTCCTCAAGGGTTTGGTCAAGGCCCCATTCTTCGGGTTTAAACTGTAGTGTTTTTTGTTCCATTTCCTCTTCGCTTTCCGGGAGTTGGAACTGTCCCATTTCGGTCGCTCTGGCTGGATGTTTTTTTTGAAGAGGATGCCCTTTCCACCACTGCGGCATTAAAATCCGTTTTAGGTTGGTATGCCCCTTAAATTTAATGCCGAAAAGATCGAATACTTCCCTTTCATACCAGTTGGCTGCCGGCCAAACCGATGTGACACTGGGAATAACCGGTTCTTCTGAATTCAACGGGACTTTTAACCGGATGTAATCATTTCGTTCAAATGAAAGCAGTTGGTATATTACAGTAAAACGGCTTTCGGGCTGACTCTGACGGTGGGTACGCGCCTGTTCGTCGATGGCCGTTAAATCGTAAAGCATTTTATAAGGCCGTTCAATTTCATTTTTCAAAAAACTTAGCATTCCTGCAATATCTTCAGGCCGGATCCAAAGGGTTGGGAAATCGTCTTTTGTTTCCTGGATTGTCAGGATTGAATCCTGAAATTTCTCCTGCAGTATGTTAACGATGCTAGTCATTACTGGATTTTACATCATCTGAATCCTCTGTTTTTTTAATAAAATGAAAAGTTATATTTCATCGGGACTTTTTATTTCTTTCATTTTCAACCTTTCCGGACCCAACCTGTCTTTCATTGAAATTTTTTCTGGTTTGACAATGCCTTGAGGGCCCATTACCCAGTTTAATGGTCTTTTTTCTTTTCCAACCTGATCACGAAGCAAAAGTACAGCCTCCAGGAATGCATCGGGGCGTGGCGGACAACCCGGAACGTAAACATCCACAGGCATAAACTTATCAACACCCTGTACTACACTGTATATGTCATACATGCCTCCGGAATTGGAGCAGGAGCCCATTGAAATGACCCAGCGCGGCTCCATCATCTGTTCGTACAGGCGTTTGATAACCGGAGCCATTTTAATAAACACCGTTCCGGCAATTACCATTAAGTCAGCCTCCCTTGGTGTCCCCCTGATGACTTCTGCTCCAAACCGTGCTATGTCATAACGGCTGGTGATTGATGTGGCCATTTCAACAAAACAACATGACAATCCAAAATTAAAAGGCCAGATGGAGTTTTTCCTTCCCCATGCGAGCATACTCTCAAGGTTGGTGAGTACCACGTTTTTCTGAACGGTTTCTTCAAAAGAACTATTCCCTGAATTTACTCCTGTAGGATTATTTGCTCCGCTTGTCCACCACTTCATGTTGTTCGTGTATTTTTATTTTCTTATGATAAGCTTTTAAGATTTTCTTTCCGCTGGGACCAAAATCCAATGCCCCTGTTTTTAATTCGTAAACCAAAACAACTGTCAAAATAAACGCAAATACCAAAATTGCAATATAACCGGTCCAGCCTGCTTCCCTTATTGCAACAGCCCAGGAAATAAAAAAGGCAGTTTCAAGATCGAAAATGACGAAAAACATAGCGACTATATAAAAATGTACGGGGAAACGGAGGCGTCCGGTGCCTGTTGAGGTTATTCCGGATTCGTATGTTTCATCAGTAGCGTGCTCCTTGTGTTTTTCGCCAAGAAAGTACGATACGGTTAAGATACCGCTAACAAGCAGTACCACTGAAATTCCGTACAAAACAAAAGGCCATAACAATGAAGTATCTGACATATTTTCCATTAATTAAGAACTGGTATATTGTAAGTTGTTTTCTTCAATGTTTTAGTTTGATTTATATTTCATATTAACCTGAATTAATTTGAATCCCCGGTTATGATGCATTACCTGTGTTGTCTCATGCAACTCATTATAAAACAAAACATTTGTATTTCTGTTCAATATAAACTCCTCATAAGCCGAATCGTTTTTTATAAATTTGATAAGGAAAAAGCATTCCTCCATAAGTTTGATTGTGTTTAACCGGTTGAAGGATTGTAGATTGTAGAGTTGGATGTAAATTCATTAGTTTACCCCGGAAAACAATGGATGATATGCACATTCCAGAGAAGGCTTAGTTCATCATTTTAGGACCCTTCAGTAACTTTCAAATGTTCAGTCCCAATGATTTCTTTTGAAAATGCTGAAATGATCCCCAAAATATGAGTATAAAATCCCCAGCTTTCAAAAACATCATTTATCGTTTGTAAAATTTAAACTGCACATTAGCTGATGTTTCCCATTTATATTCATAGCTATTATAAATTTGGCATATTCTTTTCCATGGCTACCTGAATCAAAAATCAAACTGAAATCTTGTAAAATATTATTTTATGCTTCTAAAAGAAAAAAGGTGTGAGCCATGCAACGGAAATGAAGAGCCACTAAAACAAGATCGGATTCATGATTTTGTGAAACAATTGAAGAACGAATGGGAGGTTGTGGACAACAAGAAAATCCGGTGCAATTTTCCATTCGCGAACTTTAAAAGAGGGATGGCATTTGCACAAAACGTGGCAATAATAGCGGAACAGGAACAGCATCATCCCGATTTGTGCATTCACTACAACAATGTGGAAATTGAATTAACCACCCATGCTATTGGCGGCCTTTCTGAAAACGATTTTATAATGGCTGCAAAAATTGAAGAGATTTGAATACCTAAAATAATTCGCCATGTTACCTAAAGTAAAATCAGTAAAACCTAAAAGAAATTACCAGCTTTTATTAAATTTTGAAAACGGGGAGAACCGCATCTTTGATGTAAAACCCTACCTGAAAACTGAAGCATTTAAAGAATTAAAAACTCCGGGTCTTTTTAAATCGGTATCCATTAAAGATGGAGCTGTTCAGTGGAAAAACCTGGTGGATTTTTCTTCAGAAGTACTTTATCTGAAAAGCAGGGAATACACACAGAATTTTATAATGATGGATTTGCTGGTTCTTTAATAAATATTAAAGTGCAAGATTGACCACAGTAATTCCGGCGCCTCCAAAATCAACATGTTCATCTTTAAAACTGCGGACCATTGGTTCTGCTTTCAAATAATCGCGGATGGTTTCCTTAAGGATTCCATAGCCTTTACCATGAAGTATACGAAGTTGTCCTGCTTCAAACATGATGGCTTGGTCGATAAATTCCTGGATTTTAGACAAAGCTTCCTCAACGCGCTGGCCCCGGATATCAATTTCAGGTTTAAAGGAAAGCCGCCGTTCGGAGAAATTTCCTGCAAGTTGCGATCGGCTGGCAGGGCGGTTTTTTTCCAGCTTTTTTGCTTCGTTGTTGCTCAACCGTTCCACCTGGTTCCGGGGCAGGGTAGTAATGAGCTGACCAAAAGCGACCACCGCATTTTTCTCATTCAGCTCAATTAAATCTCCCGTGGTATTCTGACCTTTGATGCGCACTTTATCCCCAGGTTTTAATTCCGGCTGTTTCTCTGTCCTTTCCTTTACTTTAGATTTGACCGATTCTTCCGGACGATGCTGGTTCCTTTTTTCCTCGTGCTGCCGCAATTTCTCTATTTTGCGGTTGATCTGTTCATCGTTTGCATTGGATATATCTGCTACTTCTTCCTTCAGTTTAGACAGTTTAAGACGTGCACGTTTGGTTTGTTCCTTTTCAGCCTGCGATTTTCTTATTTCCTGAATGGTATTTTCAATTTGCCTGTTTACATTTGCAAGCAGTAAGTCAGCATCTTCTTTGGCCTTCTTCATAATTTCCTTTCGCAGCTTTATAGTCTCCTGCAGTTCCTCTTCATAGTTGACAGCCATCTCATCGAGAATTTTTTCCACTTTCCGTATCTTCTGGCGTTTGGTTTCCCAGTACCTTTTGTCACGGTTTATCTGCCGCAGGTTACGGTCGAAATCAATATGTTTTTTACCCACTTTTTCTGTTGCCCGTTCCAGAATTTCTTCCGGAAGGCCAATTTTGCGCGCGATTTCAAAGGCAAACGAACTTCCTGGTTTTCCCATCTCGAGCTGAAAAAGCGGATTCATGTTCTGCGAATCGTAAAGCATAGCGCCGTTAACAATTCCTTCGGCAGACGATGCATAATGTTTCAGGTTGGTGTAATGCGTGGTGATTACACCAAAAGTTTGCAGTTCATTTAACTTTGAAAGAATAGCTTCGGCAATGGCGCCTCCAAGCATGGGTTCGGTTCCGGTTCCAAATTCATCAATTAAAACCAGTGTTTTTTCATCACTGTTTTTAACCATGTGTTTCATGTTCATCAAATGCGAACTGTAGGTGCTTAAATCATTTTCCAACGATTGTTCATCTCCAATATGGATAAACAGCTGGCTGAAAATCCCGGTTTTGCTTCCTTCCCTCACCGGAATTAAAAGCCCGCATTGCAGCATGTATTGCAGCAATCCCACTGTTTTCAGGCACACCGATTTCCCGCCAGCATTCGGCCCTGAAATCAGCAGGATATGTTTTTCTTTTGAGAGCGAAATATCCAGCGGAACAATTTTGCGGTTCTCCTTTCTCAGCGATTGCATTAACAGGGGGTGAATTGCCTGCTGCCAGTTTATTATGGTATCTTTTGAAAAATCGGGAAAGATGGCACCAAATTCAACAGCAAGCAATGCTTTTGAACGAATAAAATCGATTTCTCCCAGAAATTCCCAGGAATACATCAAACCGTCGAGGTAGGGCCTGATATCATTTGAAAACTGCGTTAGTATCTTTGTGATTTCCCGTCGTTCGGCATATTCAAGTTCGCGGATTTCATTGTTCATTTCCACGATTTCGTTTGGCTCAACGTACGAAGTTTTACCGGTTGCCGATTCATCGTAAACAATACCTTTAATTTTTCTTTTATTGGCTGAAGTAATCGGGATGACAGCCCGGCCGTCACGAATTGCAACTGATGCATCTTCTTCAACCAGCCCGTCTTTTTGCGCCTGTTTTAAAATAGCATGCAGCCGTTTCGACATGTTCGACTGCATGGAACTGATGCTTCGCCTTATTTGCGCCAGCTCGGACGATGCATTGTCGCGGATTTGCCCCAGTTTATTTATAATGGAATCAATGCGGTCATAAATGTACGGGAAAACCTGAACATTTGCTGTTTTGCTTTTCAGCAGCGGAAATGCTTCATCATCCTGTTTTTTAAAAAAAAGTACAATAGCACGCACCGATTCAAGCGACCGTTTCAGGTCGAACAATTCGGACGCTTCCAAGAAACGGCCTTCAATCCTGATTCTTTGAAGTGCCTCACGCAAATCATAAAAATGGCTGGCCGGAAAATTATCAGTTTCACGAACAATACGGCAAAATTCATTCACTTCTCCCAGCTGGGTAATGACTGTTTCGTAGTTTTCCTGAAAATGCATTTCTTCCACCCATTCCCTTCCCATAACGCTTAAACACTTGTTTTGAAGCATTTCCCGGATACGGTTAAAACCAACTTTCAACTCAAAATTTTCAGGATAAATACCTTGCATTGTACAACTTTAAATTCGTTGCAAAAGTAGGGAAAGATGTTTAAAGTCGCAGGATAAAAATTAAGTTTAAAAAGGTGATATTCCTGCACAAAATTTAATTTTCGCAACACTTTTTCATTTTAAACTGTTTACATTCTGAAAACTATACCTTTTTACAGATGTACCGGACAAAAATTGAAACAATCGACGATGTTATCCTGGTTTTGGATAAGATTATTGTTGAATCGGAAATTAAAGGTGATCCGCTGGGTTATTTTGCAGTGCTTTACCTGCGGGTTACCCAAAAGGTAAAGGAAGAAATTAAAGCCGGAAACTTTGACGATTGTACCCGGATGGAAAAACTGGATGTTGTTTTTGCAAAAAAATACATTGATGCATATTACGACTGGCAGGAAAATAAGACGGTGGCGCAGTCATGGGAAAAGGCATTTTCATTTTCCAAACAATACTGGCCGGTGGTGTTGCAGCATTTGTTAATTGGAATGAACGCGCACATTAATCTTGACCTTGCGCTGGCAGCGTCGGAAGTTTCAAGGGGAAAGAATATCCTGCTCCTTCAAAGCGACTTTTACAGAATCAATGAAATCCTGTCGTCGCTGGTGGAAGAAGTGCAATATAACCTTTCAATGGTTTGGCCTGGTCTGAAAAAAATACTTGCAAAAACCGGTAAACTGGATAATTTACTGGTAGATTTCAGCATGGAGATTGCCCGCGACGGCGCGTGGGAATTTGCCAAACAACTTGCTCTGTTTTCGCAGGAAGACCAGCCTGCGCAAATTGCCGGCCGCGATTTAAAAGTGGTTCAAAAAACCGAATTAATTACCAATCCCGGGTGGAGGATAAAACTGCTGCTTTTTGGCATCCGGATGGGAGAGCTGGGTTCTGTTCGCGAAAAAATTAAAAAGCTGAAAGCAAAAACGGAAAATGTAGTTACTGTGCCTGTAGAATATAATTTAGAATAAAACCGGCGCAAACATGTTACAACAATCAAACAATACAGTTGTTAATGATTCTGAATGAGTCAAACGCAAGGTCAGTTTTTCTCTTTAAGTAAATCTAAGAATATGCCAATATACATGGATCGTCACGATGTTTCTGAAGCGGTAACTGCAGAAATAGTCGCCCAAATTCATCAGGAAGATTTAAAAATCCAGCACAAATTTGGATGCCGCGGGTTAACCTACTGGTTTGACGATAACCGCAAAACAGCCTTTTGTCTGGTGGAAGCACCCGACGAAAATGCAATCATCAGAATGCATCAACAGGCACATGGCGAGATTCCTCATCAAATCATTGAAGTGGATTCTGCAATAGTTGAATCATTTTTAGGCAGAATTGAAGATCCGAAAAAAGCATTAAACACAAATTTAAACATCATCAATGATCCGGCTTTCAGAACGATAATGGTTGTGACTATTGAGCATCATTCTTTCCGCGATTTTGATCCTTTTTCAAGTATTTCAAAAGTACAGCAGGTTTATAAAAAGGCAATAGAAGTTCTGAAATTATTTGAAGGTAACCTTGTTCAGCAAAATGGAGATGGTTTTTTAGTGTCATTTCAATCGGTGACCAAAGCAGTGTTATGTGCATTGAAAATACAGGAAATTTATAAAAGTTTCAGAACGCGGTATCCTGTAAATTTTACTGAATTAAGCATCGGATTGCATGCCGGCGTTCCGGTTAACGGGAAAAAGTCAATTTTTGAAGATACAATTAAACTGGCCGAACGAATGGGGTTTATTTCCATTGCCGAAATCATTATTTCTACTGATGTCCAGCATTTGTTTGAAAGTGAGAATTTTGGCGAAGTTATTAACCGGGACAAAATACATGTTTTAACACCTGTGGAAGAAAAATTCGTTACCGGTTATATGGAATTTATTGAAAAAGAGTGGAAAAAAGCTGAATTAAAGATTGAAGATTTCGAGAGAAATATTGGAATCAGCAAATCAAAACTCTACCGGGAGATGACTCGTTTAACCGGAAAATCACCCAATGTTTTTTTGCTTTATTTCAGGTTGCGGAAATCATTGCAACTGTTGCAAAATCAAAAGGGAAATATATCTGAAGTAGCTTTCGATTCCGGCTTTAGCAGCCCTTCCTATTATGCAAAATGTTTCCGTAAAAAGTATGGGATTATGCCTTCCGGATTGGTGCTGCAATAACCTGTTGCACCTTCATTTTTATCTGTACAAATTTTAAAAGTAACTACTTCGCTGTCGGTTAAACTTAATTTCTTTCAACCACTTTCTCACCCGATACCCGCCTGATCCTCGGGCAGGGAACTCACATGTAATTTGTTCATCTGTATTTGTGTTTTTCTGCAAACATATTCGTTACATAAATTTATTTCCTGACCCAAAAATGCTTGCAGAAGAACCATTTGTGCTATGGATTAAATTTTTTCTGCAGTAAATTTGATGAATAACGTTAAATGATAAAACAAAATGGAAAATGAATTCACAAGTGTGGCAGGTACAATAAGTGCTGTAGAAAAACCTCAGGAAACCAAAACACTTTTTGGGCGTTTGGGTGGAACAGCCGGAATAACGGCCATTGTTGACGATGTAATTGAAGCGCACATGAACAATCCGTCCATCAATGCACGGTTTAAACCTTACCAGAATTTGCCGGAGCGTTTTGCTAAAATCAGGCAGCACACCATAGATTTTTTTAGTGCAGGAAGCGGAGGCCCGGTCGAATACAAGGGCCGTGATATGCCAACCACTCACCAGGGAATGAATATCAGCGAAGCAGAATATATGCACGTCATGGACGATATCATGGGCGTTCTGGAAAAACATCAAATTGATGATGAGTCGAAAAAAGATGTACTGGCCATACTCTGGTCATTGAAAGAGACAATAATATCCAAATAAAAGTAAGGAGGATTTGAAAATGAAAGTTACAAAAGAAAACATTGAAGTAAAAATGGAAATTCCGGGAGCCGTTATTCGTCAGCGGACAGATTTTGGAGATGCATCCGGATTAGGAAAAATCAGCGGAGAATATTTCAGTCTTTCTGCAGGAGTGGATACCACGCCGCTTTTTACGGGACTCGAAGGAAACCTGTGTCAGTGTCCTCACTGGGGGTATGTCATAAGTGGCGAGCTTACAACTACCGATGCGGATGGCGTTCAGGAAACTGTACATGCAAATGATCTGTTTTACTGGCCCGCCGGGCATAATGTGAAAGTCAACGCGGATGCGGAGATAGTTATGTTCAGCCCTCAACATGAACACACTCATGTAATTAATCACATGATAGAGAAAACGAAAGCTTAGATTTTTAAACCGGAATTTTATTTCCACAGGATTTCATCTTTTAAACTTCAGCATCATCGATGGAATTCGTTTTTAGAGTGATAAAATTGATTGCAGAGTCAAAAAATAGCCCAGTGATGTGCAAAAATAGTTTTGAAATTTATCTTTCAAGTCTATCAAGTACCTCGTTTTTATAACTCCGGCTAACAGGGATCTGCTTTTTACCTATTTCTACCAATTCGCTGGTGAACGAATCAATTTTTCCAAGTGCCACAACGTATGAGCGGTGTGTGCGGATAAATTCATTTTTTGGCAGCCTGGCCTCAATGTTTGTAATGGTTTCACGGGTGACAACAGTTTTATCGGTCAGGTGAATTTTAAGGTAGTCGGCCAGACTTTCAATATAAAGAATTTCAGAGTAACAGATTTTTATCATCCTGCGGTCGGACCGGACAAAAAAGTAATCACTTTTTTCTGGTACCAGTTCATTTGTTTCCGCAAAGAGTTGCGGCGTATTTTCATCAGAATATTTGTTGATGGCCTGCAACAGCCGTTCAAATGAAATGGGTTTCAGCAAATAATCCACCGCCTGCAGATCGAAGCCGTCAACAGCATATTCACGGTAGGCAGTCGAAAAAATGATCTTCACCTCTTTATTTATCGTTTTAGCCAGCGATAAGCCTGAAATTTCGGGCATGCTGATGTCGAGGAAAACAAGGTCGATTTTTTTCCTGTTTAACAGGTTAAATGCTTCCACCGCATTTTTACAGCTTCCGATTACCTTAACCACCTCAATTTTTGACAGATGGCTTTCAAGAATCTCCCGCGCCACCGGCTCATCATCCACGATAATGCATTGAATCGTTTTCTGCATTTTTATTTTCGTTTAAGTTAAATATTTTAAGTTCAGCAAAATACCGGTTATTCTTTTTTTCGGTATAAAGTTCATAATTGCCGGCGTAATTTAAATCAAGTCTTTTACGAATGTTTTCCAGCCCAATACCACCATTGTGTGATTTATCATTTGATTTACGGAATGAATTCCCAATCCTGAACGACAATTGGGAACCGGATACCAAAATCTGAATTTGTATGGTGAGAAAACCTTCTTCCAGTGTGCCGTGTTTAAAGGCATTTTCCACAAATGGAATCAACAGCATTGGGGCTATCAGGATATTCTCATCAATATCCCCGGCTGAAAACTCAGCTTTCAACGTATCCTGAAACCTGATTTTTTCCAGTTCGATGTACTCTTTGATATGCAGCACTTCTTCCTTTAAACTCACCTTTGGCTTGTTTACCTGGTACAATATGTAATCGAGCAGGTTGGAGAGTTTCAGGATAATTTCAGGCGTTTGGTTCGATTGCCGGATGGCAAAGCCGTAAATGGTATTCAGTGTATTAAAGAGAAAATGCGGATGAATCTGCCGTTTCAGGTAGTGTAATTCCTGTTCTTTCATCTGAAGCTGTGTCGCGAGAATTTTATTTTGCAGTTCCTTGTTCACCGTAGCAGTTTTAAAATTGTGATTAAGCACCGTCACAAAACTAACTACACCTGCCACCAGGTAAACAAGGAGCAGGATAAACAGGAAATTTTTGCTCATGGGAGGCATCACAGCAATATTGAAACTGAGCAAAAAAATGAGGCACCCGTAAAGAACAAGCACAATGATGTAGGATGAAAACACAAAGGTATAGAAACTGTATAATACTAATTTGCCGTAATTTTTGGTCAACAGGTAACGCGGAATCAGAAAATACACAACGAAATAAGTGACCATCATTGTAACGGGCAGCAAACAGCTCGAAAACCAGATAATGTAAACGGTATCGCTGGAATTGTAGCTGAAGAAATAGAAGTAAAAAAACCAGACACCTATCCAGAAAAGTAAGTGGAAAAGGAGAGTTTTCGGTTTTATTTTTCTGATGCGCTTCACTTAACAATATTACAGAAAATCTGTGGAGTTCCCTTTTTTTATCGATGAAATACGGTTTAAGCAGTGGTTCCGGCGTAATGAATAGCTTTTTTCGTTTCATCGTTTTATATTTGTTGAAAAGCGTGAAAAATTGCGCAACCGTCTCATTAAAAAAAACAAAAGCTGCAGCTGTTTTATCTTTGATTCAGTATCAATTAAAAATCAACTATCATGAACAGATTATTTGGAAAATTTATGGACGGAGGCCCCGTTTTTGTCTTTCCTCTTTTTCTTTTATTTCTGGCAGTAATTGCCCTTTTTATTTGGGGATTCTTGAAAAAGGAGAAGAATGAAAAAGCAGCAATCCTGCTCAATCACTTTGGATGGTTTGCATTGGCCTGGGGATTTCTGGGCAGGACTTTCGGCCTGATAAAAGCGTTTGATATGGTTGCCGCCCATGGTGAACTCACACCCCGGTTGCTGGCCGGCGGCCTGAAAATGGCATTGGTAGACCCGCTTTTAGGCATTATGGTATTCCTGGTGGCGCGCGCGGCAATTATTATTCTTGTTGCTTCGAAAAAGAAATTTAATTAATCTTCAATAAAATGAAAAGAATTTACCTTTTAATCATTTGTACTTTTCTGTTTCACGGGTTATTAAATGCCCAGGATGCGTTGCAGGGGAAGTGGATGCGTATGGGTCATTCAGGACCGGTTGCGCTTGAATTTAAACCAGATGGAACTGCAGAAGCAGACTTTGGAGCCAACCAAACCATTGACGTGGTATCCAACTACGAAGTGGACAAAAATATCATCCGTTTCAGCGACAAAGAAGGTGCCATGTGCCCCGAACCCGGCGAATATACAGTTGACGAAACCGATTATTACCTGGCGTTTGATTTGGTGGAGGATATGTGCAACGGACGCATTCAAATGACCCTTGGATACTGGACAAAACCCAATTTCGAAGAATTGCTCGGAGAACTGGAGCAAAAAATCTCGGAAACGTCAAACCCGGAGCTAAACCTGACCCGCGCCCGGATTTATCTTGCAACCGGAAAATCGAAGGAAGCAAAAGCCGACCTGGATGTTTATCTCGGAAAAAAGCAGGATGATGCCCGCGCTTATATTAACCGCGCTGCCACCCGGTTCCCGGCAGATATGAAAGGTGCAGTGGCCGACTGCAACAAAGCCATCGCCCTCGAACCTGGCAACAAAAATGCGTATTTCCTGCGCGGACTGGCACGTTATGAACTGGGCGAGAAAGAACAGGCCTGCCAAGATTTCTCCCGCGCCATCGAGCTGGGATTTTCCATTCTGAGAATAGCGGAAGAACAGCGGTGTGCTGAATTCTGGCAGTCTTCGGCCAGGTAAATGCATTCCATTCAAAGTTTGAATGTTCTGCAAAATACTTAATAATCAAAATTTTAAATAAAATACTTGTGTGTCCGTAATAATTTTTTTAAATTGATGGAGCACAAAGTTTTCTTCGATGATAAACGTATATGATTTCAAAGTTGCTCATCCGGAAACCTTTACACAACTTTCGGTAAGGGATTTGTTATTTGTTTATTACAGGTGCCCTCAGGTGGAAAAATTACTCAATTTGTATAATCATTACAATATGATTTCATTTACACTCAATGGAGGAAGAATTTTACATCAGGGAGGAGAATCACTTTTTGCAAAAGATGGAACATCCTTTTTTTTGCGAAAATCTGCTTATGTTCAGGAGTTACCTGAATCTCCGGGCTGGGAAGTACTTGCATTTTACATTCCCGATGAATTTTTAAAACAAATTGTGAAAGAATTTGGAGATCACCTGTCTTTTCAAAAATTACCGGACGTTTCCAGTAAAATGTTCCTTAATATCCATTTGAACGATGCCACAAAGACATGTTTCTTTAGTATTATTCCTTATTTTACTCAAAAATTACCGCCCAACGAAAAGTTGCTCGAACTGAAATTTAAGGAACTTCTTCTTAATATTCTCACTAATCCTTTCAATAAGAATCTGCTGGCTTATATTGTAAGTTTGAATAATAATTTCAAAACTCCAATTTGGCAGGTCATGGAAAAAAATTATATCTATAATTTATCTATTAAGGAATTAGCCAGGATTTCAAATCGAAGTACTACAGTGTTTAAGAAGGATTTTTACGAATATTATCATACCACTCCGGGGAAATGGCTGACCGAAAAAAAACTTGATTATGCCAAAATGCTGTTATATACTAGCAAACAAAGTATTTCCGATGTAGCTTATAATTCCGGTTTTGAAAATGTATCACACTTTAGCCGGATTTTTAAAGAAAAATTTGGCAATTCTCCGCTTCAGTATAGAAAAAACAGGATTGAAGTTCATTAAAAAGTGATAAAAGAAAAAAACGTCCGTAAAGTCAGAAAACAAAACACCTGAGCAAAATACTTCATATCGGTTCATAATAACTTTGAAATGATAATTAATGTTGAACGAAAAGGATTTATCATGAAAAAGTTATTATTTATTGCCATTATGACTGTAGGTTCCGCAATGTGTGCAAAATCTCAGGAAACAGTTGAGTTAAAGGATGATATTAAAATTATTTTTGAAAACGACCAGTTAAAGGTCACTGAATACGACAGTAATCCGGGAAAAGATGCGTGTGGTGCGGGAGAACATAGCCACAATGCACATTTAACCGTTGTACTGACCGATATGAAAGCGAAGGTAACCATGAAAAACGGGCAGACACAGGACGCTGAACTGAAGGCAGGAACCTCATTCTGGAGTGAAGCAGAAACACATTCAGTAATTAATACTGGTAATCAACCGGCAAAGGTCCTTTTAATCGAACCGAAAGAACAAGTGAAAATGGTAGACTAACTGGGTAATAAAAATTACCCGATTCTGCCCGGATGAACTGAATTTTGATACAATTATTAAATTCATTACAAGGGGCTGACTTTCTGAGACAGCCTCTTTTAATGAATTTAATTAACACCAACTTTTGACCGACCTATATGTTCATAATATTACATCCTCTATTCATTGCCTGCTGCTCAACAGGTCCTTAAAACCAATATCTTCGACTGGCTAAAAACTTTTATTTTAATTTTCATTCCATTCAGGTTAAAGATTAAATACTTGATTGTTATTATTTATTTCATTAACTTATTTCTTCCTGAAATTTCGGTAAATGATTAATACTCATGATGACATAATAGCCCACCCTGATACATTCAGACAACTTGCTGTGAGAGATTTACTGTTTGTGCATTACAGGTGTCCGCAGAAAGAAAGATTTGCACAGTTATGTAACCATTACAACCAGTTTACATTTTCGCTGCAGGGAGAACGGATTTTTCATCAGGGGGAAAAATCGTGGAAAGTGACACCCCAAACATCCTATTTTCACCGAAAAACTGCATATGTTCAGGAAATAACGGATGCAAAAGGGTGGGAAGTACTTGTTTTTCATATACCCGATGAATTTCTGATTCAATTTGTTCATGAATTTATGGATGTTTTATCAACCCCAAAATTGCCGGAGTTAACAACCGATATGTTTATTAAAGTAGATCTGAACGAAATAACAAGAACTTATTTTTACAGTTTGATCCCCTATTTCACCCAAAAAATGCCGCCTTCAGAAAAATTGCTTGAATTAAAATTTAAGGAACTTCTCCTGGATATCCTGTCCATTCCTTCAAATAAACAGTTGCTTGCCTACATTCTGCACCTGAACGACGATATCAAAACCCCTATCTGGCAGATAATGGAAAATAATTATATTTATAATTTAACCCTTAAGGAATTTGCCCGTATTTCAAGTCGCAGTCTGGCAGCATTTAAAAGGGAATTTGTTGAATATTACCATACAACACCCGGTAAATGGTTAACCGGAAAACGGCTTAAACATGCAGGTTATTTGTTGAAAACCACAAACCAAAGTATTTCCGAAATTGCATTTAATTCAGGTTTCGAAAATAATTCACATTTTAGCCGCATTTTTAAAGAAAAGTTTGGTTTATCCCCTCTTCAGTATAGAAAAAACCAGACGACCATTGCATAATTTCTCAAAAAATCTATTTTATTTTTTAAGTAAAAAAACTGAGCTTTTAAGAAAAGCAGATGCGGCTGCTTCCTCCTAACTTTGTGCCATATAAGGCTGTGAGGCTGTTGCGGTACTGATAATCAATATTGATTTTCCTGTAAAAACACAACTATACCTTAATAATTATACAATTAAAAAAAAAGGAGGTTAAAATGAAAAACAAAAGTAGAATCTGTTTTGTGAGCTTGCTGGTTTTCTTGTCTTTTCTGGTTTCCTGTAATAAAGAGGAGGATGTAGCCGGTAATCCTGCGCTTAAAAAGGCTTCTGTTTCCGGAAATACGTCTGCAGGTAAAAACGGGGTGGTAAGCGTCACGGTTTCAACGTTTGCGGAAAACATAGCATATCCCCGCGGGCTTAAATTTGGACCTGACGGATACCTTTATGTGGCAACTGCCGGAGTTGGTGGAAATAACACAACTACCTGCGAACAGGTTATTCCACCGGTTGGTCCGTATATGGGTGGAAATACAGCCTCGATTTTAAAAATATCACCGGATAAAAATGTCTCTGTTGTTGCAGATGAGTTGCCGTCTGATGTAAATGCCCTGGGTTTCACCATGGGTATTGCGGATGTTGCTTTTATCGGTAACCAACTGTATGCCTTATTGGTTGCGGGGTGTTCACACGGCAATCCCGATTTTCCAAGCTCCGTGATTAAGATAAACGATGATGGAACCTGGACGGTAGTGGCTGATTTGAGTGATTATTTAAAAAATAATCCGGTTGCATTTTCAGAAGAAGAAGATTTTGAACCCGATGGATCTGCATATGGTATGGTAAATGTCAGAGGGGATTTATATGTCGTCGAGGCAAACCATGGAGAAATGGTTAAAGTTACCACGGACGGAATGATTACACGGGTAATTGATTTTTCTGCCCGGTACGGGCATATTGTTCCGACAGCAGTTGCTTATCACGGTAATTTCTTTGTAGGGAATCTGAGAACTTTCCCTCTTGTAAAGGGGAGTTCAAATATTTACAAGGTGACACCAGGTGGTAGCGTTAAAATTTGGGCTACAGATTTTACCGGGATACTGGGCGTTGCATTTGACGCCCAAAACAGGATGTATGTTCTGGAAACCTCAGCAGTAAATAATGGGCCGGTCCCGGGAACAGGGAGAGTTGTCCGGGTGAACAATGATAATTCGAGAGATGTAATTGTTGATAATTTGTTTTTTCCAACAGGAATGACTTTCGGACCCGACGGCGCACTGTATATTTCAAATACAGGCTTTGGTCCGCCAACCGGACAAATCCTTAAGGTAGAGTTCAATTGATTGAAACAACTTCAGGAGGCTTTCTCAAAAAGGGAGCCTCTTTTTCTTTATATACAGGACATGATAAAAGACGTGGCTGTAAAAACCGTTCAACAAAGTTTCCGGTTGCCGGTCCTTTTCAGACCGCCGGCTGTATAAAAAAGCTTTCCCTGGTGCACTGAAAATTCAGAATAAAGAAAACCGGAGACAAATTATAACTTCGGGAAAATTGGACCACATCAGGGTTTGATATCGCAGTCAATTATTTTCCGGATGGAATGAAAGGGAAATTAACTCCGTAAAAAGCACCTGTTATATTCGTATTATCTTCCCTATATATTCGCAGTATATTCGCAGTTAATTCGCGAAATCGCGAATTAACTGCGAATATACTACGAATTAACTGCGAAGAAACCTTGTTCATGATTCCTTTTTAGATAGGATTAAAATTATTTGATTTCAAAGGCATCATATGGAATTCGCAAAAGTTATTTAATCATTGATGTTTGATGTTACCTGTGCTCATGCTCATTTCCTGTTCTTCAAAAATACAGTCCTGTTTATCGTTAAAGTAAAAAAACTGAACTTCTAAGAATAACGTAATAATTTGATTAGCAATAACTTTGTATTATTAATAATTGTAAAAATAAAATGTAGTAATATTTTAAAAAGGAGGTTTATTATGTATTCAATCTTTCAACAAACGAAAAAGATGATAATGGCAGGTATTACAGTAGTTGTACTTGCATTCCCTGCACTTGCACAGGAAAGTACACCGCAAAGCTGGGAGAAAGCCCGGCAGGAAATGAAAGCAATGATGGGGAGTGTTCCGGTAATGTTTACTAAATTGCCGGAGAGTTCAAGAGTAAGTGCCTGGGAGTTATTTAAATCAATTAATAATCCCGAAACGGCAATACCTTCCAAATACGGAGAACTGATCGGGCTTGCCGTTGCGGCTCAGATTCCTTGTGAATATTGTGTTGTTGCGCATACAAAACTGGCTAAAATGTTTGGAGCTACTGATGAAGAGATACAGGAAGCTGTAGCAAAAGGAGCAGAGACCCGTTTATGGAGTACTGTCCTGAACGGGAACCTGAATGCAGATACAGATATGGAATCATTTAAGGCAGATTGGGATAAAACAATTGCATATATGAAAGCGCACAGTAAATAAAAAACAGAAGATTAAAGTTATTATGATCGAAAAAGCAACCCTGGAAACATTGGGGGCACTTCTGAACGGAAAGCTTATTCTGCCGGAGCATCCGGATTATGATGAAGCCCGTAAAGTATGGAACAGGATGATAGACAAACATCCCGCGCTTATTGTGCGTTGTGCTGATGAGGCGGATGTAATGACTGCCATTAACTTTGCCCGGACACATGAACTGCTTGTGGCAGTTCGTGGTGGAGGGCATAATGTCGCCGGCTTTGGTACCTGCGATGATGGTATGGTGATCGACCTTTCTCCAATGAAGAAGGTGGAAGTGGATACTGTAAATCGAACTGCACGTGCGCAGCCAGGTTTGACCTGGGGCGGGTTTGACAAGGCCACCCAGGCATATCATCTGGCTACAACAGGAGGTTTGGTGAGCACAACCGGTATAGCCGGTTTCACCCTTGGCGGCGGCTTTGGGTGGCTTGTTCGAAAATACGGATTAACAGTGGATAACCTGCTTTCTGTGGATATGGTCCTGGCAAACGGGCAACAAGTGTCTGCCAGTCCGGCAGAGAATGAAGAACTCTTCCGGGGTATTTGCGGCGGTGGCGGAAATTTTGGAGTTGTTACTTCATTCCTTTATCGTCTTCATGATGTTGGGCCTGATGTATATGGTGGAGCGGCATTTTACCCTGTGGAAAAGGCCAGGGAGTTCCTTCAGTTTTATCGTGATTGGACACCTTCAATGCCTGACGAACTTTCGACGATGGTTGCATTCATCACTGCTCCGCCTGAGCCCTTTATCCCAAAAGAACTGGTAGGAACGCCAATGGTTGCACTGGCTCTTTGTTATGCGGGAACAGCAGGCGAAGGTGAAAAGGCCATTCAGCCACTTCGCCATTTCGATAAGCCGGAAATTGTACATATTGGACCAGTCCCTTACCTGACGATGCAAACCATGTTCGATGCAAGCGCACCCAAAGGGAGTCATGCCTACTGGAAGAGCGAATTTTTTAATGAATTGAACGACCAGGCCATCCATGTTTTGGTGGAGCATTCCGCAAAAATAAAATCCCTCTCACACTTTGCTGCAGTCCACCTGCACCACTGGGGAGGTGCGATTGAGCGTGCGGATAAAGAGGCAACAGCATTTGCTCACCGGAATGCTCAGTATGTTCTGAATATCATTGGTCTTTGGACGGAACCAGAGGATGCAGGGAACCATATTGCCTGGGCACGCGGATTTTCCCGGGCAATACAACCATTTTCAACAGGGCAGGCGTATCTTAATTTTTTGGGCGATGAAGGAACCGCTCGCGTGAAGGCGGCATATGGTCCCGCAAATTACGACCGGTTGGTGGAATTAAAGAACAGGTATGATCCGGGAAATTTGTTTCGGCTCAATCAGAACATTAAGCCTTCAGGATAATAGCTGTTGAGCTACCGTTGATTTAAACCAACGGCAAAGGATAGAGTTTTTATGGGCTGACCAAAAGATAATGGATAATGATTAATAATTTTTCAAGGTATCTGAAACTTTTCAGGTAATTTATCCTTTGCCGTTCCTTTTAAGGGACGGATGCATGGATGCTACAGGTTTTGGCCGGTTTGCCGTTTTCAAAACATAGATCCGGTTCTGTATTCGATTAAATAAACAGCGGTATTTTTTCAGGTAAAACAAATATTAAGGGGAATAAAATTGACAATTACACATTTTTAATACATAAAAGATTAAAGTGTCTTATATTTTTTGGTTTTCATTTTAATATGTCATAACTTGCTCATATAAATGTCATTAGATTTGTATAATATTTATTATTAATGAAAGAATGGGAATTGTTACACGATAATAATTGAAACTATTGGCACAATAAGACGAACCAAATCTGCCATGATTTGAATGAAATGTGACAGTTCTTTTGTTTGTATCTTTTTATATTTTTAAAATAACACGTTTAATTCTATGCCAATTTATATGGATTACCATATTACACCGGGTGCAAGCGCAAAGGATGTTGCTCAGGCACACGCATTTGACGTAGAGCACCAGGATGAATACGATTGCCGCGCAATAACTTACTGGATGGATGAAAACCGGGGAACCGTATTTTGTCTTTTTGATGCACCCGATAAAGAGTCGGTGATAAAATTGCACAACAGCACCCATGGTTTTGTTCCGCATGAAATAATTGATGTAAACAGCCAGGTGGTGGAAGCTTTTCTGGGCAGGCTGCACGATCCGGAAGGATATTACGAATTATCGAATCCTAACCTGCGGATTATTAATGATCCGGCTTTCAGAATTATCATGGTAACACAAACAGAAGATGAAAGGCTCATTAAAAACAAACTTGGAGCGGAGAAAACCATTGAATTGTTATCTCTTCATCATAATATTGTACGCGAACAAGTTCAAAAGTTTGAAGGACGGGAGGCGGAACTGGGAAATGATGGTTTTGTTGTTTCATTTGTTTCCGTTATGCAGGCAATTGATTGTGCTTTTGCTATTCGAAAATCCCTGCATGTTGCCGCAGAATTTCTGAAATTCAAAATCGGTATACATGCCGGAATTCCGGTGAATAAAAGTAACCGTATTTTTGGCAGAACAATTGATTTTGCCCGCTATTTGTGCAGCCTGGGAAATGATAACCAAATATTGCTTTCCTCTGTTGTAAAAAGCTTGTTTAAAGAGGATAAAAGAAAACATATCAATGGCCGGAACGACGTAAGATGGTTGACTCCTTCGGAAGAAACCTTTTTGCAGTCGCTGCTGGATACATTGAAAATTCATTCTGATAAATCTGAATTTGATGTACCGGGTTTCTGCAGTGAAATGAATATCAGCAAACCTCAGTTGTACCGCAAATGCAAAAGCCTTACCGGAATGTCACCCAACGAGGTGTTGCGCGAATACCGGTTAAACAATTCGCTTGAATTACTCAAAAACGACAATCAAAACATCAGTCAGATTACCTACGAAATTGGATTTAACAGCCCTTCCTATTTCTCCAAATGCTTTCAGAAACGGTTTGGAATACAGCCGTTAAGTTACTTTAAGCAAAGTTTTTAAGAAAAAGATTCATTTGTCTTATTTTTTGAATTATTTGTAGCAGTGGATGTAACTCTTGTGCAATAATTTTACATAGTGAAACATGTATATGGGCCCATATACCATTAAGTTGCATACACGTGCATTAACATCAAAGGTTGATGCAGATTATTTGAAAGTTGAATTCAGATACACTAAAAACAGGAGGTTAAAATGAAAAAGAATAGTTACAGCGTTAAACGCAAAGGGTTATTTTTAATTACATTATCCATTGCTTTACTGGGATTTCTGACAAATTGCAGTAATGAGTTCCCTGATTCGGCTCCCATGCCGGAAATGAAGGAGAAAAGTGCAGACAAGGCAGAGCCGGGAGCGCCGCAACTGCTGGTTTCGGGCCTGCAGGGAGGTTCCGGAAGCACAATTGGTACTGGCGGTGCGTTATATGTTACTGAAGGTGCAACAGGAAGAATCTCACGTATTGATCCGGACACCGGCGAAAGGACTACTTATGCCAGCGGGCTTCCGCCATTTGTTATTGGTATCGGCGGTGCAATGGACATTGAATTTATTGGCGGTACTGCTTATGTCTTGGTTACTTTGGTTGATGATCCTAACCTGTTCCCAACGGGAGAAATTAATGGAATCTATCGCGTGGATGGCCCCGATAGTTTTACTGTTATCGCAGATATTGGTGCTTATAATTTAGCCAATCCGCCAACAGGATTCAGTTATTTTGTTAACACGGGGGTTCTTTATTCGATGCAATCCTATCGCGGTGGGTTTCTTGTAAATGACGGGCACCTTAATCGTGTACTGCATGTGACCACCGATGGCCATATCAGTATATTAAAGAAGTTTGGCAATATTGTTCCCACAGGGCTTGAAGTTTCGGGTAACACTATATATATGTCCGAGGCAGGCCCTACACCTCACCTTCCTGAAAACGGCAGATTAGTATCATTCAGTCCAAATTCACCCGGGGTCACAACTGTTGCATCTGGCGCTCCGTTACTTGTGGATGTTGAATTTAACCGCGGACGCACCCTCTTTGCACTTTCGCAGGGAAAATGGGAAGGTGTACCGGGAGTGGATGATGGTACGCCGGCGATACCCAATGATGGCTCATTGGTAAGGGTAAATGAAGATGGATCTTTCACCACCATTGCCGATGGGCTGGACAGGCCTACTTCTCTCGAATTCATTAACAATACAGCTTATATTGTAACCCTTACCGGTGAAGTATGGACGGTTGAGAATGCTGCAGGTCCGTCATACGGCAAATAAAGAAAGAAGAGGAAACCAATGGGTTATTCACAAGGCTTTCAATTCAGACAGCAATGAATTAAATCAATCGCTTGAAAACGCTGAAATATCAAATGTTGTTATCTTTTAAATTTGGAAAGTAATGAAAATACTGGATGAACAAAATGTTAATGCATTAAGAGACAGTTTAAGCGGAAGGATAATTCTGCCCCAAAACAATGAATATGAAGAAATCCGGAAGATATGGAATGCGATGATTGACTGTAAACCGGCAATAATCGTTGAATGTGAAAATGCGGATGATGTGGTAAAAGCAATTCATTTTGCCCGTTCGAACCAACTAGAAATCTCCATCCGGGGAGGTGGTCACAACATTGCAGGGTCCGCATTATGCGAGGATGGGCTGCTCATCGACTTTTCAACAATGAAAAATGTAAAAGTAGATGCAGAAATGAAACGTGCTTTTGTAGAACCAGGCGCCACACTTGCCGATTTTGATGAAGCGACCCAGCAATACGGATTGGCTACACCAACCGGCATTAATTCCACAACCGGCATTGCAGGACTCACGCTTGGCGGCGGCTTCGGATGGTTGAGCAGAAAATACGGCCTTACAATCGACAATCTTGTTTCAGTGGAAATGGTTACTGCGGATGGTGAAAAATTAAAGGCAAATGAGAATGAAAATCAGGATTTGTTCTGGGCTGTTCGCGGTGGTGGTGGAAATTTTGGCGTGGTTACACGATTTGAGTTTACGCTGCACAGGGTAGGGCCGGAGATATTGGCCGGATTGGTGGTTTATCCGCTCGAACAGGCAAAAAAAGTATTGAATGATTACTATAATTTTGTATCGTCTGCACCTGAAGAATTAACTGTTTGGGCAGTATTAAGGCATGCTCCGCCCTTACCCTTTTTACCGGCAGAGGTACATGGTAAAAAAGTAGTTGTTCTTGCCATTTGTTACAACGGCGATACTGAAAAAGGAAAGGAATTTTTAAAACCGCTGAGAAACTTCGGGGATATTTATGGCGAAATGATTGCGCCAATGCCTTATTCCGAATGGCAAAAAATGTTTGATCCGTTACTTACACCTGGTTCCAGAAACTATTGGAAGACAAACAATTATATTCAGTTTGATGATGGGTTACTGGATAAAATGATTGAATACACAAACAATCTTCCAACCCAACAATGTGAAATTTTTATTGGAAGTATTGAAGGCGCTGTAAATAATGTTGACCGGGAATCAACTGTCTGGTATCACCGCGATGTTAAATATGTTTGTAACGTGCATACCCGGTGGGAAAATCCCAAAGATGATGAAAGTTGTATTAAATGGGCCCGGGAATTTTTTGAAGCAACAAAACCATATGCTTCTGCAGGTGCATATGTCAACTTTATGACACAGGAGGAAACAGATCGCATTAAGTCAGCATATGGGAAGAATTACAATCGTTTGGTAGAAATCAAACGAAAATATGATCCGGAGAATGTATTTCACAACAATCAGAATATAAAACCCTGATTTTGGCGCAGAAGTTAGAAAATGACAGTAAAATACATAATAATGAATTACTGGGAACAAAAAGAAAAACTGGGAAAATACATTGGCGGAATACGCCGGTTTTTTCCGCTCGCTTCCGAACAACTGGATATCATTGCCAGGATTGTGTACGGATTTAATCCTCACATTAAAACCTTTCTCGATTTGGGTTGTGGCGACGGTTTTATGGGATATTATGTATTTGAAATGTTCCCTGAATCGAAGGGTGTTTTTCTGGATGTATCGCATGAAATGATAAAAAAAGCGGAAGCTAAAATAAATTCATTTCAGGCAGAATTTTTTGTGGGTGATTTTAATCATCCTGAGTGGATAAAATCTTTGCCCGGAAACATGAAGTTTGATTTGGTTGTTTCCGGGTATTCCATACATCACATCGAAAACGAGGAAAAGAAACGGCTGTATCAGCAAATTTATGAGCTGTTAAACCCATACGGGATTTTTTTGAACCTGGAGCATGTGCTTTCGCCCACCGTAGATTTGGAAATTCTTTTCAGAAATTTGTTCGACGACAGGATGGTTGATTATCACCAATCAATTGGCGACGGGCGGCCGAGAGAAGAAATCGTTGAAATGTATCACGATCCGAATCATGCGGCTTTAAACAGGCTTGAATTTGTGGACAATCAGTGCAACTGGCTGAGAGAGATTGGCTTTAAGCATGTTGACTGTTATATGAAGTTATTTGAACTGGCCCTGTTTGGGGGCATCCGGAATTAAAACAATTATCTTAAAAATTGCAGATGGCAGGTTTATCAACTCAATTTCGGGATGAATAAAAGGTTCACAAAAGTAATATTTATAAGTAAATGAGTTTCAGATGAAAAATACATTATATACTGCAGGAATTTTATCAGCAATTGCAATATTACTGTTGGCAATTGAAGAAAATAAACATGAAAAGCAATATGCTTATGCAACGGTAACCTGTGCTTCAGTAGCACCGGAAAACACTGAAGATTGGTACAAAACTGATAAAGTAGCCCCATTGTTTGATGGGCTAGGTACACATGAATTCCCAATTTCCACACAAAGCGAACTGGTGCAGAAATATTTTAATCAGGGACTGGTTCTTGCTTATGGATTTAACCATGCAGAAGCTGCCCGTTCGTTTTATTACGCTTCGAAATTAGATCCTGAATGTGCTATGGCTTATTGGGGTTATGCGTATGTGCTTGGTCCTAATTATAATTCAGGGATGAATAGTGACGATTATCCCAAAGCTTACGGAGCTATACAAAAAGCTGTGGAATTAAAAGAAAACTGCACGCCAAAGGAAAAGGCACTGATAGAGGCAATGGAAAAACGCTATATAGAGAAAGCACCCGAAGACCGGAATTTTTTGGATGCAGCTTATTCAAAAGCTTTGAAAAAAGCAGTTGAAATGTTTCCGGATGATGCTGACATTGGGGCTTTGTATGCTGAATCCCAAATGAATATGCATCCATGGGATTTATGGAATAGAAACGGCACCCCCAGGGAATGGACACCTGAAATTGTTTCTACACTTGAAAAGGTGTTGAAGACAAATCCCGGACACCCTGGAGCCAATCATTTTTATATTCATGCAGTGGAAGCATCAAAGGAGCCTGGCCGCGGATTAAAAAGCGCCGGATTGTTCGACGGGGGATTGGTTCCTAATGCTGGTCACCTCGTACATATGCCGGCACACATTTATATCCGTACCGGCGATTACAATAAAGGTACACGCGCAAACATCAAGGCTGTTGAGGCTGACAGTTCATACATTACCATGTGTCATGCACAGGGAGTTTATCCAATGGGTTATTACCCGCACAATTACCATTTTATGGCGGCAACAGCAACACTTGAAGGAAACCGGCAGTGGGCTTTTAAAGCGGCAAATAAACTTTCAGAACAGGTAGACAAAGAACTTATGAAAGAGCCTGGATGGGGAACCCTTCAGCATTATTACAGCATTCCCGGTTTTGTGTATGTAAAGTTTGGAGCATGGGATGAAATTCTGAAAATGAAAGACGAGAAACTGAATTATCCAAAAGCAATTCAAGCCTATGCACGGGGTATGGCTTATCTTGGCAAAAATGATTTAACACTAGCCAAAAATGAACTTATAAAACTGGGTGATTATGCAAGTGACGAAAGTTTCAAGACGCTTACCATCTGGGAAATCAATTCGGTCTATGATTTGGTACAAATCGCATACAAGGTTTTGGAAGGTGAAATCCTTGCATCAGAAAATCATTTTGATGAGTCGATAGACAGACTTAAAGAAGCTGTAAAGATTGAGGACAGTTTAAATTACAATGAACCGCCTGATTGGTTTTTTTCTGTACGACACAATTTGGGGGCTGTTCAGGTTGAGGCAAAAAAATATCAGGATGCTATTCGAACTTTTAAAGAAGATTTGGAAGTATTTCCCAGGAACGGCTGGGCATTACACGGAATGCAGATGGCTTATTCAAACCTGAATGAATCTCAAAAAGTATCGGAAATAAAGGATCAATTAAAAGAAATTTGGGCAACTGCCGATACAGATATTACAAATGCGAGAATTAAATAGCAATTGAATACTTTAAAAATTAATGTGATGAAAAATTTATTATTGATTTTGATTGTTTCGCTGTTCTTTGCTTGTTCAACCAGCACAGATGAAGAAAAAGACAAAGCAGAAATTAAAAGCCTGCTGGAAAAAGAAACGCAATACGCTGCCAGCGCAGACATTGAAAACTGGTCTGCGTGCTGGATAAATACTGACGAGGCTTCTTTTGTTTTAACCGATATTAACGGAAGCCAGCAATATTCCGGATTCGACAATATGATGCAGGCATTAAGCCAAAATATCCAGCCTTTTGAACTGAAATTAACCAGGGACAATTATCATTATGTTATTGGAAAAGACATGGCTTTTGTCAGTTACGACCAAACCGACAACTGGGGAGGCGGGCCTGAAACAATGAAAAAAGAAACCCGGACACTACAAAAAGAAGATGGTCAGTGGAAAATACTAAATACAAGTGTTATCAATGCTTCTTCGTTTGAAAAGCCGGAATCAGAATCATTCCATCTGCCTGTTCAGCAAATTCAATCCAATCCGGAAACCGGATTTCGGATTACACAAGGGCACGGAGGAATGACAATCGGCTACAATGAACTTAAGGGACCTTTGGATGTTACCCCTCTTTTTAAAGGACTGCCAAACGACATGTGCAATTCGCCGCATTGGGGCTATGTTCTGGAGGGTTCTTTAAAACTGGTTTATGCCGGGGGCAGGAAAGAAACAGTAAATGCAGGCGAAGTGTTTTACTGGCCTGCACCTCACACAGGGATTGTCGATAAATATGTAAAGTTTATTGATTTCAGCCCCGATGAAGAAATGTCGGTTTTGATGGACCAGATTGCCAAGAATGTGGCTGCGGCACAGGCTTCAAATTAATATCGTATGTTTATGTAGTTATGCCGAAGATTTCTTCCATCACATATTCTATTATTTTTTTCTTTGGATCGAAAGGAACAAGTTCAGCCAGACCAAGAGATTTTACCGCCGAATATATAATCTCTTCATCAGAATATGATTTTTCCGGATTTTGCAGGTAATACTTTCCGGAATCCAGCATTGCCCGAAGCGGCACCAATCCAACGAGTTCGGAGCCTGTTACTTCAACATTCCGTTGCCTGGCTTTCAACTTTACTTCTTCGAATGCCCTGTACAACGGAGTTACTGAAAAATCGAGCAGGTTCATCGAAACCTGTGCACAATTAAATTCTTTAATATACCAGCCAATGGCGCGCGTTTTTTTTAATGTACCGCGAATATTTACAGGATTTCCGTTTTCATCAGTGACAATCTTACCGGTAAGCAGGTTACCTTCACGTAAATACCGGCCTGATTCACGCACATCAAAAGCAATGGTGTTGGCTATTTTTGCTGATGTAGTGTTCAGATTAATATTATATGCAATCAGAAAATTCCGTGCACCAATTGCAGTTGCCCCGCTTTTTGCTACTTTTTCAGACCAGCGGGTGGAGCCAAAATCAGGTTTCCGGTTTTCGGAGGAAATGCGGTTTTTTAAAGCTTCATATCTACCGGAACGGCAATTGGCCAGGCTTCTTCGTTCTTCTGTAAATGCTGCATATTCATAGCAGTACACAGGGATTTCAAGTTCGGTGCCTACACGTTGGGCAAGTTGCCGGGCAAGTTGTACAGTTTCTTCCATTGATAACTCCCGAAAGCGGAATTAACGGGCACACATCGGTGGCGCCAAACCGTGGATGTTCTCCCGAATGTTTTCGCATGTCGATTGTTTCTGCGGCAACTTTAATTCCACGGAATGCTGCTTCCACAATTTGTCCGGGTGCACCCGCAAATGTCATTACCGTTCGGTTGGCTGCTTTTCCGGAATCGATATTCAGCATTTTTATTCCTTTTACACTTTCAATAGCAGTAGCTATTTTATCGATAACCGTTGTATCATTTCCTTCCGAAAAATTGGGGACACACTCCACCATTCTGTTCATTTCGAATTTTCTGAAAGTTGCCGGACTATACCATTCCATTTTCGAATTACACAAGTATTTGATTTAATTCAAAAGGAATTAAAAGATTGTACTTCGCCATTTAAAATAACTGTTTCAATTAAATCGGATGCAAATTTATACGGAAGGTAGTCAATTCCCGGTATTTCTGATGTGATAAACAAGTTGGCTATTTTCCCCCGGGCAATACTTCCGAGTCTGTCGCTGAGTCCCATTGCATACGCAGAATTGATGGTGGTGGCATTTATCACTTCTTCGGGAAGCATTTTGTACCGGATACACCCAAGGGATGAAATAAAATTCATATTTCCGCTTGGTGAAGTCCCAGGGTTATAATCGGAGGCCAGTGCAACCGGCAATCCTGCATTTATCATTTTGCGTACCGGCGAAAGTTTAAGGTCGAAAAAGAATGCAGAGCCAGGCAAAACTGTCGGCATGGTTTCCGTTCCCTTTAAACATTCAATTTCAGAATCTTCCATAAATTCGAGATGATCGACTGACAGGGCATTATATTTCACTCCAACCTGCACACCACCTGTAATTCCGAGTTCATTTGCATGAATTTTTGGCCGCAAACCATATTTCACACCGGCCATTAATATACGGTCGGTATCTTCCACGGAGAAAAAGCCTTTATCACAAAATACATCGATAAAATCGGCAAGTTCAGCAGCAGCAATCTGAGGTATCATTTCATTAATTATCAAATCAACATAACCGGGTACATTATCTTTGAACTCGGATGGTACTGCATGTGCGCCCAGAAACGTTGACCGTACACACAGTGGCAAATTTTCTTTAATACGTTTTATCACGTTCAGCATTTTGATTTCATTTTCGGTGTCCAAACCGTAACCACTTTTTATTTCCACTGCGCCGGTTCCCAGTTTCATAATTTCAACTATCCGCTCAACTGCCTGGTTGTACAGTTCTTCTTCCGAACTTTCACGCACCTGGTTTGCCGAGCCTAAAATCCCGTCACCACGCCGGGTGATTTCTTCATACGAAAGGCCTTTTAAATGCTCAACAAACTCTTTTTCACGCGAGCCGGGGAAAACCAAATGCGTGTGCGAGTCGCAATAACTGGGATATACCAACCGGTTGGAACAGTCGATTTCAATAAGTAGATCATCGTCAACATAAGCATCTTTTAATTCTTCCATCCGCCCAAACTTGGTAATCAGTTCGTCGCTGAGGATTAGAAAAGCGTTTTTTATTGTTTTTATTTTGCTCATCTCCTTGCCTGCCTTAAATAAAACCGGCTGGTCCTCAACCTGAACAAGTTCTTTTATATTTTCGAGTAATATCTTCACCTGTAAATAATTAAGTTAATATTGAATCCTGATTAATTGCAAACTTTTCAATAAGTTACAAAATAGAAATGAGAATTCATATCTGAGATTTCGAATAACGAAATTTTACATTTTTACAGAACAGTTTCAATCTTGAATTTTGGATACAGCAGGGCTGCGGTTCAGTTTATCACCAAATTTTTTTCTTCTTTATATTGCGCAATAAATGTTTTGGTCCTTAAACTGGTTTAAATGGGAAAACCACCACAGGCTGCTGTTGCAGTTTTGGGATTAATTTTTGTTCTTTATGAAAAATGGGCTAAATGGATGGCTCCTTGTATTCCAGTTCAGATTTAAGATTCCTTTATTGCTGTTATCAGTTTTTTTAAACTTAAATGGGTTTTAAGCGATAATTCTCTGTTCCACATAAATAAGTCTTCCCGTTATGACATCAACATGAAAATTCCAGTAGGTGGTACTTTTTATCAACCAGCAAACCCTCATTTCAATACAATCCGCTTCACTTTGAAATGGAATTATTGTTTTTTCCGGTTCATTTTCTGTAACTATATCATCTGTTGTTATTGTTTTGTCAACAGTGGTCCATCCGTAAAATCTAAAGATTTTACCAATTATAACTTCTTTAGCTTTTTCATAACTGACATATACTGAATCAGGCATATAAATTTCAGGAAACCAATGCCCATAAGTAGTCACCAATGAAACAATATTTTGTTGGATAAAATGGCACTAACAGATGCGGAATGGTGTCAGAGATATTTTGCCAATAATTCTGCACTGTTTCTACTGTCTCAATTTCTCTGTCATTACAACCAAATAAAGCAATGACGAACAGAATTAAATACAATGTTGATTTTTGCACTTCTTTTTTTGTAATGATTAAAATTACAAAAAGGAGTGATAATGGAAATAAAAAAGCCTGCTTCTTTTTGGAAACAGGCTCTGAATGTTTTATGTTGTCCGGAATTTATTCATCAATTGAAATACATTCAACCGGGCAAACTTCCGCGCATGAACCACAGTCCGTACAAAGTTCAGGGTCTATTACATAGATATCACCTTCAGCAATTGCGTCAACCGGACATTCATCGATACACGTTCCACATGCAATACATTCATCAGAAACTTTGTATGCCATAACTTAGAAATTTTATAATTAAACATGTATTATGGGCGACAAAAGTAATAAGTTTAATAAAATCATTGATTTATATTTCAATAAATTATTGTTATGCATTCAAATATTTTTCAATTTATTGTGATGCAAAGGTTTAGTCAGCATAAATATATCAATGAATCATTTTCTTTTTTCTATTTTTGTTTCCGAAAATAAAAAAGCTGTAAAATGGAGTGGTTACTAAAGTTTAATCCGGTATTGTTGGCACTTTTTGCGTCTCTTTTTACATGGGCAGTAACTGCTTTGGGAGCTTCCATGGTTTTTTTCTTCAAACGCATTAATCAAAAAGCACTTAATTCCATGCTTGGATTTGCCGCCGGAGTGATGATAGCTGCAAGTTTTTGGTCACTTTTAAGTCCGGCAATAGCAATGACTGAAGAACAGGGAGGAACGCCCTGGGTCCCTGCAGTTGTTGGATTTTTGGCTGGTGGAGCATTTCTTCTTGTAATTGATAATATTTTACCTCATCTTCATCTGGGATGGAAAGTAGATGAAGCTGAAGGAATAAAAACTTCATGGAAAAGGAGTGTTTTACTGGTGCTTGCAATTACGCTGCACAACATTCCCGAAGGATTGGCAGTTGGAGTTGCATTTGGGGCGCTTGCCAGTAATCCTGATACCGGAGCATTGGCAGGGGCTGTTGCACTTGCATTGGGTATCGGGCTTCAGAATTTTCCCGAAGGTGCAGCGGTTGCTATCCCGCTCCGCCGCGAAGGGTTTACCCGGTTAAAAGCTTTTAATTACGGCCAGTTATCAGGAGTGGTTGAACCAATTGCTGCAGTCATAGGTGCTTATCTTGTTTTGCTGATTACTCCGCTTTTACCTTATGCACTTTCTTTTGCCGCCGGAGCGATGATTTTTGTTGTAGTGGAAGAGTTGATTCCTGAATCGCAGAGCGGTCATGAGACGGATTATTCCACGGTAGGTGCTATGCTTGGCTTTGCGACTATGATGTTGCTTGATGTGGCATTGGCATGATAGTTTAAAGTTTAAGGTTTAAAGTAAGTTCAAAGTTCCGGGTTCGAAGTTTCAGGGAAGAGGAGTTCCTGGGTGCAGGAAAGTTTAAAGGTCAGAGGTCAGAGGTCGGATATCGGAGATCAGAGAACAGAGGTCAAAGGTCAAAGTTTGATTCCAATAATAAAGTTAACCCACAGGACTATCATTTCATCTGAATACGAATCATCAAATGAATGTTCTACCCTTCAAAGGGGAGATGCCGGAGACAGAGGGGTAGGCGGTTTCGGGTACCAGGTGTTCAGAGTTTAAGAAGTTCACAGTTCCGGGGCTCGGAGTTCCGGGTTTCAGGAAATTCCAGAGGTCGGAGATCGGAGATCAGAGGACAGATTTTGATCCCCCTGAATTGTTTAAGGAGTTTGGGGATCAAAGTTTTAGGTTTTTGTTTTTTAGTTTGTTTTCTTTGGTATAAAATTTACAGACTTCAGTTAAACCACATTTGTGACACTTTGGATTTCTGGCGGTACAAATATATCTTCCATGTAAAATTAACCAGTGATGGGCTTTGGCAACCAACTCCGATGGAATGTGTTTCATCAGTTGGATTTCAGTTGCAAGGGGTGTTTTTGCGTTACTGCTTAATCCTATTCGTGCAGCCACCCTGAAAACATGTGTGTCAACTGCCAGTGCAGGTTTGTTATAAATTACAGAAGCAATAACATTTGCGGTTTTACGACCCACACCTGGTAACTTTTGCAATTCATCCACATCGTCCGGCACAACTCCATTAAACTCTTCCACAAGTTTTTGGGCCATGCCAACCAGATGTTTCGATTTGTTGTTGGGGTAAGAGCAACTTTTAATATATTCGAAAACTTCTACTGGCTCTGCTTCTGCCATTTTTTTAGGATTCGGGAATCGCTTCAGCAGTTCGGGTGTAATTTGATTTACCCGCTTATCTGTACATTGTGCCGAAAGAATAACTGCAACTATTAAAGCAAAAGGATTCGTATATTCCAGTTCGGTTTCGGCAACCGGCATTTCTTTCTCGAAATATTGAATAACAAATTCGAATAATTCCCTTTTTCGCATAAATATTCCTTTTTTTCCAAAATTAATTTAATTTTTTACAAACAATGTGTAACAAAAATTAGTTTCGATTGTCATATTTAGTGATGTTACTTAAGAAATCTGTTTCTACCCCTTTTTTAGAAATGGTTTTAAGTTAGCAAATTAAACAGACGTAAAAAGCCGGTATTGACCGGCTTTTTTATTGGAGTTAAATCCATTTCATTTACCAGTTATCCACTTCATTTTCTATTTTTGCCAAAATTTTATAAATGAAACCATATCTTCAGGCAGAAAATCTTTCGAAACGGTGGGGCGAAACTCTTCTCTTCGAAAATATCTCTTTTACATTATTCGAAGGACAAAAAGTTGCTTTAATTGCCAGAAACGGAGCGGGTAAATCAACCTTGCTCGATTTGCTGACCGGTAAGGATTCTCCTGATTCGGGTACAATAACTATTACCAATGATGTGGAAACTGGTTATTTTGAACAACTTCCCAAATTAAATGCAGAACACACAGTTCTTGAAGAAATTTTTCAATCCGATAATGAAAAGCTTAAAACAGTAAAAGAGTTTGAACTTGCAATTGCCCGTAACAATCAGGAATTGATAACAGAAATTTCGGCTAAAATGGATTTGCTGAATGCCTGGGATGTTGAAGTGGAAATCAATCAGATTCTTTCACAGTTAAAAATAAATATGCTTGAACAAAAGGTAGGGGAGCTTTCCGGCGGACAGCAAAAAAGGCTGGCGCTGGCAAAAGTACTGATAAACAATCCTGATTTATTAATTCTTGATGAGCCAACAAACCACCTCGATTTGGAAATGATTGAATGGCTTGAATCTTACCTGGGAAATTCAAAGTCAACATTATTAATGGTAACACACGACCGTTATTTCCTTGACCGCGTTTGCAACGAGATTATTGAAATGGAGGATAACCAGATTTACCGCTACCTGGGCAATTATTCTTATTTTTTGCAGAAAAGAAGCGAACGGATTGAAATGCAGCAGGCTTCTGTGGCAAAGGCAAAGAATTTGTTGCGAACTGAAATGGAGTGGATGCGGCGAATGCCAAAAGCACGCAGCCACAAAGCAAAATACCGTATCGACTCATTTTATGAATTGCAGGATAAAGCTTCTCAAAATATTGGTGACCAGAGCATGGAGCTAAACGTAAAATCTGCACGGTTGGGAAAAAAAATAATTGAATTTGAGAATCTTTCTAAATCTTATCCGGGAGTGAAACTTATTGAAAATTTCAGCTATAAATTTTCACGATATGAGAAAGTAGGGATTG
This sequence comes from uncultured Prolixibacteraceae bacterium, assembly GCA_963816685.1. Lineage (GTDB taxonomy): Bacteria > Bacteroidota > Bacteroidia > Bacteroidales > Prolixibacteraceae > CAVYUC01. The sequence continues at coordinate 70,176 of CAWFMB010000016.1, read as the reverse complement.
TTGGAAAAAACGGTACCGGGAAAACAACATTTCTTAATCTTATTACAGGAAAAACTGAACCTGACAGTGGAAATATAGAAATAGGACAAACAATAAAATTTGGCTATTACAGGCAGGAGGGAATTTCTTTTAATCCTCAGGAAAGGGTAATTGATGCAGTAAACAAAATTGCTGAATATATTTATTTTGAAGATGGTTCACAAATGAGCAGTACGCAGTTGCTGAGCCTTTTTCTTTTTCCGCCTGAGACTCAATACAACTACATTGAAAAATTAAGCGGTGGTGAACAGCGGCGGCTTTATCTTTGTACGGTTCTAATGCAAAATCCTAATTTTTTAATTCTTGATGAACCAACAAATGATTTGGATATCATGACCTTAAATGTGCTGGAAGATTATCTGAAAGGATTTGCCGGTTGTGTTGTGGTTGTTTCGCACGACAGGTTTTTCATGGATAAAATTGTTGATCATCTTTTTGTTTTTGAAGGAGATGGAATTATAAATGATTTTGCCGGGAATTATACTATTTACCGAAATCAGCAGCAGGAATTAAAGGAAAAGGAAGAGGATAAAAAGAAAAAAGAGGATAAAGCAGCTCGAAAGCAGGAAAAGGCAAATCAGGAAGTTCAACCGGTTAGTAGTCAGAAAAAATTGTCGTTTAAAGAGAAACGCGAACTGGAACAACTTGAAAGGGAAATTCCACAACTTGAGCAACAGAAAAAAGAACTTGAGGAACTGCTTAATTCAGGAAGCCTTGAACATGAAGAATTGTTCCGTAAATCGGAAGAATTGGTCCAGCTGAAATCAGAATTGGATGAAAAGGAATTTCGCTGGCTCGAATTGAGCGAGCGAAATTAAACAATACCTTGTAATCTAAATATCATCAAAATCGATGTTGGTGTAATCTTTGACTGGCAAAGTTTCAGCAGATAGTTCTTCGTTAATTCCTCCAGATTCTGTCTCCGGTTGATTTTCCTTTATATAATCAAAAATTTCCTGAAGGCTGTCTCTGAATTTTTCGAAATCTTCCTGGTAAAGAAATACTTTGTGTTTTTCATAGTGAAATTTCCCCTTATCAGAGAATTTCTTCTTGCTTTCGGTAATCGTTAAATAGTACTCGTTATTTCTGGTGCTTTTTACATCAAAAAAGTAAGTTCTTTTTCCCGCCCTGATTACTTTTGAATGAATTTCCTGTCTGTAACTCTCCTGTGAATCTTTGCTTTCTTCCATGTTATCAACGCTTTCCATTCTTTTATATTTTTGATTTTTTTATTTGGTTAGTAATTCAAAAATAGAAAAATAAATTAAATATTTCCTTCGCGATGGTGTTAAACAAATGATTTCTTGTTCAAATTGCTTGTTTTTATTTAATTTATATTCATTCTAAATCGGTAATATAAAAATGAAATTCATTTCCATTTGTTTGAAATGCTATTTATAAATTTCCTTTTTTGCAGCGAGCAACGTATTGTGCAACAGCGATACACGGGTCATTGGTCCAACTCCACCCGGCACAGGAGTAATGTACGAACATTTTGGGGCTACTTCGTCAAATTTTACATCTCCTTTTAATTTCCAGCCCGATTTTGTTACATCTGACTTTACACGGGTTGTACCAACATCAATCACTACTGCGCCTTCTTTAACCATTCCCGCTTTAATAAATTCGGGGGAACCTATTGCTGCAATCAGAATATCAGCATTACGGCAAACTTCTTCCAGATTTCTTGTGCGGCTGTGAGCAACTGTAACCGTTGCATTTATTGATTTATGTGACATTAAAACGCTTAGCGGCCGGCCAACAATATTACTGCGGCCAACAATCACGCAGTTTTTACCACTGGTTTCAATATTGTAGCGTTTCAATAATTCTATTACACCGAATGGAGTTGCCGAAACAAAACATGGCAACCCGATTACCATTCGGCCAACATTTGCCGGATGAAATCCATCGGCATCCTTTTCCGGATTTATTGCTTCAATTACTTTTTGTTCCGAAATGTGTCCGGGTAAAGGAAGCTGCACGATAAAACCATCCAAATCGTCATCCTCATTAAGTTCATGCACTTTTGAAAGCAGTTCTTCTTCTGTTACATCATTTTCGTACCGGATAAGCGATGATTTAAAACCAACCGCTTCACAATCCTTAATTTTATAGGCTACATAAGTTTCGCTGCCACCATCATGACCAACCAGTACTGCTGCAAGATGAGGAGCTTTCCCTCCATTTTCCCTGATTTTTGTAACTTGTGCTGCAATTTCCTGCTTTATTTCGTCCGCAACTTTTTTCCCGTCGATAAGAATCATTTATATTAAGTTTTAGTTTTTTACAAACTGAAATTAAATTCTTCCCTGTTTTTGCATGCCACCCATCATTCGCTGGATGTTTTTACCCTGAGAAACCATTTTCATCATTTTCCGGGTTTCAGTAAATTGCTTGAGCAAGCGGTTAACTTCCTGAATACTTGTACCCGAACCATCGGCTATTCGTTTTCGGCGGCTGCCATTCATTAATGCAGGATTTTCCCTTTCGTCGGGAGTCATGGAATAAATAATAGCTTCTATATATTTAAATGCATCATCATCGATTTCAGTATTTTTCAATGCTTTGCCCATTCCCGGAATCATTGAAACCACATCTTTTAAATCGCCCATTTTTTTAATCTGGTTGATTTGTTTCAGGAAATCATTAAAGTTGAAAGTGTTTTTGGCGAGTTTCTTTTGGAGTTTGCGTGCTTCTTCTTCATCAAACTGCTCCTGTGCCTTTTCCACCAGCGAAACGATATCACCCATTCCCAAAATACGATCAGCCATCCTGTCGGGATAAAATACATCCAGAGCGTCAAGCTTTTCACCGGTTCCAACAAATTTGATTGGCTTATCAACTACCGAACGAATTGAAAGTGCAGCACCACCGCGGGTATCACCATCGAGTTTGGTTAATATTACACCGTTAAAATCAAGTGTGTCGTTAAATTCTTTTGCGGTATTTACTGCATCCTGACCCGTCATTGCATCCACGACAAACAAAATCTCATTTGGATTTACAGCTTTTTTAATCGATGAAATTTCCCGCATCATTTGTTCGTCGATGGCCAAACGCCCTGCAGTATCGATAATTACAATATCGTATCCTTTTAATTTGGCTTCTTTAATTGCCGCCTGTGCAATTTTAACGGGGTCAAGGTTTCCTTCTTCAGTATACACAGGAACGCCAATTTGTTCACCCAAAACTTTCAGCTGTTCAATGGCAGCGGGACGATAGACATCGCCTGCAACCAACAGCGGGTGCCGGCCTTTTTTGCGCTTCAGCATATTGGCAAGTTTTCCGGAGAAAGTAGTTTTACCCGAACCCTGCAACCCGGCCATTAATATTACGGCAGGAGACCCTGAAACATCAATGTCTTCATGTTTCCCGCCCATCAGCTGAATTAATTCATCTTTAACTATTTTCACCATCAGCTGTCCGGGTTTAACAGCAGTTAGCACCTGCTGTCCCAATGCTTTTTGTTTTACATCATCTGTAAAACTTTTGGCAATTTTAAAGTTAACATCGGCATCGAGTAATGCCCGTCTGACTTCTTTTAAAGTTTCAGCAACATTAATCTCCGTAATACTTCCCTGTCCTTTGAGTAGTTTAAACGACTGCTCCAGTCTATCTGATAAATTCTCAAACATTTTTATCTTTTTCTTTTAAAACGTGTCACAAAAATAGAAGTTTAAAGTTGAATGGTAAAATAAACTTTAACAATATAACACTGTATTTACTATTGTATAAATTAATCTTCATTTTATTAAATGCAATTCAGGAGAATTCATTTTTGTTGTAAATTAAACAAGTTGGTTTTAAATATGTTGTAATTTAATTTCAATGTCTTTTATATCGCAAACTTAAATCAAATGGTATGAGCATCAGGGAAATCATTCCGCTTCTTGCAGCAGTTATCGGACTTACACCGGTTCTGCTTAAATGGTTGAACGACCGTTCGAACGAAGCAGCAAAACGAAGAAATGTACTGCAGGCAAAAGAACAGGTGGAATTTTGGCAGGCATGGTTGCAGGCGCAACGCGAAGTTTCAACCGGGGAGAGATTTGCAGTACTTAAAAATGAAGTTTCAAAACGTCTGGATGATCTGATCATTGAAACCGTTGATCTTGATTATGAGGAAAAGAATGCTGAACATAAAACGGGTTTTATCAGAAGGTTTCTGCTTGCTTATTTTCCCCACACAGCATCAGGATGGGTCTACCACACCTTTTATTACATCACAATTTCGTTCATTATTATGTTTATATACGGTTCATTTTTGCCTTCCGAAGATATTAATGCGGAGCCAAGCTGGTCCTTTTTTGTCAGCGAACTTGATATTATCATACCGATATTTTTGTTCTTTGCCACTATTGCATTTGTTTTGCAACGGCTGGCCATACGCTCCGAACGTCGTTATCTTCAGAAATTAAATCCGGCAGTAGAGTAACTTTCAATTCATTCGTATTTTTTATACCGGTTGATTTTATCATTTATTCTGTCAGTAAAATTCTCACAGGGTTATAATTTCATTTTAATGAATTTACCCTTGTGTTTGTTACCTTTACACTCCGAAAATTTTATACGATGGATCAAAAAATCACTGTAATCATTTCTCAAATTCTTGGAATTAAACCGGTTCAGGTTTCAAATACAATTTTTCTACTCAATGAGGGCGGTACTATCCCTTTTATTTCACGCTACCGGAAAGAACGGACCGGCAGTCTTGATGAGGTGCAGGTTTTGCAGATAAAGGAACAACATGAAAAGTTTACAGAACTTGAAAAACGTAAAGAAACAGTCCTAAAGACAATCGAAGAGCAGGATGCTTTAACACCTGAATTAAAACTGAGGATTGAAAACTGTTATGACCCGGTGGAACTGGAAGATATTTACCTTCCATACAAACCTAAACGCCGTACAAAAGCCACCATCGCCAAAGAGAAAGGATTAGAGCCACTGGCAAAAATCCTGATGAAACAGGAAGAACGTAATCCTTCGGTTCGGGCAGCTTCTTTTTTTAATGAAGAAGTGGCAACAGTGGAAGATGCATTGGCTGGCGCCCGCGATATTATTGCTGAATGGATGAGTGAAAATGAAAAGGCGCGCAATATTGTTCGCCGAGAATTTCAGAATACGGCGGAAATTTCATCCAAAGTAATTAAAGGAAAAGAGGAAGAAGGGGAGAAATTCCGGGATTATTTTGACTGGAATGAACCACTGAAGAAATGTCCCTCGCACCGGCTGCTGGCCATGCGAAGGGGTGAAAAAGAAGGATATCTGCGGGTTTCGGTTAAAACTGATGAAGAACACGCACTTGAAAACCTTGAGCGCTTTTTTGTACGTGGAAATACTAAAAGTTCGGAGCAGGTTGGTCTTGCAGTAAAAGACAGTTTTAAACGGTTGATTGAACCTTCTATTGAAAACGAATTTGCAGGTCTTTCAAGAGAAAAAGCAGAAGAAGATGCAATTAATGTTTTTGCAGAAAACCTGCGGCAATTGTTGCTGGCACCTCCACTTGGACAAAAACGGATACTTGCAATTGACCCCGGTTACCGAACCGGTTGTAAAGTTGTTTGTCTTGATGAGCAGGGAAATCTGTTATACAACGAAAACATTTACCCGCACAAACCGCAGGACGAAAAAAAGATGGCGGCAAAGAAAATTTCTTCAATGGTGGAAATTTATAAAATTGAAGCTATTGCCATTGGAAACGGAACTGCCAGTCGCGAAACCGAAGCGTTTATTAAAAAACTGCGTTATAACCGGGAAGTCAGAGTGTACGTGGTCAGTGAAGACGGCGCTTCTGTTTATTCTGCATCTCCTGTTGCCCGAAAGGAATTTCCGCAGTATGATGTAACGGTTCGTGGCGCTGTGTCCATTGGGCGACGATTGATGGACCCGCTGGCTGAGCTGGTGAAAATCGACCCAAAAAGTATTGGAGTAGGGCAGTATCAGCACGATGTGGATCAGAAAAAGCTAAAAAGCAGTCTGGATGCGGTAGTAGAGTTAAGTGTGAATTCGGTGGGCGTTAATTTAAATACGGCCAGTCAGCATCTGCTTAATTATATCTCGGGACTTGGACCGCAACTTGCGCAAAATATCGTCGACTACCGGAAAGAAAATGGTGCATTTCATTCGCGCAGTGAGTTAATAAATGTACCGCGGATGGGGCCGAAAGCGTATGAACAGGCCGCCGGTTTTCTTCGCATTCCCAATGCAAAAAATCCATTGGATAATTCTGCTGTCCATCCGGAATCGTATCACATCGTAAATCAAATTGCCAAAGATTTAAATTGTGAAATCAGTGATTTGGTGCGCAATGAGGAGTTGGTTTCAAAAATCGACTGGAATAAATATGTAACCACGGAAGTGGGTTTGCCAACATTAAATGACATTAAAAGCGAGTTGCTCAAACCAGGTCGCGACCCGCGGCAACCCATTAAAATTTTTGAATTTGCCGAAGGAATTTTCTCCATCGAAGATTTAAAGGAAGGAATGGTCCTGCCGGGAATCGTAAACAACATCACCAAATTTGGCGCATTTGTGGATGTTGGCGTAAAACAGTCGGGACTGATTCACGTTTCTGAACTTGCCGATCGGTTTGTATCCGATCCAAATGAGATTGTGAAACTGCATCAGCACATTAAAGTTCGGGTGAAAGAAGTGGATGTTATACGGAAACGCATTCAGTTGTCGCTGAAAGGGGTGGAACAAAACTGATTCTGTAACTCCGGAAAAGACGAGGGTGTAATAATTGAGTGGAACAGACGAGACGCGATGCTTTTTAATCAGTTGAACTGCGATGCATCGCATCTTTACCCTGAGGATTTCAAGAAACGCCATGCATCATATTTTACCCGTCAGATACATCCCGTTTTACCTAAACAAAGTGGATTTTAATCGTATCCCAATGGTTTTTCCGGGATTACTACCCAGCAAATAATGTAAACCAGTATTCCCGGAAATGCTGCCGAAAGGATAGATACTATTACAAAAAGAATTCGGATTAAAGATACATCTGCATGGATGTATTCTGCAAAACCTGCAAGCACGCCACCCAAAATCCGGTCGCGCGAACGGTACAATTTTTTTGGTCTGCTTTCAAATTCCATACTGTTTATTCTTCTTCATTTTCATCCAGAAAATCTTCGTTTTCGAATTCCCGTTCCAAAAAATCTTCAGCTTCTTCAACAAGTTGTGAAATAAGGTCTTCATCACCTGGTTCACCATCAATCCAGTGAATTTGCTGATTGCTCCAGAAATCATCAATATCAGCTTCAATAATAAAACGCGGAGTTTCGGTATGTACCACAAAAATTGTTTCGGGTGTTTCAAGTGAATTGTCGGCTAATAAAAATCTGGGTAACATGGCTTTAAATTTAAATTATTAAACGAAGTTAAGAAATTTGTTGTTCTGTTTTCTTTTTATTTTATGATTAACAAAAATAAAATATTCAACCGGTTTTCCTCTGTTACTGCAGGTTTTCTTCTGTTTAAAAATAGTTTTTTAACTTTCAATGTTGAAATAGATTACTATTTTTAGCAGAAATTATAATTTAAACCTAAAAACATTGACAACAGGAAAACAGCAGTAGTTGTTCATTTTTGGTTTTCCTGTTTAGTTTCAGCGGATTGGATAAGATAATACTAAATCAACGAATTTAAAATTGTTCAGGTGAATAAAATAAATGATGTTCTTTCTGTTATCGATGGTTATATTGGCGGTTCGTCATGGTTCGTATTTTTATTGCTGGGGACCGGCATTTTTTTTACCATTTATTTGAAGTTTCCCCAGTTTCGGTATATGAAATATGCACTTCGTATAGTCAGGGGGAAATTTGATAAAGAAGGCGATCAGGGAGATACATCACATTTTCAGGCGTTGACCACTGCATTATCTGGAACAGTTGGAACCGGAAATATTGCCGGTGTGGCGCTGGCCATTCATTTGGGAGGACCGGCCGCGCTTTTCTGGATGCTGGTAACTGCGGCAGTTGGAATGACCACCAAATTTGTTGAAGTTACATTATCTCATAAATACCGCGAAACGGCTGAAGATGGTTCCATTGCCGGGGGCCCCATGTATTACATGAAAAACCGGCTGAACCTGAAATGGCTGGCAGTTATTTTTGCCATTGCCACAGTTCTTTCCTCATTCGGTACAGGAAACCTGCCGCAAATCAACAGTATATCCAACTCCTTGTTTGAAACATTCGGAATCAATCATATGATTACCGGAGGTGTGCTGGCATTGTTGCTGGGATTTGTCATTATTGGCGGAATTAAACGAATAGCAAAAGTAACATCACGGCTGGTTCCTATAATGGCAATTGTATATTTTATTGGGGCAATTGCAGTGATTCTTTATAATTATGAAAACATTTTGCCGTCGCTGGGAGCAATAGTTGGCGATGTTTTTACAGGTACTGCAGCCGTTGGGGGATTTTTGGGCGGAAGTATTGCTTTTGCCTTTAACCGGGGAGTAAACCGGGGGTTGTTCTCAAATGAGGCAGGACAAGGGTCGGCACCGATTGCACATGCCGCAGCCCGTGCCCACGAACCGGTTTCAGAAGGTTTGGTTGCACTGCTCGAACCTTTTATCGACACAATTATTATTTGCTCATTAACCGGATTGGTGTTGCTTTCGTCGGGTGTATGGACTGAAAAAATGGAGAACCAGTTTCAGGAAGCTGATTTGGTAGTGCTGGAAAATGCTTTCTCCGAAAATAATAAACAGGATGTTGAAACGCTTCACCAATACCTGATTGGAGAAACCGACCTTCAGCTTTTTACCGGAACACTTATGGTTGATCAGGGCGAAATCAAAAATCAGCCCACCATACTTCATGCCCGTTCGGTTGCCGACGATGTTAAAGTGTTTGTAAATAATCAACTGTATACCGGTGAGATTAAATTTAAAGAAGGCAAGCTGGAAAGCCAGCCTGGACTGACTATAACCGGAAAATCACTGATGCACAGCGCGCCGCTCACAACTATCGCATTTACGCGCAGCTGGTTTGGAGACTACGGAAAGTATATCGTTTCACTCGGTTTGCTGATGTTTGCCTTTTCAACAGCAATCAGTTGGTCGTATTATGGCGATAGGGCAATAACGTATTTGTTTGGTTCGGGAAAAGTAATTTATTACCATATTATTTATGTCATCGGTTTTTTCGTTGCTTCCTTTACCGATACCACCATCATCTGGACCCTTTCAGGAATTACAATCGCGTTGATGACCATTCCCAACCTCATTGGAATCCTTTCGCTTGCAAAAGAAATGAAGGCAGAAGTAAAATCATTTTGGGTTGAATATGCCGATCGTTTTCCGGGAGAAAAAGTGCCGAAAGATTAAGTAAATCAGAAAGGAAATCTTCAAACATTTAGGTTAAAACCGGTTTAAACAAGAAGCCGGATTCGTGAAGATTTTTCTGTTTTGTTAATTCCAGCCAGTGAATTTAAATCATTTACAGGCACCACCCATTCGTTCCCTTCAATGTGAAATTCACTGGCCTTCTTTTTTTCCTTCAACGAATACAGCCAGTGATGCAAATTTTTGGTGAGCCGCTCAGGAGACTCCTGAAACCGGTAATTGGAATGTGTTTTTAACCGGACACTTTCCTTTTCGTGGGAATAATTAATTTGAAATGAACCAACAGAATACCTGTAATTCGGATCATCTACATCGGTTTGAGAAATATGGAGCGTGCCGCTTAATTTGTCTTTTTCTTTGTTCGACTCCAAAACTTCCGATAGTCTTTCCAAAACCGAAGGATTCCGGATAATCAGCTGTTTACTGTCCACTTTCATTATTTTTTTCCTTCCGGAAAAATAATTTAAAAGAAATATTCGTGGCAATTTGTAAAACGAAATATACACCATAACAAGAAGTGCATTGAACTTACTTTTGAAGAAATTCACATTCATTTTTGGAATCAGGAGATTCCACAGCCAGATATCGAGATGTGTTAACATTTTTATAATTGTTTTAAAGTTATGAATCGAATGTATGCTTTTCACATTTCAAAAAATGCAATCTGAATATAGTAACAGCAGAAGCAGGAGTATGTTTTCCGGATTAATGGTATGGGAAAGCAGAATTAAATTAAATCAAATATTTAGGACATTTAAAAAACATTTATATTTGAAACAGCAAATCATCTTGTATCGAAAATCAAAACTTTTAAACCATCTAAAAACCAGCAATGAATCAACTTTTGTCAAAAAACAAAGTATTGTTTGTAATATATTTTACATTCTTTTCTTCAACAGCATTTTCACAATCAGATTTTCGACCCGGTTTTTATATTACCTGGGAAAATGATACGGTATATGGATTAATTGATTACAGGGGAGAAATCCGAAATGCCAGACTATGTGTATTCAAAACAAATGAAAATGCTGAAACAGTAAAATTTGTTCCCGAACAAATAAAAGCCTACAAATTTTCGGAAAGTAAGTTTTATCTGTCGGAAAAAATACCTCTTGACGAAGGTATTGAACAAGTGTTTCTTGAATTTCTGGTGGATGGAATAACAAATCTGTTTTATTACCAGGATAATAAAAACAGCAAATATTTTCTGGAAGATCGTACAGGGAAATTATTTGAACTTGCGGATGATAAAAATATGGAATATATACCTGGTAAAGGAAATGTGGTGAGGCATTCATACCAATATATAGGTTTGCTAAAAGCGGCGTTTGCCGATTGTATGCCTATTCAATCCAAAGTTGACAAGGTAAAACTCGGACACAAGTCGCTTATTAATATCACAAAAGATTATCATGACTATGTTTGTGATTCCGAAGAATGCATCGTTTACAAAAAAGAACTTCGAAAATTAAATCCCCGTTTTGCACCAATAGCCGGAGTAAGTGCAGCTACTTTAAGTTTTGACAGAGGCTTGTTTTCTAAATTCACATTTGAACAAAGTGCGGGTTATTTTCTTGGTTTTTTAGTAAATACGAATGTGCCAAGGTTAAATGAAAAGTTATCATTTGAAGCAGAAATCAATATTAGAAAAAACAATTATTATGGTTCTTATAGCTATCAGACGGAAATTACAAATACATATTATCACGCTCAATTTAATCTGATTTCGTTTCAGCCCTCTATAGCAGTTAAATACAAATTTCCAAAAGGAAAAGTAAAGCCAACTTTAGCTTTAGGAATTTTTTCAAACCACATTATTTCAAAAAGTCAGCAGATATTATTGGATTATATATACTCAGAAAGGATAGATACTTACGAAATGGATTATAAACCCATAACGAATTCCCTCATTGGTAGCTTTTTTGCGGTAGGATGCAATTATGAAATAAATAGCAAACATGAATATTTTGCATCATTAAAATATGATTACTCCACTTCTGCAAAAAACATAGATTCCACTGCTAAATTGGATAATCTCAAAACTCAAATTTCTTCTTTTGATTTAAGTACCGGAATTTATTTTTAAAACGAATATGTAAAAGTTAATATGAAAAGGATAGTACTTCTGTTATTGTTAGCATTATTTTATGTTCCGGTATTCGCACAGGATGGGTATTACAAAGCAGACAGTACTGCTGAATATGGTGTGAAAATTAAAAATGGAGGTGAAATTGAAAATGCAAAATTAATTGAGGTAGGCAAAGGCAAGGAAATTATTCAGCTCTCGCCTAACGACATCAGGGAATATGGATTTAGTAAAAGTCAGGTTTACATATCAAAACCCATTTTAGTTGATGATTCAATTCAGCGGGTTTTTCTGGAGCGACTGGTAAAAGGAAATTCAACTTTATATTACTACCGAAACAAAAATTACAAAACCTTTTTTCTTGAAAAAGATAGTATCCATTTTAGCGAGCTGCCAAAAGAGAAAAATGGAGAGGATGATTATTTCCGGGATGAATTAAAAAGTTATACATCAGATTGCGCTCCTTTAGCTGAAGCCAATGAATTTGTCAGGTACAGTAAAAGATCACTTTCGCTTTTTATCCGGCGTTACAATAATTGCGAAAACAAACCTTTTCCACATCTTCGGTTCGGTGTTATAGGAGGACTTGAATTCACCAGGCAGTCAATTCCTTCCATGGTAATTTCATCATATTCCAATTTAGGAAATGTTTACGAAGGAAGTATTATGGCCGGAGCTTTTATTGATCAGCCTGTTTTAATTAGCAACTTTTCCCTACATGCAGAAATTACATATTCAAGTCATTCTTTTTCAGATAACGAAAAATCAGCAGAAAATGAAATGGATCTTTTGTCGAATGTTTCAGCATTGAAAATTCCGGTTCTTATCCGTTATACGTATCCTTCGAACAGATTTAAACCATATATAAATGGTGGCAGCACACTGGCATACAATTTTAAGCATGAAACCAAAATTTGGGAATTTACCGGAATGAATGAAATCATTAATGTGAATAAAAAATTCGACAATTCACTGCATGCTGTCATTGGAGTTGGTTATTCAGTTGGTTGTGGTGTTGAATATGCATTTAATTCTAAAAATTCACTTTTTATTGAAGCCAGGTTTAACCGGATTAATGGAAAAGGAAATTTAAAATCATTTGACAATTCTGATTTGCAATTTTTTACAGGATTTAATTTCTAAGCCATGAAATATTACATTTTGAGTTTGTTTATACTTGTTTTTTCCGCAGGTTGCGAAAAGGATGCCGAAATTTTATCCAAAGAATATCCGGTTGTAATTACAAAGGAACCAGAAAGTTTAAATGCATCGGGAGTTACATTTCGTGCCGGGATTTTAAATATGGGCAACGAAAATATAACTGATTACGGGTTTAACTGGAGCAGCTATGAAACTGAATACACTTATTCGATCAGGAAAGAAAAAAGTTTAAATGATTTTAAACTGCAAGTTAAGAGCGATTTATCCAGGAATTCGCAATACTGGGTTCAGGCTTATGTTAAAACTCCTAACCACCTGGTTTTAGGGAATAAAATTACTTTCGAAAGTGAAGGTTCATTGCTTCCGGTAATAGAAGATTTTTCGCCGAAAGAAGCGTTTGATGGTTCACGTATTACCATTGCAGGTTCAGGTTTCAGCTATAATAAAAACAGAAATCAGGTAACCGTAAATGGGGAAATTGCAGAAGTAATTTATGCCGATGAAGATTCAATTGTTTGCATTACACCAAAAACGGCTTTTTATGGCGAAACAGAAATTCAAATTTCAGTTGGCGATAATACTGTCAAATCCAACGAAAAATTAAAAATTAATGGTCCTGAAATTGAAAATTTCTCAATCAATCAGGGATATGCAGGAGAAATTATATTTATAACCGGGAAAAATTTTACACAGAACGGAAGTTTTACTGAACTCTATTTTGGTGAACAAAAAGGAGAAATTCGGTCAGTAAATGAATCCAAAATTGAAGCTGTAGTTCCTTCGGCCGGTTATTTTGAATTGTTTGAAGATAAAACTGTACAAATGAAAGTAGTAAATGGATTGAAAATTACAACTGCTGAAAATGACTTTAATTTATTAAGTTCATGGGACAAAAAGAAAAGTCTCTATTATAATGCATCAGATGGTAAGATTTTTACCTATGGTGACAAAGCTTTTTTACTGGATCAATCGAAAGATGTAATACATGTTTATGATCCGCTAAATGATACATGGAAACAGGAAAGGGCCGAAGCGTATCCGCATGTTACAGACGGAAGTTTGTACATAACCATCGGCGACAGTTTATATCTCACTGGTGGATACGTTTGGGGTTACGAGCAATACAAAGAGATGTGGGTTTTTGACATGAAAAACAGAAACTGGACCCGAAAAAATGATTTGCCGTTCAGTTTTTTAACAGCCACTTCTTTTAAATACGATAACAAAATTCACATAATTACTGAAAAAGGGGAACACTGGCAATGTGATTTTATACATCAGAAATGTACGCGGTTGAATGATTTTCCTGCACAATTTGAGTATTCGTTTGCACACTCATGGGTTAGTAATAATAAAATTTTTGCAACGGTTTATGGTCGCACATTTCAGTACAACCCGATAAATGACAGTTGGATTGAGAAAAGCCGGAATCCGGTTGCCAAAGGTTATTACAGCCCACATGCCATTGGATTTTCATATAAAAACAAAGGTTATATTTATGATACTGAATATGAATTTTTATACCGATACAATGATTCGGAAGATTTATGGGTGAAAGTATGTGATGTACCAGTTGCATTATATAATCATCCACGTATTTCAATTTTTGTATTGAATGATATGGTTTATTTTGAGGATGTTAACCAAAATAATGAATTCATGTATGCATATAAAAATTAAATCTCGGAATCGCAGTTTCCCATTCATAAATGTTGTTCTGGTTTTACTGATGTTGTTTTCAACTTACTCTTGCAAACAAGAAACTGAAATTGATGTCCCGTTGGTTTTTACCGGTGAGGTTACAGAAATTTCGGAAAGCGGAGTTATTTTAAATGCAAAAGTTGCAAATGTTTCGAGCGATATTCTTGAATATGGTTTTATTTTAAAAAAAGATCAACGTTCAAAAAATGAAGGCATAATTTTTCTGGATAATGAAGATTTTAATTTATACGTGAAATACAATTTAAACAGCGGCTTAAAAAAAGATACAACGTATAATATTCGTGCGTTTATACAAACTAAGGAAGGAACCGGTTATGGCAATTATGTTTCTTTTACAAGTTCGGGCAGCCTGCCTTCTGAGTTAAATAAATTCAGCCCTGACTTTGGTCCTGTTGGAACCAAAGTGGTTATTGAGGGAAAAAATTTTGGGTTTCTAAAAGAAGATATAAAAGTTCAGTTTGGTAATGTAACTGCTGTTATCGATTCGGTTTCGAAAGAAAAGCTGTTTGTAACAATACCTCAACTGTCTATAAGTGAAAATGTAAAAGTAGCTGTAGAAAGTGCTGGTAAAGTCTCATATTCCCAGGATTTATTTCAGCTTTGGTTTCCCTGGGCAAATACAGGGAATAATAATAATTTCTGGTGCGAATCATATTTTCAAATAGAAAATCAGGGATACATAATTTACAGAGGAGAACTTAAAACATATAACCTGGAAATACAAACGTGGGAAAAAACTTCTAATCTTCCTTCAGAATGTGAAATCGCTGTTTTATCAACTGCATTAAACAAAAAAGCGTACGTGCTTTTTAACAATGGCTTTTGGGAGTACGAACCTGAATCAGAAAAATGGACACGCCGGAAATATCCGCCCGGTTTAACAATTTCAGGGTATTATAATGAAATCCTGTATAATGAACGATATCAGTTTTTTTTAACAAATACTGAAGATAAAATATTACTCGGATCATTCAATGACAATAAATTATGGGAATTTGATACTGTTAAAAATGTTTGGGTGCAGAATAAAATGCTACCAGATAATATTGCAAAAAATCCTGTTGGCAGTTTTTCGCTTTACATATCTGGGAATGTGTATTTAGGATTGTCGTCTACTTCAGGTAATGAATTTTGGAAATATAATCCGGAGAATTCATCGTTGGTTGCCCTTGGAACTATTCCTTTAAATTCCTATTCTTTTTGGGGAATAACTATTATTGATGATGAATTATTTCTTGGTCTTGGTAAAAATGATAGCTGGCCAAGTGAAAGTTCAAATGAAATGTGGAAATATAATTTTGCCCTCAACAAATGGGAACAATTTCAAAACTGTCCGGAACAAAGCTTTGTTGCTGCAAGTTTTTGCTACAATCATAAGGGCTATTTCATTACTTCGTGGCACACATGGGAATTCGATCCTTCCAAAAATTAAATGAAATGAACTAAAATCTAAAGAGCTTATTTTTTAAGAATGAAGATCAATCAATCAACTGGTATAGTTCTAATCCTGCTGTGTTTATTTTGTAATCCAAAAAACATAGAAGGACAGGTTATTGAAAGTAAAGTCAATTTCCATCTGGATTATCTTTCCGGCCAATTTGCAGGTAAAAAAGAATCCGGGGAAAATGGATTTATTTATCCCGGTTTTTATGCCAACCTGAAAAGGATGAATGGGTATTCTGCAAAAGCAACATACAAAATTTTTCCTGTTCTCAATATTGGTTTGGAAGGGGGTAAAGTTAATGGTTCAAACTGGTCATATCATGAAAGTGAGCTTTATCAGGAAGCTGATGTGAATTTAAAATCATTTGCTCCGGTTTTGCAATTCCATACAAAATTTAAAGAAACAGGTATACAAAACCGGCTTAAATCATACATCGAAATTGCTCCGGTATTCGGTCAGGCCACTTTGAATCTGGAGCATTCCGTTTTTGAAGTAGTATTAAGTGATGGTAACAAAAAACAACTTACTGAAATCATCAACAATTTTATGGGTGTAAAAATGGGGGCTGGTATTGAATATACCTTCTCAAAAGACGCAGGAATTCAGTTGTCCTATTCATTTCAACAAAATTCTATAACTTCTGCATTTTATACTGATGAACAGTTTTTACAGCGACAAATTTCCCTTGGAATATATTTAAGGTTTTTAAAAGACAAACGTTATGCTTATTATGAATAATAAAATAATACCTGCAATATATTTCGCATTTCTGATACTTTCAGCAGCGTCTCAGGAAAAGGAAAATTTTAAAATCTTTCCTGCAAATGATAATATAATCTTTGACATCTGTTTATTCGACAATGGAGAAAAGCTTGCTGTAGCCGATTCCGCAGATATTAAAATCTTTTCTGTCAATAACCAGATTTTGTTGGACGAGCTAACACATGGCCATTCCAAAAGAATATTAGCCATTGATATTTCTAACGATAATTCAATACTCGTTAGCGGAGGGCGGGATAGTACTATAATCGTTTGGAATCTGAGAGATAATACTTTCAAACAAAGCATTTCATTGCCTGCAGTTGTTACTTCGGTTGATGTATCACCTGACAGCAGATTTCTTCTTGCCGGTGTATCAAATGGCTGTGTATTTGTTTACGACCTTAAAAATGATGGTATCAAATTCAAAATAAACGATCATAAAAAAGATGTTACCTCTGTTATATTTAGCCCCGATGGAAAACTTATGGCAACGGCAAGCGGAGATAAAACAATAAATTTATATTCTACCGAAAATGGAAATTTGGTTGCAACTTTAAAAGGGCATAAAAACTGGGTACGCGATATTTCTTTTTATGAAGATGGACATAAATTGATTTCTTGTGGTGATGATTCTTCGGTTATTTATTGGGATTTATCCAATTTGAAAAATATAACATCGGAAAAATCAAACTACATGTTTTTGCGGTGGATTACGAATGTTGATTATAAAGACGATGATGAAGTTTTAGTAATTGCTGATATAACCGGAAGAGTTGAAATTATTTCAATGTTGAACCGGTACAAAATCAACTTAAAAAATCCGGTTAACAAAATTCTTTTTGTACCAAACAATGGAAAACTTTTAGAAGTGGCAGTTGCTACACATGGAGGAGGAGTGGTTTTAATAAATGCTGCAAACATGAAATTTGCCAAAAAATAATTTCATTTTTATTGTTGAAACACATCTTTTTCCCGGGCAATGAATTCAGTTAATGTGGTCGGTTTCATGCCGGTCAATTGCTCGTAGAATGTTGAAATTTCAGGTTCTTTCTGAAATCGGGGCAGAAAGTGGAGCAGCAGCATTTTCACTATTAATCCCTTTTCCATTCCTTCTTCCTTTTTAATCCGGTAAAACCGGAATGGTGATATATTTTCAAACACTATTTAATATGATACAATTTTGTTTATAATTTCTGTAACATGAATGAAATTAAGATTTTCATAGCCGGTTAAATCGGTTTTCCGGTTTTGTAATCCTGAAAATTTTCGAGTAAAATGGCTTCAGAATGTGCCCTTTCCACATTTCTAACATCTGCAACTTCCTTATTTTTACTTCGGGTTTTGATTAAATAATGGATTACTTCTATTCCTGTATTTCTGGTGGCACCGATTATTAAAATCCGCTTCATATTAACTTTTCCATAATGTAAAGTAGGATTTGAAGCCAGTAAAACTACTGGTTTTTCGATGATAATATTATTATTGCTGATTTTATTCTGTTTTGTTAATTTATTCAAATCATTCTTTTCCGGCGTTTAATTTTGCTGCATCTGTTTGTATATTTAAGGTTTTTTTGAAATGGCATTTTTTGTTTAGCATACTGTAATTTTAAAATGGGTTGGAAACACCGGGAAAAAATAAGGGCAAAACTGAATTCATAATTGCTTTAACCGAACATCGTTTTTTGGGCAATGTTTTTCTTCCTTACCTGATTCAACAGGAAGAACAGTTTTATACGATAGTTCGTCTGGTAAAAAAGCGTGATTTAAACGATTCTCCGGACTATCATTTCAGACCTTTTGAAAAAGAACTGGTCGAACTCATTGAAAAATACAGCGACGAAAGATTGATGAAACGATTTTCGCGGGCAACCAGTGTCTCTGATTTTTTCTCAGGATTGCGTACAAAAAATTTCGAAAAGCAGGTTATTCCCTTCATCGAAAAAATAATGTTTCAGGTGGCTTCCATTTTAATGCTGAGCCCTGTGCGACTGCTGAATAAACAAGTGAAATATGCTAACCTGTACGACGAGGATGAAATTGATGTGCAGCCTTTTTTTGCCCGACCGGTTTTTTATTTCGAACGAACAGAGTCGGAGACAAAATATCAATTACAGATTTTTCTGGATCAAAAGGAAATTTCGCTGCAGAGCCCGAATATAAAAGTCGTGACAAATGATCCTTGCCTGCTCATTCACAATAGCCGGTTAATTGTGTTTGAAAAGCTGAAAGCAAAAAAACTAACTCCGTTTTTTACAAAAAACTCAGTTTCGGTACCCAATTCAATCGAAGACAAATATTATTCGGGATTTATCTTGAATACTATTCGCGACTATGAAGTTAAGGCAAAAGGATTTGAGATACAGGAAGGTGAAATTGAAAAAAAAGCCATGCTTTCACTGGAGAAAAACCTGAAGTATGAGCCTTGCTTTTTTTTGAATTTCATATATGGCAATGAAAAATTCCAACCCAATTCCATGCGAAAAACATCAGTTAATTTGCAAAAGGCAAACAATGAATTTACTTTTCGCAAAATAAAACGCGATTTTGAGTGGGAAACGGAAATTCTTGCATCTATTGAAAAAGTTGGATTGAAGGAAACCAACGGATATTTTACCGTTCCGGGAACCGATTTGCCGGAGACCGAAAACGTCATGCATTTTTTGGTGAATTGGCTGAACAACAACAAACCCAAACTTGAAAGAAAGCGGCATTCAGTATTTCGCAGGAAAAACTTGAAAAAAACCTATTTTACAGGAACTCAGCGGCTGGAAATGAAAACAAGGAAATCAGGCGACTGGTTCGATGTTTATGCCACCGTACATTTTGGGGGATTCAGCATTCCTTTTGTAAAACTGAAAAAATACATTTTAAATGATATTCGCGAGTTTGAATTACCCAATGGTGAAATTGCAGTTTTGCCCGAAGAATGGTTTGCTCGTTATAAAGGATTAATTCCATTTGGTAAAATAAAAGGCGAAACACTCCAATTTGAAAAATATCATTTTACTTTATTGCAAAATGTAGTGCAGGAGAGTGGAAAATCTGTTCAGAACCGCCTTCAGCAGTTAACAAAAAAACAGGCTGCAGTATCTTTACCAGAAAACATAAATGCCACTTTGCGCGAATATCAGAAGGAAGGTTTTTACTGGATGTATAACTTGAATGAAAATGGCTTTGGTGGTTGTCTTGCCGATGATATGGGATTGGGAAAAACACTGCAAACGCTTTCCTTACTCTTAAAACTGAAACGGCAAAAATCAGAAATAAAAATAAAAGACCCGCTAAACGGCCAGCTCAATTTGTTTGGCGAACATGGTGAAACAGAAGAAATTCAACCGGCAAGTTTAATCGTTTTGCCCACTTCGCTTGTACATAACTGGGAAACTGAAATTATAAAGTTTACTCCTTCATTAAAAATATATAAACATGTTGGTGCCCAGCGAAAAAATGCAGTTGAGATTTCCAAAATCGCTCAATTCTATGACATCATTTTAACCACTTACGGCACCATTCGCAACGATTATAAACAAATGGCCGGTACCGAATTCTTTTACCTGATTCTGGATGAAAGCCAGTACATAAAAAATCCGGCATCGAAAACCTATAAAGCAGTTTTAGGATTAAAATCCAGGCACCGGCTGGTTTTAACCGGAACTCCCATCGAAAATTCACTGTCAGATTTATGGTCACAAATGAATTTTTTGAACAACGGAATTCTGGGGAACCTTGCTTTTTTTAAACGCTTTTTTATTACCCCAATTGAAAAACATAATGATAAGAAGCAGCAGGAAAAACTGCAGTTGATGATCCATCCTTTTATTTTGCGCCGTACAAAAGAAGAGGTTGCAAAAGATTTACCGCCGCTTATGGAACAGGTGCTCATTTGCAATATGACTCCTGCGCAGCAAAAAATATATGAGCACGAAAAATCGGTTATAAGAAATATGATTTTGGCTAGTATTGAAGAGGAGGGGATTGAAAAAACGGGTTTCGTAGTATTGCAGGGGCTAACCAAATTGAGGCAGCTGGCCAATCATCCGTCGCTACTTGAAAAGGATGAGGAAAATGAATCGGGAAAGTTCCAGGAAATTTTTATGATGTTGGATAATCTTATTGCCGAAAACCATAAAGTATTGATTTTCTCTTCATTTGTAAAACACCTGGAACTTATCAGGGAAAAAATTGAAATAAACAACTGGAAATACAGCATATTAACCGGACAAACCACAAAACGCGAGAAGGTAATTAAACAATTTCAGGAAGACCCGGAGAATCGAATATTCCTGATTTCACTGAAAGCGGGTGGAGTTGGGTTGAATCTTACAGAAGCTGATTATGTTTTTATTATCGATCCCTGGTGGAACCCTGCAGCCGAAAATCAGGCGATTAACAGGGCACACCGTATCGGGCAAAACAAGCACGTGTTTGTATACCGCTTTATTACTGAAAATTCTATCGAAGAAAAAATTCAGCAATTGCAAAGCCGCAAAAGTTCGCTGGCCGATCTTTTCATCAATTCAAATAACCCGTTTAAAGAAATTTCGAAGGACGAAATTGTGGAGCTGTTTAAATAACATTTGTACAGGGGAAAACAAAATTTAACGGCTTTTGTTTTTCACATAAATCAGTTTGAATTTTCCTTTGTAACTGTCTCGCTGGTCGATTTCAAATTTGCCGATGGAATTGATGAGCGGTGTTAATTTTTCGAACCCGTAATTTCGCGAATCAAAATTGGGCTGCTTTTTCTGCAGCAGACTACCCACATCGCCAAGGAATGCCCATCCGTCGTCATCGGCCAAATCGGAAATAGTGGTTGAAATTAATCGAACAACTTTTGGAGTAATTTTATCGTAACCTCCTTTTTTTGTCGTTTTATCAGGAGCTGCATTATTATCAGTTTCTTTTGAAGTGTCTTTCAGTATTTCAAGATAAATGAATTTATCACAGGCTACGATAAACGGATCGGGTGTTTTCTTTTCACCAATTCCGTAAACTTTCATTCCTGCTTCACGGAGCCGGGTAGCCAGACGTGTAAAATCACTGTCACTCGAAACCAGGCAAAAACCATTTACTTTTTCACTGTATAAAATATCCATTGCATCGATAATCATCGCCGAATCGGTGGCGTTTTTACCAATGGTGTAAGCATATTGCTGCACGGGGTTAATCGCATTTTCAAGCAGTATATTTTTCCATTTTGCCACAGTTGGTTTTGTCCAGTCGCCATAAATCCTTTTAATTGTAGGACTGCCATATTTGGCAATTTCTTCCATCATTTCCTTCACATATGCAGAAGGTATATTGTCGCCATCGATGAGTACAGCAAGTTTAAGTTCGTTTTCCATTATTACTGATAATTTATTTTAAGATGTCTTTATTTTTGAGACTGCATAAAGGTAGTTGCTAAAAGGGAGGAGTGCAAGTAATGTACCTTAATTGACAAAATGATTTTTTATCTGGTATCAAATTTTTCTTGTATTGCCTGTAACAAATCAGGTTATTTGTATTTTAAATTTTTACAATGCAGGAATCGGGCAACCATCCCTGGTTTCCATCATTCAGTTTAATTTCCTTCCAGGTGTTTAAACTGTCGGTGATTTCTACTTTTACACCTTCATAGATCAAAAATAAATCGGTACCTGTCTGCACCGGAGAGCTTTTTATAGTCACGCGCGGACAAAAAACAATAGCTTTATCCCGCTCAGCAATTTTACGTGTTTGCCGCGACGCAAATGAAAATGTAAATGCAGAAACAATAACCAGCGCAATACCTAACCAAAATGAAATTCTTTTTAACCGAACGCTGCGGCTGAAAAAGAATAAACCAAGCAAAATCAAAAAAAGTATAAATGCTGAAATGCTGATTACCGACCATGCATTTGCAGGATACATATTGATAATCCGGTTTCGCCAGCGAAGGAAAAACGGCTGCGGCAATTCGTCAATTTTTGTTACAACATACTGATTGGCAAGTTCAAGGTTAAACTGAATATCATCATCCTGTGGGGCAAACAATTTGGCCCGTTCATAATTTAATATAGCATTGTTGATATCGCCGGCTTTGTAGTATGCATTCCCGAGGTTAAAATAAAGTTTTGCCGATTCTTCACCGTTTTGCAATATTTCTTCGTAGGTTGAAATTGCCTGCTGATAATCTTCGGTAGTATAAAATGCATTCGCTTTTTCCCAAAGCTGAACATTATTTTCCTGTGCATTTACCGTCCGTACCAAAAGTAAAACGGCAATAACAATTACACATTTCAAATTATATTTATTCCTCATTTTTTACTATCTCTTAATTTGTTTTTCCATGCGGCTCATGGTTGAAACTGCTTTTTTGTACAATTCGCTGCGGGCTTCCGAACCACCTGCCGGAGCATAACGTGCATATTCACACTGATCGATAATTTCGACCAAATCGTCAATCACATCATGATCCACATTTTTATCCTGAAGATTTCTCACCGCATTCTCCCGATTTAAATCTGCAACAGGAATAGCAAGTTTATCACTCAAATATCCCCAAAAAGCCTTTAATATGGCTTCGTGAAATGCCTCATTTTGGTTTTGCTTCATGTAGACAGAGGCAGCTTTTAATCGTTTTGCAGCCACGCGGTTTGCTTTTTTATTACGCATAAGCGCAATGTTGGCGTTCTCACGTGCTTTTTTACGATATACGACAAAAAGCAAAAGGAAAAGTAATGTACTACCGGCATAAGCAGAATAAAACCCAAGTGTTCCGTAAAAAGTATAACCTTTTGAATGAAGTGAAGGATTTCCCTGTTTAATAAAACGAATGTCTTTTCCAATCAGCTGCACATCTTCCCGGCGCAGCGAACTGACCACTGTTGCTGATTGATCCTGTGTGCCTTTTTCAACATGCAAATTATATTCTTCGGTGCTTTTGGTTATATATGAACCTGTGGACGGATTGAAATAGGTAAACTTAATGGGTGGAATGGTGTATTCTCCTTCAAACCGGGGCTGAAAAAGATATTCAATTGTTTTAGTCCCCGAAACTCCGTTGTTGTTTGCAGTAACATTATCATTTGCCCGCGGATCATAAACTTCAAAATCACTGGGAAGTTTAAGTTCCGGATTTCTTATTAACCGGATGTTTCCTGAACCGCTGATTTTTAGAGTCAGTGTCACCGCATCGTTTGTTGTTACATCCTGGCTGCTTATTTGGGATGAAACATCAAAATTTCCGACACCACCATAAAAACTGGCCGGCTCTTGTGGTAAATCTCTGACGTTAACTGTTACCGGCGAACTTGTAAGCGTGGTTTTAACAGTTCGGTATCCGCTGAAAAAATCATCGAAGAAACTACGCGGCTTTACACGTTGTTGTACAAGAAGCGAAAGGTTAAAGGGCTGAATTGTAATTTTACCATTTTGCTGCGGAAACAGAATTGTTTTTTTTAGGATGCCCACCTGGTATATTTTATCATTATATACCTCACGGGTAAAGTTTATTTGCTGCGGAATCTGAATATCCTGTGTATAAAATCCTTCGTACGTTGGTAAATTTACTTCATCAAATCCACCAAGATTGATGTTTGGGTTGACGTACAGTTTTACAGTGGCAATGATTTGTTCGCCGCGGTATACATTCCGTTTATTCATATCAACCCGGACCAGCAGATTGTCCTTTCCTAAATCCACCGGCCGTGAATCTCCTTCATCATCGAGTGGCCTTGCCGGCTGACTTTGCTGTTTTACCACCTGAATGGTTAATGAATTTGATTCGAAAACCTTGCCGTTAACTTCAATGGAAGCCGGGCGAAGTTCGAATGTACCTTCTTTTTTTGCCCGCAAAATATAAGTGTACGAATAACTGATTTCCGTTGTTGTTTTACCGTTAATTGTTTGAATACTGGTGGATTGTCCGGTACTTGGACCCATCAGTACATCGAAATTGCTGGTTAAATCGGGTGGTAATTTCAGGTTGGAACCCTGTTCGTTTAAAGTAAAAGAAAGCCTGAACTGTTTACCCGCTTCCACTGCATTTGGCGCCGACATTACAAATCGTGTCTGTTCTGCATTTACAGCTAAACCTGTGAAAAATAATATAATATATACTGCAACCTTTTTAATCATGGTTTTTTATATTCCGCGAAAGTATGTTATTCCGTTAAAACTTCCCAACAGTGTTTTAAGTATTATTTGCTGAAAGATTCTTACCACTCCTTTTCAGTTTTTGTTTTTCTTGCCCGGGCAGCTTTCTCTTTTTTTACCTTTTCCTGAATTTCCCGTTCATCATTTTGTAACGCCTGCAACAATTGCTCTGCATCCTGTTTCGATATTTTGTTTTGAGCCTGTTGTTGCTGTTGTTGCTGATCTTTATTTTGGTCCTTATTTTGCTGATCCTGCTTGTCTTGCTGATCTTGTTTATCCTTATTTTGCTGATCTTTATTCTGTTGCTGATCCTTGTTTTGTTCCTGATCTTTATTCTGGTCCTTATTTTGATCTTTATTTTGCTGTTGTTGCTGCTGTTGTTGTTCCTGTTGTTTTTTCAACATTTGAGCATACGCAAGGTTGTACTTTGTATCTAAATCCTGAGGATTTTTGCGCAAGGCTTTTTTATATGATTCAATGCTTTCATCTAATTTTTTCTGCATCAGCTGGCTGTTTCCCAAATTATGCAGTGCACGTGCTTTTTCCATTGGGTCTTCCATTTTTTCGCTGAGTTCGCTAAATTTGTTTGCGGCTTCTTCAAAACGCATTTGTTTGTACAATGCATCTGCAAGGTTGTAATTCCATTGTGGATCGGCTGGTTTTTTATTCAATGCTTTTCTGTATTCAGTTTCAGCCTCACTGAATTTTGTTGTATCCAGCCTGGTGGTATCTTTTACCGCTTCCATGAACAGGTCATTTCCCTTTCGCACAAATTTTCGCTCATTTTGCCCAAAAGCAGTAACCGATAAAAACAACACTAAATTTATTATTAAAGCAACTTTCTTCATTTTTCTCCTATTTAGTTGAAAACAACCTGATGTTTTTCAAATACCTGTTTTTTCGCTCCAGAATCACAAATTCAAAAAGTATGAGCAGCAATCCAATGCCGAAAAAATACTGAAACTGATCATCATACTCCGAATAAACCAGCGATTCCATTTCGGTGGTTTCCATTTTATTAATTTCGTCAAAGAGAGCATTTAAGCCTACCTGAGCATTATTTGCCCTTACATAAATTCCATTTCCGGCGGCGGCAATCTGTTCCAGCATGTGTTCATCCAGTTTTGTCACCACAACTTTACCTTCATTATTTTTAAGATAATCTTTTTGACCATTTCTCAAAACCGGAATTGGAGAACCCTGCGGCAATCCCATTCCGATCGCATGAACTACAATTCCATTTTCCACAGCATTTTTAGCAGCCGAAACAGCATCATCTTCATGATTTTCGCCATCTGTAATTACAACAATTGCTTTGTTGGCTTCCCCTTCGGGTGTAAACGAGCGCGTTGCAAGATTAATTGCTGCTCCAATTGCGGTTCCCTGTTTCGGTACAATTTGAGTGTTTACTGAATTCAAAAACAGTTTAGCCGAATTGTAATCGCTTGTTATTGGCAATTGGGTATAAGCGTCACCGGCAAAAACAATAAGTCCGATTTTATCGTCTTTTAGCCTGTCGATTAACCTTAAAATAGCACGTTTTGCACGTTCCAGCCGATTGGGTTGGATATCCTCTGCCATCATACTGTTTGAAACATCGAGCGCAATGATAAGCTCGATACCTTCACGTTTCATCTTTTTAAGTTTTGAACCAAACTGAGGACGTGCAATTCCTGCGTTTATAAAAGCAAATGCAAGCATCAGAATTATAAACTTAAAAACAGGCCGGCTTTTGGATGAAAACGGCATCAACTGGCTTAATATAGGTTCGC
This sequence comes from uncultured Prolixibacteraceae bacterium, assembly GCA_963816685.1. Lineage (GTDB taxonomy): Bacteria > Bacteroidota > Bacteroidia > Bacteroidales > Prolixibacteraceae > CAVYUC01. Next base: position 43,706 of record CAWFMB010000016.1, on the reverse strand, counting down.
TCCCAAAACGTTTTAACGCTTTTTTCCGGGCAATGCGCGACCAAATAAAAATAACTGACAGCAGCGGAATTATCAGCAACCCCCATAAATATTCGCTATTTGCAAATCTGAACATTTCCATTTTTTCTGTTTTAAGGAATACTCCTGAAAATTGTAGTCCGGAGAACAATGCTTAATACCAGAAACAAAATTCCTGCCAATGCAAAAGGCAAAAACTCTTCGGATTTCCGGCTGAATTCGCGCACTTCAATTTTTGATTTCTCCAATCTGTCAATATCTCTGTATATTTCTTCCAGCTTCGTGTTGCTTGTAGCCCTAAAATACCTTCCGTCGGTAATTTGTGAAATTTTACTTAAAGTTTCCTCGTCAATTTTTACTTCCATGTCACGGAGTTGAACACCGTATGGCGTTTGCACCGGATAAGGCGCTGTGCCTATTGAACCAACACCAATTGTGTAAACACGGATTCCGAACGTTTTTGCAATTTCGGCAGCGGTAACAGGTGCAATTTCGCCACTGTTATTTTCACCATCAGTTAAAAGAATGACAACGCGGCTGATTGCATCACTGTCTTTTATACGAGCCACGGCGGTTGCAAGTCCGTTACCAATTGCAGTTCCGTCTTCAATCATTCCGCTATGGATATCTTTAAACATATTTAACAGTACTGCGCGGTCGGTGGTAAGAGGAACCTGTGTAAATGCTTCCCCTGAAAAAACCACCAGTCCCATGCGATCATATTCGCGTCCTGAAATAAATTCCATGGCCACATTTTTGGCAGCTTCAAGCCGGTTGGGTTGAAAATCCTGCGCAAGCATACTGCTCGAGATATCGAGTGCAATTACAATATCAATTCCTTCGGTGGTTACATTTTCCCAGCTTCTCGACGACTGCGGCCGAGCCAATACCACCACAAACAATGCAATAGCAAAAATCTCAAATACGAAAACCAGGTGCCTCAAATAATGACGAATGGTTCGCGGCGCTTTAAATACAGGAGCAGTTGATGAAATCCGGATGCTCGCAGTATTTCTTTTCTGCCTGAAAATATACCAGACAATCATTGGCAGAATAACCAACAGCAGGTAAAAAAATTCCGGGTTTTTAAATACTAATCCTTCAAACATCCTTTTCTATTTTATGCAACTTCTTCTTCATCATGTTCATTCTGTCCCTGTTCATTCTTTTTTATTTCCTCTTTTTTTGTTTCGTCAACAAAAAAATAGGCGTTTACAAGTGTCATGTTATCATCGTCGGGCAAAGGTTTGTATTTGGCGAATTTTACCAAATCGGCAAGTGTAAGGATTTGGCTCAATTTTTCAAGCGACTGCTTTTTAACGAGGTCTCTTTTATTTCTGAAGCTTTCGAGAGTTTCATCCGAAGTTTGTTCCATCGCCGGAATATTAAACCGGTCTTCGATGTATTCACGGAGCGTTTCTGTTACTTCACTGTAATATTCCTTTGTTTTCCCTTTTTGCCAGATCTTTTCATTTTTTATCCTGTCGAGTTCGCGCAGTGCAATGATATGAGCCGGCTCTTTCGGCTTTTTAGGTTTGGCAAAAACAGGCTTGTTTTTCTTTCTCCGTTTAATCGAATACAGAATGAAAAACAAAATGGCTCCGATTAAAATAATACCCAGAATATAAGGTGTAACTTCCTTTAATGTTAACGGTGCAGCGTATGGCATTTTAATATCAACCGGTCCGTGTGTGGTGTCGATAGCCATGGTATGCACATTCAAGGTTACTCCATTGCTTGGGATGGAATCAACCCGTCCGTTCATGTTTATTTTGAACCAGTACGGAGGAATGCGGTAGCTGCCACTGTCGAAACTTGTAATCAGGTACGATTGAATCTGCTTCTGATATTCATCATTATCCGTTTCAAAAGTGTCGATTTCTGAATGCTGAAGTACTTCAACGTAACCGGCAATTGTATCAGGGACATGCGGGAATTGTACTTCCACATTTTTTGGATGATTAATTTCAAGGAAAAGTTTTACCTGGTCCCCCAGTAAAATGTTGGTGGAATCAAGTCGCGCAGTTGCTTTTATGCGTTGAGCGCTTGCAGTTGTAAAACCAAAAAACAGAAAGAACAGAATTACCAGTTTTGCTGTACTTAACACAGTTCGACCCGGCTCATTGTGAAGCTCCATGTGATGGCTCCGATGATTGTTCCTGTTCCGCTCATTGTGACAACTTTCGTCACCGCTTCGATTCCGCTCATTGTTCCGGTTCAGCTTATCATTCTGACAATCCGATCGATCATCCTGAGCATAGTCGAAGGATGATTTATGATATAATTCTATTTTCGAACTTAATCTCACTTTGCCTATTGTTTTAGTGCTCTCTTTTTAAAGAGCATCATCAACGATTTAACGTAATCTTCATTTGTATTAATGGATGCATAATCCACACCTCCTTTTTTGAATAGCGCATCGAGGCGGGCGGCATTTTTTAACCACCATTCCGAATATTGTTTACGTATCTTCCCTGAACTGCTGTCAACCCATACATAATCCCCTGTTTCGGCATCCTTTAGCTTTATCATTCCAATTGGCGGAAGCTCTTTTTCACGTTCATCGTAAATTTTTAAGGCCACTACATCGTGTTTGTTGTTGGCAATAGAAATGGCCATATCCAGCTCTTTGCTGTCGTCGATAAAATCAGAAATGACAAATGCAGTACACCGTTTTTTAATTGCATTGGTTAAATACCGGATGGCGGCGGTGATATCCGTTCCTTTATGTTGTGGTTCAAAATCAATTAACTCGCGGATGATGCGTAAGATATGGCTTCTTCCTTTTTTCGGGGGAATGAATTTTTCGATTTCATCAGAAAAGAAAATTACCCCGATTTTATCGTTGTTTTGGATAGCTGAAAATGAGAGAATAGCTGAAATTTCAGTAATCACATTTTTTTTAAGCTTTCCAACTGAGCCAAAATCCCTTGACCCGCTAACGTCGATGAGGAGCATTACGGTGAGTTCCCTTTCTTCTTCGTAAATTTTAACGAACGGGTGGTTGTAACGTGCAGTAACATTCCAGTCGATGTTGCGGATATCGTCCCCAAACTGATATTCACGTACCTCTGAAAAGGCCATACCGCGTCCTTTAAATGCACTGTGGTATTCTCCCGCAAAAATATTGCGCGACAATCCTCGTGTCTTTATTTCAATCTGCCGTACTTTCTTTAATAATTCAGTTGTTTCCATACAGGACAAGCCCCCTCTGGCTCCCCCGAAGGGGGAGAACCAGAACCGGGATAAATTATTTAAAACAATTGTTATTAATTAGCATCATTCTTTTTGTTTTCCTCTCTTTTTCCTCCCCTTTGGGGAGGTTAGGAGGGGCTTATTACGGCACCTCAACCGTATTCAAAATATCTGTAATAATTTCTTCAGGTGTAATATTGTTTGCTTCTGCTTCATAACTCAGGCCAATCCGGTGACGCATCACATCAGCACAAACCGCACGTACATCCTCAGGGATTACATAGCCACGCCGTTTAATGAATGCAAATGCTTTTGCCGCCTGTGCCAGACTGATTCCCGCCCTTGGCGATGCGCCGTAGGAAATCATATCGCTGTATTTTTCAAGGTGATATTCTTTTGGTTCGCGTGTTGCAAAAACAATATCCACAATGTATTTCTGAATCTTTTCATCCATATATACATCTTTTACAACGTCGCGGGCTTTCAGAATATCAGCAGGATTTAATATGGTTGAAGTTTCAGGAAAATGTTTCAGGAGGTTCTGGTTGATAATGGCCTGTTCATCCTTTCTGTTCGGATAATTGATGACTACTTTTAGCATGAACCGATCGACCTGTGCTTCAGGAAGCGGGTAAGTACCTTCCTGCTCTATTGGGTTCTGGGTGGCCATTACTAAAAAGGGTTCTTCCAATTTAAAAGTATGCTCGCCAATGGTAATCTGCCGTTCCTGCATGGCTTCCAAAAGTGCCGACTGAACTTTTGCGGGTGCCCTGTTAATCTCGTCGGCCAAAATAAAGTTGGCGAAAATAGGCCCTTTTTTAATGGTAAATTCTTCTTTTTTCTGACTGTAAATCATGGTACCCAACAAGTCAGCAGGAAGCAAATCGGGCGTAAACTGAATACGTGAATATTTCGCACTGATTGTATTGGCCAGCGATTTAATTGCAAGCGTTTTTGCCAGTCCCGGCACTCCTTCCAGCAAAATATGCCCGTTCGACAATAACCCGATTAGCAGACTTTCTACCAAATGTTTCTGCCCGATTATTACCTTGTTCATCTCAAGGGTAACCATGTCAACGAACGAACTTTCCTGTTGAATTCTTTCGTTCAATTCCTTTATATCAACTTTCTGCTCCATATGAATATGACGTTATTAATTCTGTTTTTTTTCGAGAGCACGAATTTAAGGGTTTACACAGATAAACAAACCTTTGTACTGTTAAAAAAAATTAAGCACCACCGGAGCTTAAGATTTAATTATAAAATACTGCTTCCTTTATGCTTCATTCTTTCAATTTAGGATTTATCAAAAACAAGGCAGGAACATGAATTCCTGCCTTTAATTTTTCCTCCTGTTTCTATTCTTCGCACCCTTCCGCTAAAGGGCAAAGAGAGACTTTACGGAGGTTCTTCCTACGAAATCTTAATTTCCCTTGCCGGTTTTGGTTTCACTTCTTCACGTTTTGGTAATTTAATATTCAGGATACCTTCGTTGTAAGTGGCTTCAATTTTTTCTCCATCCACATTGTTTTGCGGAACGGTAAAAGAGCGCTGGAACGATTGGTAACTGAATTCCCTGCGGCTGTAGTTGTCATTTTTATCTTCCTTTTCATTCTGCTTTTCCGAGGAGATGGTAAGAACGTTGTTGTGGTAATTAATTTTAAAATCATTTTTCTTCATTCCCGGAGCGGCAACTTCAATATAAAAATCATCTTCGGTTTCCCTTACGTTAACAGCCGGTAATGATGTATTGGTGCTCGAAAAGTTGCTCATGCCCCAATCCATCAAATCGTTGTTGAAAAATCGGTCAATAAATGAAGGTAAATAGGTGTCATTTCTTCTTGCGAGTGTCATGGTACATTCCTCCTTTTCTTTTAGTTAAACATTCATTTTTTATTTCTGATTAGATAAAATCAAAAAAAATGCCGTACGGTTTTAAATGTCAAATTTTCGGCTTAAATGTATCATTGTCAGTTGATGGTAATATTTGATGGAGAACGAAACCGGATGGCGCTGTCAAATTTTCAGTTATCCGGGGATACGGTAAAATTCAGGAATTATTTAGAATGATATTAGAGGTACAATTCATTTATTGATGGTTTCGGAGACTAAAATTAAAAGAACGAATTCAACCTGTATTCCTGATTTCACCGGAACAATTAAATTCAAAAGTTGTTATTATTTTCGAATGGGTTGAAAATATTGATTATGAAGCATTTTACAGTAATAAGAGCCAGCTCATCTCCTTCAGATAAATTTTAAGTCTTACTTCATTTAACGACGATGAATCTGAAAGCAACTTTCGCTTGCAACCCCAATGATTCTGAAGAAATCAGGCTTGAAAAATTTGCCATTTTTATACTTGCGCTTTCATGCAGTATTGCGGGTGCTGTTTGGGCAATAACATATTATTTTATTTTTGGGTGGATGCTGATAAGTTTATTGCCGGCTCTTTTTACGCTTTTTGTAGGCGGAACGCTGGTTATTTCTCATATCACCAAAAATCACAGATATGTTATTTATGTGCAAATCATCTGCATTATTTATATCCCTGCGCTGATAGAGTGGGATATAGGGGGCGTATTTAACTCAGGATTCGTAATGGTGTGGTCGATTCTGGGTCCGCTTTGTGCTCTTATTTTTTTTCCTGTACGTCAATCTGTAATCTGGCTGATCTTATTTGTTGTCAATGTAGTTATCAGCGCAGTGTTTAATGATTTCTTTGAGCAGTATGGAATAAATGTTCCTTCACAAACAAGAATTATATTCTTTGTAATGAATCTCAGCATCGCTTCCATTGTAATATTTATTTTCGCAAGCTATTATGTTAATTCAGCTGTTAAAGAACAAAAAAGAAATAATGACTTATTAAAAGAAAACCTTCAGCAGGAACTCGTACTGCGGCAAAATGAAAAACTTGCAACACTTGGAAAACTAAGCGCAGGTGTTGCACATGAATTAAATAATCCGGCAGCTGCAGCACTAAGTGGTGCAAAACAACTCAAAATTGCAGTGGAAAAACTGCAAAAATCAGGTACAAAATTGGGACAACTTACCCTGTCGCCTCTGCAACAAGAGAAGTTGGAAAAAAACATACAGTTAATTCACAATCGAATCAAAAGCCCGCTTTACATCGATTCCCTTACTTTGAGTGACAGGGAATATGAAACAGAAACCTGGCTTGTTCAAAAAGGGATTGAAAATGCCGGTGATATTGCCCATGAACTTGTAAATATTGGCTTTGATGCCGAACAACTGGCTGGAATGGAAAGTGATTTTAATACCTCTGATTTTCCCGTAATTGCTGAATTATTAAGCAACATTTATGCTACACAAAATTTGATTGAAGATATTGAACATAGCTCCTTTCAGATTTCTAAACTCGTAAAAGCCTTAAAATCCTACTCATACATGGATCAGGGAGCAAAACAACCGGTTAATATTCACCAGGGAATTAACGACACACTTATTATGCTGCGCAACAAATTAAAAAATGGTGTGCAGGTTCAGCAGGATTATGCTGAGAATTTACCAAAAATTGATGCCTGTGGCAGTGAACTGAACCAGGTCTGGACAAACCTGATTGACAACTCAATCAGTGCAATGAAAGGAACAGGGATATTAAAAATCAGAACCTACCGTGAAAATGCACATTTGGTGGTGGAAATCGCTGACAACGGGCCGGGAATTACGAAAAGCATTCAATCCAAAATATTTGATCCTTTTTTTACAACAAAAGAGCCGGGAGAAGGAACCGGCCTGGGGTTAAGTATAAGTCACAATATTATCACCCAAAAGCATAAGGGGCAAATTACAGTAAAATCAAAACCTGGAGAAACATGTTTCCAGGTGAAGCTTCCTGTAAACCAGTAAATAAATTTATGATGAACCTAATAATTTGAACGATGTCCAATCCGGTTATTTTAATAGTTGATGATGAAGAAAAAGTATTAAATGCGATCGAGCGTGACCTGAGGCAACACTATGCAAGGGATTACCGCATCATTAAAGCAACTTCAGGGCATGAGGCACTGGAAATTGTTCGAAAATTAAAACAACGTAATGACCCGGTGGCACTTTTTCTTGTCGACCAGCGAATGCCTGGAATTGAAGGAACCGATTTTTTATCAAAAGTAAAAGAGATTTATCCGGATTCGAAGAAGGCATTGCTCACTGCTTATGCAGATAACCAGGCAGCAATTTCGGCAATTAATGATGTAGGAATTGATTACTATTTTATGAAACCCTGGAGCCCGCCTGAATTGAATTTATATCCTGTTCTTGATGATTTTCTTGGTGACTGGAAAGCAACTGTTGACATTCCATACGAGGGAATGCGGGTTGCAGGAACCTTGTGGTCGGCGAGTTCGCACCGCATAAAAGATTTCCTGTCGCGGTGCCAGATTCCCTATCAGTGGCTGGATATCGAAGACAATACCGAAGTGAAGGCAATGGTTGAATCCGTCAATAGCGAAAAACATACTCTTCCGGTAATATTTTTTCCCGACGGAGCAATTTTAATTAATCCTGATATTACTACACTTGCCGAAAAAGTCGGATTAAGCACTAAAGCAAAAAAACCGTATTATGATCTTATCATTATCGGCGCCGGGCCTGCAGGTTTGGCAAGTGCTGTATACGGAGCTTCGGAAGGGCTTCATACCCTGCTCATCGAAAAAGAGTCTACTGGTGGTCAGGCAGGTACCAGTTCCTTAATCGAAAACTATCTTGGTTTTCCAAACGGCTTAAGCGGTGTGGATTTGGCAAGACGGGCAACAATACAGGCAACACGTCTGGGTGCAGAAATACTTACCGCACAGGAAGTGGTGAATATCAGGGCCGAAGAACAATACAGGTTTGTAAAACTCGCAGACGGAACTGAGCTTAGCTGCAAAGCTTTAATTATTGCAACCGGAGCATCATGGCGTACATTGGGAATAAACGAAATTGACAGGTTGACCGGCGCAGGGGTATATTACGGAGCTGCCATAACCGAAGCGGCAAATTATTCAGGAAAACATATTTTAGTGGTGGGAGGAGCCAATTCTGCAGGACAGGCAGCAATGTATTTTTCGCGTTTCGCGGGTAAGGTCACTGTACTGGTTCGCAGCAATTCTCTTGAGACCGGAATGTCTCAGTACCTCATTACTCAAATAACAGAAAGTGAAAAGATTGAAGTTAAATTCAGAACAGTAGTTGTGGATGCAATGGGGATTGACAGGCTCGAATCGGTAACTGTCAAAAATGTCGATACAGGAGACACAGAAAATATTCAGGCTGCGGCACTTTTTATTTTTATAGGGGCAAAACCACATTCCGAATTAATTGCAAACCTGGTGCAACGAAATAAGGCAGGATTCATATTAACCGGATCCGACCTGTCGAAAAATGGAATTCCATCGCTGCGATGGAGCCTGAAAAGAGATCCGTTTATGCTTGAAACAAGCATGCCGGGAATATTTGCCGTTGGCGATGTAAGACAAAGCGACGTAAAAAGAGTTGCTTCGGCAGTTGGACAAGGTTCCACTGCAGTAAGTTTTGTTCATCAGTATTTAAAAACAGTATAAATTTCAAGCAGATATCAAAGTTTGACATATCTGTCTCAACGTGTGACCAACCAAACAGATGAACATGAGTAGACTGATATTGGAGTTCAGGGTTTTATTAATCCTGTAAACCAGGGGAATACCGGTGATCATGGTTCTGATCTTTTCGTGAATAAAGTCGAATTAAACAAAATTTTCTTTTTACCTTTAATGAAGTAAACCAAAATATTAACTGCATGAACCAAAACAGAATACAAAACTACGATGCAAGTGATTCAAAAGCCATCGAAACAGATGAGTTAGTAACTCTGATTTAGATTCAATAAAAAAATACCGGATAAACATTTTTAAGAAAATTAAGTGAAAAGCAATATCATGTATTTATATGCTGGTTAGCTTAAGATTAAAAATGCAGTACATCATTACGCAAAGAATTAAAGGGGTTTTAAAACCAAACAAATAAATATTAACATGTATTACAGATATGATAAAATCAAAAGAGGAACTTTGTTTTTTTTTAGATGCTGATAAGTTCGCATTGGGACGAAATGGAAAACCCGGATTATATGGGCATGAAACATGGAAATTTCAAATTGCACTTAGAAAATGTGAATATTACAAAGAAAAAAAAGGATTCGGAAAAATTCAGTATTTAATTTATAAGCTAATAAAAAGGCGATTGGGCTATAAGTTAGGTTTTGAAATCCCTGAAGGTGTTTTTGATGCTGGCTTACGCATTAATCATTTCGGAAATATTATAGTTAATGGAAGTAGCAAAGTTGGGAAATGGTGTGACATTCATCAAGGTGTAAATATTGGAGCCGGTAATCCGGAAAAAAGAGTCAATGGTGAAAATTACACACCCAAAATCGGAGATAATGTATGGATTGGTCCGGGAGTTAAAATTTATGGCAACATTACTTTGGGTTCTCAAATTCAAATAGGAGCAAATGCTGTTGTAAATAAATCTTTTGGTCAGGATATTACAATTGGAGGTATTCCTGCCAGGATTATTAGTGATAAAGGTACATCAATTGTTGATGTTGCTGCAAGTTTAAATCGTACAAAAGCCTTTTACGACAAATATCCACAATATAAAAAATTCGATAGGTTGGCAAGTGAAGCATAAGTTGCCGCAGGCAGAGGGGTGAACGAATACACGGTTCATATATTGAAAGAAATCCCGCAAGAACATTCACCCGTTGACTTCAGGTCACCGGGTGAATAGAATATATTTGCAATGAATTATTCACCGGGTGACGAAAAGTCAACCGGTGAAGGGAAAAATAACAAAGTCATCCGGTGAAACGGAAAGAACAAAAAATGAAGTTGAAAAAGTATTGTATATATACCTGACATCTTTATTACCTCAACACATACCTGAAAGGTTCTCACTTCATAAGGGGAAATGCCGCAGGCAGAGAGGTTTTTGAATTCAAAAAATTTTCCTGCAACACCTCTTGATTCATTATTTCTTATTTGATATTCTACATTTCCTTTTTTAGCCACGAATTGCACTAATTATCACGAATAAAAATTTCTTCACCTTCATTATTAAACGAAACATACACGTTCATTCGTTGAAAAGAAATGCCGTAAGAACCTTCACCCGTTGACTTCAAGTCACCGGGTGAATACGTATATATTGGCAATGAATTATTCACCGGGTGACGAAAAGTCAACCGGTGAAGAGGACAACAACAAAGTCATCCGGTGAAACAGAAAGAACACAAAATGAAGTTGAAAGATGTATTGTATACATACCTGACATCTTTATTACCTCAACACTATTTGGAATGTTCTCCCTTCATAAGGGGATATGCCAGATGCAGAAGGTAAACGAAACATACACGGTTCATCCGTGAATAGAAATCCCTTAAGAACCTTCACCCGTTGACTTCAAGTCACCGGGTGAATAGAATATATTGGCAATGAATTATTCACCGGGTGACGAAAAGTCAACCGGTGAAGAGAAAAACAACAAAGTCATCCGGTGAAACGGAAATAACAAAAAATGGAGTTGAATGAGTTTTGTATACATACCTGACATCTTTATTACCTCAACACATACATGGAAGGTTCTTCCATTCATAAGGGGAGATGCCCCAGGCTGAAGGGTAAACGAAACACGCATGGATCAGTTCTGTACCATGTTTCATTTAAATAACCTTAATTTTGAAATTCCAATAGAAGTTATAACTTTGTAATTACAAAATCAAAAAATAATTATGGAAGTTTCAGTGATTAAAATAGGAAATTCAAAAGGAATCCGGCTAAATAAAACGATATTGGAAAGATATAATATTAAAGATTCGGTAGATTTGATAATGGACAAAGGCCAAATTATCCTGAAGCCAATCTTAAAACCAAGAAAAGGATGGGAAAAGGCTTTTGAAAAAATGGCAAAAGAAGGTGACGATAATTTATTGATTGATGATGTATTTGATGATGAAAATTTGGAAGAATGGAAATAACACAATATCAAATAATCCTGGTCAATCTCGACCCGACGATCGGAAGCGAAATCAAAAAAACCAGACCATGTGTTGTGATTTCTCCCAATGAAATGAATAAATATCTGAGAACTATTGTTATTGCTCCATTGACGACAAGTTCAAAAAATTACCCGACGAGGATAAAAATAAAACATGATAATAAAACGGGCCGGATTGTACTTGACCAAATCCGGACTATTGACAAACAAAGGATCATTAAAATATTCGACAGTTTAAAAAATTCTGAAATTCAAGCCCTGAAGTCCGTAATCAAAGAGACTTATGTTGACTAAATAATAAAAACCCGGGCTATATGCAGAAGAATTTCTTTCAATTATTGATGCCAGACAAAATAAAAACACGTATTCAATAAATAATATTTGCACGTATATCTGTTTAGTTTGTATCTTTGTATTTAGAATTAAAAACAAGATGATGAAGTTATGAATACAAAATTAACACTGACAATAGAGCACACCATTATTGAGAAAGCAAAAAAATATGCCAGCTCAAAAGGAAGAAGTTTATCTGATATTATTGAAAACTATTTGAAGGTTATAACTAAAGAAGAATCGGTTGAGAAAATTGAATTGACTCCCATTGTTAAATCACTTAAAGGTGCATTTAAAGATCCAAAGGATTTAGATTACAAAAAGGAACTCACTAAACGATTATCTGAAAAATATCTGTAGTCGATGAAAAAAGTTCTTTTGGATACAGACGTTATTTTAGATTTCTTTTTTGACAGAAAACCATTTTCGGATAGTGCTGCAATAGTATTATCTCTATGTGAATCAAATGAAATAAAAGGATATATTACTTCTGTAATAATCAGTAATGTGTATTATTTATTAAGGCAAACTTCCACACATGATAAGGTCATTGAAAAGCTGATTCAGCTTATTGGAATAACTGATGTACTTACAACCGGCAAAAATGCAATTATACAAGCCTTAAATTCAAACTTCAAGGACTTTGAGGATGCATTACAGAATTATTCAGCCGTATTGAATGGAGAAGTAGATTTAATTATCACCAGGAATATTAAGGATTTTAAGAACAGTGAATTGGGAATAATGACACCTGAAAATTATATTAAAATAATAAATGCCAGCCGTTAATTGTTGCTTTTCATTATCATCTTACTTGTTTTTTATGGTTATCATTTGATAATCCGATCAGGCTGTCTCAACGATTAAAACTAAACAGCAAAGATAAGTTACCAAATGGACCTATTGCAACTTTAGAGAGGATGTTCAATCAAGGATTATACTTAGACAGAATGCCTGTTTGGAACTCTTTAGTAATTTTTTAAATCTGCTAAATGGAAAAAATCTGGTTAATAACAACAGCGGGCGTAATTTTCTTCCTGCTGAATTTTCTTTTTTATAAAGCGCTTCATGTGGTTTACAAAAAGGAATTTGGTAAAAAGATGTGGAAATCAGGAGGAGTAAAGGTGTATTTCTGGCAGGCTTCCATATTTGCAAGTTCGGCAGGTACTGCTTTAATCATGTACCTGTTAAAATGGTCGAATGTCCTGACTTTTTAAATGTATGGATAATCCGGTTCGATCCCGGCCAAAGGCTCTCCCTGATTCCGGCATATGCTGCCACTCTTAAAAGGATGCTTTTTTATTGGAGCTGGAGGAATGTGCCGGCAGTGAAAACCAGAGCAAGCTGACCGGTATAAAAACCGGAGTGTGCCGGCCAATGCCGGGAATAAAGGGACTTTGGAAAATGTTAGTGTTGGATAATAATGTCACGTACGTAATCGAGTGGCAGTGAAGTGTCAGATTTCACCCCTGTTTTTCCGGGAAACAGCTCCGGAAAATATTGCCTGCCGGTTATCCTTTGCCGTCCCATTTATGGGACGGATTACAGGAACAGGAACGATTCGGGTTTTAACCCCAACTTCTTTATTTTATCCTCTGCAAAATATACACCGCTCCCGCGCGTGGTTTGGGAGACTTAATATCCGGAGTTGGAAACTCCGGTTCCCAACTGCTTCTCCGGATTGGGGAAAGCCGGGAGAGTGTTATCTCACTACTATTTTCCGCGTTACCGATTGCTGTCCCGCATCAAGCCGTATGAAATAAATTCCCTGCTTTAGATTTTCCCGCGAAAGTTGTAATGAATTCTCCCCCGGCGGGAAAAACTGGTGTATCCGATTTTCCACTGTTCTCCCTGAAATATCTGTAATGTTTACAGATACCATCCCCGCGTCAGGTGAATAAAACTTCACCGTTGCCTCTGTTGAGAATGGATTCGGATAAATACCCGCCACATGGAAATTTCCTTTATGCTCCGGGATTTCCGCAATAGTGGTCAATTGTCCCAGGGCAGTTTCAATGGCTTGTTTTGCATCTCCTGCATTGGAACTTGCTGCGGAATTCCCTTTATATGCAATTTTCCCTTCGCCATCAATAACCACCAGCCGATCGTAAGTTGATGACCAGTTGGTTGCCACTTTACTGCCTTTTTGCAGATAGATACCCGGTAAATTGGTGGTGCTTTTAAAATTTTGAAATGCAGAAGAGCTGCCGTCCCAGGTATCGATAATCAGCGACTGAAATTTTGGATTGGAAATAAATATATCCAGGATTTCTGACTTCACCGCAGGCGCCGATGCTATGCACAACGGACAATTATACCCCACCAAAAAAACAAGGATAACTTTTCCCCGGTTAGCCGAAAGTTTATAATCCTGACTGGCCAATGTTTGCAGTGTGAAGTCCGGGGCAATATTCCCGACACTCTGCGCTTTCCCGGTGTGAATCATAAAAAGGGTTGCAACCAGTAAAATAAATAATTGTTTCATGACTTTTCTTTTTAAAATTTAACTGCCCAGCGGATTTCCATTCCTTTAAAATCGAGTACCTCGTAACAAATGCCCGAAGTGCAGGCAGGTCCGCCCCTTCGCTTTCCGGCAAACAACTGCAGCGTATTGTTCCGGTTGGGCTTAAGCAAAAGATTGATACCCGGAAAATGTTGTTTTTTCTCCACCTGTCCGGTTGAAGGGATATCGGCAAATTTTATATCGTTTGTAAATTCCCATACCAATGCTGCCGAAAACCGGGTGGATTTATTCAACACCAATCCGGCATATATATTCTTATACGTGTCGGTTTCGGAAAATGTACGTTCAATTTGCTGAAATTCGGTTTCAACCGATACCGACCAGTTTTCGGGTAAGGTTCGGGTAATATACAAACCGGTGGCATAGCGGGCATTTTCAAATAAAATTTCATCAAATGAATAATCGATGAAGTATTTAACCTGGATTTGGGAATTGTAACTAAATTGCCAGTCGGCAAAATACTCCTGCGAATGAAATTCCTGTCCCAGGTCATTTCGCGAGCGCGAATGGTTGATTGTGATCAGATGATCTTCCCGTGGCACAAAAAACAGTTCCGCCTGCCATCCGCTTTCATCAAAAAAATAGGGGACATGGGTGCTCCGGTTAAGCAGCCTGTAAACATGTTCTTTAACAAGTGTGGGCGGATCAGAGATTCCTGATCCGATAAACAAATTCCGGTAATCCTTCCATTCCAGTGATATTCCCAGTCCGGAAGTAGAGTAATTCAGATTTAAATATATTCCGTAGGAATCGGCTTTGCTGAACCGGAAAAAGCGGCTTTCGTCATTTAACCGGTGGGCAAATTCGGCAGAATAATCAAAACGGGTGAACAAATTTCCTCCGGCCAAAACAGAAGCATAATTTGATTTATTCTGCCCGTTTTCATTTTGAAGTAAAATACCTCCAATGGATTGATTAAAAATCCGAAGGTTAAATTCTCCGGCAGTAACCAAATCGGGGCGGTTATCTTCGTGTGTCGGCGGCAACTGATTCACCAGCGACCGTCCCCGCAATGCTTTTACTGTAAAAAACTGATTGGAGTAACTGCCTGCTGCTCCGCGGGTGTCGCGGTAAAATCCCTGTTTCACCCGGTAAATCTGGTCTTCATAAACAGAATTTTTAATTTCATATCCCCTGAAGAGCAGCCCTTTTCCAAGCGTCTCATAAAAATTCCCGGCTTTCAATTCCAACCCCTTCTTCCGGTACGTTAAATTGTATTGGGTGAATTTGCTGTAGTGGGTCCGGTTGGTATCGTTCGAATAGTAATTTTCGAGGCGAACGGAAGCACGAAATCCGTTCAACCGGTAGGCAAGGTTCATTTGATCATAGATGGATTGCACATACTGCGGCTCGTCGCCCGGAATATTTCCGAGCTGATATTCCGCCAGGTTAAATCCTGAAAACTGGGCGGAAGCAGTGGCAATATGACCAATTGCGAAAAACAGCATAAAATAAATCCTGAGTTTCATTAGTTCAGCAACTCTTTTAGTTTCCCCCTGATGAGTTCTTCATCTCCGGCATTGAACCCTTCATGCACAAAAACTTCTTTGCCTTTGCTGTTAAATATAATTAATGTGGGGAAAACTGAAACGTTTAAAAGGTTCACCAAATCCTGATCGGGATCGAGTACCACGGGATAGCCGATACCAAGAGCTTCTGCAAAAGGTTTCACCTTTGAAATGCTGCGTGGCGCATCAACGTATTACACCGATAAATTCCACTTGTTTGTCTTTAAATTCGTTGTAAAGCGAATTCAGTTTTGGAATGGAAGTTACACAGGGTTTGCACCAGGTGGCCCAGAAATCGATAACTGTTAGCTCCTCTCCCTTAACCGATTGAAGAGATATCCAGTTCTGATCGATATCCCTCACTTCCATATCCGGAATTTGCGCAGATATACCAATCGTACAAAGGTTAAAAAAACTTATAATCAGAAATTTCCTCATTTCAAATAACAACATACCGGATACTCTTTTGTTCCTGTGTATTAAAAAGAATAAGGAATACAGGGTTTTTCTTTACCGGATGAACATCCCGGTTACGCAGAGACGTCCGATTCGGGCGTCTCTGCATCCGATTCGGACGTCTCTATACCGGGCATCCCCACCACATCCCAATCGGGCGTCCCACACCACAACACCCGCAAACCACCGCAGCATCCCAAAAATGGAAACCGGGAACATTAGGTGCGGTCTTTCATCTATACAAACGGATATGTACCATCAATGCACGGAAAAACCGTTCCGGGTTCGCCTGGCAACCGCATTTTCAGGATCATATAAAGCATATTTCATTCCGAAACTGCCATACCCGAACATTACCATCACAGAATTTGATAAAAAAATAATTTGGCAGGTGTATCTAATTAGGTACATTTGTTGTAAAATATGAGTATGCCCTCAATAGATTTCTTTGAAGGAATAAAAATCTGCATTTATGGAGTAGAACACTGACCTCCTCATTTTCATGCAATCTATAATGAATTTGAAGTCGTTGTTGAAATCGGGAGTAATAAAATTTTTGCAGGAGATTTGCCAAACAAACAGCTTAAGAAAGTTTTTGACTGGCTGGCAGGAAATTCACATTGGGCAATGGAAGTATTTTATGAATTAAATCCGGAATTATTATGAGAAAAACAATTAAAACACCAAGAATATTAAAAATAAACTGGATAAAAGATTTATCAGTTTCAGTTGTTTTTAATAACGGAGAACCAAGAATTATTGATTTTAGAAAAGTATTGAATAAAATTAATCTTGTCGAAAATTCCCCTGCACGAATTCTTTATGACTCAAAAGAATTTAAAAAAGTGGAATTGGAAAATAATACCTTGTCCTGGAATAATGTTGAGCAATACATTACAATGAGGAATAAAGAAAAAATGAGAGTTCCTTACCAGATTGGTGCTGACGTATTGTTAAAATACAGTCGTCCTGAAAAATCGGAATTAGCCTTGCAGGTTGGTCGGTTAATTAAAGAATCAAGAATGTCATTGGGATTAACACAGCAGGAGTTGGCGTTGATGAGCGGAACTTCAAGAACTTATATTTCCCGGATTGAAAACGACAAATCTGATGTTGAGTTGGGTACACTAAGAAAAATTATTGAAACAGGACTGGGTAAAAATTTGGAAATTAGTATTAAATAGCTATTGATAATTAAGTGCTTAGGTAATGTGGGAGGGCAAATTATTCCAGCGTTTGTGCACTTTTCAATTACCAGACCTGGAAGGATGATACGTTCTTCAATTAATTATACCTAACAATTGTTTTCCTGCACAATAAAATACCGCATTCAATCATCCCGGTTACGTAGAGACGTCCGATTCGGGCGTCTCTGCATCCGATTCGGACGTCTCTGTACCGGGCATCCCCACCACATCCCAATCGGGCGTCCCACACCACAACACCCTCAAGCCACCGCCGCATCCCAAAAATGGAAACCGGTAACATTTAGGTACGGTCATTCATCAATACAAACGGATATGCACCATCAATACATGGAAAAACCATTCGGGGTTCGCCTGACAATCCCGTTTTCATGATCATATTATCCGCGATGACGAATTGCATCTGTTACCGCTGTGCCAGTGATTTTTTATCGATGAAATGTCCGGGTTTTGTTCGCACATAGTTTTTGCCATTCATCTGTTAAAACACCATATTTCCCAATTTGCCCCGGCCGCTGCTGAAAAGAGGATTAATTCGCGCCGTAACATCCGTTTTTCTTAATACCAACGATATACCAGGGATATACCAACGACGTATTTTATTCGCGGTTTCTTCGCAGTTTATTCGCAGTATCTTCGCAGTTTATTCGCGATTTCGCGAATGAACTGCGAATTTACTCCGAATTTAATGCGAATATAGTATAGCGTTGGTATTGCTTTGGTATGGACCGGGTATCGCGGATGATTTTGTTGTCTGAAAACAGCAATGTGCAGGAATACCGGAACAAAACTCTTTTGAAGGGGGTTCTCCAATGAATTTTGGGGAGAAATTGGTAAACTTGCATCCTGATGTGAAGGAGCTATGCTGCAACGTTATTTTTTACAACTGAGTTTTAAAGGAACCCGCTACCACGGCTGGCAAATTCAGCCCAATGCGGTATCGGTGCAGGAGGTAATCGAAAAGGCGCTTTCCACTTTACTGCGCGAAAATATTTCGGTTGTAGGCGCCGGCCGTACCGATACCGGCGTGCATTCTTCGTTTTTCGTACTGCATTTTGAATCGGAAAATTCGGAATTAACTTCCCAAAATCTTGTTTTTAAACTGAACAGCCTGCTGCCAAAAGATATTGCCGTTCAGAAATTAATGAAAGTAGAAAACGAACTACATGCCCGTTTCAGTGCGGTATCAAGAACCTACCACTATATTATCGCTACCGAAAAAGATCCGTTTGCAGAGGAAACAGCTTACCATTACACCCGGCAACTGGATGTGGAAAAGATGAATGAAGCCGCTTCGGTTTTATTCGAATATGAAGATTTTACCAGCTTCAGCAGGTTGCACACCGATGTGAAAACAAACAACTGCAAAATTCTTCAGGCAGAGTGGAGCAGGGAAGGGGCAAAGCTCATTTTTAAAGTAAAAGCCGATCGTTTTCTGCGGAATATGGTACGGGCAATAGTGGGGACACTTCTTGAAGTTGGAAAAGGTAAACTTACCGTGGAGGAATTCAGGCAAATCATCGAAAAAAAGGACAGAAGCGCCGCGGGAGCATCAGCACCGGCACACGGGCTGTTCCTGACGGATATTGACTACAGGGGAGTTTAAAGTTTAAAGTTTAAAGTTCAACGTTTAAAGATTGAGGAGTTCAGAGTTCGGAGGTAAGAAGTCAGAACCTTTCCGGATGGTTGAACAGACGGGTTTTTGGACGGATAGCATCGCCCGAAGCGATACCATCCTGCGGGCACTCGACTGCGACTCTCCGTTCCGGGTTCAGCATTCGACATTCGACATTCGGCGTTCGGCATTCGGTGTTGCTATTAGCTATCAGCTTTTAGCTTGCGGCTTATAGTTCCGGGTTCCGGGTTCCAGGTTTCAGAAGTTCCGGGTTCGGGATTCAAAATTCGACATTCAACATTCGACATTCAAAGAGTCTGTCACCCTTCATCAACCTTGTCATTTCGAACCGTATTCCGGGAGAAATCTGTTAGTAATAGCTTATTGCTTATAGCTTATTTATATTGTGGCTTGTGGCTTGCAGTTTGTGACTTGTGGCTTGTGACTTGTGGCTTGCGGCTTGTGGCTTATAGTTCCGGGTTTCAGGTTTCGAGTTCAGGGTTCGGAGGTAAGAAGTCAGAGCCTTTCCGGATGGTTGAATAGACGGGTTTTTGGACGGATAGCATCGCCCAAAGCGATACCATCCTGCGGGCACTGCGACTGCGACTCTCCGTTCCGGGTTCAGCATTCGAAACGAGTCTTCACCTTTCATCAAGTCTGTCATTTCGAACCGTATTCCGGGAGAAATCTGTTGCTAACAGCTAACAGCTAATAGCTATTAGCTTGCACAGCTTGTCAGCTTGTCAGCTCGTAGCTCGCAGCTCGTAGCTTGTAGCTCGTAGCTTGCAGCTTGCGGCTTGCAGCTTCTTTAAACAAAAAAGGACGGGTCAGCACCCATCCTTTTCATCTAACTAAACCAATAAAACTAATCAAACCTAAACCTATGAACTAAAAACTTGCTGCAAAGATATAGCCCGTATTTTAACTGTGGATTAACTCAATGTTAAGAAACATGTTTTACAGCATATCTGAATTTAATGTTAACCAGGTTGCATGTATTCAATAAAAAAAGCCTTTCGTTTTCGAAAGGCTTTTTTTGAGAATTTAGCATACAGGCTATTTATTCTTATTTTCTTCTCCGGCGATTGAATCGCGCATGGAAGTGTCGGCCATGATGTTTTTGTATTTCATGTAATCCATGATTCCAAGATTTCCGCTTCTGAAAGCTTCGGCAATTGCCAAAGGCACCTGAACTTCGGCTTCAATAACTTTTGCACGGGCTTCCTGGGCTTTTGCCTTCATTTCCTGTTCGAGGGCAATTGCCATGGCACGGCGTTCCTCGGCTTTTGCCTGAGCAATATTTTTATCGGCACCGGCCTGATCCATCTGAAGGACAGCGCCAATGTTTTTACCAATATCGATATCAGCAATATCGATGGAAAGAATTTCGAAGGCTGTTCCGGCATCCAGACCTTTTTCGAGCACCACACGCGAAATAAAATCAGGATTTTCGAGCACTGCCTTGTGAGAGTGAGAAGAGCCAATACTTGAAACAATTCCTTCACCGACACGGGCAAGAACTGTTTCTTCGCCGGCGCCACCCACAAGTTGTTTAATGTTTGCCCTTACCGTTACCCGGGCTTTGGCAATCAGCTGGATACCATCTTTTGAAACTGCGGTTACCGGTGGGGTATTAATCACCTTCGGGTTCACCGACATTTGTACGGCTTCGAAAACATCGCGGCCGGCCAAATCGATTGCGGTAGCCATATTAAATGGCAGCTCAATATTTGCCTTGTTTGCCGAAACCAATGCATGTACAACTCTTGCCACATGTCCGCCGGCAAGATAATGCGCTTCCAGATCGTCGCGGTTTAAAGGTACGCCCGCTTTTGTTCCTTCAATCAGCGCCCGCACGATAACTCCCGGGGGAACTTTTCTGAAACGCATCAGAAACAGCTGCAGAAGTGAAATCCGTACTCCGGATACAAGCGCAGAAAACCACAGTCCGATCGGGATAAAATAGAGGATGATGAAAAGCAGTACAACTACGCCGATTATCAATCCCCAGACACCAATAGTTTCAATCATTTTTGTTCTTTTTTACAGGTTCTACAATTACTTTATTGTTCAGTATTTTTAAGACTTTAATTTCGGTGTTGTGATCGACGAATCCCTGCAGCGATTGCGCTTCAACTACTTCGCCGTTTATTTTTACTTTTCCGCCCGGAGCAAGTCGTCCAACTGTTTTGCCGGTATCGCCAACCAGTATTTTTTCATTGTCGATGAATCCAACATTTCCCAGGATGCTTGTTTCGAGTATCATTTTTTTACCCGATCGCGATTTGAAGAAATAATAGATAAGCATCGGGGCTGCAACCAATACAAATCCGAGAGTAACAAATCCGATTCCGTTACCAAATTCAGAAAAGGCAATATATACACTCAGGGCAAGCAAAACAAACCCCCCGATTCCGGCAACTGTGATGCCCGGGATGACAGCAAATTCAATGAGCAACAGCACGAGGCCCAGCACAATGAGCAGAATGATTGCAAAGATGGTCATAGTTTTTAGTTAATAGTGGCATTTAGTTCCCTGCTGATTAAGGCATCTTTCATGTTTTTTAACTTTCCGAAGTTCCCTTTCCTTACATCACATTTTCCTTTATGATGAACAATTAATGTGCATTGTGCAGCCTGCTCGTAATCGTGGTCACAAATTTCAACCAATGCATCAATAACATAATCAAATGTATGAACATCGTCATTATGCAATATCAGAAAATGTTCCCCCGCAATCTCTTCTGTAATCTCCTCTACCGGGTGCTTTTTTGTTTCCTTCGAAGTCATAGTCCAGCTTCAATTTTTTTTGCCTGTTCCAAAGTTATTCTTTTTCCGTTATAATACGGCACAACAAATGCATCTTCTATTCCTTCCTGCCGGACCTGGTTTTGCATTTTTAACGCATCGTCCAGATTTTTAAGGTTTCCGGTGGTATAAACAACAACTCCTTTTTCGTCGGTGTATTTATCAATTTTTCGTATAAAGGCAAGTTGTTTAAATTTTTTATCGATATATGCAGGTAATGCTTTGCTGTAAGCGCCAATCTGCACCTTATAAATGAGTTCATCCCTTGATTCTGCAGGTTCTGAAATTAAACCGCTGCTTTCGGCTGTTTCAAGTAAAATGGAAGGATCAATTTTTATATCCGTATTTATTTTTGGTTCCGGTTTGGGCTCAGCTGCTTTTGTTTGTTCCAGCTGATTCATTTTTTGCTGAAAACCGGCTATTTCTTTTGAATCTGCATTCTGCCAGTACTCATTTTCAATATTCCGTGCCTGAGTCATTAACGGCATGATTTCATCTTTCAGCTGATAGGTTTCATTTTCGAAAGAGAGGATTTTTTCGCCAATTATTTTCTTTTCTTCTTCAGTTTCCGCCAGCCGGTAATCCTTGCGGAGCTGGCTCATCTGTTGCAGGCTGAAATCAAGTTCTTTTTGAAGTGAATTTGCCTTCTCATATAATGCTTTTGCTTCCTCCGACTTAAAATGAGAGGTGTTTAAATAAGTAATACTGTTGTTTATCCGGAATTCAATGGGCATACCGGATTCAACCGGTTTGGTGTAGTTGCCGGATACATCTGCAGTTTCTGTTGCAGGATTTAAATCTGACAAATCCTCCATAGCTGAATTGCTGTTGGTTGCTTCCTGAAGTGAAAAATCTTCATCTTCAGTAAAATTGTATGGATTTGTATGATTGAAACACTGCTGTATTTTTTCGGCAAGTAAAAGTTGTTCCCTTTCTGATTCGGCAGCTGTCAGCCTGAACTGGTTAAACTCTTTTAGTGCCTGTTCCCATTTGCTTTGTGCCTGATATTGCATTCCAAGATAATAATGTACTTTGGCCGGAATTTCACCGTTTTTGGCTTTTATCAGAACATTGAGGTCTGCATTTGAAAAGTGACCGTTTTCTGTCCGGCTAGCTCCGTAATAATAACTTAATACAGGATTTTCAGGATTTTCATCAAGCAACTGTTTGAAAACCGGTTCAGCTTCAGTAAATTTACTTTCATTAAAAAGGTTGACTGCCTTTATTTTCAGGTTTTCCTGGCTGCCTGCTGAAAGATTTAACCCAAATAAAAATAAAAGGGTTTGAAACAATGATGCAAATCGTATTGTTTTCTTTTTCAACATATTTAAAATGGTAATTATTAACGAACTGTAAAGTTAAAAAAATTGTTCAAAGCATTTACCAAATACAAATTTCGAACCAACATTGAAGTGAACCGAAGCCTGATTTTTCTCATTAAATAATTTATATTTGTAGAACCTTAAAAAGAAAAGAAATTTATGGCTAAATTAAGTGAAGGAGAAAAAGCTCCTTTTTTTGAAGGGTTAAATCAGAACGGCGAAAGGGTGAGCCTTGATGATTTTGCAGGAAAACAACTCATTTTATATTTTTATCCAAAAGACAATACACCAGGTTGCACAGCGGAATCCTGTAATTTGAATGATAATTACAATGCCTGGATCGACAAGGGTTTCGAGGTGGTTGGTGTGAGTCCGGACAGTGTTAAATCGCATAAGAATTTCAGTGATAAATTTAATTTGAAGTTCAATCTGATTGCCGACACCGAAAAGAAAATACTGGAAGATTACGGTGTGTGGGGCGAAAAAAGTATGTACGGAAAAAAATATATGGGTGTGTTACGCACTACCTTCATCATTGATGGAAATGGAATAATTAACAAAATATTTGAAAAAGTGGAAACCAAAGATCATTCTAACCAGATTTTAAAAACCATTAACATTTAACCTTAACTAAACATGACAAAAGAAGAAAAAGCAGAAATGAACAAGGATAAGCTGAAAGCTCTTCAGCTTACGATGGATAAAATTGAAAAGAGTTACGGTAAAGGTTCCATCATGAGGATGGGCGATCGGATAGTTGAGGATGTGCCAGCCATTTCATCAGGCTCCATTTCGCTGGATTTGGCGTTGGGAGTTGGTGGTTATCCAAAGGGAAGGGTAATTGAAATTTATGGCCCTGAATCATCCGGGAAAACAACCCTGGCTATTCATGCAATTGCAGAAGCACAAAAAGCAGGCGGAATCGCGGCTATAGTGGATGCCGAACATGCCTTTGATCCGTATTATGCAAAAAAACTTGGCGTTGACATTGAAGAACTGCTGATTTCGCAACCCGACAACGGGGAACAGGCTCTTGAAATAGTGGACAACCTGGTTCGCTCGGGCGCTATCGATATTATTGTAATTGACTCGGTTGCTGCATTAACACCAAAAGCCGAGCTCGAAGGCGAAATGGGCGATTCACGAATGGGGTTGCAGGCCCGTTTGATGTCGCAGGCCCTGCGTAAACTTACAGCCAACATTAATAAAACTAAAACCTGCTGCATTTTTATTAACCAGTTGCGCGAGAAAATTGGAGTGATGTTTGGCAATCCTGAAACAACTACAGGTGGTAACGCACTTAAATTTTATGCTTCCGTGCGGCTCGATATCCGGAGGATCGGGCAGATTAAGGATGGAGAGGAAGTTCTGGGAAATAATGCACGCGTGAAAGTGGTGAAAAATAAAGTTGCCCCGCCATTTAGGAAAGCAGAATTCGATATTCTTTATGGCGAAGGAATTTCAAAATCGGGCGAGATTATTGATTTGGGAGTTCAGCTGAATATTATCAAAAAGAGCGGTTCCTGGTTTAGTTACGGAGAAACCAAACTGGGGCAGGGGCGCGAAACCGTGCGTAAACTTGTTGTTGATAATCCGGAGCTGTCAGCAGAACTTGAAACTAAAATTCTTGAAGCAATTGCAGGTAAAGTTACAGCCGAATAAAATATTGTATTGACAGATAGTACTGGATGAACCGCATCTGTCGATTCATCCAGTTTTTTTTTAATCACTAAAAGCATTTTCATATGAAAGTTTTAAAATTCGGCGGCACTTCTGTTGGGTCTGCCGAAAATATAAAACGGGTAAAGGCCATCGTTCAAAATCAGGACGACAACCTGATAGTTGTAGTTTCGGCTCTGGGAGGTATAACCGACAGAATATTAAATGCAGCTTTGCTTGCTTCAACCGGTGTGGGCGACTTTCATACTGAACTTGCAGAAATAAAAAAGCGGCATTCCGAAGTAATTGAGGAACTGTTTAACGGTTCAGGTTCAATAAAATATATTGCAGATGAGTTGCTCGATGAGCTGGAACAAATTCTCACCGGCATTACTTTGGTGGGTGAATTAACATCAAAAACATTGGATCGCATTGCAGGAATCGGGGAGCGGATTTCATCGCATATTGTAGCCGGATTTTTGCCGGGCGCAGTGCGGAAGGATGCAGCAGATTTCATTCAAACCGACAGCAACTTTGGAAAGGCACGGGTTGATTTTGATGAAACCAACAGGAAAATTAAAAAGGAATTTCAGGATTTTAGCGGGATAGCAGTTGTTCCCGGATTTATAGCTAAAAATGCAAAAGGTGAATTTACAACGCTTGGCAGGGGAGGCTCTGATTTTACTGCTGCAATTGTTGCAGCTGCAGTAGAAGCTTCTTCACTTGAAATCTGGACGGATGTGGATGGTTTTATGACTGCTGATCCACGGATTATCAGTAAGGCATACACAATTCCGGAGCTTACTTACGCTGAAGCAATGGAACTTTCGCATTTTGGAGCGAAGGTAATCTATCCCCCGACTATTCTGCCGGTGTATCAAAAAGGAATTCCGATACAAATTAAAAATACATTCAATCCGGACGGGACGGGTACAAACATTTTAAATAATACACAAAGCAGGAAAGACCGGCCAATCAAGGGAATTTCATCGATTTCGGAAATTACATTGCTTACACTTCAGGGAATTGGAATGGTGGGAGTAACCGGAATTTCCATGCGCCTGTTTTCGGCACTTGCACAAGTAAATGTGAATGTAATCCTGATTTCACAGGCATCTTCCGAAAATTCAATCAGTGTTGCAATCGACGAACATGCAGTAGAAAAAGCCGAAGGTGCCATACGCGCAGAATTTGAAAAAGAAATTGCATCAGGTCAAATCAACAAAATTGAAGCAGAAAGCAAACTTTCAATTGTTGCAATTGTAGGTGAAAACATGAAACACACTACCGGTATTGCCGGTAAACTCTTTTCCACCATAGGCAAAAACGGAATTAACATCATTGCCATTGCACAGGGGGCTTCAGAGCTGAACATTTCGTGGGTAGTAAAAAGTGCTGAACTCAGGAAAACACTGAACGTGGTTCATGAATCTTTTTTCCTTTCAGAAAACGTTGAACTGAATGTGTTTTTGATGGGAATTGGAACCGTAGGCAAGAATTTATTGCAGCAACTTCAAAAGCAACAGGAAAAATTGCTGTCGGAAAAGCACCTTAAAATTAAATTAACGGGGGTTGCCAATACAAAAAAAATGTTGTTTCACCGTGATGGTATTGATATTTCAACTTTTAGGGAAAACCTTGATAATTCAGAACAGAAATCAGGATTGGATGCTTTTGTGGAAGAAATGAAAGCATTGAATATTTACAATTCAGTTTTCGTGGATTGCACAGCTTCTGAGGATGTGGCGCTTTTGTACCGGAATATTCTTAATTCAAACATTTCTATTGTTACTGCAAATAAAGTAGCTGCTTCATCAGCTTTCGAAAATTATACCGAATTAAAAAATACAGCTAAACGAAAAGGAGTCAAATTTCTTTTTGAAACGAATGTTGGCGCAGGATTGCCGATTATTAACACGTTGAATGATTTGGTCAACTCCGGAGACAGGATTTTGAAAATTGAAGCTGTATTATCAGGAACGTTGAATTTTATTTTCAATACCATTTCAGAAGAAATACCCTTAAGCGAAACAATAAAAATGGCGAAGGAACAGGGTTATTCAGAACCTGATCCGCGGGTTGATTTGAGTGGTGTTGATGTGGCACGAAAAATACTCATCCTTGCACGTGAATCAGGTTATCCGGTTGAAATGAATGATATTACCATTGATCGTTTCGTCCCCGATTCCTTTTTTAAGGGATCACTTGAAGATTTCTGGAACAATATTCCGCAACTGAATGCTGAGTTTGAAGAAAAGCGGAAACAGTTGAATACAGAGGATAAAAAATGGAGATTTGTAGCGTGTTACGAAAACGGTAAGGGTGTAGTTGGCCTGCAGGAAGTGGGGCCGCGGCATCCGTTTTATGATTTGGAGGGAAGCAATAATCTTGTGATGTACACCACCGAACGGTACAACGAGTTTCCGATGCTTATTAAAGGTTATGGAGCTGGCGCTTCGGTTACTGCAGCCGGTGTTTTTGCTGATTTAATAAAAGTTTCAAACATTTAACTGCTTCTGTAGTTTAAGTAGCAGTTTAATTCAAAAAGAAAAATCAGATGAAACAAGTCAAATCCAAATTGTCATTTCGGCGAAGAGTGAGTAGAAATCTCATTGAAAGAACAGGTTTCTTATTTTCGTGCTTCCCGTTTGAAACTTTACATTTAAAGCGAAATGCAATTTATACAGGTTTCATTGGACATACCCCTGATTTTATATTTTATGGGAATACAAAACATTAAATGCAATTTATTTAAATGAAACACATTATTATTCTGGGCGATGGAATGTCGGATGAGCCAATTGAAAAATACGGAGGTAAAACTCCGCTGCAAATGGCGCACAAACCGCACATCGACTGGCTGGCGAAAAACGGGCAAACCGGAAGGTTAATTACAGTACCTGAAAATATGCACCCGGGCAGCGAAATTGCGAACCTGGCTGTTTTAGGTTATGATGTTGAAAATGTTTTCGAGGGCAGGGGAGTACTCGAAGCTGCAAGTATGGGAATTGAACTGCAACCCGGAGATGTTGGAATGCGTTGTAATTTAATTACCATCGAAGATGAAAAGATAAAAAATCATTCTGCCGGTCATATTTCAAGTGCTGAGGCTATGGAACTGATTGGTTTTTTGAATGAAAAACTTGGCAGCGAAACTGTAAATTTTTATCCGGGTGTTTCCTACCGTCATTTGCTTGTATTGAAAGACGGCGAAAAAGATATGAGCTGTACTCCGCCGCACGATGTTATGGGAACACCGTTTCGGGAGGTGCTTATCAAATCAAATGCTGTTAATGCAGATAAAACTGCAGCTTTTTTAAATGAGTTAATCCTGAAATCACAGGAACTTTTAAAAGATCATCCGGTAAACCTGAAACGTATTGCAGCAGGAAAGGATCCGGCAAACAGCATCTGGCCATGGTCGCCCGGACATAAACCTGCCATGCCCGGCTTAAAGGAGATGTTTGGAATAAAAAAATCCGCCGTTATTTCTGCGGTTGATTTAATCCAGGGAATTGGTGTGTATGCAGGCATGAAAGTGATAAAAGTGGAAGGTGCCACTGGTTTGTACGATACAAATTACGAAGGAAAAGCAAAAGCTACGATTGATGCATTAAAGGATGTCGATTTTGTTTACCTGCACATTGAAGCAAGCGACGAAGCAGGACATGAAGGAGATGTTGAATTAAAAACGAAAACAATCGAATATCTGGATCAGCGGGTGGTAAAATATATTCTTGATGAAACCCAAAAAATGAAAGAGGATGTTGCAATTGCTGTTTTACCAGATCACCCAACACCATGTGCACTAAAAACGCATACACATGATCCGGTTCCGTTTATCATTTACGAACCTGGAATAAAAGCTGACTCAGTTGAAGTTTATGACGAATTCAGTGTTGAAAAAGGAATTTTCGGCATATTAAAAGGAAATGAATTTATTAAATCTTTTTTGAAAGTTCAGGATTAACATTTTTAATTCGTCATGAAATATTACAGCACAAATAAAAATACACACGATGTATCGCTAAAAGAGGCAGTTGTAAAAGGACTTGCAGCAGATAACGGGCTTTTCATGCCGGAGCGGATCGGGAAGTTTGAACCTGTTTTTTTTGAAAATATTCAGAAGCTTTCGTTTCAGGAAGTTGCCTTTGAAGTGGCTAAAAAGTTCTTTGTTGATGAAGTGGATGAAAAACAGTTAAAAGAAATTGTGTACGATACACTGCAGTTCGATTGCCCGGTGGTGAAAGTAAAAGATAATATTTATTCACTCGAATTGTTTCATGGGCCAACTCTTGCTTTTAAAGATGTTGGTGCACGTTTCATGGCCCGTTTGCTTAATTATTTTCTTGGAAAAAAAGAGAGCAGGGTAAATGTGCTTGTTGCAACTTCTGGTGACACAGGCAGCGCTGTAGCAAATGGTTTTCTTGGTGTTGAAGGAATTCATGTTTTTGTACTTTATCCGAAAGGGAAAGTGAGTAAAATTCAGGAATCGCAGTTTACAACATTGGGGGAAAATATAACAGCACTCGAAATTGATGGAAATTTTGATGATTGTCAGCGCCTTGTGAAAACTGCCTTTTTGGATGAAATGCTGAATAAGAAAATGGTGCTTACTTCAGCAAATTCCATTAATGTTGCCCGTTTTCTGCCGCAGGCATTTTATTATTTCAATGCATATGCGCGGTTAAAAGAAGCAGGTGTTTTGGCTGACAGGGAAGTGGTTGTTTCGGTACCAAGTGGCAATTTTGGAAATTTAACGGCCGGATTGTTTGCCCGCGAAATGGGATTGCCGGTACAGCAGTTTTTGGCTGCAAATAACGAAAACGATGTGGTCTTTGAATACCTGAAAACAGGAAATTACAATCCACGTCCGTCAGTTGAAACAATTGCAAATGCTATGGATGTTGGCGCACCAAGTAATTTCGCGCGTATTCTCGATTTGTACAACAATTCACATGCAATCATTTCATCCTTAATTAAAGGATACCGGTATTCTGATGCCCAAATCAGGAATGTCCTGAAAACAGTATACATTGAAACCGGTTATCTTTGCGATCCGCATGGAGCTTGTGGTTACCAGGCACTTGCCGAACATTTGAAAGAAAATCAAATTGGAGTGTTTCTGGAAACTGCACATCCGGCAAAATTTATTGAAACTGTAGAAGAAATCGTTGGAAAGGGGAATGTACAGTTGCCGGAAAAACTTTCCGAATTTATGAAAGGTACAAAACAAAGCATTCGTCTTGACAACTCCTTTTTGCGGTTTAAAGATTTTCTGATGGCTGTATCCTAGTATTTTGATGGATTTCCTGAACATTTTTGGTAAGACTGCGTTTTGTCTTTACAGTAAAATTTATCGTTGAAAATTAATACTGAATTTATTTTATCACTTTTTTTTGCGAACATCAAAACGATTTATAACTTAGATGCCTGTTTTTTACCGTACTAAGCAAACTAACTTTTATGAGGCAACTTAAAATTACCAAACAAGTAACAAACCGCGATACACTATCGCTGGATAAGTACTTGCACGAAATTGGAAAGGTAGAACTGCTTTCTGCGGAAAAGGAAGTTGAACTGGCCAAACGCATAAAAAAAGGGGACAAGGATGCCCTTGAAACATTAATTAAAGGAAATCTCCGGTTCGTAGTATCAGTTTCAAAACAATACCAGAATCAGGGTTTGAGTTTGCCCGACCTTATCAACGAAGGCAATCTTGGTTTAATAAAGGCGGCCGAAAGATTTGATGAAACCCGTGGATTCAAATTTATTTCGTATGCAGTTTGGTGGATTCGGCAGTCTATTCTTCAGGCATTGGCAGAACAGGCACGTATTGTGCGGCTCCCTTTAAATAAAATCGGTTCGATCAATAAAATTAACAAAGCATTTAACAAACTGGAGCAGGAATTTCAGCGTGAACCTACAATTGATGAAGTGGCAGAGTTGATGGAATCGAGGCCTGAAATTATTGAGGATTCCATGAATTTTTCCAATACACATGTATCGATGGATGCTCCTTTGCGAGATGAAGAAGCCAATGATTTGTACGACGTAATGCTGAATGATGATTCTCCAAGTCCGGATAATGAATTGATAGATGGTTCGCTGCGAAAAGAAATTGAAAGATCGTTGTCGACATTGGGAGAACGGGAAGCAGAAATACTGAGGTTTTATTTCGGGTTGAAAGGTTATCAGCCTCATACACTTGAAGAAATAGGTGATGAATTTGGCCTGACCCGTGAACGCGTAAGGCAGATAAAAGAAAAAGCGATTAAGAAATTAAAAAACCAATACCGTAACCGGTTGCTTAAATCATACCTCGGGTAATATATTTCACAGAATGAAACGATTGATTGCTCCTTCAATTCTGGCAGCTGATTTTAATCAATTGGGAGAAGCCATTCAACTTATTAATGAAAGCGATGCGGCTTTTATTCACTGCGATATCATGGACGGCGTTTTTGTGCCGAATATTTCATTTGGAATTCCGGTGGTTAAGCATGTTAAAAAGCTTGCACAAAAACCACTGGATGTTCACCTCATGATTGTGGAGCCGGATAAATACATTGAAGCTTTTGCAAAAGCCGGTGCCTCATCCATTACTGTTCATTTTGAAACATGTCCTCATTTGCATCGTACAATTCATCATATTAAAGAACAGGGAGTTAAAGCAAGTGTTTGCTTGAATCCTCATACGCCGGTTTCAATGCTTGAAGATATAATTTCAGATTTGGATATGGTTTTGCTGATGTCGGTAAATCCAGGCTTTGGCGGACAGCAATTTATTACAAATACCTATAAAAAAGTAGTTCAGCTTCGTAAGCTTATCGATAAAAATAATCCAGATTGTTTAATAGAAGTTGATGGGGGAGTGAATTATGAAACCGGCAGGCAACTTTTCAAAGATGGTACAAATGTGCTGGTAGCAGGAAGCTTTGTATTCGGTTCCAAAAATCCTAAAGAAACGATTTCAAACTTACTTTCAGTTTGATTTTGATTCTACTTTTTTGCATAATTCCTGATTGCTTTGAATCACATCTGAAGTTGCATCACGTAATACACATTCCGCCGGACAGTCGGTACAATGATGCTTCATAGTACCATGTTCATTTTCAGAATCCGCATTTGTTTTTGATTCACCTGCACTGAATTTTTTTACCACTTTTAAAACAGCTAAAGTTGCCGCTGAACCTACTATCATGTATGTAATAATTTCCTGTACCATTTTTTTCATAGCATTTTTATAAGAACAAATTACTAATGTTGTAAACCAGAAAAGCAGCAATCCAGGCCATTAAAGTAGTATAAATAATTGAAAATGCTGCCCATTTCCACGAACCCGATTCATTTTTTATGGCGGCTACCACACCAATACAGGGAAAATAAATCAGGATAAAAATTAAAAAAGCAAGAGCGGTTGAAGTTGTAAATACCTTTTCACCTCTGTTTTTTCCGACTGAATATTTTTCATTCTGTAATTTGGTTTGAAGATTTACGGTTTCTTCATCATTTCCGCTTTGGTACAATACCCCCATTGTGCTCACTACGATTTCTTTTGCCGGAAGTCCGGCAAGCAAACTGATGCTCATTTTCCAGTCGAAACCCAGCGGGCGCATGACAGGTTCGATGAACTTTCCGATTTGGCCAAGATACGATCCTCTTATTCTTTCCAATTCCTGCAGCTTTTGACCATCAGCAGTTTCATTAGGGATTTCATTTGTTTTTAAGGATGAATTTTTAAAAATCAAAGCTGATTCCTGCTGTAGCTGATTTGAATTTTTTGGATTGCGCGGAAAATATTCAAGCGCCCACACAATGACAACACCAATTAAAATAATAGTTCCTATTTTTTTTAAATAGTGTTGGGTTTTGTCCCACATGTGGTATAAAACATTCCGAAAGGTGGGAAGCCGGTAGGTCGGGAGTTCCATTACAAACGGAGTTTCCTTATTTCTGAAAACAGTTTTATTTAGAACCTGGGCTGTAAGAAAAGCAAAGAAAATTCCGGCGGTATATAACCCTACGAGTATCAGTGCCTGGTGTGTTTTAAAAAACGCTGAAATAATAAGGATATAAACCGGAAGCCGCGCACTGCACGACATAAAAGGGATAATCAGCATGGTAAGCAGTCTGTCGCCGCGGTTACGCATCGAACGGGTGGCAAGAATGGCAGGAACATTGCACCCAAATCCCATGATTAAAGGTATAAATGATCTTCCGTGCAAACCGAAACTATGCATGATTTTATCCATGATAAAAGCTGCTCTTGCCATATAACCGGAGCCTTCGAGTAAGGATATGAAAAAGAACAGGATAACAATGTTGGGAAGAAAAACAAGTACACTGCCGGTTCCGCTTATTATTCCATTTACAAGCAGGTCTTTCAGCATTCCGGCTGGTAAAAGCTTCGAAACAAAATTTCCAATCGCCACTACTCCGGAATCTATCCATTCCATTGGATAACTGCCAATTTTGAAGGTAGAGTAAAAAATAATAAACAGAATCGCTGTAAACAAGGGGAATCCAAGAAACCGGTTGGTTAATACACTGTCTATTTTTTCAGACCTTGTTTTCTTTTCCTTGTTTGGATTGTGGAAAGTTTCTTTTAAAGCGCCGGTAATAAATCCATATTTTGCATCGGTAATTATATTTTCAGAGTCTTCATTTACAAAGCTTTCAAGCTTTCGTATTTCTTTCTCTGCAGTTTTTTGTATCTCTTTAAAATTTGGATAATCAGAAAGTAAACCGGCAACATGCTTGTCTTTTTCAAGCATTTTTATTGCAAGAAACCGCGATGAGATTTTGTCTGTAATTGGTTTGTCTTCTTTTATTTTCTGGCGGATAATCCGGATCGATTCTTCCAAATCTTTTCCATAGTTGATATGAATGTGGCGTGAGGTTTTATCCTTTCCTTCAAAAATTTCAATGACTTTATCTGTCAAATTCTTTAATCCTGTCCCTTTTGAACTCACAGTGGGAATGAAGGGAATACCAAGGAGTTTACCAAGTTCATTGTAATCAAAATTCAGTTTTCGACGCTCCAGCTCATCGTACATATTTAGCGCAGCCACAATTCGCAAATCCATATCGATAAGTTGGGTGGTAAGGAAAAGATTTCTTTCAAGATTTGTCGAATCAAGTACATTGATTACGATGTCGGGGGTTTGCTCGTAAATAAATTTTCTGACAAAAATTTCTTCGTTTGAATAAGCTGTCAGACTGTAGGTTCCAGGTAAATCGAAGAAGTTAAAGGTATATCCCTTCTTTTTTAAAGTTGCTTTTTTAATATCTACTGTTACTCCGGAAAAGTTTCCTACTTTTTCATTTGATCCTGATATAAAGTTGAAAAGAGTGGTTTTGCCGCAATTTGGATTTCCAACCAATGCAATGTTAATAATTCTGGTTCGCTCCGATTGATTCACAGGTGTAATTTTTCTGTCGATAACACCTTCGTATTTGCCATTTGCAAAATAAACAAACTCCTCGATGGGAACTACTTCAATTAAATCGGCTTCTGATTTGCGCAGTGAAACATTATAATCAAGAATTTTAAATTCGAAAGGGCCTCTAAATGGGGCATTTTTAATAACTTTTACCTCTTTTCCTTTGATGAAACCCATTTCGGATATTCGCTTGCGAAAAGAACCATGCCCTAAAACTTTTACAATGATTACGCTTTCCCCTTTTTTAACTTCGCTCAACTTCACAATAACTTAGCTCCCTCTTCCCTGTATTTAAATTAAATTAAAATAAGCGTACAAATATATTTAATTTCACCTTATTTATAATAATTTTACATTATTCTTTGTTTTGAAAACATGACATTGAATGCAATTGGAAGATAGAAAAGGGTTCAAAAAAATAATATGGAAGAAGACATTTTTTATAATAACATACAAAGAGCACTTGAAGATTTACCAGGGAATCTCAATATTCTGGAAGAGAAGATAGATATTGCGGTTCAAATGAAATATTTTGAATTTTCAAGAAAACTACGTAAACGAAATGTGCTTGATGAGTTTTTTGAAAACAGGGATGAATTGTTTCAGCCTGAAACCGAGGAGAAAAGGAAAAAGCAGATATTAGCTGCGTTGGCTGCTGTTGACGATGTTCAGGCATTCCGTACTGTAGAAAAATTTGTAGGGCAGCAGAAGGAATCTGATTTGAAGGATTGGGCAATTTTGGCGTTGCAGGAAAGTCGCATGCTTATGCAAAGTTCATTACTCGATGAACAGCAGGTTTTTATTTCCACAGGATTAGGTGGAAAAGGGCAGAAACTACGTTATTGTGTGGTTTTCATTAATCAGAAGCGGGAAGAAATGCTGAGTTCAACACAACAAAAACTTGTGAAGGATGAATTAATATTTTCATTGAAAAAAGAAGACGGTGAGTTTGAGGTCATCAGTTTTTTCGAGGGGTTTTCCACATCGCTTGTGCTTTTACCGCTTACTGCAGATTTAAAAACAATTTTCAGGAATGTGATTGAAGAATGCAATCAATATGGTAATTTTCTTCAGGAAGATATGGTAGTTACCAATGTAAAAGATTTATCGAGAAGCGATATTATTCAATTGTTAAATCAGAACAGAGATAGCGGTTATGAAGGTTTGGAAGAAAAACAGGATTAATGTAGCCATTCAGGTTTTGCCAGAATCAGACGGAAAATTAAAATATGAACTTGTGGATGAGGCTATTGGTGCAATAAAGGAAACCGGCTTACACTATGAAGTTTGTCCGTTTGAAACAGTAGTAGAATGCAATTATGATGAACTTGCAGGATTGCTTGAATCTGTTCATACTGCTTGCTGGAAAGCCGGCACCGAAAAGATGCTTACCAACCTTAAAATCCAGGTTAATTTTACCGAAAATGTGACAATAGATGATAAAATGGAAAAGTACCGTTAAAGTTGTAGGAATTTATCTGTTTTTATCAAAAAGTGTTATATTTGCACCGCTTTTACAATGGCCCTGTAGCTTAATGGATAGAGCATCTGACTACGGATCAGAAGGTTGGGGGTTCGAGTCTCTCCAGGGTCACTAAAAATTATCAACTCCGCATCAGGAAAGAGATTGCGGAGTTTTTTTATTAAAACACCTCAAAGGAAAAATAAACTATTCATTTTTTAGAAATATATATGTTTAGCAGAAATCCTGTCTTTTAGAGAAATGTTTTTTTCATTTTATGCAGGTTGGATTGAATTATTGCAGGACGTATTACCATGTACATTCATTCGCAGAATGTCTTAAATGTTAAGGATTTCTTCATTGTCTTCCAATTCTGAAAGGAGGCAGGGCGAAGAAAAATATAACCGGGTTGGTTTCTGAATTTGTTCTGCACAATCCTTCTTTTCCATTTTTATTTCCCTGGGCGAATCAGTTATTTGAGAATCAGCTTTCGTTCCTCCCAATGCTTTGTTCATCTTTGGATAGTTGTTCATTTTATTTTCCATTTTTCCAGAATTTAATTCATGTTTAAACCGGATAACCAAAGCTGAGCTTTTGGCAACCGGGGTTTTCATATTTGACTGGGTTATATCAAAACAATCATTTGTATAATACATAAACCCCATCAGTATGGAAAAAGATAATTTAACAAGGTCATAAACTTGCTTTTGAAATTCAGGAAGATTGTACTTTATTTCCTGGATTTCAATTCCATTCATCTATAAAATATCTGTTGTCATAATGAAACTAAAACAGATGAACTGTAACTTGGTTTAATTATTCTGTCAATCAATATTCTTAGCAGGGCTTAAATCATCTTCTTTTGTTGAATATGAAGTACAGGATTTTCTGCGACTGACTCTCTGGTCTCGTAACCTTTATTTTATTCTGAAATGAAGAGGAAGACCTGATAAATCCAGACGAAGCTGCTCAATGAGAGGAATTACTGTATTTGATCTTTTTAAACATAACGTCACCAAAAAATCTACACTATTGAATTAATTTACTTTTACCAGATGATAACAGACGTTGGATTATTAATGATTTTTCAAGCTCATTGTAATTATTAAATACCTGCTTAAACTTATTCATATTCTTTTACATAAACCAATGTCACAGTTTCAGCAAAATTTGTAAGATATAATTTTTTAATATATTTGGCAGCAAACAGACCAATAGAATGGAAAAACCAAAAAACAATACTGTCGATTTTTTATGGCATTCCTTTCTTAATGGAAATGATAAGAGTTTTACTTTGATTTATTATAAACAAGTTCATAAACTAATTTCCTACGGTTGTAAACTATGTGGTAACCGGGAGCTTGTGCGTGATTGTGTGCAGGAAGTATTTATCGATTTGTATTTAAAAAGACAAAAACTAAATGTAAAGATCAGGAACTTAAAAGCATACCTGTTTATAGCATTAAGAAATTGTATAATAAAGAAAATAACCCAACGACGAAAAACCGAATCCATCAACAATTATAACGAAGATGCGAACGGAATTTTTAAATCAGAATATAATTTTCAGGATCAATTGATGGCTTATGAATTATCCGAAGAAATAAAAAGTAAACTTTTTAATGCAATAAATGGATTGCCTCCAAAGCAAAAGGAAATTATTTATCTGAAATTTGAAGAGGAAATGGAATACGATGAAATATCAGAAATTATGAAAATTTCGATAGATTCAGCAAGAAAATTAATGTACAGATCGCTTATTTCATTACGTAAAATTATAAATCCAGATATTATTTTGAATTTATTTTTTGCTTCTGTAAAAAAAACCTGAAATACTTGTCCATATTTTCATTTTAGAGAGACCATTCATTTATACTACAAAAAAGAATGGATAAGTTTTTAAAATATTTTGAAGATAAACAGTTTATTCAATGGGTATTGAATCCGGATGAAAGCTTAAATAAATACTGGGATGAATTCATTATAGAAAATCCTGAAGAAAAAAAGAGAATTCAATTAGCACGAATCCTGATTGAATCATTAAAAACAAAAAAGGAACCTGAAGAAGAAAACGAAGCTGCCTTATTATATGCTGAAATAATTCAGAAACTTGGGAAAAGGAAAAACAGAAATTTAAGGAAATCTATTGTAAGTTTCATGAAGTATGCCGCCGTTGGCATATTCTTCTTTACCCTTGGAATTGCAACTTATAATTATTATCAAAAGCCTGATAAATTTGATGATATTAATCGTGTCCTTGTCGTTCAGAATCCTGATGATGCACAACTTATTCTAGGTAATGGCAAAAATATATCCATTGCTGAAAAAGAGTCAAACATTAAATATGACACGAATGGTAAGATTGTAATTAATAATAAAGATACAGTTCAAAACTATTCAGATTCTCAAGAGAATGAATTAAACCAACTGGTGGTGCCGTATGGCAAAAATTCATCTATAAAACTACCGGATGGTACCATCGCATATTTGAACGCAGGATCCCGGTTGATTTATCCTTCTTTTTTTGACGGAAAGACGAAAGAAGTGTTTCTTTTTGGTGAAGGATATTTTGAAGTAAATCATGATCCGGACAGACCTTTCATTGTTAAAACCAAGGAATTAGTTGTTGAAGCTCTTGGGACAAAATTTAATTTATCAGCTTACGCGTCAGATAAAATTATTGAAACTGTTTTACTGGAAGGTAAAGTCCGAATAAACGAGACGAGATTTCATCTACTTAAAAATGAGTATATCCTTGAACCAAATCAAAAAGCTGCATTCGATCGTGAGAGTAATGAAATTAAAATCACTCAGGTTGATGTAATGAATTATGTTGCCTGGCATGAAGGCTATTTAAATTTTGATGCATCTGATTTAAATCGTGTTATTAAGAAAATTGAACGTTATTACAAAATACAGATTAATTTAGAAGATCCCATGCTGGGGGTAAAAAAAATAACCGGGAAACTGGAATTAATTGATGATCAGGAAAAAGTTTTAAATGTCTTGGCAAAAACAGCATCTGCAGAATTAATTAAAATAAACAATTCAACCTATATGATAAAATAAAAAAACCAGACAGTCTCCTACAACTGTCCGGCTTTCGAGTAACTAAATTTAATGTATTAATTAACGTAACAAATTTATGAAAAAATTACGAATGGGTTACCTATTCCCTGGAAAAGGTAATAAACTAAACTTAAAGAAAATGAAATTAACTCTTCTGTTTTCTTTTCTGATTTTTACCGGCACCTGGGCTAATACTTATTCTCAGGCTACCAGGTTGAGCTTAAATTTAAAGAACGTAACAGTTCAGCAATTTCTGGAAGAAATCGAGAAACAGACTGATTTCTATTTTTTGTATCAGGATGAAGTATTTGAAAAAGAACAACGAGTTACAATTACTGTTAGTAATGAGACTTTGGATTCTATTCTTGCAGAATTGGAAGAACAAACTTCGGTTAAGGCAGAACTGACCGATCATCAGATTATTCTGAAGAAAAAAGTAAATAACAATGTTGTAGCTGATAGCCAGCAACAACGAACCATTACCGGATTGGTAACAGATCAGAAAGGAGAACCACTACCTGGAGTTTCGGTGGTAGTTGTTGGAACAACAACAGGTACTGTTACTAATGAAAATGGAGAATTTACCCTTCGTATTCCACCGACGGCTGAAACCCTTCAGTTTTCTTCCATTGGATTTAAAACGAATGAAGTTCAGATAGAACAGCAAAATATTTTTAATATCGTACTGGAGGAAGAAAATCTGGGTATTGATGAAGTAGTAGTTGTTGGTTACGGTACCCAAAAGAAAAGTGACATTACCGGAACCGTTGCTTCTCTGTCACAAGAAAGATTGGAAATGGTACCAAACCTTAATGTGACTCAGGCAATACAGGGTGCTGTGCCGGGTGTGATGATCCAGACAAACAGTGCAGGTGCAAACCCTGACCAGTCGATAATGATACGGGGAAGAAGCTCCATTTCGGCAAGCAGTGAACCACTCATAATTGTTGATGGTATACCTTACGGCGGTAGCTTGTCGGATATCAACCCTGAAGATATCGGCTCTGTCGAAATTCTGAAGGACGCTTCAGCAGCTGCTATATATGGATCAAGAGGTTCAAACGGAGTAATCCTTATTACAACCAAGCAAGGTGTGACGGGTAAAACGACATTTTCCTATGACGGAAAATATGGCATAAGCCAGGTTGTCAAGAATTATGATCTTCTGAATGGTCCAGAGTTCTGGGATTTTAAAAATACGAGAGATCCCGCATATATTTATCAGACAGAGATTGATAATTATAATGCAGGTGTCTCAACAGACTGGATGGATCTGGCAATCAGAAAAGGTCAGTCACAGGAGCATAATGTTTCAATTGCAGGAGGCTGTAATAAAACGAAATTCTATATAGGCGCCGGCCTGACAGATATAAAGGGAGTCGCGAAAGGCGACAATTTCAAGCGAATTACAACCAGGTTTAACATTGAAACCAAACTATTTGACTGGCTTGCTGTAGGAACAAGAACCCAGCTTAACTACGACGATGCCAGCGGAGAGGACGTAAGCTGGTATGGAGCAATGATTGCCAATCCCCTTGGAAAGCCCTATGATGAAAATGGTAATTACCTTCTTTACCCGATTGCTGAAAATATAACCATAACAAACCCTTTAACCAGTCTCGCATATGACGATCTTGATAAATCTTACCAGATACTCACGAATAATTATCTGGATGTAAGTGTGCCATTTATAAAAGGACTGAGCTACCGGCTGAATACAGGCGTCAGAACGAGGTTTACCAATGCAGCCCGATACGGTGGAAAGAATACATATAACGGATTCAGGGCACAGGGAGAGTCCAGGTCGAGCAACTCGCTCAGCAATAACGTGGTTATCGAGAATATTGTGAACTACAACAGGACACTGGGAGACCATACGATCTTCCTGACCGGATTATATAGTTATGAGAATAACACCAGTAATAGTAATTCACTGAGTGCCGAGCAATTTCCGAACGATATTCTCTCATGGTATGGAGTTGGACAGGCAGCCATTGTTATGCCTTCAACATCTTATAGGGAATCGGTGCTTTTATCGCAGATGTTACGTGGAAATTATTCCTTCGCAAGCAAGTATCTTGCAACATTTACCATCAGGCGTGACGGATATTCAGCTTTTGGTGAAGACTCAAAATGGGGTATATTCCCTTCGTTTGCAGTTGGCTGGAATATAGATAGAGAAAATTTCTTCCCGGCAAAGGATTTGTTTAGCATATTAAAACTAAGAGTTTCATACGGCCTAAACGGCAACCAGGCTATCAGTCCTTATGCTTCTCTTCCGAAGTTTACAGTTGCCAGTATAATGTCGGGCACCATAGCGCAGGTTGGGTATAAGCCGATGGTCCTGGGCGTTGCAGACCTGGGTTGGGAATCCACCAAGACATTTAATGTCGGATTGGATTTTGGATTGTTGGAATCCCGCATTACCGGTACCATCGATTGGTACAGGAAGAATACGTTTGACCTGTTGCTGAACAGAAGCATTTCTATAATTCATGGGTTAGTTGAAGACACAGAAGATGATCGTCCTGCTGTCATACAGAATATTGGTGAAACCAGAAACACAGGCTTTGAAGTGTCGCTAAATTCAAGAAATATTGTTACAAGAAAATTCAAGTGGGCAACAAATGCGAACTTCTCTTATAACAAAAACGAAATCACTTCACTGTATGGAATGATAGATGATGTAACAGGCAAAGAAATTGATGATATTTCCAACAAGTGGTTCATAGGTCAGCCCGTGGAGGTGAATTACGATTTTGTATGGGATGGTATATGGCAACTGGGAGAAGAAGCTGAAGCTGCTGTTTATGGTTCACAGCCTGGTTATGTCAAATTAAAAGACATTAACAATGATGGGAAACTTGATGATAAGGACCGGCAGGTTATAGGACAGCGTGATCCCAATTTATTATGGGGTTTGACAAACAC
Source organism: uncultured Prolixibacteraceae bacterium (assembly GCA_963816685.1). GTDB lineage: Bacteria > Bacteroidota > Bacteroidia > Bacteroidales > Prolixibacteraceae > CAVYUC01. The sequence goes on along the minus strand of CAWFMB010000016.1, from coordinate 2,115 downwards.
TTTGACCTACGGCAACTTTTCATTCAGTTTCTTTTTCCACGGTGTAAAAGGAGTAACTGCTCATAACGACAGGATGACCGATGATGTACAGGACGATCTTCGCTACAACACGATACAAAAGAACTGGTGGACACCGGATAATCCGTCTAATGACTGGTATATGAACAAAAAAATGGCCAATGAGATGTCAGGCTTCGGCAGTACTCTGTATGAAAGTACCGACTTTATCAGGCTGAAAGATGTTTCTCTCGCCTATCAGCTTCCTGAAAATGCCGTCAGCAAGATTGGTATGAGCAATGTGAAAATATATGTGTCCGGACGTAATCTGCTTACTTTTACAGATTGGAGCGGATTGGATCCTGAGTTAGTGGACCAGGACGCACAGAGGAATATTCCGATGCAGAAAGAGTTTATTTTCGGCCTCAATTTTGGTTTTTAGAATATGATAACAATAAAATTAAAAAAGATGAAGATATATATAAACATTATCAGAGTTATGCTGGTGATCATTTTGCTGGCAGGCTGTTCCAACGATATACTTGAGGAAAATCCGCCCAACATATTGTCAGGGCCGACAATCTTTAAAGACTACAATGGATTCGAATCAGCAATGAATGGACTTTACTTTTTGGCAAGGTATGCCAGGTGGCAATCGGAAAAACTTGAAAATGCCCTCAACGGGGTTGATAACATGACAAGCAACGCCAGACGAAGCGATATTTTCTGGAACTGGACCACATCCAACAATCCTTCAGATGATGATTTAACCCAGGCCTGGCAATGGTTATACGAGATTGTTAACGCTTCCAATACAATCATTTACTATGCAGATAAGGATGTTGACTGGAGCGGCGGTCCGGATACCCCTGAAAATAATAGGCTCAGAGTTGTTGCAGAAGCCCGGGCCATAAGGGGATGGGCATACAGGCGGCTGGCCTACTCATGGGGCGATGTACCGCTGGTACTTGAAATGCCTCAGGGAATAAAAACAGACTGGGAACGCACACCGGTTGGCGAAGTAAGAAAAGCTGTCATCTCGGATTATAAATTTGCCCAACAATATATCCCCGATGAAGCCACATTGCAGGGCCGGATCACAAAAGGCGCTGTACAGACACTTCTCGCCGAAATGTATCTTACTGTGGGCAAACCTGACAGTGCACTGTACTGGTGTAACCAGGTCATAAACAATCCAGCCTATGAGCTTACAACCCAAAGGTATGGCGTGTATGCAGATGATCCAACCGGCAGCGCTTTCGGAGACATGTTCAAGGAAGGGAATCAGAACAGGGAGCAGGGCAACAAGGAAGCGCTCTGGGTATTCCAGTTCGAACTTTTCAATGCCATTGACGAACAGGGCCATCAACTGGCGCGCTCTATGGTAGGTACATACAATAGTATTAAAGTTAAGGGGACAGACGGTAAAAGTGTTGCTCCCCTCCAATATATTGTTCCAAGAGGAGGCAGGGGTAAATCATATTTTGCCCCGACAAAATGGTGGGTCGACAGCTATGAAAGTACCGATGACAGGGCTCAGAACTACATATTACGTAAATACTTCATACTTCAGACTGAAGAAGAGAATAATATAGGATACACCGGGGCAGGGAAATTAAAAGCAGATGTACTGCCTGCCGGTTATAATTACGGGGACACTATATGGTTAGACTGGAGCGAGGATATAACGGCTGACAGGTATAAAGTCAATGACTGGCCTTATTCAAGAAAAGGAGATGGAACCAGCCCAACGGATGTGCAGGCTGACTTTGCCTGGACGGACCAGATCTATATAAGACTGGCTGATACTTACCTGCTTAAGGCTGAAGCGCAATATAAACTTGGTGATGCCGACGGAGCTGCAGCAACCATTAATGTGATCAGGGAAAGATCGCATGCCACTCCCATTACAGGTGCCCAGGTTGATATCGACTTCATACTCGATGAACGGTCCAGGGAACTCTTCATCGAAGAAGAGCGCAGGATGACACTGTTAAGGACACATAAATGGTTTGAAAGAACACAGCTACATAACAAATTCGGAGGAGAGAGGATTACTTTACGTGATACTATCTTCCCCATCCCTCAGGAAGTTATCGATGCTAATTTGACCGGTGA
>CAWFMB010000015.1:0-25693 GCA_963816685.1 uncultured Prolixibacteraceae bacterium | reverse complement strand
CACAGTGAATTTTATTACCGAGGACAATGTTTTTCGGTAAAGTGGAAGGGATAGATGATTTAATAACAGTTGAAGAACTGGAATCTATGTTCAGATATATGGTAGATCAGCATTTAGCTGATTGTTAGAAGAATTAGAAGGAAGAGAAACAGGCAGAAAGGTCATACTAGGAGTATTTAATATATGGATAAGTCCGAAATCGCATGAATATGCATCACATGCCGTAACAAAATCTTGAACCAGATGATTAAACATGCACCTGAAAAGGAACTGGAGGATCATTAAATTAAAAAAGCGTTACATGAAAAATCATATAACGCTTTTACTTTTATTTTGCTTCCCTGGCAGGAATTTGCAACCTGGCTGTCGATTGTAAGTATCAATTATCAGATTTTACTGAATTGTGCTCCCGTCGGCATTGATAACACTAACCGTTCCCATATCCAGTTCATTCAATGAAGTTTCAATTTTTGAACGATCTCCAACGATTACCCAAACCATCTGATCGGGGAATAGTACTTTCTTTTCAGCTGCTGTAATATCTGACATTGTGAGGTTTTTTATCCTGTCGGGATAATTTTTATAGTAATCCTCCGGCAAGCCAAATTTGATCATATCCTCCAAAGAACCGCTGACGGATTGAATGGTTTCCCAGGTTCCCGGTAGTTTTAGAACTTCGTTTTGCCTGGCATTATTCAGCTCGTCTTGTGTCACCGGTCTTGTGTCACCAATATCTTCAAGTTCTTTTTTTATCTCTGAAACAGCCAGGGAAGTCTTGTCTCCTTGAACAGGGGCGATAACAACAAACGGACTCTGTGCCCTGGCTTCAACAATAAAACTGTTGACACCATAAGACCAGTGCTTTGCTTCGCGAAGGTTCATATTCAACCTGGACACAAATTGTCCTCCAAGAATGGTATTCATCATTTTAATTCCAAGATAATCATCATCGGCTCTTGAAGGTGAAACATTTCCTGCAAGAATGAAAGATTGAGGCGATCCAGGTTTGTCAATCAGGTATATGGCCGATTTATTCTTTTGAGGCAATGCTGCAATTTTATTCTTTTTTACATTTCCCTTTTCCCATTTTCCAAAATACTTTTCAAGTAATGGTACAACCTCATCCATTGTAACAGCCCCGGTAACAATCATCGTGGAATTATTGGGTTTGAACCATGTGTCATGAAATTTTTGTAACTCTTCAGTACCGATTTCCGAAACCGATTCTTTTGTCCCCGACCCGGAAAATGATTTCCCGTAAGGATGCTCCGCTCCATATACAAATTTTGGCAATAAGCGAATGGCGATTCCAATCGGCGAAGCTTCTTCCTGCTGGATACCTGCCAGTTGTTCTTTTTGCAACCTGTCGAATTCATTTTCAGGAAAAGAGGGATGCAAAATAATATCAGAGAAAATGTCCATTGATTCATCAAGATTTTTCTTTAAGGCAGATAAGACAACATAGGAGACATCCAGATCGGAACCACTGTTTACCCGGGCTCCCAGCATTTGCAGCTGTTTACTGATTGTTAAAGCATCCCTGTTGTCAGTACCTTCATCCATCATATTCATGACAAGATTTGCGATTCCTTCATGAAAATTCTGTTCGCCGGCAAAACCCGCATCGACCATTAAACTGATATTAACAACCGGCACCGAATGACGTTCTGCCAAAATAACCTGGAGCCCGTTTGGAAGTGATTTCTTTGCAAAAGCCGGGAATACAGGAAGGGGAGCTGTTCCACTTTCAGGAAGTGTACTGCGGTCAACCACCGGTTTCTCGACCTTGTAATCTGGGAATGGATGGACTTCAAGAATATATTCTCCATCAGTTAGCCAATCATTCGCTACCTTTTTTAGTTTTTCGGGAGTGGACGTATTTATTCTGCCAAGAGTAGTCTTGTAAAAATCGGGACTATTTCCGTAAACTTCGTTTCGGGCCAGAATATCCGATTTTCCCCCAAATCCTCCAATTCGTTCGATGCCCCTGATAAAATTAGCCATATACTGGGTTTTCACCAGCTCGAGTTCATCATCGTCTGGTCCTTCTTTTAAAAACCGTTGCAATTCTTCATTCAGGGCATCCTCAACTTGTTTTAAATCCTCGCCAGGTTTCGCTGTTGCAACTATCCGGAATAGGCCGCCTATTTCATTTGCATTAATATATGCCGAAACATCGGTTGCAATCTGATCGTCGTATACCAGCCTTTTGTATAACCGGGAATTTTTGCCAGATGTGAGCACATCGCTTACCAGGTCCAGCATATCGGAACATTCAGTTCCCCATCCCGGGATATTCCACACTTTATAAATTCTGGACTGTGGAACACGATCTTCGGTAACCTGACGGATTATACCTTCACGCCTGGCAATAAATGAGTTATGTTCTGAGACAGGAGGCCCTGAAGGAATATCGCTAAAATACTGTTTTACTTTTTCAATAGTGGCATCGGTATTCACGTCACCTGCTATAGAAAGAACAGCATTGGCAGCACCATAATACGATTTAAACCATTCATGAACATCGTCCAAAGAGGCAGCATCGAGGTCTTCCATCGATCCAATAACAGTCCAGGAATATGGATGGCCGGCAGGATAGCAATTCTTTGCTACGAACTCTTCAACCTGGCTGTATGGTTCGTTATCATATTGTCGTTTTTCGTTTTGAACTACTCCCCTTTGTTCTTCGAGTTTGGCTGAATCAATCGCCCCAGCCAGATGGCCCATGCGATCGGATTCCATCCAGAGTGCCAGATCGAAGGAAGAGACCGGAACATTCTCAAAATAATTAGTCCGGTCATTATTGGTGGTTCCGTTCATATCGGTTGCACCAATCTTCTGAAAAGGTTTGAAATAATCATCGTTGTAATTCTCACTGCCATTAAACATCAGATGTTCAAAAAGATGGGCAAAGCCGGTTTTCCCGGGCTTTTCATTTTTTGAACCTACATGGTACCACACGTTCACGGCAACGATTGGAGCCTTATGATCTTCATGAACAATAAGCGTTAAACCATTATCAAGCACCACTTTTTTGTATGGAATGTCAATTTGAGAGTAGTCTTGCGACTGGGAGGTGCAAACTGGTGAATAAATAAAAAAGAATACGAATAAAAAAACAATTAAATTCTTTTTAGTTACACCAAATAAAGGAGTATTTGTTTCAGGTCTCATAACTGTAATATTAAAGGTGAGTAATCTATTGAAAACACGGAGGTAATACAGGAAATAACAAGGAACAATTTAAAGATTCAGTTATATTAAATTTACAACTTTTGCTGATTAAAAACAATAGTTGAAAATATGGTGAATTGCCTCTGACTTAAGAATTAAATAAATTTGTCAAACTACTGGCAAAATGAAATGCCAACAGGTAGTCAATGAGGGTTTCATAATTAAAAAAGTGAAGCAAAAAGCCCCCCTTTTTTTAGTGAAATTCATTCAGTAAGTCATGGTTGGTCATTATTTTTTTCTGGAAATTCATTGGACAATTTTGTCCAGACCTTACCCAAACGGTTATATAAATGGCTAATATGAGTTCCTTCATATGTTTCAAAACTGTGTTTTATTTCCATTTTATTGAGTTGTTTATTTAGCAACTCGTTGGGGGCGAACACATGCAAATGTAAACAGTACAGCAAGGATGCGTTTGAAATCGCGCACGACAACCTTACTGGCCACTGCCTGTATTGCAAGAAGGGAATGCCCGCCGCTGGTAAAAAGGCCTCCCATACGAACAACATAAACCGATGAAATAAGGATCATCATAAGTAGATGCTTTTTTGCCCATTTTTTCCAATAAATCTGTCGCTAAATCTACCTACTTCAAGAGGGACACTGGATGGGCATTCTGATATGTATTTACAAGACCATCGGGAAGATTAAAATCAAGATTTAAGGGAAGCGTTTTTATTGTTTAAATTTAAAAGGTCAATCAATTCGGTGAGGTTTCCGTAATTTTACCTTTAGAGAAATAAATAAAACTTTCAGGACTCCCATCGAAGTCCATGGTATATATCCATTTGGCTGTTAAACCCAGTACTTTTCCTTCGGTTCCTTTACCAACAGCGTGTCCCACGAGTTTGAAACTGCTACCATCCGGACTTGTCAGGGTTTGAATAACCTTCCATGTCATTTCCCATTTTCCAATGTAATCATCATTTACGTCTTCAGCGCCCACGAATATTTCAGCCGTTCCAATAATTTCATAGGTCATTTCATCAATTGGCACCGGTTCTGTGCTATACCAAATGGAAAGACCGGTTACTCTTTCATCATCTGCGGCATCGTACCATATTCCATCATCAAGGGAAATGGGTGTACAGGTGCCGGTAAACTGTGTTGGGATTTTCTTTGATTTCAGGAAGATCGCTTCATTTTGGTTGGAGTCCGGAAAAAGAGAATTGTCTTCCGAGCAACAGGGAAGGAGAAGAAAATTGCCTATAAAAAGGCAAACGAATAAAAAAATATTGGTTTTCATTTTATTAATTTTTAAGTTTTTTTATTAATGACAGTAAACATGATCAATGGAGAATGTGAAAGAGGAGTAATCCAGCTTAAATTTACCTGTGTAAACCGAGCCCATATCTCCAATAAAATTGTACGTGACCTCCAGCGTCCATAAACCGGTGAACTCCCATTTATCAGTTCTTCTGATTCGAAAGGTTTCACCTGTTAAATCGCTGGTAATGGTTCCTTTTAGCTGTTCGATTTCACGATAAGGCACACCATTTTTAAAGTCTCTGCCAACCCAATGGTACTCGATTTCACCAACCAGCCGGTCGATCATCACCCCATCGCAAAATACTCCGATGGCGCCTTCAGGAAAGACACTCCAGCCCTGAGAAGCCTGGTTTGACTTGTCCTGGGCGTTTGACATAACTGTTGCAAGGCCAATAAACAGGCATAGCAACAAAAAATCTTTTGTTTTCATATCTGTAATTTTTAAGTTAAAGCACCGGATTAACTTGCTGCGCACACTCAGAATTTTCATTATTAATAAGGATCGGTGTTCCCAACTTATGGGCTTCAAAAGATACGGCAAACGCAACCGGTTGAGCGTTTTTCAATCTTGCATACATAGTATTAACAGGGTTATCCGATTTTTTGCCACCTGCAAAATTCTGATGACTGGCACCAAAAAACAGTTTGATTCCTGTTTTCATCATCTTTAATCGCGTTAATTAATTACAGGTGGTATTTCCTACAGTCCACTCTCCTGAAACGAAATTGTAGGTAAGGGTACCGGAATAATGTGTACTAAGGTCGCCAATCAGGTTATAGTGGTATGTCAACACCCAGCCATCTTCAAAGATGTATTTGTCGGTCTCACGAATAGTGAATGTTTCTCCGCTTGAGCTCGTGACCTCCCCTTTTATCTGATCGATTTCCTTTGCCAGTAATTTTCCGTTTTTAAACATGCGGAAAACATAGTGCACCGAAATAGTTCCGTTTTCCAGATAATCAACCATTACACCATCGCAAAAAACAGGTGAATAGTAAGTTCCGATAAACCAACCTTGATCGGCTTTGTTTGCTTTGTCCTGGGAATTAACCGATAAGGTTGCAATACCTATAAAAAGGCATGCGAGTAAAAATACTTTAGCTTTCATTTTAATAAATTTTTAAGTTAAACATGCGGATTATAATTAAATTAATCCGAAAGAAAAGTTCAGAAGAAAACACCTGCATTACATAGCAATTATGTTGTGTTATCTTTCAATTATGATGTTTTGATTACAATTATGTTGGGAGAGGGAAAAATTCAGGAAACTACATTTACCCAATAAGGAGTAAGCCCGAGCGAATCGGCAACCGCCCGGAAACGGGGTTCATTGTGCAGGAACTCAAAATCGGGATGAAAGAGAATTAAATTGAAATAATGATAAGGTATATATCTAACCCTTAGGGCTTGTTCGAGCCAGTAGAGTGTTTGCTCCTTATTTCCTAAAATGGCATACCACCAGGCAATGTAAAAGGGATTACCTGTCAGCCCGTCCACTTGTATTGGTTTGTTCTTGTTGATATCGATCATGCAGATGAAAAGGCCTTTAATACCTTGTTCTGCATAGGCTTTATCAATTTCAGCAGAATAATTGCCTGAGCCTGAATACTTCTCTGCGATTGCTTTAAGCTGATCATGTGCCTTTTCGCCCTGTTCAAGTTTTACATTGTTTAGGAAATTTAGCCAGGCGTTCATCGGAAAATTGGGATTCAGATCATGGGCAACTTCACAAATTTCAAGTGATCTTTTGTAATCTTTTTCGAAATATGCAATCCAGGAATCCAGACTTTTAACCACCCAAAAATAGGGTTCCAGTTCCAATGCTTTATTAACTTGTTTACGTGCTTCGCTTATCGGACCGATTATCATAAAATGTTGGGCATACCACTGTCGCGCTGAAGCAAAATTTGGATTCAGTTCAATTGATTTTCGGAATTCTTCCCCCGACTTTACAAAATCATGCCTGAACCAATAGTTTAATCCCAGTATCGCATGTGCTTCCGCACAATCAGGATCAAGTTCCAATGCTTTTTGACACAACTGGTAAACCTTTCTTACCATTCCGGTGTCACGGGCAATACTCCAGGCCGTTAGCTGGGTCGTTGCATTTGCGAGTCCTGCATAGGCTTCTGCAAAATCAGGATCTGCTTCAATTGCTTTTTTATAATATTGCACTGAATTTATCACCCCGCCTGCATCGAATCCGGATCGTTGCGGACTATTTGCCCGGTGAAGTAAAAACCGGGCCTGCAAATAATAGTCATATGCATTGGAATTTCGGGTTGACAGCCGCTCTATTTCTTTGATTTCGTTCTCGGGAAGTACTGTTTTAAGTTTATTGGCCACTTGCAAAGCAATTTCATTCTGCACCGGAATGATGTTTTTCATCTCCCGGTCGAAATTATCAGACCATAAATGGTCATCCTTTTTTGCGTCAATGAGCTGAATGCTTATTCTGACCTTGTCTCCATATCTGCGGACACTTCCTTCCAAAACATAATATACATTCATCTGATGTGCAATCTCACGGGCTGTTAGGTTATTCCCGCGAAAATTCTCAGCCGTAGTATTTGATACTACCCTAAGTGAAGACATCCGGTATAAATTATTCAGGATATCTTCCCTGATTCCATCCGCAAAATATTCATTGTTGCGATCGTCGCTAAGATTTTTAAAGGGAAGAACTATAATGGACAACTCATTTGAGTGGTGATTTACAACTGTGTTGTAAAAAACCAGAATTACAAGTAAAGCAACTACAACAACAGGCAAAACATAAATAATTCTGAAGTATTTTGTTTTTTCTGAAACATTCAATTGAGCTGTCGATTCTTTCGGGGAAAGATTCCCATTTGGTTCTGTTCCTTTTGCTTCCCCCGGAGGGTATCCAAAATGCTTATGAAAACAGGTGTTGAAATATGTAGGGCTGCTAAAACCCACTCCATAAGAAATTTCCGAAACATGCAGGTCAGTTTGCCTTAAAAGTTCCAGGGCTTTATTCAGCCTGATTTCCCTGATGAACTGACTGACCGGTTTTTTGGTAATGGATTTTAATTTTCGATGAATGGAGGAACGGTTCATTTGCATTTTATCAGCCAGCTCATTAACTCCAAAATTTTCATCACCCAGATTTTCTTCAACGATAGAAGTTAAGCGGCTTATAAAAGCATTCCCTTTATGGTCATCGTCGTTCATGGTTTTCTTTGAATAAGTAATGCTACTTACAAATACTTTACGAATAAATAAAGGTAAGAAAAATTCTAATTCCTAAATTACAGAATTCAAGGTGCAGCAATAACAACCTACAATGAATGTTCAGATTTTCCGCATAATCCGGGAATAATGCGTTCAAATAATCCTGTCGTTGATCGAACCGGCAAATACATTGCCCTACAATACGGTTTAATGAAAGGGGCCTGTGACGGGCAGGCAATATTTCTGTTCGATATTGAAAAATATGAGAAATCGAAAATAAAAATTGAGCTGAATCACAGCTATAAAACTAAACAATAAGGTCTAATAGTACCAATGCAGCCTTTGTTTATGCAACATTGTATAAGTCAATGGTAAATGAAGAAGTACAGAAAAAGGCAAAACAGATGATGTACATGGAATACGGATAAACAGGGAATTTAATCCCTGCTGCCCTTCAATGGCCCTCTGCCGAATCATATTTTAATGTCTATCGGCCACCATGGCAAAATGAAATGTCAACAGGTAGTTAATGAGGGTTTCATAATTAAAAAAGGGAAGCAAAAAGCCCCCCTTTTTTAATGAAATTCATTCAGTAAATCATGGTTGGTTATTGTTTTTTTCTGGAAATTCATTTGACAATTCAGTCCAGACTTTACCCAGCCTGCTGTACAAATGACTGATATGAGTTCCTTCATATGTTTCAAAATTGTGTTTTACTCCCATTTTACTGAGTTGTTCATCCAGCATCACATTGGGTGCGAACATTCCCAGATCATCGTATTTGCCGCAATCGAAGTATACAGTTTTGAGTTGTTTCAATCCGGTTTTATATACTCTTGTTAGTGCAAATAAACTTTGCGTATTCACTTTCGCCATAAGTTCAGGAATTATCTCTGGTTGCCCATCAACATACCGGAAAGGAAGATCACAATAATATGGCGGATTATCAGGATTTGATAGCCAGGATTGTGCCAGTGCGTAGGCTGTACCATTCGCAAATTTATATACAGGGTCAGAGGGATTGTATGGAATTGGTCCGGCAGGAACACCGTATTCACTCCAAAGAGCATCTTCCTGTGGAATAAAATTCGCTATATAAAGCATCGTTTCTTCGGGGAAATGGGCAGGCGAAAGAGCACCGGCAAAATGAAATACATGCGGATGCTTCATTGCAATGTTTAATGCTCCGTAACCACCTGCACAATGCCCTGAAATGGCACGCCAGTTAAAATGGGCAATCGTCCTGAAATGATTGTCGACGTACGATACAACATCATTAACGATATAGTTTTCGAAATTACCTAAAACTTCGGAATTCTGATAGGTACACGGACCGAATGGCGTGCGTGCATCGGGCATTACAATTATAACTTCACGCATTCCTTCATTATCCATAAGATTATTGACCCAGTTTAAAAATCCATCTTCAGGAAAATCCACCGGAGCCTGAAGGTTGGCATATTGCCTGAAATTTTCAAACGCTACAGTTTCCATTAACATTTTACTCCAGGCAGGCACCCCATGCAAAAAATAAATCACGGGGAAACTTTTCTCCGGACAAGTGTAATAGCTTTTAGGCAGGTAAATTTGTACTTCGCGTTCGGCCGACAGTCCCAGCTTATTATTTAGGAGCGCATCGCTGTGAATCATTTTGGAAACAATTGTTCCGGTTCCGGCTTCCGATGATTTTTCAGAAAGAGTCAGATCATTTTCAGGGATTTCAAGTTCTTTCTGGCAGGTAGTAAAAAAGAAAATTCCCATTACCAGTAAAAAAATAATTTTTGTTTTCATTGCTTCAGAATTTTTGATTTCTATTACACCGAAGGTAGAGCGGAAAACTTAAACCGATTTTCTGAAAATTCCCGGAAACTTTTGATTTTTTCCCAAATGTTCTGGCAATATTTACCAGATGACTTTGTGTCGTATGAGAAAGTTCTTTCCGGTGGATCGTCTGGATTGTATTTTTCTACTCTTTTAGTACCAATGTGATGAATCCATCTTCTTCCCAACTGGCTATTCCTGTATCGGGGTCAAGAATCCCATTCACTATCTCGGAATGACCGTAGGCCCCTTCAAACCTTCCTGTTCCATCCTTAATTTCATTATATCCGGTAATAATTCCAGTAGCTGCATTAACCCAGGAATGGCTATCGACAAAAATTTTATCCCCATTGCTCCTTGTAATTTCAACATTCGCATGACTGTATACAACCGGTCCTTCGGGTGTTAAACTGAATTCACAAAAATCCCTGTTAAAAGAGCTTTCATCCTGGACAAATTTGCCAAAAATAGTTTTATGTCCACTTACCCAACCACTACCGGGTAGAGCAATTTCAAATTCAGCCGGAGTGCATGACCTAAATGGCAAATCAACATTGGGAATGGCTTCTACATGGCCCTTAACCTGGAAAGTTTTCATTTTCTCGTATTTGGCACTTTTTGTAATGGCTGCCATATCGGTTTCAGGTTCAATAAACTCATCCTGACAGGCTATGCTGAGCGCCAGGATTCCGATCAGTAGAAAAAGATTTCGTTTCATGATTTTTCGATTTAAGATTAAACATTCATTATCATCATCAAGTTATGGCGATTAGTGTGCATTGGTTTGTTTATTATTCCCGGAAGTTTGTCGGTTTATCCCAAATGAAACCAAAATCGTTTTATAGATTCCTTTGGAAGAATTCATTCCGGTCTCTCAGCATAAAATACATATTCCGAAGTATCCCGATTTTCATCGGAACGGATGATGATGTAAATACTTTAAGATTGCCAAAATATCAGAAAAACGCATTGTCAGAGAAGACAATGCTTTGTTGAAATGAGATTATTCTGGTTTTACTTTACTTCGTTGGTTGTTAAATTCTGATGTACAAAATCAGTAGGACTGTAACCGAACTCTTCCTTGAATAATTTACTAAAAACCGAAACGCTTTTCATGCCTACTTCGTAGCCCACTTCTGTGATGTTCATCGAGGTGGTTTGCAGCAGTTCTTTGGCTCTTCTCATGCGCAAAGTACGAATATATTTGGCAGCCGGAATGTTGGTCAATGCGCTGAATTTCCGGTAAAGTTGCGATTTGCTCATTGCCATTTCTTTGCAAAGCTCATGGATGTTAAAGAATTCATCACTGAGATTTTTCATGATAACTTCATTCAATTTTCGAAAAAAAAGGTCTTCTTTCTGAAGTATGGGATCGGATGAAAATTCAAGGTGGGTTCCTGAGCTGTACCTGCGGAACAGATTTCTTCTCAATTCCAGTAGTTTTTGCATTCGAACCATTAATTCGCGCTGGTTAAACGGTTTTACAATGTAGGCATCGGCACCGGTTTCCAGGCCTACAATCCTGGATGGAATATCGGCTTTTGCAGTCAGCAGGATTATGGGTATGTGACTGGTTCTGTAATCGTCTTTCAGTTTTTTGCATAATTCAAAGCCATCCATTTCGGGCATCATCACATCGCTGATGATGATATCCGGTATTTCTTCGGTAGCCATTTGAACACCTTCTTTTCCGTCTTTTGCTGTATGAATGGAAAAATGGCTTTGATAACATGCTTTCATATAGCCAACCACATCAGGATTATCCTCAATAATCAACAATCGTTTGTGACTATTGGTTTGGATTGGCAAAAATTCATTCGATTTAGTTTTATCTTTCCAGTATTCTGTTTCTTCATCAGCATCTGCAATTACAACTGATTTTTTTGTTGCAGGAATATAGGGCAGTCTTACTATAAATACCGTGCCAACACCGGTATTGCTTTTTACTTCTATTGTGCCATCCAACAGGTGCACCAGTTCCTGAGTGATGGCCAAACCGATACCAGCGCCACCCTCTTTTCGTGTGGCTACACCATCCACCTGGTAGAACCTGTCGAATATGGTTTCCAGTTTTTCCTTTTCTATTCCAATGCCATTGTCCTTAATTTCCATATATATATGTTCATCTGCGCGATAAACTTTCATACTGATTTGTCCACCCTCAGGTGTAAATTTTATGGCATTGCTTAAAAGGTTAGATACTATTGAGGCCAATTTTTCCGGATCAAATTCGATTTCATACGACTGGCTTTCAGAAAGAAACCGCATGGATATGTTTTTCTCCTCGGCATAAAATTCCTGTAACTGAAAAACATATTTCAGAAATGGAATAATGTTGGCACTTATTTTATTGACGGACATTTTACCTGATTCCAGTTTGCTCAAATCCAACATCTGGTCAACCAATTGGAGCAGGCTTTTCCCGTTTTTAATTATTGTATCCATTTTCACTGGAATATTGTTCTGATCGTTATTTTTGGCCGAATCAGCAAGCCCCAGAATAACTGTTATCGGCGTTCTGAATTCGTGGGTAATGTTGGTATACAACCTGGTTTTTGCATCGTTGATTTCCTTTTGATGTTCGGTTTCCCGGCGTTCCATATTTGTATAAATTTGTTGTGCCAACAAGGCAAAACCGAATATTAATGACGTAATAAGTAATAAATGCAGTACCCAAAATATTAGGTTCAAATCTGGCGGGAATACATCTTTCCCCGGAAGTTGTTTATCTGCAATCGCCAAATAAATTATAGATACAGAATAAACAGAAAACGACAATATTATCCATCGGTAATTTTTAAAACTAAGTGATACAAAAACAGGTATTAATCCAAGCAAAATAAGTCCCCCGCTGGTTAAAATACCTCCCATATGATAGACAAAATAAAAGGCTATGACCAGTAACCCAATTTCTTTTACCAATACCAGGTATTTGACTCTTTTAATAAAAAAATAAAGAGTAATCAACACAGACCAGTATAAAATCATCGTTAAGCCCAGATATCCTATGAGTGGAACATTGACTATAAAAGAATCGAACAGAAAAAGAAACCCGCCACCCAGAAAACCTATTTGCGTCCAGACATGAAATTTTCTCATTTCTTTTTCTGAGGCATCAAATCTGTCGAACAGGATATAGTTTATGCGGGATTTAAAACTCTGATGATTTCGGATGGAATTCATGGCGATTTCTATAAAAGTTAGTTGTTTACCAATTCCCCTCATGACTCTGAGTTTTAACAAATAGTCACAAGGTGAATAAGTACAAGTTTATAGCTTTACGTATTTTTTCAGGATATGGTTTTTTAACCCAATTTAGCATCTAATTCCTGAAACTAATTGATTGATTTTCCCAAAGTTTTGATTATTCTTCCCAAACAGAATATTGCAGGAGTTAAAGAGGGATTCACAAGTACTATATTTAATAGTTGATAATTCTGTTAAAAAGAATTTAAGGTTTTTCCAGTAAATGGGAGGTAAATTCCCGTGGACTTTTCCCAAATTCATCTTTGAACAATTCACTAAAAGTAGAAGGCGTTTTTATTCCTACCTCGAAACCGATTTCTGAGATACTCAAAGATGTGGTTTTCAGTAATTGTTTCGCTTTTTGCAGACGTAAAGTTCGAATATATCTTGCCACCGATTTATTGGTAAGTGCTTTAAATTTTCGGTAAAGTTGAGATTTGCTCATAGCCATTTCATTGCAAAGTGACTTGATATTCAAATTTTCGTCTCCCAGATTTTTCTGAATAATTTCATTTAGTTTTTTGAAAAACTGATCTTCTTTTTGAACTAGCGGGTCATTGGAGAATTCAAGTCCATTACTGTTAGTGTATCTGCGGAACAGTTTCTTTCGCAATTCCAGCAGCTTTTGCATCCGGACCAGTAACTCGCGTTGATTGAATGGTTTTACTATGTAGGCATCGGCGCCGGTCTCCAGACCTTCAATCCGGGAAGGAATGTCGGCTTTTGCAGTCAGCAGAATTACCGGAATGTGGCTGGTGCGGTAGTCACCTTTCAATTTTTTGCAAAGCTCAAAACCATCCATTACAGGCATCATGATATCACTGATAATGATGTCCGGAATTTCATCAATAGCCATCTGATAACCCTGTTTCCCATCATTAGCCACCTGAATGGAGAAGTGGTTTTGATAACAAGCTTCCAGATAGCCTACTACATCCGAATTATCTTCAACAATCAATAAACGTTGATGCCCGTTTGAGCTAAACTGTCTCCAACCATCCGGATCATGGTTATTCTTCTCAAAACCGGATTCATTTTTCAATTCAGTAAAAATAAATGTTTTTTCGGTAACCGAAATGCAGGGCAGTTTAACAGTAAAAACAGTTCCAACGCCCGGGTTACTTTTTACTTCAACTGATCCGTTTAACAGATTTACGAATTCACGGGTTATGGCCAGTCCAATTCCTGCGCCACCTTCTTTGCGTGTATTTTTGCAATCCACCTGGTAAAACCTGTCGAATATGGTCTGCAGTTTTTCCTGCGGAATGCCAATCCCATTATCTGTAATTTCAATGCAAATATTTTCGTCGGAATGGTATACGTTCATACTGATTTGTCCACCGTCGGGAGTAAATTTTATGGCGTTACTTAAAAGGTTGGATACAATGGCTGCGGTCTTTTCCGGGTCAAATTCAATCTCGTAAGACTGGCTTTCTGACGAAAATGTCATTGAAATATTTTTCTCTTCGGCATAAAATTCCTGTAACTGGAATACATATTTCAGAAAAGGGATGAGGTTGGCTTTTATTTTATTCACCGACATTCTGCCCGATTCCAGTTTGCTTAAATCCAGCATTTGATCCACCAGTTGCAGTAAGTTTTTACCGTTTTTAATGATGGTGTCCATTTTAACAGGAATGTTGTTCTGCCCGTTATTTTTAACCGAATCGGCCATTCCCAGTATAACTGTCAGCGGAGTGCGGAATTCATGGGTTATGTTTGTGTATAACCTTGTTTTTGCATCATTCAATTCTATTTGACGCTGTGTCTCACGCTGTTCAAGTTTCGCATAAAGATTAATGGCATACAAGCTGAAAAAGAAAATGTACCCGGTTATCGAAATCAGGCTAAAAGCAAGGAGAATTTTATTTTGCAATGGATTGAGCGCATATCGGGTTGGGAAGTATGGTTCCAGGAGAACCAGAAATAACATTACAATTGCAAAGGTAAACAGAACAGCAAGGATGCGTTTGAAATCGCGCACGACAACCGTACTGACCACTGCCTGTGTTGCAAGCAAAAAAAGTCCGCCGCTGGTAAAAAGGCCTCCCATACGAACAATATAAACCGATGAAATAAGGATCATCGCAATTTTAAAAAGGAATATTTTTTTAAGGGTATGCTTTGCCCGCATCGAAAGATATACCACAACTATCATAAATGGAATGTAAACAAGGCCAAACTGCGCCATCATTTTAGCCGAGATGATTAAAGCAATAATCAACATGAGTGATAAACCGGAAATGGCAAAAATTCCCTGCATCATCATGTATTTTTTGGCCAGATCTTCTCCCGGAGAAAATTTACTGGTATCAAAGATGCGTTCCAGCTTGTTATCGAGGCGGTCGAAAAAATGGGGTACCGATTCCATAACTTTCAGTTTATCTTGGGATACGTTATCGATTTATTTTAGTTCCTTTTTACAAGGTTGTTTTAAAAGATGAATCTTATTAGGGAAAATTGGTGGTAATTATCCTTATGGTGGATAAATTCTTATCAGTGGAATTTGGTTTCAAAAGTCCAACAGAAATACGCAATTATTAATTTTATAAGTCTATTGCATTCTGATGTTATCTCAACTGTGAGGTTCATCGGTAATAAATTATTTTGTATGCAGGCCTTTTAAGCGAAAGGTTTTTAAAATCAAGGAATTATGAAATTCAATACAGTGTTGTTTCTTACTGGTCTTCTGGTAATTTCTATGGCGAAGGCACAGCCAGATGTGCATGATCATGCAGGATCGAATGGTGGTTTTGCATCCATTATTCCAGTTCCCAAGGAATTTCATTATGAAGAAGGGTTTTTTTCATTTCATGACACCTTGTCTTTTTTCGCTGGCTCCAAAGAGCTGGAACCCCTTTATGGGGTATTAAAGAAGGAGTTCAAAAGTCTTTATCTTACAGAAATTGTTGCTGCTTCCGGTTCAGAAAATGCTGATGTTATAATTGAAGCAGGTCTCTTCCAGGGTGATACACTGGTTGGCTCGGTGTGGAGACAACTTTTCATAAAATTGAAGAACGACTGATTCCAATAAGAACAAAGATGGTGAGTGGGATATATATTAAGCTCAGAAGCAGTTTAGAGTTTTGAAAGAAATCATTTATTAGTATTAGCTGTTAAATGCATGAATTATTATATAATTGTATACACTTAATGGATCAAATGAAATATGAGTAAATGTAGTTTCTTTATTTTTTTATTAGCAACTATGATTCTGAAATCAATGAATTCTTTAACAAGTGCAGCCCAAAATCCAGATGTTATTGATATTCATATTGATGCTTCAAAAGTAGTGCATCAGATGAAAGGTGGAATTGGAGCTTCATGGCATGCATTGATCCATGATATTCCAATGAATAATGAGAAGTATGATTATCCTGTAAGAATGATCAATCCGCGTGGAAGTGCTTTTGGTGGGAATCCTCCCTTGTCTGATACTTCTGCCTGGCAACAGTTATTCCGGCATGCCGAATGGCTGGGTTTAAATTTTATACGGGTTGAATTAAGTCAACGAATGTATGAACCTGAACGGTTGGAATTTGATTGGGATAATGAAGAAATGCAGGCATTGTACCGTATACTGGATTGGTGTGAAGAAAACAATGTTGATGTTTTTTTGCAACAAATGTGGGCCAATGTGAGCTGGAATGCCTTTCCCGGTGTTCATCCTTTATTAAGTTCTCCAAAATCAATGGATGATTTCACCCATGGAATTGCCACATTATTAAAATATTTGACTGAAACACGAAATTACACGTGCATCAAATATTTCTGCATGATCAATGAACCACCAGGTGGCCCCTGGGGGTACTGGTGGAATTCCGGCAGTCATGTCGGACCTGCCGTAACCGAAGGGTGGGAAAAGCTGCATCAGGCGTTCAATGAACAGAATATTAAAGTCCCGATATCTGGTCCTGATTGGGTAAGTTTGCCTCCGGTTGAAAAAGAAAAACTGGACTTTGAAGTTTATTTTGGAGCATTCGACATTCACTCCTATTTTGGCATCTATCCGGAAGAAGATAAGGTAAACATTATAAAGGACTGGGTAAAATTCGCAAAGGAAAAAAATAAACCTTTTTTCATAACTGAATTAGGAAATATGTCCTTGGGCTGGGGAACCAGCGATCCAGGTCCAAAATCTTTTAAGGCAGCTCTTTCCAATGCCTCGGATGTTGCTTTAGGTATGAATCTGGGAGTAGATGGATTTAACCGCTGGAGTTTCACCAACAGGGGAGACCTGGATGGGCAGTGGCAACTTGTGTATACGTTTGATCGTGAAAATAAGCAATATGTAAAGGAAATAACCCCGGAGCCGGAAGCTTATTACGGATTTGCTTTTCTGACACGGTTTATGGGTAAGTATGCCAATGTGTTAGCTTTAAATTTTGAAGATACTCCCCAGGGATTAATCGCTTCAGCATTTCAGAATCAGGATAACAGCCTGGGAATATTGATCGTTAACAACAATGAAGAAAATGTTTTGATAAACGTAAATCTGGCAAATTTTCCAAAAACTCCTTTTTACCACTACCAGGCAGATGAGGCTCAGGTTAAGCAGGAGGGATTTCGGCTGAGTGCCAAAACAGATTTTAAGAATCAGCAAAAATTAACAAACCTGGAGCTTCAACCGAAAAGTATCCACATGATAACGACTCTAAAGCTGATCCATAATGAAGCCGGGCTTATTAAGTGAACCTTTTTCAATAACTGTGAATTAATGAACGAATTTACATAGAATAAACTACAGTTAAAATAAACGATCGTGAAAACAATTTTTATATCATTGACAGCACTGCTCTTTGTATTTGGCAGTTATGGTCAATCCATGGAAGCACTGGCAAAAGATTTGCCGCCTCATTTTTCAATTCTTACCACCTGGGGTTTGCGTCCTGAGTGGGATGAAACATCAGAAAACATTTATTTTCTCAATAAAATAGTGGGCGATGTTTTTAAAATCAATATTAAAACAAGGGAGATTACCTGTGTTACAAATGGATTTTACCATGCAGGAATATTCAGGGTGCTGTGCCTGAAAAATGGCGATTTGCTCCTGGGGATTGGTGGTGAAAAATTTGATCCTGCCGAACCTGAAAAAAACAGGTATAACCTGGGGATGTATATCCTAAAAAAGGATGACCTTAAAAATCCGATATACCTGGGTGAACATTTTGATGAAGGGCCTGCTGTCTCCCGCAATAATATGACCATCGCCTGGACCCTTTTTGGCCAGCGTGAAATAAAAATGGCCGATATTGAATACAACGATGGAATCCCGAAACTTGTGAATACAAAGACAATCGTGAATTATAACGATTCAATGGCTTATATGCGTCTTGAAAGTCAGGATTTCAGGCCTCCGCATGATGATGAACTTATTTATACACATTATTGGGGCGATGCCAGCGATGCATTTCATCATTCGCAAACCTATGGATACAATATCAAAACGGGAGTCACTACCGATTATACCCATCTGCCCGATAGTTACAACGAAGCCGAAGGCATTTTCCCCGATGGAAAATATACTATGATCGAAAGCGACCGTCATCAGCCCATGGAAAGGAGGAACCAGTATAAACTGGACATCTATAAACTTAAACTCGATGGCAGCGGGGAAGTGGAAAGGCTGGCTGATTTTTCAACACGTTATCCTGGAATAGTGCGTTCAGATAATCCAGTTGTTGACCGCACCGGTAAATACATTGCCCTGCAATACGGATTTATGAAAGGTGCCGGCGACGGGCAGGGAATATTTCTGTTTGATATTGAGAAATATGAGAAATCGAAAAATAAAAATTGAACTGAATCATGATTTTTTGGTAGGAATATCTAATATCAATTAACCGATAACATCAATACGAAGCTATAAATATGAACAACAATAATTTATGAAAGGACTTACTGTTATTATATTATTCATTCATCTTTTATCAGGCCTCTGCCGAATCGTATTTTGATGTCTACCGGTGGGCCTCCATGAATGAATATACGGTAGATAATACGATGGGTCCCTCAGCATATATCTGGGGGTATCTGGCTTCCAGGGAATAGCGGGTTACAATAATTTTCCGGTGGCGTAAATACCTCAAATTTCATTTATCCGGACAAAAAAACAGAATAACACATAATAGATCTGAAAGGATTTGTTAAAGAAGTTACCTGTATCTTTGTATAAATAATATTACAGAAGTGAAATTAAAGGATAAAAGGCAATGTTGTTTTAACAGCAGGATTTTTATTTCCTTCCAAAGCAGTTTTATACCGGTTTTTAACATACCATCCATATACCAGGGACGGGGTTGGTTCGCGATTTAATATCGGGGGTATAGTGTTGGTATAGTCGGGGTAATGGGGAAAACCCCTGAGAACCTTGTCTTTTGGAAAGTCATAACTACATTTGGTTCAGGAGACAGCGCAATGCCGGCTCAATGTTCTTTCTCTCCAATTCATTTATGCATGCGGTTATTATGGTTGCTGTATTTTTCCCTATAATATAACCTGACGAAATAGACTTATAATATGATATGCCACACGTTGTTTTAACTGTTGGATATTTCTTAATTAAACCAGTACGAAAGTTTAACTACCAACCCCCGGTTTTTATTCCTGAAACTTTCGGTATAGGAATTTTCTGTATATACAATAAACAGGTCCGATACTGGTGCAAAACGCCACTGAAACCGCATATTCATATTCAGGTTATCGATTTGGTTGTTGTACTGGACGAAAGTTGTGAAAAATAATTTGTCAGTAAAAGTTACATCCAGTGTGGGACCCACAAGGATTAATTCTGCACTGTTATAGGGTTCAGGTAACGATATGTTATTGTAATTTACTGTAATTCCAATACTACCATAAGGTTGTAACCTGTAATTCATAAGCCCGTTCATGTTCCACCGGGTTCCGTTAAAGTAACCTCCCCTGGATGTATTCAGGCTGTAATTTAATAATCTTCGGGGATCAGAAGTAAATTCTGCCCTGACTATTTTCCAGGTAAACTGCTCGCCTGCGGCAAGTTTCACTCCCCCTGTATTTGTAGGATCAAAAGCATTTTTAAGCTTAACAAACTCTTCTTCAGCGCTTATCGACAGCTGGCTTTTTTTCTGAAAGCTGATAATGTATGAAAGCTGTGTTGAACGGTCAGTTACATTTAATTCCGGGTCGAGTAACATGTTGAAGCTGGCAGCTGGACCATGGCTGATTATTTTTTCTGATCCTGATGGATAAAACAGGTAATTTACAGCCGGAGCAAACTCGTAGAAACCGGTTCGTCTGATATAACCGGCCTCTGCAATATAGTCCGATCCTATCCACGACTGATCTATAACGGCTTTCAGATACTGAGAGGAATAGCTGATGTTTCCCGAAAGCGCTGCAGCATTTTTGTCCGATCCCGGATAGAATGACTGGTGATAGAAAACTTTACCCTGCCACTGGTTATCTTCTGTGGCGAAATTATACTCCAGGCCTGCCACTCTGTTAAAACGGGATGCATTGAACAACGTGTCATTAAACGATTCAGTAATCTGTTTATTAACAATGAAACCTACAATACTTGAACGGCGGAAGATTTCCCGCTGCAAAACAGCGACTGCATAATTCCCGGAAAGTGTTTCTCCTTTGGAGCCCGTCTGCATATCCATAATTCCAATCCTCCATTTATTGCCAATTCTTCCGGTTAACCTTCCCCCAAAATTCACAGGAGCATTAAGTCCTATGCGTCTTGAAAAGAAAGGCCGTGCCGTACTGCTTCCCAGGTTGGCAAAAAGATCACTGTTCTCAAGAAAAAATTGCCTCCTTTCAGGATAAAACAATTCAAAGCGATCGAGATTCGTCTGCTGCCGGTCTTCTTCAACCTGTGAATAATCAGGGTTAACTGTTAAATCGAGGTTCATGGAAGTTGACAACATCATTTTTGTATCAAATCCTGCATTCCATTTCCACTTTGCAGGTTCTCCTGCTTCTGTATTTTTCAGGACGGTTGAGGTGGCATATGGAATGAATGACATCCGTAATCCGGCTTTATCAACAGGCGTATCCCAAACCAAAGTTCCTGCATGGGGAAGGGAGTTATGCGGGAACTGTCGCGGGACAGGAGCCCATGCTGATTTTTCGTTCGTTTTAAGATCGAGCCGGCCAAAGTTGATTCCCCAAACTTCTCCTCCCCCGAAATAACGTAAACTGCGAAAAGGTATTGCCATCTCAGCGACCCAGCGATCGTCATAACTCTTCACCGCAGATTTCCATTTTGTATCCCAGGTGAAGCTCGACTGGTTTCCGTTGTTTATTACACCTTCACCCTGGGCTCCTGCTGCAGAAACGCTAAAGGCATAGCCATTAGTCAGGTTATTGTAGGTATCCAGGTGTACCCTGAAATTATCATTTTTATTAAACTCAAAATCCCTGCGTAAAGATTCCACAGGCCTTTTCCCGGGTAATGGATCATAACAGATTGCCCCAACATATAAATACGATTCATCGTAAGTGATTACAACAGTAGTTTTTGCAATTGCAAAACCAGTATCTATAGGAGTCACCGGTATAAAATTTTCAGCTTTTTCTGAAATTTGCCAGGAATTCTCATCCAGCACGCCATCAATTTTAATAGCCTCGTTGGTGCGGGTTATTTTTATACGGTATTTGTCACGGTTTACACCACTTTCCTGTGAATAAAGCAATATTCCTCCGGAAAGAAAAAATGGTACCAGGAGCAGGAATCGTTTAAAGCTGAGCATTTCATTAGTTTGTGTGGCTAAAAGTATAAAAAAAATTAACTTTCTTATATCCTCTGTGGTTTATGGTTTTATTGTATGTTTTCATTATTCACCCTACAAAACAAAAAAGCGTTACTTGAATTTCTCATATAACGCTAATACTTTTATATTGGTGCTCCCCTGACAGTTGGAAGTTGCAACCTAATTTGTGAAAGTTTGGTGTCAATTACCACCTTTTAGAAGTTGATTACAATTGGAATTTGTTTTTTTTAGTCCAGAAGAATTATGCAGTTGTTGAAAAGTATCCATTGGACCATCACAATGAGATACCGTAATAATGATTTGAATTTTAACAATAATAAATTTTGATTATTATTGAACATTTACTAACTTACTTAAGTATTGGACCTAGAGCAATGAATAAATTAACCGGCTCACAATTACAACCTTCTGTCCTTTTCAAACTGTTTAATCCTGTTGAAATATTAATGGAAATATGCTATAACTATCTTACGATTCTAATAAATCATTTGAAATATGAAAAAGCTGTTTAAAATTATCGGCATCGGTTTTTTTAGTGTTTTGCTTGTAGCAATTCTATTACTTGTGAATATTATCTGGTTCAAACCTTTCAGCATCAATTTGTTTTACCAAAAGGCATTTGCAGAGATAATACTTGACCAACCTGAGCTCATTAGTCAGCTGGGATTACCTGTTCGTTTCTTTAACAGCAAACTTAATGATGTCGGCCCCAAAGATGAGGAGGAGCGGTTTGAACTGTATGAGAAATCGCACCATACCCTAATGCGATACAACTACGACAGGTTGGATGAGCAGAAAAAGCTTTCCTATGATATCCTGAACTGGTTTCTTGTTGACCTGATGGATGGAAAGTCGTGGCAGTACCATAATTATTCGGTTAATCAGGTTTTTGGGATCCAGAGCGAACTGCCATCCTTTATGAACAGCTTTCACCGGATAAACGATGAAAAAGATGCCAGGCACTACCTGATACGGCTTTCAAAGTTTCCTGTTAAGTTCAGCCAGGTACTTGAAGGCCTTGAAAAGCGGGAAGAAATGGGCATCATTCCACCAAAATTTGTAATAGAGAAGGTTTTAAAGGAGATGCAGGATTTTATAAATGGGAGGGTTGAGGAAAACATACTTTATAGTTCTTTCAATGAAAAACTGAAATTCTCAAAAATTGATTCAACCAGGCATGAAAATTATCTTGCTGAGGCAAAAAATGAGCTTGAGCAATCGGTATTTCCCGCCTACCGGTCGCTCATTAGCTATTTTGAAAAACTTTATCCAAAAGCGACAGCCGATGATGGTGTCTGGAAGTTTCCCGATGGGGATGCATTTTATCAGTACCTTCTTAAGAGCAACACACAAACTGATTTGCGTGCTGAAGAAATACATCAAATCGGACTAAACGAAGTTGCCCGCTTACAGGCAGAGATGATGGTAATTTTGGCAGAATTTGGCTATCCGGCGGAAAACAGCTTCAGGCAATTAATGACGCAACTATCGTTGGAGGAAAGATTTCTTTATCCGGATGTAAATGACTCTTATGAACAAATCCTAAAGGATTATCAGTCCATTATCGGGCATACTGAAGAATATCTGGAAAAAGCATTTAACCGGCGGCCTAAAGCTGGGGTTGAGGTAAAAAGGGTCCCGCAATTCAAGGAGGCGACCTCTCCTGGAGCCTATTATTATCCACCCGCAGCTGACGGATCAAGGTCAGGATTGTTTTTTGTAAACGAGCGGAATTTTTCAGAACACCTTAAATATAATATGGCCACACTGGCGTATCATGAAGCAGTTCCAGGCCATCATTTTCAATTAGCACTCCAACAGGAATTAAAAGGAGTTCCACTTTTCCGCAAGTTTGTTCCATTCACTGCCTACGCCGAGGGATGGGCAATGTATGCAGAGTATCTTGCCTGGGAACTGGGGCTTCATGAGGATCCTTATTCCAACATTGGAAGACTTGATTCTGAATTACTGCGTGCAGTGCGCCTGGTTGTGGATACAGGCATTCATCATAAACGATGGTTACGTGAAGAAGCTATAGGATACATGGTTGAAAATACTGGTCTTCAGTTGAGCGATATTGAAGCCGAAGTTGAACGGTACATTGTTATGCCGGGCCAGGCTTGTGCCTACAAAATGGGCATGATTGAAATACTGAGAATCCGTCAAAAAGCAATGGATGCTCTGGGTGATAAATTCAGTCTTCCTGAGTTTCATGATGTGGTTCTTGGGAACGGGGCAATGCCGATTCCCTTACTTGAGAAAGAAGTTGATAAATACATCGCCCGTAAGGTCCAGGTTAAATCCTGAACAGGCTTATTCGAATCGATAATAAAGTCATCAACAAATGAAAAAGATTTTACGAATTCTTTTGGGCATGTTAGGCATCTTAATCCTAATCATTGGAGTTAAAACCGTCACTTACTGGTCGTTGCAGATTGAAGTCGAACCTGTATCCCCGCCAGTTTTTGGAGATGAAAGTGTGGCGAACCTTTCGAAGGCATTAACCTATCCCACGATTTCGTATGAACGGGATATGCCCATTGATACTTTGTCATTCAGGGGCTTTCATCAGTTTCTTATGGATTCCTATCCCCTCATTCATGGCACCTTGAAAAAAGAGGTTATACAGGGGTTCAGCCTTTTATATGCCTGGGAAGGCAAAAATGCTGAATTGAAACCTGTAATCCTGATGGCGCATATGGATGTTGTACCTGCCCCCGAAACAGAGAGATGGGAACATCCGCCCTTTTCAGGAGCCAATGATGGTACCTTTATCTGGGGAAGAGGAACTCTTGACGATAAAGGTTCCATGATTGCCATTCTGGAGGCAGTTGAAAGGCTTATCAAAGAAAACTATGAGCCTGAGCGAACCATTTTCCTTGCTTTCGGACATGATGAAGAAGTTCTTGGATACGGAGCGCCGCTAATTGCAAATACGCTTAAAGAGAGAGGCGTGCATGCAGAGTTTGTTCTTGATGAAGGATTGGGTATTACCATGGGAATCATACCCATGATCAGTAAACCCATAGCTTCCATTGGAGTTTCTGAAAAAGGATACATGTCGGCGACACTTACCGTTGAAATGGAAGGTGGCCATTCTTCCATCCCCGAAAAAGAGACTGCTGTTACTGTACTTAACAACGCTTTGTACAATATTAGCAAAAAACCAATGAAGGCAGATATCTCAGGACCAACAAAAGATTTTATGCGGTTTACCGGTCCGGAAATGTCCATTTTGCCAAGGGTAGTTTTTGCTAACCTTTGGTTATTCAAAAAGGTTCTGCTGAAAATTTTTGAAGGCGGTAATGCCACAAATGCTGCCATCAGAACCACCACTGCTGTCACAAACCTTAAAGCGGGGATAAAAGATGGCGTGATTCCCACAAAAGCCGAAGCGGTTGTTAATTTCAGAATTATGCCAGGAGAAACATCATATGATGTCATTCAACACCTTAATAGTGTGATTTCAGATGAAAGGGTTAAAATAGCAGATATGGGTAATGGTCAGGAACCTTCACCCGTATCATCTGTGCATGAAGCAGGTTTTGAAATTATTCATAAATCCATAAAGGAAGTATTTCCTGAAGTTATAGTCAATCCTATGCTGGTATTGGGAGCAACAGACAGCAGGCATTATTCGGTGGTAAGCAGTAACATTTACAGGTTTGCACCCATTATTACATATCAGGAGGATCTGGCAAGAATTCATGGACTGAATGAACGGATCAGTATTGAGAATAACGGACGGGCAATTGGGTTTTATTACCAGCTGATTAAAAACATTTAAAAAAGATTAAGCATCTTCCCCCTGCACTTCAAACGGCTGGACCGTACATTCATTATTGATTTTTAATCTTCTGAAAATTAGCTCTACTCAAAAATTGTGAGGTAATAATAAATAAAGAAAGGTGTAAATTAATACCATTTTTTTCTAAATGCTAAAGAAATAGAAATAATACACCTCTCAAGATTGCAGCCTTATTAAGTCATTAATTTACTTGTGATTGAGTGTGAAAATCCGGAAGGTTGTTGAAGGAGAAAGGAAAAGTTGCAACCTATAAAAATAAAAATTGTTTTACTTTTGCAAACTAATGATATCAAGAGTTCTGGAGGTTTATGCCACAAAAAAAGAGGTCGAAAATGACCTCTTGTCCTGTGTGGCTCCCCTGAC
>CAWFMB010000014.1:0-778365 GCA_963816685.1 uncultured Prolixibacteraceae bacterium | reverse complement strand
CATCTCGCTGGTCAGCATTCAGTTCGTGCTGGAGAAGGATCCCGATGTCGCGGCCCAGGAAGTACGCGACAAGATCTTCACAATCCTGAGCGAATTGCCGAAGGACGCCGATCCGCCCGTGGTGCAAAAGCTCGCCACGGATGCGTCGCCGATCCTCAACATCGTCGTCGCCAGTCGGGACGCGATCTTCCGCGAAACAACGGCGGACGTTCGACGATCGGATTAAGAAGAACATTGAGTCGCTCGACGGAGTCGGCGAAGTCCGATTCGTCGGTGAACGCCAGCGGCAGATTCAGGTCTGGCTCAATGGCGAAAAGCTGTACTCTTACAACCTCAACATCGACCAGGTGCGCGCGGCGCTTGCGGCTCAGAACGTCGAGATCCCCGGCGGCCGCGTGAGCCAGGGGTCCCCGAGAGCTCTCGCTTCGCACCTTCGGCCGCGTCGAGCGACCCGCGGATTTCGAGCGCATCATCGTCGCGAACGTTGGCGGCTCACCGGTTCGCATCAGCGATATCGGCCGGGTGGTGGACGGCGTCGAAGAGCCGCGGTCACTGGCGCGCCTCGATGGAACGCCCGCGGTGGTGCTGGAAGTGCGGAAACAGTCCGGCACCAACACCCTCGAGGTGATCAACACGGTGAAGGCGCGGGTGGCGGAGATCCAGAAAGATCTGCCCCCCGGCTTCCGCTCAGTGGGCGCGCGACAATCCAAGTTCATCGAGGAGTGCTTCAACGCCGTGCAGGAGCACCTGGTGCTGGGCGGGTTTCTCGCCGCGCTGATCGTGCTGCTGTTTATGCGCAACTGGCGCTCCACGCTGATCGCGGCGGTCGCCATCCCCACCTCCATCATCTCCACCTACACCCTGATGCAGGCGTGGGGTTCACGCTGAATCAGATCACCATGCTGGCGCTTGCGCTGGTAGTGGGCATCGTGATCGACGACGCCATCGTGGTGCTGGAGAACATCTTCAAGTTCGCGGAGGAGAAGAGTAGGGCCAGAGGAAGCGGCGATCGAGGGCACCCGCGACATCGGCTTGGCGGTGCTCGCCACCACCCTCAGCCTCGTGATCATTTTCCTGCCGGTGGCCTGGGCGGCATCGTCGGCGCTTCATGTCGAGCTTCGGCTACACCGCGGCGTTCGCCATCGCCGTGTCGCTGTTCGTCAGCTTCACCCTCACTCCGATGCTCTGCTCGCGCTTTCTGAAGCACACCGTCTGCGACGGCGGCACGAAAGATACGGCGCTTTTCCGCATTGGCGGGCCCTACCGGCGGATGTTGCAGTGGTCGATGGGTCACCGCTGGGCCTGAGTCGCCACGCTGCTGGTGGTGCTTTCCGTCGCGCCCCTATTTATAATGACCGGGATCGACTTCCTGCCGGTAGACGACCAGAGCGAATTCGAGGTCACGGTGCGGACGCCTGTGGGATCCTCGCTCGACGGCACCTCCAAGGCGATGCGGATGGTGGAGGCGGATTTGAAGCAGCTGCCCGGCATCGACAACCTGTTCACCACCGTCGGCGCCGACGTGCAGCAGGGTGGACCGCGGCTCCATTGTGGTGGAACTGGTTCCGCTGGACCAGCGCAAGGAGACCCAGAAAGAGATCATGCTGATGGCGCGCCAGGGCCTGCTAAGTATCGCGATGTGACCACCGGCGTACAGGATCCGCCGATGTTTCAGGGCGGCGGTCCGACCGGACCTGATGTTCTATCTGCAGGGGCCGGAGCTGAATAAGCTCGATGAATACGCCACCCGCGTGCAGGCCCGGATGCAGCAGGTCCCCGGCGTCGCCGACATCGACTGCTCGTACGAACACGGCAAGCCCGATGCGGGTGCATATCAATCGCGACAAGGCATCCGACCTCAACGTCAACGTCGCCTCCATTGCGACCGCTCTCCGCACGATGGTGGGCGGCGACGACCAGGCTACTACATATCGCGAAGGCGACGATCGCTACGACGTGCAATTGCGCGTAGACGAGAGATTCCGCAACTCGCCCGCCGCACTGGACCGGCTGTTCGTACCCTCGGCGACACTCGGCAATGTGCCGATCTCCAACGTCGCGCGATGGAAGAGGCGAGCGGCCCGGCGCAGATCGAGCGCTACAACCGGCAGCGGCAAGTTCTGCTCACCGGCAACATTGTTGGCGGGCAATCGCTCAGCAACGTACTCAACATACTGGACGAGGAAGTGGCGAAGATGCACATGCCGCCTGAGTACCGAGCCGGGACTGTCGGCCAGAGTAAGGAATTCGGCCGTGCGGCGGCAAACTACGTATTCGCTCTCGTGTTGTCGCTGATGTTCATGTACATGGTTCTGGCGGCGCAGTTTGAAAGCTTCATCGACCCGATCACGATTCTGATCAGCCTCCCGCTGTCGGTGCCGTTCGCGCTGTTATCGCTGATGATCGCGGGGAGAACTATTCGATCATTTACACGTCGCTCGGAATTCTCGTGCTGTTCGGCATCGTGAAGAAGAATTCGATTCTTCAAATCGATCACATCAAGAACCTGCGGCGAAGCGGCGTCGAGCGTGGGGAAGCGATCCTGCGGGCTGCGAGGACCGGCTTCGCCCCATCCTGATGACCACTGCCGCGCTGGTGGCCGGCATGATCCCGCTGGCTTTGGGCGGCGGCGCAGGATCGGGTTCGCGCCGAACGGTGGCGATTGTGGTGATCGGCGGTCAGACGCTCTGCCTGCTGCTGACGTTGCTGGTGACGCCGGTTGCCTACTCCATTTTCGACGACATCTCGGGGCGGCTGCGCGCGTTCGCACGCGTCGGGTTCGGTCCCGCGTGGAAGGTGGTGCGCTCCCATACCATGTGGCTATTGATCGTTCATTTGTCATCGGGGCTTCGGCGCTGTTCGCCGGCACTCCCGAGCCCGCGCCGCAGGAGCCGCCTGTGCCGCAGTTTGATGCGCCGGCCCGAGTCGGCGTAAGCGTCACTGAGCGGAAGCTGACGTTGCGCGACGCCATCGAGACGGCGCTCGCGAATAATCTCGACATCGAGATCGAGCGCACGAACGTCGCCAACGCCGGTGAAGCGATACGCGCCGCCGTCGGCGCTTTCGATCCGACGCTCGGGTGGGCGCCTGGGCTTCGACCGCGAACACGCCCACCTCATCCGTCCTGCAGGGTGCGAACGGCGCACTCTCCGAGGACTACCTCACGCAGAACTTCTATTTCCAGAAGAAGCTGCCGTGGCAGGGATCGCAGTTCCGGCTCGACTTCGATAACAGCCGGACATCCACCACGAACACGTTCGCTTCGTTGAATCCATATATCACTTCGAGACTGGTCGCGAGCTTCACGCAGCCGTTGCTTCGCAATCGCAAGATCGATCGCGATCGCGCGGAGATCCGGCTGCGACGGAAGGCGCTCAACATCAGCGAAGCCGATTTCGAAGTGCGCGCCATCGACGTGGTGAGCCGCGTCGAGCAGGCCTACTGGAGCCTGGTCGCCTCGCGGGAAGATGTGCAGGTGGCTTCCGAGGCCGTTGATCTCGCTCGCGCGCAATACGCGCAGAACCAGCGTATGATTCAAGCCGGAACGCTCGCGCCCATCGAACTGTCCGCCTCGCGCGCCGAACTCGAGCGTCGCCTGGACAGCTACTACGCCAGCGTCGGCGTGCTCACCGAAGTTGAGAATAACCTGAAGCTGCTGCTCGCGCCGGACCGCCATTCGCCGCTCTGGAGCGACCAGATCATCCCGACCGAGGTGCGTACGCTCGAATCGCCCGAAACGGACGACGTCCGCGCCGCTGTCGAAACAGCGCTGAAGCGCCGGCCCGAACTGCGCCAGGTGCAATTGCGGCAGGAATCGAACGGCATCACGAGAGCTTCGCTGCCGATCAGACTAAGCCCCAGCTCAACGTGGTAGCTGCGTATACGAACATGGGACTCGCCGGTAGCCTGCGTCCGGGCGACAACCCGATCAGCGCTTCGCAGGCCGCGCTTTATGAGCGCCTGAACCAGCTTTCAACTATTGCCGGGCTCTCGCCCCTGCCTTCGGCGAGTTTCGGAGCGCTGCCCTCCACCGTGATCGGCGGTTACGGAACAGCGCTGTCTTCGGTATTCGGCGGCAACTACCAGAGCGCACAGGTCGGGTTCTCGCTGGATTTCACCGTCCACAATCGCGCCGCCCGCGCACAATTGGCCGAAGCGGCCATCACCGAGAAGCGGCTCAAGCTGGAGCAGGCTCGCGCTGAGCAATCAATTGAGGCGCAGGTTCGGAATGCGCTGCAAGCGATCCAGACGGCTCGCCAGCGCGTCAACGCTGCGAAGGCGAGTGAGACGGCGGCAAAAGAGAAGCTCGACAGCGAGACCAGGCTTTTCCATACGGGCGAGTCGACGAACTTTTTCGTATTGACCCGTCAGAATGAGTACCTGGATGCCCGCCGGCGCGCCGTCATCGCGGACCTCGATTTCAACAAGGCGGTGGCGCAGTACGAACAGGCAGTTGGCAACACGCTTGCCGCACATGGGGTGACGCTGAAATAGGCGGCAACCCACGCGCCGCGTGTGCTTCGGCGTAAGCACCAATGCGAATTGTGTGCTTCAGCGGAAAACACTTTCCAGTGCGTCCGTTTTGGGTTAAAACAGAATACAAGCGTTCTGTTGTGTGGAAAACCGTGGAAATCTCTGTCCCGGGGCTGCGGATGCAGCAGTTTGCGGGGAACGGCCGGCTGAAGATTATCCAACGTTTCGTCCACAGGCTAACTATCACGAGAGACAGGCCGAAATTTGCGCCTTGATGCGCCAAGGCGAATGCCGCTAAGGTAGAACTTCCCGATGACATCCCGAGAGTCCGTCGATAAGGCTTTACCTGTAAACCTAGACGCCGAACGGTTCGTGCTCGGATCGATTCTTATCGACGACTCAATATTTCTGCAAGTGGCGGCAGCGCTGGCGCCCGAGGACTTCAGTCTCGAGAAGCACCGTCGCATCTTCGCTCGCATGCGATCTGTACGACCGCGGCGAACGCATCGACCGCGTAGCGCTCGCCGAAGAGTTGATGCGCAATAATCAACTCGAATCGGTCGACGGCCTGAGCTATCTCGTCTCGCTCGACGACGGCCTGCCGAAGATTTCAAATCTCGACGGGTACATCCGAATCGTCAAGGACAAGGCGCTCCTGCGGCACATCATCTTCACGTCACAGAAGCTGATGGATCGCTGCATGCTGCAGGAGGACAGTCCGGACGAGATTCTCAGCGGCGCTGAAGAGATGCTGCTGCGCCTCGGCGAATCGCGCGCCTCTGACGCACTCGCGACGCCCGCGCAGATCGTTTCGGAATTCGACGGCGGACTCAACGCGTTTCTCGATCCCAGTCGGCGGATAAAGGGCGTTGGCGTCGGGTTCACCAAGTTCGATGAGATGACCGGCGGCTTGCACCCGGGCGAGTTGTTTATTCTCGCGGCCCGTCCTTCGATGGGCAAAACGGCGCTGGCGCTCAACATGGCCAGCACGTGGAACGAGTCGAACGGGCCGGTGGCCGTCTTCTCGCTCGAAATGTCGAAGGAGTCACTGCTGACGCGAATGGTCTGCGCCGGCGCGCGCGTGGACCAACAGAAGTTCCGGGCGGGCTACCTGAACCAGGACGAGCGCCGGCGCTTGCATCATGCGCTCGGCGAGTTGATGGAGGCGCCGCTGTTCATCGACGACACGCCAGGCGTGACGATGATGGACATACACGCCAAGCTGCGGCGACTTCGAAACGAGCATGGCCTGGCGATGGTCGTGATCGACTACCTGCAACTGATGAGCACTCGTGGAAAGAGCGAAAATCGCAACCAGGAAATCAGCGCGATGTCGCGCGGGCTCAAGCTGATGGCCAACGAACTGAAGGTCCCGTTCGTGGTGCTTTCGCAGTTGAGCCGCGCTCCGGAACAGCGACCTGGCGACCACAAGCCACAGCTCAGCGACCTTCGCGAATCGGGGTCGATCGAGCAGGATGCCGACTGGTCGCCTTCGTCTACCGCGAAGAATACTACAAACCCGAGCGCGAAGACCTGCGCGGCCTTGCGGACCTGATGATTGCCAAAACGCAACGGACCCACCGGGAATGTGAAGCTCGTTTTCCTGAAAGAATTCACGAAATTCGAAAACCGAAGCGCGGACCTTGGGGGACGAGACGGAATAGCTGGGGTTCTCCTGCGGAATGCGCAGTATCGCGGGCTTGTGGAAGAGGCTGCCCTCGTCGCCGATGATACAGCAGCGGGGGAACACCCCGGTGTGGCCCATGATGAGGTCGAGATCGCGCGCCTGTGCGGGAACATCGAAAATACGGCTGGTTTCGACCGAATCGCCGGGTTTGACAAGCACGCTAAAGGGCGGCGCGTCGACCGCTGACTTCGGATCGAACCGTTCTCCAGCGCTGTCGGTCAGGTAAACCTCCAACCCGTACTCGTGCTGCGATACTCGGCGGGCGCGGCTTGATACGCGGAAGGTCACCCGTAGGCAATCCCGGCGGCAGAAGGCGTCCGCTTTACGTTCTCGACCGCGATGCACCAATCGTCGTAACATCGGGCATCTCCCACGCGAAACTCCCGGCGCGACGATGCGAGCGAAACGACGATAACAATGCCAAAATAAGCGCCGATGCCCGCGCCAATCCCTTTGAGAATGCTGGCGCCCTTTGCGCGACGGCCACGCACAGCGGCGACTGCCGCAACAATCAGGGCCGTGTTGGTCGCCAGGAAAACCGCGATGAAGAGCAGGTCGAAAACGGTCATCGATAGGAGCTCCTCAAAGGACTTTACACTATTAAGCGATATCCTCGCAACTCAATTTCACACCGGGGCGCGACCGTTAGTGCCCGTGCAGGATTATCGACGATCAGTTGACGAATCTCGGGTTCGGTGAAGCCGCGCTTTCGAAGGGCCGGTAGGAACGCTTCGAACAGGAACGTGTAGCCTTTGAAGTCGCCGCCGCTGGGCTCGCCGACGTGAAACCAGCCGGAATCCTGGGACGCCAGCAACTGCCGCAGGAACCCTGCGCGTCTGATGTCGACGACTGCGTCTACATGCGACTCAGGCGTCGAATCATTGATGCCGTCGAATTCGAGCCACGCGCCCGCCTTTGCCGCCCGCATGTGCACATCGCGGTCCCTTTCGTTCTGTGCGTGAACCCAGACATAGGCTCTCGGATGGACGCTGCCTGCGCGAAGCGTGTCGATGATATCGATCGCGCCGGCGCCGTTTCCGGTGTGTGCGTGGATGCGCAGCCCGGTCTGGAATGACACAGTCCTGCGGCGATGATCAGCTTGCGATCGATGTCCGAGAGTCTTCCTGAATGACCCCAGTCTTGATGAAGCCCGGACGGATACCCGTTCCGTCGATGCCCTCTCTAAATTCTCGCGTCCACCGAGTTGCGATTTGCTCGGGAGTTTCGGTCCAGGCGTGTTTCGGGATGAACTTGTCCTTGCCGGCGCCGTAATAGCCTGTGTTCGTCACGATGTGCAGGTTGGTGGCTGGTGCCAGCCGGCGCAAGAGCAGTGCGTCGCGGCCGAGATATGCGGGCATTCGACCAGCGTGTGACATCCGGCCCGCCGGACTGCTTCGAGCCGCGGAAGCGCAGCGTCGAATACCTCGCTCTGGCTGTATCGATCCGGAGAAACGGAATCGGCGCCGATGAAGTCGACCAGAACGTGCTCGTGGATCAGCGTCGGCCCCAGCACATCCGACGGCTCGGCGCCGTTCACGGTCCAGACAGAATGGCGCGTTGCGGCCAGCGCTCGCGATGCCGAGGCGCTGACGGCGCCGAGAAGAAACTCTCTGCGATTCATTACTATCACCGACCCAGTTGTATCGTAGGCTGGTCTTGGACAACCTCACGCACGCTCACCGGCGTCATGATGGCCCGCCCGGGTTGGGGCGGCTGTCCCACGCGGGACGCTGATCCTCGTGCTCGCGGCCAATGCTCCCGATGTCGATATCATCAGTTGGTTCGGCGGACCGCTCACTTACCTGCATTACCATCGTTGGGTTACGCATGCGTTGATTGGGCTGCCCTTGATGGCGCTGCTGCCGGTGTTGTTGCCCGCCTGGTGCAGCGCGGTCCCCTTCCTTGGGGACGCGCACTTTCGATTTCGTTCCTCGGCGTAGCGAGCCACCTTCTGCTCGACTGGACAAACGTCTACGGAATTCGGCTGCTGGCCCCTTTTCCGAAGAATGGCTGCGCCTGGACATGACGAGCATCGTCGACTTCTGGATCTGGGCGATTCTGCTGCTGGCAATCGCCGCGCCCGCCCTCGGGCGGCTGGTGAGCAGCGAGATCGGCGCAAAGTCGAGCCCTGGGCGCGGTTGGGCAATATTCGCCCTTACGCTCCTGTCGGTATACGAATTTGGCCGCTATCTGGCGCACGAACGCGCACTCGCCCTTCTGAACACGCGCATCTACGAGGGCGCCGTTCAACGACCACCGCGGCCTTCCCGTCCCCGGGTAATCCGCTTCGCTGGCAGGGACTCGTTGAACTGCCCAACGCCTACGTGCTGTTACCGATTCAACTGACGACGGATTTCGATCCGACGGCGGGGCGCGAGTACTACAAAGCGCACGGGACGGCGGCGCTCGATGCGGCCCGCCGCACACGGCCTTTCCGTATCTTTCTCGATTTCTCTGCTTTTCCACTGTCGCGGTAACGCCCGCCGTCGAACCCGAGGGCGCCTCCGGTCGAGGCACTTGATTTGCGCTTTGGCGATCCCGACGAGCCGGGTTTCAACGTCGTTGCGATCGTTACCGCCTCGGGAAGGGTGCTCAGTTCCGCGTTCGGCTTCGGACGTGTGCAGCCGCGGTGGTGATTACAGATAGTCGAACAGCGTCGTGTTCGGTATGCGTGCACGCGTCTGGAGCGCTGCTTGCTGCTGCAGTTGCGCCTGATTCAGCTCCAGAATGGCTTCCGTAAGGTCCGCATCCTGCAGCGTGCTAAGGTGCGTCTGCAACTGAAGTTGCAGTTTCTGGCCGAACTCGGTCGCATCAGCAACCTTGTTTTGTACTGTGCCGTAGAACGCGAGTTGCGAGTTCAGATAGGTCTGGGCGCTGACCACGTTGGGGATGGCTGCGTCAATTGCGGCCTGGTCGTTGTTCTGCAGCGCTTCGCGGAGACTGTTGATCGAATAAAAAACGTTCTGCGTCAAGTCGGGAAAATCGAAAATATCCTGCGCCGTCTTCGACAGGGCGAACCGCGAACCGTTCGGGTGCTGGATTTCACGAGTTGAGGTGGAGCCGAGATAGGGGCTGATTGGATTAGCCGCGTCAGATCGATGCTGTACGGCGCCTGCTGATCCGAGTCGCCGCTGAACACGTAACGGCCTTCGACTGTCGTACGGCTCAGGCCGACCAGGTTTTCCAGAATCGAGCCGAGTTCGTCTGCCAGCGCCTGCCGTGACTCTGCCGTTGCGGTTCCTGTCACGCCTTGCGCACCGAGCGTACGCGCGCGTTCCACCATGCTGACCGACTGCTCAAGCGCCTGCTCGGCCGCATCGACCCCCGTTTTGACGCGGCTGAGATTCGCTTGGGTTTGCGTAGTTGCGGCAAGATCCGCGCGGGCCTGCAGCAGCGGCGAAACCTGGTCCGGATCATCCGACACCGACTGCATGCGAAGACCCGTCGAAACTTTGCGCTGCGCGGCTTCCATGCGCGATCCGATATCGTTCAGGTTGTTGAGGGAATTTTCCAATGAGTGAAACCGCCTGCAAAAGCTTTTGCTCCAGTAATTTTTCATCATCAGGAATAACTTTGTTTTCGATATTAACCGGCCGGTTATGGTCTGTAAAGAAATCCTTCAGCATTCCGGCGGCAAACGGTCCGCTTTTATCCTGATAAATTCCCAGGGAGGCTCTGTCACTTAAAGTAACTACCAGTATTTTTATTGTTTTGGGGATGTAATTTAAAGTATCACCGGTTTTCAGTTTACCTGTGTTTAATACCCTGCAGAAAATTCCTTCAAGCGGCATGATACAGCTTCCTACCTGCTGCATGATTTCACAACCGGTATGGCATTTTTTACCGATTTGAGTTACTTCAAGCAACACATTGCCGCACTGAAACCTGTCGAGAATATTTGATTTATGTATTTCCAGACCTTCAGTGGTTATATTTTCGCCAAAATCGCCAAAGTTAAATTTACGACTGTTTTGTTCTTCAGCCCTTTTCAGACTTTCCACCCCGAGCAAACTCACCTGCCGTTGCCAGCGCCCTGCATGCGCATCGTCTTTTACACCCAGCTCATTGATTTCTACGGACTCAACCGGTGCTTTAACGGTTCCTTTTTCCTTTGAAATATTGAGGGAATGTATTTTTATCTGTGTCATATTTTAGACTTCTCCAATAATTTTATTTCACTCATTACCATTGTCTTATCAACCGCCTTACACATGTCGTAAATGGTTAGCAGCGCAACATTAACTGCCGTGAGTGCTTCCATTTCCACACCTGTTTTACCGGTACATTTTGCCATCGCCTCCGTTCTTATCCCGTCACTTTCCATGGTAAAACCGACTGCAACTTTTGTGAGCTGCAACTGATGACAAAGCGGAATAAGGCTAAAAGTATTTTTTGCTGCCTGAATTCCTGCAATCCGCGCCACCGAAAAGATATCTCCTTTTTCTATTGAATTACTTTTAATCAACTCCAGGGTTCCTGACTGCAAAAAAATCTTACCGGATGCTTTGGCTACCCGCTGCTGGTCCGGTTTTGCGCCTACATCCACCATGTTGGCTTCACCTTTTTCATTTAAATGTGAAAACTTACCGGTCATCTTTATTCGTATTTTAATTTTTCTTTTCGTACGATGTTGCAGAAAGTCATTATCCTCCAATATTATAAAAGCTTCCGATTTGATTTACTGCACCTTTCTCAGGTTTGGCATTCAATGCCTTTAAAAATGCCTGTTCAATTCCAAATTCCTTCACTTTATAACCTGTGTTGCTGAACAGACAAGGTTTTATTGTTCCGTCAGCCAATAAACGCAGCCGGTTACAAATTAAACAATTGCCACCATCGCCGCCATCCACCTGTTCAAATTCCCCTGTTCGCAAATCCATTTGTGTTATAAAACGAACCCGTGCTCCTTCTTTAGCAGCGAAATCCTTAATGGTCTGAATATCCTGCATGCAGTTATTAAGTTTAACCACGTTTATTTTTACCGGTTCCAATCCTGCTGCTTTTGCCGCCCTGATTCCTTCTGTTACTTTCTGCAGTTTACCGCCACGTGTAATTTTTTCATACTGTTCAGGCGACACCGAATCGAGACTGATATTCACCCGTTTTAAACCTGCTTTCTTCAGAGCTTCTGCATATTTTGGAAGCAGAATACCATTGGTGGTCATAGTGATTTCTTCTATGCCTTCAATCCGGTGAATCATCTCCACCAAATCAACTATTCCATTGCGTACCAGCGGTTCGCCACCGGTTAACCTGATTTTTTTAAGACCAAATCCGGCACCCACTTTTACTACTTCCGCAATTTCTTCGAGGCTGAGGATTTCCTCTTTCTCCAAAAGTTGAACACCCTCCTCCGGCATGCAGTATATGCAGCGCAGGTTGCAGCGGTCGGTGACCGAAATCCGCAGGTAAGTAATATTTCTGCTATATCTGTCGAGCATTTACCAGTTCACCTTTTTCTATGGTTGTAATATTGATTGGCACCTCAAATAAAAACGATGCCTCGCTTAAAGCGTTAATATGTGCCGAACCGTGAAATTCAACTGAAACAACTTCCATACTGTTATTCAGATTTGCAGGAACAAAATTAACACGATCTGCTTTAGTACGCTTGTAATCCATTCCCAGCGGCAATCTCCATATTTTTGGTTGGAACTGAACTCCCATCAGCGCATATAAAAATGGTTTCGCGTACAATTCAAACTGCACAAACGATGAAACCGGATTTCCGGAAAGACCGAAACAGTATTTATTTCCTTTCCGGGCAAAAATCATCGGCTTCCCTGGTTTTATTGCGGATGCCTTTACCATAATTTCAAAATCCAAACCTGCTAAAACTTCCGGTATTAAATCGAAATCGCCTACCGAAACACCACCGGTTAAAATTACCACATCATTAAAATCAAATGCTCCTTTGACTTTCCTTATTAAAACCTGTTTCTCATCTTGAATTATTCCGCCATAATCTGACTGCAATCCTAATTCATCCAACTGCGCCAGCAACTGAGTGGCATTGGAATTCCTGATTTGATACCACAGTGGTTTTTTGTCTGGTTCCACCAATTCAGTACCGGTTGCAAAAACTGTGACTTCAGGTTGCCTGTAAACTTCGGGATATGCAATTCCTGCGCCAGCCAATACTGGTAAATGTCTCGGCGTCATCAAAGTTGATTTTGAAAGAATTTTATCGCCGGCTTTAATATCTTCACCCTTTAAATTAATGTTACACGGTGTTGCAGGATTTACACAAATAACGTTACCGGTTGCTGTAAATTCAGCATCTTCTTTTTTGAAAACACAGTCGGCCTGCCCGGGGACCACGGCCCCTGTCATTATTTTGTAACACTGATTTTTACCAATTTTCTTTTCCGGACTTTTACCTGCATAAATAGTCTCCACAACTTCCAGTTCGTTTTCTATTTCAGATCGCCGGCAGGCAAAACCGTCCATTGCCGATTTGTTAAACGGCGGCATATCCATGTCATGAAAAACATCGGCTGCCAAAACCCGGTTCAGCGAATTCCGAAGTTCTACCTTTTCCGAAAGCAACACTTCAGCCGCAGAAAGAATCAGTTCAAGTGCAATTTTATATTCAAGCATTTACTACAAATTTACCGTTTTTAAACTGAAGAAAATCCCAATTAAAATTTTTCACTTCTTCTGAGGAAACTTTAACAATTTTTGATTCCTGCCTGATCTCTGTTGTATTTTTACCGTTTCCATCAAAAATATGAACAAGGATTCCCGGCTCAACAAAATCATACAAACCACCGGATTCAACAATAACAGGCGTTCCCGGTTCAATTTCATTTACCACTAATTCAAATGCTTTTGCCAAATTACTATTTTCCGACTGAATATAAAACACTTTTTCGGCGCCGGCCTGCAACATGCGCGAACTGTCTTTATTGGATCTGCTCTTTTCTTCAACTATATCAAATTCTTCCGACTGATGCACAAATTCAGCATTCTCCAATTCATGATAATGAGCGGAAATTTTTATTCCTGTTGGATTATTCTCCTTCGCCAGCCGTTCAATGATTTTGCATGCAGAAATTGTCTTTCCCACATTTCTGCCAGTGCCCCTGACAATTAATATGTTTGGATATTTCTTCATACTAAATCTTCCGGGTGATTGATATTTACAAGCTCCGAATCAGCGAAAACCACTGTTTCTGCGTTCAATATTTTTAGCAAATTCTGCATTTTAAAATCTCCTTTATGAATTTGCTTTTCAACAATTTCAAGTGCAGATTTCCGGTAGTAACCCAATACCGGGAAATACTTTCCATCACCGCGTGCAGCAACAACGGCCTGATTTCCTTCTCTTGCCTGAAGAATTTTTTCAAAAATCAGGGAATGAATTTCGGGCATATCACACGGGCAAAAAATATTGTCTTCGGTATCTGATACTGCAAGCGCAGCCTGAATTCCACCAATCGGTCCTATTCCCTTGTGGTTATCGGTTATCAGCGGATAACCAAAGACTTTATAATTCATATTGTTTGTGCTGATGAAAATATTGGGAGTGATTTGGCGGCATGCATCAATCACATGTTCCACCATTTGTTTTCTGCGGTGTAACACCAAACCCTTGTCCTGTCCCATTCGCAAACTCTTTCCACCCGCCAAAATAATCGCTGTAATCTGCATATTTTCTCCTTACCATTTCATTCCAACCTTTGTTGAAACCCGGAAGGATAAACTTTTTCCGGTTTAAGCCATCGGTTCATTTGCTGTACAAAATTAAAATCAGACAAACAAACCCGGAGTTTAATTTGAACAAAATTATTTAATTATTAACCGCAATTTACGATTTGCAGTTATTTTTTATCTCATTTTATCCATATTGTTCAACCCTTTGAAGGGTTGCATATTCAGTTGTTCCTCATCCCCCGCACTGCACACGGGGCTATTGTTGTTTAAGTCCTTCGGACAACAAAAACAGCCATGATGATTGGAACCATGGTTTCGTCGGAAGTACAAAGGGAACCCTGAGAGGGATTCAATTCAAATCAACTAACACCCACCGGCTGCTACAGTGGTTTTCTTTCTTCGGCTTACTTCTACAGGTTTCTTTTGAATATTTGTTATTACCGAACCATCTTTGGCAGCAGCCATTTCAGCAAAATCGTATTTCGGAACTCCTTTCCTTAAAGTTGAATCCGATTTGCTGGCAGCTAAATTCTCTTTATGCTGAATGTAATACTCGTATCCGCCCACCAAAATTTTTACATTGCCGAAACCAACCTGCCGGAACAGCATCCACGGACCATTGGCCTGCAACTGGTCTTCACCGTACAAAACCACTGTCACATTTTTATCGTTCAGGTCTTCCAGCCGTTCAATGCTTTCTTTGTGTATTAAATCGTTTGCCGACAGATTTTCAGCCCCCGGAATATGCCCTTGTCCATAAGTAAAATTATCACGGATATCAAAAAGTACCACATTTTGCTTTTTCTTTTGAAGGAAACTATCAAGTTGCCAGGGATAAAAATAAGCTGCCGGATTATTCAACTGGTTTATACTTTCTTTTGCATCGGATTCATATGTCATCAATGGTTTTCGCATAGTTACAAAGCCGATAATCAGAACAACTGCGAAAACCGAAAGAGCTATTAATGTTCGCCATGGATTTAATTCGTGTACATGCATCGCTAAAATTTTTCCTGTTATTTAATTCGTTAACATCCTCCGGCAACCGCCGATGTCTTTTTCCGCCGTTGCACTTCAACTTTCAATTTCGGGGGTTCCACGTTTTCGGTTTTAGCTCCGGTAAAATACAGCTGCGCCCCTTTTCGGAATGAATAAGTTTCAAAAGCTGTTGCCGGTGCATCTTCGTCCGGTTGTTTCGGTTCAATAATCGTTTCCATCCACCGGTTCAAACCACCTTCCATTACATACGTGCCTTTAAAACCAAGGCGCTTTGTAAGCACCCACGACTGGTCGGCTGCAATATCATCATTCGAAATGAAAATCACTTTTGTTCCGGGAATACCAAAGAACAACAGATTGTTTTTGTTCATCAAACTGTCTAAAGGAACATTAATGGCACCTGACAGTGTGAATTTCTGAAACTCCTCCTGACTGCGCACATCAATAATTTCAAGGGACGGATCATTTGAAATGATCATTTTTGCCACCTGATCGGTAGTAACATAACGCGTTGGTTGTATTATTTCACGTAAAAGCTGCTGTGGTTCAATCTGTTTTAAGGTTTCTGTCTTATGGATAAACATCAAACCAGTGGCCAGTACAAGCATTACCAGGGTAAGAAAAATATAGTTCCGGTTCATTGTCTAAAATTTATATTCAGTAATTCTTTTCCTGACCTTCTTCTCAATAAACATGGTTCCCCAGAAGGCTGACAGCGCAACTACAGTAAAAGCCAGTGCAAACCAGCGGGCATCTATTCCGGTAACATCCGTAAGAGTCACATTTCCAAGATTACTGCTGTAGTAGAAATTTTGAAATAATGGAAAAGCTTCAGAGAAAACAAATATGCCGAGATAGAGTCCGATGGTAAAAACCAGGCCGTCGAGTTTACCTATTGCAACGGCAGTAAAACTTGTACCCGGACAAAAGCCCCCCATGATAAATCCTACTCCCATAATTACTCCGCCCACAATCATCGGCCAGAGATAAGTAGGAAGAATGAATATTTTTGAAAGGTCGAGCCAGCCAAAATAATCAAAATACATCAGGCCAACCATTGCAACAATCACAGCTGTAAAGAACACCCGAAGTACAACAAAATTATAACCGTAAAAAACTCCGGTAATATTTCTTGAAGAAGAAAAACCGGATGCTTCGAGAATAAAGC
This sequence comes from uncultured Prolixibacteraceae bacterium, assembly GCA_963816685.1. Taxonomy (GTDB): domain Bacteria; phylum Bacteroidota; class Bacteroidia; order Bacteroidales; family Prolixibacteraceae; genus CAVYUC01. The sequence continues at coordinate 762,382 of CAWFMB010000014.1, read as the reverse complement.
CAAAAGCTATTCCCAAAATAACGGCGATAACAAAATCCCAATCACCTGAAATTATACCATTCGGAATTAAAGGTCCCATTTATTATATTTTTTTGAATGTTATGTCTTTAAAATATTGATGCATATACTTAAATTTTAGACGTCTGTCGCAGCAATCAGCTTCAGTACTTGCTGCACGGTGACTCCGGCTGCCAACCTTCTTTATATCCACAGTTTTCGGAAGAAAAATGCGACGGCGTATCCGGTTCCGAAAATCACCATCATCACAACTACGCCGCCAAGTGCAAAAGTAGCCGTTCCACTAAGTGCTGCCCCACTTGTACATCCGCGGCCAAACTGACTTCCGGCACCAAAAAGAACACCTCCCAAAAGCGCAAAGATCAATCGTTTTCTGCTCGTAATTTTCGGGCTGTGTTCAACTCTGAATTTTTTTACGCGCCCAAAAATGATACCCGAGAGTAGTCCTCCAAGAAAAATTCCAAGTGATTCAAAAACCAGCCAGGTATACATGGGCGAATGATCGTCACTAATAAACTGACCCATGTACGAATTTTCTTTTGTGCTTTCCGGAGCAATGGTTTTTGCAGTTGTTACAACTGTACTCTTAACAGCACCGCTGGCACCTAATCCCCGGCCGGTAATAAAAACTGTAACCAATACCAGCAGCCCCAGTAAAACACCTCCCAAATAAGGATTTATATACTTTGGTTCAATCGATTCGTTGATATTCATTTCTAAAATATTATTATATTAATATAAATACCTGGTTATCTGACCGGCCTCAACCATGATAAAACGGAACATGATACCTCCAAACAGAATTAATGCCGGGGGCAACCATTTCGGCACATGAAATCCCCATAATTCAAGTGTTTCAAGAACTGCAGGAAATATAAGACCCAGAAGAACCACAAATACCCAAAAACTTACTGTAAACGGGCCGCCAAGAAATAAATCTGCAGCTTCAGTAGCTGTTTGGGAACCTGCTAAAAATCCCATAAACAGGTGAACGATCAGGAAAAGTTCAATTATTATTAAAACAAGGTCAATGCGACTGAGAAGTTTTCGTTCTTTTTTGCTTTTACTAATCCAGATTATGACAGCTAATCCGGTTGAAAATCCTGAAACAAGGAACAATGGTCCTAAAATAGAGGTATTCCAAAGTGGCCGTGCATTAAAAGCTGAAAGTAAGATTCCTGTGTAAACTCCAAGAATTATAGCATAAATCATCATCGCCCAGGCAAACCAATACCGGTTTTTAATCACCCAGGATTCAGCCTGCTCCAAAAATTTAAACTTCCAGTTCCACCACGGGAATATTTCCTTTATGTAACTTGCAACCCAGATAAACGATATGGGAGTAATAATCATCAATGTCCATGCGCCCCATCCCATGGGAGATTCAAGTCGAATGGTTGTGTACAGTTGCCAGAAATACAGTTTGTGTTTCAAATCCCAGAACAGCGCTATGAGTCCGAGGACCAAAGCAATCGGTGCAATAACAGGCGCCCATTTAACTGTTGCCTGCATCTTTTCTTCCTTTCCCTGAACCACAAAAAATCCGGCAAAAAATAGGATTCCGGCAGCAAGTCCTCCAAGAAATAGGTATAATGGAATCTGCCAGTGCCAAATATTCAGATAAGGATCGATATTTGGAATATTACGTCCACTAACAAAAAGTTCTTCTCTCATCTTTTTTCAATTTAACGGGTTAGGTAAGAAAATACAATTGAGGTTTGGTTCCGGCTTCAGGAGCCAGAACTTTCCATTTCCTGTCTTTCAACGCAAGCGAAACATCGCTGTTCGGATCATTGAGATCACCAAAATGTAAGCAGTGGGTAGGACAAACATCCACACAGGCAGGGTTCTGTCCTTTTTTTACCCGGTGTAAGCAAAAGGTACATTTATCAACATATCCTTCAGGATGCGGATAACGTGCATCGTAAGGACAGGATTCAATACAGGCACCACAACCAATACATTTATCATGTGTAACCAACACAGCGCCTCCCTCTTCTATATGACTGGCTCCTGTTGGACAACAACGCACACAGGGTGCATTGTCGCAGTGATTACACCTTTCTGATCTGAATTCCAAATCAAGGTTTGGATACGTCCCATCGACCCTCTCTACTATCCAGTCGCGGCAATACCCGTGTGGAACATTATTTTCCGTTTGACAAGCCACCACACAGTCGCTGCAGCCCACACACTTTTTTGTGTCTATCGCCATCGCGTATCTCATGATTCAATCTCCTTTCCTTCAGTTGCAGGATTTTCTTTTAAAAATGTAATAAAGTTTCCTCTCATTCCCGTTCCACCCATTACCGGGTCAATGGCAACGTTCGTAATCATTTCTCCATCGCTGGCCCCCTTGCCGAAGGCACGCGACAACTTTTTATTTGAATGTCCAAAACCATGCACCATATATACCGAATCCCAGCGGATACGTTCAGTTACGCGAACAGCAACAGGAAACGATGTAATTGCATCATCCTGATTTTTCAGCCACACCTTTTGACCCTTTTTCAACCCCCACAAATCAGCGACTTTCGGATTTACCCAAACGCTGTTTTCACTCATTAAATCCGATAAATTCGGATTGTTCGATGTCCGGCTGAATGTGTGCATCGGTGCACGGCCATAAATCAGCCGGTAATAATTTTGAGGAGGCTGGGGATGTGGTTTGTAAACCGGAATCGGATCGAAACCGTGATCGGCAAAATCAACCGAATACAATTCAACTTTCCCGGTAGTTGTATTAAACTGAAAATCTTCACCATCTGCCAAATAAAGCGGCCCGCTTTGACGTGGGAACGACTTTATACCGGTTTTCTTCATTTCTTCAAGAGAAGTACCCAACTGTTTCAACTGCCAGTCAATGACTTCAGAAAAATCATTGTAGTTGAAAAAATCGTGAAGTCCCAGCCGTTCACCAATCTGTTTTGTTATCCACCATGCCGGTTTTGAGTCGTATTTAGGGTTCACTGCCGGCATTCGAAGTGCAATGTTCGGAACCCGGTTTTGGGCAGCCCTGATAAAATCATATCTCTCGAGATAAGTCGCTTCCGGTAAAATTACATCAGCAAAGCCTGTAATATCCATGGGCATTGTATCCATAACCGCAATAAATTCAACAGCTTCCGCTGCTTCCCTGAACAGTTTTTTATCGGGCATGGCAAGCGGCAGGTTGGTTCCTCCTACCAGCCAGGCTTTAACCTGATGTTTATAATTCAACGCCGGAACCGAAGCTTTCAATAGCTCGGTGGTAATACCCATGGTTGCAAGCGGATACTTTCCTTCATTTAAATCTTTCCATGTCCATTCGGGTTCAGGGTATTCCGGTTGCGGATATTTAGGCAGCGAAACAGCTTCAGGCAAATATAAACTTCCGCGTTTTCCCCATGCGCCCAGCAGCGCTGTTAAAATAGCCATTGCCCTTTCACGCTGCGTGTCATCACCGTACCAAACCACATGCCGTCCCGGATGAATAACAACAGCAGGAGCTGCTCCAGCCATGGCCCGTGCAGTTTTTCGAATCACTTCAGGTTCAATATCGGTAATTCCGTATGCCCATTCCGGAGTCATACTTTTTACATGCTCTTTCAGCAAATCGAAACCAAAAGTGTATTTATCGACAAACTTTTTATTGTAGATTTCTTCGTAAATCAATACATGAATCCACGCCATCAATAATGCAATATCAGTAGATGGTTTAATGGGTAACCAATGTGTGGAATGCCCTGCGGCGGTCGAAAACCTTGGATCAACTGTAATAATTGTCGCTTTATTGTCGATGGCTGCCGACATTTCCTGCACCTGCGAATTGTGCATGTTTTCGCCGAGGTGTGAACCTATCAAAACCAGGCACTGCGTATCGCGGATGTCAGTACATTCAGGCGAACCAATATATGCACCAAAAGTGGAAAAATAAGCCGAAGAACGAGGGCCCCGGCAGTTGGCAAATGCCGGTTCGGCATTGGTTTCTGAACCATATGCACGCATCAGGTGTTCGAGATGTGCGCCAGGATTTCCATGGTTAAACAAGCCGAAGGCTTCCGGACCATACTTCTCCCTGACCTCTTTCATTTTTTTTGCCACCAAATCAAGAGCCTCTTCCCAGGATGCTTCCCTGAAATACTGCTCACCATTTTTGCGTGCAGACCTTATCAGTGGCGTTTTCAGCCGGTCTTCATCGTAATACATACCCACCCCGCCAGTGCCTCGCGGACACAATCTTCCGTTGCTGTGCGGATCGTTTTTGTTTCCAATGATTTTGCGAATACGCCCTTCCTTATCAACATAAGCCCAACCGGCACATTTCCAAAAACAAACTTCGCAGTAGGTCGGGAAAGGTGTCAGTTCTTCATCGCTTGCCGGATTCATTGTATCCGTTTCAAACCATTTGAACTTTTTTGCCGCAAAAGCATTCAGTCCCAAAACTGTTGCCCCTGCACCAACTGCTGAAATCTTTATAAAATCCCGTCTTGTCCTCATTCGTGAATATTTTAGATGCTGCCATTTGCTGCAGCATTCACAGCTCATTTTAAGAATTCAGAATATCTAAATAGTTACATTTTTAGATATTCGGCGACAAATATAAAAAGGAAATCGCATACTTTTAACAGAGATATTTAATTTGAAAACATTAAAAATAAGAAAATAATGCTGCAATTTCACTTCAACCTGATATAAACATCAGTTAATAAATATCCGGATAAAACAATTTAAAAATCATTGCTTTACCTCCTGCAAATAGTTATCTCCCACAGAAAATTCAAATAACCGAACTAAAATGAATCAGGACATAAGTTATTAAATAATGTAATGGAAAGTGAAAATAAACAGCAATAAAGGGCGGCATCCATTATGTTATATAACATATCCAACAGTCCATTTATTGTCATTCAAAACAATGAGATTATGATTCAGAGAGTTTGTAGTTTCATCAATTTATTACTTTTGCAGCAAAAAATAAGGCAGATGGAAAAAGGGGGAAGGCGCACATTTCTTCAGCTTGGAGTAGCCGGTATCATTTCGCTGCTGGTTCTTTCATGGAATAAACTCACCCTGAACCACCTTGAACTTACAAAAACAAAACTTCTTGTGGTTCCTTTCAATAAAAACAAACCGGTTTCTTTTGTTGAAAACTTCATCATCGTCAATAAAAATGAAACCACTGCTGTTCTGTCGGCTCATTGCACTCACCTGGGTTGTGTTATCAATCAGCTTGAAAATGAGCGGTTGATTTGCCCTTGTCATGGTTCAGAATACGATTTGAATGGCAAAGTCCTAAAAGGACCCGCCTACAAAAATCTTGAAGTTGTTTCTTCGGTTGTTACACCCGACGGCGAATATATTGAAATCAGAAGTTAAATGAACGGTAAAAAAAATAAGCAAACTTTCGGGACACTGGCTCTTGCAATGTTTTGGTTCGTTTTGCTTTCGGGTGTGCTGCTTGCTGTTCCATTCGATGTAAAAACCCCGTACCTGAGCATCAGCAACATGTTGGTGAGTAATCCGTGGGCTTCACTCATCCGCAATGCACATTTCTGGAGTTCACAGTTTTTCCTTGTTCTCAGCCTCATCCATATTTACGATCATTTTCATTATAAAGAAAAAATTGGGTTAAAAAAGGGAATGGCTTTCCGGTTGAGTTCAGGTGTACTGATTATTTTCCTTGCCCTGCTTTCAGGGTTTTTGCTGAAGGGCGATTCCGACAGTGAACAGGCGCGTCTGATCCTTGAAACCCTCGCACAACGCATTCCGTTGATTGGCACATCTCTCGCGTTTTCGCTGCTTGGAGATCCAGGCAGTTTTCAATTGATTTACGTTCACCACATTGCCACTTTTACTCTTTTTATCACCATCATCATGGTGGAACACAGCCGCAAATTCTGGCCTTCGGCAGGTGATTTTCTTCTTTCATTCTTAGCTGTACTGGTGGTTAGTTACTTTTTTAGCGCTCCCCTGCACGATAACCTGAATCCTACGGTGAAAGGCCCATGGTACTTTGTGGGTTTTCAGGAAATCCTGCATTGGCTCAGCCATCCGGAATGGTCGCTGCTTGTATTTTTAGTATTGCTCATTCTTATTTACATTGTTAATGCCGACAAAAGCAAAGCAGTTTTTATAAGTAAGCGAAGTTTGCTCATTTTTACAGGTATTTACCTGGTACTAACCATCGTTGGTCTTTTTTTCAGGGGAGAACGCTGGGAGTGGACGCCGCCAGGTTCGCCGGATTACAACTACAGCGTATTGCATAATTTCAAATCGCCGAAGGTAAAATTTAATCCGGATTTTACTTTGAATGATGCTGCCGGTTCAGCAGTAATCCAGGGAAGAAAGGAAAGCTGCCTTGCATGTCACACTGAAATGCATGGACTTACTGATTCTCACGCTCCCAATGCTATTGGCTGTTTTTCGTGTCATGGCGGAAATCCTTTTGCCACCGGGAAAAATCAGTCGCACCGAAAGATGAACCTCATTCCCGGAAACCTTTCAACTGCAAAACAATCGTGTGGCACAGTACAATGCCACCCGGAAATTGTGGAAAGGGTTCCCACTGTTTTAATGTCAACATTGAGCGGAATAATCAGTGTTGACCGGTATGTTTTTAATGAACAGGATAATCCGGATAATTTAACAAATGTGCATGAGTTGGGAAATTCGGCTGCAGATGAACACCTGAAGAATTTGTGTGTGCGCTGTCATCTTGGAAATCCGAAGACAGAATTTGGATCAATTGACGAAAGCAGCCGTGGCGGAGGTTGCCTTGCCTGCCACCTGAATTACAGCGCGGAAGCGGAAAAAGATTTGTCTGAAAATTCAGGAAAATTGTTGAAAACACACCCGGAAATCAGCCTGAAAGTTACCGATAACCACTGCTTTGGTTGCCACAGCCGATCGGGGCGGATATCGACAAATTACGAAGGCTGGCATGAAACTACACTGGAAGCCGCTCAAATGCCCGACAGCAGCAATTACAGGCTGATTGAAAAAAACCGTGTTTTTGTAAAAAAACAGGATGATATCCATCACCTACTCGGGATGGAATGTATCGATTGCCATCATTCCTATGAATTAATGGGCGACGGAAATTTGTATGCACACGAGGAAGATCAACAGGATGTGCAATGTTCCGATTGTCATTTCGAAGGTAAACCCAAAACCATTTCTGCCGAAAACCTGGACAATGAATCTGCACTTATTGCAGCACTCCGCTTTGGGAATATAACAGACAAAAAATTCCTTGTTACTGAACGAAATAACCGGCCACTGATTAATACTTTTGTTGAAAACGATTCTGTTTATTTAAGATTAAAAAACAGCGGAAAGAAGATGCAGCTGAAACCACCGGATGAAGTTTGTATACGCAATGTTTCACATTCAAACCTTTCGTGTTCAAGTTGTCACACCTCATGGGCACCAACCTGTATCGGCTGCCACAACGCATATGATCCGGAAGAACCAGGTTACAACATGGTAAAAAACCAGGAACAAAAAGGAAGCTGGGTGGAATATGTCGGTGAATATAAAGCAAATTTACCAACGCTTGGAATGCGCAAAACAGAAGATAAAACAGAAGTTATCGCGGTTATTCCGGGTATGATTCTCACAATCGATAAAAAATCGTTCACGAAAAACGAAAATGACAAGGAGATTTTCCACCGTTTATACGCACCGGCAGCTCCTCATACAACTTCAGCGAAAGGAAGGAGTTGCACCAGTTGCCATAATAACCCGGTGGCACTGGGATTTGGCGAAGGCGAACTGAAATATGAAATTTTGAGTGGCAAAGGAAAATGGTTGTTTTATCCGCTCTACGAAAATATTCAGGATGGTCTTCCTGCTGATGCTTGGACAGGATTTCTTGCCAACCGCTCAGGAATGGTTGCCACACGCTCCACCGTTTTTCCGTTTGATGTAGAGCAACAAAAAAAGATTCTTACTGCCGGCGCCTGTTTAACCTGCCATGATGAAAACTCCGAAATCATGCAAAAGAGCCTGAACAATTTTGAGGAACTGCTGAAAAACCGCAGCAGTAAATGCATTCTGCCGGAATGGGAATAACTAATTAACAAAATACTTATCGATTTAATAGTTGCTATTTGAAAAAGGTTTTCTACTTTTAATAACCAATAAATTACTAAATCTGAACGGTATGCCTTCCCTCCCAGCCTAAACCCCATCATCCTTACAGCACCAAAACTTACAGACCTTTTAAAATTCAGGTACGAAACCTCGTACCGTTTTACGCAAACCCGTTAAAAGGCTTTAGTGCCAGGGTGCGCAACGTTAAGCTTTAACTTCTTCTTTAAAGTATCTCGCCTAGCCGGTTGTTGTCATGGATTCAATGAAAGAATTAAAAGAATTAAAAAGGAATATTTGAGGTGATGACAAATTGAATCCGATGAGAACCATTAAATGTTAATCAGGAATTTTCTGCATGTTCCTGAAAAGAGGAGCATCTGAAGTATCCTGTCCTGTATTTCGGCTATACCAACGTTATACCAGCAATATGCCCGCGCGAATTTAATCCGGCGCTGGTATAGCCATGGTATAGTGTTGGTATATCGATGGTATATCAATGGTACAGGGGAAATACGGTGAAAACCGGTACAAAACAGCTTTGGCAGGAGGAATAAATCCTGCTGTTAAAACAGGATTCCGTCCCGCTCATCAGAAAATGATAATATTTTCAAACACAAACGATATTGCAGCTGAATCTTTGTTTTTTGTATATGCGCTGCCACCAAAATTATGCCGGGCAATTCTTTTCTCCAAAACTGATGTTTGTCAAATAGATAATCCCCAGGAGGTTAAGGATTTCATATGTAGGTATGGTATTTTATAAAAAGAGGCTGCCAATTTGCGACAGCCTCATATTTTTTGGGGTGGTAGACCGGACTTGAACCGGCGACCTCTGGAACCACAATCCAGCGTTCTAACCGACTGAACTACAACCACCATTTTAATTTTGAAGCAATTGCAGCTGAAGCGGCGACCTTCCCGACTCCTATCGGGACGTTCTAACCGACTGAACTACAACCACCATTTGTTTTTTGCGGTTGCAAATATAATATTTTATTCTATTTCAGTTTCAAAAAAAGCTAAATAAATCGGAATGGATTTCGCAAATAGTTAATTTTGAAAAAACTATTTTTTATGCAAAATCTTAATTTTAACACTATCCTTTGTTTTGGAGAAGTTCTTTGGGATGTATTGCCTACAGGAGCAAAACCTGGAGGTGCGCCTTTAAATGTTGCCATTCATTTAAACAAAATGAAAATCCATCCGCTGTTAATTAGCAAAACAGGGAATGACAGGGAGGGTGAAGACCTTAAGGAATTTTTAATCTCCGCAGGACTTGCAACTGATTTTATTGGCACCGATATTAGCCTGCCGACCAGCAAAGTACTGGTAAAACTGGATGAACAAAAAAACGCAACCTACGAAATTTGCGAACCCGTAGCCTGGGATAATATTCTGCTTACCGGCAGCATGGAAAAAGCAGCCGCCGCTGCAGATTTAATTGTTTACGGCACTCTAGCATCCCGTAATAAAACCACCCGTGAAACACTTTTTCATTTACTGGAGATTTCATCAGCAGTACGGTTGCTCGATGTAAATTTACGCCCGCCTTACAACCAGCAGGAAAACGTTGAACAGTTGCTTCATAAATCTGATTTTGTAAAACTAAATGATGATGAACTGCGGACAATAGCTTCATGGCACGTCGAACCGGGCACCGAAACAGAATTGATTCACTGGATTTCGGATTTTTATCACTGTAAAATTGTTTGTGTTACCCGCGGGGCAAAAGGTGCAATGCTGCTTTTTGAAAATCAGGTTTACGAACATCCCGGATTTGCTGTTGATGCAGTTGACACCGTTGGAGCAGGCGATTCGTTTCTTGCCGCATTAATTGCAGGTCTCGATATAAAATCGCCCGGTAAAGCACTTGAATACGCTTGTGCAACCGGTGCGTTTGTTGCATCTCAACCCGGTGCTGTTCCCGAATATTCAGAAAATAATATACGGACGATAATAAATTCACCGTCCGGATAGAAATCCTGCAACCCTTCATTTTTTTCCTTGTCAATATAACTGAAAGAATACAAATTGGGACAGACGGAGTATATACATAAAAAACTAATTGAAGCCTGTAAAAGTGGAAATGAAAGGTCGAAATACGAGCTCTACCAATTGTATTCAAAAGCCATGTTCAATTTATGCTACAGAATGACAAACAACCGTGAGGAAGCAGAGGACCTGTTGCAGGAAGCATTTACACAGGCTTTTTTGAAACTGCACACGTTCAGGTACGAATCGGGATTTGGAACATGGCTGAAAAGAATTACAGTAAATATTTGCATCAATGCATTAAACAGGAAAAGAGTGGAATTAACCTATCTTGAAGAAAACAAGAGCAATGATTTGCCTGATAATGAGAATGATGAAGATATTGAGCTGGATGTAACCAGCATAAAAAATGCGATGGAACTTTTGCCGGAAGGCGGACGCATGATTTTCTCACTTTACCTTTTCGAAGGTTACGATCATGTTGAAATATCGCAAATCCTGAATATCAGTGAATCAACATCGAAAAGTCAGTTTATGCGCGCCAAAAGGCGAATTATCGAAATTTTACAGGAACAAAAAAAGAAACACTATGAGAACTGATCGTTTGGAAGAATTTATTAAAACCAATCGTGCAGCATTTGACCAGCCGGGACCCTCGCCCGAAGTCTGGCAAAAAATCAAAGCAAATTCCCAAAAATCAAAAAGGTTGAGGATAAATCCTTTGCTGTACAAAATTGCAGTGGTTGTTGTAATTGTAATTGTTACTGCAGCATTACTTGTTAAAAACGATATTTTGCCAACAGGTAAATATGCCGGGGTTTCCGGTGATCCGGAATTGCGTGAACTAATCGAAGCCGAATCTTACTATGCCAATCAGGTTGATTCAAAATTAAAAGAGATACAAAAATGCTATTATACATTCCCTGAATTGAAGCAGGAAATTGAAGGCGATCTCACTGAACTGGAGCAAATGTACAATGTACTGAAAAGCGACTTGCGTGAAAATGTTTCAAACAAAATGGTGATTGAAGCAATGATTGAAAATAACCGGTACCGTCTGAAACTTGTTGACGATGTGCTGGAACAAATAAATTGCTAAAACAGATTACAATGAATTTGATAAAGATTTTACTGTTCGTTTTTGCCGGATTAATTTTTCCCTCACACGTTTTTGCCCAGTTTACCGAAACAAAAGAGATAAATAAAAAATATGCAGTTAGTCCTGAAACCCGCATCGAAATTTCAAACAAATACGGAAAGGTTGAATTGAATACCTGGGACAAAGATTCGGTGACAGTGAATATTAAAATCAGGGTGGAAGAAAAAAAGCTCTCGAAGCTTGAAAAACTGATCGACCAGATTGACTTTGATTTTACCGATAGTCAGCATTTTCTGATTATCCGCACCAATGTTGGTGAAAATATGAGCACCCTCGAAAAGGAATTCATGAAATTTAAGGAAACCCTTTTGCAGTCGGGTTCAAACATGCAAATCGATTATACTGTCTGGCTGCCTGCAACCAATAATTTAAAAGTAGAAAATAAATTTGGGGATATTTTTATCGGCGATTTTAAAAGTGAAGTAGAAATCGATCTTTCCAACGGCAACCTTAAGGCTCATGATTTTGAAAACAGATTATCCCTTATTTTAAATTTCGCAGATGCAACAATTAATCAGATCAATTCTGCACGCATTGAATGCAACTACAGCGATTTGTACATTAAAAAAGCTGAGACATTACGTATCAGCAGCAAATCTTCTGATCTGGAAATTGCAGAGTTAAATGATTTAAATGCGGATTCCCGCCGCGATAAGTTCAGGATTCGCCGGGTAGATTTAATCGAGGCCACCGGCAGTTTCTCCAATTTCAGGATAAATGAACTTACCGACCGGCTTACGATGCGGGTCGAATACGGTGATATCGATATTCAAAAAACTGCGGCAGATTTCAGCAATTTCCTTATCGAATCAAAATCAACGGATATCAATCTTTATTTTGATTCAAATTCTCAGTTCGGATTTGAAATCACCCATACAAAAGCAGATGTGGAATTGTGTACTCAAATGGAAATTAAAGAAAAAACGGTACTGGATGAAAAAGAAGGTAAAACCAGGTTAAAAGGTAATTTCGGTACAGAAAAAAACAGTAAAACCAGGCTCTTTATAAATGCTTCTTCCGGGGAGGTAAATGTATTCGCAAATTAATTTTTTATATAAAGTTAAAAAAGATTAAAAAAAATTGCATGCTTTTTGCAACCGTTGCGAAAATCTGCTGTCAATACAGGTATAGAAAACAAAACAGAAACATAACAGAAAATTTGCAAGTCATGAAAACAATTAAATTACTTTTTTTAGCCGGCACATTGCTGGGATTGGCAACTACAGGTTGTATCGAGGATTTCACCGTTCGAGGTAACGGTATTGAAGCTTCTGAAGGAAGAATCACTTCAGGGTTTGACAAAGTAAAATCGGAAGGATCTTTTGATGTGCATATTACAAACGGTAACCGCACGGACGTTGTAATCAACGCTGAATCAAATATTCTTCCTTACATTGAAACCGATGTTAACGGCAACACACTTCGGCTGCACGTTCGCGGAGTGCACAACATCAAAAACACAAGACCAATGGAAGTTTATATTTCCGTACCCCGTTTGGAAAGTATCAAACAAAGTGGTTCAGGAATTATTACCACCGGTCATTTTACAAGCGAAAATGTGGATATTGTAATATCAGGTTCAGGAACAATTGAAACTGCAATCAATGCAGAATCATTGGATGCAGTGGTTTCAGGTTCAGGAAGCCTGTTATTGTCGGGCGGAGCCACAAGTGCAGATTTTAACATCAGCGGTTCAGGTAAAATAGATGCGTATGATTTTGCTGTCATTGACTGTGAAACAAAAATTTCAGGTTCCGGAAATGTCTGGATCGATGTTGACCGTTTTTTAAAAGCAACAATTTCAGGAAGCGGCAATGTTTATTATATTGGTTCTCCGGAAATCGAAACACATATATCAGGATCGGGAAAAGTATTTCATGAAAATTAAGTAAATTGAACCGTAAACCGAATGTTCATGAAGAAATTTTTGATACTTCTCATTTTAACAGCTGCAACAAATTCTGTTTGGTCGCAGGGATTCACCAGGGCAGTTGGAATTCGCGGAGGTTATACTTCAGGTTTTGAATACAGGATGTACACCGACGACCTGAATTCATTTAAATTCCTGCTGGGAACGCGCCAAGGTGGCGTCCAACTTCATGTGCTGAAGGAGTATCATAAATATGATTTGTTTGATTTTGCCTACCAGATTGTATTTTACTACGGATTTGGCGTCCATGGTGGTTTTGAGACCTGGGATGAACCACATTTCCGGAACAATACGCGCTGGTACGATTCACGGGCTTCGGCTATTGTGGGGCTCGATGGTTTGGCAGGACTTGAATATGTTTTCGACGCAGCACCGGTTTCCGCAGGACTGGAAGTAAAACCATTCTTCGATTTATTGGGACGCGAAAATTTTGATCTCCAACTTTTCGATTTTGCTTTCACCATAAAATATCTTTTTTAAAACAACTATTTTATAAATTTTAAAACATTTCGCCATGAAAAAATTAATACTGCTAATGGTACTGGCATGTGCAATTACTATTCATGCCTCAGCACAGGACGATTACAACAACAACGAAATCAGGACAATATTTTCGAACCCGCACACCAATGGCTTTTACGGAGCACTGACTTTTGCCTACTCCCAAATCGATGGTAAAGATGCATTTATTACCGGCGGCCGCGGTGCTTTTATTATCGATCACTCACTTGCAATCGGCCTTGGCGGATATGGATTCGTCAACAATCTTGATTACCATACCTATTTAAACAATCATCCTTTAAATTACACCTTAGCCGGAGGATACGGAGGTGTTTTTATTGAACCCATTTTGGGGGGAACAATGCCCGTGCATGTATCATTTCCTGTGTTATTTGGAGTAGGTGGAGCCACGTTGATCGAAAATTATGGTTATGGTTACTGGGAATACCAGCCATTTGATGATTATGGAACGGATGTATTTTTTGTAGTTGAACCAGCAGTTGAACTTGAGTTTAATTTAACCCGCTTTTTCAGGGCTGCGGCGATGGTAAGTTACCGGCACACTTCGAATGTTGAATTGTACAATACTGATTCTGATGTTTTACGCGGTTTAAATTTTGGTGCAACCTTCAAATTTGGAAAGTTTTAATTCAGCTTTCCAAATAAAAACGTGCCGTGATTTTAATAATCACGGCACGTTTTCATTTCATTGCTGCTATTTTTTTAAAACTGCACGTAATCGGCATTATTTAAAAATTCAAGACTTTTCTCCACACTGACAATTGGTTCGAAGTTGTATTCTTCCACTTCAACGATTCCGTATTGTACCCCTGCTTTTTCCTTTGCTGCAAAAATAGCTTCAAAATCCATGTTTCCGCTGGCTCCAACTTCTTCCTTATCTTTTATATGCCATAAATAAAACCTTCCCGGATATTCATTGAAATAATCCACCGGATTTTTTCCGCCTTCAACAATCCAGTATAAATCCATTTCAAACATGACTTTATCGGGGTCAGTCCATTGTAACATCCAATCGTACACTGGTTTTCCATCGAGTACAGTTGAAAATTCCTTGTCGTGATTGTGATAACCGAAACGGATTCCCTGTTGGTTACATTTTTCGCCAACTGCATTAAAATATTCACAATAGCGTTTTAATCCGTCGATGCTTTCATAACCAGCTCCACCCATCCATGGCTGAACAATCCATTTTACACCTGCAGCTTTATGCGCTTCAATGCATTGATCCCACCACGCCATTGTTTTATCCCAGCTTGCTGAATCAGGAACATCCTGCCCGGTATGTGAACCCCAGAAATGCATCCCGTTTTCTTCGCACAATGCAGCAAAATCTTCCGGAGACATTCCATAAAATTTGCCATCACTGAAACCAGCGGCTTCTACAAATTTGTAACCCATTTCACCAACTTTGGCAACAGTAGTATCCGGCTTATCCTTCATTGCATCGCGAACTGAATACAGCTGCAATCCAATATTTTTTTCAGCAGGTGCCGAATTACATGAAACCATAAATTGCTGCACCATTGCTGCAATTCCGATAAATAATAAAAATTTGACAGTTCCTTTTTTAAATGACATTTTACCTGGTTTTTTTGGTTTATATTTTTCATTCAAAATTATTCAATTCATATGAATTCCCAATAATTGTTGAATGTTTTGTACAAAACAAGTTAATTATTTTCAATTTCCATTCATTTAAAACCACCTAATTTCAGATGTCATCCACTTCAGTAAAAATATATTACTTTTAAAGTTTTTAATGCAGCAAGTATGGACAATACTGAAATACTTATTAAGATCCGTAAAATAGTCCGTTCAATTAATCTTGAATCAAAAAAAATACAAAAGGAATATGGAGTGAGCATTCCACAGGTTCTGTGTTTGAATTACCTCCATCACTCTGCTAATTTTCAGGCCACACAGGGTGAATTAAAAAAATTTCTCAACTTAAACTCAAGCACTGTAAGCGGAATAATTAACCGTCTTGAACTGAAAGGTTTGATTGCCCGGCTTCCCAAATCGGGAGATAAACGGGTTGTTAATCTTGTTTTAACTTCAAATGGAAATAATTTACTGCAAAAGATTCCATCTCTTTTGCACGACCGGTTGTCTGACAAGCTTCAAAAGCTTGATCCCGAAACTTTTGAACAAATTCGTAAAAGTCTTGAACTCCTGATTAATCTTCTTAATATCAACGAAATTGATGCTTCTCCATTAATTACTTACGAAGATAATCTTGAAGATAAATCTTAAATTGTTTCTACAAAAACTAAATTAGAACAATTCTTTATTAAACCCCTTTAAGTAACGTATAGATATTAGGAGCTACATGCCTTAATAACAACACATTAAATTTACACAAATTGCTTCAATTCTGAATTATATCATTTGCCAGCCCAATTAATTTACCTATTTTTGTTCGCACAGAAACAAATATTTTATGGAGATATTTAACAATATTCAGCAGGATATTGCTGAAAAAATTACACCTAACAGTAACATTTCCAACTGGAAGGACTGGAAATGGCAGTTAAAACATACAGTTAAAACAATTGAAAAGTTTGAGTTTTTAACCGGAATTAAGTTCCCTGAAAAGGAAAAGCAGTTAATTGAGAAAACACTCAATCGTTTTCCGTTATCAATAACACCGTATTACTTATCATTAATCGACAACAAAAATTACAGGAATGATCCTGTATTTAAACAGGCTTTTGCCAATATTGAGGAGTTAACTGTTCTTAAAACAGACATGGCCGATCCATTATCAGAAGAACATGACAGTCCGGTGGAAGGGATTACGCATCGTTATCCGGACCGGGTGCTGTTTCATGTAAGTAATGTTTGCTCCATGTATTGCAGACACTGCACACGCAAACGGAAAGTGGGCGATGTGGATTCCATTCCATCAAAAGAGCAGTTGAAAAAGGGTATAGAATACATTAAAAATACGCCGCAGGTCAGAGATGTGCTGCTTTCGGGGGGTGACCCGTTAATGCTCTCAGACAGCTATCTCGACTGGTTGCTGTCTGAAATTACTGCTATCCCTCATGTCGAAATAGTTCGTATAGGAACCAGAATGCCGGTTGTTTTGCCATACCGCATTACGGATAGTTTACTCAGCATCCTTAAAAAATATCATCCTCTTTGGATAAACACTCATTTTAACCATCCTCGTGAAATTACAACTTCGGCAAAAGAATCGCTTACAAAATTAGCCAATGCAGGTTTCCCGCTTGGTAACCAATCAGTTTTACTTGCCGATGTAAATGATTGTCCTCGTATTATGAAGACCCTTGTTCACAAACTCGTACAAAACCGGGTGCGCCCTTATTACTTGTATCAATGTGATTTATCTGAAGGACTTTCCCATTTTCGTACTCCGGTTGGAAAAGGAATAGAAATAATGGAAAGTTTAATCGGCCACACGACTGGTTTTGCGGTTCCAACCTATGTAATTGATGCTCCCGGCGGCGGCGGTAAAATACCTGTTGCCCCAAATTACATTATTTCGTGGTCGACCAACAAAGTGGTGCTTAGAAATTACGAAGGAATTATAACAACATACAATGAACCAGAAAGCTACACTTCCAAATTTTGTGATCGTGATTGCGACAGTTGCAATCTCGACCTGCACTTGGAAGAAGTGGACGAGCAAAAATCAATAGGTATTGAAAAATTATTGTCGGATGTTGATTCAACGATTTCATTAATCCCTGGCAATAATGAAAGGCACAGCAGAAGGGAGGAAGATGCAGGATAAAATTGAAACCATTGGCAGATCAGTCATTCAGCACGGAAAGGTAAACAACAGGATTTATATCATGAAGCTTGCATCGGGCGATGCAGGTAAAGTTACTGAAGAATTGGAAAAGCTAGCAAAACAGGAAAAGTATACAAAGATTTTTGCAAAGGTTCAACCGGATGCATTGCCTGTTTTTTTGGTAAACGGATATCAGGTGGAAGCTTTCATCCCAAAGTTTTATAAAAATTCAGCTGATTGTTTGCTTGTTTCAAAATTTATTGATATCAATAGAAAGAAGGTTCCTGTCAGTGAGTTGGATCAATTTTTTGAATTACTGACCCGGAAAACCAAAAAGAATCAGACGCAGCAGTACAATCAAAAATACGAAACCGGCGAACTGACAGAAAAGGATGCACCTGCAATTAGTGCGGTTTTCAGTCAGGTTTTCGAAACCTACCCGTTTCCGGTTCACGATCCTGAATATATTGTAAAAACAATGCAGGAAGAGGGAACCCGCTATTTTGGAGTGAAAGACAAAACCAGGCTCATTGCAGCTTCAACTGCTGAAATCGATTATAAAAACAGGAATGCAGAAATGACAGATTTTGCTGTTTTGCCGGAATACCGGGGCCGGAAACTTGCATTTCATGTTGCTGATGCACATGGAAGTAGAGATGAAAATTGAAAACATTAAAACAGTTTATACCATTGCCCGGCTAAAAGAACCGGGAATGAACAAAACCTTTTTGAATTCAGGTTATAACTACTCGGGAACGCTGGTCAACAATACCAATATTTCGGGCAGTATAGAAAGTATGAATGTTTTATATAAACATATATAATTATGCATTTAGGAAAATTATGCAAATATTCAGGAGAGTGCACTGTTTATCAGAATAAAAACAAGAGAATAAAAAAACCGTTGTTTCTTATTAAAAATGTGTTTTGCAACCGCGGACCAAAAGGTTGGAACAACTGCAAAAGATTTCAGCTTTTGGAACAGGGACAACTTATTAATGAGGATACGACACCTTATAAATTTTAAAATGAAATAAAAATATGCCAAAAGTTAAAGATAAAACCGAATTAAAAATTGTAAAGTTTCTCGATGAAAACGGTCCCAGTTTTTTAGGTGAAGTGGTGAAAGAACATAAACTTTCTTACCACCACGGTCACCAGTGTATTAACAACTTATTGTCGAAAGGGATTATAAAGCATTCTGATCCTCCGCTACAGTTCGAAATTAATATCAATTCAAAGTAGTTCGATGCACTGGATTGATTTCCTGATATTTGCAGTTTACCTTGCATTTATGCTTGGAATTGGATTTTATTTTATGCGGAAAAATAATTCTGCCGATGATTATTTTGTTGGAGGCAGGAAAATGAATTCAATGCATATTGGGTTATCGGTTGTTGCAACAGATGTTGGGGGCGGATTTTCAATTGGATTGGGAGGCCTGGGATTTGTCATGGGGCTTTCCGGAACATGGTTACTGTTTACCGGCCTGATTGGCGCATGGCTCAGTGCAGTTTTGCTTATTCCCAAAGTTTCGAAACTTGCTGCCCGGCACAATTTTCTTTCCTTTCCGCAATTCCTACAGCACCTTTACAACAGTAAAGTTGCATTTGTTGCCGGTATAATTTCTGCAATCGGGTATTTGGGATTTACAAGTTCACAAATTCTCGCCGGCGCCAAACTGGCTTCCGCAACTTTCCCGGGAATATCGTTGCAAATGGCTTTAATAATAATGGGAGCCATTGCAGTAGTTTACACCTCAATTGGTGGTATAAAAGCAGTTATTTACACCGATACAATCCAATGGCTTGTACTAATGATCGGGTTGGTTTTTATTGCCCTTCCATTTTGTTATTTCGGAATTGGAGGTTACGAAACATTAAAAAATACACTACCGCATCATTTTTTCAGTTTAACTGAAATTTCATGGCAGCAAATCGTTAACTGGTTTATCACCATCGTTCCCATCTGGTTTATCGGGATGACATTGTACCAGCGGATTTACGCATCGAAAGATAAAAAAACTGCACAACGTGCATGGTTTATTGCCGGATTGTTTGAATATCCGGTGATGGCTTTTACCGGAGTAATCCTTGGGCTTTTTGCAAAAGCGGCTTTTATGAACGGATTAATCGGCCATACTTCTTCAGCAGCCTTTGACCCTGAAATGGGGTTACCGGTTCTTCTGCGGACAATTCTTCCGGTTGGTTTAACGGGCATCATATTATCTTCCTACTTTTCAGCAATCATGTCAACTGCCGACAGCTGTTTAATGGCAGCTTCAGGGAATGTAATTACAGATATTTTCAAACGTCACAAGTCACCAAAGATAATGACATTGTCACAGGTCACCACGCTTTTCCTCGGCATTCTCGCATTGCTGATTTCCTGGAAAGTTCCAAATGTTCTTCAGCTCATGCTTCACTCCTATTCGTTCATGGTTTCCGGCCTGTTTGTTCCTGTTCTTGCAGGAATTTTCCTGAACAGCAGGAGTTCTGCCGGTGCATTCTGGTCGATGATTTCAGGTGGAAGTATGACATTGATTCTGATTTTAACCGGACTGGACCTTCCTTTTGGGCTGGATGCCAATATTTTTGGGATATCATTTTCTGCACTTACCTATTTTCTTTTTCATATGTATTCAGGAAAACCAACCGTTGCAGCAATTAAAATTTGAATACCTTCAATTGGCAGAAAACACTACTTTTGTGTCAATTTTAAAATTGCATGAAAGATAAAAACATCCTAGCATTTGGTTCAGCGCTGGGAGCTGCATTTTTTTGGAGCTTCTCGTTTATATGGTTTAAAATAGCATACATCGCATATCAGCCAATTACAGTTGTTATCATCAGGCTGGCTATTTCAGCGCTACTTATTATCCTTATTGCCGGATATTTAAAACGTCTTCAAAAGCCTTCCAAAAAAGATTTGGCACTGTTTGCATTAATGGCTTTTTTTGAACCATTCATTTACTTTTTAGGTGAAAGCTACGGATTGAAATATGTTTCGTCAACAGTTGCAGCGGTAATTGTTGCCACTATTCCGCTCATTTCTCCGGTTGTAGCCTGGTACTTTTACCGTGAAAAGCTAAAGTGGATGAATGCTGCAGGTTTGCTTTTTTCTTTTATTGGAGTCGGCCTGGTGGTTTTAAACGGTTCTTTTAAATTTGAAGCTTCCCTCACTGGTGTCAGCCTTGAATTTATGGCCGTTCTCGGAGCAATTGCCTATTCAATTGTACTTCGGTCGCTTGTTGGTCGTTACAATACTTTTACAATTATAGCCTATCAGAATACCATTGGTGTTTTGTTGTTTCTTCCCATTTGGCTGATTGTCGATTTTAAAGATTTTATACACACACCTTTTCATCCTCAGTCATTTAAAGCAATAGTGTTTTTGGCTGTTTTTGCTTCTACACTTGCATTTGTTTTTTTTACACAAAGTATCAGGCAACTTGGTGTAAACCGCTCCAATACATTTATTAACCTGATTCCTGTTTTTGTTGCCATACTTTCTTTTTTTATTCTGGACGAAAATCTTGAAATACAGCAAATAGCAGGAATTGCAATTGTTGTCGCCGGACTTTTTCTTGCACAGGCTAAATTAAAATCCAGAAAGAACAAGTTTGAAGTCCTTGATGCAGCAACTCAAAGAAAAGGTTAGAAGATGAAGAAAGTTGCATACAAAACACCTGAAGAATTAAAAATATTAACCGGTAAGACCCGTCAGGAAACAGCTTCTTTTTTAAAAAAGCTTAAGAAGAAGAAGTCCAAAAATCTTGACGATATCATTCATACTTTGCATGTAGATGCCTTTACCGGTTTTAGTTGCCTCGATTGTGCCAATTGCTGTAATACCATTGGTCCCCGCTTAATACAAAAAGATATTGAACGGCTGGCAAAACATTTAAAAATGAAGGAGGCAGAATTTATTGAACAATACGTTGAAGCTGATGAAGACGACGATTATGTTTTTAGAGAACATCCCTGCCCGTTTCTTTTGCCCGATAATTACTGCATGGTTTATGAAAACCGGCCGAAAGCATGCCGCGAATATCCGCATACCGACCGGAAACGGTTTTACCAGATTCTTCAACTCTCGCATAAAAACTGCGAAACCTGCCCGGTGGTATATGAAATATTTGAGGAACTGAAAACACACAACTTCTAATTATACAGATGTTATCTTCGTTTTAATTACACAGGCTGTTAATTCATATGATACATCGTCACTTTCTGGTTTGAAAAACTTCTTTTGTTGTTTAACTGGTCGATAATAATTTTACAGCTACAGTATTTTAACTGCTTCCATCTGTTTTTCTCCTTTTAAATTTGGACGATTTTAAAGTTCTGCACTTTATAATAATTAAATACCTTTGGCGTTTTACTGAAAACGTGTAAAAACGAATGAAACACAAGTTCTGCCTAATCATTATTTTTTGCCTTGCCGTTCTTACCGGTAAATCACAAATAGGTGGTGAAAAAACCTACCAGTTTCTTGAATTAACCAATTCGGCCCGCATTGCAGCGCTTGGTGGAAAACAGGTGGCTATTTTGGATTCCACCGATTTAAACCTGCCTTTTCACAATCCTGCATTACTGCACAAGGCAATGGAAAACAGCATTCTAATCAATTATGTCAATTATTTTGCTGACGTAAATTACGGATATGCCTCTTATGCAAAAACTTATGATAACATTGGAAACTTTGCCCTCGGAATGCATTATATTAATTACGGAAATTTCAGGGAAGCACTGGAAACCGGCGAATTGACGGGTAATAATTTCACTGCGGCGGAATATGCATTAAATATTATCTATTCAAATCATTATAAAAGGCTGAACTACGGAGCCACGTTAAAACCAATTTTTTCTGTTTTTGAAAGTTACCGCTCCTTTGGTATTGCTGCTGATTTGGGCGTAAGTTTTACCAGCAAAGACGGATTTACAAACGTAGGCCTGGTTGGCCAGAATATTGGCACTCAAATTACAACTTATTACGAAGATGGAAACCGTGAACCAATTCCATTCGATTTACAGGCCGGCATTAGTAAAAAGCTTGAACATGCACCGGTTGTATTTTTGTTAACCTTACAACAACTGAATCATTGGGATCTCTCTTATAATGAAGAATTGGAAGAAGATATTACCACTGTTTTTGAACGGGAAGAAAGCTTCACCAAACAATTTATGCGTCACGTGATTTTGGGGGTGGAACTTCAGCCGTCGGATAATTTCACACTGCGGGCAGGTTACAATTATCAGCGCAGACAGGAATTAAAATTTGAAGAAAAAGTCTCAACAGTTGGTTTTTCATTGGGTTTTGGGGTAAAAGTAAAACGTTTTCACTTCGATTTTGCCACCTCAAGGTTTCATCTGGCCGGTTCTTCAAATCTTTTTTCACTTGCAATTAATTTAAACTAGCTCATCGGTAAAAGACTTTTGTGTCTGATTTAAAAAATCCTTTATCTTTGTTGTAAATTAAAAAAATGACCGAAAGTAAAATTGTTATAGCAATTGACGGCCACTCGTCGTGCGGTAAAAGCACAATGGCAAAATCACTGGCACGCCGGCTTGGTTATATTTACATCGACAGCGGTTCGATGTATCGTGCAGTAACTTTATTTGCCCTGCGCAATGGGTGGATTACTAATGGAATACCAGACGTGGATAAAGTTGTTTCGGGATTGAAGGACATAAAAATAACGTTTTGCTGGGATGATAATTCAGAAAAAAATACCACCTTTTTAAATGGTGAAAATATAGAAGATGAAATCCGTCAGCTTGAAGTTTCACAAAATGTAAGTCCAATCAGTACTATTGCCGAAGTGCGGCATGAATTGGTTAAGCAGCAGCGCGAAAACAGCAAAGACAAGGGGATTGTAATGGATGGCCGCGATATTGGAACTGTGGTTTTTCCTGATGCTGAACTTAAAATTTTTATGACTGCTTCACCGGAAATCAGAGCGCAACGTCGTTTTCTTGAATTAAAAGAGAAAAATCTAAAGGTTGATTTTGAGGAAATTCTAAAAAATGTAAAAGAGAGGGATGAAATTGACTCAACCCGGAAAATAAGTCCGCTTAAAAAGGCAGATGATGCCCTGGTCTTAGACAATAGCAATATGACGCGCGAAGAACAACTTGAGTGGGCGCTGAGTAAAATAAAAGAAAAAACTGTTACACATGAAAGTTGAAATTGACAGACGATCGGGTTTTTGTTTTGGAGTAATTAAAGCAATTAAATCAGCCGAAAGTGAATTGAAAGACAATGATGAATTGTACTGCCTCGGCGACATCGTACATAACGGGATGGAAGTGCAACGGCTTGAAAAAATCGGACTGAAATCTGTTACAAGGGAAGAATATTATACGCTGAAAAACTGCAGGGTTTTAATCCGCGCACACGGTGAACCTCCCGAAACATATGAATATGCCGAAAAAAATAATATCGATTTAATAGATGCAACCTGTCCGGTGGTGCTTACCCTTCAGGAAAAAGTAAAAGATTCGTACAATAAAAATGCTGCATCTAATGGCCAGGTGGTTATTTACGGTAAAAAAGGCCACGCCGAAATAGTGGGTCTCAACGGGCAAATCGATCAAAATGCAATTATTCTCGAAAGTATTGCCGATATAAATAAGATTGATACTACACGGCCGGTTTCGCTTTATTCCCAAACTACGAAACGGGTTGAAGATTTTGTTGAAATTGCAGACACTGTTAAATTGAAAATGAAGGCTGGAGTTCCTTTAGAGATTAAAGATTCAATTTGCAGGCAGGTTTCAAACCGTGTTCCCCATCTCCGTAAATTTGTTACAGATTTTGACATGATACTTTTTGTTGCAGGTCATAAAAGTTCGAATGGACAATATTTGCACACCATTTGCAAAGAGGCAAATCCAAATTCGTATCGCATTTCACGTACTGAAGAAATTGAGCCTGATTGGTTTGAAGGAGTCAAATCTGTAGGTATCTGCGGGGCCACATCAACACCAAACTGGCTGATGGAAGAAGTTGCACAATGGGTTGAAGAAAGGTTTAATTAACCCTCTTTTGCAAGGCAGTTTTCTGTATTTTTAGTTACTTTGAATAAAAGTTGAAACAGGATCCATGCCCGAATTGTTTGCCCAGGTAATATTGCCGCTTTCACTCCACGATGCTTACACCTATAAAGTTCCGGATGAATTACAAAATCAGATTCATCCAGGTAAGCGTGTAGTTGTTCATTTTGGTAAAAAAAAGTTTTATGCTGCGCTTGTAGTTTCACTTTCAAAAACCTGTCCTGCAGGAATTGAATTAAAGGAAATACAGCAAGTTCTGGATGAAGAGCCGGTAATCCTCCCTAAAAATCTGGAGCTTTGGAATTGGATAGCCAATTATTACTGTTGCACTCTGGGCGATGTTTTCAGGGCAGCGCTTCCTTCGGGGTTAAAGCTCGAAAGCAAATCCAAAATTATTCCTGCTTCAAATGATGACGAACAACAATTAACCGAAAAGGAATATTTAATCCTTCAGCAAGTAGAAAATAATGTTTCATCACCCGATGAACTGCAGAGGAAACTGGGCAGTAATTTTTCCTGGATAGCATTAAAATCGTTACTGAAAAAAAATGTTATCCAAATAGAAGAAAGAATCAAATCAAAATATACACCTAAAAACGAAACGTTTATAAAGCTTCATCCTTCAATTAAAACAGAAAAACAACTCCATTTTCATCTCGAATCTCTTAACCGGGCAAAAAAACAAAGGGCACTTTTACTTCTTTTTTCAGAAAAAACAGGCATTTTCGAAGCAGGCCAGCTACATTCAATCGGGAAGAAAGAGTTACTTGAATATACCCGTTTTAATTCTTCAGTTTTAAACGAACTGGTAAAAAAGAAAATTCTTGTCCAGTTCCAGAAACAGGTTTCACGCATTGAGGAAATGGAAAACGGGCAGGTAAATATTAATTTGCTGAATAAATATCAGGAAAAAGCGCTGGCTGAAATTAAAGAGTCGTTTAAAGAGAAAAATGTTACGTTGATTCACGGAATAACTGCAAGCGGTAAAACAGAAATCTATATTCACTTAATCGATGAAGTTTTAAAAAGCGGGAAACAGGCGTTGTATCTGGTTCCCGAAATTGCATTGACAACTCAAATCATTCAACGTCTGAAAAACAGTTTTGGGAAGAAAGTTGGTATTTATCATTCGAAACTTAATAACCAGGAGCGGGTTGAAATCTGGGAAAAAGTGTTGCAGTTTCAAACACAGCCCAACGAAGGATACCAGGTGATTTTAGGAGCCCGGTCTGCATTGTTTATGCCATTTGCGAACCTGGGAATTATAATTGTTGATGAAGAACATGAAAATTCGTTTAAGCAATTCGATCCTGCACCGCGTTATAACGCACGCGATATGGCGGTAGTTTTGGGTTTTCAGAATAATGCAAAAGTTTTGCTTGGTTCGGCAACACCTTCATATGAAACATATTTCAATGCATTGAAAGGAAAATATGGCCATGTGAATCTCCTGAAACGCCACTCGGATGTGGAGTTGCCAGAAATAATAGTTGCTGATTTAAAAAAAGCTTACAAAAAGAAACAAATGCATTCGGTTATAACACCCCAATTATTCGGTTTGATGGAAGAGGCAATGGAAAAAAAAGAACAGGTTATTCTTTTTCAAAACCGGAGGGGTTACTCTCCCTATGTCCAGTGTTTCAATTGTGGCTGGATTCCAAAATGCATAAACTGTGATGTAAGTCTGACCTATCACAAATATAAAAAACAGATCAACTGCCATTATTGCGGCTATAGTGAACCGCTGCCCGATTCATGCCATAATTGTGGATCGCCGGAGATTAAAACCCGTGGTTTCGGGACAGAAAAAATTGAAGATGAACTTAAACCACTTTTTAAAAATGCACGGATTGCCCGAATGGATTTGGATACCACGCATTCGAAAAACGCATTCCAAAAGCTCATTTACAATCTCGAAAACCGAAAAACAGACATTTTGATCGGCACCCAAATGGTTACAAAAGGGCTGGATTTTGAACATGTGAGTGTAGCAGGAATTTTAAATGCAGACAACCTGATAAACTTTCCACATTTCAGGGCACATGAACGGGCCTATCAGTTAATATCGCAGGTGAGTGGCAGGGCAGGACGAAAGCACAACCGCGGCAAAGTAGTAATACAAACAACTCAACCTGAACATCCGCTAATTGAATTCATAAAAAATCAGGAATATTCAAAAGCTTTTAATTTCCAGCTCGAAGAACGAAAATTGTTTAGATATCCTCCCTATTACCGGTTGATTAAGCTGGTGGTAAAACATAAAAATACTGAACCTGTTAATCGTGTTTCCAGTCAACTTGCCGTCCGGTTAAGAAAAAATAAGTCATTGATTGTTTTAGGCCCCGAATTCCCGCTGGTAAGCCGCATTCAGTTATGGTACCACAAAGAACTCTGGATAAAAATCAGCCGTAAAATAAATCCTGAAGTGGTTAAAACATTTATCAACCAAACGATTTATGATGTTAAACAACTTCCTGAAAACAGCAGTTGTGTCATAAATATTGATGTAGATCCTTCGTAATATTGCTAATTTGGCCGGATGGAATGAATAAATATAATCCTTGTCTTTTTTATGCCGTTGTTTTTTTCTTAGTTTTGTACTTCTTAAAAAAATCGGGTGAACAGTACAGAAGTAAATCAGATATTTGAACAGTTCAACAAAATGCGGGTCCTTGTAATTGGGGATGCAATGGTTGACACATATCTTTGGGGAAAAGTGGAACGTATTTCACCCGAAGCTCCAATTCCAATTGTTTCGGTAACCAACCGCGAAAATCGTTTGGGTGGTGCTGCCAATGTTTCATTAAACATTCAGGCTTTGGGTGCTACACCGGTGCTTTTTTCGGTGGTGGGAAATGATGATAAAGGCCGCAAATTCAAGAAACTTCTAGAACAAAATAAACTCTCCTGCGAAGGGATTTTTGTTGATCCGGAACGGATTACAACGGTTAAAAGCAGAATAATCAGCAAAGGACAGCATATTGCACGGGTTGATGAAGAATCAACTGCCTATATTTCTGAAGCGCTGGAAACGGATTTGATTTCAGCAATCAGTAAACAGATTGAAACAAATAAAGTAGATGTAATCATTTTTGTTGATTACGACAAAGGTGTAATTACACCGAAACTTTTTGAGAAAGTAAATAAACTTGCATTACAAAAAGGCATTTTGACTGCAGTTGATCCTAAAAAACGAAATTTCGAATTTTATAACAATGTTAGTTTGTTCAAACCCAATTTTAAGGAATTCGTGGATGGAATGGGGCTGAACATCAGGAAAAACGATTTGGAAGCATTAAAAGCTGCTGCTCAGCAGGCAAAGCTGAAACAGAAATTCAAATTGATTTTTATTACACTTTCCGAGCTGGGAGTATTCATCAGCAACGGAATAAAAGAGCAATATTACCCGGCAGTAATTCGCTATATTGCAGATGTTTCAGGAGCCGGCGACACAGTAATTGGTGTTGCAAGTCTTGCAATGGCAGCGGGTTTATCTCCCGAAAAAATGGCAATGATGTCGAACATTGCAGGCGGACTGGTTTGTGAAAAACTGGGAGTTGTTCCGGTGGATAAAACCCAGCTGATGCATGTAATGAAATCGCAAAAATTTTAAACTCCTTATTCATTTATTTTCAGCAGATTGGAAGTTTTCAACCTGCAGATTTCAAAAAACTTTAAAGAGGTTTAACCTATTTTATTAAATTTGAAACCTATCATAAAATAAAATAGCAACAGATGGGAAAAATAATTTCACTGGCAAATCAGAAGGGAGGGGTTGGCAAAACTACGACTACCATTAATCTGGCAGCGAGTTTAGCCGTGTTGGAGCAAAAAGTGCTTATTATTGATGCCGATCCGCAGGCAAATGCAACATCAGGTTTTGGATTTGATGTGAGCAACGTTCAATCAAGCATTTACGAATGCATTGTAGATGAGGTTGAACCAGAAAAAGTTATATTAAAAACCGAATTTCCGAATCTCGATATCATTCCTTCCCACATCGATTTGGTGGGAGCTGAAATTGAAATGCTGAACCTTCCAAACCGTGAAAAAGTGTTGAGGCACACCCTCGAAAAGATAAAAGAGAACTATGATTTTATTTTTATCGATTGTTCTCCATCGTTGGGTCTGATTACTGTAAATGCGCTAACCGCTTCAGATTCAGTTATTATACCGGTTCAATGTGAATATTTTGCCCTCGAAGGTCTTGGAAAACTGCTGAATACAGTTAAAATCATACAAAACAGGTTAAACCCGAAGCTTGAAATCGAAGGATTCCTGTTAACCATGTTCGATTCGAGGTTAAATCTCTCCAATCAGGTGTACGAAGAAGTTAAACGCCATTTTCAGGAAATGGTATTTGAAACAGTTATTCAACGAAACGTAAAACTGAGTGAAGCTCCAAGTTACGGTAAGCCTGTAATATTGTACGATGCAAGTTCGAAGGGGGCCATAAACCACATGAATCTTGCACGTGAAATACTTCAGCGCAACAAAATGACAAAGATATCTCACGAAAAAAACGTAATCATCAACTAAATTCTCGACCATGGTAAAAAGGAATGCTCTAGGGCGTGGTTTAGGCGCTCTTATTGACGATGCTGAAAAGATGAAACAGACAGGGATTAGGGAAGTGGAGCTTTCAAAAATTGAAGCCAATCCTTTTCAGCCCCGTACAAAGTTTGATGAAGTTGCGTTGGAAGAATTAACAACTTCCATTCGTGAAATAGGATTAATTCAGCCCATTACGCTTCGGAAAACCGGCAACGAAAAATTCCAGATCATTGCTGGCGAACGCCGTTACAGGGCAGTGCAAAAAGCAGGTTTCGAAACAATTCCGGCATACATCCGCCATGCAAAGGATGACGATATGCTTGAAATGGCGCTGGTTGAAAACATCCAGCGCGAAGATTTGGATTCCATCGAAATTGCACTGAGTTATCAGCGGTTAATGGAAGAATGCGACCTCACACAGGAAAACCTGAGTGCAAGGGTCGGTAAACAACGTTCAACAATCGCCAACTACCTCCGGTTGTTAAAACTTCCGGCGATTATTCAAAAAGCTTTACGCGAAAAACAAATTTCAATGGGACATGCCCGGGCTCTTATCAATATTGATGACGCCGAAACACAGGTGATGATCTACAACCAGGTGGTAAAGTATGGTTTTTCGGTGAGGAAAGTGGAAGAAATTGTACACGATTTAAATGCCGACGATGAAAAGCCGGGAAGAGAGCGAAAAAAGAAATTTCCGACCGAATATCAAAATATTAAAAATCAACTGGATAAAATTTTCAGGTCACGCATTAACTTTTCTATGAATGAAAAAGGAAAAGGGAAAATCGTAATTCCATTTAAATCGGCAGATGATCTGGAACGGATTATTAAAATTATTGAAAGTCAGTAACTAAATTTCCTGCTGCGCCTAAATCTGAAAATAAACCTGTTTTAAACAAAATTCTTTGGCGTGAAATGTAAAAACCCGTTATTAAAAGGTGTAGTTTTTCTGCTGATATTTACAGGATATCAGTTGCAGGCGCAGGTTATTGTTGATGCTGATTCGGCGATGGAAGTTCCCGAAAAAAAACTGGAAGAAATACATTCTCCCAGAAAAGCAACTATGTATTCTGCCATTCTTCCGGGACTGGGTCAGGCGTATAATAAAAAGTACTGGAAAATACCGGTTATCTATGCAGGTTTTGGGGCAATCGGATATTTTATTTTCTGGAACAACGATAATTATCAGTTTAATAAAAAGGCTTATCATGATTTAACCGACAATGATGACGCAACCAATTCATTCATGGAAATTGAACAGGTACAGTATTACGATCTGGATAATCCAACAAGCCGTGCAAATTTTAAGGATGGTTTATTAAAACGCCAGGATTATTACCGGCGCAACCGGGATTTGCTGATTATAAGCATCATCGGATTTTACGGCCTCAACGTGATAGATGCAAGTGTGGATGCCCATTTATTCAATTTTGATATCAGCGACGATTTAACGTTTAACTGGCAGCCATCAATGCAACACTTTAACAAATCGAACGTTTACAGCATAAATTGTTCATTTAATTTTTAATAAAAGATGGGGAAAGCGGAATTAAAAACAGCAACAGTTATTTTAGCAGTATTTTTGGCAAATACAGTTCCGGCGCAGGTGAGCGATACGATTACTGTTATTCCCGCCGATTCGCTTTTTATTGATAAAGAACTTACTGAAACTGACACGCTGCTCTTTGAAGATGAAGTTGTCCCCGATGAAAACCTGAACGACCTGTTTTCGGAGAACCTTGATAGTTTGAACAACAGCTATTATTTCAATCATGATTCGGTTGAAATAAAACTTGCTGATTTTTACCCGACTAACCTTCCCGATTCATTGTATATACAGAGGCTACAGGATATTGAACAGGTCATCGATCTTTCATACAACAATGTGGTAAAGAATTTCATTCTTCTTTATACCGAACGAAAACGCGACCTCGTTGAACGGATGCTGGGGTTATCAGAATATTATTTTCCGATGTTTGAAGAAGCGCTCGATAGATATGATTTGCCACTGGAATTAAAATATCTTCCCATTATTGAATCCGCATTAAACCCAAAAGCGCTCTCGAGAGCGGGTGCG
Organism: uncultured Prolixibacteraceae bacterium; assembly: GCA_963816685.1. Classification (GTDB taxonomy): domain Bacteria; phylum Bacteroidota; class Bacteroidia; order Bacteroidales; family Prolixibacteraceae; genus CAVYUC01. The sequence continues at coordinate 731,233 of CAWFMB010000014.1, read as the reverse complement.
TGTGGTTTGTGGCAGTTTATGTACGGAACCGGCAAACAAATGAAACTCGAAATCTCGAGCTTTGTGGATGATCGCCGCGACCCGGTTAAAGCGACCGATGCAGCCGCACGCTACCTGAAAAGCCTGTATGGAATTTATGGAGACTGGCATCTGGCAATTGCAGCCTATAATTGTGGTCCCGGAAATGTAAACCGTGCCATCCGCCGTGCCGGAGGAAAAACAAATTACTGGCAGATTTATTACCGCCTTCCGCGCGAAACCCGGGGTTATGTACCTGCGTTTATTGCGGCATCGTATGTAATGAATTATTATGAAGCACATAATTTAACTCCGCAATTGCCTGAATTCCCCACTCAAACCGATACAATATTCGTTAATGATTATCTCCATTTCGACCAGATTGCTGCCACCCTTGGAATTGAAAAAGAACAACTTCAGGCACTTAACCCGAAATACCGGCGCGATGTTGTACCTGCAAAAAAAGATAGGCTTTATTCACTTGTGCTTCCCGAGGATAAAATCAACGAGTTTATCGATAAGGATACACTCGTATTTGCTCATAACCGGCAGAAGTTTTTCCCAAACAATACTTTAATCAGCCCAACCAATTCAACTTATATTACTCCAGCCGATGTTAAAGGGAAAGCTAAAATCTATTATACAGTAAAATCGGGAGATAATGTTGGGTTTATATCATCATGGTTTAAAGTAAGATCCTCAGATTTACGTTACTGGAACAACATTAACCGAAACCTTATCCGGGCCGGGCAAAAACTTGCAATTTATGTTCCCGAAAACCAAAAGGAAAAATACGAGAAAGTCAACAAGATGTCGTTTGTTGAAAAGCAGGCAATGATTGGAAACAAAACCAGTACCGGCAACCAAAAAGTTGCCCAAAATGTAAAAACCAACGATTCTGCTTTTGAATATTATACAGTTAAAAAAGGTGATACTCTTTGGGACATCGCAGAAAGATACACAGGAATTTCAAGTAACGAAATTATGAAGTTGAACAACCTCTCCAATGGGAAGGGACTATACGTCGGTCAAAAATTAAAGATTAAAAAGAAATCATAGGTAAAATGAATTTCTGAAGTCCCACCTGATTTTAAATTAATGAAAGACTTATTATAATACAGAAACTAAGATCAAGTCATAAATGTAAAAAAGGCCCGGTATAAATACGGGCTTTTTCATGTCTGACGTTCAATCATTAAAAAACTAATCAAGAACTACTTAAAAGTCAGATGGGAAAAAGATAAAACTGATAAAACACTGTGTAATAAATTGTTTTTGTATGGATGCATATAAGCAGCCAGTTGTAACCGCATACATCAAAGTGTTGGAGAGAATGAACATTGAGCCGTCAAAGTACTGTCTCCTGAACTAAATGAATTGATGACTTCCAATAAGAGGAGGTTTTGAAGCATTTTTCCCGCTATCCCGGCTATTCCATCTGTATACCATCTCTATACCTCCGATATTAAATCGCGAACCAACCCCGTCCAAGGTATATGGAAAGTATGGTGAAAACTGGTATAAAACTGCTTTGGAAGAAAGTACAAATCCTGCTGTTAAAAAAACAGCATTACCTCCTGCTTTTTAATGCCAGTTCTGCAATATTTTTTATACAAAGAAACATGTAACTCCTATAATAAAACTTTCAGACCTGCTTTAAGAGGAGTTTGTGATATTCTGTTTTTTTGTATGGATGAATGAAAATCGGGGTATAAAATATTTTTGCTCCACCGGAAAATTAAAAGTTATTCCAGATACAGAATAATTATTTGTATTGTTCGAATACGTTTTTTTCAATACAAGTCCCAATTGGAAGAATTCCATTATCATACAATATGATTCTATTCTGATAATATCACATTTTGAAAATGTTATTTCTTCGTTACGGTTTTGTGATAAGTTGTCTGTAAATTAGCTTGAAAAGCTTCAATACAATAAAATTTTGACATCATGAAAAAATCTGTACTTTCTCTTTTCGCTTCCTTTAATTCAAAATTTACCTTAATTCTTGCTCTTGTTTTTTTTCTGAACACAGTCAAAGCTGCAGTTACCATTCCTGAAGGCAATGTTTCCGGCACATGGACATTATCCTCATCTCCCTACCTTATCACAGGAAATATTACAGTACCGGCAGGGGAAACACTAATTATCGAAGCCGGTGTTATTGTTGAATTTCAGAACTGGTACCGGCTGATTGTCAACGGCACATTGAAGGCGACAGGCGCAACCAGCCAGCAAATAATATTTACTGCCACACCGCCGGGCCCCGGAGAACCAGGTTGGGCGGGTATCGATTTTATGAATACAACAGGAACAAGTACGCTTGAATACTGTGTAATTGAAAACGGACAATCGATCGCTGCCGATCCAAACGACCGGGGTGGAGCGGTGTATATTTTAAATTCGAATCCTGTAATAAAAAACTGCACACTCAGAAACAACAAGGTTAAAAAATATGGATCTGCAATATACTGCGACAATGGCAGTCCGTTAATTGAAGGCTGCACGATAACGAACAATCAAACCGGTTACGGAAATACACCAACCGCAGGAACTATTTATTGTACGAATTCCTCTCAACCAAAAATCATCGGAAACTCCATCAGCCATAATACTGTAGGCGCATATGGAGGGTACAGTGCAGCTAATGCTTATGCAGGAGGCATTTATTTATCCCATTCCGATGCTGAAATCCGGGGAAATGTAATCAGTTACAATTCGGTCCATGCCGAAGGAAATATTCCATCCCATGCCCGGGGTGGTGCAATTTATTTATCATACTCCAATCCTGTTCTAACCGGAAATACAATATACAGCAACGAAACTTCTGTTTACAGTTCTCCGGGCGAAGGGGGTGCTTTGTACATTGCCGGAAGCAACCCTGTATTAGTTAACAACATTCTGTGGAATGATACTCCGGAAGAAGTCTTCTTTTCTGAAACAGGTATAAGCTCGGTTATGATTGCTTATTCTGATGTCAAAGGCGGAAAGCAGTCAGTTGTTTCCAGTGACTACAGTACGACCTACTGGCAGGAAGGAAATATCAACAAAGACCCAAAATTTACAGATGCCGGACAGGATGATTTTACATTATTGTCGAATTCTCCGGCGATTGATGCCGGAACAGCTCAATACACCTGGCAGGGATCAGTTATTGCCGAAATTGATGCATCGCAGTATTCAGGAACTGCTCCGGATATGGGTGCTCTTGAATATGGTAGTTCAGGCGGTATAAACCAGTCACCTGTTGCCCTGGCGACTGCCACTCCTGATCATGGAAGTTCACCGTTATATGTACAATTTAGTTCAGATGGCTCTTCCGATCCGGACGGAACAATAACTTCCTATTTCTGGGAATTTGGCGATGGCGCCACTTCAACAGAACAAAACCCTTCGCATACTTATAACGGGATAAATCAATACGGGGTAACTTTAACAATAACCGACAATCAAAATGCTTCCAATACAAAATCAATTGTAATAAATGTGTTGGACGGAACAACAATAACCGGCGGAGAGGTTTCAGGCAACTGGTCCATTGAGGGTTCACCCTATCGTATTGAAGGAGATTTGGTCATTCCTTACGGAACAACATTATCCGTTGAATCAGGTGTAAGGATTGAATTCCAGGGCTGGTACCGGATTTTGGTGCAAGGGATAATAAAGGCTTTTGGGACAACATCTGATCCAATTGTATTCACATCCACTCCGCCGGGTCCGGGTGAACCAGGATGGCTGGGACTTGATTTTATTGATTCAGAAACCGGAAGTATTTTTGAAAACTGTGTAATCGAATCCTGTCAGGCTAAGGCTGCCGAACCTAATGACAGGGGCGGGGCATTTTATCTTGTTAATTCAAACCCTGAAATAAAAAATTGTGTCATTCAAAACAACCAGGTTTCGAAATACGGTGGAGCAATTTACTGTGATGGTTCAGACCCGTTGATTGAAGATTGCACCATTACCGGCAACTCAGCCGGAAATTATGCATTTTCGGGCGGAGGCGCCATTTACTGCACCAACAATTCTACACCAAAGATTTTGCACAACACTATCAGTTACAACAGTGTTGGTGCTTCCGGTGGTTTCAGTTCGGCAACCGGTGCAGGTGGTGCAATTTATCTGAACCAGTCGGATGCCATCATTGAAAGAAATATTATCAGTTTCAATAATATCGACGTTTCGGGGAATGTTCCGTTTTATGCCCGTGGAGGGGCTATTTATGTCTCAGGTTCAACTTTAGCACTATCCGGAAATACCATTTACGGTAATGATGTCAAAGCAAACGGACAGGACAGCCAGGGCGACGGTTTGTTTGTTACAAATTCGGAAGTTTTCTCTGTAAATAATATTCTTTGGAACAATCTGCCGCAAGAGTTTTTTATTGCATCTTCAACTAACCCTGGAAAGATAGTCGTTGCTTTTAGTGACGTGGAAGGAGGTGAAAACGGAATTGAAATTGAAGATAATGGAGTAGTGTACTGGCAGGAAGGCAATAGAATGGCCGATCCAAAATTCTCTGATGCTTCAAATAATGTGTTCGATTTGTTATCTTCTTCACCGTGCATTGATGCCGGAATAGCTTATTACGAATGGCAGGGAAATGTGCTGGTCCATTTGGATGCTTCAGAATACAATGGAAATACTCCGGATATGGGAGCAAAAGAATCCGGGTTTAGCGCACCAACTAACCAGCCGCCGGTTGCAGTTGCATCGGCCAGCCCGATTTCAGGGGAAGCACCGTTAACGGTTCAGTTTAATTCAAACGGATCTTTTGATCCGGATGGTACTATTAACGATTATTTGTGGACGAGCAGTAGTCTTTCCTCAATAAATCCAAATCCAGCTTATACATTCAACAATCCCGGAACATACAACATAATGCTTGAAGTTACTGATGACAAAGGAGCAACCGGAAGTGATATGGTTATTATTCAGGTAAATCCGCCTCCGGCGAATGAGATACATATAGGTGATCAACAGGTAACAAGAGTCAGGGTTAAGGGGAAATGGTTGGCGGAAAATCAAATCCTTGTACTTGATCAAAACAACAACCCTGTTGCAAATGCATGGGTAACTGCCGATTTCAGCGGACCAACAAATGGCACTGCCAGTAGCATTACAGGAAATGACGGAATAGTTGTTTTAAATTCTGCTGATGATAAAAAACCTAACGGCACCTGGTGTTTCGAAGTAACTAATATTTCAAGAACAGGAAGTACTTACAATTCCAACGCAAACATTGTAACCATTCAATGTGAACAAACTGCAAATTTAAAAAATGCCGATGTAAGAAATAAATCTGAATCTGAAATCCTAAGGTCCTTCGTATATCCAAATCCTTTCAGCAGCGAAATAAATTTAAAATTTGAAATTAATCAGGAGCAGCCGGTTAATATCCGAATTTATGATTTAACAGGAAAAGTTATTCGCATAATACTTGATGATAAAAATTTACAAAAAGGAACATATACCTATGAATGGGATGGTTCTGATTCAAGCGGTCAAAAAGAATCTAAAGGTTTATATTATTTGAGGATAACTTCAGCAAATACTTCAGAAACATTCAAATTAATAAAGATTAATTAGAAAATTCAAGATTTAAAGTGCGATTTGCAAAACTGCTATTGTTGCAACGGTAAAATGTTCCCTGTATTTCGGGTGCTATTTAATTCAATATAACTTTTAACTGCCAGGTTTTAAAATCCTTTTGAACAGATTGTGAATAAACCAAAGCCGGATTGTAAATTTTTACTTCCACAGTCCATACAGCGCCATTTTCGCCAGTTGTAACTCCTCTGTATTTCGGTTCGTTTTCCATTTTGCAGGTTTTAATCTTCATGCAATTTACATTTTATGAATAATATTTATACTATTTTTTCTGCCAACATACGGATTTTGAAGGTAAATCAAGATAAATCCGGTTTTTAGCTAAAAATAAATCCTGTATTTCATCAATGGTAAAAATCCCATTTGTGGCGTATAAATAATTCTATCCTGAGTTTTACTGTACGAAATAAAATAAGGATTGGTGTGGTTGGTTACATTTTCTGCAGCAAGTTCAATAATCTGGGAGAACTTTCTTCGGTTAAACCGGAAACCAAATTTTACGTCGGTTTTAAAATAGTTTGAAAACTGCTTTTCGAATGCCTTTTCTTCAAAATAAACTGTTTCGAGAGCGCCACCTTTTTTCTTCGAAGCCTCAATGTCAATAGGTGTGTACCTTCTTCCGCCAGCCAGTGTACTTTTAATATCGAAATACATCACAGTATTGGAGGAAAGTTTAAACTCTTTCCCTCCCAAAGCATTGTATACAAAATTTCCATCGAATGCCGAGCTCCGGTAAATTTCATCACTTCCCCAGTATTTCGCCTTAAAAAGTGAAGCAGTTACAAGGAAATAATAATCTTTATTGAAGTATTTCTCAAGCGTGAATTCAATTCCGTAATTCTGTCCTTTCCCCGTACTTTCAAGAAGTGCCCGCGTATTCAATCCCCACTGGGCACCTTCGTTTAAATAGCTGTAGGAAGAACTGGCGATTCCAACCGGTGCGTTATAAATATGCTGATAATAAATTTCAGTTTTAAATCGCAGATTCTCACTAAGCATCCTGTCGTAGCCAATGACGTAATGCAAAGCTTTAATCAGATCCAAATCGAAATTTGTAAGAATTGGCATTCCTGATTTATCGAGAGTTGCATAAAAATAGGTTGCATAAGATAATATTTTGGAATGGTGCCCCACCCCAATATTTACATTTGAAGCCGGAGTCAGCTTCCATGTGAATCCAATTCGCGGTTCAATATTGTAAGTTCCGTTCAACCCAAAATAGATGAGGTTTAACCCGGGCTTAAGTTCCAGCTTATCGTTAAATTTGTAAGAAAACTGGCCAAATGTACGGGTAAGATAAGTTCCGTTAAAAACTGATTTTTCCTGATCGAGCAAGTAATTCCAGGTTTCATTGCTCCGGTTATATTCCCTTGTATCGAAAATATATCCAAGCAAATCTACAGTAATTCCATACCTTCCGGTCAGGTGTGCATTGTATTTTTTGTTCAGCAGGAATTTAAAAGTAACTTTCATTTGTTTGTTCTCTTCCCTGAACCGCGGATAAACCATATTATTTTCCGCCACTGTATTGTAAAAGGTAAAAGGCTTTTGATACACATAGGAAAGAATGGTCTTTGTATACGTCTTTTCATCCCTGAAATTTGTATATGAAAGTGCAGAAACCCAAAGATCAGAACCGTTATAGACATCCATTCCATCGAGTGTGTATAAATCGGGTTTATCAATTTTTGAATCCAGCAGGCCAATCTGACTTTTTCCTCCGAGACCAAAAAAAGTGATTTTACCATTCTTTACCGGAAAAACCAATTTGTAGGTGATATCCTGGTATTTTGGTACTCCTGAAGTACCAAAATCAAATCCGATTTTTTCAAACAAATCGAGAAACGAATAGCGGTAATTTACAAAATAGGAGCTTTTTGTTTTCTTGTTTAAAGGCCCTTCCAGTCCAAGCTCCACTCCATTAAACCCAATTTGCCCGATGGTTTCGTGTTTCTGATTGTTACCTTCCCTCATTTTTAAATCAAATACACCAGAATAAACATTTGCATATTCGGCAGGAAAAGCGCCGGTATAAAAATCAGAATTGCGTAAAGTATTGTTGTTTAGTATGCTCACCGGACCGCCTGTAGTACCTGTGGCGGCAAAATGGTTAGGGTTTGGTATATCCACATCATCGAGTCTCCAAAGAATTCCGTTGGGAGTATTTCCACGGATGATAATATCGTTTCGTTGGTCGTTTGCCCCGGAAACCCCGGCAAAGTTCATTGCCATTCGGGCAATATCATCGTGACTGCCAGCATACCTTCCGGTTTCTTCAACGCTAAAAATACGGGCGCTTACAGTTGCCATACTGTTCAGCGATCTTCCTTTCGAAGTATTACCAACTACTGTTATTTCTTTGGTCGATTCCACTTTTTGTTCCATTTCAATAGTTAAAACTACCTGGCGGGAAGAGTTAACAATTAGATTTTTAATTTCTATGGGATAATAACCAATATATGAAATGCGGACCGTTTTTCGTCCAACAGGAACATCTTGCAGAACAAATTCTCCATCCTGATCTGTAATTGCACCAAGCTGCGGGTCAGTATCAGCAACAGCTATATTAGCACCTTCCAGGGGAGACAGGGTTTGTTTATCAAGAACCGTACCTCTTATGGTTTGTGTTAGTGTTTCTGACTGTCCGGACGCAATGGAGTTTGTAACTAATAAAAGGATAAAAATACAATAAATCCTCATCATCCACGAACCTATAAAATTCGTGCAAATGTATCGAAAAAACCATTGAAACTCAAACGAAAAACAATGGACAGATTAATTACTGAGTCTTAACCCGGTAACCCCTTTTTTCAATAGCCTTTTCAATTTCGGTAAGATTTGTTTTTGATTTGTCGAATTTAACTATTGCCACTGAATCGTTTAAATTCGCCTGTACAAACTGAATACCTTCCAGTTCGTTTATACCTTTTTCAATTGAAGTCACGCACATGTCACAGTGCATGCCCCCGATGTTTAAGGTATCTTCCATAAGCACCAATGCTGACGGGACAGTATCATCAGCGGCTTGATTTTTATTTCCCGACTGACAGGAAATAAAAAAAACAATCCCCAGAATAATAAGTAATTTTTGCATGATTTAAAATTTATAACCGGTTAAAGGATTTACCTAAAAAGCAGGTGTAATTCAAAAATTTATCATTAAAACAACAACAAATTATAATTGTTTAACTTCTTAATTTTAAAGAAGAAGTGCCAATTAAGCCAACTATTCTTTGGTTACACAACATTTACCGGCTTTTCTACTTTCGATTTCAGCAATGCAATATTCAGTACGTCCATGATAGTTTTAACAAAATGAAAATTCAACCCTTTCAAATAAACGTCTTTTATTTCCTCAAGGTTCTTTCTGTTTTCTTCGGAAAGAATAATTTCGGTGATTCCGGCACGTTTGGCGGCAAGTATCTTTTCCTTGATTCCACCAACCGGAAGTATTTTTCCACGCAGGGTAATTTCACCTGTCATGGCAAGATTCTTTTTCACCTTACGCTGTGTAAATGCCGATGCAATTGATGTTACCATCGTTACTCCAGCCGACGGACCATCTTTTGGGATCGCGCCTTCCGGAACGTGAACGTGTACATTCCAGTTTCCAAAAACTTCCGAATTCAGCTCCAGCTCTTCGGCATGCGATTTTAAATATTCATGTGCCAGCATTGCCGATTCTTTCATCACATCGCCGAGGTTTCCAGTTAAAGTCAAACTTCCTTTTCCCTTACTCAGACTGGTTTCAACAAACAGAATTTCACCGCCAACTGCTGTCCAGGCCAATCCGGTAACCACTCCTGCAAATTCGTTGCCCTGATATTTATCCTTTTCATATTCAGTTACACCCAAATACTCGCGTATATCATCCCTTTTCAGTTTTTTGTTATATTTCTCTTCGAATGCAATTTTTTTAGCAATCCGACGGATAACCTTGGCAATTTTCTTATCCAATTCCCGAACTCCTGATTCCCGAGTATAACCGTCAATTATCATTTCAACAGCATCTTTTGAGAATAATACGTCGTTATTCTTTAAGCCATGATTTTCAAGTTGTTTTGGAATCAGATGTCGTTTGGCGATTTCTATTTTTTCTTCCACAAGATAACCACTCACTTCAATCATTTCGAGACGGTCACGAAGAGGTGGTGCAATGGTGTTCAGTGTATTGGCAGTGGCAATAAACATAACTTTAGACAGGTCATAATCCGTTTCCACATAATTGTCATGAAATTCTGAATTCTGCTCCGGGTCAAGTACTTCAAGCAATGCAGAAGCCGGATCTCCATGAAAATGTTTCGAAACCTTATCAATTTCATCCAGGATAAAAACCGGATTCGAAGATTTCGCTTTTTTAATATTCTGAACAATCCGCCCTGGCATAGCGCCAATATAGGTTTTCCTGTGTCCGCGAATTTCCGATTCATCATGAAGACCACCAAGGCTCATTCTCACATACTTTCGATCAAGTGCTCTCGCAACAGATTTTCCGAGCGAAGTTTTTCCAACTCCCGGAGGGCCATACAAACATAAAATAGGCGATTTCATATCATTTTTTAATTTAAGAACCGCCAAATGTTCCAGAATTCGTTCCTTTACTTTCTCCAATCCGTAATGATCTTCATCCAAAACCTTTCTTGCATTTTTAAGATCAAAATTATCTTTTGTATACTCATTCCATGGCAAATCAATTAAAGTCTGGCAAAAAGTATACTGAACTGAATATTCTCCGGCTGCCGGATTGAGACGGTGTAATTTTTCAACCTCTTTTTCAAAAAACCTTGCTACTTCATCGTTCCACTTTTTGCTTTTTGCTTTCTCCTTCAAATCAATTATTTCCTGTTCAACCGGACTTCCGCCCAATTCATCCTGAATGGTTTTCATTTGCTGGTTCAGCATAAATTCACGCTGCTGGCGATCCATATCGGTTTTTACCTTTTTTTGGATATCCTGTTTCAGTTCTCCCATTTGCACTTCTTTTACGAGATAACTGATGGCCTGAATTCCACGATCTTTTAAGCTTCCGATTTCAAGCAATTTTTGTTTGTCTTCCACATTAATATCCGTGTTGGAACAAATAAAATTGATAAGAAAGGTTGAGTTTTCGATATTCTTTACAGCAAATGTTGCTTCGGGAGGAACATTTGCTGAAAACTGTGCAATTTTAATGGATAAATCTTTTAATGAACCAACAATTGCATTAAACTCTGTATCATTATCCGGGTGAATATCGCTCAGTGGTTCTATTTCAGCTTTAAAATAGGGTTCTTCAGAAATAAATTCCTTGATTTTATACCTTCTTCTTCCCTGAATAATTACAGATGTTGAACCATCCGGCATTTCAAGGATTTTTAAAATTTCGGCAACCGTTCCAATATCGTAAAAATCCTTTATTTGCGGGTCATCGATGGTGTAATCTTTTTGTGCAATTGTTCCAAGGAGCTTGCTTCCTTTGTTTACATCCTGAATGAGTTTTAACGATTTTTTACGGCCAACTGTTATTGGCAAAACCACACCCGGGAAAAGTACTGTATTGCGAAGCGGCAAAACCGGCAGTACATCCGGCACATCGGTATTTTTTAATTCCCTGTCATCGCCATCCGCTATTATTGGAATAAAATCCGAATCGTCGTTCATCATTCCTGAAAAAAATATATCGTGAAATCCTGAATTTTTTAATTTACCCATACTATTTCATATTTGTGACATTCTGTCGTTGCAGAATTATTTAACAAGATTGGTTGCCAATGGTCAATAGTTGTGCCACTGTAAAAAAAAGGTTCTAAAACTTATATTGTTCACATTTCATGTTGATCTTACAGACAATATTTCATTTTTGGACAAAAAAAAAGCCCCGGCACGCCAGAGCTTAAATATTTTCGGTTAAGAATTACTTCTTTCTGTTTTCCATATGTTTTCCGTAACGGCTCATAAATTTGTCAACACGGCCTGCACTGTCAACCAATTTAACTTTACCTGTATAAAATGGATGTGAAGTATTTGAAATCTCAAGTTTGTAAAGCGGATATTTTACTCCGTCAACTTCTGCAGTTTCTTTAGTTTCAACAGTTGATCTGGTTAAAAAGGTATGACCATTCGACATATCTCTGAAAGCAACCAGCCTGTAATCATCGGGATGTATTCCTTTTTTCATTTTTCTCTGTTTTATTTTCGAATGGTTACATTTTTACACTGTAATCCATTCCTGTTATTTAAATTTCAAAATTTTATTCGGCCTGCAAAGATAAATATTGTTTGGTATATTCCAAAATTGAATTATTCTTTATTTCAGGACAGATGATTAACCTGTTTTTCTTTTTACGAACTAATAATTGAACTTGTTGTATGATGATATTGAAGGAAGCTTTTGATTGGAGCGATTTGCAATTATTCGAGCATTGCCGGTTCAACCTATTGGTACGTAGTGCATTAGGCTTATTCAATCTGGGTGACGAAATTCCTGCCGATTCAACTTATTACCTGTTTCGAAAGCGGGTACATCAGCATTTGCGTGAAAACAAAGAGGATCTGTTGCAAAAAGCCTTTGAAACAATTACCCATGGACAGATAAAAGATTTTGAAGTAAGCGGCAAAAGTATCCGCATGGACAGCAAACTCATTGGCAGCAATATTGCCTGGTGCTCGCGATACGAAATCATCCATCAAAGCTTTGTTTTATTTTGCAAAACATTGGAGGAAAGCGATTTTTCATTGTTCCCCGAAGAAGATAGGCAACAGATTACTCTCCTGCTCGATGAAGAGCCACTAAAAATTATTTATCGTAGCACCAAAGAAGAAGTCCAAACCAGGATGCAGTCTATCGGTATTCTGGCATACAAAACCCTGGTACTTTTCACCAGCCGCAATAGCGAAGCTTACCGGCTTCTCCAGCGGGTTTTCGATGAACAATATAAAGTAGAAGGCGAGGACAAAAAAGTCGAACTCCGCCCCAAAGAAGAAATTGAGTCAAAAAGCGTGCAGTCGCCCCATGATCCTGATAGTAATTACCGCCGCAAATCCGACCAGAAAGTAAAAGGCTTCAGCATGAATGTAACAGAAACCATATCAGACGGATTGTTGGACCTGATTACTAATGTAATGGTAGATAAGGCCACTACCCCCGACACGGTATTTGTAAAGCCGGCAATTAATTCAACACAAGCAATCACAGATACTCCTGTGCAAAAGGTTTATGCAGACGGTGCTTATCATAGTCCTGATAACGAAACGTTTTGCCAAAATATAGATATGGTTTTTACCGGAATACAGGGGGCCGTTTCACGATACGACCTGGAAATAACCCCTGACGGATTATTGGTTACCGATACAAAAACCGGAGAGAGCTCGTGTAAATTCCTTCTTTCTGTCGAAAAGATAACGCATCGTATAATGGGTTTTGCTTTGTTTTGCCCCCGTATTCTGGTACAAAGCAATAATTTTGGGATTGAAATCGCCGGCCCACGACAATTCAACTTCGGTATACTGAGGTTTCTTCTTCATTAATTTATCCTGGTGCCAGAAAATCGCCGAATCGATTCCCTTGCGCTGGTATTTTGCATCAATTCCCATGATTAAAATACGTGTTCGTGGTCATCACTTTTTTTCTTTTGTAATAAAGAAATTTCAATATCCCCCACACATTCAGTTTTCCATTTAACTTTCTAAAAATTTGATTAATATCCGGAACCATAACAAACATGGCAATTGGTTTTTCGTCGTGGTAAGCAAACCAAATCATTTCCGGGTCGAGAATTGCTTTTGAATTGGAGATAAAATCATGAATATCATCCGGATCGAGCGGCTTGTAATGTTCGTGTGAAGCCCAGGCCGCGTCATAAACCGTGCAAAAATCGTTAACAAATTTATCTGTTTCCTTAAAATCAAAATACCTGAAACTATATCCGGGTTTTTGGGCTATCCAGCCTGCAATTTTCCAGAAACGTTCGGGAAAAGGAACGGTATAATCGAGGTGGTAACTGTATTGTTCGAAATAAACCTTAAAACCAAAGTTCTCAAATAGCTGCAAATAATATGGTGGATTATAAGGCATTCCGTAACCCTGTGGCATAAAACCATCCACAAGCAATCCCCAGTTTACGTAGTTTTCTCCAAAGTTGATGGGGCCATCCATGGCTTCCATCCCATTGCTTTTGTTCCATTCCACTGCTGCATTAAACAACAAATTTGCAGCTTCCTGATGATTTGTACATTCAAAAAAGCCACAGCCACCTGTTGGTTGTTCGTATGTTTTTGCAGTATTAAAATTAATAAATGCAGCAATCCGCCCAAGCAGTTTTTTGTTATCATCAACCAATACCCAGCGAACTGCCTTGCCATTTTTAAAAGATTTGTTCTTTTCCGGATTAAAAACATTTTCCACCATCATTTCAGGCTGGCAAGCCCAGTTTGGATCGCCTTTATAAATCAGGTGCGGAACTTTATGAAATAATTTTCGGGATTTTTTATCACTTACCTCAATCAGTTGCATAGTTAAATTTTTACTTCAGAATTAAATGATTCCTGAACCTTACCCGGATCAATCGATAATTGGCGCTCGGATAAATTCTTTTTCAGGATCAAAAAGATAACGCATGGTTAAATGTGTTATAGCATGATCGGCACCAAATGACTTGAACATAGCTATCATTTTAGGGTTAAAATCGCCAACCCAGCTCATTTCCATATCGTTGTACCATGGTTTATTTAGCATTACTTTTTTAAGTTTATGGAAAATTCCTGATGCAATTCCCTTATTCTGAAATTCGGGAACAACGCCAAGAACAATAACCCGGCAACGCGAAATTACTTTTTTCTTCTTATAATAAAGTAATTTTAAAAAATTAACCAGGCTCATTTTATTTGATTTAAACTTTTGGATTATCTGGTTTAAATCCGGAATCATCATATAAAAAGCAATGGGCTTATTGTTATGGTAAACAAACCAGATAAACTCCTCATCCAGAAAAATTTTTGCCTGCTGAATCATTTCTTTTAACTGGTCGTATTTTGCAGGTTTGTAATTACCATGACCAGACCAGGCTTTGCGGTGAATTTCAATAAAATCTTTTATATACTGATCCTGATTTTTAAAGTTAAAATGTTCATAGGAATATCCAGGTTTGTTAGCTACCCATGCTGCAATTTTCCAAAAGCGATCGGGTAAATCAGGGTATGTTATGTCCATTGAATAGGAATATTGTTCATAAAAAACTTTAAACCCATAATTTTCAAAAAGCTTACGGTAATATTCCGGATGGTACTGCATCCCAAAAGTTTGAGGTTTAAATCCATCAACAAGCAGACCCCAGTGAAAAAAATTCTCCCCAAAATTTATTGGACCATCCATAGCTTCCATTCCATTTTTTTGAAGCCAGTTCTTTGCTGTATCAAATAATGCTGACGCAGTTTCCTGGTTATCGATACATTCAAAAAATCCGCACCCGCCGGTTGGCTGGTCATATCCTCCTGAATAATCATCATCGTAAAATGCAGCAATCCGGCCAATACAAATTCCATCTTTCTTCAAAATCCACCTTCGTGCATCACCTATTTTAAATTTTGCATTCTTATCCGGATTAAAAATGTCTTCAACCACAGGCCGGAGTACAGGAACATAATCAGGATTATCCTTATAAATTTTCCCTGGTAATTTATGGAACTCTTTTAAAGTATTTTTATCAGTAACCTGAATAATTTCCATGGATAATAATTTCACCTCTGTCAGCCGAAATTAATACTTTGAACGAGAAGTTCACGAAATTTTATATGCTAAATTTTTAAACAGCAGGTTAAAACAGCATGGCTATAAAATTAAAGAGTTGTATTACAGCATCAGGTTAATTCTCATTTTCAGGAACAACCTGGAAACCTGCACTACCTAAACATACTTTACCATCGCTTGTTATTCCCTCCACATTTATAATATAATTTCCTGTTTGGTCGGATGTGTAGAAGTCAATACCTGCTGATCCCTTCTGAGCAGTAACTTCCGGATTCCAATATAAAACAGTACGGAAATCGGGTGAAGGGTTTTTCATTTCTCCCGGAGAATATTCAGGCGAATAAAACTTCCTGTAGGACGCATAACCTGCAATTTTACGTTCAAGTAAACCTTTTAAAACCTGATTTGGCCTGTCCACCTGGCCATGACGGGTGTAAATTGCTATTACTCCATTTGCGCCTTCAGTTCCGAAATAAGATAAATTTTGCGGCGACTTCAATATTTCAACTTTTTCGATATCTCCAAGTGGAACAGATTTTATCATGTCAAGAACATTTCGACTGCCAAATTTTGCTTCACCTGATGTATTCAGACCTACTTCAGTCGGCAGGTTCATATTAGTTTCCTGGTTAACCGGCACACCATCAATCAAGAAAAGAGGTGTCGAGTTATCCCCAAAACTGCTGGTTCCCCTGATTCGTACATCATCGGCATTAATATCCAGTCCTGCAACTTTGCCCACCATAAAATCAAGAACATTACTGTGGGAGGTTTCATTTACCGGAACTTCCAACACCTGATCTGCCTTATCATAAATCCTGAAATGAGTGTCCTTCATTTTATCTTCCACAACATCCACCTGGTTAATGTTGCGGGTGCGGTAAGAAGGATCGTATTCACGAAGTGCCAAATCACCATAATACTTCTGACGCTGCAATTCATAGGGGGTATCATAGAAACTGTTCAATCCGGCTATAAGTTTCTCTGAAGGTACTGTATTTAAAAATACCGGAGATAATGAAATGTCAGTATTCATCCTTCCTTTTTCATTTTTTGCCTGTATGTAAACTCCGGCAGTATCATTAAACAACAATCCGGGAAATGTAAATTCCCCTTTTTCATTTGTATATTGAGTAAGCACAGCCATTTCGCCATCCTTTTTAATTATCATGGTTATTTCACCATTCTGCAAAGGAGTTTCACTTAAATTGTTAATCGCTGTCCCCTTGAAATCAAGACCTGCTTTTTGCTGGTGAATAAGGTTTTCGGAAGCTCCCGGAACAGTATTCCAAAAATAACTTTTCCAGCCGTTGGTGAGCATCAATAGCCGAAGCTTAGCCCTTGAGTCAATCCCGGTGTCTGTAAAATAATCAGTTGAAGCCTCCACAAAACCTTTCAATTCTGAATCGATTAACAACCAGGATAACATATTCATTGAAAGGCCACCTTGCGGTATCGCATTTTCATGCAACACTGAGACCGAAAGATTCATTAATCCGGTTGATGAATCTTCATTTTCGCCTGCAACTTTTACATTGACCAGAGAACGATTATTATATAACTGCGAATCAGAATTTACCTGCAGGTTTATGACTTCAAAATTATTTGAAAAAAGCAATCGTTCCGAAACCGGTACCAACTCCTTGTTCAGCAAAACGAGGCGGTTAATTCCACCCCTCAGGTTTTCGCTGTTAAATTTAAGCACATGATTTATCCCTTCTGTTTTAAATGCCTGATAAAAAATTACTTCACCCCTGTACATATTTACAAGATAAAATGGACTACCGGTAAATTTTTCTGAATTCGATGCAACATTGATAATCAATTCGCTGCTTGTGTGGTTTACCACCTGAATTTTAACTCCTTCACCAACAATTACAGAATCGAATTTGTAATTGAAAGAAGGAAACCCGTTAATTTTTGCTGTATATTTCTTCCCAGTTTCAGGAGTGAAAAAAAACAATCCCATCCCTTTATAATCAGTACTGAATTCCACAACTGTATTACCCTTTTCATCACGCACCAATCCTTTTGCTTCCACTCCATAACCATCGCGGTTCACTGCTTTAAATGCAACAAGATTCGACACATTCTCAAGCAAGCTTCCGCCTTCAGGAAGAATTGATACATCGGCGACCATACTTTGGGAACGGTTAAAACGCTGCTGGTTCTGATTTAATCTTGCCGAATTGCCAACTCTTGAAACATTCACCGGCTTGTAAAAAAATGCATCCGATGAAAAATTCATGAGATAATCAGTAAAAGCCTGAATAAGATAATTACCCGGCTTTAAAGTATCCGGAAGTGAAATACTGCCGGCAACCTGACCATTTACACTCATTAAAATAGATTTGATAGCCTGATTTCCTTTATCATCAATCAGGCTGACGTAAATATTTTCGGCTCCCGGAATTAACTTCCCCGAACGACTGTCGCTCAAGTATGCTTTAAACCAAATGATTTCTCCATTAAAATAAAATTCCTTATCCGTGTGCAGATAAATCTTCTCAACAGGAACCTTTTCATTTTGAATTATCCAATTATCAATTGTTTGTGCATTTACACCTGAGAATAATATTAAAAAGAAGAAAGATAAATAAGAATAACCGGCTTTCATGGCTTTGAAATTTAATTAGAGATAAGATACAAAATTTTTACGTTTAATCACTTTCTATTTAACTGACAACTAAAGCAACTTTTTCCCTGAACACAATTTTCACCTTTTGCTGTTTTCTTGCTGGATAAATTCAAGGTTTCTTTTTAATCCATGATATCCCGTACGTTTTACCGCTGAATTTTTAAACAATTCATTAAATGATGACCTTTCAATGGAATACCACTGTTCACGCGTCATCTGAAGTAATTGCGGCTTAGGATTGAAATCAGATTCGTTGTTCGGGCTTGATTTTAAATTCCAGGGACAAACATCCTGACAAATGTCGCACCCGAAAACCCGGTTTTCAAATTGTCCTTTTAACTGCTCATCCAAATCACCTTTTACTTCGATGGTCTGATATGAAATACATTTACGTGCATCCACAATGCGATTGGCCACAATCGCTTTTGTTGGGCATGCATCGATACAACGTGTACAGTTTCCGCAATGATCGCTCACCATTTTTTTGCTGTCATACGGCAACTCAATGTCCAGAACAAGTTCGCCTATAAAGAAGAAACTGCCATGTTCAACTGAGATCAAATTACTGTTTTTACCTACCCAGCCTAAACCTGCCCGCCGTGCCCAGGCACGTTCAAGAAAAGGCGCCGAATCAACAAACGGCCGGCCTGTGCATGGAATCATTTCCTGGATAAATTTCAAGAGTCTTTTTAATTTATCCTTCATTACAAAATGATAATCAATGCCATAAGCATATTTCGAAAGGACTGGTGCATCTTCATCATTCTGAACTTCCGGAGAATAATAATTCTGAAGGACAACAATTACAGATTTTGCATTTTCGAACAACAATCGTGGATCAAGCCGCTTTTCCACATTGCGCGACATATAACCCATTTGTCCGTTCATTTCGTTATCAAGCCAATCCTGAAACCTATCCTTTTCTTCATTTAAAAATCCTGCAGGAAGAATGGCAGAATCCAAAAAACCAAGTTCCTCAATTTTCGATTTTATTATTTTTCCTGTCTCGTAAGCCATATCATTGTTTTTCTTCCGAATCTTATAAAACGATTTTATTTCGAAAAAATTAAAGAAAATATACATTTTTTATCAAAACCTTTAGTTCAGGCAGATAAAATGCTGATTTTAGCAGTAGAAATTTCTGATTCCAATCTTGCATATTTCTTTTTTCCCTGGTGTTGTTCACTGATTTCACATCTTACTATTGTTTTACTAATCAACGCATTGTAGCTTAGAGAACAATTTTAAACAACAGACTTTTAAATCCGGGAAGATGAAAAAATGGGTTGTTTTACTTAGCATGCTTGCTTTATGCAGTTGTGCTGTTTTTGAAATGGATGACTTGGAAAATGAGGCAGAAAATGCGATTTTCGATATAGTTGTTCCTGAAAAATTTTCGTGGTCGGCAATAATGCAGGATGTTTTACTTGTGAATATTGTTAATGACAGCGTAAGATCGTTCGCACTCGACAGTACATTAATCGAATTGTACAGCCAGGAGGATGAATTGCTTGACGCCCTGATTATTTTCAAAGGACAGGCATGTTTTAATTACAGAGTGGCAGGTTCAACAGGTAAATTTAAAATCAGATTTGCAGCAACAAATTCTGAAATTGAAGTTTCGTCTAAAATCCACAGTTTAAATTTCGATATTTCCGACGCCTCGGAATTGCAGTTTCAAAGATCGGATAAAGACGGAGATGGTTTATTCGATGAATTTGACCAGGCACCTAACAATCCGCATTTAACCATCAACACTGGTGGTACTGTTGATGTTACACCCACCTGGAACTATTTCATTTTTGATGATTTATGGCCTGCCAAAGGAGATTTCGATTTTAATGATTTTATTGTAAAAACAAAAATATCGTGGATACGAGGTAAAAATAATTGCATTGAAGAAGTTGAAGGAATATGTGTTGCCGAATGGAAAAGCACAGGATGGGGACTTGGCTTTGAACTGTTTGAAAGGAAAGGTGCTTACTTAATTTATGTGGACGATGTCATTGCCGGGACTCAACAAGCTGCAACAAAATCAGGAACAATAAACAACGGGTTTACAGTAATTCACGAAACTCTAAACCAAGGAAAAGTTGAAAAAGAATTTACCCTGAAACTTAGGGAAAATTGTTTAACTAATATCATACTTGCTCCCTACTTGTACAGAATTGACGATGAAAACCACCAGGTCAGGATATTTGGAACTCCCCCAACACAAAGCCAGTTAATGTTGCTGTTCAGTTCCGGCGATGATAAATCGCCAAATGCTTGGGATTGGTCCAAAGGCAGTAAATTCAAATATCCTTTGGTTGGTTATGAAGCGTTTTACAGAACCCTGGAGAATTATCCCTGGGGCATCGAATTTATGTCCACATCATTTCAGTCATCAAAGGAAAAACAACCCGTTAATATGAGTTTTCCTGATTTTAAATCCTGGGTCGAATCCGAAGGACATCTTCACAAAGATTGGTACAATTATCAACAAAATTAAAATAGAATACCGGTAATGTTGATTACCGGTATTCTATTTTTAGTTGCTGAATTTTTCTCTTTAAAAAAATCCAAGTTCCAGACGAGCCTCTTCACTCATCATCGACTTATCCCACGGCGGATCGAACGTTAAATCAATATTTGCATTCTCCACGCCCTCCACCGATTTAACTGCCTGCGTAACATCATCCATTAAAATATCAATAACCGGACATCCGGGCGCAGTAAGTGTCATTACAATATTGGCAACATTATTTTCATCGATATCAACATTGTATATCAGTCCCAAATCATAAATATTAACCGGAATTTCCGGGTCATAAACCTCTTTCAGGTTTTCTATTATTAAATCAATTCTTTTATCCATTTCATTTCCTCCTCCTCATCCTTCAATTCTGTTATAAGCAACAGCATACAACTTAATTTGTTTTACCATAGCCAGCAAGCCATTGGAGCGTGTTGGCGACAAATGTTGTTTTAATCCAAGATCATCGATAAAATGCAAATCGTTTTCCATGATTTCTTTTGGTGTTCTTCCTGAAACAACACGTAAAAGAAGGGCTACCAAACCTTTTACAATTATCGCATCACTTTCTCCACGAAAATACAGCTTCCCGTCTCTTTTTTCGGCAACCAGCCATACTCTCGATTGACATCCCTTTATAAGATTCTGTTCGTTTTTATCTTTTGCATCCAAATCATCAAGATTGTTTCCCAATTCAATCAGATAGGAATATTTATCCATCCAATCCTCATATATTGAAAATTCCTCTATTATTTCATGTTGTTCTTGTTCTATGGTCATTCTCCTTGTGTTTTAAGAATTACAAAGTTCGAATTTTTTTGAAACCAGACAACGTTAACAACATTCTTATTCAGAAAGTTTACAAATAAATAGTGTAATGCTGTGGATGCCGGACATTTAAATTCGTGAGTAAGTAACATTAATCACACCGGAATCCTTTAAATGTTCGTTTCTTTGCAAAACAATTTTCAAAAATGAGATACACATGACGCAGATTAAAACTTTTCTTTTAAAATATAAATGGAAACTGGCCGGCCTTCTGCTTGGAACACTGGCTGGTTTCGCCTACTGGTATTTTATTGGTTGTACTTCAGGAACCTGTCCCATTCAATCACACTGGCAAAGCAGCTCTTTGTACGGCGCTTTAATCGGATTTGTACTGGCTCCCGGAATTTCCAAACCCAAAAAGGAAGAAAATAAAACGATCTAAAACATTCGCTTCAACTTGATAATTGCTTCTGCCAATGCATCAATTTCTTCCATGGTATTATACATTCCGAACGAAACCCGCACAACACCCGGCACTTTATAATGTTGCATTACCGGATCGGCACAATGATGACCTGTGCGAACTGCAAAACCCATTTTATCGAGCAGCATACCCAAATCGTAGGGATGGACACCTTCAATATTAAAAGAAATTACTCCCGATTTCTCCCTTGCTTCCCCAAAAATTCTTAATCCATCGATTTCCTTCAGTTTAACTGTGGCATGTTTCATTAATTCATGCTCCCAATTCTGAATATTTTCCAAACCGGTATCCAATAAAAAATCAATAGCAGCACCCAGGGCAATCACATTTGAAATGTTTGGAGTGCCCGCTTCGAATTTGAATGGCAATTCATTAAAGGTGGTTTTATCAAATGAAACTTCAGCAATCATTTCTCCCCCTCCCTGATACGGCGGCATTTCATTCAACCATTTCTTTTTGCCATACAAAATTCCAACACCATTCGGACCATACATTTTATGGGCCGAAAATGCATAAAAATCTGCATCAAGTTTTTGCACATCAACAGTGACATGTTGTGCAGCCTGGGCACCATCAATAAAAACAGGGACATCTTTTTCATGTGCGATTTTAATGATTTCGGCCACAGGATTCACTGTTCCCAAAACATTGGATACATGCCCAACTGTAATAATTTTAGTTTTCCTGTTGATTAAATCCGGCAGTTTTTCAATCATAAGATCGCCGGAATCAGAAAAAGGCAATACCACAATTTTTGCTTTTTTCTGCTCAGCTATAAGCTGCCAGGGAACAATATTTGAATGATGTTCCATTTCAGAAACAATGATTTCATCCCCCTCGTTCAGATATTTTTCACCGAAGGAATGTGCCACAAGATTAACACTTTCGGTTGTGCTTTTTGTAAATATTATTTCTTCCCTGAATTCAGCATGGATAAATATCTGAACCTTATTACGAACGGCTTCAAATTCGGCGGTTGATTTATCCGCCATAAAATGCGCTGCCCTGTGAATATTTCCGTAATATTCGTTATTCAGTTTTTCCTGTACCTGCAAAACCTGGACAGGCTTCTGTGCCGAAGCTGCCGTATCGAGGTAAACAAACGTTTTGTTGTAAACCTTTTGACTCAGTACAGGAAAATTACTTCGTATTTTTTGAATATCGTAACTCATTGTTTTTGCAGATAAAAATAAAAGGTTGCAAAATCAATTTTACAAAAAATTTCTTTCAACCTTTAAAATAAGCCGGATATTTACCAGAAAAAAAAGACAAGCCGGTTAATCTTCACAATTGTATGCGCATTCATGGCACCGGGCAACTTCACCCCGTAATCTTTTATCAACCAAATCATCAATCCTGTCGCGTAGCGGCTCCACTTTTATTTTCTGTACAACTTCGTGTGCAAAGGCATTCATCATCATTAAGCGCGCCTTGTTTTCATTAATCCCACGGGCACGCAGATAAAACAGCGCATCCTCGTCAATTTGTCCAACAGTAGCTCCATGGCTGCATTTTACATCGTCTGCATCAATAATCAACTGAGGCTTGGTTTGCATTAGTGCGGTATCCGTCAGTAATAGATTGTTGTTTCGCTGAAAAGCATTTGTCTTCTGGGCATCCCTGACAACATGTATTCTTCCTGAAAAAGCTCCGGACGATTCATTATCCAGCACATTTTTATACAATTGATTGCTTACACAATGTGGCTTGGAATGTATGACCTGGGTAAAATTATCCACATGCTGCTTTCTGTCAAGAAATGACATTCCGAATAAATTAGCTTCAGCATTTTCTCCATTCAGAATAAACTTCAAATTATTGCGAATAAAGCCGCCATGCAATGATGCTGTTAAAGTTGTAACTTTCGAATCCCTTTCCTGCTGAATATAAAAAGAATTCAAACTTGTAGTGTTGTTGTGCTGATTTTGAAGAGTATAATATTCCAAATCTGCATTTTTACCCACAAACATTTCGGTTACCGAATTATTCAGGTACGAATTCAGATTCAGTGTATGGTCACATGAAATAATTTTTACACTTGCTCCTTCGTCCACAAAAATATAATTGCGCTGAGTGACATATGCATCGGTTTCCGATTTTAAAAAATTGATAATCTGGATTGGAATTCCAACCACGGTGTTTTTAGGAATATAAAGAAAATAACCATCCCTGGCGAAAGTAGTATTTAGTGCCAGCATAGGATCTTCCTCCGTTTTAGCAAGTTTTGCGTAACCCGTTAAAAGTTCCGGATTATGCTTTGCCACTGTTTCAAGACTATCCAGTATAACTCCCGCCGGAAGTCGTCCATTTTCGTTATTCTGCTTATGAAACCAGCCATTAAATACAAGTTCCAGATGTGAATCAAGTTGGGGAACATCACAACGAAACACTGCATCAGTATCGGTTTTTACCTCTTCTTTATGATGAATGAATTTATATTCAGGCATAAATTGAGGCTGCAGATTTGAATATTTGTAATTTTCGTTTTTACGCGAAGGTATACCCTGCGTCACAAAATCCTGCAAAGCTTTTCTGCGCGGAGCATTCAACACCTCGGGAGAATCCTCCAGAAGCATCTCTTTTACATCGTTGTAATGCGCTATATATTTTAATGACAAATCAGCTTTTTCGACTAAAACTCCCATTTTATTGTCCGTTTTCTTGTTTAATCCAGTCGTATCCTTTTTCCTCAAGTTCGAGGGCAAGTTCTTTTCCGGATGATTTTACAATTTTTCCTTTATTCAGTACATGTACAAAATCGGGTACAATATACTCAAGGAGACGTTGATAATGCGTTATTACGATGGTTGCATTATCTGGTGTTTTAAGTGCATTTACACCTTTTGCCACAATTTTTAATGCATCGATATCGAGGCCGGAATCTGTTTCATCCAGAATGGCGAGTTTTGGCTCCAAAAGGGCCATCTGAAAAATTTCATTCTTCTTCTTTTCACCACCGGAAAAACCTTCATTTACAGAACGGTTCGTTAATTGGGTATCCATTTCTATCATCTCCTTTTTCTCGCGCATCAGTTTCAGAAACTCACCTGCAGTAAGCTCTTTTTCGCCCCTGAATTTCCTGTGTTCATTAACGGCAGTCTTTAAAAAGTTAACCATCGGAACTCCCGGAATTTCAACGGGATACTGAAAGCTGAGAAACATTCCCCTTTGGGCTCTCTCTTCGGGAGCCATTTCGAGCAAATCTTCACCTTCGTACGTAATTTCACCTGCAGTAACTTCATATCCTTCCTTTCCGGTCAATACATTTGCAAGTGTACTTTTCCCGGAACCATTTGGTCCCATAATCGCATGAACTTCGCCCGGTTTAATTTCAAGGTTAATCCCTTTAAGAATTTCCATTCCCTCTACCGAAGCATATAAATCTTTAATTGTCAGCATAATTTTATATTAGCCCTCTTTTCCAAAACGGAAAAGGAAAAGGCATTTTTTTAGTTGTCAATATTTACTTTACTCAGTTTTATATTTTTAATCCTGCATCTTCCTTTGAAGAAAGCCGGGGGTACTTTAACCAACACTTCCTTCCAGGCTTATTTGAAGCAACTTTTGGGCTTCAACTGCAAATTCCATCGGCAGCTTATTTAGTACTTCCTTTGCATAACCGTTAACAATCATTCCAATTGCTTTTTCGGTATCGATTCCACGCTGATTACAGTAAAATATCTGATCTTCGCCAATCTTCGAAGTAGTAGCTTCATGTTCAACAATTGATGATTTGTTTCCCACTTCAATGTAAGGGAATGTGTGGGCACCACAGGTATCGTTGAGCAGCAGCGAATCGCACTGCGAAAAATTGCGCGAATTGGTTGCACCAGGCATAACTTTTACAAGCCCTCTGTACGAATTGTCGCTTTCACCAGCCGAAATTCCTTTTGAAATAATGGTGCTTTTCGTGTTTTTGCCAATGTGAATCATTTTTGAACCAGTATCAGCCTGCTGGTGGTTATTGGTTACCGCCACTGAATTAAATTCCCCGATTGAATTGTCGCCAAGTAAAATGCAGCTTGGATATTTCCAGGTAATTGCCGAACCGGTTTCCACCTGTGTCCAGCTGATTTTAGATGAAACTCCCCTGCAAACTCCACGTTTTGTAACGAAATTGTATACTCCGCCTTTTCCCTTCTTATCGCCGGGATACCAGTTTTGTACCGTTGAATATTTCACTTCGGCACGATCAAGTGCTATAATTTCTACTACTGCAGCGTGCAGCTGGTTTTCGTCGCGCATTGGAGCGGTGCAACCTTCGAGATAACTTACGTAACTGTCGTCATCTGCGATAATCAGGGTCCGTTCAAACTGACCTGTATTCGCAGAGTTTATTCTGAAATATGTCGATAATTCCATTGGGCAACGTACTCCTTTCGGAACATAGCAAAACGAACCGTCGCTGAAAACAGCAGAATTCAGTGCTGCAAAGAAATTATCGGCTACCGGAACAGACTGTCCCAAATATTTTCTTACCAGGTCGGGATGTTTTTGCAAAGCTTCGCTAAATGAGCAAAAAATAATTCCCTGCTCCGCCAAAACTTCCTTAAACGTTGTTTTTACTGAAACGCTGTCGATTACCGCATCAACTGCTACTCCCGCCAGATGCTTCTGTTCTTCGAGCGGAATTCCAAGTTTGTTGAAGGTTTCAAGTAATTCCGGATCAACCTGATCCAGACTTTCGTACTGCGGCTTTTTCTTTGGCGCAGCATAATAACTGATATCCTGAAAATCGATTGGCGGGATTTTTAAATATGCCCAGTTTGGCAGCTTCATTTTTTGCCACTTTCTGAAAGCATCCAGCCTGAACTCCAGCATAAATCCGGGTTCATTTTTCTTTTCCGAAATTGTTCGCACAACACCTTCATCAAGCCCTCTCTCCAAAACATCGGTTTCAATATCAGAGAAAAAACCATATTTATATTCGCCTTGTGTTACTTCGGATAATATTTTATTTTGGTCTTCCATATTTTATAGTCCTTGTTCAATAACAACAATCCTCAAATTGGACTGTTTAAAAATTAATTGCAAAGATATAAAACTATAGGTAATTTTGTCCCGGCATCAACATAAATAACACCATTTGGTCTTTAATTAACAAAGAAATAAGCCTGACCGGCTAAACTTCATGTTTTGAGGACCTGGAACAGGGGTAAATTCCTGCAGTAAAAACAGAAAATAACACAACAAAATGAACATAGAAAACAAAAAAACAGCAATTGCAGAATTGGGCGAATTCGGGCTCATCGAACGGCTGACTAAAAACATCAAAATAATAAATGAAAGTACCGTGAAAGGTGTTGGTGATGATGCGGCTGTGTTTGATTATAAAAATAAATGTGTTGTTTTTTCTACCGATTTACTAACGGAAGGAGTACATTTCAACCTCATGTATGTACCACTCAAACATCTGGGTTATAAAGCAGTGATTGTCAACCTTTCTGATATATGTGCAATGAATGCAGTTCCGCGGCAAATCGCGGTAAGTATTGCTTTGTCGGGAAAGTTTTCAGTGGAAGCAGTGGAAGAACTTTATGAGGGAATTCACCTTGCCTGCGAAAAGTACAATGTTGATTTGGTTGGTGGCGATACAACCAGCTCGCTCACCGGACTTACCATCAGTATCAGCGTTATTGGAGATGCTGAAAAAGATGATCTCGTTTACCGCAGCGGCGCCAAACCAAACGATCTGCTTTGTGTAACAGGAGATTTGGGCGGCGCATACATGGGACTTCAGTTGCTCGAACGAGAAAACGAAGTATTCAAAGTAAACAATCAGATGCAACCCAAACTCGAAGGTTATGATTATATTCTTGGCCGCCAACTTAAACCCGAAGCACGGGCTGATATTGTTTCTGCCTTTCGAAAAGCAAACATTAAACCCACGTCAATGATTGACATTTCAGACGGATTATCTTCAGAAATTATGCACCTGTGTAAAAGTTCAAAAACCGGTTGTAATTTATATGAAGATAAAATTCCGCTGGACAACCAGACAAGAAAAATGGCAGAAGAAATGAGTATCAATCCCCTGGTTGCCGCATTAAACGGAGGCGAAGACTATGAACTGCTGTTTACATTGCCACTAAGCGATTACGAAAAAATTAAAAATGATCCCGATTTTACAATTATCGGCCACATGACGGAGGAAAAAGAAGGTACGAATTTAATTACCGCCGGAGGTTCGGCCATTGAATTATGGGCACAGGGTTGGAATCACCACAATGTAAAGTAAAATACTAAAGTCCGGAGGGGCCCGGTTTGCCAACATCAAAAATTCTCTCCACCTCAAAAGTTTCACCATCCGGCATTTTAAAGCTGAAAGTAACTTTCCCCTGCCCGATTGCTGAAGGTACTATTTTAAATTTCACAGTTGCACCTTTCCCGCTGACGGTAGTTTCAAACAGGTTTTCCGGTGACAGTTTCCATGTAATACTATCAGCCAGCGAATCCACGTCAAGTGTTGCTGAACCTTCAGAATAAATCCATGAACCGGATAAACTGATTTCGGGAGCAAGAAAATATTCCCTTACTTTTACCCAGTGAAAATAGGATGTTTGCGGAGTTTCAATCCTGTCCATGCGTGGATCGAGCCAGCCAAAACGAACCAGCTGCTGACTTAAAATAACATGCCGCGGAAGTTTTGGATACCAGTTTTGTCCATCATTTATTACTTCATGCAGTTTTCTTTCATCCATCCAGTATTCTATTTTTTCGGGATTCCAGATGCACTTAAAGGTGTGCGGCTTGTTCCAGTTAATAAATCCTGTAGTTTTAACATTTTTTGCTTCAGCCGGCAAACATTCCAGTGGATAATACCAAACTGTATTGTCTAAGGTTGATGAAATAAAATTCCGCTTTAATTCAACGATGTCAATTTCTGTCCGGGCGGTTTCATCACACATGTAATCATTGTAAAGCCAAAAAGCAGGAAACGAACCATTTTTGTGTGCAAATGTTGCGTTGCATTCAAAGATACCATATGAAAAATAGGCTTTTGTAGCAATTTGACCTGCAATAAAATTTGAAGAAATTGTTTCACCTGCCCAGTTAACCGCTTTAAATCCTGAATGTCTTACCATTGACAACTCAAGATTTCCATCTTTCTGGTTTACAGTCACTGAACTGTCGGCCCAGATGAATAAACCATTTTCGCGACTTTCCGATGCCGATACCCTCCAGGTTTCTCTGTTTAAGATGGAAGAATCAAATTCTTCATATAAACTTGTCCACATGTAATCAGGATTTGAAAGACGATTATTTTCCTGTGAAAAAGAAAAATTTACAATCAGAAAACTCATTGCAATTGACAAAAATGACTTTAACATGCTAAAACTATCATATTCATTCCATTAAAAGAAACAAGAAAATTGTTTCATTGTTTGCACCCGAATGATTCCTGATAATACCAACCGGATAACCCAATCTACAGGAATAAGTTTTTCTCAAAATTTGAAAAACCAGGTGTACATGATGTATTAACAACATCCCAAAACCTGTACAATGCTATATTAAAGTCATACTAAAGTCGTACTAAAGTCGTAGTAAAGTCGTACTAAATTCGGTTATAATCGAATTTAATATGACTTTAATACGAATAAAGTATAAGTTAAGTATGAATAATCTATGAAGAAGGTATTTCCCTGGTATATCTCCTGTACATCCTGTTGGTTTGCAAATCAGGTGAAAACAAGATCATTTTAAAGCATCCTGAATTGCTCCGGGTGATCCGGTTGGATGATTTTCATTCCGGTGGCGTTTTCCAAATTTTGATTTGTCAGTTAATCCGGTTCCACAGGAAATGCCCCCGATGCTTTATCTTCACCGACACAGAAATTTGCCTCCGGCAATCATCCCTCTTTGGACTTACGTGTGAAATCTGCCATCAGCCTTCAATCCGGATTCACAGCCGCGCGTCTTTCGCCTGATCCGGCAGTGCAATTCAACAACAGGTTTGTTTACCATACCTGGCACATAATAAAAAAGGCCGCCTTTTCAAGACAGCCTTTTTTTAAAATTATAATTTTCTCCATGTTTAATCGGGATAATAACCCCTGATTATTCCACGTTTTGAATCTTTAACAAACAGCAAAACTTCGTCTCTTTCCTGGCTTGCAGGCATTTCTGCTTCAATGATATCAACTGCCTGGGCAGTATTTAATCCTTTTTGATAGATGTAACGGTAAATATCCTGTATTTCCCTGATTTTTTCATTGTTATAATTCCTCCGTCGCAAACCGATAGAATTAATGCCAACATATGAAAGCGGTTCACGGCTTGCTTTAATAAAAGGTGGTACATCTTTACGAACCAGTGAACCTCCACCAATCATTACATGTGTTCCTACTCTGCAAAACTGGTGGATTCCGGTCATTCCTGAAATAATTGCCCAGTCATCAACAATAACTTCACCTGCTAACTGAGTACCGTTTCCAAGGATGATGTAATTACCAAGTTTACAATCGTGCGCCACGTGAGTATAAGCCATAATCAGATTGTTGTTGCCGATTATTGTCTTACCTTTTGAAGCTGTTCCGCGGTTAATTGTAACAAATTCACGAATGGTGTTGTTGTCGCCAATTACAACCTGCGAATATTCACCTTTAAACTTTAAATCCTGCGGAATAGCCCCTATGACTGCGCCGGGAAATATATTGCAGTTTTTTCCGATTCTTGTTCCCGGAAGGATGGTTACACTTGAACCGATTCGAGTCCCTTCTCCGATAACAACATCCTGGTCTACAGACACAAAAGGTTCAATTACAACATTGTCAGCGACTTTTGCATCAGGATGTACATAAGATAATGGTTGTTTCATATTTCTGAACTAATTTTCAGTTTGTTTTACAATTTGTGCCATAAATTCACCTTCGGCAACTATTTTACTTCCCACATAAGTAACGCCTCTCATTGTTGCAATACCGCGTCGGATTGGCGAATTTAACACTATTTTAAAAAGGAGGGTATCGCCCGGGACTACTTTTTTTCGGAATTTAACATTGTCAATCCGGATAAAATAGGTAGAATATTTTTCTTCCAATCCGCTAAGCACAAGAATTCCACCAGTTTGTGCCATCGCTTCAATAAGCATTACTCCGGGCATAACCGGTTCGTTTGGAAAATGACCCTGGAAAAATGGTTCGTTTACAGTAATGTTTTTTATTCCAATAACTTCTTTATCGGTCATTGAAATTATTTTATCGACCATTAAAAAAGGATAGCGGTGTGGCAATAAATCCTTTATTTGATTTACATCATACACAGGTGCTGCTTCGACATCATAATCCGGTGGACCTGCTTCCGATTCAAGGTAAGCTTCTTTAAGTGCTTTTGCAAAAAGTGTATTTGGGCCATGTCCGGGTTTTGTAGCGATTATCCGGCCTTTTATCCGCTTGCCGCAGAGTGCCAAATCACCGATTACATCAAGCAGCTTGTGGCGGGCACATTCGTTGTCGAAGTATAGCTCAAGATTATTTAAAATGCCCTGTGGCTTAACTTCAACCCGCTCATGATTAAAAAGATCAGCAAGCCGGTTTAATTCCTCCTGGCCGATTTCCTTATCAATGATTACAATTGCATTATTGAGTTCGCCACCTTTAATGAGGTTATTTTTGAGAAGGAATTCAAGTTCATGCAAAAACACAAATGTCCGGCAATTTGCAATTTCCTTTCTGAAATTACGGATGGTATCGAGTGCTGCATACTGATTGTTCAATACTCTGGACTGGAATGAAATAAAAACATTCAGCCGGTAATCATCGTCGGGAAGTGCTATAATTTCAGAACCCGATTTTTCGTCTGAGATTCTTATTTTCTTCTTTATTTCGAAGTATTCACGTTCAGCATTCTGGTCAGCAATTCCTGCTTTTTCGATGGCTTCAACAAAATATCTCGAACTGCCGTCAACGATTGGCGCTTCTTCATTATCCACTTCGATCATTACATTATCGAGATCCATCCCCACCAGTGCGGCAAGTGCATGTTCGATTGTTCCGATTCTGGCGCCGTTGCTTTCGAGAAGTGTTCCCCGGGAAGTATCGATTACCAAATCAACATCGGCATCAATAACCGGCTGATTTGGGAGATCAACACGTTTAAACTTAAAACCATGGTTTTCAGGTGCGGGAAGGAAATTCATGGTTACATTTACTCCTGTATGTAATCCTTTTCCTTCAATTTTAAAAGAATTAGCAAGTGTTTTTTGTTTTTCAACCATACCCATATTTTACTTTGATGACGCTGATGTGCTATCGGCTAATGACTTAACCGCTTTTTGGAGTTGTATAACTTCGTCGCGCAATTGTGGTAAGTTTTTAAAAATGATTGCTGCTTTTACAGCATCTTTATAATTAAATGCAGGTGACATTAATATTGTTTCATTACTTTTTACTGATTTTGAAACACCCGATTGTGCACCAATATTAACATTATCGCCGATAGTGAGGTGCCCTGCAAGCCCAACCTGTCCGCCCAGCCGGCAGTTCTTCCCGATGCGGGTTGTACCTGCCAATCCGGATTGTGCTGCAATAACTGTATTTTCACCCACTTCACAGTTATGGGCAATTTGTACAAGGTTATCAATTTTAGCTCCCTTGCGGATAATTGTTGAACCAAAAGTGCCGCAATCCAAAGTAGTGTTTGCACCAATTTCAACATTATCTTCAAGTATTACATTCCCTATCTGCGGGATTTTCTGATAAGTACC
The DNA here is from genome assembly GCA_963816685.1 of uncultured Prolixibacteraceae bacterium. Classification (GTDB taxonomy): domain Bacteria; phylum Bacteroidota; class Bacteroidia; order Bacteroidales; family Prolixibacteraceae; genus CAVYUC01. The sequence continues at coordinate 698,768 of CAWFMB010000014.1, read as the reverse complement.
ATCAGGTTGCGGTGCAAATCCAAATCCATCGGAGCCAATAACAGCGCCTGCATGAAGTATGCAATTGCTGCCAACTACCGAATCTTCATAAATTTTTACACCTGCATACAATATCGTATTATTACCAATAACAACATTATCGCCAAGATATACCTGCGGATATAATTTTACCCCATACCCGACTTTCACATTTTTGCCTGCATAAACAAAAGCACCTACATAAACATCCTCGCCAAAAGAGGCCGATTCATCAATAAAACTTGGCTGTTCAATTCCTTTTTTGATTTTCACTTTTGCCTGCATGTACATTTCAAGCAGTGAAGCAAAAGCCTGGTAGGCATCTTCAACTTTAATAAGTGTGGGTTTAACTTTTGCGCGGGGAACAAAGTTTTTATTCACCAATACTACAGATGCATTGGTTTCGTAAATAAAACTTTCATATTTTGGATTGGAGAGAAATGAAAGAGTACCTGATTTTCCTTCTTCTATCTTTGATACACCGGAAATACTGACAGTGCCGTCACCAACTATTTCTCCATTCAGGAATGCGGCAATGTCTTTAGCTTTAAATTCCATTCATCATTTTTTTGGCGTTGCAAATATAGGTTTAAACAAATTAAAGTCCAATTCTTTTGGATAACACACAAAATATTTACGCACAGTTTTCGTCAGAACCGAAAGATTTATGTCCGACGCTTCCCTGATATCCTTAACTTTTCCGTTTTTGTACAAAATGTTAATGTTTTCACTTGAACGGTTATATGCATTGTTTGTAATTTCTCCTGTCATCAGAAAGTATGGGGAAAGCTTTTCATCGGCACATATTGTTTGGGAAATACGGGTCAGCATTTTTTCTTCCCAGGCTTTTGAAACAGGTTTCGATTCGAGTTTGGTTTTAAACAGATTTCTGTTGTACATGCTTTTTGAAAGGTACGATAAAACCAAATCGTGATGAAACTGCCATTCCTTAATTGAAATAAGAATGTCATTATCGTCAAGCAAAACAAACCAGTTTAAAACTTTTTTGCCGTTAACTTCAATGTTATTTTTAAAATCATCGGAACTAAAATTATTTTCAAGAAAAATATTCAATGTTGGTGTAACAAATAATTTATCACCGGCGACAATTAATTCCTTAGCCCGCTTTAAGATATTAATTAAAAGAATTTCGGCAGCTACAACAGTTTTGTGCAGATACACCTGCCAATACATCAGCCGCCGTGCAATCAAAAATTTTTCGATTGAATATATTCCCTTTATATCAATCGCCAGTTCATCATTCCAGACGTTTAACATTTTAATAATTCGATCGATTCCCACCACACCTTCCGCCACACCTGTAAAAAAACTGTCGCGGCTCAGATAATCAAGCCGGTCCATATCGGTCTGACTTGCAACAAGCTGGTGCAGAAAATGTTTTTTATATTTATTATTAAAAATTTCAATAGCGAGGTTCAGTTTCCCGTTAAAATGATTATTCAGTTCATTCATCAGCAACAGTGAAATTTCTTCGTGCGAAATTTCTACAAGTGTATGCTCAAGCACATGGGAATATGGTGCATGACCAACGTCGTGGAGTAAAATAGCAATTATTACTGCTTCGGCCTCTTCTTCGGTTATTTCATGTCCTTTTAACCGAAGTACAGAAACCGCCTGCTGCATTAAATGACTGGCACCCAATGCATGTTCAAACCGGCTGTGATTTGCCCCGGGAAAAACAAGAAATGAAAGACCCAATTGTTTTATTCGTCTCAAACGCTGAAATACAGGATGTTGAATTAAATCAAACACCAATTCAGAATGGATATTGATAAATCCAAAAACAGGATCATTAATTATCTTTTTTTTATTTGGCTGAAACTGATTCACCGGCTTTAATTTTCTGATTCATCAAAAGTATAAATTTTAAATCAGTTCCATTCTGTTTTACTGTAATGCAGATTGCTTTACCGGTAAAAGATTTGGTTTGACAAAACAAAGCTTTTAAACCTGCACGTACTCCCAATTATTTATTCTTTAAAATCAGGGATTTATATCCACTGCTATTTTTGTATTTATTGAAGAAATTACTATTTTTGCCAAGATTTTTCGAAAAACCTGAATTAGGGGACCTGAGGTTCCCTATTTTGTTACTGGTAATTAATGATTGACAAGGAAACTATAGAAAACCTGGTGGAGGAAGTTTTGGAAGAAAAGATGTTTATGGTTGAAGTTTCGGTAAGTAAAGCGAACTTTATAAATATTTTTGTCGACAGTTACGAAGGGTTGACTATTGAACAGTGCATTAAAATCAGCAGGCATGTTGAACATACTTTGGACAGGGATGTGGAAGATTTCGAACTTCAGGTTTCATCGCCGGGATTAACAGAAAGTTTCAAGGTAAAGGAGCAGTACATAAAAAATACAGGCCGTGAAATTGAAGTTATAACTAACTCAGGTGGAAAATTAAAAGGCATTTTAAAGGAAGCCCGGGAAAAGGAAATTGTATTGGAATCTTCGGTCCGGGAAAAAGTTGAAGGTCATAAGAAAAAACAATTAATTGTAAAAGAGCATATTATAAGCTATGACGAAATAAAAACAGCAAAAGTTGTTATTTCATTTAAATAAATTGATTTGAGATGGAAAATATTAATCTAATCGATACTTTTGCCGAATTCAAGGAACTGAAAAACATCGACAGGGTAACCATGATGAGTGTTCTTGAAGATGTTTTCAGAAGCGTTCTGATTAAGCAGTTTGGCACTGATGAAAATTTTGATGTAATTATCAATATTGATAAAGGTGACTTCGAAATATGGAGAAACCGTGAAGTTGTTGAAGACGACCAACTGGAAGAACCCAACCTGCAAATCACCTTGACAGATGCTCAGAAAATTGACAGCGATTACGAGGTAGGAGAAGAAGTAACAGACGAAGTGAAACTTGCCGATTTCGGACGCCGTGCAATTCTGAATCTGCGTCAGAACCTTGCCAGCAAAATCATGGAACTCGAAAAAGACCATGTTTACGGAAAGTATAAGACAAAAATTGGCGATATTATTACTGGTGAAGTGTACCAGGTATGGAAAAAAGAAATATTGATTTTAGATGATGAAGGGAATGAACTTATACTTCCAAAATCAGAACAAATTCCATCTGATTATTTCAGAAAAGGTGATACAGTGCGTGCAATTGTTTACAAAGTGGAACTGAGAAACAACAACCCGCTGATTATATTATCGCGAACAGCACCGACATTTCTCGAACGATTATTCGAGCTTGAAATCCCCGAGATTTTTGATGGATTAATTACTATCAAGAAAATTGTGCGGGTGCCAGGCGAAAGGGCAAAAGTTGCCGTTGAATCATATGATGAAAGAATTGATCCGGTTGGTGCATGTGTTGGAATGAAAGGTTCACGTATTCATGGAATCGTACGCGAATTGAAAAACGAAAATATCGATGTAATCAATTATTCATCCAACCTGCAGCTTTTTATTAAACGGTCGTTAAATCCGGCTAAAATTAATAACATAAAAATAAACGAAGCAGATAAAAGAGCCGAAGTTTACCTGAAACCCGAAGAAGTTTCGCTGGCAATTGGTAAAGGCGGGTTAAACATCCGGCTGGCCAGCCAGTTAACCGGATATGAAATAGATGTTTACCGCGAAATGGAACAAGACGACGAAGATGTTAACCTCGATGAATTTGCAGATGAAATTGAAAGCTGGGTTATCGATGAACTAAAAGCAATTGGTTGCGACACGGCTAAAAACGTAATTAATATACCACGCAACGAATTGATAAAACGTACAGATCTCGAAGAAGAAACGATTGACCATGTGTTGAAAATTCTGAAATCGGAATTTGAGTAATAACAAAAATTGCAAAAATAAAACTACTGTTAAAGCTTTTAACTATACTTGCGCAGTATTATTTAGCATCAGGATAAAGAAAGAAAAAAGTTGTATATGGCAGAAGGCAAGACAATTAGGCTTAGCAAACTTGCAAGAGAATTTAATGTAGGGATTCATACTATTGTTGATTTCCTGCATAAAAAAGGTTTTGATATTGATACGAATCCGAACAACAAGGTTTCAGTCGAAGCTGTTGAACTTCTTGAAAAAGAATACAAAATCGATTTAAACCTTAAAAAGGAGTCGGAAAAAATCAGCTTAAAAAGTCATCGTCCAAAACAAGAGATCATTTCTATTGATAAACGGCAACAGGAAGAGGACGAAGAGGAGGAAGATGAAGTGGAAGAAGTAAAAGAAGTTCCTCAGAAAAAACAAGTTGCACCGATTCCGGAGAAGAAAAAAGAAGAACCAAAAGAAGAGAAGCCGGAGAAAAAGGAAGAAGGAATTAAAGTTGTTGGGAAAGTTGATCTCGAAAGCCTGAACAGGCCAAAGAAAAAAATTGAGGAAAAACCAAAAATACAGGAAGAAGAAAAAGCTCAACCGGAAGAAGAAAAGGCACCACAGGCTGAAAAACCGGAAGAGATAATAGAAGAACCTCAAAAACAACCCGAAACAGAACCGGTTAATGAAAAGGAAGAACAGCCTGAAAAAGAACCGGAACCTGAACAACCGGCATCTGAAGAAAAAGATGAACAGGAGATTGTTGAAACTGAAGTTCCGAAAGTTGATTCAATAAAAGTAGTCGGGAGAATTAATCTCGAAGATATCAACCAGAAAACAAGGCCTGCAAAAAAAACCAGGGAAGAAAAAGAAAAAGAACGGAAGAAGCGAATCAAACAACGGGCTGCTGAAAGAAAATCTGCTGCCGAAGCCCAGGAATCAAAAAGGCCCAAGGAAGAACGGCAGGAAGAAGTATACAAATCCAACTCCAACAAGTTGAATGCACCAACAGTCGTTGGAAAAATTAATTTGCCGGAGAAAAAAGAAGATTCAGATGCTTCATTGCGGAAAAAACGACGGAAAAGAATTAAAGAAACCGGAAAAATAAGAGTTGACGAAAAACAAAGGGAAAAGGGTAAACCATCCCTTACACTGCAAAAGCAAACCGGTAAAAAGAAAAAACCGCTGCTTAAACGCGAAGTGAACGAAGAAGAAGTTCAAAAACAAATAAAAGATACCCTGGCTCGTTTAACTTCAAAAGGAAAATCAAAAGGTTCCAAACACCGGAGAGACAAACGTGCAGCGGTAAGCGAAAAGAAATATGCAGATCTCGAAAAAGAAAACGAACAGAAAAAAGTAATAAAAGTTACTGAATTTGTTTCGGTCAGCGAATTGGCTACCATGATGAATGTTAGTGTTACGGAGGTAATTTCGTCATGCATGAGCCTTGGGTTGTTTGTTTCAATCAATCAGCGCCTCGATGCAGAAACACTGTCAATTGTTGCTGAAGAATTTGGTTATTCAGTAGAATTTGTCAGCGTAGATATTCAGGAAGCCATTGATATGGACGAGGATGACTCGAATGAAATACTTGTTCCGCGCCCACCTATTGTAACGGTTATGGGTCATGTGGACCACGGAAAAACATCATTGCTCGATTACATTAGAAGCACTAACGTCATTGCCGGTGAGGCCGGAGGAATTACACAGCATATTGGAGCTTATCATGTCAGCCTCGAAGATGGAAGAAATATTACATTCCTTGATACTCCCGGTCACGAAGCTTTTACAGCCATGCGTGCCCGTGGTGCCCAGGTTACCGATATTGCAATTATTATTGTAGCTGCTGATGACAACGTAATGCCTCAAACAGTTGAAGCAATTAACCATGCATCTGCTGCAGGTGTTCCAATAGTTTTTGCAATTAATAAAATTGATAAACCGGGTGCAAGTCCTGAAAAAATCAAGGAAGAACTGGCCAACATGAACTATCTCGTTGAAGAATGGGGTGGAAAATACCAGTCGCAGGATATTTCGGCAAAAGGTGGAACAGGTATCGATGAATTGCTTGAAAAAGTGTTGCTTGAAGCTGAAATGCTTGAGTTGAAAGCTAATCCTGAACGAAGGGCTATAGGTACAATCATCGAATCGTCGCTGGATCGCGGACGCGGTTATGTTGCCACAGTTCTTGTTCAGTCCGGAACATTAAAAATGGGTGATATTGTGCTTGCCGGACAACATTACGGTCACATTAAAGCCATGTTTAACGAAAGGAATCAAAAAATCTCAAAAGCCGGTCCTGCAGAACCTGCCATTATTCTCGGACTCGACGGTGCACCCCAGGCTGGCGATAATTTCAATGTTCTTGAAAATGAACGTGAAGCACGTAATATCGCTAATAAACGGGAACAACTTGCACGTGAACAGGGACTTCGGACACAAAAACATATTACACTCGACGAAATTGGACGACGAATTGCAATCGGTAATTTCCAGGAACTGAATCTTATTGTTAAAGGTGATGTGGATGGTTCGGTTGAAGCTCTGGCTGATTCACTCATAAAATTATCCACCGAAGAAATTCAGGTGAATATTAAGCATCAGGCTGTTGGACAAATTTCAGAATCTGATATTCTTTTGGCCGCCGCTTCAGAAGCAATTGTCATCGGGTTCCAGGTTCGTCCGTCGTTAAGTGCACGTAAACTTGCAGAAAAAGAACAAATAGATATTCGTTTGTACTCCATTATTTACGATGCAATTAACGAAATAAGGGCAGCAATGGAAGGTATGCTGTCGCCTGAAATCAGGGAAGAAATTACAGGAACCGCTGAAGTAATTGAAACTTTCAAAATTACTAAAGTTGGTACTGTTGCCGGTTGTATTGTCCGTGATGGAAAAATCTCCAGAAATTCGAAAATCAGGATTATTCGCGACGGAATAGTCATTTACACCGGAAACCTTGGTTCACTGAAACGCTTCAAGGAAGATGTCAGAGAAGTGAAAAATGGTTATGAATGCGGATTAAACATCGAAAACTTTAACGACATTAAAGTAGGCGATAATGTGGAAGCTTTTCACGAAATTGAGGTTGCAAAACAACTCTAAAAGAATAATACATACAGCTAAAAGGCCGGAATTTACCGGCCTTTTTTACGTCTGCCAATAAAAATTGCTGTTACTTTACAGCATTAATTTTTATCACTAAAAAATTTATTAACAATTAACATTTCATTACTAATCAGAAAATACCTGTTTTGGTCATTTCCTATTTAGTATTTTTGGATAAACCTGCAAAAAAAATGAAACGTAGCTTAATCATCGTTCTCCTTGTTTTACTGGCGGCAGTTGCCGGTTTCATTTATTTCACAAAAGACGACGATACTTTCTCCAGAGAAACTTCAATATATAAAGCTGTTCCGCTTTCGACGCCCTTCTTTTTTGAATTTAATTCATTGAAATCTGTACCCTTTCAAAATCCGTTAATTAAAGAATTGATGAGTGTACAAATTGGCAACGTCTTTTTTGATGTTGCTGAAAAAGTTGACAGCATTATTCAAAACAGTAATGGAATTTCAGGAAATCTTCGCAGCGAATCCTTCATTCTTTCGTTTGGATTTACCGGCAGGAATGAACTGGTGCCGCTGATAATTAAAAATACAGGTAATAATAAAAAACGAAAAGCACTCGGCAACCTTATTCATACTTTTTATCCTGAAGGAAAATTTACATATAATGAGCGCAACTACAGCAACTATAAGATCACTGAAATTTCGGCAGGTAGCAGTTCTGTATTTTACAGCTTTTCCGAAGGATTGTTTTTGGCCAGTTCAAAATCTCTTTTAGTAGAGCAATCTATTCGTCAGCTAACCACCCAGGGCATTTTAAAAAGTCCTTATTTCAAACGGGTAAATAAAACTGTTACCTCCAATTCGGAGCTTTCATTATATGTGAACCATCAAATCTTTCCTGATTACCTTAAAAACCTGTTAAGCAGGCAAACCATCCGGAATGTAAATGAATTTGGCGAAACTGCATCAACAAACTATCAGGATGCAGCCGATGAATTTAAGGACTTTTCGTCGTGGACGGAACTTGACTTTAATTTTGAAGACGATTATATTTCTTTGGGAGGAATCTCTGCAGCCGACGATTCACTGAACCATTTTCTTTCGGTTTTCGATAAACAGGAAGCATCGCGTTTTCGGGCAGATGACATTTTACCTAAAAATACCTCCTTCTTTTGCAGTTACACCTTCTCCAATAAAAAGGAATTTTTCAAACGGCTCGAAGAATATTTTAAACATTCTGACTTCTATTATAAACGTGAAGAAAGTATAAAAAAAATTGAATTGGGTGTGCGTGCCGATATTAAGAATGTTTTCGGCGAAATCGTAAAGGATGAAGTCATTGTTGCAACAACAACAATTCCGGTTAATCCTGAGAATAAAACCAGCTTTTTCATTTTGCACACCGAAGGAAAATCGGCTGCGGAAGAACAATTAAACCTACTGCTTTCGAACTATGCTGTCAGAAAAAAAGTTGCACCGGAAACTTTAACATCGACATATAAAGTAGATAAAGAGTTGCAATTCAACATTTACAAATTCCCGTATCCCTCTTTCCCGGGAATCTGGCTGGGTAGTCCGTTTTCACTGAACCAGGCAAATTATGTATCATTCTATGATAATTTCATGATCTTTTCAAACTCTGAAAAAGGACTTCAGGAATACCTGCACAGTATGGCTCTTGATGCAACTCTTGCAAAAGATATACGTTATCTTGAATTTAAGCAGAACATTTCAAACCGCTCGAACATCAATATTTTTGTTGATGTGAATAAAGCATTCAGTTTCGAAAAGGAAATTTTCTCTGATGATATTTCAAAGTTTCTGGATACAAGGCAGGAAAACCTCCGCAAATTCTGGGCCTTAAACTGGCAGGTACAACGAAATAAAGACATTTATTTTAATTCGTTGATTCTTGGATACAATGAAAAAGGAAAAGAGGAAGCACAAACCACATGGCAAAGTACAATTGGCAGCACAATTCCCTTCAAACCGCAAATTGTAATCAACCATGATGACAGGAAAAACCGTGAAATCATTCTGCAGGACAACAGGAACAGCCTGCACCAGGTAACTAAAGACGGCCGGATTCGCTGGAGCATTCAATTACCTGAACCAGTTTTAGGCGAAATCCATCAGATTGATTATTACAGGAACGGAAACCTTCAATACCTCTTCAACACCAAAGATAAACTTTACCTACTGGACAGAAACGGAAACAATGTTGCACATTTTCCGGTTGATTTCCGCTCACCTGCAACAAATGGAATTAGTGTTTTCGACTATGACAACAATCGAAACTACCGCTATTTTGTTGCTTGCGAGGACAAAAAAGTTTATGCCTATGATCAGGAGGCAAAAATTATAAGCGGTTGGATTTTCGACAAAACTGATTTCCCGGTAACCACTCCGGTCCAGCATTTCAGAGTGGGCCAAAAAGATTTTATTGTCTTTAAGGACGAATCACGTATATACATTCAGGACAGAAGAGGCGAAACAAGGGTTTCAACATCTGCACGGTTTCAAAACTCCAGGAATCCGCTTGTACTCGATTTAAACGATACACCAAAGATTGTAGCGACAGACATTACAGGAAAAGTTTACTATCTCTTTTTCGATGGAAAATTTACTGAAAAGAAAACTGGCAAATTCAGTGAAAACCACTTCTTTACATGCGATGATTTAAACGGAAACGGAGTTCCTGATTTTATTTTTGTTGATGGAAATGAACTCTCCGTTTTTGATGAAAACGGTAAAAAACTCTTCCACGAAAAGTTTGATCATCCAATCACCCATCAACCTAATATTTATACCTTCGGACCAAAATCGAAAAAAATAGGCATTGTGGATTCCGCAGCCAATCAGATTTACCTGATTAATCCTGACGGAAAACTCCATGAGGGATTTCCACTGCAGGGCAATAGCGAATTCAGCATTGGCAGTATTTCAGACAATTCTGAACAACTTAATCTTTTAGTAGGCAACGAAGGTGGTAGTTTATTCAATTACACGATGAACTAATCATTCATTTTTAAAGTCCGGTTGTTAAGTTTATACCCCCGGGAAAGGAGTATTTTAATTTAATCAAAAATCCACTTGCATTTTTTGGGGAATTCCTCAACAATGGAGGAATATTTTCTACAACTAATTCAACAAAAACATTAAACCCGCACAGGTGCTTATCCTTTTTAACTAATCAAAATCAAGCTGTTAATAACCTACCTGCTTTTTTGGAACAGATTTTTCATTTATGGCTGACTCAATATTTTAGGTAAGAATAATTAATACAAATTTTAACCAAAATTATACGCCATGACGCAAGTTCAATTCAACGAGAATTTACTTAGCTTAAGAGAAAAGCTGCACCGCTATGCATTAAGTTTAACTTCCAATTCAATTAAAGCGGATGATCTTCTGCAGGAGACGATGTACAAGGCATTAAGTTATCGGGATAAATTTACCCAAAACACAAATTTTAAAGCCTGGGTTTACACCATAATGAAAAACACTTTCATTAACGATTACAGGAGAAATATTAAGATGAAAAATACCTTCAGTTCCACAGGTAATGAACTCCATTTGACATTCCTGGAAGATATGTCGCATCCTTCTCCCGAATCGGTTTATTCATCAGGAGAAATAATGTCCAAAATCGAAAAACTGCATGACGATTATAAAATTCCGTTCACAATGTTTGTGGAAGGTTTCAAATACAAAGAAATTGCTGAGGAGTTGGAACTTCCACTGGGAACTGTAAAAAGCCGTATTTTCTTTACACGTAAAAAACTTGTGGAAATGCTGCCTGAGTTTATGCCCAATTAAATGAATGAAAAATAGTGTTGCGGACCGGTAATCTGCATGTACTGTTTATTTACTGAATATGTAAATTACCGAACTGCAGACTTTTGGGCTTACCAAACTTTGCAGCCACGAAATCATTCCGTGGAAAATACCACCCACTAATTTCAGGGTCGATTTTTTATATTTTTCGCTAAGAAGCGAAACATAAAATGAATCGAAAGGCATTGTTTTAATTTTCTCCAGTTTCAATCCGTAACGTTCACCAAAGGATTTCATCTGAGAGGGTGCAAAATGCCAGATATGTCTCGGCACATCGTATGCAGCCCAAAATTCTTCGTAATGCTGTGCATCATATGATTCATGATTGGGAACAGCGATTACAAGTTTCCCGTCATCTTTTAGCAGCCGTACAATTGCTTCCATATTTTCACTGAGCCGGTGAATATGTTCCAGAACGTGCCAAAGAGTAATTACATCAAACATACTGTTTTCAAACTGAAAGAGATCTTCGGTTTCATTTACCGCCAGATTAAATTCGGTTTGAGCAAATTTTCTTGCATCTGCACTTTTTTCGGTGCCGGTAACCTGCCATCCGTTTAGTCTCATTTCGTTTAAAAAGAATCCGGTACCTGCGCCAATGTCCAGAATTTTACCACTTTGCATACCCACTGCCAATTCCACAAGCTTTCTTTTTTGACCAAGCATGTAATTTCGCACCTTGTGATAAATCAAATTAATCACTCCATTTGATGTATTTGAATGCGAAATATATTCTTCAGATTGATAATAGCGGTCTATATTATTTTCATCTTCAATATTTTCAGTGATTTTAAAACCACATGTATTGCAGTTTTTAATGTTGAATTTTTCTCCTGACACAAAAAAATCGGTACAGGTTAAGAATAATGAAAAAGAATTTTCACCGCAAACCGGACATTCCTCCAAGTTGAATTTAGCCATTATAAATAATTTGGGCGCAAGTTAAAAAAATTAGAAGTATAGCAATTCTGTATACCATCTGGTGACTGGCTTTTATTTTATCCGAAAGGTTGCCGAAACCTGATATTCAAGGTGGATATTCTGAATTTGCTCAATGGTTTCTTTTGCCATTTCATCTGAACGCATCATCATTGCACCCGCTGCATAAGGTCGGACAAATCCATCCGAAATTTCACTTATGGATATCACTTCCCCGAGTTCCTCGTCAAGGCTTTCTACCAGAACCTTTGCTTTATCGCGCGCATTTTTTAATGCATCAACTTTTACCTGGTTTTGGAATTCTTTCATCTTTGAATGACGCAGCTCACCAATGCTCATATTTCGGATTCCCTTTGCATCTGCTATATTAACCAGTTGATTGATTTTTGAAAAGTCGTGAACCTCCACTTCGAGTTGCTTACTGAACAAAAATTCTTTTCCTTGCTGCCGCCAGTAATTTCCAATATTTCTCACTTTAACATCTTCTTTTTCAATTCCTACTTTTCGTAAGTCTTTTATCAGGTTATCTTCAATTTCTGCCAGCGGAATTTTTGTTTTATAATCTTCAGGATCTTTCTTTTTCTCAAATTCCTCTTTCCAGTATTCCTGAATTCCAATAATGAATAAAATTTCATCGGGTTGAATTTCCATTTCGGCATTCCCCTTGACTTCAATGCTACGTACTTCAGAATCAGGTTGAGCAACTAATGAAACTGAAGTAATCAGGAAAATAAATAGCAGTATTAGTTTCATTTTATATCCATTTAAATTTTCGATATCCAATTTAGAATAAAAAATCCACAGGATTTCAAAGTTCTGTGGATTTTTTTGATGCTGTATAAACCTGTTTAGGTTTTCATCAAAATATTTTGCATTGATTAAATAATCAGCATTGCATCACCGTAAGTTCCAAAGCGGTAATCTTTTTGCTGGGCAACTTTATACGCTTCCATTACAAAATCGTATCCTCCGAAGGCAGCAACCATCATCAGCAATGTAGAATACGGAAGATGAAAATTTGTAATCATCCTGTTGGCAACACTAAAATCGTATGGAGGAAATATAAATTTGTTTGTCCACCCTTCATAAGGTTTTAAAAAGCCCTGCGTTGATACTGAACTTTCGAGAGTGCGCATCACTGTGGTACCAACAGCACAAATGTTTTTCTTGATCATTTTTGCATTATTTACAACCTCGCAAGCTTCGTCTCTAACCCAGATTTGTTCTGAATCCATTTTATGTTTTGTTAGATCTTCAACATCCACGCTCCTGAAATTACCTAATCCAACATGTAATGTTACATAAGCGAATTCTACCCCCTGAATTTCAAGCCTTTTCAAAAGTTCCCTGCTAAAGTGCAAACCGGCGGTAGGTGCAGCTACAGCGCCTTCATGTTTGGCGAATATTGTCTGATACCGTTCCTTATCTTCGGGCTGAACCGGTCGGTTTATAAATTTTGGAAGAGGTGTTTCGCCAAGGCTGTATAGCGTGCGTTTAAATTCATCATACGGACCATCGAAAAGAAAACGCAATGTACGTCCACGTGATGTTGTATTATCGATAACTTCAGCAACAAGCAAATCATCTTCACCAAAATATAACTTGTTACCAATTCTTATTTTTCGTGCCGGATCTACCAAAACATCCCATAAACGTTGTTCACGATTTAATTCGCGCAGCAGAAATACTTCAATTTCTGCGCCGGTTTTTTCTTTATTTCCATACAACCTGGCAGGAAACACTTTTGTGTCGTTAAATACAAAAACATCTTTATCATCAAAATATTCAAGAAGATCTTTAAATTCTTTGTGTTCAATTGTACGTTTTGCCCTGTTCAACACCATTAATTTTGATTCGTCTCTGTTAGGCGCAGGATGCAAGGCAATTTTTTTGTCATCCAGTTCATACTTGAATTTCGATAGTTTCATACGTAAACTTTTATTTAAGTAATTTAAATTCCAACCGGTTAATTTATTTCGGTATATATATTATCAAAAGAAACAACTTCATTTCACCGGTGGTTTTTAGTCGGTTCTGATTTATTAATATACATATTCTTTATTTCATTTTGTTGCTTTACAGAACAACGATGTACGCTTAAACGTTTAATTGGTTACAAATGAATCAAGGTTTTTCAAAAAGAAATCCACTGTAAATGCATCTTCCACTTTAAAATCTCCAATTCTTGTTCTGCGCAAACCTGTCAAATAAGCCCCGCATTTCAGTTCCTCCCCAATATCCCGTGCCAGTGCTCTGATGTAAGTTCCTTTACTGCAAACAACTCTAATTGTAACAAAAGGCAAATCAAATTCTTCGGCAACTATCTTTTTTATAACAATTTTTCTGGATTGAAGTTTCAATTCCTGTCCATTTCTTGCATAATCAAAAGCTCTTTTACCTTTTACTTTAACTGCCGAAAAAACAGGCGGTACCTGTTCTGTTTCCCCTTCAAATTTTTGTAATGTTTCTGAAAAAATTTCAAGAGTCACATGGGAAAAGCCATTGCTGCTGTCTTCTTCAGTTTCCATATCGAAAGATGGTGTTGTGGCGCCAAGTTTTATAGTTGCAACATATTCTTTTTCCTGCTGTTGAAGTGCTTCAATTTTTTTTGTTGCCTTGCCTGTACAAAGAATCATTAACCCTGATGCCAAAGGATCCAGCGTTCCGGCATGACCAACTTTCATTTTTTTTATTCCCATTTCACGGCACAACGTATTTCTTACGCGCTGGACCAAATCAAAAGAAGTCCAGTCCAATTCTTTATCAAACAATAAAATCTCTCCTCCTAAAAAATCATACGTTTTTTTCAGGACTATCATTCGCAAAATTCTTGTTTACAGTGTTTTATACAATTTGAAAATCAGGCTGCAAAGATAGCAATTACACCAATAATAAAACAATAAACCGCAAAATATATCAATTTGCCCTCTTTTATTATCTTAATCATCCATGCGCAGGCAAATAATCCCGATATAAATGCAGCAAAAAAACCAATCGTTAATGGCAAAATACCAATACTGTTTTCTGCTGCGGAAAATTCACCTCCAATCAAATCAAGAAATGCAGCTCCAAGAATAGGAATCAGCACCATCAAAAAAGAAAAACGGGCTACTTCATTCTTATTGTTTTTCAACATTAAACCCATTGCAATTGTTGCCCCACTTCGCGAAATACCAGGTAAAACAGCCAGTGCCTGTGCAATTCCAATTATAAAGGCATTGCCAAAAGAGATTCTTCTATTCCCTTTTTTAACAAAATGTGCAAACGTTAACAACAGTGCAGTGACTAGCAGCATACTGCCAACAAAAACAAGATTTCCTGTAAAAAAAGATTCAATTACATCTTTAAAGAATAATCCGAGCACCAGAACCGGTAGGGTGGAAAACAGCAACTTAAAAATAAATATTGTAGGTTCATTCCATTCGAATTTCAACAATCCTTTAAGTAATTCTGCAATATCCTTCCGAAAAACAACAATAGTACTTAATACAGTAGCCAGATGCACCACCACAGCAAAAAGAAGGTTATCTTCCTGCAAATCGCCAAGTATTGCATGACCAAGTTCCAAATGCCCGCTTGAACTTACGGGTATAAACTCAGTAAGGCCTTGCAGGATACCAAGTACCAGCGCCTGAAATTCATTCATAAATTGTGATTAATTATTGCCCTTGGGCTTTTTCATAATGGCATAAATCTCGAAGATAAAGCCGGCCAGTAAAATTATTGGGGCAACTGTGAGTCGTCTGAAATTAAAGATTTCGGGATTGAATACTTCCGGATTATCGGTTCCGCCTCCTGCCATTAATATAAAACCGATTATTATAGCTGCAAAGCCAATTGCCATTAGTTTATAATTTTCTTTGCCGAGGGCAAATCCAATTTCATCAGACTTTTTTTCTTTGATTTCTATTTTTTTCTTCATAACTGCCGCAAAGATAGTTAATAAAATAATTCATCAAATTTCATTTTCAGAAATTTGTTTACTGCGAAAAAGGTGGATAACCACGAGATTAAAATGCCGAGAACAAGTACAAGCAGAAAAACTGAACCCACCACTCTTAAATCGTTGAAGTTGATGATGCCACTCAATTCTTTTTTGTAGGAAAAAACTGTTGCCAGCAAAATCAGATTTGCAATTAATGCACCATAAATTCCAAGAAACAATCCGCGCCTTAAAAATGGTTTCCTGATGAAGGAACGCGTTGCTCCAACAAGTTGCATTGTATTAATTATAAAACGTTCGGAATAAATTGAAATCCGAATCGTATTATTTATAAGTGCTATAAAAATGGAAGCCATCAAAGCACTGACAATTAATAAAACAACACCTATTTTATTTACATTCTGGTTAATAACCGCTACCAAATCTTTTTGATAATAAACTTCCTTAACTTCAGGAAATTCGAGAAATTCTTTCTCGATTATCAGCAAGCTATCGCTGTTGGTATAGCGTGCCAAAAGTTTTACATCGATAGAGGAAAAAAGCGGATTATATCCAAGGAAACCTTTAAAATCTTCACCAAGTTCTTCTGTAAGTTCGCGGGCTGCTTCTTCTTTATCCACATATCTTGTGGTTTTTACATAATCGGTTGCGTTTAATGCTTTTTGCAAACGCACTACATCCACTTCTTTCAAATTATCATTTAAAACCAATGTGAATCCAATTTTTTCGCGCACATAATCCGATAATTTTCCTGCATTAATCAAAATAAGTGCAAGTGTTCCAAGCATGAGTAAAACCATTGAAATACTTACTGCTGATGTAAGCCACGATCTGAACACTCTTTTCTTTAACCTTTTAGGTTTTGGTTCCTTTTTCATGTTGATTCTGTTCACTTCACAAAAGTACAAAATATAAGCAGGAATTGTTTAAAACGAAATCTTTCAACTCATCCGGTGGCCATCAATTTCTTCGAAGAAGATGTCGTATTTTTTCCCGTTTGAAAGTGTAATTGAGGCACCCAGTGCAGAATAAGCCGGTGTTACATCCATAATTTGAATATAATTTATTGGCGACAATTCTTCCTGTGTCCAGTCTGAATCATTTGTTTTATGCAGTAAAACAGAAATCATCAATTCCATGGCAGGATTTTTTTCCAGTCTTCTACGGTGCGCATAAATCACTGTACTTTCACTCGCTTCGGCATTCCGGTTGGTATGAACAACTGCATCCAGTTTATCCCAGCCTGCGTAGGTTATTAATGCAACACGCCTTCCTTTAACCGATGCGGTAATCACTTTTTTATCACCATCTTCAATATGATTCACTACTGCTTTTTCATCCTTAAAATGAGGCAGGCCAAAATGGCCAAGCGTCAGCTCGTATTCGAATGCCAAACGCGATCTATCTACCCGGATTATTCCATCCGGAATGACAATATCTGCCAGATCGATAATATAACCGACACCATTGTTTGGTGGTTTGCGCATTATCGCCTGCCGGTAAATGACATCGTTCTTTACCCCGTTAAAAACCATGCTTTGCGAAATGGTGTAAGCACGATTTCTTTCTGAATTGTTGTCGATAGCAATTCCTGTCAAATAAAAATTGATGTCATCGCCCCGGACATCGCGCGGGTCCAGGCTGCGAAAACTGTATTCCATTGAAGTCCCGCCCGCAGGATCATGGTCTTCCCATGGAAAATGTGTATTGTAAAGCAATTTCGAGTAATTCGGATCATCGTAATAAACTTTTCCAGGGATAATTTCCGAAGTACCACTTTTCCCCCGGTTCACCAGCACCAAACCAGGATTTTCAAGCACAGTTATTTTGGTGTCAGTTCCCAATTCTGCCCAGAAACCTTCGTTTTCCTGTGCAGTCCAAAAAGGTGAATCATCAGGCAGTGCAAGGCAAATAAACGGCAGAAACATCAGAAACGGACTGGCAGGACAACTGTAATTTTGAATCATGTATTCCTTTTGACCGTAAAAACCAAGGCTTGGAATTTCATTGTGGTAAAATTCCTCCTTAGTAACAAATTGAAGCAATGAACCAGAACAAAGGCGGCGGGCAAAACCTGCATCAATCAATGGCTTTTCCTTCAGCATAAAAGCAACTGGAAATGCTCCGGAAACCCATGTACGGTAACAAATACTCCGCGACCACATGTTGATGTAACCATCACGGCCAAAGAAACCTGTAATGGATTCCATCAGCTTTTTAGCCGAACGTTCAATGATTTCGGAAATTTCGGGATAAAATTCATCACCGAATGAGCGGTTCCAGATAGTCGTATAAACAATAAAAAGGCTGATTGAATAGTAATTGTACGTTTGTTCAAGGTACCATCCGTTTCCGGAATGGTACGATGCTACCCACAACAAATGGCTTTTCAGCAGTTCATCATCGATTTCGTACCCGTATTTTTTCAGGAACGAAAGTGTGATGATGTTAAAAATGCGCCAGTTATTCTGCGTAGTGCGGTGATGTCCCCATTTTGAGATAGTAATCACCATTTCATTTTTTTGTTTTTCGGTAAAATGTGTCCAGATGGTATCAGGCATCAGCAGCAGTGTTTTAAACAGTCCGCCAAATTCACAGGTAAACTGGTAGGTTGAATCCGGCAAATCTTCGGGCAGCGGCAACGAATTTGGATGTCCCGGAGTGAGTGTGTTGTACAACTGTTTGCTATAATATTCACGCAAATTGATTCCTTTGATTTCAGTATCCGGGTCTACATGGATCAGTGGTCCTGCCAGCGTAAATGTCCGTTCCAGCGCTTCAAATTCAAGTGACCGCCAGCGCCAGTCCGGATCATTGGGCTGCGGATATGTTTTACCGGGAACTGCAGGAAAAGTCAAAGGATCGTCTATCGAATTTACATGTGTAAACGCACGTTCCAACAAATATTTCGCCAGTTCAATATAATGTTGTCTGGTCATTCCTGTTAAGGGACTTTTTTCTAAATCAGGATTTTTAACCTCAAATGCTTCTTTCATATTTTGATTTTTAAGGCTTATTTAACATTAGTAAAGTAAAAAAATACCTGCAGAATCGGTATCATTCAGCGGGTCGGGGACAAATCCTCTGATTCCCCAGTTCTTTTTAATAATAAACAGCTTACTATAAACCTTTTGTAAATATGACCATTTATCGGGTAAATTGTTTTTCCCGATATTAGCAGGGTGTTGTACTATTTTTGCAAATGAGGTTCTTACATTTGAAATCTGACATTCTACTGATAAAACTACCGGCTTCAGTACAACTCAGGAAGGAGCAATATTGCAATTCATACGGTTAGTTCTAAAAATATTTGTTACCCCGGATAACATTTCAATTACAACTCAAATTTCCCCGGCAAATCATCAAGATATGTTTGCAGTTCCTTTTTCATCTCCATCAACTTCTTTTGATAATCCGGATTGTTGGCCAGATTATTTAATTCTCCCGGATCCGTTTCAAGGTTGTATAATTGGTCGTTATCAAAATAACCGGGTAATTTTCCATAGGATTCATGTTCAGCCTGCCCCCCGCCAGGAACAACTTCGAGATGGCTAAATGGCTTTTTGGGATCGCGGTTTACAATTTGCATATTACGGAACTCACGTGTCTTATTGTATGCAATTAAACACGAATCACGTTGTGCCGCTGACCAGTTACTTGCATAATCCGGGTAACGCAAAGCAATGTATTTAAAGTCATCTTTCATTACACCGCGGGCATATCCAAGTTCGAAATACAACGATTCACGCGAATTTATGCTTTTGCCGTCGAGTACCGGTTTAAAGCTGAAACCATCAAAATGCTGATTAACGTCCTTTCCACCTGCAAAATCGAGAATGGTAGGCACAAAATCAACATTCATTACTTTGGCATCGCTTGCATTTCCACAATTGAATCCTTTGCTTCTCCAAACAATACATGGATCATGAACACCTCCCTGGTAGAGCGTTCCTTTTGCATGTTGTCCGTGATCGTTGAAAAAGAAAATAATGGTGTTGTCAAGTAGGTCATCTTCTTCCAGTTTATCAATTAAAGCACCCAGTGCATCATCGAGCCAGAGGACATTTTCTTTACCCCTGCCGGTTATTCCTGCTTCACGCAGACGCTTTGTAAGGGTGTTGCGCGGAGGAAGAACATCAGGTGCTTTATCGAGGTATCCTTTGGCGGTTATTTTCGGATCAGCCAGCCATGAACGCTCTGCATTAGAAGGTCCGTGCGGAATGGTAGTTGCAAAATACAGGAAAAATGGTTTGTCTTTGTTTTGCTCAATAAACTTCAAACCCGCTTCGGCAATCCAGTCCATATTTTGCACGGCCAGTTCTTCAACACCAATAAAATCAGGGTTATTATTGTAAATTCCATCTGCATAATCGAAATCACTGTTCAGTATAGCCTTTTGCACTATTTTATAATTTTCGGTTACCTTATGCTTTACCTCCGGGTCGTTTGCATCGGCATTAAAGTTCGGGAAGTTGTACAATCCTTTTGCTTCAATCACATGATTTTTACCGACCATTCCGGTAATGTAACCTAAGTCTTTCAATTCGTGTGGCAGGATTTTATCTTTTTCGGTAATAAAAGTATTCCATTGAATAACCGTCTGTCCCTCTTCGTGATTGGTTTTATTCAAAAAGGATTGATTGGTTGCCCTGCTTGCATAATTTCCGGTCAGGCAGTTGTAGCGGCTTGGAGTACATACCGGTGAAACCACATACGTATTTTCCATAATTACACCTTCGCGGGCCAGCCGATCCAGATTGGGAGAAAGATTCTTCTCCTTTCCTTGGGGCAGACAATTAAACATTTCCGGATACATGTCATCTGCGATAAAAAAAATGATGTTGGGCTTTTCCTGCGATAAAGATGGCACAACGGAAAACAAAAAGATAAAAAGAATCAGGTTCTTCATGATTGTAATTTTATTTCTTCAGATTAGCCACTGCCCAATACGCATCTTTTGGCTGCCGCTGCCGATCAAATAGCAGCGGATAATTTGTGCGGCCGCGCATCGGGAAATTATTCTTCCACGACTGATCATCACTGGTTCCCCAAAATGTAACACGTGCAATATTATCGCGGTGTTTCAGGAAGAGCCTGAACAAATCTTCGTAATATTTTGTGAACCTGTCTTCCACTTCTTTTGGCAAACCTTCCTTATACGGATTCAGTGATTCCCTGTATTCCTGATTTGTTGAAACTTCAGCTGTTCTTCCCCAGTCGTAGGGTAATACATCCACATCCAGTTCTGTAAAATGAACCTGCATTCCTTCGTTTGCAAATGCAACAATACTATCTTCCAAATCTTTAAAATTCGGCGAATCCAGGTTCAGATGCCCCTGCATTCCAATCCCGTGAATCGGAACATTATTTTTCCTGCAGTGCCTGATAAATTCGACAACATATTCCCGGCGTTTCGGATTGTCCATGTTGTAATCGTTGTACAGCAAATGAGCGTTTGGATTCGCTTCATGCGCCAGATTAAATGCATAATCCATAAATTCAGGGCCTATAATTTCAATCCATTTCGTTTTCCTCCATTTGTCTTCAGGTGTAATCGATTCATTCACCACATCCCATGTATCAATTTTACCCTTGTATTTATCAACAAGTGTCAAAATGTGATTCTCCATCTTTTTCTTCAATGCCTCTTTTGATATCTGATTTCCTGCTTCGTCCACAAAAAGGTTGCGCGGAACCTGACTATGCCAGACCAAAACATGTCCGAGCATGTGCATCCCGTTTTCCATACCAAACTCAACAAAACGATCTGGAATTTCAAATTTCCATTCATCATCTTTTGGATGGATAACACCCCATTTAAAGGCGTTTGCAGCAGTAATTGAACTAAATTCCCGCCTGATAATGTTCAGCAATTCCTCGTCGTTTCGCATAAAAGTACCTGCATTAATTGCTGTGCCGATTAAAAAATCATCTTTATATAAATCCTTCAAACCCACCTGCTCAGCAGCCTTTGCAAATGCATTCAATTTTAGTGCTGCAATTCCGGCAAGCGTCAGCGATGAATTGCGTAAAAATACTCTTCGGCTTATGTCTCGGGTGGATTTCTCCTTTGTCAATTTAGTTTTCATCGTTAAATAATTTAATTTCTACCAATTTACACCAATTCAATCACATTTGCTTTCAGTAAATCGAAAAGATAAACATGCTGAAAACGTGATTTGAATTTGTGGTTTATAATTTTATTCTGAATATTAAAACTTTTCACCCCGCGTAACCGGTCAGTCACAATCAGCAGCCAGTAAAAATTAAGTCGCTGCTTCTGGTAAAGCTTCAGTTTTTCATCCTTTTTATAAATTGAATTCCGGATGTCATCCACCACATCGTTTGAAACGCCCAGATTGTTTGATCGTTCCCAGATGGAATTCTGCAATGAGGAATGGTTAACAATCAAAATTTCATCCAGTCCTTCGGGTAATTTGGACGCGGGAACAGAAATCCGGAAGAAACTTTTAGCACTTCTGCCCGTTGTTTCCTGCCGGATTATATTTGCTGTTTTTACTGCTGCAATCATCTTCTTTTCAGAATTGATTTTTATTTTGTCTGAAAACATGAATTTTACAAATAAGTGGTGCGGAATATCTTTCTCAACCAGTTCTTTTACAAATTCAATAAACCGGTCACGCGAATCACTTTCCAGTAAATAAGCATCGTCGGGCAGAGAAGCATTGCCGGGGTTGAGGCGGGTGAGCTCAATCCCAAGCTGGTTTTTTGTTTTTAATGAAAGAATAAAATCCGGAGATTCGGATGGTCTGATAATTCCTTTGGGAAAATCGGCAAAACTTTCCCTGAAATAATTTATCAGTAATATTTCGAGTTGTTTCTTCTCCGGTTTCATTAAAATTGTTTCCCCTAAAATAGAAAAGTAAATTTATGAAACCTAATCGTTGTGAAATTTACAGGCGTAAATAAAAACATCGCTATCAACAACCTGGTACACCAACCGGTGTTCACGTGTAATTCTTCGCGACCAGAATCCGGACAGATCGTATTTCAATGATTCCGGTTTTCCCTTGCCCTCAAATGGGGTACGTTGAATATCTTTAATTAATTCGTTAATTTTTGCATGTACCTTTTTGTCCGCCCACAACAACGACACATAATCTTCCCTGAATTTTTTGAAAAGATGATTCGTATTATTCTTCAATTAAATCTTTTTGTATCGAGTTGCCTTCTTTTATTTGGCGAATGGATTCGTACAGTCGGTCTGCATTTTTCTTTGTGCCTAACAAATGAACTGTCTCCATGATTGAATTGTACTCATCGGGTGAAATGGTAACTGTTCCTTTTCTGTTCTTGCGCTTTACAACGAGTGTTTCATTGTTTTCTTCCACTACGTCAAGGTATTTTTTCAACTGAGTTCTGAATTCTGTATAATTTGCAGCTATCATTTCAAAAGTATTTAAACAAATCAAAATTTAAGTACTTTATTGAATACATACAAATTTAATACAACGTGCGGCTTAAAATCTCCTGCTGGATATCTTTGGGCAAATCCACAAATTTGGCGGAGTAACCTCCCACACGAACAATCAGGTTCGAATATTTCTCGGGTTCTTTCAGGGCCATCACCAAATCCTCACGTCCAAGAACATTAATCATGCATTGCGTTCCCCCCTTTTCGAAATAGGTTTTCAGCACTGCATCAGCCACCGGTCGTTGTTCCTTAAACAGGCTTTTCGAAAATTTCATGTTTTGTACCATGCCGGCATGTAGTCCGGGATCGGGTTTTACCATTGAATTTAACATTGCAGTAATTCCGTTTTGATCCATTCCGCCTGTCGGGGCATTTGCATTTGCCATAAAAGTGAATGCTTTACGGCCATCCGGCGACGCAGCTGTGTACCGTCCCATCACCGTATTGGCGTTATTGTTAATGTTTACCACCAGGTACGAATGCAGTCCTGTTTTTAGCCGCTGATCGCGTGCGGCATTAAAAACATGGTGGTCGACTTTCACCAGCATTTCATCGGCAATATCATTATCATTCCCAAATTTTGGCGCCTCCAGCATCCATTTACGTTCCTTTTCAAAACCTTCGCAATTCTTTGA
Source organism: uncultured Prolixibacteraceae bacterium (assembly GCA_963816685.1). Lineage (GTDB taxonomy): Bacteria > Bacteroidota > Bacteroidia > Bacteroidales > Prolixibacteraceae > CAVYUC01. Next base: position 675,075 of record CAWFMB010000014.1, on the reverse strand, counting down.
CAACATGGTTTTCATTTCGTCCAGCGAAAACTTCTTTTCATCAAACACAAGTTTTTTAATGGAGGTCAGACTATCGGCAGTGTTTGTATTTCCGTACGTTTCCAATGTTCCGCCAATATAACGCGCACCGCCTCCAAAGATTGATTTTTCACGTTCAAGGCAATCATCAAACAACATACTGTACATGAGAAACGGCGCAGTTTCACCTGCAATTTTATATTCAAGTTCTTCCTGCAGTGCCAATTGATCCACATGATATTCCACCTGTTTTTGATAAGCTTTCCACAAATCATCAAACGAATTGTAACTTTCATTTTCCAATCCCGGCACGCCCATTTTTTCACCGGTGGTTGGATTAATTCCATTGTTCAGCGTTACCTGGAATGCCTGCAACAGGTTAATAACCCCGCTGGGTGTGCCTGTACTTTTATGATCAATAACATATTCGCCGCAACCAAACGGCATGTAATGTTGTGCTTCTTCAAAAGGCAGTTGAAAGGCATGCTGAACCGCCGGAATATTCACATCATCGTTATATAAAATCGGAAAAGTGCATCCGTCGCCAATCATATCGAGAGCCTTTTCCCAGAGCGCCGGATTCTGACCATCATAAAATCGAAGTGAAAACTGAGGGGTTACATTCTTCAGGTTATGATGAGCCTGCATCAGAACCAGCGCCAGCCGGTCGGCTGCTTTTTCATTTTCACGACCTTTACCTCCCACATATACCCGCGAATCAAAGACATTCCCGCGGTCGTCAATAATCTGAAACATTGACTCAACATATTGAATGGCCTCTTTTTCGGTCAGGATTCCTTTTTCAAGATCACTGACATAAAATTCTCCAAACAAATCATCGTATCGCCCGTAATTAAAGGTACCGGAAAACTGGGTGTATAAAAATGCGAGTTGTACTGCTTCCTTGAAATTAGCCGGCTTTTTTACTGCTATATTCCGTAAACGTTCTTCCAAATCAATCAGCTCCACCCTGCGCTGCATATCATTGCTGCTATGTGATTCTTCCGCTGCCATATCTGCAAACTGAATACACAAATCAGAAATAACATCCATCATTCCGGCCATCGCCAGGAACAGTTCTTTGGAGGAACCATTGGCTGATTTACTTTTTTGCAGGGCCAGTTTTTTCAATCCCGGCAATCCCAGATTCAACAGCTTTTTTATATCGAGGTATACCCCCGACATCCGGTACAGCGGAAATGCAATTCCTGATTCGCCGTTCCAGTTATCACTGGGCAAAGCTGATTTCATCGCCCCCGGATATGCATTTCGTGTTTTAACTTTTGTATCTTCCTTTTCCCAGAAATTAATTAATTGCTGTAAACTTGTTCTGTTTTCGAAAGATAAGGATGTGTCATTGATCAACTGGTTCACCATTTCGGAGTGAATATAATAGGCAAAACTTCCTGAATTTGATTGCGGAGCAAAACCAATGGCCAACTGTTCCACCCTGCCGGCAAGCAAATCATTTTGCATTATTTTACAAACCTGGCGTGGAATCTGCAGTTTCAGGCATTCCAGTTCGCGCAGGTAAATATTATCGCTGTATTTCCTGTAGGTCTCTGTAAATTCGCTGAAATAACTGACCTTCCCGTTGATGTCATTTTCAGCAAAAATATGATTTGCAGGTGTAGCAAAACCTTTACGGGGCTGAAATAAGAAAGAGGGAGCCAGTGTGCTCATAATTATTCCTTTTGAAGAGATTTCAATAAAGTTACGTCGGTTTAGTTTCATTTTATTATTTTTTTGATATGTTCCCATTCCGGGATTCAGTGGGCTATTTTTTCACAACCCATTTGTTTTATTTCATCGGCCCATAATTTTGCCAACTGCGGGTCAACTGTTTTCACACCAAGTTCATAAGGTTCCATTCCCAATTGTTTGTACTTGTGTTTACCATATTCGTGATATGGCATCAGTTCTACCTGTTCCACGTTTTCATGTTGCGATAAACTTGCAATAGCCTGAAAATGTTCGTCATTATCATTTATTCCCGGTATGATGATACAACGCAGGATCACTTTGCCACCTGACTTCAGAATCAAATTCAGATTTTCAATGATTCTTCTGTTTGAAACTCCTGTATAATACTGATGATCGGAATCGCTGGTGATTTTATAATCATACAGAAATACATCGGTTTCCGGAATAACTTTCCGGATTTTCTCCGGTTCAACAAAACCTGCTGTTTCGATGCAGGTATGAATCCCTGCCTGTTTTGCTTTTTTAAGGATGTCGAATGCAAAATCGAACTGAAACAATGGTTCTCCACCCGAAAGAGTCAGGCCTCCGCCGGAATTTTTATAGTAGTCTTTGTCGCGCAAAACTTCTTCAATAATTTCCTGCGAACTGGCCGTATATCCGTAAATTTTTAATGCTCCCGAAGGACAAACCTCCACACATTTTCCACAAATTGTGCAGTCGCTGTAATCCACACGCGGTTTCCAGAAATGGACGGAAAAAACATCTTCCGGACAAACATTGAAACAATTTTTGGAATCGTCACATTTATCTTCGGCAAATGATAACTGCGGCTGAAATTTTATCGATTCAGGATTTGAACACCACTTGCAGCTCAGCGGACATCCTTTCAGAAAAATTATCGTACGGATTCCCGGTCCGTCATGCAGTGCAAATCGTTGTTTGTCGAAAATTATTCCTTCCATTTCATTTATCTGAATGTTTTTCAAAAATGGTAAATCTGATTCATTATTCCTTAAATTCATTAAAAAATTATTATAAGATTTATTATTCAATAAAATCAATAATCAACAATGCAGGATTTGTAATTTTGTGGTATCAAAAAATAAAATCATGAAAAAACTTTGCCTGTTATCTGTAATTATATTCGTGTTTTACGGCACAATTATGTCTCAGAAATCTTCGAAAGCACTTGGAAACTGGAGTGGCCGGCTGGATTTACCTACAACAAAACTTGAAGTCATTTTTAAAATTTCAGTGGATTCAACCGGAGATTTAACCGCAAAGATGGATGTACCGATGCAGGGCGCCAAAGATTTGCCGGTGAGCAAAACAGTGGCCACCAGCGACAGTCTGACGATGTTGGTTGCCATGATTCAAGGAAAATTTGAAGGCAGTTTTTTAAACGACACAACCATTGACGGTAATTGGCAGCAGAACGGCGCCACATTTCCGCTCACATTAACCAAATCTGAAAAAGTTCCCGAATTACTGCGGCCGCAAACACCACAGCCGCCATTCCCCTATTTATCTGAAGAGGTGGAATATCTCAATCCGAAATCAGGATTAAAACTTGCAGGAACTTTAACCTTGCCTGAAAATGCAATAAATAGTCCGGCCGTCATTCTTATATCCGGTTCAGGGGCACAGGATCGCGACGAAACCATTTTTGGACACAAACCTTTTCTGGTGATTGCTGATTATCTCACCCGGAACGGCATTGCGGTATTGCGTGTGGATGATCGCGGAATTGGCGGATCGGAAGGTAACATTCAGGATGCCACAAGTGAAGATTTTGCCACTGATGTGATGGCCGGTATCCGCTTTTTAAAAAACCGGAAAGAAATCAATCCTGGTGAAATTGGATTGATAGGGCATAGCGAGGGTGGACTGATTGCTCCGTTGGTTGCTGTACGTTCCAATGAAGTTGCTTTTATTGTTCTGCTGGCTGGTCCTGGAATCAGCGGCGAACAAATTATGTACAAACAGAACGATTTAACATTGAAAGCAGCCGGGATGAGCGAAGATGCCATCAGGCAAAACCGCAAGCTTCAGGAAACGATTTTCGATATAATATTGAATGAAAAAGATTCGGTAAAACAATTGGATCGATTGCAGCGGGCCCTTTCCGGCGGAATGTACCCGATGATGAACGAGGATCAGAAAAAAGCCATCGATGCTCAGGTAACTGCTTTGAATACTCCCTGGTTCCGTTTTTTTCTTACGCATGATCCCTATCCGATATTAACCAGGGTAAAATGTCCGGTGCTGGCAATTAACGGAGCGAAAGACGTGCAGGTGCCGGCCGGTGAAAACCTGGCTGCCATTGAAAAAGCGCTTCAGGAAGGTGGCAATAAAAATTACGAAACGATGAAACTTGAAAACCTGAACCACCTTTTTCAAACGGCAAAAACCGGAGCAGTTTCAGAATATGGTGAAATAGAAGAAACAATATCTCCGGAAGTTTTGGAGATTATAAAGGACTGGATTTGGAAAGTGGTGAAACAAATCGAATAACTTTCTCTGCAGTATAAACCCTAAACAAATATTCTGCCTTGCACCAACAGCAATCGTTTAACAAATCGATTTACTTTGGTTTTCCCAGCAGCTTTCAACTTCATTCCCACAAAATTCATTTCCTGAAACCTGCCGCCGAACCTACAACTGGTTTTGGTTTCGACGCTACAACGGGCAGAAGGGATGTAATGTAGCTTTCAAACATGCCAACAGTCTTATTTCCTAATAAAAAATTCGCGGGCAGAAACATGAATGCTGTCAGACTTCTATAAAAAGACTGCAAGCGAAAGGGTGAATGCTGTCAGACTTCTATAAAAAGATTGCGAGCGAAAGGGTGAATGCTGTCTCACTTCTATCAAAAGATTGCGAGCGAAAGGGTGAATGCTGTCAGACTTCTATAAAAAGACTGCGAGCGAAAGGGTGAATGTTGTCTCATTTCTATCAAAAGACTGCGAGCGAAAGGGTGAATGTTGTCTCACTTCTATCAAAAGACTGCGAGCGAAAGGGTGAATGCTGTCTGACTTCTATAAAAAGACTGCGAGCGAAAGGGTGAATGCTGTCAGACTTCTATAAAAAGACTGCGAGCGAAAGGGTGAATGCTGTCAGACTTCTATAAAAAGATTGCAAGCGAAAGGGTGAATGCTGTCAGACTTCTATCAAAAGACTGCGAGCGAAAGGGTGAATGCTGTCAGACTTCTATAAAAAGATTGCGAGCGAAAGGGTGAATGTTGTCAGACTTCTATAAAAAGACTGCGAGCGAAAGGGTGAATGTTGTCAGACTTCTATCAAAAGACTGCGAGCGAAAGGGTGAATGCTGTCTCACTTCTATCAAAAGACTGCGAGCGAAAGGGTGAATGCTGTCTCACTTCTATCAAAAGACTGCGAGCGAAAGGGTGAATGTTGTCAGACTTCTATAAAAAGACTGCGAGCGAAAGGGTGAATGCTGTCTCACTTCTATCAAAAGACTGCGAGCGAAAGGGTGAATGCTGTCTCACTTCTATCAAAAGACTGCGAGCGAAAGGGTGAATGTTGTCTCACTTCTGATAAAAAACCGTGATCAGAAACATGACGGCTGGCTTGCTTCTTATAAAAAATTTAGATGAGAAGGAGATTGGTTCGGAGGCTACTTACAACAAATCCTGTTTCAACCGTGCTTCCTGCCTTGCTCCTGGCTAATGGCAGGCAATTTATTTACCATACAGGGTAAACAACAGAAAAGGCTGCCCGGGTAAACGAACAGCCTTTTTGGTATCTTAAGATCCGTATCTTTTAATCATTCAAATTGTAACGTTCAATTGCAGTTACAGTCAGGTCTTTATCATTCTGCGCCAAAAACTCCCTTATAGAAATTTTTCCATCTTTCACATAAACCTGGTTCAGAAGTGTAACTTCTTTGTACCATTTATTTAGTGACCCCTGTGCAATTTTATCGAGCATTGCTTCAGGTTTTCCTTCCTGACGGTATTTTTCCCTGGCAATTTCAAGTTCTTTATCAATAACTTCCTGCGGAATAGAATCAGTATCCACTGCAACGGGAGCCATAGCAGCTACCTGCATTGCAATGTCTTTAGCTACCTGAGTATCCACACCGGCTTTGTTAAAACCAACCAAAGTTGCAAGTTTGTTACCGGGGTGAATATATGCAACTACTGTTTCGGCCTGAATTGTACTGTAGGATGAAAGTTCAAGTTTTTCACCAATCACTCCGGTTTGCTCTGTAACCTGGTCTTCAACAGTTCTTCCACCGAGGTCAAGGTTTTTAAGTGCATCAAGATTTTCAGCCTTGTTTGCCAAAGCCACATCCAGAATGCTTGCAGCAAATGCAACGAAATTCTCATTTTTTGCTACGAAATCTGTTTCGCAATTCAGCACCAGAAGTGCTCCAAATTTATTATCGCCTGCCACTTTTGCAAGAACAGCGCCTTCAGTTGCATCTCTGTCGGCACGTTTATTGGCAATCAATTTTCCTTTTTCACGGATAATTTCGACAGCTCTGTCAAAGTTCCCATCGGCATCTTTCAGGGCATTTTTGCAATCCATCATCCCTGCGCCTGTTACTTTTCTCAATTTTACTACGTCGGCTGTTGTAAAAGACATAACTCTTTATTTTGAAGTTGTTTTTTTATTCAAACCTGATTTTATTAATCTTCATCCAAATCGGAATCCTCTTCTTCCATTACAGGCTTTTTCTCTACTCTTTTTTTCTTTTTTGGTTTCTTTGGAGCGTCATCCGGTTCTTCATTTTCCTTTTCAACTCTCCGCTCGCTCAACCCTTCCCGAATTGCATCAGTCATCACTCCAACAATCAGTTTAATTGATTGTGAGGCATCATCATTTGCAGGAATTACAAAATCAATTCCATCGGGATTTGAATTTGTATCAACAATTGCAAAGATTGGAATTCCGAGGCGGTGTGCTTCGCGAACTGCAATTTTTTCTTTCAGTACATCAACAATGAACAACGCTGCGGGCAAACGGCTAAGATCAGAAATACTTCCCAGCATTTTTTCAAGTTTGGCCCTCTGTCTTGTAATCTGCAGTTTTTCTCTTTTCGACAGGTTATCCCAACTTGCGTCTTTTGCCAATTTATCAATCGACATCATTTTTTTAACTGCTTTCCTGATTGTAGGAAAGTTTGTAAGCATACCTCCTGGCCAGCGTTCGGTAACATAGGGCATTCCTACGTTTTTTACCTGTTCGGCAACCAGTTCTTTTGCCTGCTTTTTAGTCGCAACAAATAAAATTTTGCGGCCGGATTTGGCAACTTGTTTAATAGCTGCTGCAGCCTCATCAATTTTTACGATTGTTTTTTGAAGATCAATGATGTGAATCCCGTTTTTTTCCATGAAGATGTATGGCTCCATGTTTGGGTTCCACTTTCTTTTGAGGTGGCCAAAATGCACACCTGCATCTAATAAATCCTGAAAATTTGTTCTTGGCATCTGTTTACTTTTTTATGTATCTAAAAGCAACCGTTGAGTAGTTCCGATATTCCGGAAGTCTCAACCGTTTTAGACCCATATCGATTTAAAAATAATATTAACGTTTTGAGAACTGGAAGCGTTTTCTTGCCTTTGGTTGTCCTGGCTTTTTACGTTCCACTTCACGGGGATCGCGGGTGAGAAAACCTGCTGATTTCAGCTCTTTTCTGCTTTCCGGATCAATTACAATTAAGGCTCGTGAAATAGCAAGGCGCAATGCTTCGGCCTGCCCTTTAATACCACCGCCATCCAAATTTACTTTGATGTCGTACTTTTCAGCAACTTCAATGGCATTTAACGGCTGCATAGCAATATACTGCAGCGTGGTTGTCGGAAAATATTCTTTTAACTCCCTTTTATTGATGGTAATGTTACCTTTTCCTTCACTCACGTAGATGCGTGCAACTGCTGATTTTCTACGTCCTATAGTATTTACTGATTCCATCTTTCTTATTTATTCGAATTTAAATCAACAACTTTTGGTTTCTGAGCTTCATATTTATGCTCTGCACCAACAACTACATGCAGGTTTCGGAATAATTCCCTTCCCAGCCGGTTTTTTGGCAACATTCCCCTTACTGCTTTTTCAACAAGACGTTCCGGGTACTTTGCCAGAATTTGCTGAGGTGTTTGTGCAATTTGTCCTCCCGGATAACCCGAGTGACGCAGGTAAATTTTGTCAGTCAGCTTTTTGCCGGTAAGTTTTACCTTTTCAGCATTAATTACAATCACATAATCACCACAATCAACGTGCGGTGTATACTCGGGTTTATTCTTTCCCCTCAGGATTTTGGCCACTTCTGTAGCCATACGACCCAATACCAAATTTTCGGCATCAATCAAAATCCATTCTTTCTTTACAGTCGCTTTGTTTGCCGAAACTGTTTTAAAACTTAGTGTATCCACTTTAAATAATTTATTTTGTTCAACACTTGCTGTTTTCATTTCAAGGAGAAGATTAATCGAACGATCGGGCTGTTCTAAAAATCACTACTCAAAGAAAATCAACACATTATACAATCTACAAGTACGGACAATAATCGGGACTGCAAAAGTATTTTCTTTTTTTATATTTCCAAAAAATAACCTCTTTTTTTTCAGGAATTTATGTGGATGTTAGCTGAAAATTAAATGTGGGAGCATAATGAAAAACTATGGCTGTACTTCATAAAAAGAAATTTGATTGCTATCTCCTATTTTAATGTACCTCCGGCTTTTTCTCACTTCACTTGAACCGTCCTCTTTAAATTCGCTGAGAATCAGGTATCCGCCTTCTTCTTGCGGAAGTTTAAAAAATGCAGGAATGTTTGTCCTTCCGTAGGGTTTTAACTCCACCGGCCATTTTTGCTGAAGGACAGTTTTTCCTTCGGAATCAATTAATTTAACAGCAACAACTCCTTTTGCAGGATCTTTCAAATCGTTTACACCAGCAAGATTAAATGCAAGCAGTTCGCCGGAATCATGAAATCCATTCGGAAAGTATCGTTGATCCGCCAAATCGATAAAAACATTTGAAGGTGCAAAAGCATGTTTAAACCATTTTAACGAAATTCCAGGTTCCAAATCCTTAATGTCGTTGATATACCAGTCGCCCGTATAGCCGTAATTATTTGTCAGATGCGTGAATGCAAGTATTCCGGCCATTGTCCTTTCACCACGTATCCATTCTGTTTCGCAGGCAAGCCAGTAGGCCTGCATTTCGCGACGCTGTTCCGGAGTTGCGTTTTCACCCAAAATTCCATCGTAGATGTTTTTTGTTAGTTTTGACGGTCGGCCATCACGCCAGAGCCAGTTCCAGCCATATTCATTTACAAGTTGTGTTGCTGAAGCATCGAGATATCTTAACTGGTTGGTTTCCCAGTCATCCATTTTCCCAAGTTTGTATGGATGTTTTTTCAGGTATTCCATTGGCTCGTTTTCCTGCATCATATTCCAGCCGGCCCGGTACAGGTGCGGTTCGTCCATCGGATCTACACCTGCCATATCTGATTCCTGCATATATCCGGCATCCCATATTCGTGTGGGATCAAGTTGCTGCAATTCAGGAATCAGTGTATTTCCGATATAGCTGTTCCAGTTTTCATTGATTGCATCCCAAATGACAATTGCCGGATGGTTTCCGTCACTCCAAACCCAGTCGGTAAATTCATCATGAATTTGCTCATCCCAACCATGATTTTGCCAGTACAACCATTCATTCTGGAAGATCATACCATACTCATCAGCCAAATCATACCAGAAATCAGGCACAATTCCCACGCAAATGCGCATCGCATTCCAGTCGATGGATTTCGGATCATCAATCAGCATTTTCTTCACCCATTCGCGATCCCACGGCAGGGCAGCACAATCCGGATCTTCGAAAAAGCGGTGGAGTGTAATATTTGTTCCGCGTAAATAATACTTTTCCCCATTCAGGTAAAAGAATTTACCCTGCCGCTCAAAATCGCGCATTCCGAATTGTGAAGTCGTTACATCTGATAAATTATCTTTATCAAAAAGCCGGATTTCAGCCTCATACAAAAAGGGATGTTCCGGTGACCAGGTTTTAAAATTGTGAAGCGGAATTTCAACTTCGAGTTGAGTTTCATTATCCCGGACGGTTTGTCCTGCTAAAATCTTTTGAGCAACTGCCTTTCTACTTTCCTTTTCACGAATAATTACTTCAGCTTTTACAGAATCCAGCATCGGATCGCCATACATTACCTGCTGCGGGTAAAAATTCCTAACCAGCAGTTTTACCGTAACCTTTTTTTCTTTTACCGAAGGAAGAACGAGATTTTTTAAGATCTTCTCTTTCCCCGAAAACGAGAGGTAAACATCGTCCCAGATTCCCGGAATATAATGTACTTTTTCTTTATCAGTGCTGCCTGCAGCATTTGGCGGCAACCAAATCCTTTCGCCAACCCTGATGAGAATTTCGTTTTCTCCGCCAAATTTCAGCGCTTGTGAAATCTTTAAATCGATGGGTGTGTAACATGAAACCGACTGACCAACATCCATACCATTGACAAAAACCTGCGTTACGTATTTGCTTTTTAGAATAGTAAGAACCGCCTCCTCTCCTTTTAATTCAGAAGGAATTGAAACTACTTTTTTATACCAGCTGTACCGGGGTGTATAATCAAGTTCCCTGTAATCGGAAGCTTCGTCAGCAAAGGTTTGTTCCGGTTTTTTAAACAACTTGTCATATGCCTCAATTTTTGGGTTGGCCAGATGGATTAATCCCGGCACCGGGCATTTCCGGGTAAATTGCTGTGGCGGAAAAGCATTCAGTGTTTGTTCAAAATCCCACTCTCCGTTCAGATTGATTATTTTACCTTCATTTTGAGCGGAGCAAAAAGCAGACAACAGGAAAGTGGTTAAAAAGATGGTCAGGTTTTTCATTTTGGATAGATACAAGACTTTTGGATTTCAGTATCAAAACTCAGAAGAATTCCTCCTTCCCTCCCTTTTGGGGAAGGTTGGGAGGGGCTTCTTTTAATTTACAATTGCAGCAATGGCAGCTCCCAGCAGACTGGAATTTTCAACTTCCACTATTTCATAATGCCGTTTATTTTCTCCTGAAAGGAAACCTTGCAGGAACTCTTCAAACATTTGCCGGAAGTTTTTAAGTTTGTAGAATGTTGTTCCTTCAATAGTCATCAATACGGGCTTTTCGGCAGTTTTTGCTTTGCCTGTGCGAAGAATCACAGACGCCAGGTTGGCTGCAACAAGTTTAGCGGCTCGTTCAATGATCCCGTCAATAATAGTTGTAGCACTTTCTTTATCCTCATCCGAAACCAAAGCATTGTGTAATTTACTCAAATCCAGCTCTTCCACTTTCGTTGCTGTTTTTTGTCCATATTCTGTTGAAAGTGATTCTACGGGTGTTTCTTTATCGGGTTCAAAACCGGATACAAATTTATTTACCTCTTCCGAAGTAAGTTCCGGAAGGTTCTTCACATTCTTTTTCGATTCATCGGAAAACAAACCTTCATCCGCAGCCATTTTTAAGGCGGTAGTACAGAGTCCGCCAAGATAACCGCCCGAGAACATTTTTTCGAAGGAGTAACGTCCCGGATTTTTTGTTGTATTATCGAAAGCAATATCTATATCAGTGCGTGGTGCTTTACTGAAATTACCCGATTCTATATTGATAATCTGACTGCCGTTTGCGTCAAGATCAGCAGTTTTGGTAATGTTTTTATTCGGTTCGATATAACTTGTATTTGTACCTGTTCCAAGGATAAATCCGATATAGGTATCATAGGTTTTGCCGGCAGTTGCAGCTTTTCCGGCAAGTAATGTAGAGACAGTATCATTCATCAAAACCAGCTGTTTGTCAGGAGTGCCCATCGCTTTCAACAGGTTTTCACCAATCATTTCACCAATAACTTCAGGCGCTTTCACCTCTTTGCTCCATTCGAGTAATTTGCCGTCTTTATTCGGGAAGATTTCAGCAGCATACGAAAAACAAAAGCCGATTTTATCCGATTCATTTTTATAATCTTCCATGTATTTGGCAAAAGTATCGAAGAATTCTTTTTTCGATAGTTCTTCATCCACAGCCGGCATTTTATTGAGCTGAATATTTTCAGTCACCAACTTCAATTTATCGTCGAAATAAATTTTAGCCGCCCTGAAATTAGTGCCTCCTGCATCAATGGCGACCACCGGTTCATTTGGTTTTACCGCACCTTCGGCTTCAATATAAGTTGGCAGCATCAATAACGAACTTTCATTGCCTTCGAGCCCGTTTTTCATGTCGTTTAAAAACAGATTGACAAGTTCCTGAATGTTGATATCAGCAGCTGTCATTTTGTGTGATTTTAGAAATTGTTTTGCTTTATTCATTGTCCTATGTTTTGATTAATTACATTAATAATTTTAATTGACTTTCCTTAAATGTTTTCTCCTTGAACGTCAGATTTTTAGAATTGTTCAACGTTATATCGGTGCTTAACATCATCAGTTTACAGAACATTTCGGATGATATAATCACCTTTTATGAAAGATTATAAGGTATCTTCTATCTTGAAAACCCATGCATAATTATTAGGAATACTTCCCGGAGTGATTACTGGTGTTGTAATTATCAGTTTCGAGCCCGACTTTTTAGATTTCACGGCTGAATCGAACCCAAGCATTTTAACATTTCCTGCCTTTGCGATTCCGTTTACAGAAATCGATTTTGCAGGAAACTCAGTACAAATGACATATAAATCTTTTCCTTTTTGAGTGAAGTAAACATGTTCGAGTTTATTTTCACCTGAACCATTCCATTTCCGGGTGTCGTAAATAGCTTCACCATTCACATTAAGCCAGTTTCCAATATCCAGAAGCCGTTCTTGCTGAATCACAGGTATTCTTCCATCGGCAGTTGGTCCGATGTCGAGTAACAAGTTTCCGCCTCCAGCCACTTTTTCAACCAGAAGATCCACTAATGCATCAGATGTCATATAATTATCAAGGTCTTCCACCTGGTTATAACCAAAAGAAGTTCCGATTCCGCGGCACTCTTCCCATGGCCGGGTTACCTCACCAACACCTTCCTGTTCATGCACCATATCATATTCGGTAGTGAAATATCCACCATGTACACCACGGGTTTCTTTTCCCCAACGATCGTTTATGCAAATCTGATCTTTTACTGGTGATTCATTGTAAAGCCAGGCCAAAAATTCAGTGCTTTTCCAGTCTTCACTTGGATAGTCCCATTCGCCGTCTGTCCATAAAATATCAGGTTCGTAGCGGGTAACCAAATCCTTCATTTGCGGAATCATGTGATTATCGACGTATTTTTCGAGATTATCGTGATAAATTGGATTGTACCATTCGTACAATGAATAATAAAATCCCATGTGCAAACCTGCATCTTTCACTGCATCGCTGAGATCGCCGCATAAATCGCGGTGCGGACCAATATCAACACTGTTCCAGTTCCAGCTTTCAGCGCTTGGCCACAATGTAAATCCTTCGTGATGTTTTGAGGTAAGCACCACATATTTTGCACCGGCCTGTTTGAAAACATCAGCCCACTTTTCGGGTTCAAAATGACGGGCATTAAAATCGTCAGCAAAATCCTGGTATTGAAAATCCTCACCATATGTTTCATTGTGATAGGCACGGAATAATTTACCTGCAGGACTGTCATCATTGATTCTGCGCCAATACCATTCGGCATATTTTGCATAAACACCGATATCTGCATCGGCGGGCGCCCATGCAGGCACAGAATAAACTCCCCAGTGAATAAATATCCCAAATTTAGCATTCTCGAACCATTCCGGAACTGGGCGGCTGTCAATCGATTCCCAGTTAGGTTGGTAGTTTTGAGCGAATGTAATAGTGGTGGTAATGAACACCAATTATAACAAGAATTAATTTTATTTTTTTCATCGTTATTGAAGTTTTAGATTTCATTAGTGATTTATATTCTTTTACAAGCTGCCCTTTCAGGGCCGATTTCGATTATCTTCCGTTAAATTCCTGAATGGCTTCCAACATCGCCACCACATTCTCAACCGGAACATTTGCCTGGATATTGTGCACTGTGTTAAACACGAATCCACCATCTTTCGAAAATATATCGCAGGTTCGCAAAACCTGTTCGCGTACTTCTTCTGTTTTTCCAAACGGCAGCATTTTTTGTGTGTCTATACCTCCGCCCCAAAATACAAGGTTACTGCCATATTTTTCCTTCAGCTTTTTTGGATCCATACCGGCTGCATTTATCTGAACCGGATTAATGATATCGAAACCAGCGCGGATGAAGCTATCCATAAAAGTTTCCACCGCCCCGCAAGAATGTTTAAACGTTTTCCATTGCGTATTTTCATGAATCCAGTCGTTCATTCTTTTATAGTAAGGCAGCCACATTTCATCGAATTGTTCTGGTGAGCAGAACGTGGAACTTTGTGTTCCGAAATCTGTACCACACATAAAAACAGCATTTACTTTATTCCCGACCACCGCAAATATCCGGCGCATATTTTCAATTGCAATTTCTGCCTGACGTTCATAAATGTTTTTAATGTAATCCGGTCTCATAACCGTACTCATGTACCATTCCGCCACATCACGGATACCTTTCGGATGACGGAGCTGCATTCCGGGAACCAATGCGATATCTCCAAGCGCAGTCCCACCAAAAGCTGCGATTACAGCTTTTCCGGAAAAATAGGCTTTGTCAACTTCCATGCGCCAATGTTCCAGGTCTTTATCCGAAATCAAACCAAATTCCTCCAGGTTGTCCTCCACATTCAAATTATCCTCATCAATCGGATCCTGCCGGATAATGGCATCGAAAAAATACCCTGTTTTTGGCATTCTTGCTGATGGCGGAATTGAAGTATCGCCTTCAGGATACATTAAAACATCACCTTTATCGTCGGTGGTGACGTTAAAATTCCGGGGAACCATCACACGCTGTCCCCATGGAGTCTTCCATTCTTTATATGGCGCATGATTGTTAAAGCCAAACATATTGTTTCTTCCCCAGGCACCAATAACATCAATGCCAATAGAATCAACCAGCTCCCAATCGACTTCACCCAGCATCTGGAATGGTTCAATAACGCGTACCGGTTTACGCTGCAACCCAAAATGGCGCCTTAAATTCGAAACAGTTTTAACATGTATTCCTGTCACAGCAGTGGATCCCAAATCCAGCACAATTCTGTCAGCCTGCCGGTGGTTTATTGTTTTTATAAACTGGTCTCTTGAGTTCATATTTAAATGGTTTATTTATCGATTAAATGTTTTAAATAAGCAGATTCAACTGATTTGTAAAAGATCATTTACAAATATGCACATAATTGTAAAGAAATATTTACACATCCGCATGTTTTAAAACCAAAACTATTTTGCCCAGACCTTTAACTTTATTTTTCCGGTCCCCGGTGTTTCAAAAGGACCGGCAGTTGGATTTCCAGTATTTCTTTTGTTTCCAAAATAATCTTTGGCAATAGTTATTCCTGAACCATCCGGATTTGTGTATCCCTGATTTGATACTTTTGATTTATCCAGCAAATCAGCAGTTACCAACTGATTTTTCATTTTTACGATACTTTTATCGAAATGCATTATAAGAAAAATACCTTCTTCTGTTTCTTCAAGCTGAATATCAGGATTAATATCCAGAACCAATTGATTCTTTTCATTTTGAAATGGAGTCGCATTGTTCAGGTATACATTTCCATTCACAAACATCGGGTATTCCGTATTTTCATACACTCTCAGACCTGATTTTTGATTCCGGGTTTCCTGAAAACTGCCAGTTAAAATATTGTTGTAATACCGATCATCACCGCCTTTGGTTTGCTTCAATCCTGCAACTTCTGTGGAGTGTGGCGGATGGAAAGGCGTAAGGCGATCCTGCGGCTGCAATTCAATATTTCCGGCAATAAGATTGTGCACAAATGCGCCTCCTTCCGACCAGTCGCGAATAGAAAGTGGTGAAAGCATAATGTTGTTTTCGAAAAGAAATGGTCCGTGGTTCACTTCCACAAAAATATCATCAGTGGTGTTGTTGTAAAATAAATTACCCACCACATGTGCGCCCTGATTCATCCAGTCGAGCCACAGTCCGCGCCCGCAATTTGCAAGCCGGTTGTTTTTAATGAGCATATCGATGGCTGCATGGATTTTTATCCCGCCCATTTCGGCGCCGGTAAATTGTCTTTTTGTCCAGATGTTGTAAATATTGTTGTTCTCAATCGTACTGAAAACACCACCCATACTTCCGCAGATTCCTGTCTGTTCACAATTTGAAATAGAATTATTCCGGACGATGTGCGAACCAATATTCTCTTTGCTCCAGCCTCTTGCATGCGCCCGTTTGATTGTTTCCACATAACCTTCGGCAGAATTCTCGGATGTATTGTCGTATTCATCTCCATGTTTCCCAAGTGTAATTCCCGAGCAACGGGAATCGCTGATGGTATTGTTTTCGATAATCCAGCCTTTGCTCCAGTTCGTTCCAATCAGCCCGACTTGTTCAGCAGTGGGCGGGGCCCATTGCGTAGCTGCATGCCGCATGACAAACCCGCTGACAGTAATATAATTTATTCCTGTTTTAACCGGATAAAAACAGCTTTTACGTACATTGATTTCAACAACTTCATCATTCGGATTTGAACCATGGAAGTTGGCGTAAATGTAAGTGTTCATATCATCGCTTTCGCAAAACCAGGTATAGGTTGAACCTTCCGGATCAAAATTATCTTCCTGCACCACCGGGTTCAAAACCCGCTCGAGAATAGCCATTTCCCACATCGATTTTTCGTTGAGGTAAACATCGCCGGTGTGGTGTATACGTCCCAAATCATTGAACCAGTCACCATGGATAATGTCTTTGTAAGGGTTGTAATCACCAAAAAAAGAATTGGGAATCGTAACTTTCCATACATCGCCGGAAAGCTTTTCCCATCCTTTTATCATTTCCGAACCCTTTATTTCCACCTTTTCGCCTTCCGCCACGCGATAAACAATCCGGTTATCGTTTGATGTTCCGCCGTGTGTTGGTGCAATCTGTTCGCGGTAAATCCCCTCGTGAACAGTAATTACATCGCCCGCGTGTGCCAGTTTTGCCGCAGACTGAATGGTAAGTAAAGGAGAATCTGCAGCTCCCGAATTTTGATCATTTCCATTTTTTGCCACATGGTATTCTTTGGCAGAAAGATTAAAAACAAATAATATAAGAATAGTTGGAAAAAGTATCAGTTTCATTGTTTCAGTTTTTATTGGATTTCAGGTAAAAAGTTTTGCCAACTCTGTTAATATGCTGGATTAAATCAGGGTTTTCCAATTGATGATAGATGGAAATGTCGAACGAATAAGGAAGCAAAAGATCATCAATTTCTGTTTCAATTCTGTTTATGCTGGTCAAATCAAGGTTTTCCCCAATTAATATTAAATCAATATCAGACCCCTTTTTAAAATTTCCTTTTACCCGCGATCCGTAAATAACTGCTTTTTCAATTTGCGGAAATCGTTCAAACAATGAATTTATTTTCAGAATAGTTTCCTCTTTCAATCCAAAATTCATAACCGCGATTTCATTGCCTGGTAAAACTGAGTGAAAAGATCAAAATACACCTCTTTTATTTTTTCAACGATTTCTTCTGCAGTTTCTTCGTTATACGTATGGCTTGTTTTAATCCGGCTCGCAATCATATCCATCCACAATTCACCATCGCCAATCAGCCCTCTTTTAAAAGCCAGACGAAATGCATCCCTGCTTCCGGTAATAGTTTGTTCGCCCTGGTATTCAAAATAATCTTTCATTACGTTCCACGCAAGCTCAAATGTATTTTCAAATGCCTGAATCAGGCCCTGTTCTTCAAATTTATTTAATTCCCCTTTTTCTATAAATTCGGAAAACTGTTCGAAAGCTTTCGTATAATTTGAAAAACGTTGTTTCCATCGAATATCTTCTTCCATAATTTCCAGTTTAATTATTCCTTCACCAACATCTTTTCAAGATTTTCCAACGAAATACCCTTTGTCTCCGGCAGGTACTTAAAAATTACTACAAAACCGACTATGCAAATTACTGCATAAATCCAAAATGTAAAGGCAGCGCTAAATAATTCCACAAAAATAGGAAAAGTAAGGGTCAACAGGTAACTGGCCACCCAGAGTGCAAACGTAGCTACCGACATGGCCGCTCCCCTTATTTTATTTGGAAATATTTCTGAAAGCACGACCCAGACTGTTGGGCCAAGTCCAAATGCAAAGAATGCAGGAGTGAGAATAATAAACGTCAGCAGCATCCAATCGCCTGTGCGTCCGGTTTGAAACAGATATCCAATGACAAAATAGCAAACAGTCATTCCTGCAGCGCCGATGAGCATCAGTTTTTTTCTCCCCATTTTATCGATTACCCGCATGGCAAGAATTGTAAACAGCAGATTCATCAGACCAATTAATGTAGTCTGGAAAAGCGCTGCATCGACTCCCAGATTGGCTTTCGCAAAAATATCGGGAGCATAAAAAAAGATGACATTAATTCCCGACCATTGCTGGAACACCGCAAGAAAAATCCCAAGAAAAAGAATCCGTGTGTATTTCTTTTTGAAAGCATCTTTCAATGTTCCCCTTTTTACGGCTCCTTTCAGTGATTCGCGGATTTCGCCTAATTCGAATTGGGCAAAATCACTTCCTGCAACTCTTTCAAGTACCAGCCGGGCTTTGTTTTCTTCATTCCTGGCCACCAGCCAGCGCGGACTCTCCGGAACAATAAAAAGCGCAGCAAAAAAAAGCAGTGCCGGAGCAGCTTCGGCAGCAAACATCCAGCGCCAGGCATTTTCACCAATCCCCAGTAATAAATAGTTGGAAAAATAAGCCATTGAAATTCCGATGACTATGGTCAACTGGTTAAGTGAAACCATTCTTCCGCGCAAGTGCGCCGGCGAAACTTCAGCTATGTACATAGGTGCTAAAACCGAAGCACCGCCAACTGCTATTCCACCCAGAATACGGTAAAAAATAAACCCGGGAATAGAATTGGCCATACCGCTGCCGATCGCTGAAATGGCAAATAAAATGCTCACCACCAGCAACACATTTTTCCGGCCGAAGTAATCACCCAGCCGGCCGCTGTAACTGGCGCCCAAAATACATCCGATTAACGCGCTGCTGACTACCCAGCCTTTCATTGTTTCATTTAATTCAAAAAAATCCTGAAGAAACGGAATTGTACCCGATATCACTGAAATATCGAACCCGAAAAGCAGTCCGCCAAGCGCAGTGACCAACGAAATGGTGAGTAAATAACCGAAATTAACTTTCATCAAAATTGGTTTAGTTGATGGAAACACCGAAAATACAAAATCCTTATTTATTTTTATCTTGCACAATCAATATAAAACAGTTTTAAATAGTTTTTAAATAACTAAAACCATTTACTATGAAATTCAGCCTGACTTTCCTTGTTGTCATAATTTTCCCATTTTCCATTTTATCCCAGCCGACCTGGGACGGAAAACAACTGGTGCTTCAAAATGAAAAAGTCTCACGGATTGTAGTTCTTGAAAACGGCGAATTTTCAACGATGAGTTACCGGCTGAAGGATTATCCGTTCAATTTTGTCCGGATACAGGATGACGAGCCGGAGATTTCCAGTCAGGAACAGTTGGCAATGCCGGATGACTATGAATGGTATCGCGGCCCCAAACCAGACGAATTTTCTTTTTTGCTGAACGATAAAGCAGTAACCGGAAGAACAGGTTGGGAAGTCGTGAATTTTCAGGAAAACAAGAAAGGTGAAATTGCAGAATCCAATATTACCCTGCGCGGAATCTCAGAAGTTAACCGGGATTTAGAGCTTAAAATTTCATACCTTGTTTACCCGAACCTTCCCATTATCCGTAAAAAACTCGATTTTAAAAATGTGGGGACTGATGCGTTAAAAATTGAATCGCTGGATGTGGAAAGCCTGAATATCCCCTGGGGAAATATTCACAATATGGTTTATCATGATTATGCAAGAAACAAACATATTGGTCCGTACCTGGGCAACTGGCACGACCCGCTGATTATTTGCCACAACACGAATTCACATCACGGAATTGTGATTGGAAATGAAGCTCCCGGTGTACTAAAACGCGTTTCGGTCTGTCTGGACGGCTGGACAATTGATGCAGGACTGACACATACCGATCAGGATTATGCTTTCAGAAAATGGCTGAAGCCGGGCGAACTTTGGGAAAGCACCTGGATATTTACAGGTTTGTATTCTGAGCATAATCCACGGGAATTTGTGGATGGCCCAATAAGTGATTTTGTTCGGAAATATATGGGAATCCGGCTGATAAAAATTCCTGAACGGCCAACTTTTGTATACAATACCTGGCAACCTTTCCGAAGAAATGTAAATGAAAAACTGATAATGGAACTGGCCGATGCAGCATCTGCCTGCGGAGTGGAGGAATTTATCATAGACGATGGCTGGCAGGTGGGGTTTGGCGACTGGGAAATCGATTACCAAAAGTTTCCAAACGGATTAAAACCGGTTTTCGAATATATTAAATCAAAGGGAATGAAACCAGGATTGTGGCTGAGTATGGGCGCCGCATCCAAAGAGAGCAAGGTTTTTCAGGAACATGCCGAATGGTTTGCGAAAGACAGGGAGGGAAATTTTGTGAACCTGCACACGGACTGGGAGAGCGACCGTGTTTCTGCCTGTTTTACTACCGGGTGGAAAGATTACATTAAAGGGAAAATCCTGAACCTGGTAAAAGAACACGGATTGGAATATGTTAAGCTCGATTTTGCCATTGTAACCAGTGCTTACCGTTTCAATCCGGAAATATCAGGATGTTTTGCCAAAGATCATCCGCATAAAGACAGGAATGAATCGTATCTCGAAATTTACCGCCGCGCCTGGCTATTGTTTGACGAGCTGCATGCTGAAGCGCCTGATCTGTTCATCGATTGCACCTTTGAAACCATGGGCGAACTGCAACTTGTTGATTACGATATGTGCAAACATGCCGAGGGAAACTGGCTGTCGAATTTTGAAGGAGAAGCGCCCTATGGCAGTGAACGCGTACGGCAAATGAGCTGGTGGCGGGCGCCGGTAATTCCGGCAACAGCTCTGGTTATTGGTAACCAGTCGCTCGACGATGAATATGCATTGTATTCATTTAAATCGCTGTGCGGCTCACTGCCCATCATGCTGGGCGATCCACGAAAAATGGACGCTGAAAAACAACAGCAGTTTAAAGCAATGTCCGGCTGGTTACGCGAAATGGAAGAAAAACATCATATCATGGTTTTCAGGCAGGATTTACCAGGTTATGGAGAACCAGATTATGGCAGCTGGGACGGCTTCCAACGGATAAATACAGAAACAAAATCAGGCGGAATCATTGCCGTTTTTAAGCAGTTTGCTCCTGTAAACGAACGATGGGTAACGGTAAAACACCTTGATCTTGAAAAACTATATGCAGTAAAACATGCTTCTTCCGATGAAGTCGTTTTTACCGGAAACGGTCGTGAACTTCAGGAAAAAGGATTTAAAGTAATTTTTGAAAATGAATTTCAGGGGGAATTGTATGAAGTGACGGAACAATAGGAAACTTCCCTAAACAGAATTTTCCCATCGATAAAATAGAAGGAAAGTTCAGGAATGTAACGGTAGAGATTATCTGTAAATACTTTTTCGGTGCCCAACAGCAATAACAATTACAGTTAACTTATTGTCTTTGATTTCGTAGATAATTCGATAATTACCTCTCCTGATACGGTATGCATCTCTTCCTTTAAGTTTTATGTAACCTGCAGGACGCGGGTTTTGGGCAAGAATTAAAATAAATTTGATTAATGGATCAGCAATTTGATGGGGAAAATTATCCAATTGCTTTTGTGCTGTTTTGGTAATTAAAATTTTATAGGCAACCATTACTTTTTTCGTTTTGCCATGTATTCTTCAAACGAATCGGCTACTTCATGTTTGGCTTTAACTTCATCATAAAGTCTGATGTCTTCCAGTTCTTCCAGTTTTTCAATCATCTTTTCATATTCGGCGATAGGTAGAATTACAGCTACTTTCTTACCATTATCGTCTTCAATGTATTGTTCTTTAATAGCTCCCATAATCAGAAAATATATTCTTTTGACAAAGGTACAAATCTATTCCTGAAAATTTTATGACCATTTATTTTGATTGCGAAAATACAATGATTTGTACGACAATTTAGGAAAAGTCCGGATAGAATTATCTAATGATTTTCCTGAAAAAGATTTTTAATTCACTGTAAATTTGAAATCAGCTGTTTGTCTTTTTTCCAAAAGGGAGGCCTGTTGCTTCCCTTTCTTTTTAACCAGTACAGAGTAAAAATCACATCCACTTCTCTTTTGACGTTTCGGTATGATACAACACGTAATCATATAATACCCTTGCCAGCTTTTCGTCAATAAAAGGGATTGTCATCGTCCCGGAGGCATTCATCAGCCGCAAGCTTGCAAGCGATCTTCTTTTCTGAAAAATGGTCTGGTGAAATTCAACTGCCTGAATTTTGAAGAGTTTCATCTGTTCCCACTTGTGCGAAACTGCACCTTTTGAAATCCGGATTTGCTCATTATTCATGCTGAAATACCGTTTCTTCAGGATCAGGTAACTGTATCCGGCAGTTGCCAAAAGCCAAAGAACTGCTCCCATCCAGTACATCCATTCGGCATAAAGAAAAAATACCGGAATCACTGCAGGAAACCAGCCGAAAAACAACCACAACCTTCTGAAATAATAGTTGTCGGTATAAATTTTAGTTACGGCGGATAATTTATCTTCTCCAAACAAATCGTTCATTAATAAATCAAGATGGTGCTGCAAACATCCGGGAGCATCAACCAATTGTTCCTGCCGCCTGTTTTGGCCGCTCACTGCCTGTTTGAAAACAAGGTGGTAAATCCCGAAAAGCTTTTTTAAGGGACCCGTTTCCCAGTTTAATTCCTGCACCTTGTGGTGAGGAATAATCACATTCCTTTTGTTTATCAATCCGGCTTCAATCCGGTAGGATTCCTCTCTTTTGATTAATTTAAATTCAAAGTATTTTAAAATTGTCCTGAACAAAGAAAAAAGAATGGCAATCCCCATAAAAAATATAGCCAAAAAGGTTATAAGTGCCCAATTGGAATTCGACATGTATTCCATAACCACATTTGAATATTCATCTGCCTTTTCATTGAATAAATCCTGTACCTGCTGAAAAATCTGAAACCCAAAAGCAACAATTACCAATCCGGCCCGGATGTGGTTCTGGCTGATTCCGATCTTCAGCAAATCGGCCGGCGATAGTTTTAGTAAAACTTCTCCTTCTGTTTCACCGGTTTTTTGTTGTTCAGCATGTTCTGAAAATACAGGTTCTTTTCTCTCCGTACGCAGTTGTTCCTGAAGTGCCTCAGAACAGGATTTATCGAGGGCATGGATTTTTAGCTCCTTTCCAACTGCTCCGGCTGTATCAATTTCAAGAGTTACCACATTGAGTAATTGCTGAATAATATTTTGTTTTGTGTTTACACTTTGAATGCGATCGAGCGAAACAGTAAGTGTTTTTTTGCGCAGGTAGCCTTTTTTCAGAACAAACTCATTCCCTGATACATAAAAATAAAAATTCAGGTAGTAAAGAATGGTGTGCACAATCAGCAAAACGAGCAGGATAATGGCTGAAATCATCAGGGTCAACTGATTTGAAAACCATTTATTCTGAACCACCAGCACCAGCAACATCGGCCAGAATGCCCGGATGAATTTTTGTGCGCTGAACAGAAAAATCAGGATTAATCCACGTGAAGATTGACGGGTAGGCTGAGTGAGGTCGATTTTATTCATACTCACTTATTTTCCCGGATAAATGGGCTTTCAACTTTTTAGCTTCAGCTACCGGCAGACCAGGCACTGACAAATCGCCGGAAGTGCCACCTGCCGTATATATTTTTACTGAGGACAACCCAAGCATTTTTGCCAGCACGCCCTGGTTAACTTCCACATGCTGAATGCGGTTGAACGGAACTGTTGTTACTCTGTAGGTGATTAATCCCCGCTGATAGGAAACATCCTTTTCGCGGAGCAGATACCCCTTTCGCGGAAAACCCAGTACAGCAACCACTGCCGACCAGGCAGCTACCAGTACAATTGCGGCAGCCACCAAAATAATTACGAATTGCGGAGGCTGTTCATCCGAAAAAATCAGGAATGTTACCAGTCCTCCGGATAACAGCAGAAATACCACTGCTACCCGCACCAACTGTATTATTAATAATTTTTTATCCAGCGGGTTGAATTTGACGGATTCAATTTCGGGTAGGTTCTCTGGTAAAAGTATTGAATTACTGAAATTTTCCATAGTTTGAAATATCAATAGTTTTATGGGTAATTCAAAAATATCTTTTTATTATTTATAAGCAGAACATTATCAATTTTAATTTTGAAAAGAATCCGTAAAGTCAGCAGGTTATTAGTATTCTGCCTTTAAAATGATTAATTTTAAAGGAACTTAAAACCATATTTATGAATAATCAGTCACGACGCCGGTTTGTAAAGAATATTTCGGCAGCAACAATTGCTGCAAGTGTGGTCAATTTGCCATTTATTTCATATGGAAAAACAGTTACCAGGCAAAATAAACTCGGAATTGCCCTGGTTGGATTGGGATACTATTCCACCAGTTTACTGGCTCCCGGATTACAGCAAACAGAAAACTGCTATTTGGCAGGAATCGTTACCGGCACACCGGAAAAGGAAAAAGTATGGGCCGAAAAGTACAACATCCCGCAACGGAATATTTACAATTATCAGAATTTTGATGAAATTGCCAATAACGATGACATTGATGTGGTTTACGTGGTGCTTCCCAACAGTATGCACAAAGAATATGTTATCAGAGCAGCCAAAGCAGGGAAAGATGTGATTTGTGAGAAGCCGATGGCGCTGAATGCCTCCGAATGCCGCGATATGATTAAAGCCTGTGAAAATGCCGGTGTTTCACTTTCCATTGGTTACCGTTTGCGTTACGAACCATATACCATGTTGATTGAAAAAATGGCACGCGAAAAAACCTATGGTAAAATCCGCTTTGTAAATACGGCAGCCGGTTTTTACATGAATCGCCCAACCGATAACTGGAAAATTAAAGCAGAATACGGAGGTGGTGCAATTATGGATATGGGACCCTACCCTCTCCAGGCAGCACGCTACTCAACAGGGAAGGAACCCGTGGCCGTGACAGCTCAAAAAATCAACCTGGATCCCGAACATATTTCTGAGGTGGATGAAACAACAACCTTTCAATTGGAATTCCCCGACAATACCTTTGCCCAATGCATGACCACTTTTGCCGGCAACGTAAATTTCCTGAAAATTAATGCCGAAAAAGGTGAATATGGCCTCAACCCTTTTCAATCTTATGCTGGGTTGCATGGATTTCTGCCAGATGGAGAGACTTTCGATTTTACCGAACCACACCAGCAGGCACGTCAAATGGATGAAATGTGTAAAGCAATTACGAAGGGACAGCCTTCAAAAACTCCTGGAGAAGAGGGGCTGCGCGACATGATCATTATTGATGCCATAAAAGAATCAATTGAAAAAGGGGGTGAAAGAATTCAACTTCCCGGGCTGAAATAACTTTCATAAAAAGCTTTTCCAAATCTTTCGTAAATGAATACATTCATTTGGCTTTAATAGTATTATAAAAACTACTTTCGCCAACTGATTTGAAGCAAATTGTTAATGGTCAAAAAGAGAAACATTCAGAATAAAAAAACACCGGTTCCAAAAAAGGAAACCACTTTTTTGGTTTCAACAGAAACAATGCTGATGGAATTTCTGATGGCAAAAATGCCGGAGAAGAGCCGCAGTAAAATAAAATCATTATTGAGCAGCAAACAGGTTTTAGTGGATGGCATACCGGTTTCGCAGTTTAACCACCCACTTGTTCCAGGTCAAAAAATTGAAATCAGCAAACAACGTCTGACAGCAGGTAAAATAGAGGAACTGACTGTAGTTTATGAGGATCAGCATTTAGTGGTTATTGATAAACAGGCGGGATTGCTTTCCATTTCTACTGCAAAAGAAAAAACAGCAACTGCCTATAGTTTACTTCGAAATTATACAAAAAGAAATGATCCCTCCAACAAGATTTTTATTGTACACCGCCTTGATCGTGAAACTTCGGGTTTAATGCTTTTTGCAAAAAGTGAATTGGTAAAACGAAAGTTGCAGGATACATGGAATGACAGTATTCTTGAAAGAAGTTACATTGCTGTGGTTGAAGGAGCAGTTGAAAAATCAAAAGATACAATCACTTCCTATCTTACTGAGGATAAAACTTTCAGGATGCATTCCTCACCGGTGCCGGGAAAGGGGCAGCTTGCTGTTACACATTTTATATTGAAGAAAAAAAGCAGGAATTTTTCCCTTTTAAAAATAAACCTTGAAACCGGCCGGAAAAATCAAATCCGCGTGCACATGCAGGAAACCGGACATCCGGTTGCAGGCGATAAAAAGTACGGAGCCCTTACCAATCCTTTAAAAAGGTTAGGGCTCCATGCTCAGCAGCTTTCGTTTATCCATCCTGTTACAGGAGAGAAACTGCATTTTGAAACAAATATACCGGCAGTATTCCTGAAATTATTTCAGGGTTAATCTTCCCATGGCACCTTCTTCGACTGGTAAAAACCAATATCCAAATCTTTGAAACGCTTGCCGTGATTCGCCAGACGATTTTTATAATCGTCCCAGTTACGTGCTTCCGGCGCTGTCCAGCCAATTTCAGCATATCCTGGAAGCCGTGGAAAAACCATGTATTCAATGTCTTTTATATCTGTTACAGTTTCTGCCCATAATGCAGCTTCCACCCCCAGAATATCTTCCCTGTCAATCCCTGGAACCATCGTTGCAGGATTCCAGATGTAACCTGTATCCACTTCAATGTATCCGGCCCAGTGAAGACCAAGCTGGGTGGTTGAGTCATATTTCATATCGAGGTAAGCTTTTTTGGCTGGCGACATAATAACTTTAGCGCCTTTTTGAACGCCCATTGTTGTATTTTCAATATCGGCCCAAAACTGAACAATTGCATTATCAACAAGGTTTGCATTTGCAATTTCATCCCAGCCAATTACTTTTTTCCCATGCGATACAACGATTTCCTGAACCCTGTTCACAAACGGGATATAATCTTCCATTGGTGTTGAATGTGATTCATCTCCGCCAATGTGGAAATATGGCCCGGGAGTGAGTTCTGAAATTTCGCGTACCACATCGTCAATAAATTTATAGGTAACTTCCTTGTCAGTGCACAATGTACTGAAACCAACTTTGGTTCCTGTATATAATTCAGTAGCTTTCCCGTTGCAGTTCAGCTCCGGGTAGGAAGCAAGTGCAGCATTTGTATGTCCCGGCATATCAATTTCAGGAACAACTGTAATTTGCCTGTCCTGAGCATATTTTATAATTTCGGAATATTCTTCCTGTGTATAAAAACCTCCTTCACCTCCGCCAACTTCAGTGCTGCCGCCAATTTCAGTGAGTTTTGGCCACGATTTGATCTCAATCCGCCACCCCTGATCATCAGAAAGGTGAAGGTGTAAGGTATTCATTTTATAGGCAGCCAGAAAATCGATAAAACGTTTTACTTCGTCAACATGAAAAAAATGACGCGACACATCGAGCATTGCCCCGCGATAACTGAATTCAGGAAAATCACGTATGGTTCCGCTTGCAATCACAAGCGTGGAATCCTGGCTTCCGGCGGCAGGAAGCGTCTGAAGCAAAGTTTGAACACCGTAAAAGCAGCCCGCCGCTGTACCTGCCTGAATGGAAATCAATTCATTCCCAATATTCAGCTCGTAACCTTCTTCTGAAAGTTCTGAATCTTCAGCATCAACCGAAAGATAAATTCCGCTGCGGGGCATTTCACCCGTTGACTGAACCTGAGATTCAACACCTGAAATCCGGTTCAATTCATTTGACAGATATTCAGCAACCTGTTCCAATCCATCCCCGTTTTCATCGAAATAAATGGTTGGGGAACCTGAAATTTCGAACCTGTCACCTGTTGCATTTACCGAAACCGGCTTCGGGATAAAACTTGTTTTTGTTAAATCAGTGGGAGATTGATTTTCACAGGAAGTCTGGAATAAAAGTACAGCAATTACCATCAGAGGCAGAATTACTTTGTTTTTCATAATTTATTTAATTAGATGAATTTCGATTTTCAACCTTAAAATTACAGAAAAATGAACAAGAAGTTATGCAAACCCGGATAAAATCTGTGATAATGTTCTGTTTTGACTGTTTAATGAGTCACTAACCGAATGCAATATCCTTTTTGGATATCTTTCGGAATGCAATCATTGATTCGGTATCTGTAATTCCTTCCACCCTTGTCAACTTTTCTGTCATCAGTTCAGCCAGCAGCTCATTATTTTCGAGCCGGATAATTGCTACAAGATCGTATCTTCCGCTTACTGAGTAGACTTCAACAATTCCATCAATTTCTGCCAGTTCTTCACCAACTGAATTTACCTTATCTCTTTCTGTTTGTATTAAAACGACTGCAGTTATCATGTCTTTAAATTTTAATTTTTCAATTCTAAAGGTTCGGGATGAACAGTGGAAACTATTCCAAATTCCTCTTCAATAACCTGTTCGATTGTTGTACAAATTTCATGTGCTTCATCCAATGGCATCTGCGGCGGAAGTTTTATATGGCAGCTCATTTCGGAATGGTTCCCATAATTGTGAATGTGGATGTGGTGCAGGTGAATAGGTTTCTGAAATTTGCTTTGTGCCGCATGCCCTATAGACTTCAACAATTCGTCCGACGGACTCTCGCCAAGCAGCGAAGTAATTTCCTTCGATAAAATTTCAAAACTTGCATAACCAATCATCAGCGCCACAATGAAACTCAACACTGCATCTGTCCACCAAAAGAATCTTCCAAATGCGATACCAAGTAAAATGACGACCGATGAGAGTGCATCGGTACGATGGTGCCATGCATCGGCTTTTAATATTGAAGCATCTGTTTTTTTGGCTGCCCAAAAAGCATATTGTGCCATCCCTTCTTTTACAAGGATAGATACGATAGTTGCTATCCAGGCAATGGTGCCGAAAATTGTTTTTTCTTTGCCGGTAAATTTCTCAACAGCGCCAACCGCAAAATCAAAAGCAATGATTGCAAGCATCACGCCGATAATTACTGCGGCTATATGTTCTGCGCGGCCATGACCAAAAGGATGGTCCTCATCGGCAGGTTTACTCGAAATTTTTCCACCAATTAAAACAATTACTGATGAAACTGAATCA
Organism: uncultured Prolixibacteraceae bacterium; assembly: GCA_963816685.1. Classification (GTDB taxonomy): domain Bacteria; phylum Bacteroidota; class Bacteroidia; order Bacteroidales; family Prolixibacteraceae; genus CAVYUC01. The sequence goes on along the minus strand of CAWFMB010000014.1, from coordinate 646,059 downwards.
CTTAGCGTGTGCCATGCATCGGCAATCAGCGCAAGCGAGCCTGTAACAATTCCTGCCCAGTATTTCAGAACAAAAAGAATGATATTTCCGATGATGGAAATCCAGCCCTCCCGTGCAATGTATTTGTCTTTTTCCGACATATCTGCAAAAGTAGCAATTACTGATAATTAAAAAGTGCAACTTAATTGTTTTCAAGAAAAGAAGAGAGTGCAGTTTTGTAGCTCCTGCCAACAGGAAGTTTTTTACCGTCAATTTCGACAAATCCCGGTCCTACCGATTCTATTTTTGAAATGGAAACAACATATCTGCGGTGAATTTGAAGAAACCGTGCATGGGGTAGTTCGTCTGGTAAATTACTGATTCGTTCCTTTGTAACAATTTTTTTCTCCGTTGTATAAGCAATCACATAGTCACCAAGGCTTTCAAAATATAAAACATCAGCCAGGTTAACTTTATAATGCTTTTTATCTGCTTTTAAAAAGATAAAATCGCGGTTCCCGTTAGCTTCAGTTTCAGGATGAAACGGTTCACTGTTTTCTAAATCCATAAAATGCTGAATAGCCTTGGCAAATCTTTCAAATGATACAGGTTTCAGGAGGTAATCCACTACATTCAATTCAAAAGCTTCGATGGCATAGTCGCGAAAGGCAGTAATAAAAATGACCTTAGGGCGGTGGTTTAATGACCTGATAAAATCGACACCGGTAATTTGCGGCATCCGGATATCACAAAAAATCAAATCAATTTTCATTCTTGAAAGAACCGGCATGGCTTCCAGTGCATTATTGCATTCGGCAACAACCTCAAATCCGGAGAAAGAAGAAAGATGGTTTTTCACAACCCGCACTGCAATAGGCTCGTCGTCTATGATAACGCATTTATACATGCTGATCATTAAGTTGTAGCGTTAAATTTACCGAAAATGTTTCTTCTCCGTCTTCAATATTCAGGATATATTTTCCCGGATACATTAGTTCGAGCCGCTTTTTTACATTTTTCAAGCCAATGCCTTTGGATATCTGCTCTTCATCTTTTTGCTGAAAATCTTTGCTGTTTTTTATACTGAAGAACAAATTCCTGTCAGCCAGCATCATTTTAAGTTCCACAAAAGCCACTCCCGGAAAATTGCTCACTCCATGTTTAAAAGCATTTTCCACAAAGGGAAGAAGAATGAGCGGCGCTATTTTTAAACTTCCGGTATTATCAGGGAATTGAAGCTTTAGTTTCAGGTTGTCGGAATAACGTATTTTTTCTATTTCGATATAATTAATCAGATTTTTAATTTCTTCTGAAAGCGGCACCCGGTTTACATCGCAGCGGTATAAAATATAATCAAGAATTTCGGAAAGCCGCAGAACCAGCTCCGGTGCATCATCCGATTTCTCAAGCGTAAGGCCGTAAAGATTATTCAGGGTGTTGAACAAAAAATGAGGTTGAACCTGTGCTTTCAGCAATTTTAGTTCAGCTTCGCGCAGTTGTAGTTCTGTTGTCAGTTTCATTTTTTCCAGCTCATTTTTTTCCTGCTGAATAAAAAATGCCCGTTTAACCTGTTTTACTGCAATTGCAAAAAATACAACAAAGTTTAGTGTAATAACCTGCCATTGCGGATGCAAGACCGAAGGATCGATATAAAATTTTTGCCTGACAACATAAATGAGTGCGAAAAAAACGATTAAAAAAGAAATCCAGGTGGAAGTAAGTAAAGTATAAAAACTAAACAGGAAAAACCGTGCATACCTTTTTTGCCAGAGGTATTTCGGCACCAGAACATAATTAAAAAAATAGGTAGACAGCACCGCCACCGGCAATAATCCTGCAGAAAGAATGATTGAAACTTCCCGCGATTCACTGTTCAGGCCAAAAAGAAAAAAGTAAAACAGCGCCACCAGAATCCAGAAAATCAGGTGTGACATTATATGCACTGAACCTGATTCCTGCATCAACTTTTTTATTTGAATAATCCTGTCAGTCATTTAAAAAATAAAGGAATGAAGGTAGGAATGATTTTCAAAATCCGGAAATCCGGTCGATTAAATGCACATTTTAAAAGCCGAAATGCACTTTTACCTCTCCTTTTGTACTTTTAAAGAAAATTGCAGTTGGAAAACGGTTTCAGGTCATTGGACGATTAAATACTATCGATTGAAAAAATTGGCAGTAGTTTAGCTAAAGTAATTTTAATACAGAATATTATGAATTTAATTGATTTTTACCGTGCTGGTGGCCCTTTTATGAACCTGATTACGGTGATGGCCATTTTAACTTTGGTGATTTCTGTCTGGAAAATCATCGATATGATTTCGAAAAATACTTACAATTCCAAACTGCTCAGTTTAATCCTGCTCGGCGGTTCAGTGGCACTGGCCACAGGTTTACTTTCACAGATAGTTGGAATTGTACAGGCGCTTAATGCAATAATGGAAGCAGCCGATGTATCGCCTGAACTTATTATGGGAGGCGCAAGAGTAAGCTTTTTTGCCCCCATCTATGGTTTTGTTGTCTTCATCTTTTCGATGTTTTTCTATTTCATTCTGAAGGAAATCATCAAGGTAAAGATGTCCTGAAGCAATTTTTAAAATTTCATTCCAACTGATTTATCATGAAAAAGCTAATCATATTGCTTATCCTGATTCCGGCAGAAATCCCATTCGTTTTTGGATGCACGATTTTTACGGCTTCTTCCAAAAATGTTGTACTGGCCGGAAACAATGAAGACATGTGCACTACAAACACTGTAATTCATGTTATTCCTCCATCGGAAGAAAATTATGGTTGCATATTTTGGGGATTCAAAGGCGACGAAAATTACCAGGGTGGAATGAATGATTCCGGACTGTTTTTCGATGGTGCAGGCACTCCACCCGTTGAAATGAGCGATTGGGATCTTCCGGAATTTGATGGCCGGTACATTTTTGAAACAGTTCTTAAAAAATGTCAAACCGTTCAGGAAGCCATTGAGCTGGTAAAAGGTTATTCACAGCCGTATCTGAAATTCAGCCACATTCTGGTTGCTGATGCAACCGGCGAAGCTGTAATTTTTGAATGGGGAAACAACCGTATGAATTACATTCAAAAAGGGAACAACAACTATTTGATTGCCACAAACTTTAATCTAACCGAAACCGCTTATCCGGAAAAAGAATGCAACAGGTATGCTTCAGCCAAAAGAATGCTATCGGAAAATGAACCGGACATTTCACTATTTGAAAAAATATTGTCGGTTACACATGCCGAAGGAAAATTTCCAACCGTTTATTCCAACCTTTGCGATTTGAAGAACAGGAAAATGTATCTGTATAATTTTCATAATTATACCTATAGAAAAGAGTTTGATTTGGCAGAAGAATTTCTAAAAGGTGAGCACGAATATACCGTACGTTCGTTTTTCCCTGAAACAAATTCCGAACTTCTTTTCAGGTACATGAATGATTGCATAGATGAATTTGATAATTTGCCGGTGCATACTGTGACATTTAAAGTAAACGCAAAAATGCCATCCGAAAACGGAGCATTGTTCATCCAGGGAAGTGCCAAAGAACTGGGAGACTGGGATAAACCCGGCATAAGGATGGAAGAACATCCGGATGATGGTTTTCAAAAATCCATTGCCTTCAAAGAAGGAAAATTATTCGGATTTGTACTTGCTTCAGAAAACGGAAAATTTACTCCCCTGGATGCCAATAATCAAATACCTGGCGAGGAAATTATCGAGGTTCTTTCGGATACCACTATTGTCATCGGGATTTATGGTTGGAAACGAAATCCTGAAGTTCCGGAAAACTGAAGTTTCCCCCGGAGGGTTTGTCATTTAAGATGTTCCTGATTTCTTTTGAACATTCAAACTGAATTTATTTTTACATTTTATCATTGTAAAAGCGCTTTCGGCAAAGTACGGGAGTGTAAAATAAAAACTGCCTGATGATAGAAACAAGTTTTAAACTGTACTTCATATATACCTGCTCTGGATTGAATTCGGATTAAATTCGGACTAAATTCGCATTAAATTCGCGAAATCGCGAATTTAATGCGAATTTAGTCCGAGAATGAACCGAATATAATCCGAATTTGATCCGGAGTTGGTCCAAAGAAAACCCTTGTGAAGTATAACCGAACTGGTTCCCGGGTCGGTCTATTTAATTTTATCTGAAATTTTATTGAATAATTTATTCAGAAAAGAAATGTTTTGGAATTTTGAGAAGAGGCTGCCTTTTCCGTAATGCAACAGAATGTTCCGGCTGTAAACGAACAACCCCAGGCTGTGTGCTGCAAACAAAACCGGGTCGAGCCGGTAAATGGCATAGGTAAAAATCATTAGGGATCCAATGGTGCTAATGATCCAAAAGCCCAGCGGAAGTACTGAATCTTTACGGTTTTCGGAATAAATCCACTGGTAAACAAACCGGAATGTAAAAATGATTTGCCCCAGCGAACCCCACACCAATAAAAAGAAAGATACATCCTTGTTTTTCAAAATCGAACTGAAATTGTGCGACTGTCCGAATATCAGCCAGGCCAGATAGACCACCGGAACTGCAACGGCCATGAATTTTGCTGCCGGATGCATTATTTTCCATGCATTTTTTAGCTGAAGGTTGCGAATGTATATTCCGTAAACAATAAACTGCCCCAGTACAATTGCAAAATCGTTTCGTAAAATTCCGTAGGTTAACATCAGGATAGAACCGCCTAAACTGATTTGCCAGTACACAACCGGCGAAATGACTTTACCGGCTTGTTCCGACTTGAACCACTGGGCAATGGTCCGGGTGAAAAACAGGATTTGAGCTACAAACCCCAAAGAATAAATCAGATAGTTGTTCATTCGTGTTAAAAATAAGGGGGGCAAATATAACAATAAAGACTATGAATGCAGAGGTTGTCAAAATTATCAACCGGAAATGTTGTTTAATTTTTGAAGTGTTTTAAGCGCAGCATTTTGCTGAGCTTCTTTTTTCGAAGTCCCGGTTCCTTTTCCCATTTCAACATTGTCGATTTCAACAATTGCTATAAAACGCGGAGCTTTGTTTTTATCTTTTGCGATTTCCTCAGTAGTTTCAAATTTTATTTCCTTTTTGTTTTTTTGGCTCCATTCAATAAGCTGGCTTTTGAAGTTCGTATCCTTTTGTTCAATTTCATTCAAATCAACATATTGGGAAAGAATTTTTTTTGTCACAAAATATTTGGTGGTCTGGTAATCTGTATCCAGGTAAATTGCCCCTATTAAAGCTTCAAGGGCATCGCCATAGATGTGGCTTTTATCGATATTTTTAATTGTATTTGAATCGATATAAACATTCAAACCCATTTCATACATCAATTCGGTTAAGAAAGAACGATTTACAAGCTTCGAACGGTTTTTTGTAAGAAAACCTTCATCCTGCTGGGGAAACCGGTTGTACAGGAAGTCGGCAATTATAGCCCCTAAAATAGCATCACCAAGAAATTCGAGCCTTTCGTTATTCACAAGGTTTCCCTGCGAATCGTTAATTGAGGCTGACTTGTGAATAAACGCAAGATCGTAGAGTTTGAGATTGTTTGGATAGAAACCCAGCAGATTTTTTAAAAATAAATAAAACTCCCTTCGTGGAGACGAAAAGAGTTTTATTCTTTGTGCTATTCTTCTAACCACAGCAACTTACAGTTTCTTAAAAACTACAGTTGCATTATGACCACCAAAACCAAAAGTATTGCTGATGGCTGTATTGACGTCACGTTCTTTGGCAACATTGAATGTAAAATCAAGTTTATTGTCAATTTCAGGATCGTCATTAAAATGGTTGATTGTGGGAGGAATTATCCCATGCTGAATGGCCAGCACACTTGCAAGACCTTCAACAGCACCTGCAGCGCCTAATAAATGACCGGTCATTGATTTGGTTGAACTAATACTCATTTTGTATGAATGTTCACCAAATGTTTTGATAATGGCTTTGGGTTCTGCAATATCGCCCAGTGGAGTGGAAGTACCGTGGACATTGATATAATCCACGTCTTCCGGCTGAATTCCGGCGTCTTCCAGTGCCCATTTCATCACGAGGTTGGCACCTCTTCCATCAGGATCGGGCGCAGTCATATGAAATGCATCAGCCGACATGCCGCCTCCTGCAATTTCCGCATAGATTTTTGCACCCCGTTTTTTGGCGCTTTCATATTCTTCGAAAATAAAAGCTGCCGAACCTTCGCCTATTACAAAACCATCGCGGTCTTTATCAAATGGTCGTGAAGCTGTTTTTGGATCATCATTTCGGGTTGATAATGCCCTCATCGAATTAAATCCTGCTAATCCTGCTTCATTCACTCCGGCTTCGGAGCCGCCTGTAACCATGATTTCTGCTTTTCCCATGCGAATCATGTTCATTGCTTCAATCATTGCATGAGAAGCAGAAGCACAGGCAGTAACTGTCGTGAAGTTTGGCCCTCTGAAACCGAATTTTATGGAGATTAGACCACCGGCAATATTGGCTATCATTTTAGGAATAAAGAACGGTGAGAATCTGGGATTTTCATCATTAAAGGCCCTGGTTTCCTCAAAAAAAGTTTGAAGTCCACCAATGCCTGCACCCCAAATAACACCTGCCCTGTCGTGGTCAACCTGATCAAGTTCAAGTCCTGAATCTTTCATGGCCTGTTCGGTAGAAGCAAATGCGAATTGAGTGTACAAATCGTATTTGCGAATATCCTTGCGTTCCATGTAAAGTTCGGCATCGAAATTTTTTAACTCGCATGCAAAACGTGTTTTATGTTTCGAGGCATCAAACCTTGAGATTATTCCTGCTCCACTTACCCCGTTTTTCAGGTTTTCCCAATATTCATTAACCGTATTGCCCAACGGATTTACAGTCCCAACTCCGGTAATTACTACCCGTTTAAATTCCATAAAGAAATTTTCCTTAATTACTTTTTAGCTGCTTCAATATGCGAAATTGCCTCCCCTACCGTCGAAATCTTTTCAGCTTCATCATCCGGAATTGCCAAATCAAATTCTTTTTCAAATTCCATGATAAGCTCAACTGTGTCGAGTGAATCTGCACCCAGGTCATTTGTGAAAGATGCGTCATTTGTAACTTCACTTTCATCAACTCCCAGTTTATCAACGATAATAGCTTTTACTTTTGCTGCAACGTCAGACATAATTTTCTAAATTTTAGTTAATACTAATTTCCGTTTTATTTAATTCGGTGCAAAGTAATACATTTACGATCTATATTTCAAAGAAAAAATTTAAAAAAGATGTTACATTCAATACTTAACCAATGTGTAATAACTTAAAGTTGAACAGATTATTCAAATGTTCTATTTGTAAAAAATGAAATTGTTATGAATGTTACAAAAATTGCACTTTTTGCGTCGGGTTCCGGAACGAACGCAGAAAATATCATCAGGTATTTTTCCGGAAACGAATTCATTCAAATCGATTCGCTGTGGTCAAACAACTCCGGCGCGTTTGCTTTGGAAAGAGCTAAAAACCTGAATGTGGCTACTTTTATTTTCAACCGCGATCAGTTTTATCAAACCAGTGAAATTGCAGAAAAATTAAAGGAACGGGGTGTTAATTTAATTGTACTTGCAGGTTTTTTATGGCTGATTCCTTCCAACCTGATCAACAATTTTACCATTATTAATATTCATCCGGCGCTGTTGCCAAAATACGGCGGAAAAGGAATGTACGGTTCAAAAGTGCACAAGGCAGTGGTTGAAAACTGTGAACCGGAATCAGGAATTTCCATTCATTACGTCAATGAAAAATTTGACGAGGGTGAATTGATCTTCCAGGCAAAATGTAAAATACAACCCACGGATTCGCCTGAAGAAGTTGCACAAAAAGTTCATCAGCTGGAGTATCTTCATTTCCCGGCAGTAATAGAAGATGTGGCAAAAAAACTCAATACCGGGAAATAAGATTCTCTTTCAGGTTAATAAAAATTACAATTGTCCTTGTGGTGTTAAATAATGTTAAGCAAGTGACAGCAAGCTTTTCATAAAAATTATCTTTGCGGCATGAGCAGAAAAATGCTTGTCACATTAATTGTTTTAATGGCTTTGGTACTTTCAGGATTAATCCTGATTCAAACCAACCTGATCAAGTCGGCTTCCGAAATTCGCGAGGAACAATTTGACCAGTTGGTTACAAGTGCACTAAAACGAATCGTAGATCAGCTTGAGTTGTACGAGCGCCGTGTAGCTATTGTTAGTGCCGAACGGGGAATAACTCCCGGAACGTCAAGTCCTTCTGAAAGTTTCAACCTGTTTCCGCGGAATTCAAACAACCAGACTTCCATTCAGTTTCAGTTGAATTATTCGGGATCAAATTTTTCGGGGAGTTACCAGGAAGAAATCAGGATAGAAATTCCGGATACTGCAAGTCAGCCGCCGGTAAAGAAGAATCTGCAAGGGAATGACAGTTCGCTCGATCGCATACCCGGATATAATCAAACCCTTAAAAGCCGGCGCGAACAATGGTTAAGGGACATGAACTGGATTAAAAATAAAATACTTCTTGAAGAAAGAACTTTACGTGAAAGAATTGATTCTTCGTTTCTGGAAGCTGTGCTGACTGCGGAATTCAGGGAATCAGGAATTGATTTGGATTATAAATATGCTATCCGTTCAGCACACGAAGGCAAGGACAAGTTTATTTTTGGCAGTCCCGATTATAATCCCGGTAAAAAAGACAAATACAACAGCCTGCTTTTCCCGTATGACTATGACGGCCAGCAACCAAATTACCTTTATGTTTATTTTCCGCAACGATCGGGATATCTGCTTCGCGCCACCGGTTTAACCATTATTCCTACCATCATATTAACCGGCTTGCTTATCGCTATTTTTGTGTATGCGATAATGGTAATTTTCAGACAGAAGAAATTGTCGATGATTAAAAATGACTTCATCAACAACATGACCCACGAATTGAAAACACCTATTTCCACGATTTCACTTGCAAGCCAGATGTTGCAGGATGGCAGCATTTCCAACACTCCCGCCACCATTGACAACATATCGAGGGTGATCAACCAGGAAAGCAAACGACTCAGTTTTCAGGTGGAAAAAGTGTTGCAAATGGCTGTATTTAACGAAGGCCGCTTAAAACTTAAATTCAAGGAATTTGATATCAACAAGACAATCAACAGTGTAATCGGAAATTTTGAATTGCGGGTTAAAAACAAAAACGGTGAACTGCATTCCGAAATAAAAGCAGATTCGCCCATGATAAAAGGAGATGAAGTGCACATTACAAATGTTGTTTTCAACCTCCTCGACAATGCTGTAAAATACAGCAGGGAAGTACCCGAGATTAAAGTCTCCACTGAAAACAAAAACGGATATGTTGTTATTTCGGTAGAAGATAAAGGAATTGGTATTTCAAAAGAACACCACACCCAGATATTCGACAGGTTTTATCGCGTTCCCACCGGCAATGTTCACAATGTAAAAGGATTTGGATTGGGATTAAGTTATGTAAAAAAGATTGTGGATTTGCACAATGGTAAAATAAAAGTAGAAAGTGCAATAAATAAAGGAACAAAGTTTAGTATATTGTTACCAAAAATAAACAAATAGAAATGGAACAAAAAACAAAATTACTTCTGGCCGAAGACGATGAAAACCTGGGATTGCTATTAAAAGAATATTTGGTTGCAAAAGGCTTCGGGGCCGATCTTTACCCTGATGGCGAAGCTGCATACAAAGGTTTTATGAAAGAACATTATGATATTTGCATCCTCGATATTATGATGCCTAAAAAAGACGGATTTACACTTGCAAAAGATATCCGCATTGTCAATCCCGATATTCCTGTAATTTTTCTGACTGCAAAAAACCTGAAGGAAGATGTTATTGAAGGATTTAAACTCGGTGCCGACGATTACATTACCAAACCGTTCAGTATGGAAGAGTTGATTTTCCGTATTGAAGCCATTTTACGAAGAACCTCACAGGAATCGCAGGCATCCGCACAGCAGGTTTTTACTCTTGGAAAATTTACATTCGATACACGCAAACAAATACTTTCGGACGGGGAAGAAACTGTAAAACTTACAACGAAGGAGTCGGATTTGCTCAAACTGCTTTGCCAAAATGCAAACAAGGTGCTGGAACGGAACTATGCTCTGAAATCCATATGGATTGATGATAATTATTTCAACGCCCGGAGCATGGATGTATATATTACCAAACTGCGGAAACATTTAAAAGATGAACCCACCGTAGAAATAATTAATGTCCACGGAAAAGGATATAAATTAATCGTTTAAGAAGCTCTGACAATACAATCCGACTGCGCTCACTATGGCCATCCTAGCAACTTTAACAAAGTCAGACGGAGCGCAGTCGAAGTCAAATAATTTCGGTTTTCAGTAAATCTGATTTACTTTTTCAGCAGTTTCAATGCATGATTCCAGCTGTTTTCCCTGAATCCGGGAATGCACCATAAAATAGCCAGCGGCTCGATTGCCCGGGCTGCTTCTATGTTTCCCATATCTTCAGTTTCCCAGCCAAACTTGTCCAAAATGCCCCTCACCTCCTCTTTGGCTGCATTATCATCGCCACAAATAAACATACTGGGTTTACTTTCAAATCCCGGGTTTACCATATGGGCCGCTCCAACGCAACTAAATGCCTTAACGAATTTTGCCTCCGGGGCTAAACTTTGCAGCTCTTCCATTAAGCTTTTATTAACTGAGGAAAAATAAAGCAACACTCCGTTTACCGGCGCATCTTCAGCAATTGGATTTGTAGTGTCAATAACTGTTTTTCCTGAAAGGTTTTCTACTCCAACTTCTTCCAAAGCCTCTTTTGCCTGCGAACCTTTTACCGCAAAGACAATCAAATCATTGTTTTTCGCCGTGTTTTCAGGAGTATCGGTTTTCAATCCTTTATATTCGCTTTCCAGCTTTTTTCTTTTTTCTTCACTTCGCGACGAAAGTGTGGTTTCGTAACCATTTTCAAGAAATCCTTTTGCCAGTGCAGGCCCAACATTTCCCGAGCCGATAATACCTACTTTTTTCATATCCCTGTATATTAAATGAAATAATAAAACTTAATAATAGAATACGACAGGGTGGGTTTTTGTTCGATGATTCACTGGTTTTATTTTGGATTAAAGTTTAAAATGAAATTATGAGAGGCACATAAAAATATGCAATTAGAGGATAAATTGATAAATTGTGAAATTGTGAATAGTGAAATTGTTGAATGGTGAAGAGGACAATTATACAGAATAACAGATGTACAAATGCAGTTTTCTGAATCAATGATTCCGGTATTTATGCGGGTCTAATAGCATACCATTCCTTACCTCCTTTGCAGGAACATAATTTTCAACCAAAAATGTTGCTTTAGAGATAACCATTTAGAAATGCCTGTTGCTATTGATTAATTTTTTCTTCCCGCAAATGGTATTGCTTCCCATCATAAAAATCAGGTGGTAGAAATATTGAGGTGCCCCATTTTAAATAACATCTATTTGTTGTAACTTTTCATCATATATTAAACCAAAAATTAAACTACCACGTCAGTTGAAAGGAGTGAATCATACCGAGGAGCAATTCCTGCAAAATCTCACATCGATTATCGATGCCAACCTGCATAACGAGCATTTTGGAGTGGCTGAGCTTGCCACTCAACTGGGAATGAGCCGAATCACGCTGCACCGTAAGGTTAAATCCGTTATCAGCAAATCGGTGAGCATGTTTATCCGTGAAACCCGGCTAAAAAGGGCGCTCGAACTGCTTTATGAAAAAGAACTGACGATTTCTCAGATTGCCTATGAAGTTGGTTTTGGCAGCGCTACCTATTTTACCAAATGTTTTCACGATTATTACGGATATCCGCCCGGGGAGGCAAAAAATCATGTAACACAGGAGGAAAAACAAGAACCAGAATCAAAAATTCATGCACAACACACCGCCAAAAAGAAACGATGGGTGCAGATTGCGATCATCGCAGTTGCTGCAGTTATTGCCATTATTTCAATTGGTGTATTGTTTTCAGGCTTATTTGTTAAAGAAAAAACCCGCACCGAAAATACCATTGCCATTCTGCCATTTATTAACGACAGCGGGGAAGAGTTTGCTCCGTTTACAACATGGATGGGCATTGAAATCGGCAATAAACTTGGCAAAATTGAAAATATGCTGGTGGTGCCGCAATCGACAACGGAAACTTATCGCGATAGCAGAAAAAACAATCGGGATATTGCCCGCGAACTGATGGTAGACCACATTCTCCGTGGACGAACTTTAAAGACGGGGGATAAAATACTGGTAAACATCGAATTGCTTGATGCAAATAATGGACAGTCTGTATTCACCGACATGTATGAGCGTAATCTGGATGAAAATGAAGAAACTGCATTAACCCGTATTTTTGAGATTTGCAATGATGTGGTTTTTCAGGTTTCAGAAGCACTTAAAACAGAATTGACTGCCGAAGAGAAAAAACAGGTTGCCCAAAAATCCACTCAAAATCCGGAAGCACTTCAATATTTTCTGCAGGGAAACCAGTTGTTTTTAATGTTAAAAACCGCATCGAATAGATCATATACCAACCCAAATCGTTACATATACATCAACGAAGCAATAAAGACCTTTGAAAAATGTATTAATCTTGATTCAACTTACAGCGATGCCTATGTTAAACTTGCCCATATGTACTTCGATTTTCTTTATCCTCATACTTCAGATTTACCACTTAGAAGCCTGTACCAGGATTCAGGAATGATGTTGATTGAAAAGGCATTGCATTTCAATAAAAATCATCTTGAAGCAAATGCATGTAAAAAAAGTTATTTAATTTCAAAAGGATTGTATCAAGAAGCTGAGAAACTTTCACCCATCGTCGATAAGCAGGTCAAAAATGCAGGGTATTATATGACCATAGCAATGGAATACTATGAGCTTCAGGATTTTTATCACTTTTTTGAAAACATATCAAAATACCATGAGTTAAAACCAGTTTCCGAAATAATACCTCCATTTTTATTTAACATAGAACTTGTGTGTTATAATGCATCAGGATTCCCGGAACTTTCGAGAAAGAAAAATACAGAATGGTTTGCAAATATGAATGATACTGCATTGTATGATAATTTTAATGTACTTATTGAAATACGGGATGGAAATTATCAAGGAGCGCTTGAAATCACTGAATCCAGGTTGAAAAAATATCCCAATTCAGTTGTGTTTATGAATCATGAAATTGTAATTCATAATTATTTACGTGATTACGACAAAGCACTAAAAGTAATGATTCGACTTGAAAAAGAAACAAAGAAGAAAGGTATTTCACCTTATGCTACAAGCTACATTCATGGTTATACTTATTTAAAAAATGGAATGACTGAAAAAGCCTTACCTCTGTTTGAGGGGGCTATAAAAAATTTTGAGGAACAAATAAAATATTCAAGTTGGGAAGCAAAGTTGTATTATTCGCACTTTTGTCTGGCCAAAATTTACGCAGCGCTGAACAACAAGCAGCAATCGATGCACTACCTGGGATTAATGCAAAATGCAACAAGCACTCCAAAACTTTTTATTTGCGACCTTAAAAATGATCCCATGTTCGACAATGTCCGCAGTGAACCCGGCTTTCAGAAAATAATCCGCGAACTGGACAAGAAGTACAACGAAGAACACGACAAAATCAGCAAGCTGCTTATCAGCAGAGGGTTGAACCCGGTGTAGATTTCATTTCCTGACAACGGATGAACCCCTTACTAATGCCGATGAAAAGTTATCCCGAAAAGCTATTCCTTATATAAAATCAACTTCGCTAATTCTCTCCGGATTATCCCGATTTATCAGGATAAAATTGGAAAAAATTCCCTTTTGATACATAGTTTAAATCCTTGTAACATAATTTAAATGCTAAACTTAAAATTTAAAGCAATTCCCTGAAACTTTAAACACTTTGAAACCTGGTTGATTGGTTATGAAACAACCTTTGTCCGAAATTTACATCAACAATTCTCTTATCGATTCATTGTAAAAAAACCGGATTGAGATATAAGGAATTGGATCTTTAAAAAGCTATTCATCAATTTCTCGGTATTAACTTAAAAATTTTAATTATGAAAACACTTAATTATTTTATTGTAATGGCAATTCTTTTAATTGCCGGTTGTGCCAAAGACGACACATTGTTTGAAAATCATGAAAGCATAAACAATCAGGATTTAATGCTAAAAAGTGGCAAACCTGACCAACCTGGCGACAATTTAAAAGTTTTCAGGTCAGAAGAAGCCGGATATTATTATATGTTTTATGATGAAGAGACCGACCTTACAGCATTTGTAGGTGTTGATATCAGGCAATTGTATTCCGGTGGGGGTATGGCGAGTATGGATGTTTTAAACATACAAAATATAATAAAAGAAGGAGCCGAAGGCGAAAGCCCTCGTGTACATGTGCTGGTTAATCAGGATGATGTTACAGTTGAAGTCTGGCAAGGCTATATTTATGATGCTTCGCAATTATTTTCAACTGGCCCTGTATATTCAGGAAAAGCACATATAGTATTTACGGATAATGATAATCTTTCATATGATAATAATAATAAAAACACCGGTGTTTGGGGACTAAGATTAAATGGTGAAGGCATCCGCATTATATATCATGGAATTTTGCACGGTCACGACCCATTGGATGCAGAAAGAAGCATATCCATTAAGTTGACAAATTAAATAATGAATTTTCACACAACACTAAGCAAAAGAGGAAATATTTTTTTCCTCTTTTCTAATGTAAAATACGAATCATCAATTTATTCCTATTAACAACTTTAAATTATAATTATGAAAACGCTTGTGTTATTTTTTTGTAATGGCAATTCTTTTAATTGCCGGCTGTGCCAAAGACGACACACTATTTGAAAATCAGGACAACCTGGAACTGAAAAAGGCTAACGTGCCTGTTCCCATTAAAGCCGATTGCTTTGCAATTCCAGATACAGAATCAGATTTGATTGCCTGGAATATAGGAGATGACATATATTATTCTTACAGCAGGCTAAATGTAAGCGGAAACAGCTCCCACATAGGAAAACTGAATCCTGAAACAAATTATTATGTATTTGAAAGTATAACATTTTTAATTGGTGATGATGGACTTCCATATACCTTAAATACAGGCCATGGGAAATTAGTTGCACCTAATGGTGACGAAATGGAATTTACATTCGAGGTCATGCAATCTTTTGACGAAACCAGCAGTTACACCGGCAAAACTTACATCGTTCCCGGAAGCGGAACGGGAAGATTTGAAGGCTGTAATGGTACTTTCGATGAGGTTGGCGCAGTAGACTATGCTAAAGGAGGAACCTGGTTTAAAATGGATGGTTACCTTGTTTATGAATAAAATGGTTAAAAAAATAATGATCATCCAAATCAAATGAAGATACCTGCCTGCCTTCGACAGGCAGGTATCAAAATTTAAGAAAGAACATAAGCTACAGAAAAGCTGAAAATTTATGTTTTCCGTTTAAAGAAGATACAGATTTCGAATTCCATTCCGGATGTCCCTCCACATTCAATTTCAATGTTATTATTTTCGAATCAAATTCAGGCAAAACAATTTCCACTTCAGGCCCTGCAGGATTTTACCGAGTTGTATTTCTCAAAATTTAGTTGGCCCGACTGCAATCCATAGCTGACTGTTTATCAGAATTTTGAATACCAAACCACAGGGGTTTGCAATTATCATAATCATGTACAATAAATAAATTTTTAAAGGGATCTTATTCCTCGCATGAAAATAATAAATGGTTGGAAAGCAAGGGTTCTTTTAGGTTAACATCTCATTTTTTTCTTCTGAATGAGTTTCAGCCAATGTTAATTCAAAACGAAATTGAAACTTGAATAAAAAAAGATATTGAAGAAGCTTTTATTCTATTGAACTGTTTAATATAAAAGATGTTAGAAGTAGATTCCGTCTTAAAGAAATCATTTGGTAAAGAACCTGCAACTTTTTTTAATGAAAATGCATTCAAGTTTCGTCACCTATTCTTTATCTTTAATAAAAAAAATAATGAGTGATAAACTTCCGAAGCTGATTTATGATGACCCATGGCTGGAGCCATTTACTACCAATATTTTAAAACGTATTGAAACTGCAGAGCAAAAAGAAAAAATTTTAACCGGTCCGGCAACACTTGCTGATTTTGCTACCGGTTACCTTTATTTTGGTTTACATAAAACAAAGAAGGGTTGGGTAATGCGCGAATGGGCACCGAATGCAGGCTTCATTTATCTTATTGGTACTTTTAATGACTGGAAAGAGGAGAAGCAGTATGCTTTTGCCCCAATCGATAATGGAGTGTGGGAACTTAACCTTCCCAAAGATGCTTTGAAACATGGCGATTTATATGCCCTATCCATGCATTGGTCTGTAGACTATGGAAAGCGGGTTCCGGCATGGGCAAGGCGTGTGGTACAGGATCAGAATTCTCCAGTTTTCAACGCACAGGTTTGGTATCCCGAAAATCAGTACAAATGGAAATATCCCGATTATCAGCCAGCAGAACAGCCACATTTGATTTATGAGGCACATGTTGGGATGGCTGGAGAAGAAGAACGGGTTCATACTTATAATGAATTCAGGAAAATCATGTTACCACGGATAAAAGCCAACGGCTACACCACCATTCAGTTAATGGCTATTCCTGAACATCCTTATTACGGCAGCTTTGGCTATCATGTCACCAGTTTTTTTGCCCCCTCCTCGAGGTTTGGCACTCCTGAAGAATTAAAGCAACTTATTGACGAAGCGCACGGTCTGGGAATGAATGTAATAATGGACATTGTTCATTCTCATGCTGTAAGAAACGAAGTGGAAGGATTGGGAAGATATGACGGAACAAAATTCCAGTTTTTCCACGAAGGTGCAAAAGGAGAACATCCTGCCTGGGATTCCTACTGTTTCAATTATGGCAAAAATGAAGTGTTGCATTTCCTGCTGTCGAATGTAAAGTACTGGCTGGATGAATTTAAGTTCGACGGTTTTCGTTTCGATGGTGTAACCAGCATGTTGTATTTCGATCATGGTTTGGGAAAGGCCTTTACCAATTACAACGATTATTTTGGCGCAAATGTGGATGTTGAAGCCACCACTTATTTTACCCTTGCAAACAAGCTGATTAAAGAAGTAAAATCCACTGCAATTTCAATAGCAGAAGATATGAGCGGAATGCCTGGCCTGGCGGTTCCGGTAGAATGGGGAGGAATGGGTTTTGACTACCGCATGTCAATGGGAGTTCCTGATTACTGGATAAAAATAATTAAGGAAAAGTCGGATGATGAATGGGATGTGGGTCAAATTTTTCATCAGCTGACATCGAAAAGAATGGATGAAAAAGTGGTGAGTTATGCTGAATCACACGACCAGGCACTTGTTGGTGACAAAACAATTGTCTTCAGGCTTATCGACAAGGAGATGTACTACAGCATGAGAAAAGATCAACCTAACTTGATTGTTGATCGCGGAATCGCATTGCATAAAATGATCCGACTAATTACTGCCACTACCGCAGGGGGAGCCTATTTAAATTTTATGGGAAATGAATTTGGCCATCCTGAATGGATTGATTTTCCGCGTGAAGGAAATGGCTGGTCATATAAACATGCACGCCGGATTTGGAGCATTTCAGAAAATGCAGATTTAAAATTTCACTGGCTTTACGATTTCGACAAGGAAATGATAAAACTTATTCGCGAACATCAACTTCTGAGTATTCCATCGGTCGATTTTGTAATGGAAAATAAACCGGATAAAGTACTTGCCTATCACCGCGGGTTATTTTTATTCGTATTTAATTTTAATCCGACACAATCATTTACTGATTACGGAATTCCACTGGGCGCCGGCAAATATAAAATTGTATTGAATACAGATAACGGCCGGTTTGGAGGACACGATTTGGTGGATGAAGACCTGTTTTACTATACTCTTCCAAGCGGTGGAATTTCAAGCCAGCATTACCTGAAACTTTATCTTCCGTCCCGCACAGGTCTTGTTCTGAAAAAAGTTGACTTTAAAAAAGTGAAGTAAATGAGTGTTGCTTTAAGATTACAAACTGCTGTTGAAATTCCTGATTTTAAATGGAAGACCGGTTACGGTAAAAAAAACATTTTTATCGGTTCCTGTTTTACTGAAAACATTGGAAACCGAATGGCAGCTCTGAAATATGAAGCTGATATTAATCCGTTTGGAATTCTTTACAACCCGTTTTCCGTAGCAGCCGGATTACGGTTGCTTCTTCAGAAAAAAGAATTTGAAAAAGTAGATTTAATAGAATACGAAGGATTGTGGCATAGCTTTTTTCATCACGGGCGGTTTTCATCTCCCGATGTAAACCAGACGCTAGCAACCATAAACAACAGGTTAAAATTTTCTTCCGGTTTTATTCGGGAGGCTGATTTTCTGTTCGTAACATTTGGAACAGCCTGGGTTTACGAATACAGGAAAACAGGAACAGTTGTTTCCAACTGCCATAAAATTCCGAACAATGAATTTTCGCGGTACCGGATTTCAGCCGAAAAGATTTCAGCCGAATACTTCGATTTATTACCCGAAATCTGGAAAATAAATCCGGAGTTAAAGGTTGTCTTCACAATTAGTCCTGTTCGTCACTGGAAAGACGGCGCAATTGAAAACCAGCGAAGTAAAGCAGAACTCATTCTTGCCATCGACAGGATATTAAGAAGCTTTGGAAACGAACTTTGCGATTATTTTCCTGCATATGAAATTGTAATGGATGAGTTGCGCGATTACAGATTTTATTCCGAAGATATGATTCACATTTCGGATGTGGCTGTACACCATATTTGGAACAGCTTTCAACATAAACTTATTGATACCGGAAGTTTAAAAATTTCGCAGGAAGTGCAAAAAATAGTAACTGCCGTGAACCATAAACCGTTTAATAAGTTTACAACAGAAACCAGTTTATTTTTTAAAAAAACTTTAAATCAAATCAACGAGCTTGAAGAAGCACACCCCTCTTTTAATTTTAATTTGGAGAAACAATATTTAACAAAACAAACAGATGAAACTGAAGCAAATAATAGATAAAACAGAATGGTGCAGGTCACCGGAAAGAAAAGTCAGGAAAAGCTTAAACGATTCTCTAAATCCAACATTGTAATTCTTTGAATATGGGTTACATTAATTTTGACAAGGAACAGTTGATAAACCTCGAATATTCCTTAAACAGGGAAATTTTGAGATCGAATCGTGCAGGTTCATATATCAGCACTACCCTGAACGGCTGCAACACACGCAAATATCATGGGCTGTTAATAAGTCCGATTGAAAAATTTGGACACGAAAAACATGTTTTACTTTCGTCACTCGATGTGACGGTAGTGCAAAACAATGCTGAATTTAATCTTGGCATTCACCGTTTTAAAGGAGGAACATACGAACCTAAGGGACATAAATACATTCAGAACATTGAATTCGATCATATTCCTAAAATTATATACAGGATTGGCGGATTTGTGCTAAGAATGGAACGTTTGCTTGTGGAACAAAAAGAACAGATTTTAATCCGGTACACTGTAGAAAAAGCACAGACGCCGACTATTTTAAAGCTGAAACCATTTCTTGCCTTCCGCAACATTCACAGCCTGAGCAAAGCCAATATGTTTGCCGACTCCAAATTCAAACAGGCACAAAACGGAATTAAAATGAAACTTTATGAAAATTATCCTGACTTGTTCATGCAGTTTTCAAAGAAAGTTGAATTCATTCCGGTTCCCGACTGGTATTATAATTTTGAATATTACCAGGAATTAATCCGGGGATACGATTATCTTGAAGATCTGTTTGTGCCTGGTTATTTTGAGTTACCTGTAAAAGAAGGTGAATCAATAGTTTTCGCTGCAGGGACAGAAGAATCAAAATCTGCTTCGATAAAACAACGTTTTTCAAGAGAACTTAATAAAAGAACCCAGCGGTTCACCTTTTTAAGTTTATTGAAAAACGCAAGTGAACAATTTATTTTAAACAAAAAAAATGAAACTGATATAATTGCCGGATTTCCCTGGTACAACAGCATAACCCGCCAAACATTTGTTTCTCTTCCGGGGATATGTGTATCTCTTGAAAAACCTTCTATTTGTTTAAGTGTTTTAAATACCTATTTGCGTTTCCTTAAAAACGGCCTGTTTCCGGACAACATTCAGGATGAAAATCCAAAATATCAATCTGCAGATTCTTCGCTTTGGTTTATTTGGGCAGTTCAACAGTATTATAAAAAACTATTGGATAAAAAGGATGTGTGGAAAATTTTTGGTAGTGCAGTTAAACAAATTCTTGAATCATACAAACATTCAGTTCCAGGTTATTTTGGGATGAATTCTGACGGGTTAATTTACGCAGAAAAGCAGGATGTTGCTTTAACCTGGATGGATTCATATGCCGGTAACAAGCCGGTTGTTCAGCGGAATGGACTACCGGTTGAAATTAATGCGCTTTGGTACAATGCGATTTGTTTTGCCCTTGAAATTGCAAATAAAGAAAGTGATAGTGATTTTATTCAGAAATGGGAAACCATCCGCGAAATGGTTAATAATTCGTTCCTCGAAACATTCTGGAGCGAAGATCACGAGCAACTGGCAGATGTTGTGTACAACAAACAAACCGACTGGTCGGTAAGGCCAAACATGGTAATAGCGATTGCAATGGATTACTCCCCGCTTTCAACCGAACAAAAGAAATCGGTTTTAAGTGTTGCAAAAAAGAAATTATTAACCCGCCGGGGGTTGAGGACTTTGTCGCCTGATCATTTGCGATACAAAGGAATAGTTGAAGGCGGCCCCGATGACCGGGAGAAAGCAGTTCACCAGGGAGCATCCTGGCCCTGGTTAATTCAGTTTTTTGCCGAAGCTTATCTAAATATTCACAAACGCGGTGGATTACCTTTTATAAAAGATATTATGGAAGCATTTGAAGAGGAAATGACAGAACACAGCATCGGAACAATTTCGGAAATGTATGACGGAGACCCGCCACACCGCGCAAGGGGCTCATTATCGCAGGCATGGAATGTAGCAGGAGTTATATATGCAACAAATCTGGTTCAGAATTATAAAGAATGAAAGGTTCTTAAAATGAAAGTATTAATGTTTGGTTGGGAATTTCCCCCGCATATTTCAGGCGGTCTTGGTACGGCATGTTATGGATTAACAAAAGGTCTTGCAAGTTTAAAAGACATTGAAGTAATTTTTGTGGTTCCAAAAGCTTTTGGTGACGAAGATCCATCAGCAATGAGGTTAATCGGTGCCAACAATGTACCTGTTACTCAAACCGAAATTTTGTTTAACAACGCGGAACAAAAAATGAAATATTACGAAGTTCATTCCGAAGTTATTCCATATTTGGGCGAATCTGAATTCTGGAAACTGAAGCAAAAAAAGTATTCTTCAAAGGCCCGTTTTATTCAAACTGATGAAGGAATGAAAATTAATTTTAGTGGAACCTACGGACCAGACCTCATCGAAGAAATAAAAAATTATGCGGTAGTAGCCGAAATTATTGCAACTGAAAACACATTCGATATCATACATGCCCACGACTGGCTGGCTTATCCGGCAGGAATCGCTGCAAAAAGAGTTTCAGGAAAACCG
Source organism: uncultured Prolixibacteraceae bacterium (assembly GCA_963816685.1). Taxonomy (GTDB): domain Bacteria; phylum Bacteroidota; class Bacteroidia; order Bacteroidales; family Prolixibacteraceae; genus CAVYUC01. The sequence continues at coordinate 624,437 of CAWFMB010000014.1, read as the reverse complement.
TTGGTTATTCACGTTCATGCAACTGATTTCGATCGGAGTGGAGGCGACGTAAATCCAACTGTTTATTCCATTGAGCGGGAAGGAATGGAAGAAGCCGATAAAATAATTGCAGTAAGCAATTACACACGCCAGATAGTGATTGAGAAATATGGAATTTCGCCCGAAAAAGTAACCACAGTATATAATGCTGTTGAACCAGTAACCGCTAAATCAAGTTTAAATGTAAAAAAGGGAGTAAATGAAAAAGTTGTTACTTTTTTAGGACGGATTACGATGCAGAAGGGACCGGAATATTTTCTGGAAGCCGCATACCTTGTTCAGAAAAAAATGAACAATGTACGTTTTGTAATGGCAGGGAGCGGTGACAAAATGGATGAAATGGTTGCACGTGTTGCAGAATTGGGAATAGCGGACAAATTTCATTTTACCGGATTCTTACAAGGTGATGACGTTTACCAAATGTTTAAGATGACAGATGTTTTTGTAATGCCATCAGTATCCGAACCTTTTGGAATTGTTCCGCTTGAAGCCATGCAATCCGATGTTCCGGTAATTATTTCAAATCAGTCCGGTGTTTCAGAAATATTAAAACATGCTGTAAAAATTGATTTCTGGGATATTTATGCTATGGCAGATTCAATTTACGGCATACTGAATTATACTTCATTATCCAATTTCCTGAAAGAATCAGGGAAACATGAAGTAAGCAACCTGAAATGGAAAAATTCTGCCTTTAATGTGAGGGAGGTATACAGAAGTGCGATAGAACAATTAACTACAGAAAATTCAGAAACATGAAATCAATATGTTTATTTTTTCAGGTACATCAGCCTTTCAGACACAGGCGTTACCGTTTTTTCGATATTGGCAATGACCATTATTACTACGATGATTATGCCAATGAAACAATTATGCGCAAAATTGCTCAAAACAGTTATCTCACCACAAATAGACTTTTACTGAAGCTTGCAAAAAAGCTGGAGGGGAAATTCAAAGTTGCATTTTCAATTACAGGAATTGCACTCGAACAGTTTGAAATGTACGCACCCGAAGTCATCGAATCTTTTCAGCAACTGGCAAAAACGGGCTGTGTTGAATTTCTCGCTGAAACTTATTCTCACTCGCTTTCGTCGCTAAAAGATAAAGAGATTTTCAAAAAACAGGTACAATTACACGAGCAACGCATTTTTGAATTGTTTGGCCATAAACCTGGAATTTTCAGAAATACTGAAATGATTTATTCAGATAAAATTGGGGCACAGGTATCTGAAATGGGATTTAAAGGAATGTTAACCGAAGGAGCCAAACATGTCCTGGGTTGGAAAAGTCCGAATTTCCTTTATGTTAACGCAGTTAATCCGCGATTAAAAATTTTAATGCGTAATTACAAACTAAGCGACGATATTGCTTTTCGTTTTTCCAACTCCAACTGGTCAGAATTTCCATTAACGGCAGATAAATATATTGGCTGGATTGAAAAGCTCGATCGGAAAGAAGAAGTTGTTAACCTTTTCCTTAGTTACGAATCATTTGGCGAACGTCAGAAAAAAGAGAGCGGAGTTTTTAATTTTCTTGAACATTTTTCGGAGAAAGTAGTAAATCATCCCGAATTGAGATTTTCGACACCTGCAGAAGTTGTGCAACAGATTCAGCCGGTTTCGGTGGTAAGTGTTCCACATGCAATTTCATGGGCCGACGAAGAACGGGATTTAACTGCCTGGCTTGGCAACAAAATGCAACGCGAAGCTTTCGATAAATTGTATTCACTAAGCCCGCGAATGGCACTTTGTACTGAACCTGCATTAAATAAAGACTGGAATTATCTGCAGGTGAGCGATCATTTTTATTACATGTCCACAAAGTTTTTTTCAACAGGTGAAATCCACAGCTATGTCAATCCGTTTGATTCGCCTTACGAAGCGTTCATTAATTACATGAATGTGTTAAGTGATTTTAAAATCAGGCTGAATTCTTTTGTCCCCGAAAACGTAGTGGAACAGGAAGTGGCTGCCTTACATAAGATAATTGATGAAAAAGAAAACAGGATTAAAAAGCTGGAAATCGATTTACAAAGGATGAGAAAAGCGAAAAACAAAAACGTTTTACTTCGCGACAAATAAAATAAACATTGTAAATTTAATATTGTTGTTCAATCCTAAATAAACGATTTTTCTGTTTATACAGGAGAAATGATAATTTTGCGAGCTTTTAATTAGGAAATGAATTTTGAAAATTTATTAAAATGAGTGAAAGAACTGGTGTCCGATATATTGAAAGGGTTGTGAATGAGCAGCCTTCCTGGAAAAAAATAATTGTTGAATCAAATCTGCCTGAAAGTCTTGCGCCATTACGCGAATTATCAAAGAATCTTTGGTGGGTTTGGAATTCCGAAGCACGGGAATTGTTTCAGTATATTGATGCAGACCTTTGGGAAAATTGTGCACACAATCCGGTTGTCCTGCTGGGAGAAGTGAATTACAAAAGATTTCAGGAACTTGAAAAAGATTCGTTGTTCATATCAAAAATGCATCAAACCTACGAAAAGCTGCGACTCTACCTCGATGAAAGAAAAAACACAGATGGACCGCAAATAGCTTATTTTAGCATGGAATACGGTTTACATGATTCATTAAAAATATTTTCGGGTGGTTTGGGAATATTGGCTGGCGATTATTTAAAAGAAGCCAGCGATATGAAGGTAAACCTTGTTGCAGTAGGTTTACTTTACCGCTACGGATATTTTAAACAAACCCTGAATTTACATGGCGAGCAAATGGCCAACTATGAGTTTCAGGAATTTACAAAAGTCCCGGTACAACCAGCTTTGGATCAAAACGGCGAATGGGTAAAAGTTCAGGTGGAATATCCTGGAAGAAATTTAAATGCACAGGTTTGGCAGGTTAATATTGGTTCAGTAAAACTTTTCCTTCTGGATGCTGACCTTCAGGATAACCAGGAGCAGGATCGTTTTGTTACCCACCATTTGTATGGCGGCGATAATGAAAATCGTTTGAAACAGGAAATCCTGCTGGGGATTGGCGGAATCAGAGCATTAAACAAATTGGGTTACAACTCCAATATATACCACTGCAATGAAGGACATGCAGCATTTATCGGGGTTGAACGATTATCAAATGTGATTGAAAATGAAAATTTATCGTTTGCTGAAGCTAAAGAAGTAGTTCGTTCATCTACTATATTTACCACACACACTCCTGTTCCGGCAGGTCATGATTCTTTTCATGTTGATTTACTGAAACATTATATGGGAAAAATTCCTCAATCGCTTGGATTGGATTGGGATGAATTTGAAATGCTTGGTAAAGCCAGCTATTCTGAAGATCATTTCAATATGAGTTATCTCGCTTCGCAACTTTCACAGGGGATTAACGGAGTGAGCAAGTTACATGGAGCTGTAAGTAAAGATGTTTTAAAGCCACTTTACAGGGGATTTTTAAAAGAAGAGCTTGAAATTGGATACGTAACAAACGGTGTACATTATTCAACCTGGGTAGCCCCGGAATGGAAAAAAATTCATAAAGAATATTTTGGTGAGGAATTCCCTCAAAACCAACTCGACTTTAACATTTGGAATAAAATTTATGAAGTCCCGGATGAAAAAATATGGGAACTTAGAAAAAAGCTACGTTCCAAACTGGTTAAATATATAAAACAACGTTTTTCAGACAACTGGATTAAACGGAATGAAAATCCGAAACTGATAACTGAGGTGATGGGGAAACTTAATCCCGACGCACTTACAATTGGCTTTGCAAGGCGGTTTGCCACCTATAAAAGAGGTTATCTTCTTTTTCGAAATCTCGACCGCCTGGCAAAAATAGTGAATAACCCCAACCGCCCGGTGCAATTTATTTTTGCAGGGAAAGCACATCCCGCAGATAAAGCAGGTCAGGATTTAATAAAATATATCATCGAAATATCTAAACGTCCGGAATTCAGGGGTAAAATTCTTTTTGTTCAGAATTACGACATCAACCTGGCAAAAAAACTGTTACAGGGAGTTGATGTTTGGTTAAATACTCCCACAAGGCCACTTGAAGCATCCGGAACCAGCGGGCAAAAAGGAGTGATGAACGGGACACTTCATTTTTCGGTACTCGACGGTTGGTGGGTAGAAGGCTACAGGGAAAATGCCGGATGGGCTCTCCCTGCTGAACGTGCATACGATGTACAGGATTTCCAGGATGAACTGGATGCCGAAACAATATATAATATTCTGGAAGAAGAAATAATCGGATCATTCTACGACAGAGATAAAAAAGGCATTCCAAAACAATGGATAGATTATATTAAAGCTACAATAGCTGAGGTTGCCCCCCATTTTACCACAGGAAGAATGTTGAGCGATTATATGGACAAGTATTATCTTCCTCAATATAAACGCAGTAATGAAATTCGTGAAGATAATTTCAAAATTGCCAGAGAACTCGCAGAATGGAAGTATAAAATAAGTTCCCTCTGGAACGAGATTGAAGTAAAAAGCGTTGAAATATCAGACGGAATCAGTAATATAATGAAAATCGGACAGGATTACCCTGTGCGAATAACCCTTGATTTAAAAGGCTTGACATGTAATGACATAGGCATTGAACTTGTTGTTATTGAAACGTCTACCGAAGAAGAACCAAATATAATTGACATGTTTAATTTTGAGGCTGAAAGTTGTGAGGGATCTCTTTGCTGTTATCATCTGAACTTTCATCCCGTGCATCCGGGTTCATTTAATTATGGGTTAAGAATTTATCCTAAAAATGAAAAATTGCCACACCGGCAGGATTTTAGATATATCCGCTGGATTAATCAATAAGTTGTTAAAAGAAGGTGCTTGTAAAAAACAGGTACCTTTTTTATGAATAGATGTCCCCGATAATTTGTTTCATTTGGAAGCAAATTATATTTTTGTTTTTCTAAATTTTTACACATGAACGGTAAAAACAATCTTGGAGAAAAAATAAAACAATTCAGGGAATTCAGACAGATTTCAAGGGAAGATTTGGCTTTAAATGCCAACCTTGATATTCATCAACTTGAAATTATTGAAGAGAAGGATATTGTCCCTTCACTTGGTCATCTTATAAAGATATCTCGGGCCTTAGGCATCAGAATCGGAACATTTTTAGATGATCAGCAACAGGTGGGGCCGGTTGTTGTAAAAGCCGGAGAAGAAAAATCAAGCCTGAGTTTTTCAACTAAAAACGAAAATACAAGGGAGCACCTGAATTTCTTTTCGCTGGCCCAGGATAAATCGGGCAGGCACATGGAGCCGTTCATTGTAGAAATTGAACCTACAAATGAATCCGATTTCAAGCTTTCTTCTCACGAAGGAGAAGAATTTATCTATATTCTTGAAGGAAGCGTAGAAATTAATTACGGCAAAAATGTTTACCTTTTAAATCCGGGCGATTCAATTTACCTTGATTCGGTTGTGGCACACAATGTACATGCAGCCGGCAAAAAAAAGGCTAAAATAGTAGCAGTGGTTTATACCCCGGTTTAATTAACAATATATCCTTCTTTCTGAACAAAACAACATGCAGTTACTCGATTATACACTTGGAGGTATCCTTGAAAAATGGGCTTTTGAAACTCCTGATAAGGAATTCATAATTTATCCTGACAGAAACCTGCGGTTTACTTACAAACAATTTAATGATCGTGTTGATGCTTTGGCAAAAGGTCTTCTTTTTATCGGAGTTAAACCGGGTGATAAAGTTGGAATTTGGGCAAAAAATGTTCCTGACTGGACAACTGTCATGTTTGCTACTGCAAAAATCGGTGCTGTTCTTGTTACCATTAACACCAATTATAAACTGGCAGAGCTGGAGTATTTGTTAAAAAATGCAGATGTTCATACACTTTTTCTTGTTGATGGATTTCGCGACAGTGATTATGTTGAAATGATATTTGAACTTGTTCCTGAATTAAAAGAGCAGGCCCGGGGAGAATTGAAATGCAAAAAATTTCCTGAATTGCAGAATGTGGTTTTTATTGGCCAGCAGAAACATCGGGGAATGTTCAATACAGCAGAATTGATTCTTTTAGGAAATCATGTGGACGATATTGAATTGGAAAGTATCAAAGAAAATCTGGATTGTCATGATGTCATAAATATGCAGTACACTTCAGGTACCACCGGATTTCCGAAAGGAGTAATGCTTTCGCACCACAACATCGTAAATAACGGATATTCAGTTGGGCAGTGCATGAAATATACTCCCGACGATCGTTTACTTGTCTGTGTACCTTTATTTCACTGTTTTGGAAGTGTACTTGCCGTTTGTGCAATTATTACTCATGGTGCAACAATGGTTTTTACCGAAGATTTTGATCCATTGCTGGTGCTGGCTTCTGTTCAGAAAGAAAAATGTACTGCATTATACGGTGTACCAACTATGTTTATCGCAGAATTAAACCATCCGATGTTCGACATGTTTGACCTGACTTCACTGCGGACTGGAATTATGGCCGGCGCTCCCTGCCCCATTGAAACCATGAAACAGGTGATGATAAAAATGCATGCACGTGATATAATAATTGTTTACGGACTCACTGAAACATCCCCCGGAATGACTGCAACACGCACCCATAACTCCACCGAAACAAAGGCAACCACTGTTGGTTTTGAATTGCCAAATGTAGAAGTGAAAGTTATAAATCCGGAAAATGGTGAAGAATGTGCGGTTGGTGAACAGGGAGAAATTTGTTGCCGGGGATATAATATCATGAAAGGCTATTATAAAAATCCTGAAGCCACAGAAAAAGCAATTGACAGCGAAGGATGGTTGCATTCAGGTGATTTGGCTGTTAAAAATGAAGATGGTTTTTATAAAATAACCGGACGGATAAAAGATATGATTATCAGGGGTGGGGAAAATATTTATCCGCGCGAAATAGAAAACTATTTGTACAGATTACCACAAATTGAAACCATTGAAATAGTTGGCTTACCCAGCAAAAAATATGGAGAAGAAGTAGCTGCATTTGTGCGGTTAAAAAAGGGACAAAATTTGAAAGAAGAAGAAATTGCAGATTTTTGCAGAGGAAATATTTCACGGTTTAAAACTCCAAAATATATATTCTTTATTAACGATTTCCCAATGACAGCAAGCGGTAAAATCCAGAAATACAAGTTGAGCCAGTTAGGTGTACAACTCTGTATGGAAAAAGGTATTGAAATAAAATAAGAATTTTATTTTCATTTTTAATCATATTAATTTAATGTGAACTTTCCGTTTTTATTTCCAAAAATCCATTTATATCCGCATTTGCAGGTTTGTAACTTTTTGTCATAAGTTTATTTCAAAACGAAACTTTCTCAAATATTCTGTATTCATTTTTAATGTTATTCCTTCTCTTTGCTTTTTAATCAATAAATGCGCAGTTGTTCCAATTTTTTACCATGATTGAAATCATCATTTCATCCTGAAAAAACCTGCTATTTTTGCCTGCGAAAACAATTAAACAACAACAAAAACAGAAAACAGATTCATAGAAAAGTTTTGAATTAATACAGACGTAGTTTTATTAAACAGCACAGACAATTAAGCCATTTGTATTTCGCAGGTGGCTTTTTTCTTTTCCCCTCAAAATCATTCTTATCTTTACAACTTCAACAAATTATTAGTATAAAAATGACAAAATACAAACGTATTCTTCTAAAATTAAGTGGCGAATCCTTAATGGGAGAAAAGCAATACGGAATTGATGAAAATCGCCTGAATGAATATGCAGAACAAATTGCTGAACTTGCGGCTAAAGATGTCCAAACAGTAATTGTAATTGGCGGCGGGAATATTTTTCGCGGGATAAGTGGATCAGCAAAAGGATTCGATCGGGTAAAAGGAGACCAAATGGGAATGCTCGCCACTGTAATTAACAGCCTTGCCTTAAATTCGGCGTTGCATATTGCCGGAGTGAAATCGAGGGTTTTTACTGCAATACGAATGGAGCCGGTTGGTGAATATTATTCAAAAGAAAAAGCAATAACCGCACTAAACAACGGAGAAGTGGTAATAATTTCAGCAGGCACGGGAAATCCATATTTTACTACGGATACTGCCAGTGCATTACGCGCAATTGAAACCGAATCAGAAATTATGCTGAAGGGTACCCGCGTAGATGGAGTTTATACTGCTGATCCGGAAAAAGATGCTTCTGCCACCCGCTTTGAAAAGATTAGTTTCGACGAAATGTATGCACAAAATCTGAGGATTATGGATTTGACTGCCACCACTTTATGCAAAGAAAACAACCTGCCTGTCCTTGTTTTTAACATGGATAAAAAAGGCAATTTAATTAAGATTATGGATGGTGAAAACATAGGTACTTTAGTATTTTGATTTACATTTTTTTATAAAAAATTAGAATTTATTAAATTAAAAATTTTCGAGTAACTATATTTTTTCTATATTTGCTAATGTCCATTGTTGGAAACTCAGTGCTTAAATTATGCAGGAAGAAGTAGATTTTGTATTGGAAAGTTGCAGCGAAAGCATGGGTGCAGCAATTAAGCACCTTGAAAAAGAGTTAGTGCATATCAGGGCAGGAAAAGCATCACCGTCAATGCTTGATGGAATACAGGTTGAATACTACGGAAGTATGACTCCGTTAAACCAGGTGTCAAATGTCAGTACACCAGATGCAAGGACCATTGCCATCCAACCCTGGGAAAAAGGATTGATTCCGGTTATTGAAAAAACCATAATGGCTGCTAATTTGGGTCTGAATCCTGAAAATAATGGAGAAATTATCCGGATAAACATTCCGGTGTTAACAGAAGAGCGAAGAAGAGGTCTGGTAAAACAGGTGCATCAGGAAGGTGAAAATGCAAAAGTCAGCATTCGTGCCGCCAGGAAAGACGCAAACGAAGAATTGAAAAAATTGCTCAAGGATGGTTTGTCGGAAGATATGGAAAAAGATGCAGAAGCTGAAGTTCAAAAGTTAACTGATAATTTCGGTAAAAAGGTAGATACTTTAGTGGAAGCTAAAGAAAAAGATATAATGACGATTTAATTGTTTCTAGTTTTCTGTTTTCTGAACATTGTTTAATTGTTTTCATGGCTTTGAGGCAGCTTATTGAAGCTGCCTTTTTTTTGCCCCTTTCTAAAAAAAACCCTTGCTTTTTTAAATAAATTCTAATTAACACCGGAACACTTTTTATTTCCGGTGGAGTAAAAATATTTTAAACCTCCATTTTCATTCATTCTTACTTAGCAATGAAAACCTCTTTTATCTTTGTCTTGTTTTGGAATACTTAAGTTGTACTTAAGTCGAATTAAATTAGGTTAAAACCAACTTTAATTCGGATTAATAATGAATTTAATAAGACAAGCTATTATAAAGCGGAGAGTGACGGCATGAAAATTCCGGGAGTTGTTACCAGAAAATTGAAAGAACAAGATGGTTTTTACCCCATCGGAAAATTAAGGTGATTCACGATTTGCGCTCTTTTCCAAAGCAGTTTTATACCGGTTTTCACCTTACCTTCCATATACCATGGACGGGGTTGGTTCGCGATTTAATATCGGAGGTATAGTGTTGGTATATTCATGGTATAGTGTTGGTACAGTCCTGTGAACGGAAAAACCGCTTCAGAATCTTTTCTATCAGGAAGTCATTATTACTTTAAGTTCAAAAGACAATACATTGCCGGCTCGATATTCTTTCTCCCCAATTCATTTATGGATGCGGTTTTTATAATTACTTCTTTGAAACCATACAAAAACAGTTTATTATGCAGTGCTTTACCAGTTTTATTTTTTGCCCACCCTTTTTTTAAAGTGATTCATTCTAATTGACACTACAAAAAAACCCTGCCACTTCAAGCAGGGTTGGAAACAAAAACAAAATATTCACCTATTTCTTCTTTTTCTTCAAAACAAAAAATATAACAGCAGCAATTACAACAACTGCAACTACAATAATAATTACAGTTGTATTCGAACCTGATGCCTGTTCCGCATCAGAAAGCAAATCCTGCTCCATATACGAACTATCCTGAGAATTCAGATTGTCAATATAAGTACCTTCATCCTGTGCCATTAAGTAATAAGGAACACTTAAAATGTTGAGCATCAGCAGTGCGAATAATTTTTTAATTTTTTCCATAATCGGGATATTTTAATTTAACTTTCAATTTTTAGTTTCTCTTTTAAAGCATTTAATAATGGTGCAGCCGGTTGATACCGGGCATTTATTTGGAGCAGTTCATTTATTTTCTGCAAAGATTCATCAAATTTTTGTTCATCAAATAACTTTTTAGCCTCAAGTAAGTAGAATGGTTCGTATTCAGGATAAATTCTTCGACCTTTTTGAATGTATTCTTCAAATTCATTTTCATTTCCTTTTACCAGGCTGTTTTTTGCCAATTGCACCAGGAGCCAAACATTATTCGGATCATTTTCAAGTGCTTTTTTCAATAGTACTACGCCCTGCTCCTGATTACCATTTTTGATTGCATTAATTCCTTTCAAATCATTTTTAGTATTTCTCTTTAATATTACTGCAACCGGATTTCCTTTGTGATAAAAAGTTTTTATTGCTTCCGTCGATTGCCACTTATCGTTTTTCAACAAATAAGGATGAATGTAATTTACGCCAAAAATTCCATAATCCCAATCTGCTGAACTACGTTCCAGGTAATTGATATACTGATATTCAAATCTGTTGGCATCCCCGAAATAATTGGAAAGATTGTTATTTGCAGCTACAATCAGCTTTCCGTTGTTATTGATCAATTTTTTAAAATATTCAACAGGTTCTTTTACTGCATGAAAATAATAATCGTATTCAAAATTACTCCAGGCCTTTTTGTTTCCTCCTGAAAGGGAATTAAAATATACATAGTCAACCGGAAAAGTTGCAGCCTGATGTTTCAAAGGGAAAAGCATAAGCACAAAAAAAAATACCACTGCCGGATATTTTAAGAATTTGCTGAAACGGGCGTTTAACAGGTTGTACATTCCAACCGAAACAAGAATAGCAAGCGGAGGCAAAATAAACAACATCTGCCGAACCCCGCTGTATAAATTGGCATGAATTGCAATAACATACAAAAATGGAAAGAGGAAACAGAATAAGGTTAATAATTCGAAATATAAATTTTTCGAAACAACATTCTTGTATAAAATATTTCTTCCTAAAAAAATCAGGTAAACCAATATACCGGCAAAGATAAATTCAGGAGTAGCAATCCAAAACCATTTTGGTAAATAATACCAGGGCAATTGGGTACTCCAGATTAAATTTCCTTCGAAAATCTGCCGGATACTAACCTTATAATGTTCCATCAGACTCAGGCTTTCCAATGGATGAACAAAAACGTTTTGCAAGGCAAAGGGCCAAAATAGTAATCCGGCAAACCAGCCGATAATAAAAATTACTATTCCCTGGCCCAATAACCTAACAACAACAGGTTTAGTTGAAACTATTTGTTTAAGTTCAAAAGGCTTCCATACCAAATGTAAAGTCAGGAATAAACCCAGATATGCAAAAAGGATTAATCCCCCTGCCCTCACTGAAACAGTAAAGGCAATTGCCGCTCCCAATAAAACAGCTGTCTTCCAGCGCGGAACCGGCATCTCTTTTAAAAACCGGATAATCATGAGCAAACCGGCAATATATCCGGTTGCAAAGGGTATATCTTTTAAATTGCCAAAAGCCTGACCAGCTAAACGCGGCATTAACAATAAAACAAGTAATGCAATAACTGAGGCTGAATATGCCCCGGTAATTTCTTTGGCAACAATTCCGGAAAATAATAACAGTAACCAAAACATAAATGCTCCGGTTAAATGTCTTACCAAAAATTCATTTTCAACATGAAAGATGCGATTAAATAATGCTGTAAAATTATCAACCGATTGTCCGTAATATTTTAAATTGGTTTTTGGAGTTTCAAGATTTGATTTATCTTTTCCGCCGGTAAAATACCAGTTAACCACCTTTTTTGCATGAGGATAATGAAGTTGTTCGTCAACATTAACTGCTGCTTTGGGAGCCAGAATAACAAGAACAATTGCAACTGCAAAAAGCAGCGCAATAAAAGTATTCTTTGCAGTTAATATGTTGATAATGCTATTCATAAATTTCTTTAATCAAATAAACCGGACGATTCTGCACCTCTTTAAAAATGCGGTAAACGTATTCTCCAATTAAACCCAGAAACGTTAACTGAACCGACCCGAAGAAACTAACTGCCAAAAACACAGATGACCAACCAATAGGTGCAAAACCTAAAAATTTAGAAGCAAGGGTATAAATAATTGCACCCAGAAAAATGAAAACTCCAAGCATCCCTAAATAAAGACAAGCTTTTATTGGCCATTTTGAAAACGAATAAATTGCATCGGCTGCCATTGCAAACAATTTTCCACGGCTCATTTTTGCTTCGCCAATTAAACGGTCAGGCCTGTCGAAAAGAATAAATTCGTGTTTAAAACCTACAAAATTTCTAATTCCAGGTAAATACCGGTTGCGCTCACTAAACTGAAGTATCGCTAAATGCGCTTGTTTTGTCAGTATACAAAAATTGCCTGTTTTTGCAACTTGTTGTTGTTCAGAAATACTATCGAAAATGCGGTGAAAAATATTTATATACAGCTTTTTTGAAAACCGTTCGTTCCTTGCTTCACGCACTGCAGAAACAATTTCGGCACCTGTTTCTTTCAATTTCGAAAATAAAACCGGTATTAGTTCGGGTGGATCCTGAAAATCTCCATCCATAATGACTGTATAATCACCTTTGACATACTCCAGACCGGCAGTCAATGCTGATTGCAGCCCAAAATTCCTTGAAAGTGAGAGTATTTTCAGCTCCTTATTTTTTTTCCTGAATTGAAGCAATTTTTCAAGAGTCAAATCAGTACTTCCGTCATCAACACAAATAATTTCAAAGCCTTCGCCAATCTTTTCAAGATTAGCCAAAACCTCGTTCAGCAGGTGGGTTACAAGCTCTTCTTCATTATACAATGGTATGACAACAGAAATCATAATTTAATTTTTTATGCTTTATGCTGAATTCCAGGTACAGGTACCGGAAATTCCATATCAACCGGTCCCAGTTCATAAACCTCAGGCCCTAACCTTTGGGTTGAATTCATCATTTCTTCCCATTCCACTTTTTGTCCGGTATAAGCCGCAGTGCGTCCCATTATAGCAGTTAATGTTGAAATTGCTGTACGTTCAGCTTCTACTACTGGTTGATTGGTTCTTATTGCTGTTACAAGGTGAATATGTTCCTGTACGTATGGTGAAATTTTAACTACTTCAGTTGATTTACCCTCCTTATTTTTAGGATAATCGTATTTCCATTTTACAGATCCGTCAGGATTGTACACCGTATTTTTACAGTTTGTATACCCTTCGGTTCCCATTATCATTTCGCCAAGAGTATTTGCACAACCATCAATTTGGCGCGTCATGCTATGGGATGCAACACCATTTCCAAAATCAAAATCTATACTGAAAAAATCATACTGATCTCCTGTTAATCGACGCGCTCTGCCTCCAAAACCAATTGCACTTTCGGGATGTTTTCCAACAAACCAATTTATAATGTCAATATTATGAACATGTGTATCAAGAATATGGTCTCCACAGAGCCAGCAGAAATTATTCCAGTTTCGTATCATGTATTCCATATCGCTCCATCCTTCTTCGCGTGTTCTAAACCAAACATGCGATTGCAGCCACCAGGCTTTAGCCGAAGTAATATCGCCAATTGCACCTGAAGCTATCTGTTTATATGTCTCAAGGTAATCACGCTGATGCCGGCGCTGGGTACCAGTTATTACAGTTAATCCCATGTTTTCTGCTTTTCTTGCGGTTGCAATAATCTGACGGGCTCCAACCGGGTCAACTGCTACCGGTTTTTCCATGAAAACATTTTTTTTGGCCTGAACTGCTGCATCAAATTGTTCAGGTCTGAAATGTGGCGGTGTGGCAAGTATGACAACATCCAAATCAACATCCAATAACTTCTTGTAAGCATCGAACCCCCAGAAACAATTTGTTTCCGGAACTTCAACTTTTTGTTTTTGAAGTTTGCTCCGGCAATCCCACACTTTATCTTCAAACACATCAGCCAGAGCAATCAGTTCAAGGTTATTTCCGGCTGATAAAAAATTGAGAGCTGCACCTGTTCCGCGGTTACCACATCCAACCAATCCGGCACGTATCAATTTGCCATCGGGTGCCTGGTCAGGTAAAGGTGGAAATACATAATCAACAGCTTTTGATTTTTTTGAGCAGGAACCAAGCGCACTTATTCCAGCCAAACCAGCTGCACTGATAAGAGCTGATTTTTCAAGAAAATTCCTGCGCGAAAGTTGATTTTTTTCCATGGTATTTTAGTTTTTATTTTCTTTTTCTTCGGCGTCATATTCACAAATCACACGAAAACCCACATGTTTCACATCTGAATACCACCAAATACTTTTAGGAATTTGTGGATCTGTGACCAACCAATCTTTGGTTTTGGTAAAATCTCTGTCAGCTACCCGTAAATTATTGGCGCCATCTTTATACGATCCGCCTCTTACCACATGTTCCAAACCATTTCTCGGACCACGAGGATTTTTAACGATACCTTTTGGATATTTTGCATAAACCTGTGGATCATAATAATCAAGGCAAAATTCGGAAACATTTCCCAGCATGTTTTTCAAACCAAACGGATTTGGTTCGACTTCAGAAGGCGGCTGAGTTCTAAAAGGACTATTTTCCTGATAAATTACATAAGTGTTGATAACTGCCGTATCCGGTCCGAAAAGTTTATTCCATAAACCATCTGAGGCATAATCAGAAGGTGAACCACCAAAGAAATAGGGTCCCTTGGTACCCCCTCGTGCAGCATATTCCCATTCCGCTTCAGTAGGTAACCTGTATTTTTTTCCTGTTACACTGCTAAGCCAGCGGCAATAGGTTTCGGCAGCATGATGACTCATTGTAATAGCTGGCCGTTTCCCCATGCCCCATCCCTGGTCGGGAGCTCCCCAGGGAGGCGTTGCTCCTGAAATTCCATCTACCTCTTCATTTTCAATTATGGCTTCCTTTCTGCCTTGCGAACTGGTTGCATTAAAAAATGCAAGATATTCATCCCAGGAAACCTCAATTTCTGCTATCCAAAACGGACTTACTTCCACCTCGCGAACAGGTCCTTCATCGGCTTCCCTGAATTTTTGGTCTTGCGGACTTCCCATCATGAATCTTCCTCCCGGAATAGCTTTCATTTGAAAGGATACAGATGTCCCAGGAATTTTTTCTTCGAAATCAGTAAAATCAGTAACTACTGCCGGTGCGGAAAATATTTCACTCGGTTTGATGGTTTCCTCCAATCCCGCAGTTAATCCCATTTCTCCACGATAATGACCAATGTTTTGATGGCATTTAATGCAAGATGTACTTTCTTTATCCCTTAAATATTTCAAATGCGATTCTGCTCCAAGCTTGTTTAAAGTTGCAGGAAATAAATTTGTATGGCATTTCAGACACCCATCTTCATAAACAAAATGACTGGATGCTTCTAAAGTGCGTTTTGCTTCCCAGTCAATTTTGTCAGCATCTTTTGTCATGTAAACATAAAAATCATGGAATCCATGATAGACTTTTCGGGTTATAAATCTTGCAGATTCATTTTCGGGAGGCAGATGGCAATCGATACATTTTATTGAAAATCCGCTTCTGGTATTATTATGAGCTGATAATTTCCATGATGCTTCAGCATGGGTATGCACATGACAGGATGCACAAAATTCATTTGTTCCTGTATATTTAATTGTCCGATTGGTTAACGCCACAAGAAAAAGCATACATAGCCCACCTGCGATAAAAAACAAATAATACTTTCGTTTGATCATCTTATCAGCTATATTTTAAGTCGATTACAATACAATAATACTGTTCACCCATTAGTTCATTCTTAATATTCCATGTAATTTTGGGTTAACAACATCTTAATTTCATCTTAATATTTACATAAACTTATTGATACATAAAAATTTATGCAAATCATATTTTTTTAGAAAAATGTATATTTTTTAAAAAATAGTTTACTTTTGGAGAAAAAATAATTTAAAATTAAGAATTGGAACGGATTAATTTTTATTAAAACTATTGATTAGCACAATTAAATATCGTTTTTTATTAGTACTGATTTCTTTAATTATTTCTACCGGATATTCAGGAGCAACGGAATTTCCAAGTTCTACTTTTTTAATTGCAAAAGGAAATACTGCGAACCTGAACAATGCCTCGGTTTTGGAATTATCTTCAATCCAATAATTTTTCCGGAATAGAATTAAATATTGAGGAAAATGAAAATGACCTGATCATAGAAGGCGGTGATTATTCTTTTTCTGATTTTTTATTTCAACTTCAGGAATTATTGAATAATGATTCTTCCAAAATTGTACCTGTTTTTCTGAAATTCAGTGGCAATATTTTGCAGCTGGATTCGATTATAAATGCTTCATCTGTTTCCAATTCAATTTTTTATTTACCCCAGGGTGAAGCATGGCCATCTCTTGAATATCTTATTCAATCCAACAGACGGCTTGTTTTTTTCGTAAGTGGAAATTATCAAAATGAAAGCAGGATTATGCATAACATCAGTAATTACGTTTTGCAGATTTCGGCAAATGAAAACACCGCAGGTCCGGTAGATCAGAAAAACCCAAAGGAAATAAGCCATGAATTAATGCTTGTTGATGATTTTGATTTACTTCCAACTCCTAAAAAGTTAAGCAGAAACCTTATCCCTGATTATATAAATTTTCTATTAAATAACTGGACAAAGTATGGCAAACGTCCCAATTTCATTTTTGTTGGAGACGACATTAATAATTTTGATTTTATTATTGAACAGTTAAAATCCTTTACATGGATTAATGGTATTGTAAAGGTTTCAGAAAAAACCATTGAAAAGGTTTACTGGAAAAATCCTGAAGTTTCAGTAACCGGCGGAAAATTTAGTTTCCCATACCGGGGCGGAGAAGAACTCACACTTTCCCCATTTGCACCCGGATATCGAATGGTACCGGAACATATTGTTGTTACCGGAGAAATGGACATTCCGGAAAGTTACACTATAATTGCTTTGCCTCTCCAATTGAGTGACGGTTTAACCGGCAGTTTCAATTTTGAAGGGATTATATTAAATGATGCAAATCCGCCAATGGCATTTAATGGAGAAAACTTTTCATTTTCACAGGATATCGAACGAGGTCTTGTCCTCAAACTTCCGGAAAATGCAAGTGTCAATTTAGGTACTCCGGAAAATTACGGTTTTCGAAACAGCAGCTTTACAGTGAGTTGTTTTGTTAAATTCACCGAAATTCTTGAATTTGGTGACAATGCTGTCCTGGGTAATTATGAAAGTGGTTACCGGCGTGGACTACACCTGATTTTAAGATCAGGACATCCCTATTTCGGACTTTGGGCAAATGATTTTATTTCGGATGCCAAGCTTGAATCCAATATTTGGTATCATCTGGTGTGGCGGTATATTCTTGAAACCGGTGAACAGGCGATTTACTTAAATGGGAAAAGTGTCGGTAATTCCGATGGTCATCCGCCTTTTTCAGGTACCGGAGATATTCATTTGGGAAGCGCTCTTTCACAGGGAGCAAGTTTGAGAGGATACATTGACAACTTGTACATCTGGGACCGTCCTTTGGGAAATGAGGAAATTAACCGCCTTGCTTTGGATGAAAAAGTAACTCTTGCAGAAAAAGAAGAAAAGATAAACTTCTTTCAACAGTTTTCGGTAAAAATATTAATGGCTATTCTGGTTTTAGTTGTTTTAATAATTGCATTCACAGCCATCTCCCGCAAAATAAAATCGAAAAGCAAAGTTGTTGTAGTTCCGGTGCCTAAACCAGATACAGAAAATCAGATTCAACTATTTGGTAAGTTCAAAGCTATTGATAAAGAAGGTAATGACATAACAACATTATTCACACCAAAAGTTAAAGAATTATTTTTATTTATACTTCTTCATACGATGAAAAGTGCAACCGGAGCACAAATTTCGGAAATTGATGAACAGTTGTGGCCGGGTTTGCCCCCTAAAAAAATTGCAAATAACAGGGCAGTAACCTTAAATAAATTACGCAAAGTTTTAAATCGGATTGAGGGGATTGAAATTGTAACCCAAAATAGTTTTCTGATTGCAAAAATCGAAGAACCTTTCTTTTGCGATTATGTTGAAGCCTTTAAACTTTGTCAGGTGCCAGGAGGAATGTCAAGGCAGCAGCTCGAAATTTTCTTTGCACTTGTAAAAAAAGGACGTTTTTTAAAAAGTACCAATTGGCCATGGCTCGACGAAATGAGAGGGTTTACCGGAAATCAGGTAATCGATAATTTATTAAATCTTGCATTGATTTATAAAAATGAAAACAAGTTTCAGGAAATTGATGCACTTGCAAAACGAATAATTGAGTACGATGATTTAAATGAGGAGGCAATTTATCTTCAGATTTGGACATTACAAAAAATGAATAACCTTCATCTGGCAAAGTTCAATTTCGAATCATTCAGAACAAAATACCGTGAAAATATGAATGTAGAGTATCCAATGAGATTTGATGATTTTACATTGCACTATTCAAAACTTCTGTAATCAGAAATTAGAAAACTGCACGGACACATTCACGTAAAAAATCGCGCGTATAATAATCATCGTCCACAATTTCACCATTCCAAACCACAATATCCAAATCAATAGTTCTTGGATAAAACTTTGGTACCGTCCTGTCCCTGCCAAGTTGATCTTCAATATTTTTAAGCAGCTTTTTCAGGTTGCCGCGGGATAATTCTGTATTTACTTTTACCGCACCATTTGTATAATCAGGCTGATTTTCAACTCCAACAGGTTTCGTTTTTATCATGTCAGAAACCTTTTTTACATCAACTTCTCTTTTCAGAATTTCAATCATTTTTGAAATGTTTTCATCTGCATTGATGTTGGACCCAATTCCAATAATACATTCATTCATTTTTCGCTTCCATTTCCAATGAAACCGATTCTGAAAAACGCAATGCGCGCGGCTTGTCCACTTCTACTTTCGCCCATTTGACTTTCTTATCATCAAGAATCAGATCAAGAATTCTGCGGGTAAGCACTTCCATTAATTTAAACTGACCGTCCTGTACCAATGAAATTATTTTTTTTGTAACAACCTTATAATCGTAAATATCAAGCGGTTCATCTGTTTCCAGGGCATTAGCCGGAATATCTGCTTCCACTTCAAAATTGACAATTACATCCTGTTTGTTAACAAGTTCTTCCGGATTAAAACCGATGTAAGTTCTTAACATTAAATTTTTCACCTTAATCTTTGCCATAACTTTTTTTATTCATTTTCACCTAAATTCTCCCCACCGTCGGCAAAAAGCAACTGTCCGGTCAGGTACTTGTTTTTCAAAATAAAATCAATGCAGCGCAAAACAGGCTCCACACCTCCTGGTTTTTTCATTGGAATTTTTTCAGCCCTCCTGTGCAGAAAACCTTCATCCTTATCTTCAGGCGCAAGATTAAGTCCCGGTGCTACAGCATTCACCCTGATTTCAGGACCAAACTCAAGCGCCGCCATTTTGGTTAAATCCCACAATCCTTTTTTCGACAGTGAATATGCTGAAAAATTTGTTTTATTTGAAGTTATCCTTGTATCCGTCAAATTTATAATATTTCCTTTCTGACAGCTATTTGCAAATTCCTTAATCAAAAAGAAAGGAGCCCGAAGATTCACATTCATCTGATTTTCATATAACCAGAGGCTGGTTTTACGAATATAACCGGAATCAAATACTGAAGCATTGTTAATTAACAAATCAAAAGTTCCGATTTCCGAAACTACCTTCGGAATTAAACCTGAAACCTCATCAGCATTTCGAAAATCTGCCTGAACCGGAGTAAAATGCTGGTTCGGATATTTTTTCACAAGTTTCCGGCATAAATCATCAGCCTCTTTATCTGACGAGTTATAATGTACAATAATATTCCAGCCATTTTCAGCCAAATGTTCTGTGATTGAACGCCCGATTCGTAATGATGCTCCGGTTATTAATGCTGTATTATTCATTATCCAACATTCAGAAACTATTGGTATGAATTTAACTTACTCAGGTATTTCCCGATGATATCAAATTCGATATTCACAACAGTTCCTTTTTTAAAAGTGTGGAAATTGGTTATCTCATGCGTAAAAGGAATGATGGCTACCTGAAAAGAATTATCTTTTGAATTCACTACTGTCAGGCTGACACCATTTACAGTTACTGAACCTTTTTCAACAGTCATGTAACCTTGCCGGGCTTTTTCAATATCAAAATTGTATTCAAAGGTATAGTACCAGCTTCCATCGGCTTCTTCCACTTTTGTACATGTAGCAGTTTGATCAACATGTCCCTGAACTATATGACCGTCTAAACGGCCATTCATCATCATGCTGCGTTCCAGGTTTACTTTGGAACCTGCCTGCAACATACCCAAATTCGATTTCAGCAAAGTTTCTTTTATTGCAGTTACTTTGTAGGTTTTTTCTGCTTTATTCACTTCCACCACCGTGAGGCAAACTCCATTGTGCGAAAGACTTTGATCGACCTTTAACTCATTTGCAAACGAACAGGTGAGAGTAAAATGAACATTTTCCTGTTCCTTATCAATGGTTTTTACAATTCCAAATTCTTCTACTATTCCTGAAAACATATTTATCTTTTTTTAGGCCCCTGGATATCCCGAAGGTGAGATTAGAAAAATTCAGGAGCAATGTCTATTTTAAATTCCATTCAAATCCATCTTTTGTGTCTTTAATCTCTACTCCCAAAGTATTGAGTTCGTTTCTGATTTTATCCGCAGTGCCCCAATCTTTACTGGCTTTGGCTTCCATCCTTAACTGAAGCAACAAATCAACCGCACCTTGTAATATCTCATTATTGTCAGCTTTCGTTTCAGTTTCAGCTTTTAAACCAAGAATATCAAAAACCATTGTTTGGAAGAAAGTTTGAAGCTTATTCAGATCAGTCTGTGTAATTTTTTCAATTCCGGCTTTTATGGAGTTAATCATTTTTACACCGTCAAAAAGATGAGCAATTGCAATTGGGCTGTTTAAATCATCATTCAGGGCGATAAAACATTTTTCTTTCAGCGGATCAACATCCACAGTAGATTGATCTGATACAGTTAACAATTTAAGCGTTTCAACAGCCGCCATCAGCCGTTCCAGTCCTTTTTCGGAAGCCTGCAGAGCTTCGTTCGAAAAATCAATAGTGCTGCGATAATGCGCCTGTAAAATAAAAAACCGGATAGTCATGGGTGAATATGATTGCTGCAGCATTTCGTGATTTCCGGAATATAATTCTTCGAGCGTAATGAAATTCCCCAACGAGCGGGCCATCTTCTGTCCATTAATTGTAATCATGTTGTTGTGCATCCAGTAACGTACAGTTTCTTTTCCAAGGCTGGCCATAGATTGTGCAATTTCGCATTCGTGGTGCGGAAAAGTTAAATCCATTCCTCCGCCATGAATATCGAATTGTTCACCTAAATATTTAGTACTCATTGCTGAACATTCGAGGTGCCATCCGGGAAATCCATCGCTCCATTTTGAAGGCCAGCGCATAATATGTTCAGGTGTTGCTTTTTTCCAAAGCGCAAAATCGAATGAATTCTTTTTTTCCTGCTGCCCTTCCAGCTTACGGGTGTTGGTTTTAATATCTTCCAGATTCCTGCCCGAAAGTTTTCCGTAATTATATTTCCGGTTATACTTTTCAACATCAAAATAAACCGAACCATCTGTCTCGTAGGCAAAACCTTTCTCCAGAATTGACTCAATCATTTTCTGCTGTTCGATTATATGACCGGAAGCACGCGGTTCAATGCTTGGCGGCAATACATTCAACTGCTTCATATTTTCATGAAAAGTATTCATGTATTTCTGCACAACTTCCATTGGCTCCAATAGCTCCAGCCGGGCTTTCTTCGAAATTTTATCTTCACCACTTTCGTCTGCTTCCCCTTCCAGATGACCAACATCAGTAATGTTTCTTACATAGCGGACTTTATATCCAAGGAATAACAGATATCGAAAGAGCAAATCGAATGTTATAAAAGGACGGGCGTGACCCAGGTGCGAATTACTGTATACAGTAGGTCCGCAAACGTATAAACCTACTCTTCCTTCGATAAGTGGTTTAAAGACCTCTTTTTTTCGGGATAAAGTATTGTAGATAATTAGTTGATTTTCCATGTATATATACGCTTTACCAGAATTACAAAGGTAAAATAAAATGAAGGAATTCAGGAACCTGCACAACTGTAACAACCCATCAGTTTTTTTCCCTGGTCTCCGCTGTTTCGGCCACTGAAGCCGGCTCTGTATCTTTTTCAGTTTTGCCGAAATAATTCCTGTAAAAAATCAGAATAGAAAAAATACCGACGGTTATTGAAGAATCCGCAATATTAAACACCGGCCGGAAAAATACAAATTCCCTTCCGCCCAGGTATGGAATCCAATCGGGATAAAATCCATCCATAAGCGGGAAATAAAACATGTCGACAACTCTGCCATGAAGAAATCCGGCATAACCACCTCCTTCAGGAAAGATATTTGCCACCTGACCATAGCTGTGATTAAAAATCATTCCGTAAAACATACTGTCAATAATATTTCCGATTGCGCCTGAAAAAATGAGTGCCAGACAAACTAAAAATCCAAATGGAACTTCTTTTTGTTTGGCCAGTTTTAACAAGTACCAACCGATGGCAATAACGGCAATAATGCGAAAGATGCTCAAAAACATTTTCCCATACTCCCCGGCAAATTCAAAACCAAAAGCCATTCCATTGTTTTCAACAAAATGAAGAATGAACCAATTTCTGAAAACGATGATTTCATCTCCAAGCGATAAATTGGTTTTAATCCAGATTTTTAACGTCTGATCCGCTAAAAGGATTAAAAAGACGATAATTAGTAATTTTACTCTACGTGATAATTTCATTCAAAAAATAAAAAACTTCGGATTTTACTTCAATGAAAATCCGAAGAACAAATAATAAATTCTTAATAAATTATCCCTGGAGGTTTTTTGCATCGATACTCAAAGTAGCATGAGGCACCGCACGTAACCGCTCTTTTGAAATTAGTTTTCCTGTTTCACGGCAAATTCCATAGGTTTTGTTTTCAATTCTTACAAGGGCTGCCTGTAAATGCTGAATAAATTTAAGCTGGCGCTGGGCTAATTTACCTGCTTCTTCTTTCGAAAGTGTAGCTGCACCCTCTTCAAGTACCTTAAACGTTGGCGAAGTATCCTGAGTATCGTTACCATCGCCATGAGTAATGGAATTCCTGTACATTGCATAATCTTCCTGCGCTTTTTCAAGCTTGGATTTAATAAGTAATTTAAATTCCATCAACTCTTCGTCCGAATATCTGTTTTTTTCTCCCATAACTCAAGGGTTTTAAATTGGTTCTTTTTTTAATAATTTCGCCTAATTTAATAATTTTTTTACAGCAAAATCAGGTTAAAAAGCATATCCAAATTATAGTTTTTCAATTTCAATTAAAGCATTCACATTTTTATCAATTTCCACCTCTTTGGCAGCCTTTACATCTAAAGATTCAACTAACTGAAGATCAACTGCCAAAGTTTGCGCGCAAATATAGCTTTTATGATTTGATACTGCATCATTAAATTCATCATGTTTTAAAATTTTAAGCCGAATACGATCGGTTACCTCAAAATCATTGTCTTTACGCAGATTTTGAATTTTGTTGATAAATTCACGTGCAATTCCTTCCTGCTTCAAACCATCGGTAACATTAATATCAAGCGCAATAGTCATTTGACCTTCGGTTGCCACTGTCCAACCGGGAATATCTTCCGTCTGAACTTCCACATCTTCTTTAGTCAAATTTATTTTTTTATCACCTGCCAGAATTTCGATACTGCCGTTTTTTTCAATTTCCGATATTTGCTTCTGGCTAAACTGATTCACTATAACGGCAATTTGTTTCATTTGTTTACCGAATTTGGGACCAAGTGTTTTAAAATTTGGTTTTATTTTCTTTTTAATAATGCCGGTGGTGTCCGAGAGATATTCCACCTCTTTCACGTTTACTTCGGTTAAAATGATATCTTTTACCGCATCAAACTGTTCTTTAAAATGAGGATTAAAAAGTGGCACCATAATTTTTGCCAATGGCTGGCGCACTTTTAATTTTTCTTTCCTGCGTAGCGCCAGAATCATTGACGACGCTTTTTGTGCAATGGCCATTTTTTCTTCCAAATCACTATCAATCAATTTTTCATCGAATGTTGGAAAATCAGCCAGGTGAACACTTTGATCCAATACTTTACCTGTTACTTTATTCAAATCGGAATACAACAAATCAGCATAGAATGGAGCAATTGGCGCCATTAAACAGGCTATTTTTTCAAGGCAGGTGTATAACGTTTGGTAAGCTGAAACTTTATCTGTCGAATTTTCGCCGCCCCAGAAACGTTTACGGCTCAACCGAACAAACCAGTTACTCAGGTTTTCGGTCACAAATTCCGAAATTGCACGGCCTGCGCGGGTTGGTTCATAACTTTCGTAGCTTTCGCCAACTTCTTTTATCAGCGAATTCAGCAATGAAATAATCCAGCGATCCAATTCGGGTCGTTGTCCTACCGGAATTTCATCTTCAGCATATTTAAACCTGTCAACATTTGCATACAATGCAAAGAAATTGTAGGTATTGTACAATGTTCCGAAAAATTTACGCTTCACTTCTTCCACACCATCTGTATCGAATTTCAGATTATCCCAGGGTTGTGAATTGGTAATCATGTACCAGCGCAGCGGATCGGAACCAAACTTCTCAATGGTTTCAAATGGATCGGCAGCATTACCCAGGCGTTTCGACATTTTATTGCCGTTTTTATCGAGCACCAGTCCGTTTGAAATGATATTTTTAAATGCCACCGATTCGTCGATCATTGTGGCAATTGCATGCAAGGTAAAAAACCAGCCACGTGTCTGATCTACTCCTTCAGCTATAAAATCGGCCGGGAAAAGAGCCCCTCCCCAACCCTCCCCTAAAGGGAGGGAGTTCAGAGCGGTGGTTATTTTGTTGAGCACTCCTTCAATATCGTTTGTTACCTCTTCATTCGTGAATCTGATTACTTTATAACCAATTTCTTCCAGAATTTCTGTTCGTTGTTTATCCGAAATTTGTATTTCAGGCAACGCGTGATATCCTCCATCAACCTCAACTATTAATCTTTTTTCAAGACAAACAAAATCAGCGATGAATTGATCAATTATATGCTGACGCCGGAATTTATAACCGCCAGTTTGTTTTCCTTTCAAATTCTTCCAAAGAAAAATCTCCGCAACCGTTGGAGCCTCTTTTTGTTTTTTAGCCAATTCTTTAAGAAGACCGTAATTTGAATCCCTGGCTGTTTGCCACTTCGGAGCCTTCACTCCCCCTTTGGGGGAGCCGGAGGGGGCCTCAAACGGATAGTGATGCTGCGCATAGGGCATCGAACCCGAATCAAACCAAACGTCAATCAAGTCAGGCTCGCGGAACATTTTCTGTCCTGATGGCGAAACAAGTACAACCTTGTCGATGTAAGGTTTGTGCAAATCAATAATATCGTAATTTTCTTTTGAATTATTCCCGACTGTAAATCCATCATACGGATTTTCAGTCATAAATCCGGTTTCCAGCGACTTCCCAATTTCATTCATTAATTCTTCTGTAGAACCAATGATAATTTCTTCCGAACCGTCTTCGCTTCTCCAAATTGGCAATGGTGTACCCCAAAAACGTGAGCGGCTGAGGTTCCAGTCCACAAGGTTTTCGAGCCAGTTTCCAAACCTGCCGGTGCCGGTCGATTTTGGCTTCCAGTTGATGGTATTATTCAATTCCACCAGTTTATCTTTAACCGCAGTGGTTTTAATGAACCATGAATCCAGCGGATAATAAAGCACTGGTTTATCAGTACGCCAGCAGTGCGGATAACTGTGCACGTGCTTTTCAATTTTAAATGCCTTGTTGTCGAGCTTCAGCATCACTGAAATATCAACATCCACTGTCGAATCATTTTCGGTGAGCGTTTCATCGTACTCATTTTTTACAAAGCGACCAGCGAAATCAAAATATTTCTCAGTATTTACATACTCTCTTACAAATTCTTCTGCCAGATTTTCAATAGGAAAGAAACGTCCCTTTTTATCGACCAACGCCTGCATTTTTCCATCAGAATCTTCTACAACTAATGGTGAAACTCCATTTTGTTTGGCAACACGATCATCATCGGCGCCAAAGGTTGGAGCAATATGCACGATCCCGGTTCCATCCTCAGTAGTAACAAAATCGCCGGTAACTACTTCAAATGCCTTTCCTTTTGGTTTCACCCATTCAATAAGCTGTTCATACTGAATTCCAGTCAATTCTTCACCTGAATATTCACCTAAAACTTTAAACGGAATATTCTTGTCGCCAGATTGATAATCATCGAATAGAATATTCGCATTTTCGGCATTAAAATAGCTGTTGAACCTGTCTTTGGCAAGAATTAAAGTAACCGGTTCGTTTGAATACGGGTTGAATGTTTTTACTTTCAGGTACCGGATTGATGGTCCAACTGCCAGGGCAGTATTTGAAGGCAATGTCCAGGGAGTGGTTGTCCATGCCAGGAAATAAAGTCCATCTTCCACACCATCGTACAAAAATTCTGAACGTTCATTCCTGATGACTTTAAATTGCGCCACAATTGTAGTGTCTTTCACATCTCGGTAGCAGCCCGGCTGGTTCAGCTCGTGTGAGCTCAAACCGGTTCCGGCAGCCGGCGAGTATGGTTGAATGGTGTAACCTTTATACAGCAAACCTTTATTGTAAATCTGTTTCAGCAACCACCATACTGTTTCTATGTAGCGGTTGTCGAAAGTGACATACGGGTCATCCATATTCACCCAGTAACCCATTATGCGCGTAAGTTCTTCCCATTCGCGGGTGTAGCGCATCACTTCTTTCCGGCAGGCATTGTTGTATTCTTCTATCGAAATTTTTGTTCCAATATCTTCCTTGGTAATATTCAGTGATTTTTCGACACTCAGTTCCACAGGTAAACCATGTGTATCCCAACCTGCTTTCCGATGAACCCGAAAACCTTTCATGGTTTTGTACCGGCAGAAAATGTCTTTGATTGCCCGCGACATCACATGATGGATACCGGGCATTCCATTGGCCGACGGCGGCCCTTCATAAAATACAAAAGTTGGATGCCCTTCGCGGGTGGATATACTCTTGTGAAAAGTATCATCCTCCTCCCATCGTTTCAATACTTCTTTATTTACTTGCGAAAGATCTAATTGTTTGTATTCCTGAAATTTATTCGTCATAAAATCTGTTTTTTCACCTCTGTTTTTTAAAAAATATGCAAATATAGGAATTTTTAAGGGTGAATAAGGAATCGAATTGTTAAACAAAGCATGTATTAACGCGTACGTAAAGAAGTTACATCTGCATTTTTGCAAATGCATGAATTACCTGTAAGACCTCAAAAAAGCAGATGATGCCTGCCCGGCCCAATTCAAAGTGAATAGAATTTACCTGCATGCTGCAGGGAAACATTGCTGACAAACATTTTGTTCCTGCACGCTGCAGGGGAATAGTGTTAACGAACAATCCTTTCCTGCAAGCTGCAGGGGAACAATGTTAACGAACAATCCCTTCCTGCAAGCTGCAGGGGAACAGTGTTAACGAACAATCCCCTTCCTGCAAGCTGCAGGGGAACAGTGTTAACGAACAATCCTTTCCTGCAGGCTGCAACGGAATATTGTTTCCTTACAATCTTGTGCTGCAATACAGCATCATAATGCTGTAACCGGAATTAATACCTGTAGAAAATGCTCAACTATTCCTCCACTCCAAATTTATACACACAAATGGATTTGTACTTCTCTCCCGGATTCAGGATTACCGACGGGAAACCGGGTTTATTGGGACTGTCAGGAAAATGCTGAGTTTCGAGGCAAAATGCTGAACGATGTTCATACACTTTACCACGTTTACCTGTTTCGCTGCTGTCGAGAAAGTTGCCGCTGTAAAATTGCAATCCGGGCTCATTTGTATAAACTTCCATTGTGCGGCCGGTTTTGGGCGCTACCACTCTTGCAGCATACGTTAAACCATTGTCTGCTTCATTTAATACCCAGTTGTGATCGTAACCCTTTCCAAACTTCAGCTGTTCAAAATCATCGTTAATCCGTTTACCAATTGCCACCGGTTCTCTGAAATCCATAGGTGTTCCCTCCACAGGGGCAATTTCTCCTGTAGGAATGAGCAACGAATCTACCGGCGTATAATAATCAGCATTTATCTGTAAAATATGATCCTCAATCGTTCCCGAACCTTCGCCGTTCAGATTAAAAAATGAATGGTGGGTTAAATTTATGGGAGATGGTTTGTCGATAGTTGCATCATAATCAATCCGCAACTCATTATCATTGGTTAACGTATATTTTACTTCCACCTCCATTTTACCCGGAAATCCTTCCTCCATATCACGGGAAATATAATTCAGAACCAACGTGTGATCATCGGGTTGACTGGCATCCCAAACCACATTATTAAATCCAGTCACACCGCCATGGAGATTGTTGAATCCGTTATCATTCAGTGCAAGTTTATAAACTGTATCGTTTAAATAAAACAATCCGTTAGCAATGCGGTTGCCATAGCGGCCGATAAGCGCCCCAAAATAAACTTCCTTTGAATTAACGTATTCTTCCACTGTTTTATATCCCAAAACAATATCATCAAAATTACCATCTTTATCGGGAGTCCACAGGTTCACCACACGCCCGCCAAAATTGGTTATCTGGGTTACCAGTCCGTTCTCATTTTTAAGTGTATACAGTTTTACCTCTTCCCCGTTTACAATACCTGCAAATGTATCTTCCTGTATTATTTCAGGTTGACCTGGTTTCATGGTACACGATACAGCAAGCACTGCAAAAGCAAATACTATCTTTTTGATTTGTTTCTTCATAATTAATCAGATAAATGTTATTATTGAATGCGTAAATTTAGAAGTTACTTTTACACCTTAAAAGAATAATGAGAAATTATTACCAAAAATTCCAACTTCGTAACTGTATTATGAAAAAATACGTGAACATTTTCAGTTTGATTGTTATTGCCTTATTACTTTTACAGGCTTGTGAAAATCAAAAACAACAACCTACACGTCCGAATATTTTATTTGCCATTGCCGATGATGCCTCCTGGAAACATTTTAGCGCTTACGGCTGTAATTGGGTAAAAACCCCGGCATTCGACAGGGTGGCTCAAAATGGTATTCTGTTTACGCGTGCATATACTCCAAATGCAAAATGTGCCCCGTCAAGAGCATGTATTTTAACCGGCCGCAACAGCTGGCAGCTGGAAGAAGCCGCCAACCATTCACCTTTTTTTCCTGCAAAATTTAAAACTTACGCCGAAGTTCTGGGCGAAAACGGCTATTGGGTAGGAAGCACAGCAAAAGGCTGGGCGCCTGGTGATCCGGGAGAAGTAAATGGTTTAAAACGGCAGCTTACCGGTCCAAAATTCGATGAATACAAAACCACTCCTCCTGCGAAATTCATTAACAACATTGATTATGCACGAAATTTTGAAGCCTTTCTGGAAGCACGCCCGGATGGCCAGCCGTTTTGTTTTTGGTACGGCAGCACAGAACCACATCGTGCATATGAATTCGAAGCAGGAATCAATAAAGGCGGTAAAAACCGAAATGAAATTGATGAAGTTCCACCTTTCTGGCCTGATGTTGACACAGTGCGATCGGATTTACTCGATTATGCTTTCGAAATTGAATATTTCGATAATCACCTTCAGAAAATGCTTCAAAAACTGGAAGAGAAAGGTGAATTGGAAAATACTATTGTGATTGTAACGGCTGACAATGGCATGCCATTCCCTCGAATAAAAGGTCAGGTTTACGAATATTCGAACCACCTGCCCCTTGCAATTATGTGGCCGAAAGGAATTAAAAACCCGGGACGCGTGGTAAATGATTTTGTCAATTTTATTGATTTTACTCCCACTTACCTCGAGGTTGCCGGATTAACGGCTGAAGAAACAGGAATGCAGCCAGTAACCGGAAGAAGTCTTACTGACATTTTTAATTCTGAAGAATCGGGAAGAGTGGTTTCGGAACGCGATTTTGTATTGGTGGGAAAAGAACGCCACGATGTTGGCCGCCCGGACGATCAGGGATACCCGGTGCGCGGAATAATTACTGACGGATTTTTGTACCTGCGCAATTTTAAAACCGACCGATGGCCGGCAGGAAACCCTGAAACCGGCTACCTGAATACCGATGGAAGCCCTACAAAAACTTATGTCCTGGATACCCGACGTAAAAAAGGTATTATGGAATTCTGGCAACTCAATTTTGGGAAACGCACCGGCGAAGAATTATATAATATTGATAAAGACCCGTATTGCATGATCAATCTGGCCGAAGATGAAAAATACGATGAGCTGAAAGCACAAATGAAAAAAGAGATGATTCAGAAACTTACGCAACAGGCCGATCCACGAATGCTTGGCAATGGCGATATTTTCGATAATTATGAATATTCAGGTGAAGTGAGGGATTATTACAACCGTTACATGAGCGGCGAAAAAGTGCCTGCCGGCTGGGTGAATGAAAGTGATTACGATTCGGATTTAACCGGCAAATAATCAAAAATTAAAAAAATGAGCCCCTTTTACGTTTAAAAGGGTGCTCATTTGAACCCTAATTTACTTACTTGAAGATTATTTTATGTTCCGGGTAAGCAACTTGTACAATAATGCAGCCGACAAGGCAAACCCTATGAAAGAAACAATAAGTACTATCAGTAAAAATGTATTCATATTATTTGGTTTTAAATGTTAGTATTTTACAATTTTATTGCTTGTCAAAAGCGAATTTCCATCGCTGACGCTGACCAGGTAAATACCCGGTTTCGAATCCGCCAATTCTATCCTTATTTTTGTTTCTGAAGGTGTATAGTTTAAATTTTGATATACAGTGTTACCGTATAAATCAGCTACTTTAATTTCAATAGGGTTGAAACCATTAGCAGCCGGACAATCCACATAAAACCCGGTTCGGAATGGATTTGGATAAACATTCAATTTACTTTCAGCCATCAGCTTGTCATTTCCGGTTGTTGTATTCTGAATCTCCAGATTATCAATTGCCCAACCCCAACCACTGACAGTTTTATCGGATGCAAGCCGAAACCTTAGAATCAGTACGTCGCCAGCAGAAAAATTGTTGTTTCCGGTGAGCGAAATTTCATGCCGGACAAACAAACCTTCGTTTCCAACTGCAACTGAAGAATTGTTGGTTAAAGCACCGTTAAAAGCTGAATTCCATTTATCATCAGCACCCGAATCGTAACCTGTAGTTAAAGGCTGCCACGTATATCCGTTGTCACTGCTGCCTTCAACAATTACATAATCCCAAAACAACGATTCAGTATAAACTGCCTCTTTTTCCCCGGGTTCAACCAGTACCACTTCATCAAAAGTCATTTTCCCATTTTCCTGAAGGATAACAGGGTGACGCAGCTGAGCTACAAGATTATACTTTTCATTTTCAAGTATAGAATTCGGATAAGGATGACGTGAATGCAAAATTCCACTTGTAAATCCCGGGACTCTTGAAACTCCAAAATCTGCCATAAGAAAATCTTCCGACACGTTTTCAAAATCATTAATGTAGCTTGAAACAGGTTCAAGTTCACTGAAAACATCAACTGAAAAGTAACCGCTGGAAGGGACCATCTTTTTGTTTCCCCGAATGGAATTATCTTCCGCAACAAGTCGGTATTCAAGCTGCTGATTAGATTTCAGGAGACAGGAAACATTCATCGAACCTTTATAGTTGTCATTACCAAATGCAGCCAACACTACAGGTTCCTGTACCACACCATTTAATCTGTACTCTACCTTCACCGATTTGATTCCAATGTTGTCGCGGGCAATTACGCTGAGGTCAAGTTCAGGTACCCGGGCCGAAATAAATTTTACAGGATTGTGTACAAGTTCGGGCGCTGAATAATCGGGGCCAACGCGTAATATAAACTTTTTTGAAGGTGCCTGCGCCGGAAGTTTAAATAACTGGTTCTCTGCTGTTTTTGCTTCGAAATAATACTGCACGTTTCCCTGGTAAAAATCCAGCGGAATGTTTCCCGAAAATTGTTTTACTGCATCATCAAACTGAAGTTTAACTGCCTTTGAGGTTGCAAAGTAATCGGTGGAATAAACCAGCTGCACTGTGGATGAATCGATTTCCATATCGGAAAAAATACCAACCTTAACGGGTAGTTCTGCGCACGCCACCTCAATGTCCTTCATTTCTTCAAAGTCGAATGAAACTGACTTCCAGCCCATTCTTGAAAGAATTTCGAGAGTTGCACCTTCCGGGTTGTGGATTGCCGCGCCTTTGCAGGCAAACGGGGTCATCAGGCCATTGTCGTATCCTGAGTTGTTTGTATGGTAAATGCTTGAGCCTTCGTTCCATTTTGTGGGGGCATAAATCCATTCCACTGTTTTATCATTTGATTTTTCGGGATGCGAAAATTTTAATTCATTGGATGTAAGTTGCTGGTGCAAATCAGATGAGGGGCTGTTAAACAGTGATTTATCAGAAATCTGCTGATTTTGTGAATTAAATATAAAATAGTCATATACCCCTGGAAGATTTTCGCTGTTGTCGAAGAACCCGGTGCCGCCGTCATCTTTTAAAAAGCCCGAGACACCAAGCCCGTGGGTAATTTCGTGGAGTACTGAGCTCACAAAATCGTATTGTGAAACAGGGGTGTTTCCATCAGTTCCAAAATACCATGAATAATTATTATTAAATGAACAAACAATATCAGGTTCACCAGAATTTATGTCTTTTCCTGCAAGCTTTTCGGCCAGCGAAACCGGGTAATATACATTGGAGAGAGGGGCACCATCAAAGTTTACATAAAATGCTGAAGGACGGCTCAGTGCCAGCACATTTCCATCGATATTTTCCCATTTTGCGAGCACTTTAACCGGCACCGGCGATGAAATCAGGCTTTCCCAGATGGAAACAGCATACTGAAAAGCCTTTTTGGCATCTTCAGGAAACCCAACATAAGTCACCTCGAATTCACTTTTTACCGAACCGGTTGATTTTAACCGAACCGGCGGCTCAACATACAATTTGTTGATTTTTTCAGAAGCTATATTAACGGGGCTGTTCGCCACCACTGCATCCTTAAAATGCACCTGAGCCTGCACAGCAAAATTAGTAATAATGGTAAGAAACAAAAAAAGCGTCTTTTTTGTCATCTTGTATTTATTTAATAATAAGTAAGGCTTGTAAATCTTCTTATCAAATTTAGGATAAGTGGGTTAGGGATACGAAATATAACTTCTGAAAAGGAAGGTGTAACCCCGATGATTTTGACCGGAAAATTTGCCGGGTTACATGGAAATTTATACTGAGTATCCCGTAAGCATAATCTACTTAAACACCTTCATTTTTTCTTACCTGTCAACATTAAAAAAATGATTCTGAGTTGTCGATAAGATATAATCATCTAAAAATGAAATCACTATAAAATAATTGATAAATTTACCGACTGCTGCAGGTTTAAAACTTCCGCTAACTGTTACCTGTATCTTTAAGGTTAAAATTTCTGATGTTTAGAATTTCACAATATCAAATAAAGTAACCAAAGATTTAAAATTGATGAATATGAAGCATATTCGAACAAACAAGAATATCTGTTGTTTTTAAATGAAGACAGACTTGTATTTTTTACAAAAATAGATTTCATAATCGTCTGATTCAATTGAAAATAATCAGCAAAAAAAAGTAATTGTACATTTTAAAATAATAAGAGAAATGAAACGCCGACATTTTCTACGTTCCGGAGCTGCAATTGCAGGCACATTTTTATTCGATGCATTTCCTTATCATGCTTTTGCAGGAACAACCAAAAAATATGCATCAGATGTTGTAACTCTTGGTGAAACCGGAATAAGAGTTTCGCGTTTGGCAATGGGGACAGGCACGAGTGGTTATGGTGGCAGTTCAAATCAGTCGAGAAAACTTGGATTAAAAGGTCTCGCAAACTTGTTGCGCACAGGTTACGATAATGGTATATTTTTCTGGGAATCGGCAGATCAATATGGAACGCATCCTCACCTGAAAGAAGCATTAAAAGGTGTTGACCGGGAAAAGGTAGTGCTGATGACAAAAACACATGCTGAAACTGAAAAGCAAATGAAAGCAGACCTGGATCGATACCGCAGGGAAATTGGAACTGATCATATTGATATTGTGCTGCTTCATGCTTTGACGAATCCGCAGTGGAACCAGAAAAGAAGAGGCGCCATGGAATATCTTGAAAAAGCACGGCAGGATGGAATCATCAAGGCACATGGTGTTTCATGTCATTCGCTTGGCGCTCTTGAAACTGCTGCAGACGAACCCTGGGTGCAGGTTGATTTGGCACGCATGAATCCTGCAGGTGTTAGAATGGATGCCGACGTTCCGACGGTGATAAAGGTGCTTCAGAAAATGAAATCAGAAGGAAAAGGAATAATAGGAATGAAAATACTGGGAGCAGGTCAATTATCCAATCGTATTGACGAAGCACTGCAGTATGCTCTGGCCCAGGACTATTTGGATTGTTTTACCATTGGTTCCGAAAGTGAATCGCAATTTAAAGATTTGACCAAACGAATTCCGGAAGCCAGCGTAAGAGGTTAATGAATCAACTGAATTTTAACGGTTGCTTCCGGCAGTTGATTTTTGTTTGTAAAATGCAGATTGATGCTTCTGCTCTTTATTTAACCAGTAAAGCCCTTTTACACCTGAACGAATATCATCCAACTTTAACAGTATTAATATCTTTTCGGTATAGGCAATTATACCCCAGCCAACTGCAATGTAATACATCCAGGCATAAAATCCCCAGACGAATAAGATGAAAAAGAAAATACCCTGAATATAGCCAGCTGAAACTGCCGAATAAATATGAAGCCCCGGTATTTTTCCAAATCTGGAAAAGGCGACAACATAACTTAAAATAAAAACACCCAAAAAAATAAACAAAAGCCAGGCATGTTGCTGAATTGGTTCCCATCGGAATTTAAACAAACCTACAAGTGCCAGAATATAGGTTCCGATATCGGCAAGATTATCAAGCCCGGCACCAAAACGGGTTTGAAGATTAAATGTGCGGGCAATGTTTCCATCAATAATATCGCTAACCAAACTTATGCAAATCAAAATGATGAACCACCTTTCGATATCCATAATTGCTAACGCCAAAATCACCGGAAACATTACCAGCCGGTAAAAACTTATTGCATTTGGCACATTTAGTACATTTTCCCCATTTATTATTAGCTTCACCTTTAAATAATTAATTTAAAACCTTTTCATTTCTAAACAAATTGTTCATAATCACTACTCCTCCTAAATCTCATCTCATGCAGTAGTAGCAGAAATATGTTTCTTTTGTTTACTTTGAATATCCTGAATAAAATACTTCATCATTTTGTTCAGCGACTCACCGGTTACTTCATTTCCATCCGGGGAAAAGTACTTGTCGAGATTCTTGTGGCTGAACTTCAAATTTACATTTGCATAAACACCTGTGAATGACATTCCGGCAGCAACCCTTCGTTCCAGCAAATTCATTTTTTCGGATTTAATATTTTTATCCTGAATCAAATTTACGGGTAATATCCGGTTAATCGTTTGAATAATAGTATCATTCTTTGTGTAATTTTTACCAATGAAATTTGTAATCACCGGTAATTCACTTACATTCTGTGTTTTCATTAAATAATCGATTACACTATCAATTGGAATGAGATTTTGGGTTGAATCCGGATCCACTTTTATCCTGATTGTTTTATTTGGAAAATGATTCGACAGATTTTCAATTCTTTTGGTAAAATCGAATACTCCGTAATCTGTGATGGTTTTGCCGGTTTTGTTATTCCCAACCACCTGAGACAATCGAAAAATATGCGCTTTCAGATTTCGGTTTTCAATATATGTTTTAATTGTATTTTCAGCATAGCGTTTGGATTGTTCATAGTAATTTCTGAAAAAATCAATAGGTTGATTGTCGTAAAACTTTTCTCCGAACAAATCAGAAAATATCCCACACGAATAAACAGAACTGATAAAAAAGAAACGGGAACCGGGTTTTGAATAATTCAGAAATAGATTAATCGAATTTTCAACCCCTTCTACATTCGTTCTGAATATTTCATCCTGGTCCTTTACATTGAATTTTAAACACGCAGCAAAATGGAAAAAATCACCCTCTTCCTTGAATATATCGTTCAGTTGTCTTTTAGACAAAGAATAGTCAGCGTCGTTGAGGTTATAATTGAATACATTTAAATTTTGGGATTCGAAATTGTCTAAATTGTTAATTCCGGCAAGTACTTTATTCATTCTTGATTCAGAAGACTCTTCACCGTTATTTCTTACAAATGCAAAAACTTCCTGCTTCTTATTCAAAAGTTCATTAATAAAATGAGAGGCAACATATCCGTTTGCTCCATTCACAATAATTTTCCGCATCTGCTTTACTTTAGAATTAACATATAAATCCTTCGCCTAAAACTTAAAGCAAAAAAAAACCAATATTGTTTATAAGAACAGTATTAACATGAGCAATACACTAACTGGAATGGAAAAATTATCAGTCCCTCTAAAACTTAAAAGTTCAGCAAGTGTAGCAACAACAGCAATTCCTAAAGCCAGCCAGAATGTTTTTAAATCAAATATCATCCTGTTGAAATACAATGCAATTATTGAAATTATAAAACTTGAAAAAAGAAACACTCCCGAACCAATATACGTTTTATGCAGTTTAATATTAAAAAGTTTTATGTTGTTATTATTTTTTTTAAGGTTTAATCCAAGTATTCCTGCCAAAGGATCGCAAATAGCAAGAATTAAAATGGGCAAAATAAACAGGAATCTGTTTCCCAGGTAGTAAGAAATCAGGAAAGTAAGATAAATGGAAACAGGCAACATGTAACTTCCAACTGATTTACGGGCAATATCATGAATTGATTTCAATTGTGCACCGTGCCGGCTGATGTACAACACGATAAAGAAAAAAGAAGCAAGCGCCAGAACATACCAGTGATCATTAAAAAGATATGGAAACGTAATGCTGGAAAGAGTTGCAGTAAAATGAGCAAACTTACGGGTTATTTCTCCCTTCAGGCCAAACCTGCGATATATTAATTCTCCCACGACCAACAGAAAAGCTATGGCAATAAGAAAAATAAAAGTCAGCACAATCTGGTTTATCATCGATGGCTTTTTAATTTCAGTTACAAATTAGTTAAAAATCCTGTAAAACCAACTAAGGCCCCCCCTGAAATCATGCTGTCAAACCGATCAAGAACACCACCATGCCCCGGAATTAATTTACTAAAATCTTTTACATTGTATTTTCGCTTATAAAAGGATGACAAAATATCGCCGGTAAAAGCAAAAACCACTACACCGCAAGTCAGCTCCAGGACACCAAACGTTGGCAAATTAATAAGGCTTTCCAGTAACAAAGCACTTAAAACTGCTGTAATTGCTCCGCCAATTAAACCTTCCAAAGTCTTCTGCGGACTAATTTTCGGGAGAAGTTTTTTACGGCCAAAGAGTTGTCCGGATATTTGACTGAAACTGTCAAAAATGGAAAGTACCAGAAATGTAAAAAGAATTAATCCTTTATCCATGCCGCTAAACAGGAAAAGTCCAAAAGAAAAAATAAAAAAAATAATTATGGAGAAAATAAAAAAAGTTTTACCGAAACAGCCTGATTTCCTGAATAACTGAGTCAATTCATAAAAACCAACTGCGATAATGAATACAGATAAAAATCTGAAAGCCAAAGGATCCAAGACAATACTAAAAAACAGAATATGAATAATAAAAAAATAAGTAATAAATTTGGTCCAGCTTTTATTTGCTTCATCTGCATTTTTTCTCCGGTTGATAAAAAAGAAACCAATTCCACCTAAAACAAAATATGAAAAAATGATAATGTAAATTGTCCAGACCATTCTTCTTTAAATTAAATTTTAATTCATGATTTGTTCAAAATCATCAAAATTCCAATAACAGCCAAACCAATGGCATACCACAGGCGAATCTGACCCTCAGCAACCTTTCTTTTTCTGCCTGACAACAGTTTTGGGCCGGTAACAGCTCCGATTGTTGCACCACTCCCAAGGAAATAAACCAACGTCAAATCAATTTGACCAACTAAAAAATGAGCGGCCAACGCAAATAATGTATTAAACAAAACAATCATTAAAGAAGTTCCGATAACAAGCTTAACCGGCAGTTTTAACGACAGCAGCCCTGCCAGCACCGGAGCTGCACCACTTGTACCAAAGGTGCCGGTTATAACGCCTGCAAGGAATCCGTAAAAAGATCCTTTCGCAACGTTATTCCTTGTAAATTTTTGATGTAAATCTATGTTTGACACTGATTTTCTATTCCTAAAATTCTTATAGAATAATTGAACTGCAAGTAGAATTGTATAGATGCCAAAACTTGTTTTTAATTGGGCAGAGGTTAATAATCCGGTTATTCCTGCGCCCAAAAATGCCCCTGTAATACCGAAAACTGTAAATAAAAAACCGATACGAAAGTTAATGTTTCCATACCGGTAATGGCTAACAGAACCAATTAAACCAATAGGTATTGTGGCTGCCAAAGAAGTAGTTACAGCAACCGGCGCTTCAACATTAAACAGAATAATAAGTAAGAAAATGAATAATAAACCTCCGCCTGCACCAATTACAGTTGCCAATAAACCAATTAAAAAACCTGCAACAGGTAACCACAGATAACTGATTTCAAAAGAAGAGTGGAAAATCATAATGCTGATTTTTTCCAGAATTCTGGTTTTTAAAGTTAAGATATAAATATATGGAAACCTGAGCCATTTACCAGTTGTTTCCTTTTATTTATTCATTAACAGTAAACATCAACATTTTGTTAATTACATTTCCTGGATTTTATTTGGAATTGTACTTAAAGGTGAATCAGCGATGAACAGCGTATACTTTTTTAAAGTACTTTAAAAATGAATAAAGCAAAAATAAAAAATCGCACATAACGAAATAAAGCCCAAAGTAAATAATTCCGGAATTTAAATTTAATAATACCCGAAGTAAAGCTTACAAGTGAGTGCGGTACCGGAAGCATTGCTCCCACAAATACAAAGAAACCTCCCCACTTACGAAGGTTAACGATATGCCTCAAGATTTTTCTTTCAATATTTTTTCGTACAGATGGAATCTTATATAACAGTTGTCCCATGAAATATGAAACAATACCACCCACATAAGACAAAGTTGCAAGAATAAACATGTAAAACCATGGATCCGGTACTTTTGAACTCCAGGCAATGAAAAATTCAGGCGGCAATAATCCAAGGAAAGTTTCTGAAATAAAAAAAACTGAAAACACCAACCATGAAGAATAATTGGAAACAATTGTATTTAATAGTGCTTTTGTATCCACAATAAAGTAGTCGAAAACAATAAAAATCAGCATAAAAATTCCAAGCGTTATTCCTGTTTTAATGGACATGTTCTTTAAAAAATCATAAAACCTTGTCATTTTATAGTACCGGTTCAAAACCATTATTCTGGATATGTTATGCGCTGCCACTGTATAAATTTATTAAATTGATATTTTATTATTTTCGAAATATAAACTTCAAAAAACTTCACACTGTATTATTCAATACTGATGCCATAGTTATATACAAATTGTAACATGTTGTTCTAATGTTAAATGACATTTAAGCCGGTAAAAATGATGGTATCAATTTGATAAAGATTTATCAAAAGGACAATTAAGGCTTTACAAAACATTTCGGAGTACAACTATGCCGGTTATTCTTTTGTTTCATTTCAAACGTTTTTTATATTAACACCAAAAATATCAATTGATTAGATATTCCTGAAAAACGATTCTGCCTTATGCTTCAGAGTTTATACTTCAATTTACATGGTTAATAAAATATATTAATACCTCATTGTTTTTAATTGATATAATGCGTAACTTTTTACCTTATATAATATAAAATTATTACGGACATTAGTTTCTCAAATTTAATATTTAACAATTATGAAAATTTCAGCACTAATAGCAGTCGGAACAATTCTGCTACTTGTTTATTCGTGTAATAAAGAAAATGAAAATCCTGTGATTGAAACTGAATCTACCATGACCATTGATATTCCGGTATCGGGTGGAAATATCGAAAAATCTGCATTAAATTCTGCAACAAGTGTTTATTCGTTCTCGGGAACAGGTTCTTATTTAATATCGGGACTGTCCGGTATTGAAAATAAAATTTATAGTGTGCAAAAAATCCGGCTGCGAAAAGGGGTTGAACTGTCATTCCCTGTTACAAATCAGGAAGATAAAATTAATGTTTTACTAATGGAAATCGGGTTCAATCTTGCCTCCGATAATTCGTACAATATGCAAAAATCAGTTGACTTAATGACGTTTGAACATACAATTAAAAACGGAGTTTTAAAAATCAAAATGGATGATGCATTTGTTGATGTAGTGGATAAAATAGACAGTAATTTTAGTTCAATCAAAATAATTATCAGTGGAGAATCAAATTACAATATTCCAGGTACAGCAAGATTAGAAATTCCTGTTACAGTTGAATCCATGACATTTTCACCCAGGTTTGAGTTGTTTTGATGCACTGTTGGTGATTTGTTTTCAAGATTTAGATGCAGTAAATCTTATTATTAACTTGTTTTAAATGCAACTATACATATAACTATTAGCATTTGTTTCGGGCACAAGGGCTGTTGGTAATGAAGAATCCAAAGAATGCACCAATGGCAATATTTGGTATTACATCACTCCAGTTCAGGCTGGCCAATTGCTTATCTTCTGTGAGCATATAAATAACAAATCCTGCCACAGCTCCTAAAAGAACATAGAGCATTGTTTTCTTTCCGTGTGAAGACAAGATTGTTTGTTTGAACCAGTTCTCATCTGATTTAATATCAAGCTTTTTAAATTCCATTGAATTAAATTTGATTAAACCACAAATATAGATAAATATAGATATGTAAATGCAACAAGAGTATCAATGGAAATAATTTATTAAGGATTTACTCTTGTTCTGTATACGAAAAATAAAATCAAATTATCACTTATTAACAACACCTGGCAGGCCTTCCTTCAAATATTGAAGTTAAGTTTAAGGTGTCGTATGAGATTCGATATGTTTTTAAGAATTTGATATAACAGGAAAATTTTCTTCTGAAAAGTATCTGGCTCTTAACCTGAGAATTATCGTTCAGTATCAAAGTGGAGTTACAAAATAACCTATGCTGTAACCGAAGAGTCATTATCATTGTGATGTATTTCACACAAGTCAGCACCCATCAAAAATAAAAGAGGATATAAAAAATAAAATTCCTAATTTTAAATAAGAAAAAAAGAAATGCGAATAAGTTCCGTAGGAACAATAAAATATTGTAAACATGGATTTTAATCCGTGGAAAGAAACAACGACATGAAAAGAAGTTCCGTAGGAACGAACCATAAAAGTGCAAAAAAAAGGGAGTAAATGCAGGACATGATAAGATGCACTTAGTCTACGGCTCTTAATGTGCTGGCAGGTGCGAGATGAATGGATTAAAGACCTTCCTTGCAAAATGAACCGAGCCTACGGCTCTCCCTCTGTGTTGTGACTGTGCTGTGGATGGACTAAAGTCCGTCCTTACAAAATACACCGAGCCTACGGCTCTGAGAGGATCAATTTAAATCCATCGCAACAAAACAAAACCGAGCCTCCGCTCTGAAGGAGAACGAGTTTCGTAAGAATGCGTAATTTTGTAACCAGGATTTTAATCTATGTAATAAGAAAAGAAAGAAATGCGAATAAGTTCCGTAGGAACGATAAAATATTGTAACCATGGATTTTAATCCGTGGAAAGAAACAACGACATGAAAAGAAGTTCCGTAGGAACGAACCATAAAAGTGCAAAAAAAAGGAATATATGCAGGGCATGATAAGATGCACTTAGTCTACGGCTCTTAATGTGCTGGCAGGTGCGAGATGAATGGATTAAAGACCCTTCCATGCAAAATGAACCGAGCCTACTCATTTTTACGGCTCTCCCTCTGTGTTGTGACTGTGCTACGTGGATGGACTAAAGTCCGTCCTTACAAAATACACCGATGCCTTTACGGCTCTGTAGAGGATGGATTTAAATCCATCGCAACAAAACAAAACCAAGCCTCCGCTCTGAAGGAGAACAAGTCTTCTCGTAAGAATGCTAATTTTGTAACCGGATTTTTAATCTATGTAATAAATAAAAGCAAAAAAAAGGAGTATATGCAGGGCATGATAAGATGCACTTAGTCTACGGCTCTTAATGTGCTGGCAGGTGCGAGATGAATGGATTAAAGACCTTCCTTGCAAAATGAACCGAGCCTACGGCTCTCCCTCTGTGTTGTGGCTTCGCACGGTGGATGGACTAAAGTCCGTCCTTACAAAATGTATCCGAGCCTACGGCTCTGAGAGGATGAATTTAAATCCATCGCAACAAAACAAAACCGAGCCTCAGCTCTGAAGGAGAACGAGTTTCGTAAGAATGCCAATTTTGTTACCATGGATTCTAATCCATGTAATAAGAAAAGAAAGAAATGCGAATAAGTTCCGTAGGAACGATAAAATATTGTAACCATGGATTTTAATCCGTGGAAAGAAACAACGACATGAAAAGAAGTTCCGTAGGAACGAACCATAAAGGCCCACTTGGGCTTGAACCAGGGACCACCTGTTCCGATAGCTATCGGAAGAGTCAGGTGCTTGTTTCAGTGAAGCAAAGAAAGCTGTTAACTACTAACTTTCTCAAAAATAAAAACCATCGGATTTCAAAAAACTTGGCAAGAAATGTGCAAGATTTGAAAAAAAGAAAAGAGCTACAAAATCTCACTTCTGTAACTCTCTCATTTTTAGTCTTTCTGTCTGTGGGCCCACCTGGGCTTGAACCAGGGACCACCTGATTATGAGTCAGGTGCTCTAACCAACTGAGCTATAGGCCCTCAAAATTTCGAGTTTAATGTTCAAAGTTCAACAAACATAGAACATGAACTTAAATTCGAATTTCGGAGTGCAAGTTTACAACTTTGTACGAAAATACACAAGCACTTTTTTTGAAAACAATTGACTGAACTTCGTTTTCTTCCCGAAAACAGAATTTTATTTGATTTCATCAAAAATCAGCTAATTTTGCAGCGTATCAAATATTCTCCAAAACAGGGTGTTTGATTATAAGGAAGAGCGGAGAGATCGGGCTCTGTGAAACTCTGGCAACCAACCATCCACCTTTCCGGCGGATTGAAAAGGTGCCAATACCCGGCCGGTAACGGAATTATAATAAACACATTCTTTCAATATGTCCAAAACAAAAACTTATGAAGAGATCAACCGGAAATTAAAAGCCGGTAAAGCTGTTGTACTTACTGCAGAGGAAGTCTCCAAACTTGCCCTTGAAGCATCACCTGAGGAAATTGCTGAAAAAGTGGATGTGGTAACTACCGCAACTTTTGGCGCAATGTGTTCTTCGGGCGCAATCATTAATTTTGGACATGCATCTCCCCCAATCCGGATGGAAAAAATCAGGCTAAACGGAGTGCCCTGCTACGAAGGACTTGCAGCGGTTGATTCTTACATCGG
The DNA here is from genome assembly GCA_963816685.1 of uncultured Prolixibacteraceae bacterium. Lineage (GTDB taxonomy): Bacteria > Bacteroidota > Bacteroidia > Bacteroidales > Prolixibacteraceae > CAVYUC01. The sequence goes on along the minus strand of CAWFMB010000014.1, from coordinate 580,612 downwards.
AGCCACTGCCTGTGACCCTGAAAATCCTGCATATGGTGGTGCACACGTCATTCAGGATTTGCTGGAAGGAAAAGATGTCATGCTGGAAGCCTGGGCAAAAGGTACTGATTGCTATCCTCGAAAACATATCCGAACTAAAATCAACATCAGCACGATTAACGAATTCACACTGTTCAATCCCCGGAATGCCTATCAGAATTATAATGTAGCCGTGAATACAACAAAAAAAATGATTCATACCTACATGGGAACTTTACTGCCCAACCTGCGAAATGCTACCTACTCCACATCCGGTGAATTGAGTCCACTGCTTAACGATCCTGAATTCAGAACAATTGGGTTGGGTACACGGATTTTTTTAGCCGGAACCCAGGGTTTTGTGGTGTGGCCGGGAACCCAGTTTCATACTACAAAACAAAAAAATGAATATGGCATTCCAGTCACCAATGCAGCAACAATTTCAGTAATGGGAAATTTAAAGGAGATGTCAGCTGAATATTTACAGGCAGCATATTTTGAAAAATACGGGGTAAGTTTATTTGTAGGCATTGGGATTCCGATTCCGGTTCTTGGATGCTGACATTGCAAAACGGGTTTCTGTAAACAACAGCCAGATTGAAACCTCTGTATTGGATTACGGAACTGCCGGAATGCCAAAACTTGCACAGGTAAATTATAAGGAACTTCGCTCGGGTTTCATAAAAGTAAAAGGAAAGAAGATCAGAACTGCTCCGGTTTCAAGCCTTTCGAAAGCAAGGAAGATTGCAGATGAGCTAAAACAATGGCTGCTGGATGGTTCCTTCGAAATCAGCAAACCTGTTCAGTTTTTCCCAAAAAATACTTCATTAAACAGTCTGAAAGAAACGGAGGTGGAAAATGATTAAGAAACGGTACATCCTGAATTTCCCGCCTGATAGCGGTGATAAAGCCCTGAGTTATCACCTTGTAAAAGATTACGACATCCGCATAAATATTCTTAAGGCCGAAGTTTACCCTGGCAAACGAGGCAGCCTTTTACTGGAGCTGCAGGGCACAAAGCCGAATATTGAAAAAGGGGTGAAATACCTTATCCAACACCATATTGCCTGTGAGCCTTTGGATAAACGGATCCATTTTAAAGAGGATAAATGTATTGATTGTGGCAATTGCACAGCAGTTTGTTTTGCCGGTGCGCTGACAATGAACAAAGTGAACTGGAATCTTGAATTCGATAAAAACAAGTGTGTTGTTTGCGAGTTGTGCATTCCTGCCTGTCCGCTGCACCTCTTCGAAATTGATTTCAGATAAAACTGTGTGAAGATTTGCAATTGCCGGTTGTCATCAAAAAACAAGACAAAAAAATATTCCACATGGAAATTGACTTGAATAAATTATTTCAGGGAAAGTTTGAACAGCGGACTTACCGTTCGCAATTTAACATTGAACGATTTACAGGTTTTGAAGTGAAATACATGGATTCTGATTTATGGATTGGAATTGATCCCGCTTCATTCCGGCCCGCAATGAAGGATGTTGCCTTCGAAAAAATAAAAAACCTGCGGCATAAACTTGATGATTATATAAAAGAAGAGCCTTTCTTTAAGAAAAGCCTTAAACCCATTTCAACCGGCTGAAAATGCACCTCACGAAGCAATTGAAATGGCCGGTGCTGCCGGAAAAGCCGGAATTGGTCCAATGGCAACAGTAGCAGGATTGTTTGCAAGAGAGGTAGCCGAAGAAATTATTCGAAACTTTTCGGTTGATGAAATGGTTATTGAAAACGGCGGTGATATTTTTGCCTTGCTGAAGAGCGAATTAACTCTTTCGGTGTTTGCAGGCGATTCTCCTTTGTCACAGCGAATTGGCCTGGTAGTTCCTGCTGCAGTAAATAAAGTTGGAATTTGTACTTCAGCAGGAACAGTTGGGCCTTCGCTGAGTTTTGGCAAAGCAGATGCAGTGGTGGTTGTTTGCAGGGATATATTGCTTGCAGATGCTTTTGCAACGGCTTATGGAAATAAAGTGAAGTCGCCAAATGATGTTGAAAAGGTAATTAATCAGGCAGAAAAATTTCCTGAAATTCTTTCCCTGCTAATTATTTGCGAAGATAAAATAGGAATTCGGGGAGAGTTTGAAATAAAAATTTTAAAATAATAAACTGAGGTTGAAATGCAAAGGAGCAACTTCCTTTTTGCAATAAAATGAGATGAAATAAAATGAATAAAAACATTAAAAAAGAACTTGAAAGTCGTGTTTTGGTGATGGATGGAGCCATGGGTTCGTTGTTGCAGGAATACAAATTAACCGAAGAAGATTATCGTGGCCAAAAGTTGAAAGACACAACACACGATCAAAAAGGAAACAACGATATTTTATCCCTTACACATCCCGATATTATCGCCGAAATTCATGATAAATACCTGCAGGCAGGCGCTGATATCATTTTAACCAACACATTCAATGCAAACCGTATTTCGCAGGCTGATTACAATACCCAGGAACTTGTTTACGAAATGAACCGGGCTTCGGCGGAAATCGCCCGCAAAGAAGCGGATAAATACACGCAGAAAAACCCTTCCAAACCACGGTTTGTAGCCGGAACACTGGGACCAACAAATAAAACACTTTCGCTATCGCCCGATGTAAATGATCCGGGTTACCGCGCGGTTACTTTCGATGATGTAAAAGATACATACCGCGAACAAACAGCTGGTTTAATTGATGGTGGAATCGATTTAATACTAATTGAAACTGTTTTTGATACCCTCAATGCCAAAGCGGCAATTATTGGTGTGGAAGAAGCACTTGCTGAAAAAAATATATCGCTGCCGCTGATGGTTTCAGGAACGATTACCGATGCAAGCGGCCGCACACTTTCAGGACAAACCCTTGAGGCGTTCCTGAATTCGGTTGCTCATGTCGATTTGCTGAGCATAGGATTAAACTGTTCGCTTGGCGCCACCGATTTACGGCCGTACGTGAAAGAATTGTCAAACAAGGCGCCATTTCATATTAGTGCACATCCAAATGCAGGTTTACCCAATCAGTTTGGTGGCTATGATGAAACCCCTGAAATTATGGCAGGCTACATCAAAGACTATCTCGACAACAGCTTTGTAAATATTATTGGAGGCTGCTGCGGAACAACGCCGGATCACATTCGTGAGTTTGCACGGATTGCAGCCAATGCACGGCCTCATAAATTGAACCATCGCGACCAGAATACCCGTTTAAGCGGATTGGAACCGGTTACGCTAACAAAAGAAGCCAATTTCATGAATATCGGGGAAAGATGCAATGTGGCAGGCTCACGAAAATTTGCCCGCCTGATTCGCGATGAAAAATATGAAGAGGCGCTTTCCATTGCACGCGATCAGGTTGAAAATGGCGCACAGGTAATCGATGTAAACATGGACGATGCAATGCTGGATGCCGAAAAAGAAATGGTTACTTTTCTGAACCTGATGATGGCAGAACCTGATATTGCAAAACTCCCGGTAATGATTGATTCCTCGAAATGGAAAGTCATTGAAGCGGGTCTGAAATGTTTGCAGGGAAAAGCTATTGTTAACTCAATCAGCCTGAAAGAAGGTGAACAAAGTTTTATAGAGCAGGCAAAGGTAATTAAACGCTTTGGAGCCGCCGTTGTTGTTATGGCTTTTGATGAAAAAGGACAGGCCGACAACCTCGAAAGACGAAAAGAAATTTGCACACGCGCATATAACATACTTACCGGACAGGTCCATTTTCCTCCACAGGATATTATTTTCGATCCGAATGTGCTGACAATTGGTACAGGAATGGAAGAACATGCAAATTATGCAATTGACTTCATTGATTCAGTGAAATGGATAAAGAAAAATCTGCCGTTTGCAAAAACAAGCGGAGGAATCAGCAACGTTTCTTTTTCATTTCGCGGAAACGATCCCATTCGCGAAGCTATGCATTCAGTGTTTCTCTTTCACGCAATAAATGCAGGACTGGATATGGGAATTGTGAATCCGGGCATGCTGCAGATCTATGATGAAATTCCTAAAGAACTGCTGGAAAGAACAGAAGATTTGATCTTAAACCGCCGGCCGGATGCAACTGAACGGCTGCTCGAATTTGCCGAACAATACAAAGCAGGTGATAAAAAAGAGGGTAAAAAAGACGAATGGCGTGATCTTCCGCTTGAAAAAAGAATTGCACATTCACTTGTAAAAGGAATTCCGGAGTTTGTCGAAGCAGATATGGCCGAGGCTGTAAAAATATATCAGCCAGCATTGAATGTTATTGAAGGCCCGCTGATGGACGGGATGAATATCGTGGGTGATCTTTTTGGATCAGGAAAAATGTTCCTGCCACAGGTAATCAAGTCTGCACGGGTAATGAAAAAAGCAGTCGCCTGGTTGTTACCCTATATTGAAGCCGATAAAGAAAAATACAAGACAACCAGCCAAAGCAGAAAAGTATTGATGGCAACAGTAAAAGGCGACGTTCACGATATCGGGAAAAACATAGTTGGAGTAGTATTGAGCTGCAACAATTACGAAATTATCGATTTAGGTGTTATGGTACCTGCTGAAAGAATTCTGGATACTGCCATTAAGGAAAATGTGGATGTAATCGGACTGAGTGGATTAATCACTCCCTCGCTCGAAATGATGGCTGAAATTGCCGCGGAAATGGAAAACCGCAAAATGAACATCCCTTTGCTGATTGGCGGGGCAACGACTTCAAAAATTCATACTGCAGTTAAAATAGAACCACAGTACTCTCATCCCGTGATTCACGTAAAAGATGCATCTCTGGCGGTAAATGTAGTTTCGAATCTTATTGCAAAAAATGAAAAATACATTCAGTCAGTAAAAGATGATTATGCCGAAATCCGCAGTTTCCAGGGAAAAAGAAAACCGAAGGAATATCTTTCACTTGAAGAGGCACGTGCAAACAAATACAAAATTGACTGGAAAAATACCCCTGTTTACAAACCGAATATCACGGGAGTACACCAGCTCGTTGATTACCCGCTTGCAGAACTTCGTAAATATATCGACTGGACTTTCTTTTTCCTTACCTGGGGATTAAAAGGACATTTTCCGCAGATTTTCAATGATGAAAAACAAGGCGATGCAGCCCGGAAACTCTATGCAGAAGCAAATGAATTTCTTGATAAAGTAATTGAAAAGAAAATGTTGAAGGCAAATGGAGTCTATGGGTTATGGCCTGCAAATTCTGATGGCGATGATATTGTATTATATGAAGATGAATCCCGACAAAAAGAAATTGGGCGGTTTTATCATCTCCGCCAGCAGGAAAAGAAAAAAGGAGGCGCTGCAAACTTCTGCCTTTCCGATTTTGTTGCCCCAGTTGGTTCAGGCGTAAAAGATTATTGCGGTGGATTTGCCACTACCGCCGGAATCGGAATTGAACCCTGGAAAGTTAAATTCAGGAAAGAAAATAATGATTACAATGCAATCATGATCGAATCACTTGCAGATCGGTTAAGCGAAGCTTTTGCTGAATTGCTTCACGAGCGCGTGCGAAAAGAATTCTGGGGTTATGCACCCGACGAAAACCTGACTCAGGATGACCTGCAAAAAGTTCATTATCAGGGAATCCGGCCGGCAATTGGTTATCCTGCATGTCCTGAACATTCAGAAAAGGAAAACCTCTTCAACCTTTTAAATGCACAGGAAGCAGGAATCACATTGACCGAACATTTTGCCATGTATCCGAATGCATCGGTTTCAGGTGAATTTTTTGCTCATCCTGAATCGCGATACTTCAGCCTCGAAAAAGTGGGAAAAGATCAAATAGAAGATTATGCAAAACGAAAGGGAGAACCGGTTGATTTCATAGAAAAATTCCTGCCTGCCAATATTAACTACAAATAAAACAGAAAGCCAGTTTTTCGAAAAAAACACTTCAATTTCATTTCATCATAGAACAAAAGCACTGGTAAAGCCATGTTTTTCTATTTTTGTATGAATAAAAACTGAATATGAAAGTTATCGATATTATTAATTCTGCTGAGAAAACCGTTTTTTCTTTCGAACTTTTACCTCCGCTGAAAGGAAACGACATCAGCAAAATATACAACACCATCGAAAGCCTCACCGACTTCGATCCAAAATATATCAATATTACAACACATCGCGACGAGATTGAGTTTAAAGAAAAAAATGACGGCACCATAATCAAACGAACAGTAAGAAAACGGCCGGGGACTGTGGCAATTGCAGCAGCCATTCAGTATAAGTACGGCATTCCTGTTGTCCCACACATTCTTTGTGGTGGTTTTACAAAAAGTGAAACCGAACATGTACTCATCGACCTGAACTTTCTGGGTGTCAAAAATGTACTCGCTTTACGCGGTGACGGATTAAAAAACCAGCACATCTTCACTCCTGAAAAAGGTGGCCATTCTTACGCATATGAACTGGTGGAACAAATAATCAACTTAAAAACAGGAATTTATCTTGAAGAAGATTTAAAAAACAATACACCGCTTGATTTTTGCATTGGGGTAGCCGGTTACCCTGAAAAACATTTTGAAGCACCAAACATGGACCAGGATCTCACTAATTTAAAATTAAAAGTGAAAGCCGGAGCCGATTATATTGTAACACAGATGTTTTTCGACAATCAGGTTTATTACGATTTTGTAGATAAATGCCGTGCAAATGGGATTACGATTCCAATCATTCCCGGATTAAAGCCCATAAATTCAAGAAACCAGCTAACCGTGTTGCCAAAAATTTTTAGCATTAACTTACCCAACGAACTCTCAAAAGAGCTGGCCCGATGCAAAAACAATGATGAAGCACGGCAGGTAGGAACCGAATGGGCAATCTTTCAGGCGAAAGATTTGGTAGCTCATCATGCACCCTCGCTTCACATTTATACTTACGGTATATCTGATAATGTAAAGGAAATTGTCAAGGCTGTTTTTTAATAAAAATAAAGCCTCCCGGAGGGAAAATTATTTCATTTCCTTCATGATTTATTTTCCGCCCGCTCAATCATGCATTAAATATTAAGATCGGAAATTCCCGGACAGACAGATTCCCTGATTTGCAACCCCACCCTATCTGTAATGCCTCATCAGGTAAATCCGTCCGGCTTTTCTCCATATGCCGGTAGCGATGGATCCGAAAAAGATGATGCTGTTGGTTTTTTGCGATTAGTTCTCCGCTGATATCGCCCATCCACATGCCATTGTAATATATCCACTCCACCCGATGAGAATTTTCAGTTTGTTTCTTGTCCGTTTTCATTGTTTTTGTCTGAATGTCACCTATGAAAACAGGAAGTTGAAAATTATCCTGTAAACCTGTTTCACCATCCCGCTCAAAACAGAATTCTTCTTTAATAAATGTCATTTTAAACGATATTTCAGACGTATCCCGGCTATATCCTGGCTACAGAAAATACAGATTAAAGACATATTAAAGTCATATTAAAGTCAATTTTAATTGAATTTAATATGAATTTAAATTGAGTTTAATATGAGTTTAATATGAATTTAATCCGGTTCAGGTATAGGGAAAGTATAGATTAGTTAGTGGCCGAAACCTTGAAAATTGCATGAGCCCGATCTGTGAGGCTGGATGTCAGAATATGTTATTCATCAGAACCGGCCCGGCATGTCATAAACCCTTTTTCACAACGGACTCCGTAAAGTTTTCCGGTGTTAGCCGGCTGATTTCGGGCCTTGCCAGGCCGGGAAGATTATTGCAAGTTTTTCTACAGCGAAATACAAACAAAAAAGGGAGCTTTCGCTCCCTTTAACTGATTCATTAACAACTTCTTTTGAAAGTAATGTTCCCTCTTGTTACAATAATTTACTGCTTTGCTTTTTTAAACCACATGCGGTTTCCAACATTATAAAACTCATTTTCCAAATCAGGATCTGCAGCCAGTTGTTCTTTCGTGTACGGGAAATAAGGAACCATAACATCATCGCCTTCATTCCAGTTTGCAGGTGTTAGAACCTTTTCTTTTGAAGTGGTTTGAAGCGCTTCAACTATCCGGATTATTTCCGCCATGTTTCGTCCAACTTCCATCGGATAAAAATTAATGGATCGGACCACATTGTTTTCATCAATGACAAATACACCCCTTACATCCTTGTTTGTACTGACAGGTTGGTGCAACATTCCATACTCCTTGGATACTATTGCAGAATGATCATCGATAATTGGAAACGAAATTTTCTGAGTTCCCCTGTTTTTGTAATCCAACTCTTCAAGGTGTGCTTTCCACAAATTATGCTGACTAATGTCATCTGTAGAAATTACTGCAATTTTAACACCCAGATTATCAAAATCTCTTTGCATGAACGCAAGTTCAAGCAGTTCAGAAGAGCATACGGGGGTAAAATCCTGTGGATGGCTGAAAAGAATTTTCCAGCTTTTTCCGTAATCATCCGGAAAAGTAATTTTACCAGCCGTTGATTTTGCTGTAAACGAAGGTGCCGTAGAACCAATTAATGGTATACTTTGTGTAAATGCGCTGCTTGCAATAAATGCCAATGTAGCAAATGTCAGGAATAATTTTTTCATGATTTTTAATTTTTAAATTGCTTTTTTTAATATCGATTGCAAGTTATGACAGTTAAACCTGATTTTTTTATGCTGAACAACATAAAAATACGATATGACATCCTATTGCTTTTTTCAATTTAAAAGTAAATGACATTAATTTCTATCAATTCGACATTTAATATTCTTATTAAGTGATAATTTATAATTTTTTATGTTAAATCCTTGATACTTTGCAGCTGTAAATATATTAAAATATTTATACCTTTTTGTATTTTTTAACATATTGCAATGCTATTTTTTGAATAACAGGTTAAATTATTCTAATTACTCGACAAAATTGAAAATCAGTTTCTTATTTTGAAATTTTTATCCGCACAACAGTAATATTCTACAATTGTCCGAATTAAACGTACAGAATCCAGCATTGACGCTCCTTTTCAAAATCAATTCTTTTCACAGATGCTCATTGGAACATATGATTAATGGGTTGAGTATTCCATTTTAATTCAACTCCATTTTAAACCAATACAAATTTTGCCAATTACAAAAAAAGATGTTGCCTTTTTTAAAACAACATCTTTCAGTTCATACTAAAGAGGACTTAAAACAGGAATTCCGAAAAGCTATTCAGCAGGCCGTTCAAAAATCTGATCATCGATTTCATCATTGAATGAAACATCTTCGATTGTAATAGTAGCAGTGCCCATTGGTGATTCAGATATAATTTTCCGCGCAATCATCACTCCGTCAGTTTTTTCATAATCGCTCATTTTTTGTTCAACCGCCACTTCCTGCCCCTGCGCATTGACAGTACTTTTCACTTTTTCAATCAGATAGGTATCAGCATTGATGTAGTAATTTTTTACAATCCCTTTATTAGTGGTTAATTTAATATTATACACTTCCTTTCCATCCAAATCTTCTTTTCCCACAAGTTCAGCTTTGTGGCCTTTGCTTTTGTAATTGTACAATTCTCCGTCAATATCGGCCTGATCCATTGCCTGCTGGAGTTGTTCTCCGGTTAATTCCTGAGGATCGGGGCTCATCCAGGGTGCAATCGCCCAACCTTTTTCACCATTATAGGCCTGTATCATTTTTTGACCCTGCATATCAATTTCCATTCTGAATTTATCAGGCCTCTTTATTTTCATAACCATGGGTATTTCCATCCCCATTTGTTGCACATTTGCCTTAATTGAGTAACTTTTTTGTTCCAGCAATTTCTCCTGGCCAATCGCTTTAAAATGTTTATCCAGTACCTGCTCAAGATTTTGAGCCTGGATCATGCTAACTGCTGCAACCAACAGCAATATGAACATGGTCATCATTGTTCTTTTCATGATAAGTTGTTTAATTGTTTATACTTTTTGTTTTCATTTATTTTGAAAATGATATTAAAATTGAATCAGAAATATATTTCGGAAATAATATTTTCAAACGAAATTCCTTTTTCTATCAGTAAATCACGAACTTCTACCACCATAATTGGTTTACCACAAATGTAATATTTTACATCCGGAAACTCTTTAAGTTCTGAAAGGTATTGAGTCACCCTGCCGGGATAAACATCGCATGATGACTGATGTGAACAGCAGCGAATGTATTTTTCATTCATCAGGTCATCCAGTTCATCTTCAAAATAGAACTGGTTTAAAAAACGAACCCCGTGAATCAATATTTTATTTGCAACCATCCCTGATTTCACCATGCTGTAAAATGGCGCTATGCCGGTACCTGTTGCAATCCACCATGCAGGTTCATTTGTTCCCGTAAAACTTCCGTAAGGTTTTGAAACCAGTATCTTATCACCAGGGATCATTGCTGCAAGGCGCGGAGTAAGAAAACCATCTTCTTTTACATTGAAAAGTATTTGAATCTCCTTTTCCTGATTTCCGCTGCAAATGCTGTAAATCCTGGGAGGATGGTCTTTATCCGCACCAATTTTCAAAACCTGTCCCGGCAGGAAATTGAAATCGCGCTTAAAAGAAATAATATATACATCCGCTGAAATCTCCTCATTGCCGGTTAAAGTATATTCAATCAATTCTGATTCAGTTGTTCCTCTTTTCCTCATTAAAAGAATTTTCTACGTTTAATTATTTACAAAAGAAAAGGTGACCACAAGATTTTTACCGGAGCCGACCCTCATATTATTCACCTCGTAATAAGCCGAAAGTTCAGTCATTTCTGCAACTTCGTCAGAATTACCGGTTAATTCAAGAGGGGTAATGTGATGTGATTTTAACTCTACCTTCTCCGGAGCATCAAAACCTATTCCAGGTTGCACAAGTTCAAGTTCATAATCTACATCTGAATCATTAATTATTTCGATTGACCTTGTTTCACCATTTTTAAGTTTTAAAGGTACATTCGTTATTTTGAGCGATGAGAAAAACAATGGTTCCAGCCATTCAGCTGCGCCAATCAGTTTATTGTTAAACCAGGCAACCGTTCTGCGTTTAAATAAAGCCTCTTTGATTCCGCCTTCCGTTTTACTTTTAACAAAAACCAAAGTCATTGGCCGGTGGCTGTTTTCCACATCCCAGGACATACCAATGGGTCCGTGAACATCGGAATTGCAAAGCACTGTAAGTTTTTTTTGGGCAGACCAATCCAATGCTTCGGGATAATATTCAGTGCTGTTGCAAACTTCAATACCATTCAAATAATTATTTGCCAGCAGGCGCGAATGTTCTTTCCACCAAAGTGTTGTATCAGGTTGCTGAACCTTCCAGCCGGGGTGGTTCCAGAAAATAAAAGCCCCCTGATCATTTGCCTCTTTGGCTGCATCGAAAACATTTTCCCGTTCGAGTAAATTAGCATTCGTCAAAAACAGTGCATTTAAATGTCCCGGCGGCATGCTCCTTGTAATTTCAGCGGCACGAATAAGAAGAATATTCAATGAATTTGCCAATGGCTGTGCGATTTCAAAAGAACGATTATGATCGGCCACAATATCTATTGAATGCGGCTGGTATTCAATGTGATCTGATATAGCGATTGCATCGAGTCCTTCCTGCCAGGCCTCCTCAACCCGGACAGTTGGCCAAACTGTTCCATCTGAAAAAACTGTATGCATGTGAAAATCACACTTTAAAGTTTTATAACCGGGAATGTCTGGCAAGTGTATAATTTTACGGGATTGTCCGGTGGTGATTTGGCTTAAAACAAAACAAGCCATAAAAAACAGGTAAAAAATGCGCATAATCAAAATTTTTATTTGGAATTAAACCTTAAATATCAGGTTTTTTGTTCAACCGCGAACAACCGTTTACAGTAAAAATGGGAATTTTTATATGAATAAATAAAAATCTTAAAAACCCGACTAGCTTTTTAATTTTTTTAAAAAGAAGCTTGCTTAAAGTTCAATTTATTCTGATCTTTGCTTCAATTCATTATGGAAAAATTATTTAAAAATACGGGTAGCCAGAGTCAGGGTGTTGAACAAAAAAAAGTTGGCCATAAAAAGCAAATACTGCGCGCACTGTTTTTTAACGGCCATTTATCCAATTCAGAACTTTCGAAACAAATAAGATTAAGTACACCTAAAATTAACAGTTTACTTCTTGAACTTATTGATGACGGCCTTGTGAAAGAATTGGGCCGGGGCGATTCGAGCGGTGGCAGACGACCAAACATGTATGGGTTAATTGAAGATGGATTTTATGTTGCCGGCATAACAATAAATATTAACCGCACAATTATTTCAATATTTAACGCAGCAAACAAGGAAGTTAGCGGACCACATTTTCTTAATGTAAAAATGCAATCCGACATGCAGATTTTCCACCGGGTAAATGAAAAGTTGCATCAGATTTTTCATGAAAGCAATATTTCAGCTGGAAAAGTATTGGTTACAGGCATTGAATTACCGGGACTAATCAACCAAAAAACAGGTGTAAACAAAACGTACTTCCCGAAAGAAAAGAATCTCTTCGACCAACTGAGCCAAATATTTGGAATGCCTGTATTTATCAACCACGATTCAAAGGTTCGCGCATTTGCTGAACAGCATTTCGGACTTGCAAAAAATAAAAAGAACGTTTTAATGCTCCAGGTTGACTGGGGAGTGGGACTCGGAATAATCATAAATGGAAGGTTATACACAGGAAAATCAGGCTTCTCTGGTGAATTCGGTCATCTGCCCATTGCCGATAATGGAATTCTTTGTGCCTGCGGAAAAAAAGGGTGCCTTGAAACCATTGTTTCGGCAACTGCCATCACAAGAATGGCCAAACAGGGATTAAGAAACGGCAATTCTTCACTGATAAAAGAGCTTGTGGGCGGTGAGGTCGAAGAAATTAATATTGCCACTGTTATTGAGGCAGCCAATCGCGGCGATCAATTCGCAATTTCTGTTTTTTCTGAAGTTGGATTTTGGCTGGGTAAAGGAATTGTCTATCTCATCCAGATTTTCAATCCGGAACTTATTATAATAGGCGGAAAAGTTGCCGAAGCCAATGAGTTTATCATGGTGCCGGTGCAGCAAGCCATAAATACTTTCAGTAACCGTGATATCAGCAACGATACTGAAATAAAATTTTCGGAATTGGGCTCCTGGGCAGGAACAATTGGCGCTGCTGCTTATGCACTCGAAAAATTATCCTTATCTAAAAAATAAAACATGAAACCGAATTTAACGAAAGTAGAACAGGCTTTTTTCAATAATTCGAAACTCCGGGAAATTACAACCCGCATTCCATATATTACTGTTGAAAGTTTTCCAAAGCTTGGATTGCTTTCGGCACTTGGTTTTTTGGAATGGGCAGGAGAAAACCCGAAAGGGGTGGTCAGTTTACCAACCGGGAAAACAGCTCAGCATTTTATCCGGTTTACCCATCTTCTTCTTGATAACTGGAACAATAAAAAAGGAAAGGAAATTCTTGAAAAATATGGTCTGGAATATCTTAAAAAGCCTGAATTAAAAGAGCTTCAATTTGTTCAGATGGGCGATTTTTATCCAATAAGTTCATCTCAGCACAACAGTTTGTACAATTATGCTGAAAAGTATTATATCGAAGGATTTGGTCTGAATCGTAAAAAGGCATTGCTTATCAATTCTGACGATATAAAACTTGCAGAAAACAAACATTTTAATGAGATATTCCCTGATTATAAAATTGATTTGACACTTCGATACCGCGAAGCGAAAACGCAACACGAAAAGCTGCAGCAGGAATCTATTTTTAAAATTGATCAGTGGTGTACTGCTTACGAAAATAAAATCAGGAATAAAGGTGGAATTGGATTTTTCCTTGGAGGCATTGGTCCGGACGGTCACATTGCTTTTAACACCCGGGGTTCCGATCATTATTCATCCACCCGGTTAACAAGAACCAACTTCGAAACACAGGCAGTTACTGCTGCTGATTTGGGCGGAATTGAAGTTTCGCGAAACAGGCTTGTAATTACCATCGGTTTAGGAACACTTCGGTATAATCCGGAAAACAAAGCAATTATTTTTGCTGCCGGAGAAGCAATTGCAGATACAATAAAAAGTTCACTTGAAAATGAACCGTCAGTTATTTTTCCGGCGACATCGCTTCAAACACTGAAGAACAGCAGGTTTTATCTCACTGAAGGAGCTGCGGTCAAACTTGAAGACAGCATCGACTGGTATTATAAAGGCACTCCATGGAACCACAAAAAAACAGAAAGAGCAGTAATTGAGCTTTGCAAAAAAATAAACAAATTTGGCCACAAGATTGAACTTGAGGATTTAAAAGCGGATAAATACTGCAAACTGATACCAAATCTAAATGAAAACACTGTTCAATCTGTTATTGATTCTATCCTGGCAAAAATTGAAAAGGGAATGCAAAAAGAAGTCAACCAGGTTTTTTATCATACAGGTCCGCATCACGATGATATTATGCTTGGAATTATGCCTCTCACCAACCGGCAATCGCGCGATGCAAGCAATGAACTGCATTTTTCGGTTTTAACTTCAGGGTTTACAGCAGTTACAAATACATTCCTTTACGACCTGCTGGTTGATACCAAAGAATTAATGAACCAGGGAAACATTGAAATGATTGATTATCCCGATTTTTTCAAGGATGGTTACCTTTATAAATGGGATAAGGATGTATACCACTATCTGGATAACATTGCAGCCCGGAATGAAGAGGGAAAAAGGCGGGGAGTTTGTCACCGGCTGGTAAGGGCACTCGTATCTATCTGGAATATTAAAAACAGGGAAGGTCTGCGCGAAACCATTTACGAAGTTTTGACATCGCTCAAAAACAGTTACGACGGAAGCAAAAACCCGCCAAAAGTTCAGAAACTTAAAGGAATGATCAGGGAATTTGAGGAAGAACTTGTTTGGGCGCATTATGGAATTATGGTGAAAAATGTACATCATCTCCGGCTTGGATTCTACCAGGGCGATGTTTTTTCGAGTCAACCCGACCGTGAAAGGGACGTACTTCCCATTCTTGAAGAATTCAGAAAATACAAACCAACAGTAATCAGCTTAGCCATGGATCCGCAGGGAAGTGGCCCGGATACACATTACAAAGTGCTGCAGGCCATTGCCCGTGCGATTGAAGAATGGAACAAGGAAGAAGATTTAAGCCTCCTTAAAATAATCGGCTACCGGAATGTGTGGTTTAAATACAATCCATGGGATGTGGAAGTTATTGTTCCGGTTTCACTTAATTCACTTGCGACAATGGACAAATCGTTTTCTGAATGTTATGTAACCCAGGTAAATGCATCTTTTCCAAGTTATCAGCACGATGGAAAATTCAGTGAAGTTACCCAACAGGTTTGGCTCGAACAACATAAACAAATTCAATTGCTGCTCGGTAAAAACTTCTTTTATCAGAACAATTCTCCATTATTGCGGGCAACACACGGATTCGTTTATTTACACGAATTAAAAGTGGAACAATTTCTGGATGAAGCATTTAGCCTTGAAAAATCGATGGAAGGAATTCTGTAAAAACTTTAAAGGAATGAAATCCAAAACAGTTTCAACTGGAATTTATTTTGCAGTACTCATTTTACTGCTTATCACATCGTGTGATAAAGAATACGATTTCCGAAGCGACTGGATTGGAAAATACAATTGTATTGAACTGCATACCTTTTTTGATCCCATCGAAGATACCATCATGAACTGGACAACAGATACTGTTTCAAAAAGTGTAATCGTTCAGGTACAGCTGTTAATGGACAGTTCGGTAGCCGTTACATCAGGAGTATACAAAATAACAGATGCAACTTTTGAAATGGAAAATAATGAAGGCGCATTTTTTTATGACAGCAGGGGAATTGTTAAATTTACGCAGGATAAAATTTCAGTTTCAGTTCAACATGGACCTGTCAGTAGTTATACCTGGAAAGGAGTGAAAACAGAATAATTAATTCAAAGTCAATTTTTAAAAACGATTAAAATGAAAATAGTAATTCTAAAAAACTACGATGAAATCAGTCAATGGACAGCTAAATACATCACAAAAAAAATCAGAGACTTTAAACCACTTGACCGGCAAACCTTTTGTACTTGGGATTACCCACCGGCTCCTCCCCAATTGGAACATACAGGGAACTCATTTCATTGAATAAAACCGGTAAAGTTTCATTTGAAAATATTGTAACTTTTAATATGGATGAATATGCAGGAATTGAAAAAAACCATCCTGAAAGTTATTACAGTTTTATGCACCGGAACTTGTTTGATCATGTGAATATCGATAAAAAAAATATTCACATGTTAAACGGCAATGCACCGGACCCGCTGGAAGAATGCAGCAATTACGAGGAAAAAATAAAGTCGTTTGGCGGTATTGAACTTTTTTTGGGCGGAATGGGCGCCGACGGACATATCGCTTTTAATGTTCCCGGCTCATCATTAAATTCAAGAACACGGCTTGTTAACCTTAATTTTGAAACCATCGCTTCCAATGCCCGCTTTTTTGACAACGATTTAACACAGGTGCCCAAACAGGCATTAACGGTTGGTGTTAAAACAGTGATGGATGCACGCGAAGTTTTAATCATTGTAAACGGACATAAAAAAGCCCGGGCTTTGCAGCATGTTGTTGAAGGCGGAATAAATCACATGTGGACACTTTCGGCGCTGCAAAACCATCCAAACGCCACCATTGTGTGCGATGAAGAAGCAACCTGGGAATTAAAAGTGGGCACAGTGAATTATTTCAGGGATATGAACAATGCCGATAATTTATAACTCTTGCATTTTTCCCGGAGTCACGACATCTTTTTCATCGGTTTAACCACCACTTCGGAACTGCATCCCGGACAGAGGTAAATTTCGCAGCCGGTACATGCAAAACAGTTGCTGCAGATGCGCGTCAATATCGAAATTTGAAAACCTGAACCCGCAGCTGCTACATTGATAAAACTTTTCTTTTTTTCCGGGTCCAGTCATTGAAAAAATATTTTACTGTTCTGAAAATTCCAAATATAATAATCAGTGTGAAAATAATGGCAGCGCCTGATGGAATATCCAGAAAATTTGAAATGAACAGACCGGTTATTGTCCCGATGAATGCAAAAATGGAGGAATAAATTAAAAGCCTTCGGAAATCATTTGTAAACAAATTCGCGGTTGCCTGCGGGATAGTCAGCAGCGACAAAATCAAGATGATGCCAACAACACGAATATTCAAAACAACGGTTAACGCGATTAATGTGATGGTAATGTAGTTGAACAATGTTACCGGCAAACCTGCAGCACGTGCAAATTCCTCGTCAAAGGCGATATAGAGAATTTTGCGGAAGAAGAACACATAAAAAACAATAATAACCACATTCAGAATAAACATCCACCATAATTCTGAAATAGTCACAGTGAGAATATTTCCGAACAGATAGCTCATTAAGTTGGGTGTATAACCCGGAGTCAGAAAAACAAACATAATCCCGAGTGCCATTCCCAGTGACCACCAGATGGCAATTGAAGAATCCTCGCGCACTTCGGCAACTTTAGTAAAAAACTGAATGCCCAGCGCCGACAGCACTGCGAATAAAACCGCCCCCAGCAGCGGGTTAAAACCAAGATAAAAGGCAAGACCTATTCCGCCAAAAGATGCATGTGTTATCCCCCCGCTAATAAATACAATCCTTCGCGAAACTATGTAACTCCCGATAATTCCACAAGAAATGCTGGCAAAAATTGCGGCAAGAAAAGCTTTTAGAAAAAAATCGTAGTTGAAAAGTTCGAATATTGCACTCATATTAATGGTGGTGTTTTAAAATGGTATGAGCAATTTCGCCATGAGAAATTATCTGAATCGGGCAATTGTAATTATCTAGCTGTTCCTGCGAAATAACATTACTTTGATGGTAATGCAATTTTCCATTGACACAGGCAATTGTTTTTACGTAGCTTGAAATGGTTCCCATATCGTGCGAAACCAGCACAATTGCCATTTTCTCATTAAGTTGTTTTAATTTTTGATACAACTCACCTTCAAACCGGTTATCCACGAAAGTATCAGGTTCGTCAAGGATCAGGATTTTTGGATCGCTGATAAGTGCCCTGCATAAAAAAACGCGTTGCATTTGCCCGCCTGAAAGCTCGCCGATAGCTTTATCACGAATATTGTCTATTCCCATTTCAGAAAGCAGTTGTTCTGTTTTACGGCTGATTTCCGAAGAACTTATTTTTACCTGGCTCTTCATTATCGAACCTGAACGTACAACTTCGAAAACTGTAATGGGAAAATTTTTATCGATATGTTTTACCTGCGGAAGGTAACCAATTGGTTTTTTCCGGTGATTAATATCTTTCCTGAAATTAATTTTCCCTTTCATCGGCTTCAGCAAGCCAAGGATTGCCTTCAGCAAAGTTGTTTTTCCACCGCCATTCGGGCCGATTACTCCGATAAAATCATTTTCATAAACTTCAAGGCTAACACCCGAAAGTACAGGTTCGCCGTTGTATCCAACTGTAAGGTTATTTATCTGAATTAATGGCTCCATTAAAAGTTATCGATAAATGTGTTGGTTATTTCCATTAAATTATCGGCCCATTCCGGATCAAGCGGAGAAACCTGGATGACCTTTCCATCGATTTCTTCGGCAAATACTCTTGCCTGATCGCGATCGAATTCACTTTGAATATAAATGGTGTTTATATTTTCATCTTTTGCAATTTTAATCACCCGTGTCATGTTTTGCGGAGTAGGTTCCTTACCACCCGATTCAAGAGGGAACTGGACCAGGCCGTAATCGCGGGCATAGTATGAAAGACTTGGATGAAATACGATTATTTTTCTACCCTGATAAGGTTTCATTGCATTAATAATTTCAACATCCAACTGGTCAATTTCTTTAACAAATTTCATGTAATTCAGCCTGTATTCCTTGCTTTTTTCAGGATTTAGTTCCGATAATGTATCTGCAATTTTTTCTGCCATTTGTTTTACAAGTTTTGGCGAAAGCCAAATGTGCGGGTCAACACCATGATGTTCATGACCTCCCGGTTCTTCACTGGCTCCGGTAATTAAATCCAGCCCTTCTGAAAGATCAACTACCTTCATATTTTTATTCGCCTGAATAATCTTGTCTTTCCACGAATATTCAAAACCGATATATCCTATTCTGAACCAAACTTTTGATTTTGCAATATCACGCAGTTGTGATGGCAAAAGAGTATAAGCTGCAGGATTTGAACCTGGCGGAATTAAAACATTAACTTCAAAATCATCGCCTGCAATTTTCTTTACAAAAGTTTTTTCAGGTAAAATGCTAACAGTAACTACTTCCCTTTCATTTTCTTCATTACTTGCTTTTTTGGAATTACATGAATAAAGTAAGATTACTATACTACATAAAGAAATTAGTTTTTTCATATTACAATTTTTAATTTTCGACTGCCTTAATTTTTGCTAAAAAATGCAGGTATTATTAAATATCATCGATTCCCGGTTTAAACAATAAAATTCAAATTTAGTTTTACCAGCCAAAGTTACTTATTCTCCGCTGTTTTGTTTTTGTCCTTTTTATCTTTCGGCGGCACCGGATCGTATCCGTGAGTTCCCCATGGATGACATTTCGAAATACGTTTTGTTGCCATCCAAAAACCTTTAAACGGCCCATGGATTTTTACAGCCTGTACAGCGTATTCCGAGCAGGTTGGAACGTGCCTGCACGAGGCTGGTGTAAACGGAGAAATTGCATATTTATAAAAATATACAGGCAAAAGTAAAATCCATCCTACTCCTTTCAATATGTCTTTTCCAAGGCGGTTCATTTGTTCAACTCGTGCAAAATTACAACTAATTCCAATATCTGTTTGTTGTAAATAAAGGAAACAATATGAACACAAAGTTCATTAAAAAAGCGGATTTCAAAAATTATGTTGCAATAAACAGAACCGGATTCCTTATTTTAACAATACAAAAATTTATAGTTTGAAGTCATTTAAACCCGATTTAATATTTATAATCAGTATCCTCCTTTTGCTGATTTCAGTATACTTAAGTGTTAAACACATTTATCTTGCACGGAAAAACCAGGAAGAAGGTATCATTCTGTCTGAAGTTAACGGAGTGCAGTATGGATTGTTGAATGCTGACGAGTGGAGGGACAATCTTTCAAATATTATTATAAAAAAAATTGAGGAATTTGAATTAACTGATGAAAACCGGGAAGATTTAAAAAAACAAGTCGAAGACCTTTTATACAAGATGCTCGATGAAGTGGATAAAATTCTGAAGGATGATATGGGGACAATAAAAAAGTTCCTGATGAATGCTTTTATCGATCTGGATAAATTGCGCGAAAATGTACCGCAACTTACCGATCAACTTCTAAATGAGCTTTCGAAACCTGAGAACAAAACAAACATTAAAAACTTTGTATTGGAAAAACTCGATACTTTGGTTGACGAGACCTTTAGTACAGATGATCAGAAAAAATTAAAACTAATTCTTGAAAACAATAACTTCGAAAATAAAACAGTTGCCGCCAGTCAACTCGAAATCAAGATAATTGAAAACGAAAAGGAATTAAAAATTTATACCTTTCTGCTTATCATATCACTTGTCACTGTTTTTCTTTTAAACATTTTAAGCAACAAGCGAAAAACAAAAACAGGCTTGTTTTTACTGCTTTTTACAACTCTGCTTTTTCTTGTGAATGGAATTTCAGTGCCAATGATTGAAATTGAGGCAAAAATTACCCGGTTAACTTTTGAATTGATGGGTGAAAATATTGTATTCACCGATCAGGTGCTTTTTTTTCAAAGTAAATCCATATTAGATGTGGTTTGGATTTTAATTACAAACGGAAAAGTGGACATGATGTTTGTAGGAGTACTTATTTTCGCCTTCAGTGTACTATTCCCGTTTACAAAAATCATTTGCAGCTATATTACGATAACAGCTCCCGGGCGGCATAAAAAAAACTGGTTTCTTCATTTTTTCACATTTAAATCAAGCAAGTGGTCAATGGCCGACGTTTTTGTAGTAGCAATGTTTATGGCTTTTATTGGATTTAACGGAATAATTGGCAATCAGCTTGAACATTTGAAAAATGTAAATAAATATGTAGAAATATTAACTACCAATGGAACCAGCCTGCAATCGGGATTTTATCTTTTCCTTTCGTTTTGTTTGGCTGGCTTGTTTTTAAGTGTTGCAATTCAGAAAAAAACAACCTGAAATTTTAGCTTTCTTTTCTGAAAATAATAATCATTTAGTTTTTATTCAGAATAAATTAAATTGAAAATGATTTAATATCAAGCAGAATTCCATAATATTTATAAATTTGCTGTTCTTGTTTTAAAAATTGATAATGTAATTTCATCTACTTAAACCAAATTAATAATGGAACAAAGAAACAACAATCTGGCAGTTGGCATGACCGTTTTTGGTGCCATCTTTTTCATTTTTGGATTTGCAACCACTTTTATTATTACGCTGAGTGCGCCGGTAAAAGCAATTTTTAGTTTATCGGAATTTGAAGCACAATTGTTATCCTCTGCATTTTTTATTGCATACCCGTTAATGTCGATTCCTACAGGAAAAATTATTGACAAAATGGGTTACAAATGGACAGTTGTAGCAGGTTTGATTTTAATGGCACTCGGAAGCTTTATTTTTATTCCTGCAGCAAGAATTCCTTCATTCCCTGTATTTCTACTCGGAACGTTTATCCTTGCAATTGGAGTAGTATTCCTGCAGGTAGCAGCCAATCCGTATGTTACAGCTATCGGACCTGAAAAAAGTGCATCAAGCCGTCTTAATCTTACACAGGCATTAAATTCGGTAGCAACAATGATTGCACCATGGCTGATTTCAGTAGCTATTTTTAAAGGGTTAGACCTGCCGACCGACGACAGTGCAATTACACCTGAACAGGGATTAATGGCAGCCGACAAGGTTCCAATGCCCTTTATTATTATGGGTGTTTTGGTCGTAATTGTGGCCATTGCAATTTTCACAATAAAACTGCCTCTTCTGGAAAAAGGTTCCGGCGCTAAAAAAAGCATCTGGAGATATCCGCACGTTGTTTTGGGCGGTTTTGCCATTTTCGCATATGTTGGAGCTGAAGTTGGAAATGCAGGTTTAATTGTAAATTATCTTAAAAATTCAATCGGTATATCGGCCGAAATGGCTTCTACTTATGCTGCAATTTACTGGGGTGGTGCAATGGTCGGCCGTTTCTTCGGTTCGTTTATGTTCTCCGATATGAAACAGTCAAAAAAGCTCACCTACCTTTTACCGGTGCTTGCACTCGCTTTTATTGCCGGTTCGTTTGTAACTGACTGGAACTGGTCTATCGGACTAACTTTTACAATTGTTGCATTGATTAATTTCGGTATTATGCAAATTGGAACAGGAAAAGCAGCCCGTACCCTCGCAATTTTTGCACTTGTTGCAGCTCTGCTCGATTTGGCGACCACATTTACAACCGGAACAATTGGTTTATGGACTGTAATTTCTATTGGATTATTTAACTCTATCATGTTCCCGAATATCTTCTCTCTTGCTGTAAAAGATTTGGACAAGGCCGAACTAAGCGGCGCTTCAGGTTTAATCAATTCGCTGATTATTGGTGGTGCTGTTATTCCGCCAATTATGGGAGGAGTTTCAGATAATTTCGGCTACACATGGGCATTCATTGTACCTGCACTTTGTTACATATACATTTTCTTCTATGCAATTAAAGGAAACATGATAAGAAGAGCGTAACAGCGGAATAATTATGAATTAAAATATTTGAACATGATAAAAAAAGTTGCGATAGGAGTTGATATTGGCGGAACAAATACAGCAATTGGTGTTGTTGATCCGGAAGGAAATGTAATGGTGAAAACCAACATTCTTACTCCCGGACATGGAGATGCAGTGCTGTATATTTCAAATCTGGCTGCGGCAATTAAGGAATTGATAAAGTCAGTAAAATTGCTGAACAAGGACATTGAAATCCTTGGAATTGGAATTGGAGCGCCAAACGGTAACTATTACAAAGGCACTATTGAATTTGCCCCAAACCTTTCTTTTAAAGGGGTGGTGGAATTTATAAAATTGCTGCGTGAACATTTTCGCGAAATGGATGCACTTGCTCTTACAAATGATGCAAATGCAGCTGCAATAGGTGAAATGATTTATGGAGGCGCCAAGGGAATGAAAAATTTTGTGATGTTTACCCTTGGAACCGGTGTTGGCAGCGGTATTGTCGTTAACGGTGATTTGGTTTACGGCCACGATGGTTTTGCCGGCGAATGCGGACATACAACATTGGTTCCCGGTGGAAGAGTTTGCGGCTGCGGCGCACTTGGACATCTCGAAGCATATTGCTCAGCGCCGGGAATGAAACGGACAGCTTTCGAACTAATGGCTCACTACAATGCAAACGACAGCTTACTTGCCGGTAAATCTTTTCAAGAACTTGATTCAAGAATGATTTTTGAAGCAGCAGAAAAAGGTGATGTAATTGCATTGGAAGTTTTTGCAAAAACCGGAGCCTGGCTCGGACAAGGTTTAGCAGATACAGTACACCATCTTAGTCCGGAAGCCATCTTCCTTTTTGGCGGTCCGACAGCTTCAGGCGACTTAATTTTTAAACCAACAATCGAAAATATGGAGAAACACCTGCTCCCGATTTTCAAAAACAAAATCAAAATTCTTCCTTCGCAATTAATGCCGGGCGATGCGGCAATTGTTGGCGCCAGTGCATTGGTGTGGAAAGAAGTTGAAAAATAATGCATTTAAAAAGGTAAAAGAAAAGCGGATTTCAGTGAAATTCGCTTTTTTTATTGCTGAAGTTTTATCCTGCTGACTTATTTTTTACTGCCTCAAATTAAGTTCGGTTTTTGTATCTTTGGTTATGCACAAATTGTTACTCATATTTTTAATTACAATTACTTTTTTAAAAACTGCTTTTGCACAGCAACCTGATCCTGATTTTTTGGTAAAAACTGCCAGAAATGAAAGCAGGAATTTTCTTCAAAAAAAAGCTTTTAAAGAGAATCAAAATTACGGATTATACGATTTGGTATACCAGCGGATGGAATGGCAGGTGGATCCGGCTGTAAGATATATTAAAGGAAATGTTACTTCATATTTTAAAAGTAAAACGATTGATTTTTCTGAAATTGTATTCGACCTTCAGGAGGATATGACAGTGGATTCCATTATCAGCAATACAAAAAAAATCAATTTCAGGAGCGAACAAAATAAACTTATCATTCCATTGGAAAACAACCTTCAGGAAAACCAGATGGATTCTGTTACTGTTTACTACCAGGGTATTCCTTCCGAATCAGGATTTGGATCATTTGCTACTGAAACTCATGCAGGTACACCCGTTATGTGGACACTTTCAGAACCTTACGGGGCGATGGAATGGTGGCCTTGCAAACAATCCCTTTCCGATAAAATTGATTCCATTGATGTAATTGTAACTTGTCCCGAAATGTACAAAACAGCAAGCAACGGCATCCTGGTTTCTGACACAGTGAAAGGATTTAGCAGGGAAATGCACTGGAAACACCGTTATCCGATAGCTACTTATCTTGTTGCAATTGCTGTTACAAACTATGCAACCTATTCCGACTTTCTTGAAATGAATGATGGCCGGAAGATAGAAATCCTGAATTATGTGTATCCTGAAAACCTCGCAAAGGCGAAGGAAGAAACTCCCCGAACCCTTGAAATTATGCAATTGTATAATCAGATCATTGGGGAATATCCTTTTGCACGGGAGAAATACGGACATGCCCAATTTGGCTGGGGAGGCGGAATGGAACATCAGACCATGAGTTTCATGTTTAGTTTTGGTTTTGAACTTGTAGCACATGAACTTGCGCATCAGTGGTTTGGGGATTGCATAACACTTGCCAGCTGGCACGACATCTGGCTAAACGAAGGATTTGCCACCTACATGACAGGCCTTGCCTATGAAAACCTTCTGAACGATAACTGGTGGCCGGTCTGGAAAAAAGTTAATCTTGAATTAATTAAATCAGTACCCAACGGCTCTGTTTATGTACAGGATACAACAAACGTATCGCGGATATTCAGTTCAAGGCTTTCCTATTCGAAAGGTGCATACCTTCTTCATATGCTGCGATGGGTGCTGGGAGACGAAGATTTTTTTAATGGTTTACGAAGTTATTTCAAGGATCCTGAAGTTTCTTTTGCATTTGCACAAAACAAAAATTTGATTAGCCACATGGAAAGTGCCGGTGATACAAGCCTCACAGAATTTTTTAACGACTGGTATTACGGTGAAGGCTATCCGGTTTATTCGCTCCGGTATTCTCAGACAAGTACAAATAATATTAACCTTTTATTATCACAAACTACATCACATCCATCTGTTGACTTTTTTGAAATGCCTGTTCATGTTCGTATGTACAATTCGGGAATAACAGATTCAATCGATTTCAGGTTGATAAACACAAAGAATAATCAGGAATTTCAGGTTAATCCGGGATTCGAGGTAGCAAAAGTAAAAATTGATCCGGATAATTGGTTGATTGCAGATGTGGATGAAACTGTAAAAACACCACTCCTTGAAACAGAGGATGACATTGTGGTTTTTCCAAATCCGTTCCATAACAATTTTTCAGTTTATATTCCTGCAGGCCAGAAACTTTTATCAGCAGCGTTATATAATATTCAGGGAAACAAAGTTGCTGAATTCAACAATAATTTAACTGAAATTAATACAACTGACCTTCCAAAAGGAATTTATTTCATCAAAATCAATACATCAAAAGATGAGTTTGAGAAAAAAATAATCAAGCATTAATCTTTTCAAATCTTACTTTTTTAAACTTTTTTTAAAATGGAAGTTTGACTTCTGCTTGATTTAATCTATTTTCGTAGCACGAATATAATAAATAGTAACACTATGTCGATTACAAGATTTGGTGTTTCTCTCGATCAGGAGATACTTGAAGCGCTGGATGAATATGTAGCCGATAATCATTTTGCAAACCGTTCACGTGCAATCCGCCACCTGATTGAGAAAAACCTTGTAGAGGAAAAATGGAAATGCGACAACATTGTCGCGGGGACAATAGTCCTGGTTTTCAATAATGAAAGAAAAGATATCCTGAAGAAATCTTCTGAAATTCAAGGGCTGTATCGACAAATTATACTTTCCGTTCAGGGATTTTATCTGAGCGAATTAAATTATCTGCAGGTAATTACAGTTAAGGGGCCTTCAAGAACATTGACTGAAATTTCAGAACTGCTTATAGGAATAAAAGGAATTCAACACGGAAAACTGGTGATGAGTAAAGTTGAATAATTTTTTTTATATACACAGTAACACGAAAACAAAAAGAAGTAACACCAAATTAATGAAAATGACAAAAAGAAATTTTACAATCCGAAGCGGAATATTCAGCGTTTTTATTTTCATCAACATAGCCGCATTTGCAGGATATAACAGTATCGATACAATTAAAATTGAAGAAGTTGTTGTAACTGGTTCACCTGTAAAAGTGAACCGGAATAACATTCCAATGGCAGTTTCAGTTGTCACCCGGGCACAAATTGAAGAAACGGAAGAATCGGCAATTTTACCAATTTTAAACGGAAAGGTTCCGGGACTCTTTGTTACAGAGCGTGGAGTCACCGGATTTGGTGTGGCACAAGGTTCTGCGGGTCAAATCTCCATTCGCGGAATTGGCGGCAATCCAACAACTGGTGTCCTGATTTTAATTGACGGCCATCCCCAATTTATGGGAATCATGGGACATCCCCTGCCCGATTCCTATGTTGCTTCGGATGTGGAACGGGTAGAGGTAATCCGCGGTCCTGCCTCCATTCTTTATGGTTCAAATGCAATGGGTGGTGTTATAAATATCATTACCAAAAAGCAGACTAAAGAAGGAATTCATGGCCTGGCCCGTGCATCATACGGTTCGTATAACACTCAGAAATATATGGGTTCAGCCGGATTAAAAAAAGACAGGTTCAGCACATTTATTTCAGTAAACCATGATCAGACAGACGGCCATCGTGTACATTCTGATTTTAAAATTAACAACGGATATATCAAACTTGCTTATGATTTAAACAGTCATTTTTACATTTCCACCGATTTTAGTCTTGCAGGTTACAAGGCTGCTGATCCCGGGCCGGATACTTTAAATGCAGCTTTTGGTGAACGCATTGATATTACCCGCGGATACTGGGCATCAACACTTCAAAATGAATTTGAAAAGTTATCGGGGGCATTAAAGTTATTCTATAATTTTGGAGAACATAACATTACCGATGGATTTCATTCAACTGATAAAAACTACGGGTTGAATTTTTATGAATCACTTCATCTGTTCGAAGGAAATAATATTACTGCCGGTGTGGATTATACAAGTTACGGCGGAATGGCAGAAAACCTGTTTGCCATGAACGGCAACGGAATTCAATTTATTGATACTACTGTTAATGAAATTGGATTGTATGGATTTGTTCAGCAAACAATAGCTGAAAAACTGACACTGAATGCAGGATTGCGCTATCAGAACAACAGTGTTTACGGTAATCAATGGATTCCTTCAGCTGGATTTGCATATCAGTTTACCGAAAATTCAACCTGGAAGGGAACAGTATCAAAGGGATTCCGTAGTCCAACGATTCGTGAATTGTTTATGTGGGGACCAAATCCTGCACTCGACCCGGAGACAATAATAAATTATGAAACCGGTTTTTCAAAATTGTTTTTTGACCGGAAGATGAGTGCAGAAATCACATTTTTTGCTGTAAATGGCGACAATTTAATCGTGAATATTCCTATGCAGGGATTGTTGAATTCAGGCGAAATTTCAAATAAAGGAATCGAATTTGCACTTGATGCTGAGCTGATAAAAAATCTTGCAGTAAATGCCACATACAGTTACATTAAAATGAAAAATCCTGTATTTGCAACACCGGAGCACCATCTGTTTTTCAACGCACATTATTCCGTTGGGAAATTACAGTTAATGGCAAGTATACAGCAAATCATAAATCTCGACAATGATCCTTCTCCGGCTGTAAATCAGGAAGACTATACATTACTGAATGCAAAAGCTGTTTACAACATTACCGGCAATCTGAAGTGGTATGTAAGCGGAGAAAACCTGCTTAACCAAAATTACGAGGTAAACCGCTATTATACAATGCCAGGAACAACTGTATTTACAGGAATCAGTTTAAGCTTTTAACTGTTTACCTGTGCAGAAAAGGAAATCAAATGGTGTATAATATGGAAAAAAACAGTTTATCGAATGATTGTATATGTTCATCTTTGTATTCTTTTTATTAAATTGAACGTTCAATTTATTCGATTAAACAAATCATGGAAAGAAGACAATTCATTAAATCAACTGCAATCGGTGCTGCTGGATTTGCAGTAACCGGAAAAACTACTTCAACGGTTTTTGGTGAATCCGGTAAAAAGCATCCGATTCATATTTTTACAAAATGCCTTCAGTTTTTAAATTTTGATGAAATTGCTGAAGTTCTTGCCCGTTATGGATTTGATGGTGCAGATTTGACTGTTCGCCCAGGTGGGCAGGTTTTACCCGAAAATGTTGAAACCGAACTTCCAAAAGCAATAAAGGCACTGCAAAAACAGGGAATTGGTTCCGACATGATTACCACCGCGATTAATGATCCAGAAGATCAATATACAATTCCGGTTTTAAAAACCATGGCCGATTTGGGAATCAGATATTACCGCATGGGCTGGCTCAGTTACGACAACAGTAAATCTGTAATTCAAAATCTTGATGGATTTAAAGCCACCTTCGAAAAGATTGAAAACCTGAACCGAAAATTTAACGTTTGCGGAAACTATCAAAACCATTCGGGAACAGGTGTTGGCAGCCCTGTGTGGGATTTGCATCATGTTTTAAAAGACAGGAATCCGGAGTATATCGGTGTTCAATATGATATCAGGCATGCCACAGTTGAAGGAGCTGTATCATGGCCGCTTGGAATGAAGTTGCTTTCGAAATGGATTAAAACCACCGATATTAAAGATTTTATCTGGGCGAAAAATGAAAATGGGAAATGGGAAATAAAAAATACTCCATTGGGTGAAGGAATGGTTGATTTTGATGAATATTTCAAACTGTATAAATCCTTCAATATTAACACTCCGGTTTCAATTCATTATGAATATGATTTGGGCGGAGCTGAACATGGACGCGAAAATCCAACCATGAGTAACGAAGAAATATTTTCCTGGTTGAAAAAAGACATTACCTTCCTTAAAGTTCAGTTTGATAAATACAACTTATAAAAGAAAAAATTACTGGTGCTGAAGCTCATTTTTAAATGATGTTCTGACACAACGAAAACCAATGTAAGACTTTGCTGTGTCCTGGTATTCGTAACTCCTGGTGGAGGTGCGAACAAAATATGCGATATCCTTCCATGAACCGCCCCTGATAACTTTACGTTTCATCACCGGTGGATCATCAGGTTTCGCATCGTATTGAATTTCCGGGTTCAGGTCATTAATCACATTATATGCTGATTCGTAAAATGCACTGCTTGTCCATTCTGCAACATTACCGGCCATATCATAAAGTCCATAATTATTCGGATCAAATGTACCAGTCATCATTGCTGTTGTAGTGCTTGGGCTGTCAGCCACATAATTACCGCGTAAGGGTTTAAAATTTGCAACAAAACAACCTATATCGCTACGGGTATAGTAACTTCCCCAGGGATAAACAGCATTTTGTAAACCACCCCGGGCTGCCAGTTCCCATTCGGTTTCGGTTGGCAACCGGTAATCGTGTGCCGGTGTTTCATTTAACCTGCTGTTATATGCCGATTTTAAATCGGTGCGCCAGTTGCAAAATGCCTTGGCCTGTTTCCAGGTTATTCCAACTACCGGATAATCATCGAAACCTACATGTGAGAAATATTTTAATGTAAATGGTTCGTTGTAAGCATAGGTAAAATCCCGTATCCAACTCAATGTATCTGGATATACAGGTACATTATCGTGCATCAAAAATGAACTCCTGTTGGTAACGGGGACAACCTCACCGTCCTGATTGACTACTGTTCCTTCATACTTTTGCGTTTCAAAATTATAGCTGTTGCGTCGTTGGGCTGCCTGATTGTAATCTACCCAGTAGTAATCGTAAATCAGTTTTCGTGAATCAATTTCTTTATGGAAGGCCATTCTCTCTGCTTCAGGTATATATAAATCCTGCATAGCCATCTGGTAATCCGGATCTTTCCATTCTATTTGTTCGTTCCAGTTTATCAGAGGTTCATCCAGGGGTACTCCCCTGCTATCTTCGGTAATTAAAAAATCTGAATAGGTTTCCCCTAAAAGTTTTCGTGCAATTGAATCCCGCACCCAATAAACGAACTGACGGTACTCATTATTTGTAATTTCAGTATCATCCATCCAAAATGATTCAACAGAAACAGTCTTTGTCGGGGTATTATCCTGCAATACCTCATCATCAGATGGACCAATGGCATACGAACCACGGGGAATATAAATCATTCCATAAGGGCTGGGTTCAAACCAGTTATTTGCTTTTCTTTCTCCTCCGGGAAGGTACTGCGCGATTTCCTGTCTGCACGATCCGAAAAGCAAACTAATTGCCAGAACAATATATATTTTTGCTTTTCTCATTCTACCACTGTCTTCTTATAAGTTTCGTATGTAAAACGCAATTTTGATGTGTCAATTGTGATTTCTCTAAAAAAAAGCCTTATGTAAATTCATAAGGCCAAACATCATCTGTTCACGTTTAATATTCCCAAAGATCTTGTTCAAAATCGAAAATTTCATTTTCAATTCTTTTGGATTCAAGCATTGCATCTTTTCCACCAAGAAACGAAGTAATATCACGGTTGTTATATACATTGGATTCTTTCACCACGTAACTGTTAAACATTCTTTTAATGAATAAATCATCGAAAGACATGGATTGAGCTCCATTGTAAGGATTCAGCGCTACATTGGTGGCGAGCAAATCACGTGCTTCAGGATAATACACCCAAAACAGTTTTGTACGTTGCACCTGGTTTGAAGGATCGTCTTTACGCACAAATTCACGGATAGGACAAATACCAATTATCCTCACATTCATTGTTGAAGTTTGTTTGTCAAAATACCATTCTTCCTTCACCATATATTGTTTTACCTCATTCGGACGAATTTCTGCCTGAATAACGACCTGTTTGCGTTCTCCTGTGTCAAAATCAATAGTTTCTTCGGTGGTGGCTTCTGCTCCAAATGCTTCTTTTACCTGCTCATAAGTCATCGGAACTTTAAAATCATCATCCAGTCTTGCATCATACGGAGTAATTTGTCCGTTTTTAATTCCTTCCAGCAACACTGAAATCAGGTTTTGCCGCTGATCAATTTCCTGCGTAGGATAATAAAGTGTGAGGTTCATCTTTTCGCGTAAATCAATGACACGCCAGATTTTTTTGGACCAGAATACGTCAGACTCCCTCACTGATGGAAGCGGCATTGGCTTTTTCTGGTAAATGTTGGTACGTTTGTATGCACCGTTTATGATTTGTGCACTGGATTTAGTTCCTGCAAATGAAAACAGGAATATTCCTAATGCAATATAAACTACTAATTTTTTCATGACTATAGAATTTTAAATGAAATTGGATCGAGATCGCGAACTTCGCCATCATCACCAATTGCTTTAATATTTGCGATATAAACAAAACTATTTGGATTCAAACGACTAAACTGATCTTTCTGCTCCGATGTAAAACGGTTCGATTTTGATTCCCAGATATTCACATACCCACCGGCACCTGTTACCTGAACATTAAACTGGGTAATTGTATATTTAAAATCAAAATCAAAATCTTCGAGCACTGCCATAACACCTTCTTCCACTACAAGTCTTTCTTTTCGTATTGTACCGCCTGCCATACCGGCAACCTGTGCAACAGGGTCCGGCACCTTTTTAACCCGCCAGTCGGTAGTACCAACCAAACGCCTTTCACCGCCAATTGTTGCATATACCGAGACTTTTGTTTTTCTGCCCTGCTCATCCAATTCATTGGGCCGGACAATATAATCGTCTCCACTTTTAGTGATGGTTCCATTCGACATGGATACCTGAAGGTTTTCCTGCGGAATTCCGCCGCCGCCAACATCAAAAGGATTATTAAGGCCTTTATAAAATACATTCATCCGTGTTGCCGACATGGTTACACTTGGTTTTGTAACCTGGTATTCCTGTTCAAACTTATAATTCTTAACTATGCCTGCCGGAGTTTTATATTTAATAACACCATTCCAGTTAAAAACACCTGGCTCAGTAGTTTTTACACGGAAAACAGCTTTCCCGTCTTTCACTTCCGCAGAGCGATTGTTAATAATAATTTCAGGTTGCTGGGTAGTATCTTCCGCAGCAAGAAAAACCTGTGCAACATATTCATCTCCTTGCAAAATTACGTTTGACTGCGGTACTACAGTAGCTCCGAGTTTGTTGAATTTAAACGAGCCTGCATCAATTTGTGCATACAGATAATTTACCATACTGGATTCCGAATTCTTCACATCGATTTGAATTTTCGAAAGAAGTGTCAGCACAGCAACAAGTGGTTTATCGAGGAACCGCTGGGACTCCCATGATTTTTTCTCTCCACCTTCCTTCAAATTAACCTCCGGGTCGGGTGTTGCCAATGTTTCCAAAATACTGTTTTTCAATTCCACATCATCCTCATCAACTAAACCAACTAGATCGTTTCGGTAATCAGTAATGTGTTGCTTTAATTCTTCAGCATGTTTTTGTGTAATTAAGTATTCTGAGGGAGCATTCAAATCCTGCTCATTAGTGATTTTTAAGGTATCGCCATTTTCAGTAACAA
Organism: uncultured Prolixibacteraceae bacterium; assembly: GCA_963816685.1. Classification (GTDB taxonomy): domain Bacteria; phylum Bacteroidota; class Bacteroidia; order Bacteroidales; family Prolixibacteraceae; genus CAVYUC01. Next base: position 547,803 of record CAWFMB010000014.1, on the reverse strand, counting down.
AATAAAAATCACTTGGATGAAACGGGTTTTCTTTATCTATTGTTTTATATCCCGAATCTTTTACAAGGTTCTCTTTTATTTGAGAAATATAAGAAATCATTTCCTTTGTGTTGTCTCTCACAAGGTCAGCCTTTTCTTTCCATTCTCTGACTTTTGCTTCATTTTCTGCATATGCCTGTTCAAATGAAGCATAAACCTGTGCATTTTTTGCGTCCACTGAATTTAAAGTTTGAATGAGGCTTGCATCCACTACTTTAAATGCCTCAAGCACTTCGGCCGCAACGTTTAGCGCCAGCATTGCGGTCAAAACAATGTACATCATGTTTATCATCTTTTGCCTCGGGGTTTCCGGGCAATTCTTTGCACCCATACCTGTTAATTAGATGATCATTTATTTTTTGTAACTCATTGCGCCCAGCATATTTCCATAAATGGTGTTGAGCGATTCAAGATGCTTGTTCAGTTGTTCCGCATTCTCTTTATACTTCTGCAGTTCAGTTACAGAAGAAGCAAGAATACTGTTCATTTGATTTAAATCATTGCTAAACTTTTGGCTGGCTTCAAACTGAATTTTGGTGCCTTTTAACTGTGCTTCAAAACTTTCATTCAGCGCGTCCATATTTTTACTCAGCTTACCAAGGCTTCCTGAATAATGAGTTGAACTCTCGCTGATTGTTTTCATATCGCCGGAGATGGAATTGGATGCAGATTCAAAGGTTTCTGTCAGTCGCTTTCCTGTCTCAGCCAGTTTATTTGAAAATTCCTGACTGCCTTTATGCAATTTTTCAACAGTTCCCTTACCTGCTTCTGAAAGTTGCTGTGCAGCTACAGAATATGAATCAACCAATTTCCCCACCGAACTGTTTATTGATTCATTTGCCCGGCTGTTGATTTCTGTAAAAGTGCTCATCGTTTCTGAAGCCGAACCAAGGTTTTTTACATACATATCTGTTGCAAGGGTAGCCGTGGAAATATCACTTATTCCTCTTGCAGCATTACTTAAATCGTTTAAACCTTTACCAACTTTATTCAGCAAATCAGGTGTCAGCTCAGAACCTGACAACAATTGATCAAGCCCTTTCTTATTTTTCTGATCCAGTTCTTCAAAGTCTATCATTTCATAATCTTCTCTGAGCTCCGGATAAACTTTGGCCCATTCAGGTTGCTCAAACGGTGGTTCAAACGCAGATAAAAAGAAAATAAAAGCTTCAGTCATCAGTCCGATTGTCAGGAACAATCCAGAGTAATTCCAGTGCTGGAGTTTAAACAGTGCACCGATCATCACAATTGATGCACCCCATCCATAGATATAACCCATGAATGTTTTCCAGCGTTTTGTTCTAAATAATTCTCCCAGATTCATTTGTTAATGGATTAGCTTAAACATGATTATTTAAATTCCTCACCAAAAGTGGAACGTACGCAACGAAAACCAATATAGGATTTTGTTGAATCCTGGTATTCATAGTTACGTGTTGCCACCTGAATATAATATGCAATGTCTTTCCATGAACCGCCACGAATAACTTTTCGCTTCATTACCGGTGGATCATCAGGTTTCGCATTGTATGTAAATGTTGGATTTAAATCGCTAAAATAATTATAACCGGCTTCGTCAAAGGCTGTTTCAGTCCATTCCGCTACATTCCCGGCCATATCGTACAATCCATATTCATTAGGATCGTAACTCCCAACTTTCATGGCTGAAATTCCACCATCCTCTACATAATTCCCTCGCAGAGGTTTAAAGTTGGACAGAAATACTCCGTCTTCATCGCGGGCGTAATAACCTCCCCATGGATACATCGAAAAATCTTTTCCTCCACGGGCTGCATATTCCCATTCAACTTCAGTAGGCAGACGATAAGCCTGCAACGATGGCTCTTTTTTGGTGGTAAGATATTCCGACTGAATTTTGGTCCTCCAGTTACAAAATGCGAGCGCCTGTTTCCAGGTTACACCCACTACAGGATAATCATCGAAACCGGGATGCCAGAAATAACGTGTAGCCCAGGGTTCATTGAATGAATAGGTAAAATCCCTGATCCATGTAAGTGTATCAGGATACACATTTACATTATCATTCATAATGAAGGATGAACGGTTCTCAATTGGGGTCAGTTCCCCGTTAATGTCATAAACATTACCATTGTACCTTTGGCTTTTAAAATCATAACTGTTTGAACGTTTGGCTGCCTGTTGAAGATCTATCCACCAGTATTCGTAAAATAATTTACGGGAATCGATTTCCTTTTTACCAAAGAACCGTTCATTCTCAGGAATATAAAGATCCTGCATGGCCATCTGGTAATCCGGATCTTCCCAATCGATTTTCTCGCGCCAGTTAATACGTGGCGGATCAATCGGATTACCTTCCCTGTCTTCAGTTAACAGATATTCGGGATACTGGTCACCCAGCATTCTTCTTGCAATGGAATCTTTCACCCAATTTACAAACTGACGGTATTCGTTGTTTGTAATTTCAGTATCATCCATCCAGAAAGCTTCCTGGGAGACTGTTTTCGTAGGCGTTGCCGACATGGCGGGGTCTTGATCACTTGGCCCTATATTAAAACTACCCCTGCGGACATACACCATCCCATATGGTTGGGTTTCACTCCATTTAGGCCTGTTTTGTACACCAACAAGTTCTCCGTTTCCCGATTTGTTACAACTGGTGAAACCAAGAACTACAGATAATACAATTGCAATTAAAAAAATTTTCTTCATAGCTCAAATAATATGGCTTGCTTTATAAAAATCTAACACTTTTATACTTTTGGTTTCGGTTTCTGTCTAAAGCTATTGAATAACTTATAAATATTTCATGTGAACCATAACCGTAATATCCAATTGCGGAGGTCACCAAATCAAATGAATAACCAACTTTCAATCCATTCAACATTTCAAGTCCCATTAAAAGGGCAACTCCATCATTCAAACGATAGGTCAAACCTCCCCAAAAACGTTCGTCATAAACAATATTTGTGTTTATATCCAACTGCATTGCAGCTAAATCGGATTTAAACAAGAACGAAGGCCGCAACTCAAATAACGGATCGGCTAATTTAATATTGTATCCTCCCATTAAATAATAATGTCTTGTAAAGTAATAATTTACAACTTCAACATTTTTCAGGGACGCCTCGTTAATATGTGTAACTGAAGCTCCAAGGTAATAACGGTTAGTTGAAAGATACAATCCAAATCCCACATCACCTGCTACCTGGCTCGATTCGCCCTGCGGAATTAAAGGGTCCGAACCAGGCTGCGTTAAACGCTCATCTTCAGGTATTTTCCATTCTCCATTCACGTTTTGATTATAAAATCCCAACGAAATGCCAATTCCAAGTTTTCCAAAATTCAATTCTGTTTTGTATGCATAACTGGCATTTACTTTTATATCTTTAAAAAAACCTATCTGGTCGCTTACTATATTCAGTCCCAAACCAGATCCACCAAATGCATTAACAGCAGCATCAACACTAAAAACCAATGTTTTTGCTGCACCTGGAAATCCTTCCCACTGATATCGATTTAAAATTAGTCCACTTATTTTATCTTCTGCACCTGCAAAACCCGGATTGACTCCCAATTTGTAAAACATGTTATTGGTGAACTGCGGATCTTGCTGACCTAAAGCCGCTAAGTTAATTAATAATAGCAAATATAAAAAAGAAATAATTTTTTTCATACTTCTGGTAATGTGCGGCATAAATAATCTTCACAAAACATGTTAAAGAAATAAAAAATTGTTGTTTATAGCAAACTTCTGTTAACCGGTATGCAAAGAACGTTAGCTTTCCTGTATTATTTTATCCTTTTCATCTATTTTTTGAATATACCTCAACCATAATTCAGGTATTTCATTTTCTGAAGCCTGCTTATATTCAGCTTCAGAGCATGCCAAAATAATCTTTTCCCCCGATATCGATTTTATTTCGTACCACCACCTCCCGGTTGATTCTTCTTTATAAAAAACAAGAGGCCGGCTCAAATCTTTTACTTCAACCCTGTAGGTTCTTTTACCCTCAACAGCCATTTTATTTTTTTGCCTGACTGAAACTCCTTCCAAAAAATACCAGATAATTTCAGCACAAAGTTTTTGGGTAACGCCTGTCTTATCCTTTGAAAAGTCCGTTTCAAATAGTCCGAAAACATTTAAATGTTCGCCCATTCCGGCATATTTAGCCAGCTGGCATGCTTCCTCACTTCGTAATCCATTAGGATTAATCCTTTTATTTCCCGGAGCTTCTGCATATTTAACAGCCCCCAAATCAAATGAAAAAATATCGGAGTTTCTCAAAGCCGGCTCAGCTTCGGAAAACTGTTCCCTTAACCTCCCCAACCTGATATTCTGCCCCACACCTTTTGTTTTGGAAAATAAAACCGGCGTAACCAAATGGCTCTGGTAACCAATCAGGCTGAATTGAAACAGGTTTGGCATTCTTTTAAATATCCGGGTTAAAAAGTTGGATGAATTAAAAACCTCTGTACCTTTTTTAACATCCAAAAAAGCATCAGCTACAGCAAGTGATAAATACTTTTCGTTTTCAAATGCCTCACAAATGCCGACGGTTAAATCCTGGCTTCCTCCGATAACAATGGTGACTGCACCTGTTTCATTGAAATAAGCCACCACGTCGCGCAAGGCAAGCATACTGGTTTTCCTGCTTTTTGCGGGCTTCAGGTTTCCAAAATCAACAATTCTTAAATTGGTATTCATAAAAGGCAACCGGTATAATTCCTTCCTGATTTTATCCGGGGCGCTTGCAGAGCCACCTTTTAACATTCCGTTATCCACAGGTACACCAACAATTGCAACGTCGAAACTGTAAGATTCAGAAATAAAATAATTTTCAACAGATTTCTCTATTGCCACACCGGTTGAATATTTTGCCAGATCCTGCTCCATCTCATGGAAACCGGAAAAATCTACCGGATTAAAATAGTGGCTTAAATCCATTGGTTCTAATTTAGGTGTTAAAAAAGCAAATGTAAAAAAACATTTGCTTTAATTGTTTACTTTTTCCTTGTTCTTTTTGATTTAGGCTCCGGCGATTCACTGATGATCTTCATACAATCTTCCAAAGTCAGTTCCTCAGCTTTCACTTTTTTAGGAATTTTATAATTTTTCTTTTGATAAGAAATGTAAGGCCCCCACCTCCCGTTCAGCACCTTCAAATCGGGCTCTTCATCAAAAATGTTGATAACTGCTTTTCTGTCTTTTTCCCGTTTTGCTTCAATCAATTCTACTGCCCGTTCATAATTTACAGTAAACGGATCATCTTCTTTTCCAAGGGAAACGAACTTATTGTCATGCCGCACATAAGGGCCGAAACGTCCAATAGCAACCGTTACTTTCTTGTTTTCATATTCTCCAAGGTCGCGCGGAAGTTTAAAAAGTTCAAGCACTTCTTCAAGAGTAATAGTTTCGAGGTGCTGGCCTGTACGCAGGCTGGCAAATTCAGGCTTCTCGTCATTTTCCTCCGAAGTCGCTTCGCCAAGTTGTGCCACCGGACCATAACGCCCGATTTTTACCGATACCTGTTTCCCCGTTTTCGGATCAGTACCCAAAACCCTGTCGCCTTTCTGCCGCTCCGAATTCTTTAGAACATCCTCCACCTTGATATGAAACGGCTGATAAAATTTATCTATCATTTCATCCCACTGCAATTTACCTTCCGCAATGTCGTCAAACTCCTTTTCAACGTCTGCAGTAAAATTGTAGTCCATGATTTTATCGAAATTATCGATCAAAAAATCATTAACTACCATCCCAATGTCGGTAGGGAACAATTTGGAACGCTCAGCTCCGGTAATTTCGCGTTTGGTCTTCGCTGAAATTTTATCGTTTTTCAAGGTAATAATTTCATATTCACGCTCTACTCCCGGACGATCTTCCTTCACCACATAATTCCGGTTCTGAATTGTAGTAATTGTTGGAGCATAGGTTGATGGCCGGCCAATACCCAGCTCTTCGAGCCGTTTTACCAGCGAGGCTTCAGTAAATCGCGGAGGTTTTTGAGTGAAGCGCTGCATGGCAATAATCTCTGACATTTCGAGCGGGTCGTTTACTTTTAACGGGGGAATAATTTCCTGTCCGGAATTGTTACCTTCCTTCTCTTCATCTGTAGATTCCATATAAACTTTCAGGAAACCATCGAAAATCAATACTTCACCCGTTGCCATAAAATTATCCGGTGAATTTGAAATTGAAATGGTTACATTGGTTCTTTCCAATTGTGCATCTGCCATCTGCGAAGCTATTGTCCGTTTCCAAATCAATTCGTATAACCGTTTTTCCTGATTGGTACCATCTACCGCTTCGTTATTCATGTAAGTAGGACGAATGGCCTCATGCGCTTCCTGTGCACCTTTCGATTTGGTTTTGTAATTCCTGATTTTTACATACTCCTCTCCGTGTAAATCAATAATCTTTTGTTTGGCCGAATTAAGTGCCAGCCCCGACAAATTTACCGAATCGGTACGCATATAGGTAATTTTTCCGCTTTCGTACAACCTCTGGGCAACAGCCATGGTTTGCGAAACCGAAAATCCAAGTTTTCTGCTGGCTTCCTGCTGCAGGGTTGATGTTGTAAAAGGTTGAGCAGGCGAACGTTTGGCAGGTTTCTTAACCACATCGGCAACAGTAAATTTTGCTGTCTTACATTTTTCAACAAAACTCAATGCATCTTTCTTCAGTTTGAAACGTTTTGAAAGTTCAGCCTTCAATTCCGATAAAATTCCATTTTCATCCTGAACAAGAAAAACTGCATTTACCCGGAATGCAGATTCGCTTTTAAAATTGATGATTTCACGTTCACGCTCCACAATTAACCGAACTGCTACAGACTGAACGCGACCTGCCGATAATGCAGGTTTTATCTTTTTCCACAACACCGGAGATACCTCAAAACCTACAATACGATCAAGTACCCGGCGCGCCTGCTGGGCATTTACAAGGTTTTCATCTATCGAACGCGGATTTTTAATTGCATTCAGAATGGCATCTTTGGTTATTTCATGGAAAACAATTCGTTTTGTTCTGCCGGATTCAAGGTTAAGCACCTCTTTCAAATGCCAGGCAATAGCTTCTCCTTCCCTGTCCTCATCTGACGCCAGCCACACAGTTACAGCACTTTTTGCCAGTTTCTTTAATTCGGTAACAATTTTCTTTTTATCGGGAGTAACAACATATTTTGGTTGATAATTATTTTCAATATCAATTCCAAAATCTTTCTTTTCCAAATCGCGGATGTGTCCCATGCTCGAAGTTACCATATAATCCTTTCCAAGAAATTTTTCAATGGTTTTGGCTTTCGCCGGCGACTCAACAATGACTAAGTTTTCCTGCATACGTTTATATTCGTGTGTGAAAATTTTTGCAAATTAAAGAAAATGAATTGCTAAGTTCAAAATTTATTATGCTTATTTTAAATTGTTGACATTTAAACTGAATAGAATTTATTTTTAATCTTAAAATATTATCCCGGCAAATTCCGTTATTGATAATTGCTGCCACAACAGAAACATATATATTTGTCGCAATATTAAAAAATCAATTTTTTCATGACCGAAACAAATAATAACAAAAAAAAATACCTCATCGGATTTTGGTCTCTTTTCTTATTAGGCATTACAGCAGTTTTCCTGGTTTTCTTTCTGATAGCCAAGGGAAAACTTGGTTTTATGCCTTCATTTGAAGAGCTCGAAAATCCGAAAAATGTACTGGCTTCAGAAATTTATTCTTCCGACGGAAAGATTCTCGATAAATATTTTATTCACGAAAACCGGACATATGTCGACTACAGTAACTTGCCGCAGCATTTAATTGATGCACTTGTTGCCACTGAGGATGTACGGTACTACAGGCACTCCGGAATTGATTTACGCGGACTTGGCCGTGTTTTCAAAGGTCTTTTAACCGGCGATACAGGTTCGGGCGGCGGAAGTACGATCAGCCAGCAGCTGGCAAAAATGCTTTTCCCCCGATCCAGCTTCTCCTCCAAATCTGAACTTGTACTTCGAAAATTTAAGGAGTGGGTAATTGCAGTAAAACTCGAAAGAAGCTATACCAAAGAAGAAATCATTTTAATGTATTTAAATAAATATGATTTCCTGAACCTTGCTGTGGGAATAAAATCAGCTGCAAATGTCTATTTCAGTGTTCCACCCGATTCGCTTAAACTGCACCAGGCAGCCATGCTGGTGGGAATGGCAAAAAATTCATCTCTCTACAACCCGGTTCGCCGGCCTGAACTGGTAAAACAGCGCCGGAACGTGGTGTTAAACCAGATGGCCAAATATGGTTACATTTCAAAAGCTGTACGGGATTCGGTAAAACAGCTGCCGCTTGACCTTGATTACCATAAGGTAGATTACAAAATGGGACCGGCACCCTATTTCCGCGAATTTTTACGCCTCACCCTCACTGCATCAAAACCCAATAAAAAAAATTATGCTTCCTGGCAGGGACAAAAATTCAAGGAAGATTCTGTAGACTGGGATACCAATCCACTGTATGGCTGGTGCAATAAAAATGTGAAACCAAACGGCGAAAATTACGATTTGTATACCGATGGGTTGCGCATTTTTGCCACCATTGATTCAAGGATGCAAAAATATGCCGTACAGGCGGTGGAACAGCACCTGCGTTATGACCTTCAGCCTGAATTCGACGGAGGAATGAAAAATTTACGCAACCCGCCATTTGGAAATAATATGACTTCCGGACAGGCCGAAGATTTGCTCAACCGTGAAATCAGACGAAGTGAGCGGTTCAGGGTGTTGCGCGAACAGGGAAAAAACTTCAGTGAAATAAAAAAGAACTTTCAGCAACCGGTTGAGATGACCATTTTCTCCTGGAAAGGTGAAATCGATACGATTATGTCGCCACAGGATTCAATCAAATGGTATCTGCGCTTCTTCCGTTCATCGTTTATGGCCATGGAAACAGAAACCGGGCAGGTGAAAGCTTACGTTGGCGGACCAAATTACAAGCATTTCATGTACGATATGGTTACCGGCGGAAAGCGACAGGTTGGTTCAACAGTAAAACCTTTCCTTTATACGCTGGCCATGCAAAACGGTCTGACTCCGTGTACGAAAGTTCCGTATGTCAGCCAGCAGTTTCAGCAACCCGATGGTTCAATATATGAACCCAAGGATTCGGATGTGGACGAGGAAAAGGATGGAAAACTGGTGACCCTGAAATGGGGGCTGGCCAACTCCAAAAACCGCATTTCAGCATGGGTATTAAAGCAATTTACACCACAGGCCGTAGTGGAAGTAATGAAAAGCCTTGGCATTTACAGCCCCATTGATCCGGTTAACTCCATGTTCCTGGGGGTTTCTGATGTTACCCTCTACGAAATGGTTGGGGCATTTAACACTTATGCGCATCAGGGGGTGTATATAAAACCTTATTTTGTCACCCGTATTGAAGATAAGTACGGGAATGTAGTTGCAACTTTCCAGCCGGAGCGGCATGAGGCAATTGATGAACAAACTGCTTATTTAATGCTGAATTTGTTACAGGGCGTAATTGATGAAGGAACCGGAATCCGGCTTCGCATTTCCAACCTGTTTCGCGATAATGTAACCGAGGACTATGGAAGTTTTAAAATGCCAATTGCAGGTAAAACCGGGACAACCCAAAACCACTCCGACGGATGGTTTATCGGTACCACACCAAAATTGACTGCAGGAGTTTGGACCGGCGCCGATTTACGCAGTATCCATTTCCGCACCATTTCAACCGGTCAGGGTGCCAATATGGCCCTGCCCATCTGGGGTTATTTTTACAAAAGGGTGCTGGCCGATAAAACATTAGGCATTACCGAAGATATGGAATTTAAAAAACCGGATAACTTCACCATCAACCTTGATTGCGATGATAACGACAAGCAACGGTCGCCTTCCGATTTTAACGATTTCTTTTAGCAGAATAACCTGGTCATATCAGGCAAAAACAGCATCCTGTCCGTTTACAGGGTGCTGTTTTTATTTACCGGTGTCGCTAAAACCGGTTGGATTTTATTTTTTCAAACTGCAGCTCTTCCGGCGCCTTTCCCTCCCGCGGTTTCGCCGGATAGCCAAGGGTTATGATACTGAGCACCCTGAAATGTTCCGGAACAGATAACAGTTCCTGAATGTATTTTTCGGCAGTATAATCTTCCGAATGCATCCGGTTGCGGATTTGTATCCAGCAACTGCCAAGGCCGAGCGACTGAGCCGTAAGCTGCAGCAAAACTGAAGCTATCGAGCAATCTTCAATCCAGACGTCGTTCTTTGTTTCATCGGCACAAACCACTACCGCCAGTGGCGCCGTTTGCAGAGGCAATGTTGCATGGGGTTTGCAGTTTTGTAACCGGTTAAGACAGTCCTTGTCGTCAACAAAAATAAATTCCCATGGATTAATATTTTTGGACGAAGGAGAACGCAACAGCGCTTCCTTTAAAATATTCAGTTTGTCCGGTTCAACGGGTTGCGTGGTGTATTTTCTAATGCTCCGGCGGTTCCTGAGAATTTCAATCATCCTGTTTCGTTTTATAATCCAGTGAACAAAAGAAATGAAATATCTCCGAATAATAAACCCATTGAATCTGTTTCATGTAAGATAAAAGTTTTAAGAAACGGCCAATTGCACTTGTTTCGGGAAGTATTGACTCATCTTCATATTTCCGCCGGAGCCAGCGAAAACAAGGTCTGTCAGAGACTTCGTCCATTAATCGCACCTGACGGGAATTTACAACCACATCCTTTCCATTTCCTTTATTTAAAAAAGCAATTTTCTTTTTATCATACAGCAGTAATTCCAAATACGAATAAATTTTCCTACCTTCAACACCCTCAACTAAAACTGTTTTAACAATGAAAAAATTCGTCTTTATCCTGCTTGTTTCGACTTCCGTGCTCTTTTCCTGTCAGAACAAAAATTTTTATTCGATGGAAGATTTCCCGCAGGTGGAAAAAATAGATGCACACTACCACATTTATACCGATTCGCAGGTTTCGATGGAGCAGGCTCAAAAAGATAATTTCAAACTGATGACGATTAACACCTATTCCGGAGGATGTGAGCGGGTGGTGGAAGCCCATCACTGGTTAACAGCGCTGAACCATGAATTTCCATCTGATTTTGCATATAGTACAACTTTTTGCCTTGATGGATGGGACGATCCTGCATGGGCAGAAAATACAATCTCATGGATTGACCAAAGTATTGCCGACGGGGCCAATTCAGTGAAGGTATGGAAAAATGTGGGTATGGAATTTCGCGATAAAGACAGTGTGCTGATTATGATTGATGACTCAAAGTTTGATCCCGTTTTCAGGCATCTTGCTGAAAAAGGTATCCCGCTGGTGGGGCATCTGGGTGAACCGAAAAACTGCTGGCTGCCACTCGGTGAAATGACGACAAAAAACGACAGCAATTATTTTGCCCGCAATCCGCAGTATCACATGTACAAACATCCTGAATTCCCGTCGTATGAAGAACAAATGGCTGCCCGCGACAACATGCTGGAAAAAAACCCTGATCTCACCTTTATCGGATGCCACCTTGCCAGCCTGGAATGGAGCACCGATGAAATGGCATCGTTCCTTGATCGCTTCCCCAATGCATCGATGGATATGGCGGCACGGATGGGACAATTGTTTTATCAGACTGCTGAAGACCATGAAAAAGTGCGTGATTTCTTCATCAAATACCAGGACCGGCTGCTCTACGGAACCGATATCATCGACCGCGGCAGCGACAGGGAATCATTTCAAAACAGACTGCACGAAACCTGGCTGCGCGACTGGGAATACCTTGCTACTGCCAATGCCATGAAAAGCAACCTCATCGACGGTGAATTCCAGGGACTGCAACTTCCAAAAGAAGTAGTAAATAAAATTTATGCCGGGAACGCCAAAAAATGGTATAAAATGTTCTGATAAAACCTTCTCCTTCCGGCATCCTGCCATTATGCTGTTTTACTTCCCTCCTTCCTCCGGTTCAACCCGTTAACCGGATAGATAATTTCTTGCTGTTTCCCACTTTAAAAAGGCGGAATTTATGAAATTCATCCACTACTGCGGGAGGTAAACGGACTAGTTCTGCTCTATATTAAATTCGTATTATACTCGCACTAAATTCGCACTAAATTCGCGAAATCGCGAATTTAGTGCGAATTTAGTGCGAATTTGATACGAATTTGATACGAAAATGATATAACGCTGGTATAACGTTGGTATGGTTGAAAACAGGGGATTTCAGAGTTCCGGGTTTAAAGTTTAAAGTTTAAAGGAAGAAGGCGCTGAGGGGAGTTCTGAGTTTAAAATTCAAAGTTTAAAGGAAGAAGACTGGGGAAGTTCCGGGTTCAAAGCTGGAAAGTTCGGCGTTCAGTATTCGATATTCGACATTAGGCATTCAGTATTCAGTGTTCGGTGTTCCGGGATCTGTGTTCAGGATTTAATGGATAGCATCGCCCAAAGGATGCCATCCGCCGGAGGATGGCATCCATTGCCGACGCAGGAGGCTGGATGCTATCCGTTGCTCAAGAGAGTTCGAGTTTAAAGTTTAAAGGATGGGGAAGTTCCGGGTTCCGGGTTCAATGCTGGAAAGTTGGGCGTTCGGTATTCGATTCGAATTCGGTGTTCGGTGTTCGGTGGTCGTTTTCAGGATTTAATGGATAGCATCGCCCAAAGCGATGCCATCCCAGCCATTTCTTTGATTTTCTGTATTTTCAATTTAATCCGCTTCGTTCGAGCAGTGCATCCACGGTAGGCTCCTGTCCGCGAAAGCGTTTATACAACACCATGGGGTGTTCTGTTCCTCCTTTTTCAAGAATATTTTTCCGGAAGGATGCTGCCACTTCTTTATTAAACAACCCTTTTTCCTTAAACACACTGAAAGCATCGGCATCCAATACCTCGGCCCATTTGTAGCCGTAATATCCTGCTGCATATCCTCCGGCAAAAAGGTGTCCGAACTGGGTACTCATACAGGTTTCATCGATTACAGGAAAAATTTGTGTCTTTGCCCATGCATCTTCTTCAAACTGTTTTACGTTTCCGTTAAAAGGTTGTTCGAGTGAATGCCAGGCCATATCAAGGTAACCAAAGCTCAGCTGCCGGATGGAAAGGTATCCGGCAAGAAAGTTTTCGGAGGCTTTGATTTTATTTACAAGTTCGGCAGGAATTTTTTCACCTGTTTTATAATGTTCTGCAAATGTGTCAAGGAAATCTTTTTCAACTGCCCAGTTCTCCATGATTTGAGAAGGAAGCTCCACAAAATCGCGGTAAACACTTGTTCCTGACAAACCGGAATAAGTTGAATTGGAAAGCATTCCGTGCAGAGCATGGCCAAATTCGTGCATAAACGTTTCCACTTCGGTAAATGTAAGCAATGCCGGTTTTGTTTCGGTAGGACGGGTAAAATTCATTACAATAACAATATGCGGGCGCGAATCTTTGCCATTTTCTTTCCACTGCCCCTTAAATTCGTTCATCCAGGCGCCTCCCTGTTTTCCGGCACGCGGGTGAAAATCAGTATAAAGAACAGCCAGAAATTTTCCGTCTTCATCAAAAACTTCATAAGGTACAACTTCTTCGTTGTACACAGGGATTTCCAGATTTGGTTTGAAAGTGATTCCGTACAATTTGGTGGCCAGACCAAAAACACCGTCAATAACACTGCTCAGTTCGAAATAGGGTTTCAGCATTTCATCATCGATGTTGAATTTATCCACCTTAACTTTTTCGCTGTAGTAGGTCCAGTCCCACGGCATCAGTTCACCTTCAAAACCGCTCTTCACGGCGAAATTCTGAATTTCGGCTTTCTCCTGTTTCGCCACCTTAAAAGAGGCTGAATATAAATCCTCAAGTAATTTATTAACACCTGCAGGGTTCATTGCCATTCGCTGTTCCAGCACATAATCGGCATAACTGTCGTAGCCCAGTAAATTAGCCATTTCGAGACGCAGATTAGCAATCCGTTTTACATTTTCACGGTTATCGAATTCATTCTCCTTGCATGATTTGGTCATATATGCCATATAGAGTTCCTTTCGCAGGTCGCGGTTATCAGCATATTTCATAAACGGCAGGTAACTTGGCATGGTGATATCGAAAAGCCATCCCTCCTTATTTTTCGATTTTGCCTTTCCGGCTGCTGCTTCCAATGCACTTTCGGGCAAACCTGCAAGTTTGCTTTTATCGGTGATGTGCATTTCATAGCTGTTGGTCTCTTTCAGCACATTTTCACCGAATTTCAGGCTCAGTTTCGAAAGTTCGGTACTGATTTCCCTGAATTTCTCCTTCTCTTTTTCGGAAAGGTTAGCTCCCTGACGTACAAAATTAAGGTATGTTTTTTCGAGAAGCATTTGCTGTTCAGCCGTTAAATCCAGTGCATCCTTTTTATCGTAAACCGATTTTATCCGTGCAAACAATTCCGGATTCAGGGTAATGTCGTTCTGAAATTTAGTGAGTAACGGCGATACTTCCTGGGCAATAGCCTGCAGCTCGTCGTTGGTTTCGGCACTCATTAAATTGAAGAACACACCGGAAGTGCGGCTTAACAAACGGCCCGCCTCATCCAGCGCAACAACAGTATTTTCGAAAGTTGGTGCATTTGTGTTGACAGTTATTTTTTCAACATCATTTTCTCCCTGTTTAATGGCCTCTTTGAAGGCAGGAATAAAATGTTCGTTTTTTATTTTATCCAGCGGAGCTGTTTCATGTACATTTTTAAATTCGCCAAGTAGCGGGTTTTGCTGTGCATTCACCATGTGTATGTTCATTAAAAATATTAAAATCAGAAAATAATTTATTCGTTTCACCTGATATAATTTAAGTTTATAATTGAAATTTCTCTGGCCTGAATTTTAACAACGGCTTTATATTTTGTCTTCGGATTGCTCCTATAATTACAACTTAACAAGCCGAATGTTCGGGCACTTTTTATGTAATTATTTCTTCTTTTTCTTCTTTTCCACTGTCCAGCCAAATTTTCCTATTTTCTCTCCCAACCCAAAATAATGGCCATGACTGTAAATCAGTGGCTTTGCCTTTGCAAAGCTGAAAGCCTGCTTATCGTTTAAATATTTATCGTCTACTGAAACATTTACCACTTCCGAGATAAACATGTGGTGCGAACCAAGTTCCACAACATTTTTCACCACACATTCGATGTTAACCGGCGATTCTTCGATAATTGGCGCTTTCACCAGTTTTGCCGGGGCCGGTGTAAGGTTCATTTCTTCCCATTTATTGTATTTCCTTCCCGAACGGCATCCGCACCAGTCAGTCGCTTTGGCCAGTTTTTCGGTAGTGAGGTTAATAACAAATTCCCCGGTGCGTTTAATAATTTCGTAGGAATGCCGCCCCGGGCGCACCGAAATGTAGCACATGGGCGGATCGCTGTTGATGGTGCCGGTCCAGGCAATGGTAATGATGTTGTATTCTTCGGGAATTTCGCCGCAACTCACCATTACCGCCGGAAGCGGATAAATAATGGTCCCTGGTTTCCACTGGGTCTTTGCCATTTTCCAAATTGATTTTAAAACAGTTTATCTTGAGAAAACGCCAAAATTATAAATTCTTCAATACATTGTAAATTTGTTGACTGTTTTTACCGACGCAACCTTCTTTTAAATTATATTGTCTGTATATAAAAGCACTACCGATGATGAAAAAAATGGTACTTCCGGTTTATGTCACTCTCCTGTTATTGCTGGCCAACTCTTGTGCCGAAGAGATTCAGCCGGCCGAAAAGACTTTTTTTATTGAATTTGGCAGCGAATGTGGCTGGTGTGCCGGGCAGGAATACATTAAGATTTCGGAAGCCGAAGTTATCTATACACGAAACATTCCATGCGGTGACGAGAAAGGCACCGTTACCAAAAGCCGCAGCATCAGTAATGAAACATGGGATTCCATATATAATTCCCTCGACTATGATTTGTTTTTATCGCTCGACTACAACGAATGCAATGTGTGTGCAGATGGCTGCGATGAAATTATCCGCATCACGAATAACGGGAATACGCACCCGTTACGCTACACACCATCAACATCTATCGAAGGATTGGAAAACCTGCAGGAGAATTTGATGCAGCTTCTGATTGAAATGCGCGAAGCTGACTAATCCACTGGTTCTTTCCAGTCGCCGTATTCACGGATCAACAGTTCAAGTTCCTCCACTGCATTTTCATACGGAATATTCTTCTTCACTGATTTCAAGCCTTTGTATAAAGTAACTTTATTGTTTCCGGCTCCAACAAAACCATAATCCACATCGCCCATTTCGCCGGGACCGTTAACCACACAACCCATGATTCCGATTTTTAAATGGTCGAGATGCCGGAAATGCTGTTTAATGTTAAGCGTGGTTTCCTGCAGGTTGAAGAGCGTGCGTCCGCATCCAGGGCAGGAAATGAATTCTGTTTTTGAAACCCGCATGCGGCTTGCCTGCAAAATTCCAAAACTCAGGTCTTTTAATTCAGTGAAAGTAATGATATCATTATCGTTTGAAATGCAGATTCCGTCGCCGTATCCATCAAGCAGTAATCCTCCCAAATCAGCAGATGCTTTAATCTGAAGATTTTCAGGCTGATTTTCGTTGTACCTTCTGTACAGAATTACCGGAACCTTCCAGATATGGGTTTCAAGGTTCATAAAGAATGCCCGCAGTTCGGCCATTGGGTTTTTATTAAAACTTTCGAGTATCAGCACCGTTTTCCGGGTTTGTTTCAATTTCATAATTATCTCCGGATTCCGTTCCATAAAACTGTCGAATTCCATTTTGTTGGTCCGGATGAATTTCATTCTGCCCCATCGGGTGCTTTCAAAAAGATACTCATCGAGGGTAATTATCGGATAGCTTTCACCTTTAATGTCCATAATTTTATTTCCCGAAAGGAAATAATCAGGGATAAGTTTACCACGGATAGGAAGCATTTCCTGGAGACTTCTGTCGCCCAAATCCACCACTACCACAGGCAATTCTGTTCCACCCATATTCAAGACAGGGCGGGTTGAACGGCGTTCGTATTCAAACGGATTTGTCTGCGCAAAAAGGGTTGCTGTAATCGGCTGGTGATTATTAAATGAACGGATATGGTTGACAAGTTTTGTAGCTACCGGAATTTCATTCACCGGGTTTTCGGTTAATGAAACCCGCACTGTATCGCCAATTCCGTCGGCAAGCAATGCCCCGATTCCCACGGCCGATTTAATGCGTCCGTCTTCACCTTCTCCGGCTTCGGTAACACCAAGATGGAAAGGAAATTTCATGTCCTCCAGACGCATCTTGTAATTCAGCAGACGTACGGTGTACACCATCATCCGGGTATTGCTCGATTTGATGGAAACCACCACATTATTAAAATCCACCTTTTTGCAGATTCGAAGGAATTCAAGCACTGATTCGGCCATTCCCGATGGTGTGTCCCCGTAGCGGCTCATCACCCTGTCGGAGAGTGAACCGTGGTTCGCTCCAATCCGCAGTGCAGTATTTGTTTTTTTAAGGAATTCAAGGAATGGAATGAACTGCTCTTCTATTTTTTGCAATTCAACTTTATATTCCTCATCGCTGTATATTTTATTTATAAACTGGGCACGTTTGTCGTAAAAATTTCCGGGATTAATCCGCACTTTTGAAACATAGCGTGCAGCCACTTCTGCCAGTTTCGGATTAAAATGGATATCGGCAACAAGCGGCGTATTGTACCCACGTTCCACCAATTGCTTTTTTATTTCCTGCAGACTTTCGGCATCACTCATCCCTTTAGCAGTTACCCGCACATAATCGGCACCGGCTTTTGCCAGACTGATGATTTGTTCAACTGTGGCATCCACATCGCTGGTATTTGTATCCGTCATCGACTGAATGCGAATCGGATTATTTCCGCCAACACCAATCCCGCCAAAGGTAACTTCCCATGTTTTTTGGCGTTCGTACCTTGTTAAATCTTTTATATAGTTAAAATGACGATCTTTCATCTGTATTATTAGAATTTATTTGTATAGCTAATCCGCAAATTTACGTTAATGCATCCAATTTAAAAAGAATCGTTTATTTTTGTTGTACGATTAAAATATATGGCAGTAGAAATCAACAATATAACAAAGTTATTTGGAAAACAGAAGGCACTCGACAACGTCAGTTTTACAGCAGAAAAAGGTGAACTGGTTGGTTTTTTAGGCCCCAATGGTGCCGGTAAGTCGACGCTGATGAAAATAATTACCGGTTTCCTGCCTGCTGATTCCGGATCTATTCTGATTAACAATCAGAAAGTTTCGATGGATAATACCGAAATCCGGAGGAATATTGGTTACCTGCCCGAGCACAATCCCCTTTATACTGATTTGTATGTAAAAGAGTACCTTGAAATTACTGCAGGGTTTTACCAGCTTCAAAATAAAAAACAACGGGTTGCCGAAATGGTGGAACTTACCCGCCTTGGCGACGAGCAGCACAAAAAGATCCGTGCACTTTCGAAAGGATACAGGCAACGGGTTGGTCTTGCACAGGCGCTTATTCACGATCCATCGGTTTTGATTCTGGATGAACCAACTACAGGACTCGATCCCAATCAACTGGAAGAAATCAGGCGTTTAATCCGCGATACGAGTAAGGAAAAGACTGTAATACTTTCGTCACATATCATGCAGGAAGTGGAAGCGGTTTGCAACCGGATAATCATCATCAACAAGGGAAAAATTGTTGCCGACGGCGGAATTGCTGAAATAAAAGCCGGCGGCCTGCAGCGGAAACAAATTGTGGCGGCGGAATTCAATAAAGCGGTAACTGTGGAAATGTTGCTAAAAGTGGAAGGTGTAGTCAATGCTGATAAAGAAGGTACCCGATGGGAAATTGAATCTTGTGGAGGACCGGATATCCGGCCTGCAATTTTCAAATTTGCAGTGGATAATAATTTGATTCTGCTTACTCTGCAGGAAAAACAACACAATCTTGAAAATGTATTTCAGCAAATTACCCAATCCGGAGCAAGCTGAAATACAGGTTATCTATTTGTTCCATTTCGGCAATTTCCCTGTATGCCCAACAAAGTCTTTTAGCATTTCAACTTGTTCTTTCTTCTGTTCGTCTTTGCCATTTGTTACATACCAGTAAATGTCAAGTGCATCTGTTTTGTCTTTTATCAGCTGGTGGGTCTAACCTGTTTTTCTTGAGTTTTTATCGAAGTGAATTCCATTTACTATTTCGTCAAACAACCCACCGGAACTTGAGTAACCGATGTAAACCAGGTTAACTTTTCCGTTTCGCAATTCCACTACTTTGAAAACACCATCTTTGTCTTTTGGTGCGTTGCAAACTTTTTCCAGATCCTTGTCTGCCTGGAAAAAGAAATGGTCATTATCTGTATGTTTTTCGGCTCCTGAAACATTGTATATTTTTTATTTCGTTATTACAACCTGTCTGCTGTAATTATTCTATTGGTATAGAAATTAATTGTCAGTCTTACATTTTTATAATTGTTTGTAATATAAATATTTTTCCCTCTTTTTTGAAATTTTAATTTGTCTGTTTCTTCAATGGTTTGATAAATCATTTTTTCAATTTCATCTTTTGAGAATTGTATATTCAGTTTTTTATTAATCCTTTCATAAACAAGGTCAGTATAACAAATTTTTTCTAATATTTCTGTTTTATAGTCTTCCATTGGTTTTGCCCAATTTATATAATTTAGTTTCAGGATTTCAGTTTCGCAATGACAGCTGGCATTCCCGCTCGCATGCATTAAAACGTATGTTGCGGGGATGTACCTTTTATTCTTCATTTATAGATTCAACTGTCATAAGTAAGAAATCAAGGCTGTTTTTATAATTCAATTCTTCATATTCAAGTCCTAATTTACTGATATTATGGTAGTAGTCGTTTAGTTTCTTATAATAGTTTTTCTCCAGTTGTATCGTGTTTGCTTTATCTCCAATCTTCTCCTGTAAAAACCATTTTTCAATTAATCTTACTGTTCTTCCGTTTCCATCTTGAAAAGGATGAATTTTGACAAAAACCAAATGAATTAAAGATGCATAATAGAAGATTTCAAATGAGTTTAATTCTTTTTTCTGCAAGAATTCAATATCTCTAAAAAGCTTATCAAGTTCACTTTTTACAGATTCAGGACTTGCTGCAACATATTCAATTTTGTCTTTACTGTTTATTACAAACATAGGATTTTTCCGGAGTTGACCTTGCTGACTTTTGGGTAACAGATTGGAACTTAAAATTGAATGAGCTTTTTTAACATTATTCAGATTCAGTTTGTTTGTTTCTGTGAATTCGTAAGCTGAATATAAATCATCTGCCTTTTTGGTGTAATCTGATTTAAATTGAATATTCATGAATTTATGCTTGAAATAACTATCAAAATCAATGTCTTCACCTTCTATTTTTGAAGAATAAACAGACGATACTGATTTATAAAACTGAAAATAATCAACAGGTGATTCAAGCTTTGGTATTCTGTTCAATTTATTTACAGGAGATTCATTTACTTTCAGAGTAAATTCAACTAATAATTCAGATGTAAGTATTTCAAAACTCATATTCCAATTCTCGTTTTTCAAAGATAAATATTGTTGTCCGGTAAAATATCAGGAAAATTATTTATATAATATTTCGCTGCTCTGCAGCTTTCGCGAATAAATACAATTGCCTGGCTACAAATATTTAGCTGCTCTGCAGCTAATTTAAAAGGCAGCGCCGCCCAAATATTTGCAACAAAAAATTAATAAAGGAAAAATCAAGCTACAGTGGGGGCGAAACATTCTGAACCCATAACTTTAGCCCCCTTCGATCCCGGGTTGAAGCCCTGTACCGGTAGTATAGATGTATCCGACTCTTGAAAGAGACCGTAAGGGATAAGGTTTAACCAATGAATGTTGACCTGTGACTTTACACCCGTGTGACCGGTATTAATTGTCCTTCCATGTGGTCCCGGAACTCTGAATTTCGTTCTTCACAGCAATTTCAGGAGATTTATCAGTCATCATACAGTGATTTCCCCCAAGGGGCGCAACCTTATCCCCGGGGGGCACTGAGTAATCCCCGAAGGACACGTGGTAAAAAACCGGTGATTGATTTTTCCTTTCCATGGGAATCTGGCCTTTCCTAATTTATCAGAGCCAGTATTTAAAATTCATTTAGTTCATAATTTGTACTTCTTCCACCTGATTTTTCTTGTTTTAATATCCCTTTTTCAATTAAATCCTTTATATCTCTTAAGGCAGTATCAGGCGAGCATTTTGTGATTTTTGCCCATTTTGATGATTTTAATTTCCCGTCAAAACCATCAAACAGTTTATTTAATATCAATCGTTGCCGACTATTTAATATCGTATTTTTATGTTTATCCCAGAATTCTGCTTTGTGTAAAACCCTTTCAATTTTATTTTCTGTACTTTCCAATGCCCGGAATAAACAATTAAGAAACCAGCTTAACCAATCTGTTATATCTCCATCTTTATGTTGAACCTTTTGTAATGTCTCATAATAGACATTTCTTTCTTGCAATATTTGATTTGAAAGACTATAAAAACGTTGCGAACTATTATCGGACCGGGCAAGCATTAAATCGGAAATTGCTCTTGCAATACGTCCATTACCATCATCAAAAGGATGAATGATTATAAACCAAAAGTGAGCAATGGCAGATTTAATAACCATATCTTGATTTGTATCCCGGTTAAACCAATTTAAAAATTCATTCATTTCGGATTTAACTTCTACCGCAGGAGGAGCTTGGAAATGCATTCTCTCCTTCCCCATTGGTCCTGAGATAACTTGCATTTCCCTGGTTCTGTAATTTCCAACCTCAATTTTATACATACCGCTTCGACCTGTCGGAAAAAGAGCTGCATGCCATCCAAATAAACGTTCATCATCAAGAGGAAGTAAGAAGTTTTGAGATGCATCAAGCATCATTTCTACAACTCCATCGACATATCTGTCGGAATAAACCATTCCTGCATAATCTAAACCTAATTTTCTGGCAATAGACGAACGGACCTGTTCATAGTTGAGTATTTCTCCTTCTATTTCTGATGATTTAAGCACATCAAGTGTCAGAGCAGAAAGCATTGTTTCTTCTTTTATTGAAAATCCCAGGGCACTTATTTGTCCAAATATTTTCCCTTGAAGATGTCGGACTTTTCCTAACAAAACCTGAATTTCTTTATCATTCCAGGTAAAATCAGGCCAATTGCTATATTGATAAATGTATTTTGCCATTGAATTTTTGTTTATGCGGTAAATATATGGATTATTCTCCGCATATATAATGGAAATATCTTCTCAACCTGACTCTAAAGATCGTTTCATAGAGCAGGAACTACAAGTTAGTTCCAGTGGAAACACGCATTTTTCGTTGCGGAATACATGCAAAGGATTTTAAAAAGCAGGTAACAGTTGGGATTGACCGGAAACCTCAAAGGGTCAGCAAGACCTTTGAGTGTTTATAATCAGACAAGGTTAAACTTTAAATTTATAGCGATATGTACTGAAATGTTTGGATAAAATGTAGCTGCAAGGATGCAGGAAACTTTTGCAGGCTGACAATGTTCCCCTGCAGCTTGCTGGAAGTTAGTGTTCGCAAACAATGTCCCCCTTGCAATTTGCGGGAAGGTATTGTTTACAAACAATGTTCCCCTGCAGCTTGCAGGAATGTAGTGTTTGAGAACAATGTTCCCCTGCAACCTGCAGGAAGATAGTGTTCGCAAACAATGTTCACTTGCAATAGCGGTTAAAAAGGTAAAGGTGGAGATTATGCCATATTAAACATTTACAAATAATTCAAACAACTCTTTTTTTATTCAAAAGAAGAATTGTATTTTTGTTGCCGCTACGTGGAAAGATTTGAGATTGATTGCAACCACAGGAAAAAATGCTAAAGCAATCGTGCTTTATTTCATTATTTCAATCTGTATCCCGCAGCTTCATTTAAATGTTAAACCAGTCGGTTTTTGCCGGCTAAAATTTAGGGATTATGAACTATTTATTTACAAGTGAATCGGTATCGGAAGGACATCCCGACAAGGTTTCGGACCAGATTTCGGATGCATTGCTGGATGAATTTCTTGCGTTTGACCCCGATTCCAAAGTAGCTATTGAAACATTGGTAACCACAGGCCAGGTAGTTGTTGCCGGCGAAGTAAAATCACAGGCTTATGTTGATGTACAGGAGGTGGCGCGCAGGGTGATTAACAAAATCGGATACACAAAAGGGGCCTATCGTTTCGAGGGTGATTCATGCGGCGTGTTGTCTGCAATACACGAACAAAGCGCTGATATCAACCGTGGTGTGGACAGGGAGAACAAAGAAGACCAGGGCGCCGGCGACCAGGGTATGATGTTTGGTTACGCCTGCAAAGACACGGATAATTACATGCCGTTGACGCTTGAACTTTCACACCTGATTTTGCAGGAACTTGCAGATATCCGCCGCGAAGAAAATGTGATGACTTACTTGCGGCCCGATTCAAAATCGCAGGTAACTGTGGAATATACCGAGGAAAATGTGCCGGTAAAGGTGCATACAATTGTTGTTTCAACTCAACACGATGAGTTTGATGAAGATGAACCGATGCTTGCAAAAATACGGCAGGATGTTATTGACATTTTAATTCCGCGGGTAAAGGAAAAACTGCCGGTGCGGTTGCATGCCCTGTTTGGAAAGGATATCATTTACCATGTGAATCCGACAGGTAAATTTGTGATTGGCGGACCACACGGCGATACAGGATTAACCGGGCGCAAAATTATTGTGGATACCTATGGCGGACGCGGAGCACACGGCGGTGGCGCTTTTTCGGGAAAAGACCCGTCGAAGGTGGACCGTTCGGCAGCATATGCAACACGCCACATTGCCAAGAACCTGGTGGCCGCAGGCGTTGCCGACGAAATTCTTGTGCAATTGGCTTATGCAATTGGTGTTGCTCAGCCGGTAGGAGTTTATGTTAATACCTACGGCCGGAAAAATATTGAATCTTTCGGATGGTGAAATTGCTCAAAAAGTTCAGCAGATATTTGATTTACGGCCGGCAGCCATTGAAAAACGCCTGCAACTGCGTAACCCAATATACCTTGAAAGCGCTGCTTACGGACATATGGGAAGAACACCGGTTACAATAACCAAAAGTTTCGAGTCTCCTTATTCAGGAAAAACAGAAAAAACACTTGAACTGTTTACATGGGAAAAACTTGAATATGTTGACCAGATACAAGAAGTTTTTGGAATTTAATTTGTGTCTTTTAAGATTTTCAATGACAGGCTAAAAGCCCGGTCAGCAGAGAAATTTCTTTACCCCAGGCTTAAGCCTGGGGTAAAGAAATTGGCCTCAGCCCCATGTTTGCTCAATAGCATTAAATAAAGGACTAAAGTCCGGGTTGGATTCGCATTCATATCCATCGCTTAAAAGCGACGGCAAAGGATAGATGCACATCAATTACTAAAGAACATTACCCTTTGCCGCAGTGCTCTTTTGCCAACATAACAACATAGCAGGATTGAATGGGTTTCAATACGATTTTTGAATAATTCAGTTCAAAAGGAAACCAGTTAAAACACAAAGGGACGGTGCTTGTGCATCGTCCCTTTTTTGTGAAAAAATATATCATTTTCATGAAACATCTTTCGCACTATTGTCGAATAAAGGATTATAGAACGCTTCTAATTTAAACAAAATGGAAGAAAAACTGATTACCATAATTGTGCTGCCCTATTCGCAGGCTCAAATGCTAAAGACAAAGCTTGAAGAAAATGATATTGATTGTGATCTCGAAGAATTAACACTCGTAGAAGGAACTGCATCCTATTCTGTGAAAGTGAAAATATTGGAAGCACAACTTAAAAAGGCAGTGCCAGTTTTAAATGAGTTTTTAGGGCAAAAAGAACTGACTGTTGAAGAAACTGTTGAGAAAGAAGACCGGCACATTCTTGTTCCGGTTGATTTTACGCCGGTATCGTTAAAAACGAGCAAACTTGCAATAAACATCGCCAGCCATCTTGATATCAAACTTGTGTTTATGCATTGCTATATCAATCCAATAATTCATTCCATCCCTTACAGTGATGTTTATGTTTATGATTCAACGCTTCTGCTGCAAATGGATACAGCAGAAAAAACAGCCAACGAGAATTTCCAGGATTTCATTACAACCCTGTCGGAAAGTGTTGGAATTGAAAGGTGGAAATCAATTAAAACCGAATTTATAATTAAGGCTGGTTATGCCGATGAAGATATTCTTGCTTACGCACACAATAACAATTCACAGCTTATCGTCATCGGCACCGGAGGCGATGATAAATACAGCAAGGTTGTGGGTAGTGTAACTGCCGATATTATTTACAATGCACATGTTCCGGTTTTGGTTATACCCGAGAAATCGCCTGTAAAGGAAATTGAAGAATTCAACCGGATTTTATACGCCACCAATTTCGATGAAAAAGATTTTAATGCGATTGATAAACTGATGAACCTTTTAAAACCGTTTGACGTGAAACTTATATGCGTTCATGTGGGGCAGGATAATGGCCAGGAATGGAATGTTGCAAAACTGGAAGGAATGAAAGACATTTTGAAAGGTAAATACGAAGATAAGGATTTCGATTGCCGCCTGATAATAGGAGAAGATATAGCAGAAGAACTTGAAAATTTTATTGCCGAAGAAGATATCGACATTCTTTCGCTAACTACGCACAAACGAAATATGATTTCGAGGTTGTTTAATCCAAGTTTTGCACGGAAAATGGTGTTTCACACCCGCACTCCGCTACTTGTTTTTCATGCATAACGGGAAGCCCCCGTAGTTTCCGAAATGAAAGAGCAGTTGATTTCACTGATTACTTTTGGTCATTTCTATTTTCAATAAACCGGCAGTTTGCCGGATGGATTCAGAAACCGGCTGATAGCTGAAATCAATATATTGGGTAATTTTGCTTCCATCGAAATTGTTTATCCGGTTTGAACCAGAAACTGCTTCCCGGGTAATGCTGCCAGATTTCCCTGATATTTTTCCAAATAAAGCTGCAGCCCTCCAGGCAAGTCCAAGCATTAGATTTGATGCAAAATATTTGGGTCGGGCTTTTCCCAATTCATCAGCAATCTCATAGAAAAATTTCTGATAGCTCCGGTTTTCGGCATTTAACAGGAACCGTTGATTTTTACACTTTTCAAAATTGGATTCTTCCATCAGCAAAACCATTGCTTTTGCAACATCTTTCACATCCACAAAACCGGTAACTCCCTTTGTGTAAAATTTCATTCCATCCCAGATTGTTTTAAAAAGTTTTGAGCTGCCGGCATCCCAGTTACCGGGACCAAGTACAATAGACGGATTCACAATAACAGCATCCAATCCTTCTTCAATTCCCCGCCACACTTCAGCTTCAGAAAAAAACTTGCTTTCGGAATAACCTGAAATTCTTTTCGAAGGTACCCAGTTTGTCTCTTCGGAAACCAGATGTCCGTTTTGCAGCCGCCCCAATGCAGCAACCGAACTTACATGGCATAATTTTTTCACCTGGTTTTCCAGAGCGGCATTAACAAGGTTTTCCGTCCCTTCCACATTATTTGCAATCATTTTTTTCCGCTGCTTCGGATCGAAAGAAACAATCGCTGCACAATGGTAAACTTCATCCACATCTGTTAACAGCTTTTCCAAACCAAAATAATCCAATATATCGCCATTCACCCATTCAATTGTTTCAAAAAGCGATTCCGCCTGTTCATCGTAATACGAAAAGGTTTTCAGCACTTGCTGAATGTTACTTGTTTCGCGTTTTAAGGCTTTTATTCTCCTGCCGGTTTTAGCGAGTTCAAAAAGCAGGTGCGAACCAATAAGTCCGGTGCCGCCTGTGACAAAAATCATAGTATTTATTTTAGCCAAAGATAGGAATTTTGGATGTGGGGCTTATCATTTAAAAATTTATGATATTTGTGGTAATTAATATCGAATGATTGTTGAAATAAATTATGACAGGCAATGGGTTTTTATCCGGTTTATTGGAACGCATCGGGAATATGACAAAACAGACGCTGATAAAATTTAAGATTATGAACATCAAAGCATTAAAAACAGAAGACGATTATAATCAGGCACTAAAAAGATTTGAAAAAATTTTTCATGCCCCGATTGATTCACCGGAAGGTGACGAAGCAGAAGTACTTTCAATATTAATCGAAAAATATGAAGATGAAAATTATCCGATTGATGCGCCAAATCCAATTGATGCAATTCTGTATCGAATGGAGCAAATGAATATGAATCAAAAAGACCTGGCGAAAATAATCGGATACAAAAGCAGAGTCTCTGAAATCTTGAACAGAAAAAGAAAATTGAATATCAACATGATCAGAAAACTGCACGACAAATTAAAAATTCCATACGAATCGTTGATTGCAAAGTACTAAGAATTTAAATATCGCCGGAGCCAGCAAAAACAATCTTAGATATTTTCAACCAATTTCCGGTTTCGAACCAAATTCCTTTGCAGTAATTTCCCGGATTTTTACTTTCAAAACCCCTACATTTTCTACTGATGGCTTGCCGAATTTAAATTTGCGTTCACTGTATTGCGTCATGAATTTCAGCATCAGTTGGTATTTCTCATCGTAATCTTCCACAATTTCTGCTGTTCCTTCCACATTTACTGATTGCGATTTAACACGGTAACTGCAGCCAACCCTTTCGTCCTGCCAGGCCAGTTCATCGCCAAGCGTCCAGTTGATGCATACCTTTGGATTTTTCTTCAGCGTTTCCCACATCCTGCCTGATTGCGCCGAATGCAAAATCACATCATCGCCGTCCAGTGCAAAATTCATGGGTAAAACATAAGGTTGTCCGTTCTCCGACATGGCCAGATAACACGTTTTACATGATTTAATTATCCGGTTTATTTCGTCACGGTTTTCAATAAAAAGTGTTCGCATGATGTTTTAGTTAAAAGCCCGGCTTCCCAATTGGTCCGAGAGAATTTTCTCCACACGTTTCAGGTTCATATACTTCGATTGCTCTTCGATAACTTTCTCGAAATTATCTTCTTTGGAAGCATTGTTAATTTCAGCTTCAATATCAGCCAGCATCACCCGTATTTTGCGGAATTTATATTCATTTACAATTTTGGGAACAAGAAAGTCAAGGATTTCCTCTTCCTTTTCGGTGTAAGCTCCGGCTTTTGTCCAGCGTTTGCTTTCAATAAATTTTTCGGAAAGTAAATCGGTTGCAAGGGTGCTCACTTCTGAATCCTGATGATAAATGAAATGTTTCCACGGATCAAACTGGTCGTTTTCAAGATTATCTTTTACATCGTAAAATATTTTCCGGAAAAGTGCATTTTCTGAAACAAGGTCATCGTTTTCAAGTTCTTCAATCATATATTCACTCACTTTCATCTCGCGAATTTCATCCGGTGTTTCACCTTCTTCCTCAAAAAGAGGAGTATTGCAATGTTTTAGCAGAAAACGAAGAAATTCAAGTTCTTCTATAAAAAACTCCGAAGGTTTTATTTCTTCCGGTTCCGATTGTTTAACCTGTTGCCTGGCCTGTTCCCGGTATTCCTTTTTCCTGAAATCATCCGTCTGTTTGACTTTCTGCCTTCGAATCTCAGTGTACAATACATCTTCGTCAACATTCAGCAACCTGCTGCATTCCTTAATGTAAACCGAACGTGTAATTGTATCAGGGATAACAGCCACCGAGCGGATAACGTCAGTAATCAGGCGGGCCCGCGCCACCGGATCATTCTCCGTACTCTGCAGCAAAAGTTTTGTTTTGAACTGGATAAAATCGGTTTCATTCTCTTTGATGTACTCCATGTAACCGCTGGCGCCCTTCTTTTTTGCAAACGAATCGGGATCTTCACCATCGGGCAACAGCAAAACTTTGACGTTCATTCCTTCTTCAAGCACCAAATCAATTCCACGGAGCGATGCCTTTATTCCAGCCTCATCGCCGTCGTATATGATGGTAATGTTGTTGGTAAAGCGTTTTATCAGCCTGATTTGATCAACAGTTAAAGCAGTTCCCGATGAAGCCACCACATTTTCAATTCCTGCCTGATGCATCGATAGTACATCGGTGTAACCTTCCACCAGGTAGCATTTCTCAGAACGTGATATTTCACGTTTTGCCTGATAAATTCCATACAACACCTTGCTTTTGTGGTAGATTTCCGACTCGGGTGAATTCAGGTATTTAGCTGCTTTCGGGTCGGCTTTTAATATGCGGCCTCCAAAAGCTATTACACGGCCTGCCAGGTTATGGATGGGAAACATGACACGGCCGGCAAACCGGTCCCGCACCCAGTCATCGCGTTTTATTGAGAGGCCTGTTTTCTCAAGAAATTCAATTTTGTAGCCCTGCTTTTGTGCGGCTTCGGTAAATGGCGCTTTTCCATCGGGACTGAACCCAACTTCAAACTTTTTAAGAATATCGTCACGAAAACTGCGTTCACGGAAATAACCCAACCCGATTGTGCGGCCTTCGTTTTCATTCCATAAAAAACGGGTAAAATATTTTTGGGCAAACGCGGATACAATCATCAGGCTTTCGCGCTCGTCTTTCTGTTGTTTTTGCTCCTCGGTTTCCTCCTCTTCCACCACATCGATGTTGTACTTTTTAGCCAGCCATTTCAACGCTTCCGGATAAGTGAGATTTTCGTGCTCCATGATGAAATTCACCGAATTTCCACCCTTGCCGCAACCAAAACATTTAAATATTCCTTTTGCCGGAGACACTGTAAACGACGGCGTTTTTTCATTATGAAATGGACACAATCCCAGCATGTTAACTCCCCTTTTCCGAAGCGTTACAAACCCGGAAACCACATCAGAAATCTCTGCGGAGTCTAAAATTCGTTGTATAGTTGCATAATCAATCACGAATGCAAATGTAGAGATTTCAACTGAATGCCAAGACTAAAATACTGCTTCGACAAAACTCAGGCGAAAAAAATTATACAATCCACTTTTAATGAGGGCTTATGAAAATACCGTGAAACTTACTTTCTGTTTTTTTCCAGATGGAACGGTATGGTGAGCTAAATGCACTATATTTTTATATGTGCTTTCGTGCTTTACTTCAGACAATTCGGAAGCATTTTTAAAAATTCGATACATCTGTCATAATTCAGTTCATAATAATTTACGCCCAGATTAATCGTTTCATAATATTTTGCCTGCTTCTTTTTGTAAAATTCCTCCGATGGCATTTTCCAAAAGTCATGTAGCGAAGGGATGGAGTGCGGTGGCTTCATCGTTTCCCCTTTTTGTTTTTCAATTTTTTTGTCGTGTCTGTTATTTGCTCCAAAAAATGCTTTTCAACTTCCGATAATTCATTTTTCGTTAACGCTTTGTATTTTTCATATTCTGCGTGAGCTTTTTGTAAAGCTTGTTCATGACTGATTTTCCCTGAGTGGTTCAGTATTTCTTTTCTTGTCATTTTTAAGAATGAATCAAGTTGTTCAATCCAGTCTTTCATATACATTGGTTCCTGGTTGAGTGCTTGAATTTCTGCAATTTCAAGAAACGCCGTAACAATTCGGTTTAAAATATCCAGTTCGTTTTCGGCGAGGTAATTTTTGGCGATTGCTGTTTCCTGTTTTGTTGGTTTCTTTCCTTTGAAATTGCTCAAGCCCAAATGAGGCTTTCCTGAATCTACCCGTTTGTAAATAATTTCGGCAGCGGTGTGTCCGTGTGCTGCCCAGTGCATTTTATTTTGTACGGTTTTAAAAAACAATACCGACATTTCCAACGATGGGTCGTAATCGATACTGGTTGCATAAATGTCAAGCACTTTTCGCCAAAATACTTTTTCCGACGAACGAATATCACGGATGCGTGCCAGCAATTCATCAAAATAATTTCCGCCACCGGCTTGTTTTAATAAATCATCGTTCATGGTAAAACCTTTCACAATGTATTCTTTTAAACGTGCGGTTGCCCATTGGCGGAATTTTGTTCCCTGATGACTTTTAACGCGGTAACCCACCGAAATTATTACATCGAGACTATAAAACTTTACCGGACGGTCGGAACCACTAATGTGCAAAATTTGCACATTGCTTTTTTCTACCAATTCGCCCTCTTTAAAAATGTTATTAATGTGTTTTGTAATTACCGAACGTTCTTTCTGAAAAAGTTCTCCCATTTGCGCCTGCGAAAGCCAAACGGTTTCTTCCTGCAAACGAACATCAATTTTGGTTTGTCCGTCTTCGGTTTGGTAAAGTAGTATTTCTGAATTATTATCCATTATTAATATTTGATAATTGAAAAATTGCAGCTTTTAAAACTTGCCAACATATTGCCGCTGTATGTTTATCGGGATTAAATCTTTCATTCATTTGCTGATATGGATGAATATAGTTTCTAAAATCCCTTAAAACATGACTAAATTGTTTTACATCTTTTTTTATATGACCAACATCAAAAGCAACATCAATAAAATTATTTAAAGTCCAACTATAGAACTGAAAAACCTTCTGTTCCTTATCTCTTGGAGCAGCTTTCGATTGATTATATTCTTTCGGATATTTCGAAGCAACACCTAATAAAATGCCTTCCAATGTGCTTCCAATTAAAAAAATCACTGCTAATGAGGCTTGATTGCTTAGGCATTTTTTTATCTCTTCAAACCGATAGTTCAACGTATCAGTTATCATACCGTCTAAACCTAATTTATAAATTGAGATTTCATCAATTTGTTTTTCTAAAAAGTCATTTTCCTTTTCTGAAGATTCATAGGAAAATGTATCTAAATCATCATCGCTTGTTTTTTGAAAGTAGATTTTTTTATTATCTCGTTTTACTTTCCAGTTATCAAATGCTAAGAACTGATTAAACTCCAAGATAAACTTATCTAATTCCTCAAACTTACCGATAAAATTTACTGGAGCTAATAATTTTTTAATACACTTGTCTAACTCTGGAGTTCCATTAAGCAGAGATAGTTTGTCATCGGTATAAATCCAGCGAGAAGGAAACCCTTGACCGTAGTTATCGTTGAAACCTAAGTCATTGAAGAATGAAACTAATTTAGGACCTGAGCGATATTCCGTTTCTTCATTAATTAATTGGCGAAGTTTTTCTAAAGTTTTCTCTTGTAAAATCATGCTTCTCCCTCCATAATTTTAATTTCTTCCTCACTCAAACCGTACAACTTATAAACCATTTGGTCTATTTCTTTGTCGGTTTTTTCTATTTCTGATTTAAGTGTTTGAGCTTTTACTTTTTGCTCTTTGAAATATTGCATCCA
This sequence comes from uncultured Prolixibacteraceae bacterium, assembly GCA_963816685.1. GTDB lineage: Bacteria > Bacteroidota > Bacteroidia > Bacteroidales > Prolixibacteraceae > CAVYUC01. The sequence goes on along the minus strand of CAWFMB010000014.1, from coordinate 515,537 downwards.
TTCAGCTTCTTCGGAAAGGCTGAGTTTAACTTTTGATTTTCGGAGTTCTTTGAGGAAATCTTTGAATTCTAATTCATACCAATTGTCAAGTTTGGTAGTAAGTTTTTCTATCTCAAATTTTGACATTAATAAAGAACAGAATTGACCTGCTAACTTTCTCAAATCATAAGAAATTTTCAAAATAGTATTAGCCTTTACACCTAAATTAGTAAACTGCTCAATATTTTTCGGCACAGGAAGTTCTTTAATATCTTTGGGGTTAAGTTTCGGGAAAGTGTTTTTTGAAAAATTTGAGGATTTGTATGTTACATACCAGCTAATAAGTTTTGAATTTGAAACCGCTAAAATTGGGTAAAGGTCCTCAGCTTTCTTAATTTCTTTTAATAAAAATGGTGTAATGCTGTGACCGTGATAATAAGTTTCTTCAGTAAAAGTTGCTTGAATTCTTTTATTTTGTCCGGGAACCTCTCTAAATAACAAACGGGCATTCTCAAAGAATCTTTTTTCTCTGGGCGCTGCCAGCCATTCTCCATACCTAAGCCATTCTTTACCTTCACTTAAAAGATATCGATTGACATGTTTACCGTCCAACCATTTTCCACACGATTCATCAACTTTTTCATTAAAATGGAATCCTCTATTTTTAATTAATTCTTTAGAGTGTCCTCTGTAACTATCGTAAGGTGTTAATCCCTGAATTGCTTCGCCAAGTGTTCCTAATCGTACTGATTTATTATCAATCTTATCAATGATGTTTTTAATATTTGGTAATATTTCATATTCGATTCTAAGCAAGGGCTCTTTATTCCAGTTATCAAATTCATAATCCCAAGAAATCCCTGTTTCAGGAATTATTCTAAAACAGTCTGAAACACGCTCTGCATTTTTTAAAGTTAGAATTACACTATTGACTTTAACGTCTTCAAAAACATTTTCCCCACAAAATTTCAATTCAGTTAAGCAAGAATTTTCCAAAATGAATTTTCTAATATTTTGTGATTTTTCCAGTCTTAAGAATAATTCAGGAGTTATGAAAGATAAGAATCCTCCTTTTCCTAAAATTTCGATTCCTTTTTCAAAAAAGTATAAATAGCTCTCAAATTTGTATTGATAGCTTTTAAATTTTTTTATGATAAAATCTTTACTGATGGCATCAAATGTTGCCCCATACGGCGGATTTCCAATAACCACATCAAAACCACCATTTGCAAAAATCTCAGGGAATTCGTTTTGCCAGATAAATGCTTTTTCTCCCGCAATTTTAGGGTCGTCAATTAGCGAGTTTCCGCATTTTATGTTGTTGCTGAGTGTATTTAATTTTCGTCCTTTTTGTGCAGTACGTAACCAAAGTGAGAGTTTGGCAATTTCAACCGATTCTTCGTTCAGGTCAACGCCATAAATGTTTTTTTCAAGAATATCAGTTGTAATATCAGAAAACAGAATTGCCCCGCCCAAAAGTTGTCCGCGCAACTCGTCAATTTTGCGGTGTTCAGTTATTAAAAATTCCAAAGCTTGGTTTAAAAATGCCCCCGAACCACAAGCCGGGTCTAAAATGGTTAAACTGAGCAACCAGTTTCGGTAATCGTCCAGTTTTTTGTCGAGCGATTTTACAATTTCCTTTTTCCGGTTTTTCCTGCCTTTGGCATATTCTTCGTCAACAATTCCAAGTTCAGCCCTTTTTTCTTCGCAAAGTTTTCCAACTGTATTTTCAACAATGTATTTGGTAATGTATTTTGGCGTGTAAAAAATGCCGTCTTTTTTGCGTTTCGTTTTCTGGCTGTTAATTTTTTCGCCTTTAATTTCGGCTTGCACATTCTCAATTTCACCCAGCGAGTGTTCAAAAATATGCCCCAGAATATTTACATCCACATCGGTTTCAAAATCGTAATTGCTTAAGCGAAGTGTGTGTTCGTGTAAAATATCATCGTCAATTGTAATGTTGTCCAGAATTTCATCGGGTTTAAAAAGTCCGCCGTTGTATGCGTAAATGTCGTATTTCTTTCCATTGTAACCGGTATTCATGTAACCGAAATACTTTTTGAAACGGGAGTACAACGGAAAATATTCGTCGTATTTTTCTTTTAAGTCAGCCCACTGTTTTACAATTTCGCTGATTGAATTTGGCGGGAGCAACAACCTGTCCTCTGCAAAAAAGATAAACAGAAAGCGGTCGAGCAGTTTTTGCGTTTTTTTGAAAAGCAGAAGTTTATCGGTTTCTGGATTTTTTTTTACAAGGTTATTGTAAATCGCTTCACGAAATTTGGAATAATCGGCGTACAATTTCTTGGTAATGTTTTCCTCTTGTAAAACCGATGATTCTTTAATTTTTAAAGGCAAATCGTTTAACAGATAGTCCTTTGCCAAACAAAGCCACAATAACGAAAACTGTTCGCGTGTCAGGTTGAACAAATCAAAATCAACGTGGTCAACCGCATTTTGAATGTAAAACCTGAGTTTCTCAAAATTCGAAGTTATTACATATTTACATTTTGGATGATGGTTTTTGTAGCCGAATGCCTGGGCTTCGATTTTATCTAAATCGGTGGTGTCGGTTCCTTTTAATTCGATTACCGCTGTGGCATCGTCGCCTTTCAAAATTGCTCCATCAGCTTTTTTACTGTTCGTTATGTTTTTTAATTCGGTGGTCAGGTTGAAGTTTGGTGTCGGGTTTTTGGTGTAACCTAAAATATTTACAAATAAATCAATAAGAAATTCTCCCTGGTATTGTTCCTCTTTTGAATTTCGTATGTTTTCCTGAATTTCAGAATTACCAAAATAATTTAAAAAATCAGCGTATTTTTTGTCAATTAGTGCAGTGTCGAGGTCGTTTAAATATTTCTTTTCAACTGATTTTTGAAACAGGCTCATATTTTGGTTTTCTCTAAGGTTCTTAAATTAATTCACTAAAATACTATTTTCTTTTAGCACAATTCTATCAAACTGCACAAAAGTATGCGGCGGCAAAAAAGCATCCCGAAATTCTCCGGGACAAGTTGTGATTGACAACGAAGGGACGGTTGCAGGGATGGGCTGGAAAAATTATGCTTTGTGCGTTGGCGTTTCTTATTTTTTGTTTTTTGATTTCGGTAATTTTACTTTTTCTGTTCTTTTTTCAGCTGGCATATAACGGTCACTTGGTCGAGTAGGCAAAGGGAGTTTCACCCTAAGCCTCTCACAACTTGTCCCGTAAGGCGGGAGAACCGGACTTGACAGTCTCCCGTCATGCGGCTCTTCTAATTCCTGTTTCAAAGATAAGCTCATCCTCCGAAAAGTTGGCAAAATGAAACAATTATTAGCTAACCCCTTTGCTCCATCTCCATTACAGCCCCGAATCGGGATTTTACCCCGCAGATTTGTTAAAATCCGCAGGTTCGGGATTTATAACCACACCACAAAACGTAACCTCGCTTTACAGTTTGTAGTGGAAGAAAAGCCGGACATAGATGCAATTAAAAAACAACAACTGCCTGAAACCAATGCTGAACGCTTTGCAAGGCTGACCGGTGGGTCTTTTACTATTTTGCCTAACTATGTTTTTCTGTGTAATAAAGCTATCATATAATTCCTCATATGTCATGTTATGTGTAACTTATTTATCTAATAAACTATATGGTTTTCGGACAGAATGTTTGTTTTCAGTCATACGGTTAATTTTCAGCCTCCCAAATTAATGATTTTTAGCCTGCTGCTTTTTTTATGGATAAGGGTAATATTTATATCCGGTATAAACAAATGGTAGTAATGGCAAAAAAGACCGGGTACTGTGAATTGTGGTGTTCTATATCGTACTTGAAAAAGGTCAGGACTTCTTTGCAGAAAGGTCTCTGATACTGTTTTGAATCCGGCCAAAGATTCTCCGGTTGGAAAAATGATAATTTCTTTTGTGTGAAAGAATAATTTTACGGAAGAATGTATCTTTGAACATGTTCAACATTTTCTAATCATGAAAAAGAAACTGGTGGTACTTTCGGGAGCAGGAATGAGTCAGGAGAGCGGGTTGAAAACTTTTCGTGATATGGGCGGATTATGGGAACAGTATGATGTTACTGAAGTGGCAAGTATCCAGGCGTGGCAAAACAACCGGGAACTGGTGCTGCGTTTCTACAACGAGCGCCGCAAACAGCTTTGGGAAGCCAAACCGAATGAAGGTCATAAAGTTGTGGCGGAACTTGAAAACTTGTTCAACGTGGATGTAATTACCCAAAATGTAGATGATTTGCACGAACAGGCCGGAAGCAGCAATGTGCTGCATTTGCATGGCGAGCTTCGGAAAGCCCGCAGCACCATTGATTCGTCGCTTGTTTATACCCTGAATCACTGGGAACTGAAAACCGGCGATTTATGTGAAAAGGGAAGCCAGCTGCGCCCTCATATTGTATGGTTTGGCGAAATGGTTCATGGCATTCACAAGGCAGTGGCACTTGTTCAAAAAGCCGATATATTTGTTGTGGCAGGTACCTCATTAATGGTTTATCCCGCAGCCGGGCTTTTGAATTACATTCAACCTGAAATTCCTATATTTGTTGTAGATCCGCACCGGCCGGAAAGTCTGCCCGACAATGTTACTTATATTCAGGAAAAGGCCGGAAAAGGAATGCAGTTGCTTAAAACTGAACTTGAAAAACTAATATAAATGGTAAAAAAAATAATTATCCCGATACTGTTTCTGATGCTCGCCCAGTGGGTCAATGCACAACGTTTCGAAGGTGGATTGCTCGCCGGTTTTAATGCAACCCAGGTGGAAGGTGATTCATTTAAGGGATACAACAAACCTGGAATACTTGCAGGTTTTTATGTTCAAACCGATTTGGCTCCTGCAGTTTTTACAGGCATGGAAATTAAATTCTCTCAAAAAGGTTCACGTAAACGAATCAAACCCAAAGATCCCGATCCTGAAGTTTATATTATGCGGTTAAATTATATCGATGTGCCGGTTATTTTTGGATTTCGGACAAACGATCGCGGTGCAGTGGTTGCCGGAGCTTCTTTCGGCTATTTAATCAGTGGAAGGGAATTCGATGAATACGGCCAGTTTGTGGAAGAAGACCGGGTAGCTTTTAACAATTTCGATTTGGAACCTTTCATCGGTTTTCAGTTTGACATGCTGGACAATGTAAAGCTCGATCTTCGGTTTGCACTGTCGGTTGTGCCCATTCGTGGTCAACCAGGTGATAATGCTACAAATTATTACTGGCTGAACAACCAGTTCAACAATGTCATTTCACTGGCCATGTATTACCGGCTCGATCGCTAATCCTGAATTTCTGTGAACAGGAGATTCTGTTTTTATCATTACAAATCAGAATTGAATTTTAGAAGTTTTTCCTTCCGGCTGTTGTCGCTTCCTGAATTCTATTTTGTAACTTGTGTGCTATTGGAAAAAGATTATCATGAATATTGAATCCGGTGAATCCGCTTTTTACATCCTGGGAGTAGTACTCATTTATTATCTTTATTATTATTCAGCAAATTCAGATCTTCTAAAACGATTTACTACACGCATCAATCGCGGAACCGATAAAAATCTGTTGCTCTTTTTTGCTAAAAAACTTATGGGTTTTATCCTTCTTGGAGTAATTCCCGGAATCATTTATTATTTTATAAAATATCCTGCTCCTGTTAATTTTGGACTGTCGTTGAATCATTTGGCAACTCATATTCCAATTATTCTAATCCTGATTATCCTGATAGTTTCAACAGCTTATCTTCATCAGAAGTTAAATCCAGATTTTACGTCGCTTGAAATTAAGGACAACTTGTACAATTTTCAATTTGTTGCTTTAAATATATTCGGCTGGGTAATTTATTTGGTTGCCTATGAATTTTTGTTTCGCGGAATCTTACTTTTCGAATGTTATTATGCCTTTGGACTGTGGCCTGCCATATGTATAAATGTGGCTTTTTATTCCGCCATACATATGCCTGATGGAAAGGACCAGGTAATTGGCGCATTGATTTTTGGAACGGTTGCAGGTTATCTTGCTATTACCCTCGGAACTATTTTAGTGCCAATTATTATGCACATCACTCTCAGCATCAGCACAATTATTTTTTCATTACGTTTGGTAAAAAATGCTGAATTTAAAAATTCAAAATACTAACTCCTTCATAGAATGAGATATTTGGTTACCGGTGCCACCGGATTTATTGGCAATAATTTAGTAAAGGAATTGTTAAACCGCAACCAGCAGGTAAATGTTTTGGTCCGCTCCAAACAAAAAATTCCTGATCACCAGTTAAATAAAGTTTCCATTTATGAAGGAGATTTATCCGATTTGGCAACGATTGACAATGCAATGAAAAACTGCGATTATGTTTTCCATATGGCAGCTTTTGCAAATATTTGGTCGAAAGATAAAATGCTTGCTTACAAAACAAATGTTGAAGGAACAAGAAACATTTTAAACCTTGCCTTGAAAAACAGAATCAGAAAAGTGGTATTTACATCATCAGCAGCAACTTTGGCACCATCCAAAAATACAGAAGAAGTGGACGAATCTTTTCCTGTTCCTGAAAAATATATCACCGATTATGAAACAACAAAGCGTGAAAGTGAACTTTTGTGTGTTGAATTTTGTAATAAAGGATTGGAAGTAGTTATTGTTAATCCGCCCCGGGTGTTCGGTCCGGGATTTTTAAGTAAAAGTAATTCGGTTACCTTGTTAATTAAAAAATACATTCACGGCAAATGGCGCATCATTCCGGGCACAGGTAAACAAATCGGGAATTATGCTTTTGTCGGAGATGTTGTAAATGGTCATATTCTGGCACTTGAAAACGGCACTCCAGGCGAAAAATACATATTGGGTGGCACCAACATCTCTTACAACGATTTTTTTAAGCTGCTTGCAGAAGTTTCGGGAAAAAAATACAAGCTGCTTCATCTTCCTTTTCCAATCATGCTTTGGGTATCAAAATTCGAACTGTTTATGGCCAAAACATTTGGAAAGCCACCGTTGATAACTCCACCATGGGTTAGACGCTATTTACAGAACCGTCTCCTTACGAGCAAAAAAGCAATAAACGGGATTAATTATTCAATTACACCACTTGACGAAGCAATTGCAAAAACGATTAACTGGTTAAAATCAAATTAACTGAAACAATGGAAAATACCTCTTCAATAAATTATACACTCATAACCGGCTCAACTGCAGGTATTGGAAAACAAATTGCCATCGAATGCGCAAAAAAAGGATTAAACCTATACCTTGTTTCGCTGCCCGAAACAGGAATTGAAGAGTTCGCAGAATTATTGAAAGCAGAATATTCAATTGATGTTAAATTTCTTGCTATTGATTTAACAAAATACGAAGCTCCCGCCCGGGTTTATGAATATGCGGTTGGAAACGGCATCGAAGTTAATATTCTTATCAATAATGCAGGCATCGGATTTAAAGGTAAATTTGAAACATTAACCACTGCAATTACCGACGAAATGATTCTTTTAAACGTAAGGGCTACAACTTTGCTGACCCTTCTTTTTTTACCTGCAATGCAAAAAATGCCAAAGGCACATATCCTGAACATGAGCAGCTTTGCAGCTTTTGCACCGGTCCCGTATAAATGTGTTTATTCGGCAACAAAAACTTACCTGTTCTTTTTAACCAGGGCATTGAACTCCGAATTAAAACATACAAACATAAAAGTAACGTCTATTCATCCAACCGGCGTCGACACAAAACGAAACATTGAAAGCAACCGGAAATCTTCATTCATTTCCCGGATTTCGGTTTTAAGTCCTGAAGAAGTGGCTGAAATTGCAGTGAAAAATATGCTCAACGGAAATAAGTTTGTTATTCCGGGACTCATGTCAAAAGCCTATTATTATCTGGGCTCAATGTTACCACATGGCCTGATTCTCTGGCTGACCGGAAATGTATTTAAAAAATCAAGATAAATCCGGTTTTAATTGCTTACATACGGAAAAGTCTCAGAATCGGCGCTGGTAAATGGAATCCACGAAAGTGAATCTTTTTGTTCCAGCATTTTATTGTACATAAATGAGTTGTTTCCGTATAATAATGATTTTGCATCGTAGCCAAACAAGCGGAGATAGGCAGTGACAAAACCTGAATTCTGGCCCGTATTGCAATAAACCACCACCTGTTCGTCTGCCGGTATGGTCTGCATCTCAGAAACTATCCCCAGTGTTGCATCCGGCTTGTATCTTACCGCTCCGGGAATATGGCCCGATTCATATTTATCTTTCCTGTCGTAATTAATAACATAGTAATTTTCAGGCTGCTGAAATACCTTTTCCGAAGTGATAAACACATCGGAATAACCGGCATCAAACAAGCTGTCGATCCGTTCCTCCAGAATTTGTTTGCCCAGGGATGTCCCGGTATTTAACTTTGGAAAATCATTGTCTGCCGCATGTTCATTATCCGTTATTTCCAGTTCATCCTGATATTCCGATGAAACTACCTTGTTCCATGAATCATCGGCAAATTTCCCGTTCCACCCGCTCATTCCCCATTTCATGGAATACACATTACCGTAACCTGCCAGTCGCAACAATGATGTGGCATAGCCCGAAATTTGTCCGGCATAGCAAACCAGCACTATCCGGTCGTAATCATCCGGATTAATTTCACTTTCAAAAAATTCCGGCAGATTGCTGAATTCAACATTTTCTGCATTTTTTATGTGTCCACCGGTAAACGCTTTGTCGCTACGCAAATCAACCACAATAATATTGCTGTCCAGCTCTTCATAAACAGAAGAGGGTTTTAATATGGACGGGAAATTACGACCATTTACATAATCACCCTGTTCATCGAGATAAGTAAGTAAAGCTTTTGCTTCAGGATTTATTTCAGTTTCAGGTTGAGTCGTTGAAACAGTTTCGGATTGCTGGTCCTGTTTTCCTCCACCCGAACAGGAAGTAAAATACAACACTACAACAATCGCTGTAAAATGGATTATCGTCTTCATAAAGATGGATTTTGTTTTTGATTTTTAAAGATATTATCCTTCGTTCTTCACTAAGTTTTGGTCTTTGTCGTATTGCAGTGTTTCAATCCGGTTGCCGTTATCATCATATTTGTATTCAATAATTGCCACTCCGTTATCCGGATTATTTACGATGCTTTTGTTTTCATCCATTGAAATCCTTTTAACCAAAGCACCATGTTCATCGTAGACCATTTTTGTGACCGGAACGTTTTTCCCAGCCAGATATTCATCATCCTGGTCATATTGAATACTTTCTGTCACATAACCGTTTTCATCGACCACGTTTTGCCGTTTCGCCCATCCCCAGTAAAGGTTTGAAAGTTGTCCGGTAGTATTGTGAACTGAAAATGTTTCCAAATCACCATGTTCATTATTTTTAAACAGAAAATAGGAAACTCCAACTTCTCCGCAATTCTCAGCCGTACAATTGTACAACGTATCTGCTTCGTAATTCGCCATTCGCGTAACATAACCTTTATCGTCATAAGAAAAACGAAGTTCGTAAAACGGACAAAACGGATTCATCACCACATCTTCGCCGGCAAGATTAAACCGCACCTCCTGGATTAATCCGTCATCCAGTTTTTTCCATTTATAGTTATGAATGTTATTGCGGTTTTCAACCGGATTTCCGTTTTCATCCAAAAAGCGCATTGCCACGCGCATTCCCGAATCATCCAGCGTATATTCATAAGTCTGGGCTCCACTATTTTTTACCTGTTCGCCCTTCTCATTATAAAAACTTTTAAGCTGCTTGCCATTATTATATGTGTAAACAATTTTTGACGCTCCCATAGATGAATTCCCAAGGGGAATATCATTTCTGTTGTATTCCACTGAAACCAGCTGACCATCATCATTGTACGTAAATTTATAATTGTTGATTGTTTCAGCTTCTCCGGCAGAGATTGGGTGGGTTCCCTTTTCCAAATCCCATGGAGTTTCACTAAACTGAAGGTGCCGGTAATATTTAACATTATCCTGCACTTCCGAATTTGCAGGTTTCCGGTTACACGAATAAAATGCAGTCAAGACTACTGCAATAAACAATAATTTATAAAGTCTCATTTTCAAATATTTAAGATTAGCAACTTATTTTCCACTGAAATTAAACACCTTGATTACAAGAATGTTTAACCGCAGGTTCAAAAACCTGAAAAGAAAAATTCATAATTTAGCCGGTTACAATTCAGGAATTTATCATCCAGAAAGAAAAGTCATTCAAATATTTCCAAAACGACTGCAAAACAGGTTCAGGCAAATCAGTTTTATGCAGCACCTGTTCATAACACTTAAGCCAAACCACGCGAGCTTCGGGAGTGATTTTGTGTGGAAGGTGCCGTTTGTACATCATCGGCCTTCCCCGGTTTTTATTAAAATACATGGGGCCACCACAAACCTGGACAAAAAAATCGGAGGCATTCTTTTTTGCTCTTTCCAGGCCTGGTCCCTTTTCCGGAAAAAGATCTTTTACTTCACTTTCAGCTAAAAGATCGTATTGATCATAAACAAGTTTACGAATTCCCTCCTCACCTAAAATCCTGTACATTTCACTGGTTGGAATTGTTACGGGAGGCCGTTCACCTTTTGCAAATTCATTTATTGTAAATTCCATTTGTTTTTTTACGTTTTCTAAAAGAACAAACAGATGTGAAAGTGGTTGAAAAAAACATGGTCCAGCCGGATATTATTTAGTTGGCAAATGCCAAAGTAGCAATGCTTATTTTAGTATTTCCGGCTTTAAGCAACTGAACAGCACACGCTTCGAGGGTTGATCCGGTAGTAATTACATCATCAACAAGCAGAATATGTTTACCTGTAAATTGTTCAGGTTTATGAATACCAAAAATGCCTTCCACATTTTGCCAGCGCTCAAACCGGTTCTTTTTTGTTTGTGTTGAAGTGTGGACAATCCTGAAAAGATTGCCGGTAATCATTTCCCTTTGCATTGATTCTGCTATTCCCCGGGCTATCCATTCGCTTTGATTATATCCCCGTTTCCTTAATTTCTTCGGATGAAGAGGTACCGGGACGATCAAATCAACTGAATGAAAATCCACAGATTCTGAAAGAACATGTCCAAAACGCTTACCTGTTTCCATTCCAAGTTCCTTTAGCCCTTTGTATTTTATAAAATGAATCAGCTGCTGATACCTGCTGCCTTTTCTGTATTGAAAAAATGAAGTGGCAAATTCAATTTTCACTCTGCCCCAAAACATTTGGGCAACTTTATTTTCAGGTTCATGATGAAAGTTGCTCACCGGCAAATCGTGCCAGCAATCAATGCACAAATAATTTTCCTGCGACACAAGCCTGTTCCCGCAGGTGATGCATAATTCAGGAAAAAACAATTCTAGCAGGTCGTTATAATGATGAGCTAATGTATTCATTGCTCCTAATTTAGAAATAATTCCGCTAACTGTTTTCAGGTTTCGGCTTGAATTTAATTGTACTTTAATAAAACTGTAAAATTATTGTGACAAAGAGATGTTAATTTTACACAATACAAACAATTAAATGATGTTACCCCTTCATTGATTTTCTCTTTCCCGAATTTTTTCCAGGGTTGCCCTTTCTGCAGGCAACCTTTTTGTTTAACCTAATATTATGTTCTGCAGCTATTTCATGAATATAACATATGGGAATGTGCAATACAAAATCAGCCAGTCGCTTAACAAAATACACGATTGAAATTGATTGTTTCTAAATAAGCTATTCCGGATACTTAAACGGATAAGAACTTCCATAAATTATTAATTTTGGGCCAATCTGTATTTAATATCTACCGGATTTCATAAAACCGATGTCTGTATGCTGAAAAAAGTTGGTTTATATTTAAGAAAAAAACTCCTGCTGGTAATTTTCCTTGGATTTATTCTTGGAATTTTGATTACGCTTTTGTCGTTAAAAACCGTTCAGGTCACTTCCACAAATGAATCGTGTGAAGTTTGCCATGTTCACCCGCATGTTTTCGACTCATGGAAACTTTCCGTTCATCATGATACACGCGTTGGAATCCGGATTGGTTGTGTTGAGTGTCACCTTCCCCCACAGGGACAAGGTTATCTGGTTGAAAAAATAAAAGCTTCGGCACGTGATGTCTATGGTTATGTTTTTAAAGACAGTGCCGATTACAACTGGGAGTTAAAATCTACACTTGACTATGCAAAAGAACATGTGTTTAAATCGTCGTGTATTAACTGCCATCAGAACCTGTTTCCACTGACACTAACGAAAGAAGGACAAGATGCCCATTTATATTATTCCCAGAACGAAGAAGAATTACGGTGCATCAACTGCCACCTTCATGTGGGGCATTATGATCCAAACGCAATTCATGCAAAAAATGTACAGTTCGGCAGCACGGGAAGTGCAAATCAGGAGCGTTATACTGCACCCGCAGCAGTTGATTCATTAAAAGATTTTACCGAAATGATTCCCAATACCACCATTTCATTTAATATGAAAGCCATTCCGGGAGGAACATTCGAAATTGGCAGTCCGCCTGACGAGCAACTGCGTGACCCGGATGAAGGGCCCCAAAAAAACGTAAAACTCAGTCCGTTTTTTATGGCCGAAGTGGAAGTAACCTGGGATGAATACCTGGCTTTTTATACTGCAACAGCCGCCGAAGGACGATCGACGGACACCGAAGGAGCAAGAACAAAGGCTGATGTTGATGCAATTTCAGGGCCAACACCACCCTACGGGCAACCCGACCAAAACTGGGGATTGGGTAAACGTCCTGCAATTACCATGAGTTTTCATTCGGCCGAAACCTATTGCAAATGGCTCTCGCAGGTTACCGGAAAAACCTATCGCCTGCCTACCGAAGCCGAATGGGAATATGCTGTAAGGGGCGAAACACAAACACCTTTCTTCTTTGAAGGCCGTCCAAAGGATTTTACTGAAAAAGGATTTTTTCAAAAATTGTTCGGAGAAGAAAGTGACATAATTAACCAGTATGTAATTTATGCCGGCAACAGCGAAGCAAAAACAGAAGAACCGGAGGCAGTTGAACCAAATCCGTTTGGATTGAAAAACATGCTTGGGAATGCGAATGAATATTGCTCGGACTGGTATGCAGAAAATGCATATGAACTCTTGCAGGATGGAGCTGTAAATCCAAAAGGCCCGGCTACCGGTGAGGAACATGTTATAAGAGGCGGTTCGTTTAAAAGCCCGGTTGGCGAGGTTCGCAGTGCAGCGCGCGACTACACAAAAACAAAGGCCTGGCTTAAAACTGATCCTCAAATGCCAAAAAGTATCTGGTGGTTGTCCGACTGCAATTGCATAAGTTTTCGGGTTGTTTGTGAATTTGATGAAAAAACCGGAAAAAAATAACTATTTTAGAATCCTAAATTCAACTAAAAAACTTTTGAATTATGAGTGAAAATAACTTTTCGAGACGTAAATTTTTAACCGGAGCTGCTGCTGTGGGGGCTGCCGGAGCAATGGGAATTGGAACATTTGCATCCTGCTCAACAGAGGGCGGGAAATCCGGTAAATCCGGTGGCGGCCAGTACGACTGGAATACAAGGGAATACGATTTCCCTCCACTATTGGATACAGCACCGGAAGGAAAGGAACTTAAAGCCGGCGTAATTGGTTGTGGCGGTCGCGGATCAGGTGCGGCAATCAACTTTCTGGATGCAGGCCCCGGCCTTACAATTGTTGCTTTAGGCGACGTTTTTCAGGATCGTGTTGACGACCTTCAGAAAAAATTAAAGGAAGAAAAAAATGTGGAAGTTGCCGATGAAAATTGTTTTGTCGGATTCGATGCGTACCAAAAAGTACTTGATTCGGGGGTTGATATTGTAATTCTTGCAACTCCACCCAAATTCCGTCCCGAGCAATTTGAAGCAGCTGTTAAAGCACGCAAACATGTTTTCATGGAAAAACCTGTAGCCGTCGATCCTGTTGGCATCCGCCAGGTAATTGCAGCAGCAAAAATGGCTGAATCTCTTGGACTAAAAGTTGTAACCGGAACACAGCGACGTCATCAGCATAAATACATTAATCTCTACAAAGAATTAACAAATAATGCAATAGGCGAAATTGTATCTGCCGATGTTTACTGGAATGGTGGACAATTGTGGTACCGTACCAATCAGCCCAGCTGGAGCGAAATGGAATGGATGATTCGCGACTGGGTAAACTGGTGCTGGCTTTCGGGTGACCATATTGTTGAACAACATGTTCATAACCTTGATGTTGCACACTGGTTTATGGGAGCACATCCGGTTAAAGCACTGGGCTTTGGATCACGGCAACGCAGGGTAACCGGCGACCAGTATGATAATTTTGCAGTCGATTTTGTTATGGATGACGGAAGACATTTCCTGAGCACCTGCCGCCAGATTAACGGCTGCACAAACGGGGTTTATGAACTTTTTCACGGAACAAAAGCGATGGCAACTTCTTCGCAAGGTGGCACTGCACGCATTTTTGACGCCGCCGGAAATGATATTGCAACATACGAAGATCATGAAACAAGTCCTTATGTGCAGGAACATATCGACCTCGTAACCTGCATTCGCCAGGATATTCCGATGAATGAAGCCGAACGTACCGCCATTTCAACAATGATGGCCATTATGGGAAGGGTTTCAGCTTACACCGGAAAAGAAGTTACTTTTGAGGAAATGATGAATTCAGACCTCAAATTAGGTCCTGATACTTACGTAATGGGTAATATCGGGTACATCGATAATGCAAAAGTCCCTGTACCGGGAAGCGCCGAATAAATTATACAGTTTTTTCAATAATATGGAATAAGAGGAAAACAATATGTTTTTCCTCTTATTTTTTTTTCCGGCACATCACCTCCCTGTCCCTGCCCCGTTTCAGAAATTAACAAAACCAATATAAAAACCTGAACTCCAATCCCCTTGATCTGCCTGTATATAACCGGGCAGCATAATTCCGTCTGGTCCTTATTTATTTCCATTGTTTCCAAATCACCAGCAGCAAATGCTGAAAACAGGATGTTGAAAGTCCTCCTGGAAACCGGCTCAATACCCAAAGGCAGGAAAATCCCTTCCCTGAAAAACCGGGAAGAGCAAAAAGTGACTGTCCAAACTAAATACTTCGTGGGTTTGAAAGCGGGTAGTAATCCGGAATAATACTATATTAAAGTCGGTTTAAAGTCGGTTTAAATTTGGTTTAAATTTGGTTATAACCAACTTTAATACGTCTTTAATCCGTCTTTGGTATAGGAAAAGAACTTCCATAACCCGTTTCGGGAAGCTCCGCATATTATCAGACAACTTTTCCATGAAAGGATAAACAGGGATAAGTTGTGCAGGTAATAATTCGTTCATGAAAAAGTCAATTCATTCTGCAAAAAGCCAATCGATAAACATGAATGGCTTTTTTTCGTTATTACAGTTTAATTAAATTAAGTTTGCTGATTGTAAATTTGGATGAAGCTGTTTCATTTTACCAATTTTTAAAATGACCGGATTTTTAAACCTCAGACCACCGGAAATAAGGATAAACAATTACTTTTGTACCCTTTAATTTGATAATAAACAGCATTAAAGCAGTTGGATCATGAATAGATTAAAAATAAAGGAAATTTTAACCAATGGGGCAACCGGTGCCGAAACCCGGGTAATGGGTTGGGTGAAAACAAAACGGGGAAGTAAAAATGTAAACTTCATTGCACTAAACGATGGTTCAACAATTCATAATTTACAGGTTGTAGCAGAATCTGATAAATTTGATGAAGAGTTATTGCGCGAAATAAATACAGGCGCTGCAATTTCGGCAACAGGAATTTTAGCCGAATCGCAGGGAAGTGGCCAGAAAGTAGAGTTGCTTGCTGAAAAAATTGAATTACTTGGTGGCGCCGATCCGGACAAATTTCCAATTCAACCAAAAAAGCATTCCCTCGAATTTTTGCGCGAAAATGCGCACTTACGCTTCCGCACCAATGTTTTTGGTGCCATATTCCGGATACGTCATGCTATGGCTTTTGCCATTCATGATTATTTCAATAAAAAGGGATTTTATTACCTGCACACTCCAATTATTACTGGAAGCGATGCTGAAGGTGCCGGACAAATGTTCCGTGTTACTACCCTCGATCCCATTCACCCTCCGTTAACTGAAACCGGTAAAATCGATCTGAGTAAAGATTTTTTCGGGAAAGCAACCAATTTAACAGTTTCGGGTCAGCTTGAAGGAGAACTGGGAGCACTTGCCCTAGGCGAAATTTATACATTCGGACCAACATTCAGGGCCGAAAATTCAAATACAACACGCCACCTTGCTGAATTTTGGATGATTGAACCCGAAATGGCATTTTATGATTTAAAAGACAACATGGATTTGGCTGAGGAATTCCTTAAATCGCTTATAAAATATGCACTTGATAATTGCCGCGATGATCTTGAATTTTTGGACAACCGCCTGAAACAGGAAGAAAAAAATAAACCGCAGGATCAGCGATCAATGGATTTAATTGAGAAACTTGAATTCGTTTTAAATAATGATTTTGTGCGGATAACCTATACCGAAGCAGTTGATATTTTGTTGAATTCAAATCCGTATAAAAAGAAAAAATTCCAGTTTCCGGTTGGATGGGGAGTAGATTTGCAAAGCGAGCATGAACGTTATCTTGTAGAAAAACATTTTAAATGCCCTGTCATTTTAACTGATTATCCGAAAGAGATCAAGGCGTTTTACATGAAACAAAATGACGATGGAAGAACGGTTGGCGCGATGGATGTGCTTTTCCCGCAGATAGGTGAAATAATAGGCGGTTCGCAACGCGAAGAAAATCTTGAAAAGCTTGAAAAAAGAATGGCGGAAATGAACATTCCAGCAGAAGAATTGTGGTGGTATTTGGATACGCGCAGATTTGGTTCGGTTGTACACAGCGGTTTTGGACTGGGTTTCGAACGGTTTGTGCAGTTTATTACCGGAATGGGAAATATACGCGATGTTATCGCCTTTCCACGAACACCTAAAAATGCAGAATTCTAGTTTTAACAGTTGAACTGCATCGAAAAAATAGTAAATTTACGAGAGTAACAGTTAGGGAAAAAAATGGATCAAAAACTTTCATTACAACAAAAATTGCTTCAGAAGCTTTCACCTCAGCAAATACAGGTGATAAAACTGCTGGAGATCCCTACTATTCAGCTCGAACAACGTATAAAAAAGGAACTGGAGGAAAATCCTGTACTTGAACTTGAATCTGATAATCCGGAAGATTTGCAGGATAATAATGAGGAACCGGAAACGGATAATAATGCAGATGATGATGAATTTTCGTTTGACGATTATCTAACCGATGAAGATGAGATTCCAACTTATAAAACCTCAACCAACAATTACTCAAAAGACGATAAATATGTTGATATTCCGTTTTCGGTAGGTACAACTTTCCACGAAAATTTATACGAACAGCTTGGAATGGCCAATAATCTTTCGGAAGAAGATAAAAAACTTGCTGAATATATCATCGGAAACATTGATGACGATGGTTATCTGCGGCGCGATTTAATTTCAATAAGCGATGATTTGGCTTTCAACATGAACATGGAAGTTCAGGAAGAAAAGCTGCAGAACATCCTTGAAGTTATTCAGCAATTCGATCCGCCAGGAGTTGGAGGTCGTGATTTGCGGGAGTGCCTGCTCATTCAGCTCAACCGGAAAAACGATAAAAAGCTTGAACTTGCACACACCATTGTAAAAGATTTTTTTGATGAATTCACCAAGAAACATTACGAAAAAATTCAGAAAAAACTTGAACTCTCCGATGAAGAATTAAAACAGGGAATAGATCAGGTGTTGAAACTTAATCCCAAGCCGGGAAGTTCATACAGCAATCCGTTAAACAAATCGAACCAGCATATTATTCCGGATTTTATACTCGAAAATTCGGATGACGAACTGCAGCTTTCATTAAATCAGCAAAATGCTCCGGAGCTTAAAATCAATGATACCTACATTGACATGCTTCGGGCTCTGAACCAGCAACATAAAAGCAAGAAAAATCAAAAAGATGCACTTGCTTTTGTAAAGCAGAAAATCGACTCTGCACGCTGGTTTATCGATGCAATCAGACAGCGGAACAATACCTTGTTGCTGACAATGTCTGAAATAATAAATTTTCAGAAAGAGTACTTCAAGGATGGTGACGAAGCCAAACTGCGGCCAATGATCCTTAAAGATATCGCAGAACGCACTGATTTGGATATTTCCACAATTTCGAGGGTATCGAACAGTAAATATATTCAAACGCATTTTGGAATTTATCCTCTGAAATATTTCTTTTCTGAGGGGCTTCAAAAAGATGACGGAGAAGAAGTTTCGACGCGGGAAATAAAGAAAATCCTACAGGAATGTATAGAAAATGAAGATAAACACAAACCGCTTACCGATGAAAAGCTTGCACAGATATTAAAGGAAAAGTCGTACAACATTGCCCGACGTACAGTTGCAAAATACAGGGAACAGCTGGACATTCCGGTTGCCAGGCTCCGTAAAGAATTGTAGTATGTTGGAAAAGTCAGCAAGAATAATTTCCGTGATATTTCACCCGGTGCTCATTCCTACACTGGGTTTTATTTTACTTTTCAATACTGAATTTTATTTTTCCTTTCTTTCGTGGGAAGCCAAACGTTTTGTTTTGCTTGTGTTATTTTTTACCACTGCCGTTTTGCCCATGCTTTCTGTAGCTATTTTAACGCTGAACCGTAAATATGATGTGGCAATGAAAAAAAGCAATGACAGGGTTCTGCCGCTGCTCTTTTCCTCGGTTTTCTATTACCTCGGTTATCTTTTACTGAGCAAAATTAAAGCATACCCGGTTTTTAAAATATATATGCTGGCTGCGGTTCTTGTGATTATTTTTCTAATGGTTGTTTCACTGAAATGGAAAATCAGTACCCACATGGCTGCCATAGGCAGTTTAACTGCCGCTTTACTTTCCCTTTCTTTCCGTACCGGCATCAATCCATTGTGGGAAGTTCTGCTTGTTGTCATTGTTTCAGGAATAATAGGATCCGCTAGGATAATTGCAGCAAAGCACTCCATTTGGGAAATAGTAAGCGGATATCTTACCGGTTTTCTAATTGTTTATCTTGTTATATATTTTGCCTGACAAGACAGTTATTCCACGAATTTATAGCCAATACCCTTTAGTGTTTTAATATGATCGTTTCCAATTTTTTCGCGCAGTTTTCTGATATGAACATCGATGGTTCGATCACCAACTACAACATTTTCGCCCCATACCGAAGAGTAAATTTCTTCGCGTGTAAACACTTTACCGGGTTTTGAAACAAGGAGCGAAAGCAATTCAAACTCTTTTCTGGGAAGAACCATTTCTTCATTATCAATCCGGATAAGGTAACGTTCTTTATCAATAACAAGGTTGCCAATACTTACTGTATTTACATCAACCGCTATAACCGGCTGCGTTGTCTCCCCTGTTCTTTTCATCAGTGCTTTTACCCGGCTGATAAGCACTTTCGGACGCACCGGTTTGGTAATGTAATCGTCGGCACCAGCCTCAAAACCGGCTATCTGTGAATAATCTTCACCACGAGCTGTTAAAAATGCGATAACGGTACTGTTTAGGGACGGAATTTTGCGGATTTCCTCACAAGCTGCAATGCCATCCATTTCGGGCATCATTACGTCCATAATTATTAAATTGGGTTGCCGTTTTTCAGCAATCTCAATGGCTTCCCTTCCGTTTTGAGCCGTGTAAACTATATATCCTTCTTTCTCGAGATTGTAACCAAGAAATTCCAAAATATCGATTTCATCGTCTACAAGCAGTATTTTCAAAATATTTTCACTCATGAATGTATATGTTTATCCAATAACTATTGAACTTTTCTGTAACTGAATTAATAATTGAATTTTATGTTTCGAATATGTGCAAAGTTATTCTATTATTTTGCTTTTTCAAGGGTAAAATTGAAAGTTGTACCCTGATCTGCAATACTTCTCACATTAATCGACTGGTTGTGTGCCTCAATAATATGTTTTACAATTGAAAGGCCCAGGCCTGTTCCACCCTGTTCTCTCGAACGGGATTTATCCACGCGGTAAAACCGCTCGAAGATGCGCGGCAAATCTTTTTTATCGATTCCAATGCCATTATCCGAAATTTCAACCATGATGTTTTCGTGCAAATCGTGAAAGGAAACCTGCACAAAACCACGTTTCTTTCCGTATTTTATGCCGTTTACAATAAGATTGGTTAAGACTTCAAGTATTCTTTTTTTATCCCCCTTAACATAAACTGGTTTTTCGGGTTTATTCACGATTTCAAGAGAAATTTTTCGTTCATCTGCTTGCCACTGTTCCATCTCTATGGCTTCGGTCACAGCTTTTACAATATCAAATTTTACAAAATTAAGCCGGAGTTCTCCCGATTCGAGTTTTGTAATCGACTCCAGATCTTCAACAATTGAAATCATCCGGTCTATACTTTTTTCGGTGCGTTTCAGGTAAAGGTTGTTGATTTTCGGATCGTTGATTCCACCTTCAATCAAAGTAAGTATGTATCCCTGAATATTGAAAATCGGTGTTTTTAGTTCGTGCGAAACGTTTCCCACAAAATCCTTCCGGTAACGCTCCAGCTCTTTAAGCCGTTCAATTTCCTTGAGCTGGTTTTTTGCCCACTCTTCTACTTCAAACTTTACATTGGAGAGCAAATTTGTAGAATCCAGGGTTTTTTCCTTCATTTTTTTCCCGCTCAGCGGTAAATCCTTAATGGTTTTATATACCGGCCTTATTTTTTCGAAAATGTATTTGTTAATTACATAAAGCACTGAGAAAAAAGCGACGCCGAAAAAAATCAGGGTGAAACCAATTATATAAATTATATTTGGCGTGACATAGAACGTTAAAATCATGAAAAAAGATGCCAGCGCCGTTAATATTATTGAAATATAAATTGTTAATTGCCTAGAAGAATATGTTTTCATTTCGCTTATAATATTTGCCAAAAATATAAAAATAATGCTATTTGCTGATTAACAGTAAATTCATGGTTAGTTAATATTAATTTAATGTTTAAATAGGTCAGATGTTTTTATTTAGCTTTTATATTTGCCGGCCTGTTAATTAAAAAGCAATGGGAAATTTTTACTTAATTCTTATCGTAATTCTTTTCGCTTTAGCCATTTCCGATTTAATTGTAGGTGTAAGTAACGATGCTGTTAATTTTTTAAATTCTGCCATCGGTTCGAAAGCTGCCCCGAAGTGGATGATTTTCCTGATGGCCAGTCTGGGAGTACTAATAGGAGCCACCTTTTCTGACGGGATGATGGAAGTTGCGCGAAAGGGGATTTTTCATCCCGAAATGTTTTATTTTTCTGAAATCATGGTTATTTTCATGGCGGTCATGATTACGGACATTATACTTTTGGATACGTTCAACACCCTTGGCATGCCAACATCCACGACAGTTTCCATTGTTTTTGAGTTATTAGGTTCGGCAGTGGCAGTATCCATTGTTAAAATTAAAAGTCTGGGAGGTTCGCTTGTCGAATTATCAGGTTACATTAATTCCGGAAAAGCGCTGGCCATTATTACAGGAATTTTACTTTCTGTTTTTATCGCCTTTACAGTTGGTGCCATTGTACAATACATTACACGATTTCTTTTCTCGTTCAATTATAAAAAGCCGATGAAGTATTTTGGCTCCACTTTCGGGGGCCTTGCCATTTCAGCAATTACCTATTTTATTTTGATAAAGGGAATGAAAGGTTCGGCCTTTGCCGAAATCAGGTTGAGCAGCGGTGAAATGGTCCAGGATTGGGTAAATACCCACACGGGATTACTGCTGGTTTACAGTTTTATTGCCTGGGTCGTAGTTCTTCAGTTGTTAAAATGGCTTTTCAATATAAAAATACTTCGGGTAATTGTATTGGCCGGAACTTTCGCTCTCGCGATGGCTTTTGCAGGAAATGACCTGGTGAATTTCATTGGCGTTCCGCTGGCAGGTTTCAGCTCGTTTAAAAGCTGGATTGCGTCTGATACTGCACCACAGGCTTTTTCCATGGAAATGCTCTCCGGCAAAGTGGAAACACCAACTTATATGCTGTTGATTGCCGGACTTATTATGATTGTCACATTGATTTTATCGAAAAAAGCACGGTCAGTAGTAACAACAACTGTTGATTTATCGCGGCAGTCGGAAGGGGCAGAACGATTTGGCTCCTCGTTTATATCCCGGCTTCTTGTTCGCAATACGCTTCGGTTTAACAACAGACTTATACGCACTTTTCCTTCGCCTGTGATTAACTATGTACAGAAGCAGTTTACTCCTGTTCCGCTGGGCCCTTTGGATGATCCGGATACTCCTGCATTTGACAAAATAAGGGCTTCGGTAAACCTTGTAGTTGCAAGTATTTTAATTGCTCTCGGAACTTCTCTGAAACTTCCGCTTTCCACAACCTATGTCACATTTATGGTAGCAATGGGAACATCACTTTCCGACAGGGCATGGGACAGGGAAAGTGCCGTTTATCGTGTGTCAGGTGTTTTTGCAGTTATTGGCGGATGGTTTCTTACTGCCCTGATTGCATTTACAGTTTCGGGAGTTATTGCCCTGATTATTGCCTTGAGTGGAAATTTCATGTTCTTCGTTTTTATTGCAGTAGCCCTTGTAATGGTGGTGCGCACACATGTCATCTTTACCAAACGTTCAAATGACAATAAACTTGAAGATGAAGATGTAATTTCTGAAAAGGATGCAGTTGAAAAAGTACTAGAAAAATGCTATAAACTTGCTGTAAATTCAATCGTTTCAGCAAATAAAATATTTTCAGTTGCAATAGATGGTTTCCTTCACGAAGACCGGGCTCATTTAAAAGAAGGGCTTGAACTTAAAAATGAGTTGAATAAAAAATCGAAGAAACAAAAGAACAAGGTTTTTAGTACGCTTTCAAAAATTGAAGGAAATGTGGATTCAGGCCATTTCTATGTTCAGTTTATCGATTATCAACGCGAAATGGCACATTCTCTAAATTTTATCGTTGAACCTTTATATGAGCACCTCGATAACCAGCACAAACCTTTCCGGAAAGTTCAGGCCGAAGAAATGACTGATCTTATCAACCGGGTGGATGAGTTGTTTAATTTCTCATTGTACATTATTAAAGAAAACAATTTTAATGAAATTGAGGAACTGATTGCAAAAAGAGATGCAATTGTTGATGTACTTGGTAAACTGGAAAAAGCCCAGATTAAACGTATTAAAGCCAAGCTGGTAAATACAAAAAATTCAATTTTGTATTTCAATACAATTACTGAAACCAAAAATATGTTGCTTCATTTTATTAATGTGGTAAAAGCTTACCGCGATTTTGTTACTTCTACAAAGCAGGTTGGAATTTAAGGATTAGCCGGCTTAACTGCTGTACCTGTTTATTATTCATCTTCAATTTAAGGTGTAACACTCAATTTTCAATACACTTTATTCTGAAGGTTAAATTCATCAAATTTTTTGAAAGTTTTAATCTGTAAGCTGGCGGATAATCTGCCTTGTAAAGAAAATACAATACATCAGTTTAAATTGTCCCGTGCTGCAGTTTAAAAGCAACAGAACATTACGCCTTTATTTTATGAAGTATTTCGATTTTCGTTTCCACATCAATAGTAATTGCATAAACCGAAACTGTAGCTCCGGAAATCGAATCAATGTCTTTATTTACCTGTAAGGATTTGGAACCGTCATAACCGATAAATTGTTTTAACCAACCTTTAGCCGCAATTTCCTGGCCATGAGTCGCCTGGTAATTAAAAACTTTTACAAGCTGCACTTTTTTATCTTTATCGAAAAGAATGAAATAATCGAAATACTCAAAATCACCTTCTTTGGGTACTTCGGCAGAAATTGAACAGCCACCTGCACGGCAGCTGTTTACTCTACCAGTATAAATATATTTGTACCTGCCAGCTTCAGATTCGATTTCAAAGAATTTGCCCTGAAGCCGGTATTGTTGCTTTAATTTTTCGGTAACATTTATTTCTGAAACCTTGGTAAAGTCAGGAATTCCATTTTTTTGCAATACCTTTTTTAATGCATTATTCTGAAACTGCACTTCGCTTTGTCCAAATGCAAAAACACCAATCAGGCTGCACATTATAAAAATAATTCCCCTCATAATCACACATCCGCTATTAAAACATTACACCAAATCCTGCATTAAAAGTTTTCGCATATGTATCAGTTGCAGCATCTTTTATAAACTGAACATCGGCTTTTACAACTGCACCTTTCGTCAATGCAAAGGTTAAACCGGTAGTGATGGCTGTTTTTACAAAGGATTGATTTACCTCAATGTTACTTTCAACTGAGTTATGGGTATTTAAAAATGAATAACGCACAAAAGGAATCAGCTGCTTTCCGGTGTCAACCGTTCGAAGTATATTATAACCCGCTTCAGTATAATAGCCAATCATAGAACTGCCAAGATTATTTAATGTACCATTATCAGCAGCAGTGAATACGTTGTATTGATCAGTATTGGATAAACCTGCATAATAGAACTGCCCCCGCAGCTGCAGACCCTTCATGGTGTAACGGACATCCACTCCAATCATTGATATGCCCACCACAGATGAATCTGCAACTGCAATTGCTGCATTATCATTTTTGTCTGTTCCGTTATACAATGTGCTTTGTGTTTTACCAAAATAACCCGACAGCCCCAGGTTTAATCCGCGTATTCCATAATATTCAATCTTTCCTGTAAAATTGGGAGAGCTAATATATGATTCAGCACCTTTCTGTCGTCCGCTGCGAAAACCGTTTTTTCCGTTAAGTTTTGCAGAACCATCATATCCGTTAAAACCGTTCATAACATAGGCCTGGTATTTTACTGTAAGCGGAAGTATATTTCCTGTTATTCCAAATCCTATTTCCCGCCAGGTTGAAGGAGATAAATAATTATCAATCATTGGGCGTTCGACCCCATTGAATGCAGTAGGTTCATGATACTCATTAATAATACCCATTGGAACAAGCATTAACCCTCCCCTAAAGTTTATTGAGCCGTTCAGCTTGTATTGCAGGAAGGCCTGCTCGACATAAACCTCACTCACATGCTCAAATTCCAACTCAGTAATAAATTGTGTCTTTTCATTAAAATGATAACCAAACAACATTACTATCCTGTGAACATCTAACTTACCATTGTTGAATGTTTGCTTTTCCAGGGGTTGATTGTAATGAACTTCACCATAACCTCCTACAACTAATCTGTTATCATTTAGTAACAGGTTATCAGCTGCATTTATGTAAAGATTTGATATACTATCTGCGTTTTGGGCATAAGAATATAAACCACCGGAGAGAATCATTAAAAAAAGTAAAAGCCTTTTCATCATTTTTATATCATTTAAAAAACAGGAATAATTTGTCCTGCAAAACTATAATGATGAGGTATGTGTTGAAATCCCCAATAGTTGGTATATTTTTATAACTCCTCATAATAACTAATGACAACATGATGAGTAAATCAGAAAATTACATTTTTATTACATCTGTTTTCAATCCATTAATTTTCTGTTTATCATTTCATTACAAATACCGAATGCAATCATTTAATCGTTTTGTAACAATTTCTTAATTCCAGTGTAATCGACGAACTCCATCTTTGCAGCATATAATTCAATCTAAGTAACTAAAATGAAAAAGTTAATGCTTATCCTGATATTGACGTCTGGCTTGTTTTTAAACGGATTCAGCCAGGATACATCAGAAGAGTTCAAACCAAATGGAAAACCACTTGCCTTGATTTTCACCAATTTCCACACTGATTTTATGGATAACAGCACCTATCCGGCTTTCGAAATTACCCGTGCTTATTTGGGGTACGAATATCATTTTAGTCCGGAGTGGTATGCGAAAATAGTTTATGATGTCGGTGATCCCGGAGTAGGGAAACATCAACTTTCCGCGTTTCTTAAAAATGCTTATTTTCAATATTCGAACAACCGGTTTACAGCCTATTTCGG
This sequence comes from uncultured Prolixibacteraceae bacterium, assembly GCA_963816685.1. Taxonomy (GTDB): domain Bacteria; phylum Bacteroidota; class Bacteroidia; order Bacteroidales; family Prolixibacteraceae; genus CAVYUC01. Next base: position 489,578 of record CAWFMB010000014.1, on the reverse strand, counting down.
AATGATTGCCACCACCCAGTTCAAGGTTTCCGAAAAAATATGGGGATACCGCTATATTGAGAAATCATTTCAGGATGCATATGGTTTTAATGCAAGTGCAGACCTTGGTTTTAATATTGAATATAAATTTTCAGATTTTATCAGTGCAGATTTTTCCGTTACAAATGGCGAAGGATATAAAAAGATTCAGGGAGATTCGCTTCTCCGTCCCGGCGCCGGGATAACAATAAATCCTGTAAAAAATGTTACAGCACGGATTTATGCCGATTATATGGGAAATGATATCAAGCAGCAATCCCTTGCAACATTTCTTGCGTATACAGGCAAAAAATTAATTGCCGGAGCCGAATATAACTACCAGAAAAACGTGGATATGACAGAAGGTCAGGATATGTACGGAACATCGTTTTTCCTTACTTATAAACCTTCAGCCAAAATAAAATTGTTTGGCCGGTTTGATGACTTGAATTCTTCAACGCTCACCGGCGAAAATCAGCCATGGCAGATCGACGGCGACGGACAACTTATTATTGCCGGAATTGAATACTCGCCGGTAAAAGGAGTAAAACTTGCCCCAAATTACCGGCTGTGGAATTCTGACAGCGAACTGTTACCTGCTGTAAACAGTATCTATTTAAATTGTGAATTGAAATTTTAATTAATAATAAAAATGAAAACAAAAAATCTTGTAATTATAATTCTGGCAGTATTCGCATTGAGTGCCTGCCAAAGTTCGCCAAAGAAAAACGGTGAGGAAAAATCAGCGGGCAGCAATGTCTCATTAACTGCAGCAGGAGCCACATTCCCATTGCCATACTACAACATGGTTTTTAAAGAATACGCTGATGAAACAGGTGTTGAAATTACCTACGGCGGAATCGGCTCAGGAGGTGGAATCCGCAGCCTCACAGATAAAGTGGTTGATTTTGGCGCAACCGATGCTTATCTTGAAGACGATAAGCTTGCTGAAATGCAGGGTGAAGTAGTCCATATACCGACAGTGATGGGTGCAGTTGTCATTGCTTACAATCTCCCAGGAGTAGACAGCCTGAAACTTTCTGACCAGTTGCTCGAGAAAATTTTCATGGGAGAAATTACAAAATGGAATGACCCGCAGATTAAAAACAACAATCCGAATGTGAACCTGCCCGATATGAATATCAATGTCATCCACCGTTCGGATGGCAGCGGAACCACCCACATTTTCAGCGATTACATGAGCAAAGTGAGCGAAAAATGGAACAAGGAAGTGGGGACAGGAAAATCGCTGCAGTGGCCAACCGGAATGGGCGCAAAAGGTAACCCGGGTGTTGCCGGCACCATCAGCCAGACTGAAGGTGCTATTGGCTACATCGGTTCGGAATATGCATTTGCACAAAAAATCCAGACAGCAAAAGTGCAGAACAGTTCGGGAAATTATATCGCACCTTCCATCGCTTCAGTCAGCGCTGCGGCACAAGGCCAAATCCCCGACGACACAAGGGTTATGCTTACCAATTCCGATAATCCGCAGTCGTATCCCATTAGCGGTTTCACCTGGATAATCCTGTACAAGGAACAGAAGTACAATAACCGCTCAAAGCAACAGGCTCTGGCAACAGTGAAATTTCTCGACTGGCTGGTTAGCGATGAAGCTCAGAGCCAGGCCGAAAAAGTACATTACGCACCGTTACCAGATGCAGCTGCAGAAAAAGCAAAAGCAATTTTGCGCTCAGTAACTTACGATGGGGAAACACTGTTGAAATAAGAAGCCCCCTACTATTCCCCCAAAGGGGGAAAGGAAAGAATGAAATCGACACTCAGAATTGCTACTACAAAAATTAGCGGATATCTAAAGTGGCTAATAATTTAAAAAACGTACAAAGTAAATACTTGAGCTTCCTAAGCCTCCCCGGGGGAGGTTTGGAGGGGCTTTTACAGGCTTCTTAAAATGAACAGCGATAAAATAACCAAAGTAATTTTGCTCACTGCAGCGTTCATTATTCTGTTAGTGACAGCAGGAATGGTCTATTCACTCGTGAAAGGAGCTATTCCTGCTTTCGGCCATTTTGGTTTTCAATTTATCTTTTCCAAAGAATGGAATCCGCGAAGTGGTGAAGAAAATTACGGTGCCCTGCCGTTTATTGCCGGAACGATTATTACCTCGGTTCTTGCTCTGATTATCAGCCTGCCACTTTCGTTTTCCACATCGCTTTTTTTAGGCGAATATTATCGTGGAACACGTATGGCGAGGGTGCTGGGTATGATGGTGGATTTGCTGGCAGGCATCCCATCCATTGTTTACGGGCTTTGGGGATTTTATGTGCTGCGTCCTTTCTTAACAGAACTCGGTGCTCCCAACCAGGGGTTTGGTATTTTTACCGCCAGTGCAATTCTGGCAATTATGATTATTCCCTACGCCACATCGCTGAGTAACGAAATCATTAGCATGGTTCCCAACGAATTGAAAGAAGCGGCATACTCGCTCGGCGCCACACGCATTGAAGTAATTTGGAACGTAATTGTTCCATCCGCCCGCTCGGGAATTATTGCCGGTTACATCCTTTCCTTCGGACGGGCACTGGGAGAGACCATGGCCGTAACCATGCTCATCGGAAATGCAAATATCATCCCCAATGGACTTTTCAGCACCGGAAATACCATGGCCAGTGTCATTGCCAACCAGTTTGGCGAAGCCGACGGATTGAAGCTGAGTGCGCTGATTGCAATTGGGTTGCTGCTTTTTGTAATTACCGGTATCATCAATGGAATCGGGAAGTTCATCATTAAAAGAATGGCGTAAGATAAGAAATGAATAATCCGGCTAAAAATATAAAAGCAAATAATATTGTCAGAAGAAAACTGAAGGATCAGTTTTTCCACGGATTAATTATAGGTCTGTCGGTTCTTACCATTTCTCCCATAGTACTGATTATTTACAAGCTGATTGTAAAAGGAATCGGGCAAATCAGCTTTGATTTCATCCTGCAAAACCCGCCAAACACTTTTGAAGCAATGACGGCTGTTTCCAATGGTGAAATCATTCCGGGTGGCATTGTAAATGGCATTACCGGCACACTGGTGATGGTTTCTCTTGCATCGGTAATAGCCATTCCGGTCGGTATTGTTGCCGGCATTTATTTATATGAAAACCAAGATAAATTTCTTGCAAATTTCACCCGAAACGTTTCTGATATTCTGCAGGGAGTGCCTTCTATTGTACTTGGTTTAATTGCCTATTTATGGGTGGTGAAATATATAACAAACGGTTACTCTGCGCTCGCCGGAAGCGTTTCGCTTGCAATTATGATGCTGCCGATGATCGTCCGCTCCACCGAAGAAACATTGAAAATGATTCCGCAAACGATAAAAGAAGCGGCGCTGGCGCTGGGAGTTCCCTATTACAAAGTTTTGTTGCGGGTGTTAATTCCAACGGGTTTCAGCGGACTTTTAACCGGAATTCTTTTGGGAATATCAAGAATATTGGGTGAAACAGCACCGTTGCTTTTAACCGCTTTGGGAAGTTCAAGAATAAATCTTGATATTACCGAACCAACAAGCGCCATTCCATTGCTCATCTGGGAATTTTACAACGACCCGAACATGGTGGATTTAATCTGGAGTTCATCTCTCCTGTTAATGATTATGGTTTTGGGGCTGAATATCATTTCAAAACGAATTGCCGCCCGAACTAAATAAAAATAATGGAAAGCACAATTAAAATAAAAGATCCTGTACTCAGCATAAAAAACCTGTCGGTTTCATACGATAAAGGGAAATATGCAGTGAACAATGTTTCGGCCGATATAAAACGAAACAGTGTTACCGCAATTATGGGGCCTTCGGGTTGTGGCAAAAGTACCCTGCTCCGCGCCATCAACAGGATGCATGAGTTGTACGAAAATATTGAAACCAAAGGAAATATCATTCTGAATGGAAAAGACATTACAAACATGTCGACCATAAAACTCAGACGGATGGCAGGTATGGTTTTTCAACGGCCTAATCCATTCCCGACAATGAGTATTTATGATAACGTAATTGCAGGTTACAAACTGAACGGAATCAGTATGAAACGTTCGCAGCGGGATGAAATTGTGGAACGTTCACTGCGTGATGTTACGCTTTGGGAAGAAGTAAAAGATTCGCTCTTTAAAAAAGGAACTTTCCTTTCCGGCGGACAGCAGCAGCGGTTATGCATTGCCCGTGCACTGGCTTTTGGTCCTGAAATTATTTTACTTGATGAACCTACCTCCGCTCTCGACCCGGTTGCCACATCGAAAGTGGAAGATTTACTGGTGAAACTGAAAGAGAACTACACCATTTTAATGGTGACACACAACATGTCGCAGGCTGCACGAATTTCGGACTATTCGATGTTTATGTACCTGGGCGAACTGGTGGAATACGGTAAAACGAAAGATATGTTTACCAATCCTAAAGACCGCAGGACAGAAGAATACCTGACAGGTAAATTCGGTTAAATTTTTTATCTTCACTTAAATTCAATAAAACAATGACATCAAAAAAAGACGATGCAATAAATAATATTCTAAAGGATTTCGAAGAATTTGCCAACCTCGTTTTGCATCAGCTCGATTTACTGGAAAAAGTCATCTCCTCAGGGGAAACAGATATTCCTGATGATATCAGCAATGAAATACTTGAAAACGAGAAAAGGCTGGATAAGTTTGAAGTAAAACTGAGCGACAAAATTGTAAATACCATTGTCTTATACCAGCCTGTGGCTTCGGATATCCGAAGATTAATTGCATGTTACCGAATCGTAATCAGCCTGGAACGGGTGGGTGATTTGGTCACAAATATTCTTGGGTTTCTGGATAATATTAAAGTGGAGAAAATATACACCAATCTGTCGGAAGTGGTTTCCAACATGCTCATCCAAAGTACAAGCATGGTAAATAAAGCGCTGCTGGCATTTACCTCAGACGATAAGGAATTTGCCATCTGGACCATTAAAAACGATGCCGTTGTGGATGAGCTCAACCGTAAAATGCTGAAAAAGGCAATTAAAAAGAGTAAAATCAGCGATGAAAACAAACAGCTGCTCACCAGCTTTATCAGCATGAACAGTATTGTCGGCAACATTGAACGAATTGGCGACCACGCCACTAATATTGCCGAAGCGGCCATTTATTCCATTGAGGGAAAAGATGTGAGACATATAAAAAAAATTGACTAACAATTAAATAATGAACGATTCACAGGTTCCAAAAATACTGGTAGTTGATGACGAGAAGGATTTGTGTGAAATCCTCGAATTCAACCTCTCGAGTGAAGGGTTTGAAGTGGAGACTGCGCATTCGGCAGAGGAAGCTTTAAGCAAACAACTCGAAAGTTTTAACCTGGTTCTACTCGATGTGATGATGGGAGAAATGTCGGGCTACAAAATGGCTTCAAAAATGCGTAAAGAACTGAAACTTTCGGTGCCAATTATTTTCCTTACAGCAAAAAGTACAGAAAATGATATTCTTACCGGGTTTAATGTCGGAGCCGACGATTACATTTCGAAACCATTTTCAATTAAAGAAATGATGGCCAGGGTTAAAGCAGTTTTAAAACGTGGCAGTATCGAAAAGAAAGAAAGTCAGTTGTTTGATGAAGGTGATCTGAGGCTGGATATTACAGGGAAAACAGTTACCGTAAAAAATAAACCTGTAAATCTTACGCGAAAAGAATTCGAAATCCTTGTCATGTTGCTTAAAAATAAAGGTCATTATATTTCCAGAGACGAAATCCTAACCCGAATTTGGGACGATGACGTGATTGTAACCGAGCGGAATGTGGATGTAAATATCGCCCGTTTGCGCAAGAAAATTGGCGAATGCGGAAACTTTATTAAAGGAAAATCAGGTTACGGATACAGATTCAATATTCAATAAAAGTTATTTCATGAACCTGAGTAAATAAAAATTAACCAGTTTAAAAATTAAACAAAGTGCCGGAACATAAAACATACAGAAGGAAAGTATTTCTCTATTTCATTGCAGTATTTGTTGTTTTCACTGTGGCAGTGCTGCTTTTCCAGCTCAACCGCGAAAAACGGTATAAAACTGAACAGTTGGAAAATACCCTCGAAAATGTAACAGAAATAACCAACAACTACATTCAAAAATACCATCTGGTTGAAAACAGCAATTTTCAGAAAGCTGATTCCCTGAAAGACCTTATCCGGCAACCCAACCTTAGGATTACCGTAATCAGCAAAACAGGTAAAGTTTTATACGACAGCTTTGTGAACGACTACCCGGAAATGGAGAACCACCTTGAACGGCCCGAAATTCAGAAAGCACTATATTCAGGTTCAGGTTCAAATATCCGGTTTTCAAATACCACAAAGCAGGAGTTTTATTATTACGCGAAAAATTACGACGGTTATTTTATCCGTGCGGCAATGGTGTACAACCTCCAGCTTGAGCATTTTTTGAAAGGTGAGCGCTATTTCATTTTCTTCATCCTGTTTATGTTCCTGATGATTTGGCTACTCGTAAATGTTGTTACAAAACAACTTTCCATCTCCATTACAAAGCTGAAAGATTTTGCGATAAAAGCCGGACGTAATGAGCCAATAGAAGCGGAGAGCGACTTTCCGGAAAACGAACTGGGTGAAATTGGGTCACAGATTGTAAAGATTTATAAAAACCTGAAGAAAACAAAAGATGACCTGTCACTTGAAAAAGAACGCTTTTTTAACCACATGAATATTCTCAACGAAGGAATTGCATTCTTTACACCACAAAAAGAAAAGATGCTGGCCAACAGCCATTTTATCCAGTACATCAGTATGATTTCAGATACCTCAACCATTTCGGCGGATCACTTTTTCTCCATTCCTGAATTCAAAAGAATCAATACTTTTCTTAAAAAATACCTTGATTCGGGTACAGAGTTTCAATCCCATGAGTTGCCGCAAACCGAATACACCATCAACAAAAACGAACGTTATTTCAAGCTGCTGTGTATCATTTTTGCCGACAAGAGTTTTGAAATTTTAATTACCGACATCACGCGACCTGAAAAACGGCGGCTGCTGAAACAACAACTTACATCGAACATAGCACACGAATTGAAAACACCGCTGGCTTCAATAAAGGGTTACCTGGAAACGCTGATGAACAATGACAAAATCGATAAGGTTAAACAGCACTATTTTATTCAGCGGGCATTTAACCAAACTGAACGCCTGAACTTTTTGCTGAACGATATTTCGTTGCTCAACAACATTGAAGATGCCGGAGAGCTGTTTGAAATTAAACCGGTTGTTGTTAAAAACATTGTACTTGATGTGGTTGAGAACCTTGAAAACAGGCTTTCGGCAAAAAATATTAAATGTAAAGTTAATATTGACGATAGAATTGTAATCAACGGAAACGATTCGTTGCTGTCTTCGGTATTTCAAAATCTTCTTGAAAATTCAGTGAATTATGCCGGTGAAAATATAACCATCGAAATCAAAAATTACATGGAAGATAAAATATTCCACTACTTTTCGTATTCTGATAATGGGGTTGGGATTCCGGAGGAACACCTGCAGCGTATATTTGAACGGTTTTACCGTGTCGATTCAGGCCGCACCCGCGAAATGGGCGGCACCGGGCTGGGCCTTTCCATCGTTAAAAATGCCATCCAGTTGCACAAAGGAAACATTTCGGCACGCAACAAACCTGAAGGGGGAATTGAGTTTCTGTTTACAATCGCGAAACAATAGTATTCAATATTTCTACGATTTGTTTTAGGTTGATACCTGTCAGAATGGTTGCTCAACTATCTGACTTAAAGACACTCATTTACCCGAGGTGAAGTAATTAAAAATGCAAATGTTCCATCCAATGTCAGGAAAATATAAGATTAATTGGTCTTATATTTTTTATAAATATATCTTATATTAAAATAAATCTTTCTGTTATGGATGATTATCGGATAAAAAGTAGTTGTTTTTTACACCCGGAAAAAGCAAATTCAAAATAAAGAATTATCGGATCTGAATTTGAGATGGAATTCAGTATTTTTATCTGATTGAATTTATGGCTACGGTTCTTATTAGAACTTATCTGTTTATGCTGATTTAATTGACACAAAATGAAACATTTTCACAATATCAATGAAAGACATTAAAACTACCAACACATTGTTGCTGATTATAGTAATCCCGTTAGTATTTTACATACTAAAAATACTTTACTTTATTTTTATTCCCCTGTTTCTGTCGATGTTTATTGTATTGCTGTTTCTGCCATTAATGCGATGGATGAAAAAACACGGAGTACCCCGGATTTTAAGCATTTTAGCAATCGTTTTAATAATTGCCGGAATTTTGAAAGGTGGGGGGGAACTCATCAAATTAACAAGTAATGACATAGTAACTGCCGATAACGAATTATTCGAAAAAGCAGAATCAAAAATGATGGAGTTTGTTGTCCGCATGGAAGGCTTTTTCGGGATTCAACGTGTGGATGGAAAAAATGTAATCGTCCATTATTTACAAAAAAGCAATATTTTCACCAATTTTAGCACTACAATTGATTTTATTGGCAATACACTTTCCATGACCTTAATGACGGTCTTTTTTGCTATACTTTGGCTGGCTGAGTCTGTAAACTTCCAAAAACTGCTGAACCACACAATTTTAAAACAAAAATATTCATCGGTAAAAGTTTTTATGAGAATTGAAAACGACCTCATCAAATTTATTATCGTGAAATTTTTTATCAGCCTGTTTACTGGTGTCGGATTTACCATTGCTTGTTTGATATTTGGAATAAGTTTCCCGATTTTCTGGGGATTACTGGCATTTTTGCTCAATTTTATCCAGATGCTTGGTTCCATTGTTTCTGTTATCCTTCTGTCGTTATTTGCCCTTGTTGAGCTTGACCTAACCGGTACATTGTTGTTGTTTTTTATTATTATAACAGGAATACAGGTAGTAATGGGAAGTGTGCTGGAACCGGTTTTTATGGGCAAATCGTTTTCAATAAATGTGATTACTATACTCATAATGCTAATGTTCTGGGGATATTTATGGGGGATACCGGGTTTAATACTGGCCATACCAATCACTGTTTTTCTTAAAATAATTCTTGAACAGTATCCCAGCACCCGTGTAATAGCAATTTTGATGTCAGGAACAGATAATAAAATTATTTTGCCTGGAATAAAGAAAAATTGAAATGAACAGACCCACAGCCCAGGGATTATTAATGCGATTGGATTTGTCCAACCCAACCGAAAACTTTCGGAAAAAACTCTCCTCAGCAGGAAGAACTGTAAATGTGTTCCGGAAATTTCCGGAATAAATTATCTTTTTATTGTTTTCCCAAAAATAAAAGTTATGTTTATGGCACTAAATATTCAAATTAGATTATTATGAGAAACTTACAGAATCAAATCAAAATGAATACATACACCATTTTAATTGCAATAGTTGTTTTGGGAACAATAATATCATGTTCACCCGCGCAAAGGGAGACTAACCCAGCAACCCAGGTTCAGCAACAAATTCAGTTGCCGCAATCAATAGGAGAATCTGATACTGCTGCAACACTTTCTTCTAATCCGGCAACTGTTCAGAGCCCGGCTACATCAAATAACCCAACAGTAGTAAATAAAACCACATCTCCACCAGAACTGAACCCACCGCATGGCCAGCCATATCATCGTTGCGACATACCGGTTGGAAGCCCGTTGAATGCAGCTCCTTCTGTTAAAATCGCTCCCGCAATTAATAATAACGGAACAGCACCAACATTGGAAAATGCAGCACGCCTCAACCGTGCAAGATCAAACAATACAACAGTGCCAACCCTGGCCAATACAAATCCGCCAAAAAATAATCCAGCACACGGTCAGCCATTTCATCGTTGTGATATCCCGGTTGGCAGTCCTCTCCCGGTGAACTAATTTTAAATACAATGTTTTTGGTTTTCTCAGGCCCTTTTAAACCCACTAATTTTTTTTTGTGACAAAAATTTAATGACGTAATCATGTGTCATAATTTATCTTGACGAAATTACAGGAACTAAAAGATTCACTACAATCATTTTTAAAAAAGTGAAAGCTAAGGATGTGAAAAACATGAAGATATTGATTTTATGTACCGGCAACAGTTGTCGCAGCCACATGGCACGCGGTTTTTTTAAAATCGTACGACGAACGGCTGGATGTGGAATCGGCCAGAACTGAAGCATCAGAGAAACTGAACCACAAAGCTGAAGAAGTGATGAAAGAAATTGGTATTGACATTAGCCATCATACATCCAAATTCGGTTGAAAAGTACCTGAATGACGAATGATTATGTGATAACTGTTTGTCACGGTGTGAACGAAAATTGTCCGGCTTTTCCGGGTAAAGTAAAACACCGGCTACACATTGGGTTCGACGACATGTCGCACGCCACCGGGACACACGAATTTATTCAAAGCGAATAAAACAGGATGCGTGATGAAATTAAAGAGACATTTTTCAAACTGTATTAAGAAGAAATTCTACCTCAGTTAAAATAAAAGCAAAAGATGGTAAAGGGATTTGTTAAAGAAAAACTCCTTCCAATCATTGAGCTGTAAATATTTTCTGCGAGAGTTACAAAAATGTAATACACTCTTAAAAGTACTGTAATCAGGCTGTAACATTTTACCCGTTTCTTTGATGCAATTATTTATCAAACATTGCAAAACATTGCTACGGAATGCTAAGACCTCTACTTTTAATTGTATTGCTTTTTTATTCACTTATTGGATTTGCTCAAAACGCCGCTATTAAAGGAATAGTAACTGATTCGAAAACCAGGGAATCTCTTATCGGAACAACTATACTTATTCAGGGAACTACTAAAGGAACAATTACCGATTTCGATGGTCATTATATAATTCAGAATATTAATCCCGGAACCTACAATCTTGTCATTTCCTTTATTTCATACGAAACACAGGTTATCCGCACCGAAGTAAAAGCCGGTGAGGAAACCCTTGTTAATGTAGCGCTCGATCCGGCAACACTTGATATTGGGGAAGTGCAGGTGGTGGCGCATAAAAGAACCGATACTGAAATGGCTCTTTTATCGAACCTGAAAGCTCAAAACCTGATTGTCAGCGGAATCAGTGCCCAGCAAATTTCAAAGAGTCAGGATAAAGATGCGGCTGAAGTCATCCAGCGCGTTCCGGGAATAACTATTACCGATGGGCGTTTTGTTGTGGTACGCGGATTAATAGAACGATACAACTCCGTAATGCTTAATGGCGCCACAGCTCCAAGTTTCGAAGCCGATAAACGGGCATTTTCATTCGATGCCATTCCCAGCGGACTGATTGACAACATCTTAATTTACAAAAGCCCGTCTCCTGAATTACCTGCCGATTTTGCCGGTGCCGCTATCGATGTTCAGACTAAAAGCACCGTCGACGAAAAAAGTCTGATTATTTCCTATGGAAACAAGTATGTTCAAAATACTACAATATCCAACGATTTTCAAACTTACAAAGGCTCGCAAACCGACTGGCTCGGATTCGATAACGGTACAAGGGATATTCCTAAAGGAGTGCCGGGACCGCAAGGATTTACAGAATTATATACCTGGGAAAGCCTGGACGACTATGCCCGGAAAACAGATGAAATAACACAAATTTCAAAACTGTTCTCAAACAATTGGCAGACGTTAGGTAAAAAACCAATCGCCGACCAGGATTTTTCAATAACCTCGCAGCGTCGGTTTGTATTGGGCAAAATTTCAATCGGAAATATTACAGCCCTCAATTATGGATACAGCAGCAGCTTCATAGAAAGAAACCGTTTGGAATACCAGGGTTATGATGAAACTACAGGAATTGTAACAAAGGATTTCGATTTTAATGATCAGCTTTCCAAACAATCTGCGAAAATCGGTTTAATTCACAATTGGAATATTTTATATGGGAAGAACCAGAAAATTGAAATCCGAAACTTTTTTAACCATCTGGGCAGTACCTATACAAACATTCGAAATGGTGTAAACTACTACAATGTTGAAACCCTGCGGTTATTCGATTTAAAATTTATCAGCCGGATGGTGTATTCCGGGCAACTGGCCGGAGAGCAAATATTGAACAGGGAAAGGACTAAAATAAACTGGATGGCCGGTTATGGAATGACAAGAACCGACCAACCTGATAACAGGAGGATTACTTTGGTTTATGACGACAGAGAATCCAGCGATCATTACAAACAGTATTTTATGCGCATCCAGAATTCTCCAAACGCCTATTTGGGTGGAAGGCTTTGGTTGAATATGAAAGAAGATATATACGATTATAAAATTGATCTGGAACATAATTTTCACCTTTTTGATTCGGAACAAACATGGAATTTTAAAGCCGGTTTTTTCTACGAAAGGAAATTCAGGGAATTCGGTTCCCGATTGCTTGGTGTGGTCGCGCGGCGAAGTCCTCAAATTGATTTTTTCCAGCCCGTCCAGGATATCATGGCAAAAGAGAATTTTTTCTTTGATGATGCCTCTCCCTGGCACGACGGACTTGCATACAGCGACGGAACCCGGGCAAAAGACAGTTACAATGCAAGCGATCTTTTAAACGCAGGATATGTGGCCCTTAATATTCCTGTAACAAAAAAAATTATTGTTTATGGCGGAGTACGCGTTGAAAAATTCAACCGGATAATTACCGGGTTTTATGAACCTACTCCGACACCCGAATTATTCGACATTGTCAGAGATACAGTCAATTTTTTCCCTTCAGTTAACCTGACGTATAACATAAACGAAGAGAACCTGTTACGGGCTTCATACGGAAAAACTGTCAATCGCCCTGAATTTCGGGAAATGTCCAACTTCGATTACCAGGACTTCGATATGTTTGTTTTGATTCATGGTAATGACACATTACAAAATGCTTATGTCAACAATTACGATTTCCGCTATGAGTGGTATCCTGAACCGGGTGAATTAATTTCTGTTGCCGGATTTTACAAGGAATTTAAAAATCCAATTGAAGTTTTCCTGATACCTGCCGGAACCGGTTACGATTATAAACCAGGCAATACCGAAAGCGCCTACAGCATGGGTCTGGAACTGGATGTAAGAAAACGATTATCAAGTTTCGAATCGTCAACCGGAATATTGCATGCATTTAAAGATATAACAGTCATTTTTAACACATCCCTTATTAAAAGTGAGATAAACACTGAACAGAAATTTGCACGGGAAAGAACAAGGATTATGCAGGGCCAGTCGCCTTACATCGTTAATCTTGGACTGAACTACAGCGGAGAGTCTAACGGACTATCAGTGAATGTTTCCTATAACCGAATCGGGAAACGCATTGCTTTTGTTGGCACTCCGGTTAATCCGCATACATGGGAACTACCAAGAAATTCGCTCGATTTAACAGCGCGTAAAAATATTGGTAACCACTTTACAATTAAGGGTGGAATAAAAGATTTAATTAATGATCCTGTCCGGTTTGTGCAATATTACGGGGCAAACGATTCAAAAGAATTAAACACCAACCGATACACGCCAAACCGGATGTTCTCTTTAAGTATAATGTACAAACTGTAAATGCAATTAAAATTGGCACAATTAAATGATGAATAAAAATTAAAAATTATGAAAAACTTTCTACTCACTTTTTTGGCTTTCTTTCTACTGATTATGGGTGTAAATGCCCAGAGTATCGAAAATTCATTTTTTGAAAAAGTATCCTATGTTGGTGCCTTTGATGGCGTAAACGACTGGACTGCCGGCTGGGCCGAATGGGACCCTGTAAATAAAGATTATCCTGCTGCTACTGAAACGAAAGGAAACGGTCAGTTCTCCTTCAGCACTGCACTGCACATCACAGCCGACGAAACATGGTCGGGTGTTATAAAACTCGATGGCTGGGTTTATGTGGATGCCGGTGCTACCCTGACAATAAATAAAGGAACTGTTATCCGCGGAACTGAAAAAAGCGGTTTAATTGTCCAGCGTGGCGGTAAAATACTAGCCGTTGGTACTCAAAATGAACCCATTGTTTTCACTTCCAACCAGGCTGCCGGTTTGCGCAGCAACAGCGACTGGGCAGGTATTGTTCTCTGCGGTTACGGAGTAAATAACCTCCCCGGCGGTGAAGGTGTTGCCGAGGGTGGCATTGAAGCCGCATACGGTGGCAATGATCCTCACGATAATTCAGGTATCCTTAAATATGTACGTATTGAATTCCCGGGCTTCGAAATTGCAACAGGTTCCGAAGTAAACGGACTTACTTTCTGTTCTGCAGGCGACGGCACTACGATTGATTATGTGCAGGTTTCCTACTCCGGCGATGATGGATACGAATGGTTCGGAGGTTCGGTAAATGCAAAACACCTGATTTCTTATAAAACTGAAGATGATGATTTTGATACTGATAACGGTTTTTCAGGAATGGTTCAGTTTGGGCTGATTTCCCGTGACAATGAAATTGTTGACACGGATACAGCCAACGGTTTCGAATCTGATAATGACGCTGCCGGTTCAACCAATACTCCTTTTACACATGCGTTATTCAGCAATGTAAGTGGTTTCGGCCCCTTTGCAACTGCAGGTTTGGACCTTGAAAAAAATCACGAAGACGGAGCGGCAATGCGGCTGCGCAGAAGCACAAAACTTCAGATATATAATTCGTTATTTGTTGGCTGGGGACGCGGAATCCGTTTGGAATCTGATAATTCGATGGCTGCTGCACAAAACGGAGAATTAAACATCAGCAATACCATTATTGCCGGTGTTGAAAACGACAAATATAAAGTGGATGGCACTGTATTCGATGCTTCAGGGTTGGAAGCCTGGTTCCTTGCCGATGGAAAAAGAAATAAAATGCTCGATGCACAGGCTGATGCTAAAATCATGGATCCTTTCAATAATGAAATGTTCAATTTCCAGCCCATGGCAGGATCGCCTGTTTTTAATGCTTCATACTGGAGTACAACAGCAGTTGCGGACCTGGAATTCAACAGTAATCCAAGGGTGGTTAGAAATTATCCCAACCCGTTTATTGGAGCAACTAATATTGAAGTGCAACTTGAAAAGAGTTCACCTGTAAAAATTACGGTGGTTGATATTTCAGGAGCAGTTGTTTCTTTGGTTCAGCTTGGAGAGGAACCCAGGGGCACCCACATTTATCGGTTTGATGCTTCGACTCTGCCGTCTGGTATTTATTTTGGCAGAATTATCATAGGAAATAACATCCAAACAATTAAAATGATTGCTAAATAGCTTTTGCAGTGTTTGACAGAAAGCCGGGAATCCGGCTTTCTGGCCCCGGAGAAATCCGGGGCTTTATTCAAACACTATTAAAAGCAAAGATTTTCAGTAAATATTACATCAAACACTGTAACTTTAAACGGATGAAACAACTGCTTTTTATATTGCTGATTTTATTTGGAATCCAACATCTTTCGCAGGCGCAGGAACTTGTGGAAAAAGAAAACACCTACTTTTTGAATGGCGAACTTTACACCGGGAATTGGACTACCCGGTATGAAAACGGAACTGTAAAAATGGTCGCCGGCTTTAAAAAAGGGATGAAAGACGGAAAAACAAAAATCTGGTTCTCAAATGGCCAGCTCAACGAAATCCGTTCCTATAAAAAAAATCAAATGCACGGTGAATGGATAATGTATAATCAGAACGGAATTAAAGTTTCGGTGGCTCATTACACAAACGGGAAAAAAGATGGCAAATGGCTGATTTGGAATGACCAGGGCCAACTCCTTTATGAACTTCATTATTCCGGCGGTGAAAAAACCGGTACCTGGAAAAATTATAACGAAAACGGCAAGCTGATTAACGAGCGGAAGTATTAATTGATCAAATCTGTAAATCGCATGTCTTTTTTCAAATTAATAAAATTGTAATCGTTGTGTAATTCGTCTTTAACATCCCCTAACTACTTTTACATTATTCATTAGCACTAAAAAGAAAATCATGAAAACAATCATTTTTGGAGTATTAATTCTGCTTATTTCAGTAAACGGATATGCCACCGATAAAAAAGATAAATCTGCTGAATCAGACAATTCGGCGACTGTTGTTTTATCGGGTTTGGTTACCGATGAAAATTCAGGCGAATCGCTTGTTGGAGTTGAAGTACAAATTGAAGGAACAAATTTAAAAACCTACACCGACTTCGATGGAAAATTTGCTTTTAAAAATATAAAACCAGGCGATTATAAACTCTCTGTCAACTACATTTCATACAAAAAAGAAATCCAAAACATCGATTTGGAGGCAAAAAAAAACGAAATTAAAATAAAGCTGCAATCTTCCAATTAGTGATGGAATTTATTGCGGTTTTTACTTAGATTGAATCCGCCCCTGAGAGCAGGGGCGGCTTTCAGTTTACCAAAACAGGATCATTCAAGAGAATGATCCTGTTTTGGTTATTCACTATCTTTACTCAAAATTATTACATTTATGAGTATAGCAGCAATTTTTGATATGGATGGGGTGATTGTTGACAACGGCAAATATCACCTGAAAGCGTGGGAAGAATTCTGTAACCGGCACAACATTTCTTTCACGGAAGAACGGTTCAATGAATTTTTCGGCCGAACAAATGAGCAGGTTTTAACCGATATGTTCCATCACGATTTATCGAAACAGGAAATAAAAAAGCTGGGTAATGAAAAGGAAGAAATTTATCGTGAAATTTACAAGCCTCACCTAAAACCTGTTGAAGGATTAATTTCTTTTTTGGAAGAGCTTCAACAAAATAATATTCCGACAGGGGTTGCCACATCGGCGCCGGAAGAAAATGTAGATTTTGTACTGGATGGCCTCGATATTCGAGGGTTTATACAAATAATTGTGAACGATTCGATGGTAACCCGCGGAAAACCACACCCCGAAATTTACCTGAAGACGGCTGAACTGCTAAAAACCGATCCGCAAAACTGTGTTGTTTTCGAAGACAGCCTTTCCGGAACAAAAGCGGCCTTCGATGCAGGAACAAAAGTTGTTGCCATAACCACCACAGTGCCGGCAGAAAAACACAAACATGCACACCTAACGGTTTCAAATTTCAATGAAATTTCTGTTAAAGCGTTGTTTTCCTGATTCTGTTGTCTTATCAAAATTAATATTGCTTTTTCTTCAAATCTGAGGTTAATTTGTTGAATATTATGTAACCAATATCAAAAAGTACCTATTTTTACAAAATAATTTCAGTTAAAACTTACGAATCAAATGAACAGCAAAATTACGACCTTACTCCTTCTTCTCATTGTCCTGGTTTCGTGTAAACAAAATAATACTGAAATTCCGCTTGCAGAGCACCCTCGTCCTGATTTTGAGCGGCCGGCCTGGCAGAATCTGAACGGTTACTGGCAATTCAGGATAGATTCAACTGATGTTGGAATGGCAGAAAACTGGCAGAATGAAGCTGAATTTTTTGACCGCAAAATCCTGGTACCGTTTTCATGGGCCAGTCCCAAAAGTGAGATAGAACTTCCGAAAGTTGATGTAGGCTGGTATTACCGCACATTCAAAGTAAAAAATCCGGAGAAATGGAACGACAAACAGACCTATCTTATTTTTGGCGCCAGTGATTTCAACACCACTGTATGGTTAAACGGAACTGAAGTTGGAAATCATAAAGGCGGTTATACTCCATTCGATTTTAATATTTCGGAATACCTGCAGGAGGGAGAAAACCATCTGGTGGTGCGTGTGGAAGATCGTGAACTGGACAATCGCCCATCGGGAAAACAATATTACGGCAACGCAAAAGGGATCTGGCAAACGGTATATCTGGAGGCCCGTCCGGAAATCTACATTGAAAACATAAAATTCACTCCCGATATCGACAATAAAGAAGTTAAAGTTGAAGTCAATCTGAACCAAAACCCGGTACAACAGCTTGAATTCTCGCTTTCAGATAAAGAAAACGGAATCGATTTTACGACACTGATTCCTGCAAACCGGAAAAACTCGCAGTTTGTTATTCCCATTGAAAATATGAAATTATGGGATTTGGAAAATCCGTTCTTGTATGAAGTTACCGCAACACTCTCCGATGAAAACCATGAAGATGAAGTTTCCACCTACTTCGGAATGCGTAAAATTTCTGCAATGCAAATTTCAGGAAAAGATTTTAAATATGTGGCACTCAACAATAAGCCACTCTACCTTAAACTTACACTCGACCAAAGTTATCATCCCGAAGGATTTTACACTTTCCCGTCCGACCAGTTTATGAAGGAGGAAATACAGCGGGCAAAAGATTTGGGACTGAATGGTTTACGCATACATATAAAAGCTGAAATCCCGCGGAAATTATACTGGGCCGATAAACTGGGATTGTTGATTCAGGAAGATGTTCCGAATTACTGGGGCCAACCGGATTCCATATCAAAAGGTAACTGGGAATATAATGCAGAAAATGAAATGAAACGCGATTACAACCATCCGTCTATCTTCTCCTGGGTGCTTTTTAACGAAACCTGGGGGCTGTTCAGCAATGATACAACCGGACACCGCTCGTATACACCGGGAACACAGGAGTGGGTGCGGGAAATGTATTATAAAGCGAAATCATATGATTCAACCCGAATGGTGGAAGATAATTCGCCCTGCAACTGGGATCATGTGGTAACCGACATCAATACCTGGCACAGTTATACACCGGCACGTAACTGGGCTGGATTTTTGGATATGATTGTGGAAAATACCTATCCGGGTTCTTCCTTTAATTATATAGGGGATAATATTCAGGGGGATGAGCCGATGTTCAATTCAGAATGCGGAGCAGTTTGGGGATACAGCGGAAGTACCGGCGATATTGATATCACCTGGGAATACCATATCATGATGAACGAATTTCGAAAACGTCCTAAAATAGCAGGTTTCCTGTTTACCGAATTTCACGATGTGATAAATGAATGGAATGGCTACTACCGTTTCGACCGATCGAAAAAAATATTTGGACTTGATGAACTGGTGCCCGGAATGAAAATAAATGATTTTCATAAAGATTTATATGTGATTCCCGGCAACAGTTTTTACAACGAATATGAGGGCGGCAGTGTAGCTGAAATTCCGGTGGGAATCAGTGCAGTAACAAACTCAATTCCAGACAACCTTAAAATAAATTATTCAGTTTATGGCTGGAATTCACTGGGTGAAAAATTTGATCATCAGAAAGGAACTGTTAATGCTACAGCTGAACCATTCAGCTTTACAGAACTATCACCAGTCGATATTTTATTGCCCGAAAATACAGCAGTGATGATTTTTGCAACAGAATTGGTTGATGGCAACGGAAAGGTAATTCAGCAAAACTTTGTTCCCTTTAAGGTGAACGGTGAAGTACCTTCAGAGCCATTGGTAATAACACAAGCTCCGGATAAGTTTACCGATGCCTCCTGGAATGTAAAATTCAAAAAAACCCAGGATGGTAAAAAAGTATGGGGAATGGGGTCCGGATTTTTTGAATACCAGTTTGATTTGCCGAAAGATTTAAATCCTGAAAATGTGGAAAATATTGAATTCAGGGCAGAACTTGCATCGCGTTATCCACAGTCGAAATACCTTGAAGAGGGCGAAGCAGAGGGAATTGGGATGACAATTGTTTCTGAAAAAGGCACTGACCCCGGATACGGGAAAAACAGCTATCCTCAGACCGATGAAAAGATGCATGGTTCACTGGTTACAATAAATGCAAATGGACATATAATCCAAGAGATTGAACTGCCCGATGACCCTGCTGATCATCGTGGAATTTTATCATGGATGAACCAGGATCCCGGCGCCGCCTGGGGCAGCGACGAAAAGAAACCCTGGCTACTTGATGAAGCCGGTTCATATGGTTATCTTGTGAAAGCAACTCTTGACGAAATGGCTGAAAACGATGCATTTAAAAAAGGGAAAATCACCATTCAGCTTTTCGTAGACGAAAATACAATGGAACGCGGCGGGCTTTCAATTTATGGAAAAAATTCAGGGCGATATCCAATGGATCTAACGATTATCATTCATACAAAAGAAAATTAACTCACAAAATATTATTAATAATTTTACCATTTAAAAACAAGTTTTACAATTTGTGGATAAAACTATCAGCCAGACAAATAGTTTTGTCACATGGATCAATTCGAATGTGCAAGCTTAAGGCTGCCGTTATTTCCGCACCGGTATAAATATCACGGAGCCGTTTTTATAATTTCAGGTTTAGTTTTTGGATACTTATATTTCTTCGGTGGAAAACCTGGTTTTTTTACAGCAAAAATTTTTGCACTAATAACCTCTTATGCTGAAACTCGTTTCCTTGTTACTGCGAAAACCAATTTACTTGATGAATTGGCTGGTACCTGCATTATATCAGGTTTAATATTAATTGGTTTTTCAAAAGAAACGAACGAAAGTTACAAGTTAAATTATCTCCGGTTAAAAGCACTCATCTTTTCTGTGTATCTCTCCGGAGTTGTATGGATTATCTTTTTCCTGTTAATATTCGGCTGGACAATTTTTATTTTTTCAACTGTCATTTTCCTGATCTTTCTGATAACCTATATTATCATCTTTCAAATCACACGATATAGTTCAAAACAAAAAAAAACTTTAAATTAAAATCAGACAAAATAGAGAAGTGAAATCACGATCATAAAGTATTTCAATAATTATTGTGATAGTTCATCAATATAAATCAAAAATTCATAATTGATATACAAATTATTAACTACAATTTATTCAAATGAAAACAAAATCTACTTTACTAACGGTTTTTACCCTGTTCGGAATTTTGATTTACTCGTCGTGTAACTTAATCGACAGCGAAGACAAACCACTTGGAGGGGAGCCATCAGCCATGGGCGAAGTTAACAACACTTTCGATGTATTTGTATCATCATTCCCGGGAGTAAGCAATGCAAGTGCAAAAGTCACAGCCCAAAATGGTAATATTTCAACAATCAAATATTCGGCTACCATTACCAACACCACTGTTTTAAACCTGGCAAAAGCAATGCCCGACGTAACAGTTAATGGAAATGTGGTTAGTGTTAGCAGAGATTACAGGATAACTACAAATGGATTTCAAAGTGTGTATGAAGAAGGTGATTTAACAATTATGGACTATGATGCCAAAGTTGGGGATAAATACACATTAAAACATGATGGAAACACATTGGTGAGGGAAGTAAAAAAGGTTTCAAACACAGATGAATACCAGTGGGGATTTATGCTAATTAAAACTATTCACATTGAAGAAACCGGCAGAAACATTCCCGGTGTTTCAAAAATTGAATTTATTGGCAATCATAAATGGGGAATGGTAGGCATTGTTCTGCATTTTGAAGATGGCTCTCAGAAAACACTTGGCATATTTAGTGATGCAAGCAACTGATTAATTGAGAATAAATCAAAGAATGCCTGTGGTTTTCAGGTTACGGAGCACCGGTTGCATTCTGCAGTTTTCCCTGAATTTACCGGGTGTTGTACCTCCATGTTCTTTAAATACACGAATAAAAGTGTTTAACGAACCAAAACCTGCAACTTCGGAAATGTAATGGAGTGAATAGTTATCAAATGATCCATCCTGAAGCAGTTTCCTGGCTTCCAGAAACCGGTATTTATTCACAAAATCGCTGAATGAACAGGAAAAATCCTGATTTATCAGGTTGGAAATGTACGTTCGGTTGGTTTGAAGCAGAGAAGAAACATGAGTAATCTTCAAATCGGGCTGTTTGTATATTTTCTTTTCTGAAAATAGCTCAAACAACCGCTCTTTTAGTTGAGCGTGATTATAATCCTTCAGGTTCTTTTCAGGTTGCTGTTTCTCATCGTGCACAAAATCGATTACTGTGTGATTTTGCATGTAACCCTGCAAACCTATAAAAAACAACAGCGTACTGAATATCAGGGACGGAATTAAAAGTAAAATCACTGAATCCATAAAATAGGCTCTTCCTATCAGATTAAAAATGACACTCATTAATGAAGTAACAACAAAAGAATACAACAGGAAATTCACCCAAACAATAGTTTTACTTTCCAAATCAGAATAAAAGTTGGCTATCCTCTTATTGTATGTGACAACCAGCTTGCGTCCTTTAATAAAGAAATATATAACCTGGACAGCAAATATGAGCCTGCTGACTACAAAAACCATTTTTTGAATGCGAATAAGTACCGAATCCGGATTTTCATTTTCGCCACCCAAAAGAAACTCATTTAAATAATCAGCTCTTTCAGCTGTAGTCATTAATAAATAAAATAATGCTGTTAAAAAAGCCATTAAAACAGCTGGAATAAGCGATCGCAGATTAGACCATTTAATTGATGTTTCAACAGTAAGAAATTTAATGTACCAATAATATAAAGGATATACCGATAAAGATGCAAGAGTATAAAGTGGATCAAAAATAAGGTAAACATTCAGCATCTTTTTAAAGAAAACAGCATGTGACAAATACACAAGAAAAGCTGCTGTCATAAAAATCCCTAGAAATTTTTTCGCCTTGTTATTTCTGTTGACTGCCGATAGAAACAGAACCAGAATCCAAAAAAAGGTGATGTACATTGGGGTATAAATAATTAAATCCTTCAACATACTTCCTCTTTTTAAAATGATTAAAACCTGGAAGGAAAAATTTTACCATTTGGAAATACTATTTACCAAATGTGAAATGGCTGCAATTTAAAAAAAATACTTTTGCCAATGTGCTGTTTTGAAGGTGTAAATAGCTATTGGATAAATTGTTTTTACATTGAAAACAAGCAAAACATTCATAAGAACAAATAAATTTTATGATCATGAAAGCCATTTTTTTTATCGCTTTTCTTTTCATTCTGAATGAAATTGGTGCCCAAACATGGATTCCCGTGGGCACAGCAGCCTTTTCTGAAGGTGAAGCATTCAACCAGGTCATTGCTCTGGATGGGGAAACACCATATGTTGCTTATATGGATCGTGCAAATGGAGACAAAGCCACAGTGATGAAATTTAATGGTTCAGGTTGGGAAACAGTTGGCGTTGCAGGATTTACTTCGGGTAAGGCAAAATCCATAAGTTTTGCCATCAGCAACGGAACACCATATATTGCTTTCAGCGATGAATCAAATAGTTATAAGGCTTCTGTGATGAAATTCAATGGTTCTGCCTGGGAATATTTTGGAACAGCCGGTTTTTCACCCTCTACTGCAGAGGCGGTTTGCCTGGCATTTGGCAATGAAACACCTTACATCGCTTTTGAAGATGGAAACAACAGCAAAGTTACAGTGATGAAACCTGATGGTGGTAACTGGTCTATTGTTGGGGATGCAGGTTTTTCAACCGGCTGGATGACAAATGTTGTTGCCCTTGCCGTCGAAGGAAATACCCCGTATGTGGCTTATCGTGATTACGGAGCCGATTACAAAGCAAGTGTGATGAAATTCAATGGATCAAGCTGGGAGTTAATTGGTACGGAAGGTTTTTCTGCCCGTACACATGATGCATACCAGTGCCTGGCGGTTTATGGAGGAACTCCGTATGTGGCTTCCTGGAATGCAGATGCAAATGCAGGTGTTTATAAATTTGATAGTGATGCCTGGAAAATTCTTGGAACACCAAACGTTTCTGATGATCAGGTTTCTTCCCAAAGTATTGTTTTTTCCAAAAACGGAACCTTGTTTCTTACTTTCAGTGACTGGGGAAACAGCAAAAAAGTAAAAGTGGTAAAATATGATGAAAATAACTGGAGCTCCTTAGGAGAGTATGCATCTCCGGGCGAAGCGACGTACATCAGTATTGCCGTTTCGGATAAAGGCATTCCTTATGTTGCCTACCGCGACAATTACAATATGAGACGCACCACAGTAATGAAATACGATGCAGCAACAGGCACAGAAAACAGCATTGAAAACGGAAACCTCAGGATTTATCCAAACCCCGTGAATAGTTGTTTTCATATAGAATTGCCTGCCGGAATTTCCGGCTGTACTTTAAAAATTATAAACATGAACGGGCAAATCGTTTACAACAACAATCATTACACGTCCAATCAACAAATTGATTTATCAAAAGAATCTAGAGGCATCTACCTTGTAAAAGCACAAAACAAATCGCAACTCTTCTTCCTTAAAATTGTTAAGGAATAAAGGAAGATTTTGAGTGCCCTTTATTAATGAAATAAAAATCCCGGCATCAGATAAAACATAAAGGATGGTTGATAGCCATCCTTTAGTTTTATATTGACTTTAAAACTTTACACCTCAAAGGAATCCACCTCCCGGTAGGCTTCAATCAATCGTTTTTCGCCTTCAATTCCCTTACCGGAAATGCCATGTTCCATGCCCAGAATGCCATCATATCCTTTATCGTAGATGTGTTTGAACACATTTTTGTAATTGATTTCCCCGGTGGTTGGCTCCTTCCTTCCCGGATTATCACCGATTTGCATATAGGCAATTTCATCCCAGGTAAGATCAATATTTGGGATCAGGTTACCTTCCATCTTCTGCATATGATAAATATCGTACAATATTTTACAGGAAGGACTGTTCACCGCTTTGCAAATCATGTAGGTTTGCTGCGATGTTTGCAAATAGAGATCGGGCGAGTCTGAAAGCGGCTCCAGTACCATAACCAGTCCGTGAGGTTCAAGAATTTCAGCACCCCTGCGTAATGCTTCAATAACATTTGCATCCTGCACACCAATGGGAAGATTTCGCTCAAAACTTCCGGGTACCACAGTCATCCATTTTGCATTTACACGTTTGGCCACATCAACGGCTCTGCGGCAGCCATCCAGAAAAATATCCACATTTTCCTTCTTTCCGGCTGCAAGTGTATTTGCCAGGTTTCCGCCTTTATCCACCACAAAAACTCCCATCGTCAGGCCAAGGCTGGCCATTGTTTCACCTATTTTATTTTGGGTGGCGACATCGCGTCCCATCATCCCGTTATCTTCAAATGCAGTAAATCCATGATCGGCTGCAAATTTTAACTGGTCAATCAAATCGTCTCCGGCACTGTTTTTAAACATGCCAAAATGCGGCGCGTATTTCAGCTTAAATTTTTCGGAATTTAAAACTACAGAAGCAGAAGCTCCCAATGTACTTGTCAATCCGGCAAATGCAACGCTGCCGGCTACCGCACTTCTAAGAAAATTTCTACGTTTCATTGAATTTTATTGGTTTAAGTATTAATTTAATCGCATGGCTAAAATAATGAAAATATGATGATTTTTGATAAATACCGGTTGTTATATACTACGGCTTTTCAATTTGCTTGTAAATTTACGGGAAGGAAATAACAAAATCCGAAAGTCAAAGTATTTTAAAATCCGGAGGATTTATATGTTTACTGATAATTATTGTTCCATAATAAAACATGACTGTCCGGCAGGCAGAGAATTGAAGAATCTCCTTCATCCGCATTCTTTCTGTATACATACAGTACCTCCGGCATCGGTTGTTTTTTTAACAGTAGAAATTATTCTCCTGCCAAAGTAGTTTTACACCGGTTTTCACCATACTTTCCATATACCCGGGACGGATTAAATTCGATTATTAATATTGTTGGTGTATCGTTGGTATGGAGATGGCCATGCGGAAACAGCGAAGAAAACACTTCAGAACTTCCTTCACTTTTATGGTTCGTTCCTACGGAACTTCTTTTCAAGTTGTCGTTTCTTTCCATGGATTAAAATCCATGGTTACAACATTTTATCGTTCCTACGGAACTTGTTCGCATTTCTTTTTTTCTTATGACATAGATTAAAATCCGCGGTTACAAAATTAGCGTTCTGACAAAACTCATTCTCCTTCAGAGCCGGAGACTCGGTTTTGTTTTGTTGCGATGGATTTAAATCCATCCTTTCAGAGCCGTAGGCTCGGTACATTTTGTAAGGACGGACTTTAGTCCATCCATCTTGCAAACCCACAACACACAGGGAGAGCCGTAGGCTCGGTGCATCTTATCATGCCCTTCATATACTCCCTTTTTCTTGCACTTTTATGGCTCGTTCCTATGGAACTTCCTTTCATGTTGTCGTTTTTTTCCATGGATTAAAATCCATGGTTACAACATTTTATCGTTCCTACGGAACTTATTCGCATTTCTTTTTTTCTTATGACATAGATTAAAATCCGCGGTTACAAAATTAGCGTTCTGACAAAACTCATTCTCCTTCAGAGCCGGAGACTCGGTTTTGTTTTGTTGCGATGGATTTAAATCCATCCTTTCAGAGCCGTAGGCTCGGTACATTTTGTAAGGACGGACTTTAGTCCATCCATCTTGCAAACCCACAACACACAGGGAGAGCCGTAGGCTCGGTGCATTTTGTAAGAAAGGAACTTAATCCATTCATCCCGCACCTTCCACATTCAAGCCAAAAAAGAAAGTAAAAAAGAAGTTAGAAAACCCAATACCGTTACTATTCCAACAATGCTGTGCCCTTTTTCAAAGGCTTCGGGAATCATGGTAGCAGCAAGCATATTCAAAATAGCGCCTGCCGCAACAGCAAGTGTCGCCCCTGTAATCTTTTCCGAAAGCTGACTAAACACAGTGTATCCTAAAACCGACGAAACTCCTGTAATAACAGCAATCCCGCCCCAGATTCCAAAAATAAATAATTTCGTCCGGCCTGCATTTTTCATACCTGAAGTACTGGATAATCCTTCCGGAATATTTGAAAGAAAAACCGCAACAACAGTGGCGACGCTCACTGCGCCTCCCTCCAGCATGCTTATTCCAATAGCGATTGCCTCAGGAATTCCGTCAAGCAGAGCACCAAGAGCAATTGCCACTCCACTTCCCGATTGTTCCTTTTCCGAAGGTTGCTGCTGTTGCGAGCGCTTGCGGTGTTTTGCCCCTTTATGCTCCAGAAAATAATTGGCCAGCGAATAGATTGCGGCTCCGGCCAAAAAACCAACTGATGCAGAAAACATTCCTCCTTGCTGATAAGCTTCATGCATGAGTTCAAAAGCCAAAGCCGAAATTAAAACACCGGCACCGAAAGCCATTATCAGGGCAATTACCTTTTGAGACATTTTAAGGTAATATCCAAGCAAAGAACCAAACACAAGCGCTCCGCCTGAAATTAAACCCCATATTCCGGCCTTTATCCACAGTGACATATTTTAGCTCCTTAAAAATTGTGATTTCGGAAGTCACCAACCTTAATTTTAACAAGCTCCATTTATATTCTGTTTACTTCTTTTTATGAATATTCATTTTTTTCCAAATAAAAATCAATTCATCAACCTTGTTTTTGCTTCGTTACAAAAGAGTTGTTAATTTTAACATTTCATTTCTGAATCAACTAAAACGTATTTAATATGAATAGAAAATTACGAATGGGAATGGTCGGTGGCGGAACCGATGCATTCATTGGCGCAATTCACCGGCTTGCAGCTTTAATGGACAATCAGATTGAATTGGTTTGCGGCTGTTTCAGCGTTAATCCCGAAATTTCGAAATCATCGGGGAAATTATATTACCTCCCGGAAGACCGCGTGTATGAAACTTATCAGGAGATGTTTGAAAAAGAAGTACAGCTTCCGGAAGGTGAACGTATGGATTTTGTTTCCATTGTAACACCTAATTTTGTGCATTTCGATCCGGCTGTGATGGCCCTTGAGAATGGTTTTAACGTGGTGCTGGATAAACCAATAACTTTTACCCTGGATGAAGCACTGAAACTAAAGCAAAAAATAGAAGATACAGGTTTAACATTCGCGCTCACACACACCTACTCTGGTTATCCGGCTGTTAAACATGCCAAACAAATGATAGCCGATGGGAAACTCGGTAAGATTCGTAAAATTTATGTTGAATATCCGCAGGGCTGGTTGTCTTCGAAACTTGAAGATACCGGTAATCAGCAGGCTTCATGGAGGACAGATCCAAAACGCTCGGGGAAAGCTGGCTGCATGGGCGATATCGGAACTCATGCCCACCATTTGGCTGAATACATGACCGGATTAAAAGTAACTGAATTATGTGCTGAACTTAATACTTTTGTGCCCAACCGCCTGCTGGATGATGACGGGGCTGCATTACTCCGGTTCGACAATGGTGCCAAAGGAGTATTAATGGCAACACAGGTTGCAGCCGGTGAAGAAAATGCTATCCGGATTCGTGTTTATGGTGACAAGGGAGGTTTGGACTGGGAACAAATGGAACCCAATACATTAACAGTAAAATGGCATGGCCAGCCTACACAGGTTTTCCGCGTGGGTACAAGTCTCGATAGTAAAATTGCAGCACACAATACCCGCACTCCGGGAGGACATCCGGAAGGATATCTTGAAGCATTTGCCAATATTTACCGCAATTTTTCGTTAACGGTTCGGGCAAAAATGAATAATGAAGCACCAACACCCGAAATGCTCGATTTTCCCGGAGTAGAAGATGGAATCCGCGGAATGCAGTTCATTGATACAGTTGTAAAAGCAGGATACGACGACAACCTAAAATGGGTGAAATTCGGGGAATGAGAATATCAATTGAAAATAAATAATACAAAAAATAACAGACCTATCTTACACCCCTCTCTTTGGGAGAGGGGCCGGGGGTGAGGCTTTTAAACTATTAAATATGGCACGACCAGTAACACTTTTTACCGGACAATGGGCCGACCTTCCCATTGAAACCATCTGCCAGAAAGCAAAAGATTTCGGTTATGACGGACTGGAATTATGCTGCTGGGGCAATCACATGGAAATCGATAAAGCAGATCAGCAATATTGCAACGACCGGAAAGCGCTTCTCGCTAAGTATGATTTGAAACTGTTTGCAATTTCCAATCATCTTGTTGGACAATGTGTAAGTGATGGCATTATTGATGAACGGCATAAAGGAATTCTTCCTGACTATATCTGGGGTGACGGTGATCCGGAAGGTGTACGCCGGCGTGCTGCCAAAGAGATGGTCAAAACTGCGGAAGTGGCCAAAATGCTTGGCCTCGAAACAGTCGTTGGCTTTACAGGCAGTCCAATCTGGCACATGCTGTATTCTTTTCCTCCAATTCCTGCAGGAAGAATAGAAAATGGATACAAAGATTTTGCAAATCGCTGGATTCCAATTTTGGATGAATACCAGAAACTGGGGGTGAAATTTGCTTTGGAAGCACATCCAACTGAAATTGCCTTTGATATTCATTCGGCACATTTAACCTTGCAGGCACTGAATAACCACCCGGCATTTGGTTTTAATTTCGACCCAAGCCATTTTGGATACCAGCATGTTGATTATGTCCGTTTCATCTATGAATTCGGGGATCGGATTTTTCATGTGCATATGAAAGATGCTTACTGGAGCGATGTCCCGGAAAGTGTGGGTGTTTTTGGCGGACATATGGAGTTTGGTGATAATCGCCGCTACTGGAATTTCCGCAGTCTCGGACACGGGAAAGTGTACTTTGAAAACATCATCCGCGCTTTGAATGATATCGGTTATAAAGGACCGCTTTCCGTGGAATGGGAAGACAGCGGAATGAACCGTGAGGCAGGAGCAACAGAAGCCTGCCAGTTTGTGAAAAAAGTTGATTTCGCACCATCGGATGTAGCTTTTGATGAGGCAATGCAAAAAGAAAAATAATTGTAAGGATGCCGGATGGCAGAGCACATTCTTATCAGAATTCCGGCGTAATAATTCAAAATAATGACAAACAGAAGAACTTTTATTAGAAATTCAACACTGGCTGCTGCCGGTGTAGGACTGGCTGCAACAATGCCTATGGCTGCCTGTGTGGGCGCCAACGAAAAATTAGTATGTGGGTTAATTGGGTCAAATGGAATGGGATTTGCCGATTTGCAGGCGTTTCTCCGTCAGCCGAATACCGAATGTGCCGCAATTGCTGATGTTGATGAAAATGTACTGAACCGCAGACTGGCAGACACAGAAAAAATTCAGGGAACCAAACCAAAAGGATTTAAAGATTACCGAAAGCTTTTGGAAGAACCAGGCATCGATGTAATTATCATTGGAACACCCGACCACTGGCATTGTCTGCCAATGGTAGAGGCCAGCCAGCTTGGGAAAGATATTTATTGTGAAAAGCCACTCGGTAATTCAATTGAAGAAATCAACATTATGGAGCGTGCTGCAAAAAGATACAACACAGTTGTTCAGGTTGGAATGTGGCAGCGCAGTGATCCGCATTGGCGTGATGCAGTTGAATATGTAAAATCAGGCAAATTAGGCAAAATACGAACTGTTCGCACCTGGGCCTACCAAGGTTGGATGGAGCCGGTTCCGGTTAAACCCGATGGTGATGCGCCGGCAGGTGTTGATTATGACTTCTGGCTGGGGCCGGCACGGAAACGTCCGTTCAACCCCAACCGGTTTCATTTTAATTTCAGATGGTTTTATGATTATGCCGGCGGTTTAATGACAGATTGGGGAGTCCACATTATCGATTATGGTTTGTTTGGAATGGGCGATCCTTCCCCAAAATCGATAATGGCAATGGGTGGTAAATTTGCCTACGAGGATGATGCTTCGGAAACTCCTGATACTTTGCAGGCGCTGTATGAATTTGACGGACACACTATGTTGTGGGATCACGGAACCGGTATTGATGGAGGCCACTTTGGACGTAATCATGGTGTAGGTTTTGTTGGAAACAACGGAACATTGGTAGTCGACCGCGGCGGCTGGGAAGTAATTCCTGAGAAAAAGAAAAACAAGGATTTAATCGAACGCGTTGATTTAATAAAAGGTACCGGAAAAGGGCTGGATTTACATATGGAGAATTTTATTGATGGAGTAAAAACACGAAATCAGGATTTAAATGCAAATATTACAGTAGCCGCAAATACTGCCCGTGTTGCTCATCTTGGAAACATTGCACACCGCACCGGAAAACGGTTGTACTGGGATACTGCAGCAAGCAAATTCATTGATGATGATGAAGCGAACAGTTATTTGGTACCTGCGTACCGCGCCCCATGGAAATTGCCAACAGTTTAAGATTTAATTATAATGATTAAAGCAGGTTTCGAAAGAGGCCTGCTTTTTTTTAGAACTTTATTCCCGCCATAAAATTCCAGACAAAACCATCGCAGTTGTACGAACCTTGCCAGAAACTGGTTAACATGGAAACTTCAGTTCCTATAAATAATTTTTCCTTATTCAGCAGTCTGAAATGAACCGTATGAATTAATCCTTTATTGAATTCATTACCGAACGATGCATTTGTATAAGGATAACCACCGTGACGTATTCCACCATAAGAATGGGCCATTTTGCCAAAAAGAAATCCGCTCTTCAATTTAAAAAACTCTCCTCTCCCGTTAAATGGTGTATAAACAAGTGAACCGGCAAATGCAAAATATCCTGTTAAATCATAATCATATCCGTAAGTATAATCAGCACCGCTGTTAAATGAAGTATTTTCATACCGCCAGCCGGAACTGCTTATCAATCGCGGCTCAAAACCGAAATGCTGATTCACCGGAATAAAGCAGGTTGCAGTTAAAGCGACTGCCCGAACATCGCCCCATCCAAAAAACGATGGCCCCACACCAATCGACAATTCCCTTTTATCCTGGGCAAATGAAAGGAAAGATAAAAACAGAAAAATAAGGATAAATTTGATTTTCATGAATTTTGGTTTTTGTCTGGAATGACGTCAAATATAATGAACTAATGAATAATTCAAAATTTAAAATGCTGTTTAAATATCAAAATATTCATATTCTTTTGATACAATTGCCTTCAATTAAGCTTCCCTGCCTGAAAAAAATACCGTAATTTTAAGCATTCGATAAAAACACCAAAATTATTTAAAGTTATGACATACTTACCACAGGAAAACCGTTACGATTTAATGAAGTATAACCGCTGCGGAAAGTGGGGATTACAACTTCCTGCTGTTTCGCTGGGATTGTGGCACAATTTCGGGGGAATTGATACTCTTGAAAACGGCCGTAATATGTTGCACAGAGCTTTCGATTTGGGAATTACCCATTTCGATTTGGCCAATAATTACGGACCGCCTCCCGGTTCAGCAGAAGAAAATTTCGGCAGGATTTTGACTCAGGATTTTGCTGCTTACCGCGATGAACTTATCATCTCTTCGAAAGCAGGCTACCTGATGTGGCCCGGACCATACGGAGAATGGGGAAGCCGCAAGTATGTGCTTGCAAGTCTTGACCAAAGCCTTAAACGTATGGGGCTTGAATATGTAGATATTTTCTATTCGCACCGCCCTGATCCCAATACTCCGCTCGAAGAAACCATGATGGCACTGGACAGGGCAGTCCGTTCCGGAAAAGCATTGTACGTTGGAATTTCCAATTACCCTGCAGATATGACAAAAGAAGCAGCTAAAATTCTGAAAGAACTGGGTACTCCCTGCCTGATTCACCAGCCACGCTATTCGATGTTTGAACGATGGGTGGAAGATAAATTACTTGATGTTCTGGAAGATGAAGGAATTGGCTGCATCCCGTTTTCACCTCTTGCACAGGGATTGCTAACCGATAAATATCTGGATGAAATTCCGGATGATTCAAGAGCTGCACGCAGTGTTTTTCTGAAAAAAGAGGATGTGGATGCTGCTCATGGAAAGATTGTTAAACTCAATGAAATCGCGCAGGACAGGGGTCAATCACTTGCACAAATGGCACTTGCCTGGGTCTTAAAAGATATACGAATAACTTCAGTTCTCATTGGTGCCAGCTCGGTAAAACAAATTGAAGATAATGTTGAAGCACTAAATAAACTTGATTTTTCAGAAGATGAATTAAATGAAATTGAAGAAATCATAAAATAAATCGGACAGTAATAAAAAATCAGAGCCTGTAAATGCAGGCTCTGATTTTTTTTATTGTTTTATGTACTGTTGGTCACCCTGTTAAAGACCCAATAATTTTTCAGCACCCCAAAAAACAACAAAAATAAATGCTACCCCGGATACTGCTCCTGCCGCCAGCGAAAACAGCAAATTAACAGGAAATTTTTGTTTCTCATTTTTTGGAATTGTCTTTATTACAATCCTTCCCTGATCTGTTTTTGTTTCCATGATCTTCATTTTAATTATTACAAGATTAAAATGTCTCCTGCAAAAGTACAGGTTTTATACCAAAAAAGACAATTATGCCTTTAATGTTAGATTTCCATTAAATTGAAAAACGCTCCACAGGCATAAAATGTTTTATGGAGCTTATTTTAATAAGCAATAAAACTCTTATAAAGTCTTTTGAACAGAGGATTTTAGTATGAAAATTTAGAATGATTCTTATTATATAGCCGATTCAAACTGATTTAAAAACCGGATATCGTTTTCAAAGAAATGTCGGATATCTTTAATTCCATAAAGAAGCATAGCAATTCGTTCGATACCCATTCCAAATGCAAAACCGGTGTAATTCCGGCTGTCGATACGGCATAACTCCAACACATTTGGGTCAACCATTCCGCAGCCTAAGATTTCGAGCCAGCCTGAATATTTACAAACATTGCATCCCTTTCCGCCGCAGATGGAACAGCTAACATCCATTTCGGCACTGGGTTCAGTAAACGGGAAATAAGAAGGACGCAGCCTGATTTTAGTGTCTTCACCAAAAAGTTCTTTTGCAAAATAAAGAAGTGTTTGTTTCAGGTCGGCAAACGAAACATTTTCATCCACATATAAACCTTCCACCTGGTGAAATATACAATGTGAACGTGCCGAAATAGCTTCATTTCGAAATACACGACCGGGAAAGATCATCCGGACAGGTGGTTGTGTACGTTCCATTATTCTGATTTGAACGCTTGAAGTGTGAGTCCGCAATAAAACATCCGGATCCTTTTCAATAAAAAAGGTATCCTGCATGTCGCGGGCAGGATGTTCGGGTGGGAAATTCAATGCCGAAAATACATGCCAGTCGTCTTCAATTTCTGGACCTTCGGCAACTGTAAAACCCAGCCGTCCAAAAATATTTACAATTTCATTTTTAACCAGTGAAAGCGGATGGCGGGTTCCCAGTTTCATGGGTTCACCGGGTCGGGTTAAATCCATTCCCGAAACTTTAGAACCTGTCTGTTGAAATAAATCGCGCAAAGAATTTATTTTTTCGAGTGCAAAATCTTTTAAATCGTTTATGGCTTTTCCTACATCTTTTTTCTGATCGGCAGGAACATTTTTAAAATCGGCAAAAAGCTGGTTCACACTTCCCTTTTTACTGATGTATTTTATCCTCAGCTCTTCAACCTCTTCGGGAGTTGAAGCCGTTTCATTTTCCAATTCCTGTTGTAAAGCTTTAATTTTTTCTAACATTTGAATCCTGAAATATGATTTAAAAGATTACAAAGATAATCATTCAGAAATAAAAGGCACTTCCATTTTGTTTACGAAAGTCAACATCATCATCAAAATTAAAAAACCAGTTTTTTGTAATGCAGGTAAAGTAACCACAGTAAAACCAGGTGGATAAACAAAGAAGCTGTAAAACTGAATATAAAGCTGTGTAAAACAGGAACAAGGCGGACCGCGTTGTAAGTCCAGAAAAAAGGAATAATTCCGAACAGGTAATTCCATTGGCTTCGGATAAAAAAAGCAGCCACAGGCAAAACCAAAAATATGCTCAATCCTTTATAAATTGTTGTTGCTTCAATTTTGTTTTTCGCAAACGAAACCATTGAAAGTGCCAAAACCGGCGGAATCAAAGAAAACAATAGTGAAAGTGCAATAAGATGAAAAATACCGAATGTGATTAATCCGTTGAATAAAAAGATAAAAAGTGAAAAAATGAATCCCATGAATACCATAAAAATTATCCTGCACTTTAAAATCAGATTTTGCGGAAGAGGAAGTATTTTCTGAATAATGTGAATGTTTTCGTCCCGTTCGTCAAGCAAAATAAAACCGGTTAAAAAGGCGGGAGTCGCAGTTGTAATTGAAGTTAAAGCCGAAACAATTAACCAGTAGTACGATGGAAGTACCGGTACATTTGCACGAATTGCCGGAACTGCATATCTGCAAAATAATATTACTGCTACTGGAATGACAAACATAACAAGCAGACTTTTATCCCTGAAAATCAGTCTTACATCATTTTTTATTACACGCCCAACCAAATTCATAATTATTCCCCCCTGATAATGTATTTGACAAACATTCGCCTCGAAATAAAAAAAGCAGCCACTACTGAAATGGCTAAATATAAAAATGCATATACAGAATCTGCAGGTGAAATATCTTCAAAAGCTCCGCGAAATAAAATCAATGATGCATGAGTTGGTATAATGTACAACCATTTTGAAGTCGTAACGCCGAAAAGGCTAAGAAGCGGAAGTGATAACGGCGCCAGGAACAACGGAATAACGATAATGTACTGATTGAAAGTTTTTACTCTGGCAACACCGGCAAATCCTAAAAAGATGAAAAGCATTGACGAAAGAAAAACTGAAGCTGTAAAATAAAAATAGTTAAAATGAAATCCATGCCCGGCGAAAACCATTGCCAAACAAATTAAAAAAGCAATTAATGTTAATGAAACAGCCTTTGAAAAAAGGTAGTGCCATATCTTTACAGGCGTTACTATCAATGCCTGTAATGTATTGGCGCTTTTTTCAAATAAAACCAGAACTCCGGTAAAAAGAAAACCCATAAAAGTTGGATCAGAAAAAATCAAGGCGATTAAAATAGTATCATTCCCCTTTAATTTTAACAAAAGAAAAACGGCGGTATAAATTACTGCAATAATCACAGCAACCGTTAAGACATTGTTCCGGACCTGGATTTTCAGATCCCAGTAAATTGCTCTAAAAAGAATCTTCATACAAAATTATGATGTTTCACCGGATATTAACTTTTTGCCGGTTACCTGTATAAACATATCTTCAAGTGAAGCTTCCCTTGAATGGATAGAACGAATGTGGTTATTACGTAAAATCGTCAAAAACTGAATATTATCTGCCAAATTATCCAGCAGAAAGTCTTCCGATTTTATGACTTCTTTCCCATATTCTACCCGCACAATCCGCTTTCCTCCACGTTGCTTAATATTTTTGGGTGAATCAACTGTTTCAAGTTTTCCATCCACAATAAAAGCAACACGATCACACAGTTCATCTGCATCATGCATATTGTGCGTAGTGATGAAAATTGTTTTTCCCTGCTGCTTTTGTTCAAGAATGATGTTTTTTATTTTTCGTGCATTCATTGGGTCCATTCCCGAAGTTGGTTCATCAAGAAAAAGAATTTCGGGATCATGCATGATGGAGCGGATAAAATTTAGCCGCATTTTCATTCCTTTTGAGAATTTTTCAACTTTCGTATTTCCATCTTCAGCTAAACCTACGACTTCCAAAAGTTCGACCATGTTCTTTGGTTTTCTATGGTAGAAGCCTGAAAAAAAACTTAGATTTTCAATGGCAGTTAATTTCAGATAATGATTTGGCAACTCGAAACAAACACCTATTTTATTAAAGAAACTGCTGTCGGAATATTTAAGATTTTGCCCTGCGATTATAATTTCTCCGGAATAGCCGGTAAGCAGCTTAATCAGAATTTTCTGAGTGGTACTTTTACCCGCACCACTCGGTCCTAAAAATCCAAATATTTCCCCTTTCGCAATTGAAAATGAAATATTCTTTACTGTGGTGGTTTTATTTTTCGGATAATTGTAAATAAGGTCTTTAACTTCTATCATTGAAAGTACAACTAATTTTTCAAACTCACTTTTAAGAAAACAGGTTCATGATCAGAGAACTGAAAATGCTGCGACAGCGCTTTGATTTCAAGCACTTTAACATTTGGTGATAAAACAAAAAAGTCGATAATTGTCACACCGGTTTCCTTCGTCCATGGAATATCGACATCGCGGTTGGTCGGTTTCAGAGGATCGAAAACGATTTGCCACTCTTCCGGGAAAACGTTGCTTTCAAGCTTTTCGCGATAAACTGCAGGATTACCGGCGTTCATTTTTGAAGTATCGTACAATGGTGGATTCTGGTTCCAGTCACCTCCTGCTACCACATAATTTCCATTTTCAAACTCCTTCAGCATTAAATCGCGGATGACCGGCATTTCTTCATCGCGCATTTTACCTCCGGCATCATAGGCCGAATTGTGCGTATTCAACAAAACAAGTTCTTTCCCGTTTTCAAGCTGAAATCGTGAAACTACAAAACAGCGATCGAGCATAAACAGATTTTTGGGCCATGCATAAGATGAAAAATAAGAATAACGACGGGATGAAACCGGCTGATATTTTGATAGATTCATCTGCCCCATTTCCACTTTTCCCATTGGATTTGTAAAAGGCAGGGGCACAAAACGAACGTTGTAATTGATTCCATATGTTGAAGTATACTCCGGCATGGCCTGCTGAATCATCGTTGTCTCATCCTGAAAACCGCTCCTTGCCGAATTTCGGTCGGTCTCCTGCAGAAAAATGAAATCGATACTGTCGACTGATTTTAAATAATTTAAAGCTCCGGCAGTAAATTTATCAACCTGCTCCGGTGATGGGCGAACCATTTTTCCCCCGTCATAAAAAAAATCCATTTCGGCCCCCAAACCAAAATACCCTATATTCCACGATAAAAATGTGAATAATGAATCCTGCAGAACATGCCGGCTTTTTGGATTATGTACTTCCAGTTCAGTGACTTCATCAGGTTGATAATTGGTTACCGTTCCCCAGATTATTATAACAGCCAAATAAATAACTACTAATGAAACAACAGCAATTATAACTGTTACCAGCACTTTGAAAAGCTTCTTCATCTGAATATACTTAAGTTTATTTTTTTTCTAAAAGTACTGAACCATTTCAGTTAAAACAACATTTTCCTTTCAACTTTATTGTAATATTTATACTTCGTTTTCAATACATTATTCCAAAACAAACTGCATATTTTTTATCTTTGATTTCTAAAAAATTAATAAATGAATGCACCCAGAATAATTCCAAAACGCATTGGCTATTCCAATTCAAGTTTAATTTTAAACGGTAAGAATTCAATTCTTGTAGATACGGGTGTAAGCGGACACATTCATCAGTTTGAAAGACTCTTTCGCCGGTACAATTTAAAACCGGATGATATTAAACTAATCATTTTAACACATATCCATTACGATCATGCAGGAAATTTACATGATTTGGTGAATTTAACGGGAGCGAAGGTGCTTGTACATAAGAATGAGTATGAAAAACTAAAAAACGGCTTTATTTCCATTCCTACCGGGCAAAGTACCTACACACGGATTGTTACAACTCTTGGAAAAAAACTGCTCCCGAAATTTGCCTCCCCAAAACCTTTTACAGCAAACCTTATAAACGAAGATGAATATGATTTGTCGGTTTTTGGATTGCAGGCAAAAGTGATATCCACACCGGGGCATTCATCTGGTTCGCAGTCAGTTTTAATGGGTAATAAACTGATTTCGGGCGATGCATTCCTAAACCTTAAATATGGTGTTATCTTCCCTCATTTTGCAGAAGACCCTAAATTGCTGCTTCACACCTGGCAAAAATTATACGATTTGGGTGTTCAGGAAATTTATCCGGGACACGGGTCAAAACTAAAAATAGAAAAGACCTATCCTGTTTTTGAAAGGAGGAAAAAGAAATTAAAAATTGAAATTAACTCAACGTCGCAATAAAAGAAAAGCGGCACCTTTTTCAAGATGCCGCCGGGAAATTATAGCCATAAAGAAGATGGCTGATTTATGTAGAACTAACTGAACGTAAACCTAATTGTTTTCTGACTTTAAAACAGTAATCTTACAAAAACAAATGTTGTGCCATAAATGAATTTCAATCTTTGAATTTAATTTTGTTTAACAATTTTGCCAGAAATGAATGAAAATAGAATAATTGATATTCAACATGGAGTAATGGGCTAAAGCCCGTAAGTTCAGGTGCGATGACTAACCCCGGAATTAATCCCGGGTTAGTAAATGCCAGAGATGAAGTGGGCTTTAGCCCATAATTGAAAGCTTTTTTCCGGACA
The DNA here is from genome assembly GCA_963816685.1 of uncultured Prolixibacteraceae bacterium. Taxonomy (GTDB): domain Bacteria; phylum Bacteroidota; class Bacteroidia; order Bacteroidales; family Prolixibacteraceae; genus CAVYUC01. The sequence continues at coordinate 450,695 of CAWFMB010000014.1, read as the reverse complement.
CTAATCTGTTTTAGTCATTTAAAATTACTGCTAAAATGTAAATATTTAATAACAGGGAATTTTAGGGCTGAATCGGGCACCAGTAATTTAAACAGTATGAGTCAGTTAAAACCAGATATTGTTTCTTTTAAAAGCCGGATTACATTTTCAACATTCTGATTAAAAACCTTCAGCACTTCTTCCCAGGTTACCGGTTCCTCATCTGTTTTCCAGCAGTCGTAGTCGGTGCTTAAGGCCACTGCTGCATAAGGAATTGCAAGTTCGTTGGCAAGCATACATTCCGGCGCCACCGACATATTAATAATATCGGCACCCCATAAACGGAACATGTTTGATTCGGCACGGGTGGAAAAGCGCGGTCCTTCAATTGTAACAACTGTTCCCGACGGATGGCAACTCAGTTTCAAGTCTTTTGCAGTTTGGATGAATCTGCTTCTTAATTCTTCATTAAAAGGATCAGCCATTGGTGTGTGCCTTAGATTTCCATTTTCGAAAGAATTAAAGAAAGTGGTTTCGCGATAACGGGTGAAATCAATAAACTGGTCAGGTATAACCAAATCGCCGCGCTTAATTTCCTCCCGCAAACTGCCACAGGCGGTGGTTGCCAAAATATGGGTACAGCTCAGCTTTTGAATAGCCCAAATGTTTGCCCTGTTGTTTACCTGAGAAGGCGGAAGGGAATGATCCAATCCGTGACGTGATAGAATTGCCACTTCAATACCACCAATTTGCCCGGTTTTGAAAGCCGAAGATGGTTTTCCAAAAGGTGTCTCAAAAGTTATTGTATCAGGATTTTTAAGAATATCAGGATTCTCGAGACCGGAACCCCCAATTATAGCAATTTTGATCATTATCTTGATTTTTCAGGAAATAGTTTATAAATAGCTTCCCTGGTGGCTTGGCAAATTCCGCGTTCGGTAATAATTCCGGTTACAAGCCGTGCAGGAGTAACATCAAATCCATAATTTACAACCTTACTTTTATCAGGTATCAAACGAACGGAAACAATTTCATTGCCTCTCCAGCCTTCAATTTCCGAAACTTCATTTCCGTTTCGCTCTTCAATTGGGATTTCTGCAACACCATCATTTATTTGCCAGTCAATTGTTGATGAGGGCAAAGCTGCATAAAACGGAATGTGGTTATCTTTTGCAGCCAACGCCTTCAGGTAAGTACCAATTTTGTTGGCCACATCGCCGGATGCTGTTGTCCGGTCGCTGCCAACAATCACAATGTCCACCATTCCGTGCTGCATTAAATGCCCGCCGGTATTATCCGGAATAACAGTGTGCGGAACTCCCATTTCACCCAGTTCGTAAGCTGTTAATCGCGCCCCCTGGTTGCGGGGTCGGGTTTCATCAACCCATACATGAACAGGGATCCCTTTTAAATGTGCTTTGTAAACCGGAGCAGTTGCAGTTCCCCAATCAATACAGGCAAGCCAGCCTGCATTGCAGTGGGTTAAAATGTTTACAGGAGCTCTCTTTTCAAGGTAAATCTCTTCGATGATTTCGCAACCCAGATCACCGATTTTACTGCTGAATTCAATTTCCTGTTGTTTTAATTCACCTGCTTTTGTACGGGCCTTTTCAAACAATACAGGGCTGGATTTCTCCTTCAAAATAAACCGAACCATTTCGTCAATTGCAAATGCAAGATTTACTGCAGTGGGCCGGGCCGATTTCAAATAATCAGCTTTTCCATTGATAAATACTTCCAGATTTCCATTTTCAAATTCCAAAAGTGCGAGATACATTCCATATGCAGCAGTTACACCAATTAATGGCGCGCCACGGACTACCATTTCACGAATGGCGAAAAATGCATCTCCGGCACTCTTCAAATCCATGATTTCAAATTGAAATGGCAGTTTCCGCTGATCGATAACCTGAACAATTTCGGGGTTACTCTCTTTTAACCAAATTGTATGATATGGTTTTTCCTTAATTTTCACAAAACCGGTTTTAAATATTTATCTTCGCAAACTTAAAAATTATTTGAATGGCGCCCGACCTTAAAAATATAAAGAATATCATTTTCGATTTGGGAAATGTGTTGCTTAACCTTGATTTTAATGCATCGATAAAAGCTTTTCATGAGCTTGGACTGGATAAAAAAGTGCTGGACAATCAGCAGGCTTATTCCGATCCGGTTTTCTATGATTTGGAAGTCGGGAATATTTCGCCGGAAGTGTTTAGAAAAAGGGTACGGAAAGTTTTGAATAATCCGGAGGCAACCGATCGGCAAATTGATGATGCCTGGTATGCAATGATTCTCGACATTCCGGAGAACCGGGTAAAACTGCTGCAGGAACTCAGCAAAAAGTTTAACATTTATCTGTTCAGCAACACAAATAATATTCACATTTCACGACTTCATAAAGCATTTCTTGAACAGCATGGCATTGAATTTCCGGCGCTGTTTGTAAAAGATTACTATTCCCATGAAATAAATGCACGAAAACCCGATTTGGAATCGTATCAAAAAGTAATTCAACTGGCTGGGATAATTCCTGAAGAAACCTTGTTTGTTGATGATTTGGAAAAAAACATCCGGGGCGCCCAAAAGGCCGGGTTAAAAACTTACTGGCTGAAAAACGGTACTGAATTAACTGAAGTATTTAGATATTAATTGTTTTCGGTCTAAATATTACTTTCAAAATATTTTAATATATAGCTCAATTAATTCAATCGCCTGAAATGCAAGTACTTTGGCTTCCTCAGTCATAAATTCGTTAGGTGCAGTCTTTTTACTCACCTAACAAATTTTCAACTTCTTGTTTAAGTTTTGGCAGGTGATTAATCACGATACTCCAAATCAAATCATCTGAAATTTTATCATAGCCATGAATAATTCTGTTGCGGGTACCGATAATCCTTTCAACGTTTTCCAGCTTGAAATCCTTATTCTTCTTTAATATTCTGTTAGCTGCCTCACCGATTATCTCCAAGTTACGTTCAACTGCTCTTTTTGTCTTTGTATCAGAAGCATACTCCTCAAATACCTTTGACCTATCCGAATAGTAACTGTCAATTTCATTTATAGATTGTAAAATATCATAGAGCCAGGTCCTGATGTCGTTATCCATATATCAATTGTTTTGAAGAATCTATCGATTGTCTCAAATAGGGGTTTTGCACCGCCTTATCCTCAAGTAAATCAACTTGTCGATTGAGTAATTTTTCTAATGAAGTCTTAAAGTCGAAGTAGTTATCCGCATAATTATACAAATCGACACCCTGGAAATCTACTAAAAAATCAATATCACTTGACCTTTTAAATTTATCCGAAAGAATTGATCCAAATACAAACAATTTGGCTACTTTATGTTTTAAACACAAATCTTGAATCTTATCTATATTTTTATCAACGATACTCATATCCCAAAAATACAATTTTTTTAATCATCTTAAACAGACAACAAATCTCTGCCAGGATGGAACAGCGATACGGTAACCCCACGTTTGACAAGTCATCAAATTGTGCAACAGGGAAAGTTTGTAAGCTATTTTAAAATCCTGATATTTTTTAAACGGATATCTTCCAGTGGTCGCCACTCGCGATCGGTTTCCACTTTTACAATTTTATCCACAACATCCATTCCCGATGTAACTTCGCCAAAAACCGTATAGGTACCGTCAAGATGAGGCGCTCCTCCAACAGTTTTATAAACCTGTCGCTGTGCAGCGCTGAATTTGTAATCGTTTTGTTCCTCAATTTCATCCAGTTCCTTGTCGAAGTATTTGCGGCCCGAAACAATATAAAACTGCGAACCATCGGAACGGCGGCGCTGGTTTTTTGTATCAGGTTTACGGGGCGAACCAATCATTCCCCGCCGGTGAAACAATCCGGGAACTATATGCGCCGGGATAGTATAACCCGGGCCTTTCCAGCCGATAATATCTCCTTTTTCAGCGTATCGGGTATCGGCAGCTCCGGTTTGTATCCCGAAATCAGGAATGACACGGTGAATCAGCAGGCTGTCATAATAATTTTCCTTTACAAGCTTTATGAAATTATCGCGGTATTCAGGCGTTTCATCGAACAGCCGGATGGTAATGTTCCCCATATCTGTTTCAAGCAACAGGCCTTTTATTTTCCGGTTTTCTGCCGACACCTCTTCACTTGAAACTGTCCGGAGGGATTCAAGCGTTTGCGGTTCTTTCTTTTGGGTTGAAAGTAAATCGCTGATATAGAAAGATGGTATCACAAAACTTTGTTCTTCGTAACGTACAATATCCGAAAAGGCAACTCCAACGGCACTTTTATTCGACACCAAAACCGGAGCGCCAAATGATGATTTTCTGATTTTATTGGTTATGCGGTACAATTTGGTTCCCTGCACCGTTGCAAGATTCAAAACTTTCCCGGTAAAAAGTTGAATGGTTTTTGAAGGTGTGGTCGAAATGGTTATCGCCTTTGCTGAGTTTGGTACGGTTCCGGAGTACAATTCCACAGGTTTTCGTTTAATATTTTCAACCTTCAGCACTATTAAATCATTGATGCGATCGAAAGCTACATATTTATTTGATTTAAATTTTTCATTGGTATCCAAAGGTGATACCTGCACATTATCCGCACGATTTACCAGCGAGTATTTAGTGACGATTAAATCTTCGGCTACAAAAAAACCCTGCCCCGATTCAAGAATCCTGTCGCCGTCGTATGAATCAATTTTAACCACTGAAGATAAAACATCTTCCCAGCCGGTTTCCTGATTGTTAATCTCTTGTTTTTGTTTCTGCACCGGCTTTTCTTCCTGTTTCTTTTCTTTTGTTCCACAAGATGAAAAACCAAATAATGCAAGCACCCCTATCAGAAGATAAAACTTCATTTAATTCTTTTTCAAGACATTTACGTGAATAACAACATCAGTGAACGGCCGGTTGTTTTTATCCGTATCAAGTGCTGCAATTTTATCAATGACATCGAAACCCGAAATACATTCACCAAACACAGTATACTCACCATCCAGTTCGGGATAACCGCCAATTGTAGTATAGGCTTCCCGTTCTTCATCAGTAAATTCAAGAACACCGGCCTGTAAAATGTATTCCGATTCAATCTGTGCTTTTACCTTCCCTGCAATTTCGCGAAACTCATCCACCCGTTTATCTTCCTTGAGCATCTGAAGTTCATTCCGTACTTCAGGTGTAAGATACTTCTGAACGATTTTGCTCCGGATGGGCCGGTTAACCGCCATTTCCATTGTATCCAGTTCGCCGGCAGTAAATACTCTTCCTTTCACAATGTAAAACTGTGAAATATCGGATTGCTGAAACGGATTCACCTCATCGGGCTGGCGGGGAGCGCACAATGCACCTTTCTTATGGAAATGATTGGGCAGAATTTCATCGTCAACAGTTTTATCCGGATCACCATAACCGATTCTCTTTCCGGGAGGTGCATCCTTTGAGCTTTTTGAACCACCCTGAATCAGAAAATTCTGAATGACACGGTAAAAAAGTGTTCCGTCGTAATAACCTTCCTCGGCCAAATCGATAAAAGCATCGCGGTGTTTTGGCGTATCATTATACAACCGGAATTTCATGTCGCCCATATTGGTTGAAATCTCAACAATAACATTCTGGCCAATCCCCTGATACGAAAGAAGAACAAAAACAACTGCAGCTATTATCCTGAACATCATTTATCAATCACCTCCACTTCCATTTTGATATCTTTAACAGGCCGATCTGCCGCACCTGTTTCAACAGCAGTAATTTTATCCACTACATCCATTCCTTCAACCACCTCTCCAAAAACAGTATAATCGCCGTCGAGGGAAGGATAGCCGCCAATGGTTTTGTAAGTTTCCCGCTGTTCGTCAGTAAACTCATACTTTTTACCCACTTCGTACAAACTGTCCGACTTCAGGCGGATTTCAACAATTTTGTTATTGAAACCTTCCACATCTTCATTTTTCTTAAATTCATTCAACTCCTTGTAACTGTTTTGTACCTCCTGGTTAAAAATGCGCTTTTTCAGGCTTTCATTTTTAATCATTAACAAGGTGTCCAATTGTCCATCGGTATATTTTTCGCCCTGAATAATATAAAACTGCGATGAACTTGAACTTTTTTTAGGATTGGCAACATCTCCCCTGCGGGCTGCTGCAACAGCTCCCCTTTTATGATAATATTCGGGTATAAATTCGGCTGGCAGTGAATAATCCAACGCACCTGCGCCTAACTTTTGATCGGGTGAAGCATTTCTCGAATCAGGATCACCACCCTGTATCATAAAATTCGGGATAACGCGATGAAAAAGCAACCCGTTGTAAAATCCCTCATTGGCAAGCTTAATAAAATTACTTTTGTGCTCAACAGTTTTATTGTAAAGTTTAATTTTAATATCACCATATTCCGTTTTAATTAAAACAAGGGTGTTTTTTTCTTCCTTCTCTGCATTCCCGCAGGAGATACCAACAGATAATAAAGCTATTGCAACAAAAAATATCAATTTTCTCATTCCTTTAAAAATTTATCTAAATTAACCTGTCTGTTTTTAAAATTTTGGTAAAGATAAAAAGATGAAAAAAATTGTACTATTAATATCTGCTTTACTCGTGTTAAATTCCTGTAATTTTCGAAAAGAAAACAAAAAACAAGTTGTCTCTGGTACAAAAGTTTTATCAGTAATGCAGGTTAATCCGCAGGTTTATGTACCTAAACTACCAGGCAGCTTATCCGAAACCTCCGGATTGCTTTTTTACGATAATTTATTCTGGACCTTTAACGACAGTGGTGGGAAAAACAGGATTTACGGATTTAATACTGAGGGAGACATTGAAAGGGAAATTAAAATTAAAAATGCAGATAATCATGATTGGGAAGATATTACCCAGGACGAACACTTCATTTACATTGGTGACTTTGGCAACAACAATGGCGATCGTAAAAATCTTGTAATTTACAGGATAAATAAAAAAGGCATCACAAAGAAAAAGGAACAATCGATAAGCGCTGATGAAATTAAATTTTCATATCATGACCAGGAAAATTTCAATTTCAGGCAGCATTCAACAGCTTTTGATTGTGAAGCGATGGTAGAAATGAAGAATCAACTTTACATTTTTACGAAAAACTGGATAAACGAAACAACAACAGTTTATACTTTGCCAGCAACTGAGGGGAATTACAAAGCCGCGGCAATTGATTCGTTCGATATGAAATGCCTTGTTACCGGAGCCGATATCAGCCCCGACCAAACTAAAATTGCTATATTGGGCTACCACAATTACAAACCGGTTATGCGGCTCTTTTGGAATGTGGAAGCAGGCAGTTTTTTTTCAGGGAAATCATTGTTTATCGATATGGATTCTATAAATCGTGCTCAAACAGAAGGTATTTGTTTTCTTGGAAATGACACAATTTTAATCTCCTGCGAAGACACAAAATATTTTGACCAACAGGTTTTTTATATCGATTTAAAAACTATACAATGAAACAATTCCAGATAAACAGTCACATTCGCCTCGAGCCAATAGATATTTCTATGGCGCCAGTTATTTTTGAAACCATTGATACCAACCGCGAATTTCTGCGCAAATGGCTCCCTTTTGTTGATTTTACCACACAACTTTCGGATACGGAAAGCTTTGTTAAAGGTACCCTACGAAATTCAGCAATTAAAAAGGATGAAATATTCAGCATCTGGTACAACGAAGAATTTGCCGGATTAATCGGTTTTAAAGATACTGACTGGGTAAACTTAAAAACTGAATTAGGCTACTGGATTTCAGAAAAGATGCAGGGTAAAGGAATTGTTACTCTTTGCGTACAGGAGTTGATAAAGTATTCATTCGTGAAATTAAAACTAAACAGGGTACAGATAAAAGTGGCCATTGGAAACGAAAAAAGCGCCGCTATACCTAAAAAACTAGGTTTCAGGATCGAGGGAATTGAACGTCAGGGTGAGAAGCATCGCCACAAGTTCTACGATCTTGAAATGTACAGTTTGTTGAGAAATGATTGGAACAGTTATGAGAAAACACAGGAATTGTTCCACATAAAACACTGATTGTCAGTTGGAAATAAAATTCACCAAAGACTATCGGATTTTCATAATTATTTAATATATTTGACCCATAAATTCGTTTGTTCGATTTCTAATGAACAAATAGAGCCAGAACAGAATACATACGGAAACGATGAAGGAAAAAACAATCAGAAGGAATTTGTACCGTGCACTTCGAAAGACTGGAGTTCAGAAGAAAGATATTCAAATAGAAGCAAATTTCAATGAAGATCTTAATTTTGATACAACAGACTGGAAAATTTTTACATTTTATCTTGAAGGAATATTTAATATTTCGATTCGCGATGAAGAGTTTTCCCGTTTTGGAAGTGTAAATGATACGTTGCTTTATTTAAAAAATTCGGCATAATAGTTTTTAGGGTTAATAAGTAATAAATTGGGGGTCAATATTTTGGCACCCAATTTTTTTATCCTCTCCTGTAATACTGCTCCAAAACCTTTCGTTTGCGATTTTACCTGTTTTACCCCCCAAAAGTTGTAATACAGTACGTTTTAACCTTGTTTCGAAGGTTCTGCACCTAAATTTTTAGCAATCAAAGCGTATAAAATCTAAATTTGAACACGTAAAATGGAAAGCGAAAAGACCTCTGTTTTAAAACACCGTTCTAAATCTTTTTACTCCGTACGCACGTTAGAAAAAGCCGGTTTCATACCGGCTTTTATTTTTTATCACAGGAAGGAGCCTTTATTACTTCATTTGAATTTCTTTCCCCAATACCGAAACCACATCACCCGAACGTAGTTTAGCCCGTTTTCTGAACTCCTGCTGCCCGTTTAGAAAAACTTTCCCTTCTTCAACAAGTATCTTTGCATGTCCCCCGGTTTCAGCTATTCTTTTTAGCTTCAGTAATTTTACCAATTCAATATAATCCGAGGTAAGATTAAATATATCCATTACAAATGCAGTTTTTCTTTGATAGCCGCCGGTATCGCATCTTTATGAACCATAATTGCAATGGTTTTCAACCGCACATAATCTTCTGTCATATTTAAATATCCTCCCATACTATTACTGTCGGCGCCCCAGGAGTTTTTTGTGTAAAAACAGCTTTCTCCTTCCCCGTTTTTCGAAAGGCCAATAATATGCATCAAATGGTCGTCGGTAGTTGAACGATCAAGGAAAGTTTCCTGCCTCATTTTCTGGTCAACTTTTCCTTTTAATTTATCCGGAAGCTCTGCTATCCCTTTCCGGTTATTGAAGCCTTTTTCACTCGTATCGCCATCCCAGCAAACCGTATATCCATTTTCAAGTGCGAAATACATCACTTGCACCAACTCGCCGATGGGCAGGTTATAATACAAACCATGCGCCCAGTTGTCCGGAATTTCCAAAACAAACTGCCTGTAAAACGGATGATGGGAATAAGATGTAATTTCAACATAATCTTCAGGATCAATTTCAAAGTTGTTTAACAATCCGGCTGGTGTAAACTTCTTTTCATTTAGTTCAATTTTGTGCGGAACTTTACCAATGTATTTATTCAGTGCTGAGTTAAAAGATTTTGCATCTGAGCTTTCAAAACTTTTCTCTTTCTTATTCAGTGCGGTAATTTCCTTATTCAGTTCATTTTGCAATTCATGGTGGTTAAACCTTCCTTTTTCCTGTTTTCCCGGATAAGCTTCATTTGTGACCAAACCTTTTCCCTGCAACACATTTAACACATCGTGTGCCTGCCCCCCCTGGCTGAAGTTGTTGTTTCCGTGATAGAACAGATATTCTTCTGCCTTATCCCGGTAAGCATAATACACAAAAAACATTTCCGAAAGATCGGTTTCCGGATAACCTTTCCGCATGATTTCCGATTCAAGGAAGCTTGTTGTTGCAAAGCTCCAGCAGGTTCCGGTGCTGCCCTGATTAATAACCGGAGTATGTTTTAATTCGATTTCAATTGTACAGTTATTTTCATCTTGTGCCAAAACTGAATACAATACAACAATATTCAACACCAATAAAACAGAGAAAAACTTCATAATAAACAGTTATAGATTTTTTAATTCCTGTTGCTTTTTACGGGTAAGGCCCATCACCACCGAATCATACGACTCGTCGATTAGGTTTTTTACCATATCATCCGGCAACGAACCATCAATCTGAACGGTATTCCAGTGTTGTTTGTTCAGGTGGTAACCTGGTTTTATTGCCGCATATTCTTCCCGCAATTCGATGTTTTTTAACGGATCATTCTTTAAAGCCACAGCCAAATCGTCAACCAAATCAGTAATGCAGAAAATTTTATCAGCAACTTTAAATACCAGTGTGTTTTGGTCGAACGGAAAACTTTCGGTTACCCCTTTTAACGACAGGCAATATTCCCTTAATTCCTCGATATTCATATAACCTCCTTACCTCCCTTTACGGAGAAAAATTAATTGATTCTGAAACCGATAAAAATAATGGAATCATTTAAAAAACATTGCTTTCGCAGTAAAAAAAAAGAGAATATTAACCTTACTTCCGGAAGGTTGAAGCGAAACTTTTACATGGTCGGATAAAAAGCATCTTTAAAATGCTCCAGTTCATAATTTTCTCCAAAAAATATAACTGTAATCACATCAAAACGGGTTTCCAGCTCCCAGTCTGTTTCCTGAATGTATGCTTCGGCCGCTTCCACCAGGTGTTTTATTTTTCCATTTGTTACAGCTTCAGAAGGGTGCTCGTACCGGATTCCGTTGCGTGATTTTACTTCCACAATTACAAGTTCGTCCCCGTCGCGGGCAACAATATCAATTTCGAGATGGCAGTTATACCAGTTTGTATGAAGTATTTCATAGCCCAGTTTCAGTAAATACTGCTTTGCGTGCCCTTCTGCAATTGCGCCGATTTCGCGTTGAGAGACCATAGGATAGTTTAAAGTTTCGGGTTTAAAGTTTAAAGTAGTTTTAGTGTGGAATGGTTTTGGGAAATGTTGAGTTCCCAGGTTTTGCCAAAAGCCAGTGCCAGGTTCTTTTTGTTGTGCCCGGCCGGAAATCCGAAGCAAACCGGGTAGTCAAATTCTACCACTGCTTCGAGCATGATTTCGTGCACCGTTTTACCAAATGGCGATTCGTTGTCTTTCATGTCGGTAAAATCGCCAATAATCAGTGCCGACAGATTATCCAGTTTACCTGCAAGTTTTAATTGATTAACCATCCGGTCAGTGTGGTACAGATATTCATCAAGGTCTTCAAGAAAAAGAATCTTCCCGCTTGTATCAATTTCATATTGGGTGCCCTGCAAACTTGAAACAATTGAAAAGTTGCCCCCGGTAATTTCACCCGCAGCTATGCCGGGCCGGTTGCTTACATTTGAAGGAATAATGTATTCTGCTTCTTTTCCAGTCAGCAGGTTCATCATCGATTCGAGGCTTTCGCTCACCTGCCCCTTTTCATCAAAAAAATAGCGTGGCATTGCTCCGTGAATTGTTGCAATTTCCAGGTGTTGCAGGCATGAATGCAGTACAGTAATATCGCTGAAACCAACCACCCACTTTGGTTTTTGCAGGAATCCGGAGAAATTAAGTTTATCGATTATCCGCACTGTCCCGTAACCACCGCGCGAACAAATAATTGCACTGGTATCGGCATCATCAAGGGCAGCCTGTACATCTTCAAGCCGCTCCCTGTCGGTTCCGGCATATTGAAAATGACGTGCAAAAACATGCTTCCCCAGCTCCACTTCAAACCCTTGTTCAATTAGCCATTTTACAGCCGGAAGTACTTCATTTTCCTCAATTTTTCCGGCAGGTGATACTATGCGGATTTTATCTCCGGGTTTTAAAAAGGGTGGTATTTTCATCGGCGAAAAATATTAAAACGGGAAAGTTACAAAATGTAACCATCATTTTGAATTAATTACGCATTCAATATCCCATACAACTCCTCCACATCATCAGCCAAAAAATCGGGTTCCACCTTTTTCAAATCTTCCTCTTTTCCAAAACCGTAGGTAACAGCAACTGTTGCCAAGTTCATTTTCCTTTCCGCCTTCCATATCAAAAACAGTGTCGCCAACCATGGCAATTTGTTTTGAAGGTTTTAGCCGGTTGCTGCGGAGTATATCGAAAATAATACCGGCTTTGGTGGCTTTGTTTCCCCCGTAGTCGGCGCCTTTTAGCTGAATAATGTATTTATCGAATTCAAAATGTTCGATAATCCGCTGGGCATAAATTTCGAGTTTCGAAGTGGCAATAAACATTTTCACTCCGGCAAAATGCAGTTCTTCGAGCATCTGGTATATCCCGGGATAGGGTTCATTTTCACGCCAGCCGTTTTCACTGTAATAATCTCGGAAATACTCCACCGCCAGTTTTGTATTGCGCTCGTTAAGGCCGAATAAATTACTGAACCCCCACTGCAGCGGCGGCCCTATAAAATGTTCAAGTATTTCTTCCGTGTAACCATGAATCTGCATGTGCTCCAGTGCATACAGCAATGAATTCCGGATACCGCTTGTATTGTCGGTCAGCGTACCGTCAAGGTCGAAAATAATGTGGGAAAAGTCAGGCATGTTTGTCAATTTTTATAGCGTACGAATTTACATCAATCCATTGAAAAAACCGCTAATCAAAGATTGCTTTTTCATCCGTTCCGGATTAATCTCCCGCTGATTGCGCTGATTTTCGCAGAAATCATAAAATCTGCGGGAATCTGCGGTAAATAATCTACTTCCTGAGAATGTTTATACGGGGGAGGAGAAAAGCTGCATCGAAGCGCGTCCTCCTTTTTAAAAGGAGGTGTCCGCCGGTTGGCGGACGGAGGATTTTTATTTGCAGATTTATGATAAACCAGAGTCGTTTATTCTTTGTTGAGATCGAAATTCGACATTCTACATTCTTTTCCTGAATATCAATAAGAATCAAGTATCTTCAGAAAATCGTAACTTTCTGATTCTGTTATTCATTATTCGATATTTCTTTTTTCTTTTTAATCTCCCTCGGATTACGCTGATTTTCACACAAATCATAAAATCTGCATGTACTTTCAAGATAGAAATTCGACATTCGAAATTCTGAACCAGTTTACATAGTGTTTGAAATATTCAGGAAACATAAGAAAAAAGATGGGTTAACAATCAGCAACTATCTATCGGACAATTAATGTATATAGACCCTGGTTTATAAATTAATTGGGAATTTGTTAAAAGAATATCAAAAAAATATATAACTTAGTCATTATTAAGGACTAAAAAATTAAACTTATGGATTCAGTAAGCGTTATTTTACAAAACATTTATGATGCGATAATTCTCTATGGATTGCGTATAGTCGGTGTAATCATCACCCTTATTGTTGGTTGGTGGCTCATCATAGTTATTCAGAAATCATTAAGAAAAAGTTTCGAGAAACGGAAAATGGAACCATCCCTTCGTGGGTTTTTAAACAGCTTAATCGGTATGGCTTTGAAAACCATGCTGATAATAAGCGTTGTAGGAATGCTGGGGGTGGAAATGACCTCATTTATTGCGGTTCTTGGAGCTGTCGGTCTGGCCATTGGTCTGGCACTATCCGGAACTTTACAAAATTTCGCTGGCGGAGTAATGATTTTGCTTTTTAAACCTTTTAAAGCAGGTGATTATATTGAGGCGCAAGGCCATTCCGGATCAGTGAATGAAATCCAGATTTTCAATACAATTTTAAAAACTCCGGATAATAAAACCATAATAATTCCAAATGGTGGGTTATCAACAGGATCGATGATAAATTATTCGACTGAACCAAGAAGACGTGTTGATTTTGTTTTTGGAATAGGTTATGGGGATGATGTTGCCAAAGCCAGGAAATTACTAACCGGTTTAATCGGTAAAGACACAAGAATTTTAAAAGATCCGGCACCATTTATTGCAGTGACTGAATTAGGCGACAGTTCTGTTAATTTGGTTGTTCGGGTGTGGGCTGAATCCACTGATTACTGGAATGTTTTTTTTGATATGAACGAATATGTTTACAACTCATTCAGCAAAGAAGGCCTGAACATCCCGTTCCCGCAAATGGATGTACATTTACATCAGGATAAACAGAAACTGTAATATTCTTTTTGTTTTCATTCGTTTTCATTTTACAATTCAATCTGAGCCGATTTTAAATCCTCCGGATTTAAAAAATACTCCGGGAGTTGGAGTTTCCAAACACCTACATGGAAATACCGGACTTGGAAAGTCCGGCTCCCGGTCCGGTTATAATGGCCTTTCCCATTAAATTGGCGCAGATGAAGAAAGTTCAACTCCTTGCCTGCCGGACACGCAGACGGTCAGTGTTGTATGTTTTTTTTGGAACATCAATTTTCTGCCCGCCACCAGGGAGAATGCCTTTTCAATCAACTCAAACCTTTGAAGTTTCCAAAACTTCAAAGGTTTAGACAAACATTGAAAAAGAGGATCCTAAAAACAAATCTCCCGCGGATGACGCTGATTTTCGCAGAATTCGTAAATCCGCAGGTATCTGGGAAATCTGCGGGAAACATTGATTTTAATTACATACCAGATGTCTGAACACACCGTATGTTTCTCATCATCTTTAATTTGAATCCCCTGAATAAGAACATAGTTCCATTATAGAAATTTATTTAAATCGATTCCAAATTTACCCCCATTCACATATTACTACCAGTTCGCACTTATAAAACGTAACAATTTGTTTAGTTTTAAACCCGGAATGCAGGAACACCCCTGCCGCGAATATTCAAGAGGGACCAATTACAGAAAACTGGATTTTGTACAATTATATTGATAATTGCGAATAAAAATATTGTTAAAAAATAACCAGGTATTTTTAAAAATTTATTCAAATAACCAGGCTTTAGTATCATCATTAAAAAACCACAAAATTATCGGTATTATAGATGAGGATATTGATAATTTATTGGAATTGTATTAACATAACTTATATGAATATGCTTGCTAAATTAAAGTTTATTGTGCCTTTACTTTTTTTGTTTTCATGTATAGTAGAAGATGACACATTAACAATTTATAACGTAAAAAACGAAACGGTGTACGATATAAGTATGGTTATTCATAATTTTGTTTATCATGAATCACTCCCTCCTATACCTGATTCGATCATACAAATTTCAGCAAATGATGTTTTTTCTATAAATTACGGAGGTAGTCATTATCCATTTCCTCTCGGAGAATCTACCGACTCGGTAATTATCATTTTTGATGGTTCCCGGAAATTGATTCACAGGAGAAACGAACTGGATACATACAGAAATATATTGAACAGGGATAGTTATGTTGAGAGGGTAAATGAAGATAACCATGTTACTTATTACCATTACACATACACCTTGACCGAAGAAGATTACAACAATGCTGTTCCGATTGAAGATTGAAAAAGAAATAAAAAGAGGCGGTACACATTATCATGATCCGTCAATTCCTGCAAATGAAATTACCTGGCAGTATACTGTGGTTCCGGTTGATTATACTTTCCCGGATATACAATACCAGAAACTGGCTGATTTGTTTTTACAGGAAGAAACAGGTGAACTTCAACAATTAAAAAGTGGTTCAATGGATTACTTTGAATGGTTGGTGCTCGAAACAGAAGCTTTGCGAATAACCGGCAATTTGGGTGATGATGAAGAAAATGGAGTTGGATTGAAATCGACAAGCTGGAGACCCTCAGGAAACATTAAAGTTTATGATGATATAATAAACAGTTACTCCACTACCCAAAAAGTTTTTGATCATTACGAATATTACAATTGCGAAACAGGGGAAGCAATATATAATCAAAACGGAGAAGATCCTTATTTAAAACAGCTCCAACTGCCGGATGACGATGAACCAATGTGCCAGCGGGCAGTTTACAGGTTTGAAACAAGCACAACAAATAGCCATAATATCCCGCTTGAAGGAGTTACTGTCCGGGCCCGTAGTTGGTTTACAACCCATGAAGGGATGACGGATGCAAACGGAAATTTTACCTGCGACGGTACATTTAGCAGCGATGCAAATTACAGCATTACGTGGGAGCGTTGGGATTTTGACATTCGAGATGGTTCATACGGGCAGGCTTATTTTAATGGACCAAAACAAACCGGAGAATGGAATTTGGTTATAAGGAATATTAGCAGCCCGAAATCATTTATTTTTGCACATATTTTCAGGGCAGCTTTTACTTATTACTACAAATTCAGTCGCTGGGGTATTAAGCCTCCTCCTCGAAGGGATGGCATTTTAGGAGCTCTGCAACACCGCCTTCATATTGCAGGCAAGGAGGAATCCGGGACTTCAACGTATCTTAGTTTCAAAGATTTTGCATTTGCTGCTGAGGTTACTGTTAAGGCAGGAAATAAAAATAGCCAAAATATATATGGTACAACAATCCATGAACTTACACACGCATCACATTGGGAGATTGGATATAATAATTCCCAATATGTAGTGGATGAGATATTCAGTGAACCTTTTTTACCAGAAAGTTGGGCAACTGGAGTTGCAGCAGTAATTACAAATGATATTTATAATACAAATAACTATAATACCAAGCAAAATGAAACAATAGCAAACATGAAGAAAGATGGATATACTTCTATTGTTTGGGATATGATTGACACCTTTAATCAACATAGTAACGGTACTCTACTACCAGACGATGATGTTGAAAACTATATATTATCTCAACTTGAATTTGCGCTCCTATTTTCCCCTTCTAATTGGTGGGGCTGGCGGGATGAAATTAAAAACAGGTTCGATAATCCTACTGAAATTTATTTAGATAAACTATTTGATGATATTAACTAAGTTTTAATTAATTATGAACCTATTGAATAATAAACTTATTTTCATTTTTAAATTGGCAATTATTCTTATGGTTGCCTGTAAACCGATCTATAATACTTTTGAATTAAAGAATTTAACACCACATGAAATTGTTGTTGAGGGTTTCAGGACAAATACACTTTCGTTTGAAAAGGCTGATAATATTTATATGGAACCCTTTTCGGATTTGACAATTAAAAGAAGAGATGGCGAGGATTTTGATTCACGAACTTTTTTTTCAATTCCTTACGTTGATTCGGTAAATATTCTATTTAACTCCGATAGTGTTCTAACGGTTACATGTTTCAATTATCCTGATGCCAATTGTCACCCGATTGTAAGAGGCGATGTTACTGTAACCATCACCGAAGAAGATTACAACAATGCTGTTCCAATAGAAGAATAAATAATTTTAAGAAACCGTTCTGTTAATTTGGACCGGTTTCTCTTTTTGAACTTCCTAAAATATATCTCCCGCTGATTCCACAGATTTTCGCAGAAATCATAAAATCAGCGTGTATCTGCGGAATCTGTGGTGAATGTTGTCTTGCCGGTAATCAAACTTAAAAAAACCGATGCCGGAGGTATCGCATGTTTATAGAAATGATGCAAATTAAAAAGTGCGGCCGGAGTCGTATGTTTTTTTAGATGACTATTTTCTATAAACATATAAATCCTCCGGATTTAAGAAATACCGGTTTTTAAATATAGCTGATTAGCCTGATTATCGAAGAAACATAAAATCTCGTGTATCTGCGAAATCTGGGGGCCAGTTGCAATCCCTTGCATTAGAACATAGTTCCATTATAGAAATTTATTTAAATCGATTCTAAATTTACCCCCCCCCCATGTATTTTTTTACCACTTGGTACTTGTAAAACATAACAATTTCTTTAGATTTAAACCCGGAATACAGGAACACCCCTGCCGCGAATATTCAAGAGGGACCATTTACAGAAAACAGGATTGTGTACAATTATATTGATAATTGCGGAGGAACTCAACTGAACAGTATTTAGATGCATTATTTTAATCATTTAAATGATATAGAATGAAAAGAAAATATTATGTTTTATGCTTTTTAATGACAATGTTCCATTCCTGCGAAAAAGAATATTATTGGGAATATGTCATCCAAAATGAAACAAACAGTGAAATATTGATTGAAGGTTTTGACAGATTCAATTGGAAAGGTGACAGGTTGATTAACTATTCCAATCCTCTAGAGGAAATTGATATTAAACCTGACCAAAACTTTTCGGTACGAAGAGGACGAGGATTAGTTAACGAACCGCTAGGTATATTTGAAAATTTTGAAATCGATTCCGTAAATATCATTTTTGATGATAAAACAATCATTATCCAGGTTTGCGACGAACATACTTTAAGTATTTGTGATTTTGAAAGAAACATTCTCGCATATGACACAGAATACAAACGGGAAAAAACTGGCAGATCATCCGGTGAGAATGAATATCGTTACACTTACACCATTACCGAAGAAGATTACAACAATGCTGTTCCGATTGAAGATTGGAAATTGGTGGGGATGGAGAAACAAAATCCGGGATATAATTGATAATCCCACAGAAAATAATTTGGATTACTTGTTCTATGATTTACAATAAGGAATATGAAATCAAAACTATTATTATTGTGTTTTTTAGGTGCAATTGCATTTGCATGCCGACAAGGATATGATACCTACACCTTGACTAATTCTACCGGTTATAACCTGGAAATTTATGGTTACAGAATGGGAATAGGGCATATATCATTTGCGGAGGCCAATCCCATATATATGGAACTGTTTTCTGAACTGGAATTTCAAAGAAGTGCAGGAGAAGATACCGATTCGCGAACGTTTTTTTCTGTTTCCATGGTTGATTCGGTAGAAATAATTTTTAATGAAGAAAAAAAATTGGTTTTAAGCAGAGATACGTATCCATGTATTGATTGCCATTCAATTCTACAAGGTTTTCATTTAGCAACTATAACAGAAGAAGATTACAATAATGCTGTTCCGATTGAAGATTGAAAAAGAAGTAAAAAGGGGCGGTACACATTATCATGATCCGTCAATTCCTGCAAATGAATATTAAGGAAATGTTTGACAACCCGACAGAAGGCTATGTGGATTACCTATTCGAAAAGTATCATAAATAAAAAATATTCAATAAAAAAATGAACTCATTACATTTAAAATCTGTTTTATTTCATCACGGCAGAAAAATCCTAACTTTAATTTCTGTTGCTCTATTAATTCATTCTTGTTGCCTGTTTCCTGTGGAGAAGGAAGGTTCAAACCAGTATGTAATTCAAAATAACACCAGCCATTTCATAATAATTCAGTATAGTTTTAAACCAGATTTTGATAGTCAGGAAATTAAAAAGGACACCATCAGGATTGAGCCAAATACTGAATATTTAGAATATAAAATGAGGGTTATCATTTTGAGGCACAGGGAATATTCCCAATTACAACTGATTCGGTTGTGATTAATTTCGATAATGAGAGAGTAATAATTCAGGCTTGTGAACTTTTTTTTAGCGATGAATGCGCAATTGAAAGAAACATAGTAAATTATTATAATGAATCCAATTACACAAAAAAAGTCATTGGCAGGGAATGCACAGACAAAGAGTACCGCTATACATACACCATCACCGAAGAAGATTACAACAATGCTGTTCCAATAGAAGAATAAATAATTTTAAGAAACCGTTCTGTTAATTTGGAGCGGTTTCTCTTTTTGAACTTCCTAAAAATATATCTCCCGCTGATTCCACAGATTTTCGCAGAAATCATAAAATCAGCGTGTATCTGCGGAATCTGTGGTGAATGTTGTCTTGCCGGTAATCAAACTTAAAAAAACCGATGCCGGAGGTATCGCATGTTTATAGAAATGATGCAAATTAAAAAGTGCGGCCGGAGTCGTATGTTTTTTTAGATGACTATTTTCTATAAACATATAAATCCTCCGGATTTAAGAAATACCGGTTTTTAAATATAACGGATTACACTGATTTTTGCAGAAATTACAAAATCTGCGCTTATCTGCGAAATCTGCGGGAATCATCAATTTACTTGCACTATCATTGCCATTCCGATAATAAAATTTTAAAAAATTCGATGCCGGAGGTATCGCATGTTTATAGAAATGTTGCAAATTATAATGGTGCGACTCCGGCCGGAGTCGTATGTTTTTTTAGATGACCATTTTCTATAAACATATAAATCCTCCGGATTTAAGAAATTCCTGTTTTAAAATATAACTGATTACACTGATTTTCGCAGAATTCATAAAATCTGCGCTTATCTGCGAAATCTGCGGGAATCATCAATTTACTTGCACTATCATTGCCATTCCGATAATAAAATTTTAAAAAATTCGATGCCGGAGGTATCGCATGTTTATAGAAATGTTGCAAATTATAAAGGTGCGACTCCGGCCGGAGTCGTATGTTTTTTGGATGACCATTTTCTATAAACATATAAATCCTCCGGATTTAAGAAATTCCTGTTTTTAAATATAACGGATTACACTCATTTCCGCAGAATTCATAAAATCTGCGCTTATCTGCGAAATCTGCGGGAATCATCAATTTACTGGCACTAATATTGCCATTCCAATAAAATTTTTAAAAATCGATGCCGAAGGTATCGTATGTTTATAGAAATGATGCAAATTAAAAAGTGCGACTCCGGCCGGAGTCGTATGTTCTTTTTGGATGACCATTTTCTATAAACATATAAATCCTCCGGATATAAGAAATACCGGTTTTTAAATATAACGGATTACACTGATTTTCGCAGAATCATAAAATCAGCGGGTATCTGCGAAATCTGCGGGAAACATCAATTTACTTGCACTATCATTGCCATTCCAATAAAATTTTTAAAAATCGATGCCGGAGGTATCGCATGTTTATAGTAATATTGCAAATTATAAAGGTGCGACTCCGGCCGGAGTCGTATGTTTTTTGGATGACCATTTTCTATAAACATATAAATCCTCCGGATTTAAGAAATTCCTGTTTTTAAATAGGGCCTGCTGAAAAACTCAGGTCACCATTTAATAATTAACTCTGTTAGGTTTTCCTATTTAGCAATACATTTTGTAGTATATCTTTTTATGAGTTGCAAATTCTTTAAAAAAGATCTCAATCATTCTTGCTGAAAAACTTTCTGCCCTCCTGATTAAAAGGCACGGGAGTGCCACCCCGGCCAACTTGACCAGGTTTAGCACCAAAAAGATGCTGGCAATCCATGATTCACTGGTATCCATCAGCCTGGCTTTTATACGGTTTAATCCATATGCTGTTTTTGCCTGACCAAACTTACCCTCGATTGGATTACGCTCTCCCGGTCTTACGTGAATCTGCACTGCCGAGGGACGTCCAAGAGGCTTCGCTATTAGCTTTATGCCTTTTTCCTTTAATGCGGCTCGATTGGCGCGGGTACAGTAAATCTGATCGGCAAGCAGCTCGCGCGGATAAAATCCAAAACGCTGATGGTACTTTTCAACATATTCCATCATATGGCTTCCTTCATTAAAAGCATCCCAGCTTAACTGGTCCAGAAATGAGATACCATCAACAATAGAAACGTGAATCTTTGAACCAAACTCAACCTTTGCCTGTGTCTTCCCTCTTACAATAGGCCTCACATGTGGCTGATGAATACTGACAATCCTGTCCTCGACAGAATGTGTTTTATCATCATACATCTTTTTCTGCTGCTGATAAAGCATACTGATTACCAACAGGTATTTGTAATCTTTAGGGTTCAGAGGTACGGTAGAGTATGAATTGAGAAGACGATTAATGGAATTGAAATTACGCTTTAAAAAACGAAGTTGGCTTGCTATTGCTTTGCGGGTTTCCTGGCGCCGTTTATTCTTTTTTTGAGCTATCTTCAAATAGCGTTTGCGGGCAACCTGACGATAGGTCCTGGGTTTCTTTTCGTGCAGCAAGGGGTCATAAAGTACATCTATCAACTCCTCAGATTTCTTTCTGGCAGTTGATAATAAATCCAGATCTGTTGGATAAGCAATATCCTGAGGGCATGCAGTCGCATCGAAGATGACCCTCCCTTTGTTGCCAATGTCATTGTTGGCTTCAGAATCATCTTTTTTATCATTATCTGCATCTTTATCTATGACTGTAACATCTTTAGGTTTAGTCATTTTAGTTTTCAATGCAATGATTTTTTCATTAATGGCATTTAGGCTATCCATTCCTAATCGTTTGCGGAACTCAACAAATAATGAAGCATCAAAAGGTGCCTCTGGTGTAAAGGATGAATAGCCTAAGAAGTATTGCATGTACATGTTTTCTGAAATCTGGTCAACTGTCTCACGATCATCCAGATTACACATGTGCTTTATGATCAGGGAGCCTATTACAACTCTGGGGCTTATAGCTGGCCTGCCAGTTGCGGCAACACCAACATGCTTCAGGTAAAGATTGCAAATCTCATCCCATGGAATTAACTCAGCTAAAACTACCCATCGGTTTTTCTTGTTCAAATGCTGCTCAAAGGGAGTGTGAAAACATTCCAGGGAAAGTTGATTCGGAGAGACATACACCGGAGTGGGTGCACGCTTTTTTCTTGCTCTATTCATAAATCCTTGTACTTGTTTCTACAAAAATGGCGATAAGTTTCTATAAACCAAAGTAAAATTATTTCTCAGCAGACCCTAAATATAACGGATTACACTCATTTCCGCAGAATTCATAAAATCTGCGCTTATCTGCGGAATCTGCGGTAAAATCATTGCACTATCATTGCCATTCGATAATAAAATTTTAAAAAAACCGATGCCGGAGGTATCGCATGTTTATAGAAATGATGCAAATGAAAAAGATCCGGCCGGAGTCGCAGGTTCTTCTTAAATGTCTAGTTTCTATAAACATTTAAATCCTCCGGATTTAAAAAATACCGGTTTTTCAATCTAGCTGATTACGCTGATTTTTGCAGAATCATAAAATCTGCGGGTATCTGCGGAATCTGCGGGAATATCAAATAATAAATAAGGAATAAGAAATAAGAAACATCAAAACCCGGAATCCACCCTCCCGAAAATTTCCACTATCTTTGTGGCCTTAAAAATCACGGTTAATCAAATTCTTTTGCGATGACAGATTTTAAACGTACTCTCATAACCACTGCACTTCCGTATGCCAACGGGCCAATCCACATCGGGCACCTCGCCGGAGTGTATGTCCCTGCCGATATTTATGCCCGCTATCTCCGCCTGAAAAACGAGGATGTATTGCTCATTGGCGGTTCCGACGAGCATGGAGTGCCCATTACATTAAAAGCCAAAAACGAAGGAGTGTCGCCACAGGATGTGGTGGATAAATTCCATAAAATTATAAAAGAGTCGTTTCAGAAATTCGGAATTTCATTCAATGTATATTCACGCACAAGCGCCAAAGTGCATCATGAAACAGCTTCCGGTTTTTTCAAAAAACTGTACGACGAGGGCAAGTTCATCGAAAAAACATCGGAGCAATATTACGACGAAGAAAACAAACAGTTCCTTGCCGACCGTTACATCATTGGCACCTGTCCGAAATGCGGCTTCGAAAAAGCATACGGCGACCAGTGCGAAAGCTGCGGAACTTCGCTCAGCCCAACCGAACTGATTAATCCCACCTCGATGATTAGCGGAAATCAGCCGGTGCTGAAGGAAACCAAACACTGGTACCTTCCCCTCGACGAATACGAACCGTGGCTGAAAGAGTGGATTCTGGAAGGCCACAAAGAATGGAAACCGAATGTGTACGGGCAGTGCAAATCGTGGATCGACAGCGGTCTGCAGCCACGCGCCGTTACCCGCGACCTGCAGTGGGGCGTTCCGGTTCCGGTGGAAGGCGCTGAAGGAAAAGTACTGTACGTATGGTTCGATGCGCCTATTGGTTATATTTCAGCTACAAAAGAATTGTTTAATTCACTCTCCCCCTCGGGGAGAGATGAAGAGGGGCTTTGGGAAAAATACTGGAAAGACCCGGAAACCCGCTTGTTGCATTTCATCGGGAAAGACAACATCGTTTTCCATTGCATTATTTTCCCGGCCATGTTAAAAGCTGAAGGAACATACAACCTGCCGGAAAATGTGCCGGCCAACGAATTCCTGAACCTCGAAAACGACAAGATTTCCACTTCACGAAACTGGGCAGTATGGCTGCATGAATATCTCGAAGATTTCCCGGGGAAGGAAGATGTGTTGAAATATGTGCTGACAGCCAATGCCCCGGAAACCAAGGACAACGATTTTACATGGAAGGATTTCCAGAACCGAAATAATAACGAACTGGTGGCTGTGCTCGGCAATTTTGTGAACCGCGCGCTGGTGCTTACCCATAAATATTTTAACGGCGAAGTGCCGGAAGCAGTTGCTTACACCGATTTCGACAAGGAGACGCTTTATTCTATTGCCACAATCAAAGCCGAAGTGGAAAAAAGCCTTGAAAGTTTTCGTATCCGCGAAGCATTGAAAAATGCAATGGACCTGGCGCGGCCTGGCAACAAATACCTTGCCGACGAAGAACCATGGAAAAAGTTCAAAACAGATCCGGAACGGGTAAAAACGATTTTGAATGTGAGCCTGCAAATTACAGCCAACCTCACCATTTGCCTGGAGCCATTCCTCCCGTTCAGCATGGAAAAACTGCGCGGGTTCCTCAACTTCGAAAAACAGGACTGGGATAAACTGGGAAATACAAGCCTCTTACCGGCCGGGCATAAAATAAATCAACCCGAACTGCTTTTCGAAAAAATTGAAGATGAGGTAATTGAAGCTCAGTTGCAAAAGCTGCTCAATGCGCGCAAAGCAAATGAAGCGGCGGCAGCAAAAGCAAAACCGGCAAAACAAAGCATTGAATTCGACGATTTTGGCAAAATGGATATCCGGACAGGAACCATTCTGGAAGCCGAAAAAGTGGCCAAAACCAAAAAACTGCTCAAACTGAAAATCGATACCGGAATCGATAAACGAACCGTAGTTTCAGGAATTGCTGAATATTACGAACCCGAAGATTTAATCGGCAGGCAGGTTTCCATTTTAGTCAACCTCGAACCCAAAAAATTGCGTGGCATCGAATCACAGGGAATGATTTTATGCGCCGAAGATGCCGATGGAAAACTATCCATTGTTGAACCTGACCGAAAGGTGAAAAACGGATCGGAAATAAAATAAAAGCCCCTCCCAACCTTCCCGAAGGGGAGGAATTTTGTTCCCTTTGGGGAAACAAAGGGGCTTCTATCCGCAGGTTGCAGTACTGTCCCGAAACTTCGGTACGGATCGGTAAGCTGCACAATATATAACAACCGCTTTTGTACGCAAAGGCGGTTTTTTTTTGTTTTGCTTACTCCAATTAATCTAGTGGTGAATATTCTCATCAGTTCGTCATTGACAAAACAATATCCGCCTGCAGGTTGAAAATAAACCTGGTATGAAATATCCCGAAATACCTGAATGAAAAAAGTTAACTGCAAATTTCTGCCCCCGGGAATTATTCACCAAATCAGACACATTGCCATTGTAGATAACAAGTATAACCTAAAGCAGCACTTCCCTTATATTTAAGATAGAGTAAAGTCAATGTAAAGTCAAATTAAACTCAATAAAAATTGAATTTAATTTGACTTTAGTATGACTTTAATATGACTTTAATATGACTTTACTCCGGCTTAATCCCTTATTTGATATATCCAAATATCCAGGTTGATTAAAAATGGAACATCATAAGATGAAACACATTCCTGCGACTTTTTAGTCACCGGATCACCCTCATTTAAATCATTAGTGTCCGGTTAAAATATACATGGAACTTTTATCTATCAATTCGTAATGGGTTCAGGATGTCCGCCCTAACTGGGGCTTGATTTTTCCTTTAGTCGCTTTTTACTACAAATATTTGTGCGGCGCTGTCGCTTAAATTAGCAGCAGAGTATCAAAATATTTGTAGCCAGGCAATTGTACATATTCGTGAAAGCTGCAGAGCAGCGAAACATTATAAAAATAATTTTCCTGATATTTTACCGGACAACAATGCCTTTAAATAAAGAATTGGTTTGAATTTTTGAAAAGTTGTAATTTGAAGAAAGGTAACCGGTGCATAATCGATATTTTCATCCTCCCCGGAATTGCCGCAATTGCTAAATAAAGAAAAGCAGATCATGTTTTCCTGACAAAATTTTAATGAAAGGTAAAGGGTGAAAACAGCATTACTATTTTACAGGACAAATTCCGAACCTGAATTGGGATAAGTTGCCGGGAAGCCGGAAAACATATCAGGAGGAAACTTATTTTAGGGTCAGCTTATAAACCATGATGGATGGACTAAATGCCAAATACTACTGATTTTTCATGCATTTAAGTTTCGGCGTGATGCACCATTCAGATTTATTTTAACACGATGACTACAAAAATTTTGGTACACTGCACCAATTTAATGGGTCACAGCGTGGCGAAATCTTTTGCTAAAAAGAAATTTATTCTGCAAAAAAAGGTGCAGAGCACCATAATTTCAAATATATCCTATAGTTTTGAGTAAACCAGCTTACTATTTCTTCTATTCTGTTTTATCTTCATCCTGCACCCATTCCAGTGCGCCCAAATCGGGGCCTTCATCTTGCAGTCTTGAATTGGCGTTTAAATCGAAAGGAAAAAGATTGCCAATTTCCACATTGCCCGTATTTCTTGCAGGCGATAATGAATCGATCTTATAAACAGAATCTGAAATTCCGGTAAATTTTGGTTCTTTATTAAAAACAGACTGAACAAAAGAACCCGATGGTGCGGAATTTTCGTTTGTTTTCAGGAGAGAGTTTACAAAGTTGAATTCGAACTGTCCTTCACCCTTGTTGTCAAAATAAATTTCATCGTTTTTGTTTCCGTAAATGATGCAGTTTCCAAAGCGGGCATTAAAATCAAAACTGTATGTTTTTTTATTGTAGATGAAATAATTATTAAGCACCAGTGCAGGTTCCTTACGTTTTCCCGCATAATAGTTGGCAACCGTGCAGTGGTAAAATTCATAATCGCCGCCAAAGCGAAGAGCAACTGTATAGGAGCCGCTGTTTGCAAAAATGCAGTTCGACGCAATTACAGTTGTTGTGCGTGCATCGAGACAATTGAGTGTCATGTTTTCAATCCGGCTGTTTTTCAGGGTCAAAACCGGTTGTTCAGATGCCCCCAGACTATCGACCTGAATTCCTTTTTCAGCATTTTTAATAATTGCATAATCAATGTAATTATTAACGCTGCCTACAAGAAAATGCACTCCCCCGTAAATATAAACACTCCCATTTTCAAGTACATCGTAAGCCCCCCATTGGCCGGGGACATCCTGATAATCCTTTTCCAGCCGGTCCCCAAGAAATTTTACCGGTTCTTCAAAGGTTCCGTTTACTTTAAGCGTTCCCTTAACAAACATTCCTGAACCCTTATGAAAATGAATCCGGCACCCGGGGTCGATGGTCAGCGTTTCCAGCGAATCCACAAGAATGGAATTGTACACCAGATACGGCTTATCGTTTTGCCAGTGTTGTGATTTAATCACTTCGCCGTCGAACAAATGAAAATCCTGTCCAAATGCAATTAAATCCACATCCTGTCTGTTTCCGTTCACATCGAAAACAATTGAATCATGCATGACCATGGGATTGTTTTGTCCGGTTGGATCGATGGTCACTTCCACAAAAATATAAAGGCTGTCGCCGCCATGAATTGCCACATCGTTTACCGAATTCGAATTATCGCCATTAATGTTTAAACGAAAAGCTGAATTATCATCCCCTGCCAGATAAATCCTTGAAATTTTTATTGTGCCCGAACCCGGATTTATTACCCGAAACAATTTGGTAGTGGAACCAACTCGCGTAAAAACTGTATCGAAAGTTACTGTATCCGATGAAAATACAAGTTGAATATTCTTGCTATCCGGATTAATTTCCTCTTCATTACAGGAAAAAATAAACACGATAAAAAACAGGGATGAAACAATGATGAAAAACTGTTTAGCCATTCGTTTTTCGTAAAACGTTTTGTTGTTCATTTTAATGTATGGCCGGGTAAAAAATTTCGCAGAATGTTTGAAGTACATTTTTAAATTGTAATTATCAATTCACTGATTAAATCCATATCTTTGAAAGAACCAGTATAACCAATTCTACCGACTATGAAAAGTTTCGTTTATCTTTTCACCCTCCTGCTTTTTACTGCGGCTTGTTCCAAAAAAGAAAACACATTGAAAAAAGATTATCCCATTCATCCGGTATCTTTGCAAAACGTGGAACTGACCGACAATTTCTGGTCGAAACGCATTGAAACCAATCGCGAGGTAACTATTCCCTATTGTTTCGAAAAATGTGAAGAAACACACCGTATTGCCAATTTTGCCATTGCCGGCGAATTGATGGAAGGAACTTTCGAAGGTATCCGTTACAATGATTCCGACGTATTTAAAATCATGGAAGGCGCGGCGTATTCCCTTCAACAGAAATACGATCCGGAACTGGATAAATACCTCGATGATCTGATTGCAAAGATAGCTGCGGCACAGGAAGCGGATGGCTATTTGTATACCATCCGCACCATAAAAGGCGACTCCGCAATGACAGAGCGCGAAGGCAGCGAACGCTGGTCGCAGGTGCGGAACCACAGCCACGAACTGTATAACATGGGGCACATGTACGAAGCGGCAGTGGCGCATTACAATGCTACCGGCAAAACCAGCTTTCTGGATGTTGCCCTTAAAAATGCTGATTTGATTGCATCGGTTTACGGCCCCGATAAACGCCATGATGCGCCGGGCCACCAGGAAATTGAAATCGGATTGGTAAAACTCTACCGCACCACCGGCGATAAAAAATATCTCGACCTTGCGCAATTTTTTTTAAACGAACGCGGGAAATCCGGCATCCGCAATCCGGAAAGTAACAGCCAGTGGGAAAACGGCGCCTACTGGCAGGACCACAAACCGGTGGTTGAACAAACAGAGGCTGTTGGTCATGCAGTGCGTGCAACCTACATGTATTCGGGAATGGCCGATGTGGCAGCGCTCACCGGTAATCAGCGATTCGTTGATGCCATCAACACGATTTGGGAAAATGTGGTTGAACAGAAATACTACATCACTGGCGGAATTGGAGCCATGTATGAAGGCGAAGCGTTTGGTGAAAATTACCAGTTGCCCAATCATGCCTACAACGAAACCTGCGCAGCCATTGCAAATGTGTTCTGGAACCACCGCATGTTTCTGATGAACGGCGACAGCAAATACATCGACGTGCTGGAACGGACTCTATACAATGCGGTATTGCCCGGAATTTCATTCGAAGGAAATACGTTTTTCTATCCAAATGTACTCGAATTCGACGGCAAAGAACCATTTAACCAGGGGGCAACCGGACGCAAACCCTGGTTCGACTGCTCGTGCTGTCCTTCAAACCTGTCGCGGTTTATTCCGGCAGTCCCCAATTATTTGTACGCCCAAAAAAGAGATGTAATTTATGCCAACCTGTTTGCCGCCAGTACTACTCTTTTCAATGTAAACAACATGGATTTTCAAATTCATCAGGAAACAAAATATCCCTGGGAAGGGAACATTAAATTCAATATTGCGACAGAAAAACCGTTGAATTTTACATTGAATATCCGTATCCCGGGATGGGCACAAAACCGCCCGGTACCCGGTGATTTGTACAGTTATGAAAATGAGCAGGCAAAAGAAATCCGGCTTTTTGTTAATAATGAACCGGCGTCTGTGGAAACCGAAAAAGGTTACATTTCGCTGGACCGGAAATGGAAAGACGGCGATGTGGTGGAATTGGTGCTCCCAATGGAAGTTCGAAAAGTTGTTCCCAATGAAAACATAAAGGATATTGCCGGAAAATTTGCTATCGAGCGCGGCCCGATTGTGTACTGTGCCGAACAGATGGATAATCCGGAAGGTGTGTTGCAGAAAACCATTCCGGCTGAAACAGACTTTGCTCCTAAATTTGAAACTGGATTATTGCAGGGAGTTGTAAAACTCGAAGGTTCGAATGGCCTGAAAATGGTGCCTTATTATGCCTGGAGCCACCGGGGCGCCGGTGAAATGGAGGTTTGGTTTGGGAAATAAAAGTTTTATATTAAATAATCAAGGATTAAAAATAATTTATTTTAAACCATGAATAAATTCTGCGATGGAAAGAATCCGCTCGCTACTTCTTTTATTGAACAATAAGTGTTCAAAGTCTCTTTTTTTTATATTTAAATCTGTTGTTTTTAATGTTTCAAATACTGAAGTTTTCAATTCTTCCAGGTTATGAATATTTAGTTTTTCAGTAAGAAATGCATAATCAGGTTTTGACTGCGCCAATAAAAACATGGTGTCATAGAAATCTCTCCCTTTCCGGCGGGAAAGCATCGCCGATATTTTCATTGAGCATAGCACACCATCAGGAGGAACCGGAAACGGAAAATAAAACCCACAACCCCCGATATTAACTAACTCCGGTTTATACAACACCTGCTGATCCTCACTTTCAATCTTAGTTAAAAACCGCTCTTCCTTATGTCCGGAAAGACCTATTTCAAAAAGAAGTTCAGGAAAATGAATATTCCTGCGAAAGGCTTTCAATTTACTATTTTCCCGATCACGTATTTCAAGTCTGAAACCATTGCGCTTTAAAAAAAACATAACAGCATCTGTCATTTCCATGAATTCCCCTTTTGAAAAGTTCTTACAATCAAAATCCAGATCTTCGGAGAAACGGTCAATTCCTTTCACTAATCTTAAATTTGTACCCCCAATAAGAACTATCTTTTTTATAAATGAGGTTGTTGAAAGAAAATCCAGAATTAAAAGTTGGATATATTCTTTCAACATATATTTTTGAAATGAGGCATTGTCTCTTATTTCTATGGGGAAAAAATTTTTTAACTGTTCCAGTTGCATCATAACCTGTATGTGTTTTTTAATAATGTTATTCTTTTTTCCAGAGCTTTACTCTTAAATTTCAACAAGTGGTTTTCCAATAATTGCAAATCGAGTTCATCCTGAAAAAAATCTTCGTCAAACCGTAAATTCGCCAATTCCTGTTCTGTATTGTAAAATGGATAGAGATACAGCAAGTCCAGCAAGGCCTTTTCGGGCTGGGCAAGTTGAAGTGATTGTTCATTGGCAACAGGTTTAATATCATAACCAAACATTAATTCCTCCCGGACGCTTTTATATGCATATTCACCAATATCATTCTTAAAATCAGCCGTTTTCAGCGATGTAACGCTAGTAATTTGTACAACTGCTTCCGGAATTATTCCATAAAATGCCAAAGCGGTATGCAGACTTACGTATGAAGGACGATATATTCGGTTAGCAAAAAACAGCGTAAAATCAGGTTTGTTTTTATACTCCGGGAATGTATAAAATCCCTGCCGTAACCGAATCAAAAGGCCCTTTTTAGTCCAACGGACAAAATTATTTCTGTCGAAATCCGGTTTCCAGGCATAAACCTGGTGCGTATTAAAACATACCAGATCAAACATTCTGTTTTTAAATTCCAGATAATTCATCGCCTTTTCCTTTGTAGTTTGATTCTATTTTGCATTAAAAATAGTGCATTTCGGGAATAAAGTAATAGATTTTGCTTCTATTATTGTCATTTCCTAATATCGCTGGTATTAGCAATTTTTAAAAACATACAACGAACCTGCTGAACTTTCTTTACCTTAGTGGCAATTGATTTTAATCCCGGACCACCTTTACATACGTTCTTGGAATGGTATACGAGTATTAAAATGATTAAAAAGTAACAACTAAATTTATAATTATGAAAACACTACATTTTATTCTCATTGCAGTTTTTACTTTGTTGGTTGCAACTGCAGGGGCACAGGAAAAGTTCGGCAAAGGACAGGTCACACAAATAGGTTTGGTGGTGAACGACATTGAAAAGGCTTCGGAGAAATGGGCGGCCATTTTAGGATTCAGTGAAGTTCCGGAACCCATTATTACCGACGAATACGACAAAGCCCACACACAGTTTGAAGGCGCTCCAACTGAAGCGCAGGCCAAACTTGCATTTTTCAGACTCGAAAACCTTACCATCGAATTGATTGAACCTGTAGGAAAAAAAAGCACCTGGTACCAGTATTTGAAAAAAAATGGCGAAGGAATCCACCATATTGCATTTAATGTGGACGGTATGGAAAAGAGTGTAAACTATCTTGAAAACAAAGGCGGCAAGCAGGTACAAAAAGGAGATTTCACAGGTGGCAGCTATTCGTATGTGGAAATGCCGGAAATTGGTGTGATTTTCGAATTGCTCACCAGTACCGGAAACTGATTTAAACGATTAACAGCAGCGCAATCAGTAAAACAAACAGCATAAAAAGGATAAACTGGTTACGGACAAATAACCCGAGCAGGATAAGGATTTCCACTTCGTCGCTGAGGGTGGTAAAAAGCTCAATTTCGCCTTTGTCCTTTGTGATGAATTCATTCGAGGTGTAAACGATGATTTCTTCTCCGTTATATTTCCACGACCAGCGCGACTGCCAGAAGTTGTTTATTTCCAGCTCGAAACGTTTTCCGTTAATCACCACATCGCTGTGAGGATTGAAAAGGTTAATCATAACCATTCCCAGCAGCGACTGGTCGTTGGCATCATAAATTTCGAGTTTCGACAGGAAAAACTCGCGGTTCAGGCTAAACAGCCTGCCGTAAATCATGGCTTGAGCGGTGGAACTTATCATATTTTCCCACTCAATTTTTCCGATCAGCTCGTGCTGCCGTTTAATCTCCAGCTTCGACCCAAAAATTGCTTTTGTCCACTGCAGTTTTTCCATCTTGTCGTTTTCATTATGCGAGATGCAATTTAAAGATTTATTCCTGAAAGATGATTGAAGCAATCAATTGAATTGTTCGATTTTAGAATCTTTAACGAATTGAATGGTGAAGGGAAATTGCAGACCATCCTCTTGATATTTTTTTAATTTAAGATTCCTCCTTAACAATTGAAGTAATCCTGGATTTTAAAACAGGTAAATCGAATTTTAAAATCTGCCAAACTTCTTCTGCATCAATTCCAAAATAATTATGTGTTATAATGTTCCGAAAGCCCTTGATTTTATTCCATTCGATATTGGGATAATCCAATTTTAGTTCATCTGATAATTTTGCCGTCATTTCACCTATAACAACAAAGTCTCATTACAGCGTCAAAATTTCGATGATCATTATTTAATTCATCAGCGGTTTGATGTATTAAAGTATATTCAAAAATTCTATTGATTGATTCAAGTATGCTTTCCAAACAATGAAGATCTTTATTCAACATAAATGGTTTCTTTTAGTATTGAATTTTTGAATGTGGGTTTCAGGTATTTTTCCCTGCAGATATCAACGTCAACATCCAGGCTATTTCTAAAGAATTCTCTAATTTGTTGTTTAAGATCATAAAGATTCAAGGTGTTTTCTTCAAATTCCACAATTAAATCCAAATCACTATGTTCTTTTTGCTCATCTCTGGCAAAAGATCCAAAAAGACCTATTTTAGTAATATGGAACCGGCTACTTAACAGCGATTTATTTTCAATAATAAAAGCCAGTATTTCATTTTTTGATTTCATATGTTACGAATTTACAAAAAAACAGGGAGTAAAATAATTAATAATTTGAATCCATATTTTTTTAGCAAATAGGAAATTTTTATTCCTGAAGAATGATAGGACTTTTTAATTGGATAATTCAGTTTTAGAAACATTAACGATTTTGGCATTTTGGAGTGAAGTTCAATTAAAAGAAAAACAACCTAAAAAATGCCGGCTCCTTTCGGGGCCGGCATTTTCAGAAGATTTCGATCCAAAAATTGCTTTTGTCCACTGCAGCTTTTCCATCTTTTCTTTTCATTACGCGAGATGCAATTTAAAGATTTATTCCTGAAAAATTTATAGAAAGAATCAGGTGAATTGGTCGATTTTAGAATCTTTAAAGGTAACCCTGCATTTTCTATGTTATAAAACATTTGCACAAACAAAATTCAATAACCCAATGGTTTTAAAATATTTACAATCCCAGTTTTTATTTGTTCCAAATAAAAACTGGGGGGGAGGGGGATTTGATATATAGAAGTTCTATATTTATTTTCACTAACTTTAAGATTCACGAACTTGAAATTATTTTCACAATATAATATGAAACACCTCATCTTTATTATTAAGAACAAATTTATTGGATAAGCCTCCCCGGAGACAGATCCACGTCTTATTTTGTTCCCGGCCCGGGGAGGCAGGCAGTTTTGATAATCACCCGTACAAAACTACTATCCGGGAACGACTTTTACAAGGTGGCTGTTGTAAAAGTTAGTTGTAGCCAAACATTAACTTATTAAAACTATTACTATGAAAAATATTGTTTTTATAATTTTATCACTCGTATGTATGTTAGGTAATAATTCCTGTCAGAAAGAAGTATTGATTGAAGATGAAAATATCAGCCAACTAAGTGAATTAAAAAGTTTCATTGGGAGTGAAAATCAAGAATTGGTGTTTGACCGTAATATTGAAAAAATGGCCATTGCTTTAGCAAAATCATTAAAAGACAAAAATCTCCGAAAGACAATAAAGGAGGAAGCTATGTTAAAGGTTGATGGCGATTATGACATTGTTTGGAAAAATTTTAAAGGCAATTCAATAAATACTGATAAAGGACAAATGGAAATGTTGGACTTACTCCTGGATAATGTTGATCAAAATAATTCAGAAACTTATTTAATTGAAGATTTAGTTCGTTTTAGCGAAACTAACAAAGCACTCCAAATAGCTGTCCCAATTCATTGTGAGGGTTGGGATGTAAACAATTATATTCCTTTGGTAACTTATTTGCCCTTTAATTATGATGAAAATACAGTTAAAGAAGTTAAAGCTTTTGATTCGGATGGAAATATATATTATTTAAACGTTGATATTGAACCTGAAAATCCTGTAGTTGTAATCAGTCGCTCGGAACGATTAGATGAAAATGGAGAAATACGGAAAGTAGAACCAAAACTAATATCTATTAATTATGATAAAACTGATGCAATTCTAAAAAGTGCACCAACAGGACCCACAAGTCTTAAACTTACTCACGGGTATGCAAATTCAGTTATATTAGAATGGACTGATGTTATGAATGAAGATTCATACGAAATATGGAGAATGCACGAACCTCCTGAAACTCAGTTTTGGCATTTTGCATCAACTGCACAAAATGATAATAATTTCATTAATAATTGGATTCAAGAAGGAGCAAAAGTCTCTTATAAAGTACGTGCTGTGAATAGCGATGGATATTCTTCCTGGTCACCAATAATGACAACTTTTGTATCTGCGAGAAATGATGGAGAAACCATAAAGATAAAAAGAATGAAATTTTCAAGCGCCGCATTAAATGCAGTTGAGCATTGGATGTCAGGAGCACCTGAATTAAGGTTACGCGTTATAAAAGGATCTTCAACAGGAGCTTCGGAAGTTTATACTTCTGGAATTATCGAACCAAACAAAAGAGATGACATTAAAGATGTATGGTGGAATCATGAAATTCTTCTATTTAATTGGTATACAAATGTTCACGGAACTGTTTTAAATTTTGAATGGAGAGAAGAGGATTGGGAAGATGATGTTAGTTTTAGCATTACTGGTAGCTATGAAGATAAACAAGACAGCGGCACAATTAAATATGGTGGTACTGTTACATACACTAATCAGAAAGGAGATGCTAAAGTTGGAAATACTTTAGTTTTATGGTGGCATAATAAATCTTTAATATACAATTTAACAGGTTTTGAATGGCAGTTTGTTTATTAATAATCTAAATTTTAGCACCATGAAATTAATTTCTGTTACAATTATTGCATTTTTTATTTGCATATCATTAAATGCCCAACAAAAATGGAGTTTAAGTACTAATGCTGGTATAGCAAGCGGAACAGAAGCTGTTGACGGATACTACTTTTCTTTTAATTTTGGTATCCCACTGTTCAAAGCGATTGAATTATCGCCAACTTTTAGTAATGCTTCCATGCTGCCAAAACAGTCTATATATCGCGATTGGAACATTACTGATGGGTTAACACCCAAACCTGTTCCAATAGAAGGTTATGGAAATGAACATGAATCAATAGAAAGTTTAAGTTCTTTAAGTTTACTCTTATTGTTTAAACCTTTCGAGTTAATTCGAACCGATAAACTAAAACAGCATGAACTGATTTTTGGCACAGGAATTTCTCATAACAGCTACATAATTATAAAGGAAGCTTTTCAGAAAACCGGAAATCTATACGAACTCAACAGGTTATCTTTACAAAGTAACAGAAAGGTTGAACCATACTATTTCAAACTGTGTTACAATTACCTTTTTGCAGAAAACCTGTTTTTAGGAATAACCGGTGGAATAATCGGGTATTCAGGCGAGGCTGAATTACTTGCCGGATTGCAATTTGGAGTTAAGTTTAATTAAAAGAAAAACAACCCAAGAAATGCCGGCTCCTTTCGGGGCCGGCATTTCCGAATATAAATTAATAAATTAGCCTTACATTTTTAAACCAAAACCAGGCATCTTTTGCCCCAAAAATTCTTAACAACCATGTTAAATCTTGCAACAGGAAAAAATAAATTCATTGGGTAAGCCTCTCCGGGAGCAGGTCAATATCTGATATTGTTCCCGGCCCGGGGAGGAAGGCCTGCCTGAATGAGTTTGTCTGGCAAATCCTTATTAAACATTTTATCAGGTCCTTGAATGACAATTTGTTTATTAAAAATATAAATTTTACCATCTATGAAATTAATTTCTATTACAGTTATAGCACTTTTTATTTGCGCTTCGGTGAATGCCCAACAAAAATGGAGTTTAAGAACAAACACCGGTATTGCTAGTGGCAGACAAGCGATTGACGGGTACTATTTTTCTTTTGATGTTGGAATGCCTATCAATTCTTTTTTCGAAATAGCACCGACATTTAGCAGTGCCTCCATGTTACCTTCTTCCAATTATTACTTTTGGACAAAAACTTTTGGTTACAATGAATTCAGTACACCAACTGATCAAAATGAAGTAGGTGAATCTTTACATTCGGTTAGTTTACTGCTGAACTTTAAACCATTTGCGTTTTTTAAGGGGAAATGGCAAAAACACGAATTAATTATTGGAACCGGAATTTCTTATAATAGTTATGCAGTTATCAAGAAAGCTTTTGATCTCACTGGCAATGATTTTGAACTCAATCATATCAGCGCAGAAATGAATAATAAGTTTGAACCTTATTACTGTAAAATAAATTACAATTATCTGTTTAGGGAAAATTTATTTACAGGACTAGTTGCCGGAATTAATGGTTTTGATTCGGAAGCTGAATTACTTATTGGATTGCAATTTGGAGTTAAGTTTAATTAAAAGAAAAACAACCTAAGAAATGCCGGCTCCTTTTGGGGCCGGTATATTCAGAAGATTTCGATCCAAAAATTGCTTTTGACCACTGCAGCTTTTCCATCATTTCTTTTTCATTACGCGAGATGCAATTTAAAGATTTTTTCCTTAAAAATTTATAGAAAGAATCAGGTGAATTGGTCGATTTTAGAATCTTAACGAAATTAGTTATTGAGCGATATTCCGTTATCAATGAAAAGGTAACCCTGAATTTTCTATGTTATAAAACATTTGCACTAACAAAATTCAATAACCCGATGGTTTTAAAATATTTACAATCTCTGTTTTTATTTGTTCCAAATAAAAACAGAGGGGGGGGGACTTTATATATAGAAGTTGACTATATTTATTTTCACTAACTTTAAGATTCACGAACTTGAAATTATTTTCACAATATAATATGAAACAACTCATCTTTATTATTAAGAACAAATTTATTGGATAAGCCTCCCCGGGGACAGATCCACGTCTTATTTTGTTCCCGGCCCGGGGAGGCAGGCAGTTTTGATAACCACCCGTACAAAACTACTAACCGGGAACGACTTTTACAAGGGGCAGTTGTAAAACATCGGGTTATTGTCAAATATTAAAATAATTAAAATGAAAAATAAATTATATCTAATAATTTTCACGACAATTATCATTTTTATGAGTTGTGAAAAAGAAGAATATGTCCCGGTTAAACAAGAAAATAGCCAAGCAAGCAAATTTGAAAGCGAGGGAAAATTTAAAGAAGAAATGATTGTAACTGATGAAAGTGGAAGAAATCAAGCCTTTTATGCAATATATTCAGATGATAAAGATTTATTAGCTGAATACATAAAGCATTACGAGTTTACTTTAAAGGTTAATGAGTTTTATATAGAAGAATTGAGATCATTAGATTTAAACAAATCCAAAAGTACCTTAAAATCAAGCACCCGTAACTTTGATTTAACACAAAAGTCCAAGATCACAGTTGAATTGGTTACTACAAATTTAGAGGATAATGTTATATCTTATTCATTGGAAATAAACAATAAAAAATTAAAATCAGCTAATGATTTTATTGTTGGATATCCTGTATCCTACACTACGTCAAATGATTTTATTGGTGCTGTGCACAACGGCAGTGGTTATGAATTTATAGCACAATTCGAATATAAGACTGGTCCGCTATCGGGCTGGAAAGATTTCGTAGTAAATGGAGGAAATTCCTGGTGGGTATATCCTCAGGATGAATATTACATCTCTTTTGATGTAAGGTACCATAAAAGAAGGATAATTATATATCCATGCTATTATCAACATACTGTTAATTATCACATTGCTTATTCAAATAATGATTTTAGAAGTAGGACGTGTGAATTAGGGACTTATGATTATAATGCTTATGGAGAATGTTATGTAGGAACTGCTCCAGAAGGAACTAATGCGTTTATCTGGGGACCAAATCAAAACGATTTGAATTTCTATTATACACCAATTAATGGTAATGAGTGCCCAATGGCAGGAAGTAGTTTTGATGGTGCAAATTGTTTCGTCATGCACATTCCATCTGGTTGTGAACCTTATATTTGGCAACGTAATTGGTTGGTAAAATCTAATATTGCAGACGGCACTAATTAAAAGCAATTAATTTGAGAGCTGTTCTTAATGGCAACAGCTCTCATTTAATTGTAAAATATGATATGATGAAATTATTAAATAAGATTCCATTGGGGATATTAATTCTATTAGCAGTTTACTGTAACAAACCAAAAAGGGAAGCCCATATAATTGCACAAATTAATGATAAAAACATACTTCTAGAAGAAATTGATTCAATCATCAATATGCAAATATATGAGCTTAGAATGAACACGCTTAATATGATTATCTCTAAAAAATTACTTCAGGAAGAAGCTAAAAAACATAAAGTACCACTTAAATTGCTAATTGAAAATCAAATAGAAAATAAATGCGAAAATGTTTCGGTTGAGGATTTTGAAAAATATGCAGCAAGATTGAACGAATCTATCATAGATACAAACAATATATTTAGTTATTTAACAAAAATTAAACAAAAAGAAAGACAAGCCTTTTTTGTCGACTCTCTGAAAAAATATTATTCTATTAGAATTAAATTACAACCTCCTTATTATAAAGAATTAGAGACAAATCAATTGTATTCGCATACTTTAGTTAAAAGTAATTCAAATACGATAGTTTATATTATATCTGACTTCCATTGTCCTGCCTGCCAAAATGTTGAAAAACGATTAAAATATTTATATGATAAATATAATAAAAAGGTCACATTCAAATTCATTTATTTTAGTGATTACATTGACAATAGCGCTTTAGCTTGTGAAGTAGCGGCTAAACAAAATAAATTTCGAGAGATGCATGATATTATTTTTGAAAATGCAGAACTTTTAAACCAGGATTCCATTTATTACCATTTTGCAAAAGAAATCGGATTAAAAATGAATGAATTTGTTTATGAAATGCGTGATTTAAATTTACTAGCACCATTGGCAAAGAACAAAGAAAAATTATTCAAAAACAATATTTACACCACCCCAACATTCATTGTTAATAATAAGATTTTAGATGAAAAATATGCTATAGATTACCTTGAAGATGTAATTATTGAAGAAATAAATGAAAAATAAAAGTTACACACTATTATTGATTCTAACAATTTTGCTTTCCTGCTCGAAAGAGATTGAGATTGTTATTCCCGAGCGGAAACCAACTTTAGTAGCTTATTCAACTTTGGTGCCTCTCACCTTTCCTCACCCAAAATCATTATATATAACATTACAACATACCGGACATATTTTCGATTCAATAAAATATTTTATTAACGATGCTACAATTCTATATTATGAAAATGGCATATTTAAAGATACCCTAAATTGTAAGGATTCAACAGGTTCGTATGATATTACAACAAGTTTGAATGATTACCCGGTGGAAGGAAATTCATATTCAATAAAAATTATAAAAGAGGGGTATAAAACTGCTACTGCCAAAACCATTATCCCATCGAAAGTTGTGATTAAGGATACAGCTGTTACGCCTATTGCTTATTTTGATGATACCGGATCAGTTTTTTCTCAGGTTTCTGTTACGTTTGATGACCCGCCAGATGAAGTAAATTTCTATGAATTAGCCATTTCCGACATCGCTTTTTCGTATGATAACCCAAAGTCGTTTTATGAATTAACAACTTATGATAATATTGTAACATCTGAAAGTTATTATCCTTCCTTACTTCGATTCGATCTTGATAAACCCAAATATCTTTTATTTACTGATAAAAAAATTAATGAAAACGAATACACATTAAACGTTTATTATACACCTCCTCAAATTGAAGACTCCCACAGATATATTTCGAACCATTACATAAACATTCATTTACGGAATGTTACAGAAGAATACTATAAATATAAAACTTCCATGATCGAACATCTGAACGGCAAAAAAGAAGATGTATTGTATGGCATGGGAGAACCGATAAATGTGACTTCAAACATTCAAAATGGCTATGGTCTTTTTGCAGGTTTCAATAATGATATTGTATCAATCCGTATCAACAAACAGATCATAAAATAGTTAATAATGAATAAATTAGTTATCTGTTTTGTATTTATATTGGTGACGGGTTTTGCAATTGGACAGAATAAATTAACCACTAGTGGTTTCATTTATGATAAATCTACAAGTGAGTTCCTGATAGGTGCAACTATTTTTGAAAATCAAACAAAAATAGGCGCAATTACAAACGAATATGGTTTTTACAGCCTGACTGTTCCGATTCGCGATACCTTAAAATTGCACATTTCATTTACAGGATATCGACCTCAGAATATAAAATTATCACGACCTTTCAATAATCATCAAAGCTTTTATTTAATGCCGGGAATTGAACTGGACGTTGTGACGGTAGCTGCTGAAAATAAAAACAATGTTGTAAAAAGAAACGAAAGCGGAGTTACAAGATTAAAAATAAAAGAAGTAAAATCTTTGCCGAATTTATTTGGAGAAGTTGATATAATCAAGTCATTTCAACTCACTCCCGGAGTGCAATCAGGAGGCGAGGCAAAAAGTAATCTCAACGTGCGTGGTGGTAGTCCGGACCAAAATTTAATTTTATTAGACGATGTACCTCTTTATTACGTAGCACATTTTGGCGGGTTCTTTTCTATTTTCAATGCTGATGCAATTAGCAACGTAAAACTGATAAAAGGCGGTTTTCCTGCTCAATATGGCAGTCGTTTATCATCTGTTCTGGACGTTCGAATGAAAGAAGGCAATATGCAGGAAACCAGCATACAGGGTACAATTGGATTAATCTCAGCAAAAATATCGATAGAAAAGCCAATTATAAAAAATAAAATGTCGTCCATAATATCTGTTAGAAAAAACTTATTGCCCGTTTTCAAGATATTAGGAGCAGGGTTGGCTTATAATTTTTATGATTTAAACGCAAAACTTAATTACAGGATTTCAACAGATGACAGAGTCTTTTTAAGTTATTACATGGGCGATGATAATGTTTCTTCAAATGAAAAAGAGAAAACTTCAAAAAAATCTAACTCTGTAAAGTGGGGGAACACATTAGTATCGTTCAGGTGGAATCACATTTACACGAATAAACTTTTTAGCAATCTAACTCTTTCGAATACTTTTTACAGGTATAAAAATTTATTTCAGTATAAAACTAATACAGGTGATACAATAAAGTCATTAAAAAATGAATTGGTAACCGGTATAAATGATGTAAGCCTTAAGATGGATTTTTCTTATTTAACGAATTCAAAATTAATGTTTCGTTTTGGTGCAAATAGCATTTTTCATACTTTTATTCCAAATGATGAACATTTTACACAATTAGGTACTGACATTCCTACTATAGATGAAAATTATTCCAACAGGATGAATGCTTTAGAAAATGCCGTTTATATTCAAAATGAGATAATTCTGAATAAATTCAGCACTAATATGGGCATTCGGTATTCATCATATTGTACAGCAAGAAATTACTATTATTCATTCGAACCAAGGATATTAATTAATTATATAATCAGGGAAGATTTCGCACTTAAATATTCCTTCTCAAAAATGAATCAGTACATACACCTGCTTACTTACTCCGGTACAGGAATACCTTCGGATTTCTGGATGCCTTCAAATAAAAATATAAAACCTGAAAATTCAATACAAAACTCTTTGGAATGTGCAAAAACATTTGTCGATGGAGAATACGAGTTAAGTATAAGTTCATATTATAAATCAATGGATAACCTAATTACTTTTAAACCTGGCACCTCGCTGGCCGGTAATTTAAATGCCTGGGAAAATGTGGTTGAAAAAAGTGGGAAAGGAAAAAATTACGGAGTGGAATTACTGTTACAGAAAATAAAAGGAAATACTACAGGATGGGCAGGAATAACAATTGCTAAATCAGAAAGGACATTTAATACAATCAATAATGGTGATTCCTATCCGTTCAAATACGATCGATTGTTTGATGCTAGTATTGTAGCTAATCATCAATACTCAGAAAATATTATTCTATCTGCCGCGTGGACTTTCGGAACAGGTTATCCCGTGACACTCGCAACCGAACATTATAAGATAAATGGAGAGGATATTTTTGTCTATGACGGGAAAAATTCTTTTCGAATGAGGGATTATCACCGGTTAGATATAGCAGCCAATTTTTTAAAAAAAACAGATTGGGGTGAACGAACCTGGAGTATTAGCATTTTTAATTTATATAATCGCCAAAACCCATATTATTATTATTACGATAAAAGAATCATTGGTT
Organism: uncultured Prolixibacteraceae bacterium; assembly: GCA_963816685.1. GTDB lineage: Bacteria > Bacteroidota > Bacteroidia > Bacteroidales > Prolixibacteraceae > CAVYUC01. Next base: position 407,640 of record CAWFMB010000014.1, on the reverse strand, counting down.
TTAAGATGAATCCCGTAGTTAAAGGTTACACTTTTACTGCGGTTTATGATGATCTTAAACTTTATCAAAAAAGCTTGATTAGTTTCTTCCCATCTGTTAGCTACAGTTTTAAATTTTAAATCATAAATAACATGAAAAAACTTACATTATTCTTCAGCTTAATAATTTTTGTACAGCTCCTTTATTCTCAGGCCTATACTGGTATTAATGCCGGATATACTTTATCAACAAATAGTACCAATGAAATCGACAATGGAATAGGTGGCGACCTTTTAATAGGTTATTCTATTAATCCAAAAACAGATATTGGCCTGATGATAGGAAATATTTGGTTTAAATCAATAGCTGATAAATATAGGATAAGCTCGTTAAAAGCAGATTTTAATTATTATTTTCTGAAAAATACCGTGAGACCATATTTGGGCTTAAGTTCCGGATTTTTTCAGAAAAGATTTTTGGATCCTTTGGGAGTAGAGCATGGCGAAAATGGAATTGGAATTATACCATCAGTTGGAGTTTCATTTAATCCAAGCAACTCAAATAGTTTTAGAATACTTACCGAACTTACATTCAATAAAATATTTACAGATCATCAACTAGATTATTTTACGTTTAACTTCGGAATGATCTATTATTTTCATTTCAGTCAATAATTATCCTAAAAGTTAAAATGAATGATTAGCAATATAACTATATATTATTCTGAAGATATCACCGGGACTTACCCTGATGAATTTTGTCCCGGAGATGTAAATGAACTTCTTGCGAGAGCGAATCCATTAATTGACATGCACTTGACAAGTATCTATTGGGATATGATTAGTTGGGATGTATTATATTATGATGATGAGGGATATGTACTATTCGAAATTCCTACTTCCTTCTATGGTTTTCAGGATGTCTATTATGAAGTTACAAATCCATGCGATGTTCTTATATCTTCCGAAACACTTTATAAGGGTTCTTGTGGAGGGTATTTTATGATTGTTTCTCCTAACCCTTCTTCTGGTGAAACTACATTAATAATAGAATCTGCAAATAAAGAGGAACCCTTTGACTTAAACGAAGATTGGAATTTGGAGATATATGATCAACAACAAAACTTACTAGAAAAGATTCAAAAAATAAAAGGTGATAAAAAGGTATTCAATACCACAACCTGGAAAGAAGGTAATTATTTTTTGCGCGCTTTTTATAAAGACAAATATATTTTGGGCAGACTAGTAGTGTCAAAATTATAAATTTAACAAATAAACAGAGGAGGTTAATTTCTCCTCTGTTAAAAATTTTATTGGCAAGTAAATTGTTATTACGAACTAAAATAATCATTATGAAAACCATTATTTTGTTTTTTATCTTATTTCTATTGACGATTGTGAATACTTGTGCTCAAAACATTGATTTACAAGCAGGTTTTAGCTCTACTAGTGCAAGATATAAATTCAAAGATGAATATCGTTTTGAAAATCTTGTTTTCAATCCTGGGATTCAAATAGGTGTTACGAGTGAATTTTTTTTACAATCAAATATTTCATTAATTCCAGGTGTTTTCATTCAAACCAAAGGTTTGCATGATGCCGGAAACAAACATTTTGTTATTGAAGACCGTTGGGATTATGATTATAACATTTGGTATATAGACATCCCTATTTTATTAAGATTAACAATCCCTACTAATAAATTTGGTCTTTTTATTGATGCAGGTCCTTATATGGGTATTGGATTGTCAGGGAGATATGAATATAAGGATATACATTCTGGAAGCACGAATATTGAAAAAGGAAATTTTATATGGAATTCATATGGAGAAACAACAGAGGGACTTAAAAGAATCGAATATGGAATATTAATGAGAGTTGGAGCAGCCATCAACAAATTTAAAGTAGGATTATCATATGAACCAAGTTTAAAAAATATTTCTGTTTATGATAATTATGATTATAAAAACACCGTTACAACGATTTTTGCTTCCTATACGATTTTTAGCAGAGAATGAAGAAGTTAAAAGCAGCTGATTATAAACACCCGCAAATTTACTTATCTTTTTCATCTAAAACTAAATTTAGGAAAACGCCAACCCTTCATGGCTGGTTTTATTGACTCGCGAGAAATCTTTGATACCATTTTCAAATTCGAAGTTATGAAATATCCAATCTTATTTTTATTTCTATTTTTTAGCATTCAGGTATTGAGCCAAACGGAACGCAACAACGAATGGCGGCTATCCTATCTGGCGGGATTTTCTTATGGGCAACCAAGTGCTTCCGGTGTGCTAACAGAGGCTGATTTTCCCGATTTGATTAGCGGTGCGGATCTTAAAATGATTTTCCCGTCAAAAAAGAGAAATATGAATTGGCTGCTGGGTTCAATGTTTGTTTCGGACCATGACAGCTACTCCTCGTTTGCTTCAAGCACTGCACGATCAGCATCCTATGGAGGTGGAATATATTTTGGGCCGGAACTTTTTACCCGTTTTTCGGTTTTTCAGTTTTCAACCTACATCAGCGGAGGGTTGTTTAGCTTTCATAATGACATGCTTGAAGTTGTTGATAATTCTGAGAAATTCAATCTCAATTCCAACTTTACAGCTCAGGGAGTTAAGTCAGGTATAAATTTACAACAGGATTTAAAGTACGTGACACTGAATTTAGGATATCAGGCATTTGCAACTGCTTCTCAAAATTCAACGATGTTAAGAATTGGCCCTGAATTGGGCTTAGGCTTAAAACAGTAGGTTTCATTTAAATCCTGTAAGAATAAAAAGAAATGCCGGCTCATTTCGGGCCGGCATTTTTTGCGTATTTTTTTCTTTCTCCTCCCCACGGGGAGGTTGGGAGGGGCCTTACGGAATCAATACTTTGTCGATTACATGAACCACTCCGTTTTTTCCTTCAATATCGGCGGCAACTACTTCGCTGTCGTTAATCATTACTCCATTGGATAAATCAACTTTTATTTTTTTGCCGTTCAAGGTTGTTACCGAAGTATTGGATAAATCAGTTGACATTACTTTTCCGGGAACAACGTGATAAGTAAGAATCGGTGTCAGTTGTTCGGCTGTTAAGTCTTCCACACCATCAACACCAAGCTTGCCAAAAAGGCTTTTAAAAGCTTCATTGGTTGGTGCAAAAACGGTGAAAGGACCTTCAGCGCTCAATGCATCCACCAGACCGGCTTTTTTAACTGCATCCACCAATATCGAGAAATCGGGATTGGCCACAGCAATTTCAACTACCGTACTGCTGCCGGTTTTTGAATCATCCATACCAAAAGTTGCCGGGTTCAGCATCCACGATTCCAGTTCCATAATTCTCTCTTCATACGTTTTCAAAAACTCTGAATTTTTTAATTCAGTTGCACCAACTGCAGATACCGAAGTAACAAATAGCAGTGCCATTGCGATGTTTCTCATTTTTGTTTTCATTGTTTTCATTTTTAATTGTTTGTACTATTTGAATTTGTTTTTAAAAAATATTACGGTAATAAAACTTTATCAATCACATGTACCACTCCGTTGGCGCCCTGAATATCGGCAGCCACCACTTCGCTTTCGTTGATTTTTACTCCGGAAGAAAGGTTGATGGTGAGTTTACTGCCCTCGTTTAGTGTTCCTACTTCGCCGTTTGCCAGTTCCGTTGATAACACATTTCCCGGAACCACATGGTAGGTTAAGATAGGCGTCAACTGTTCGGCGGTTAAATCATCAATTCCTGAAATCCCCAGTTGTGCAAATAAAGCAGCAAACGCATCATTTGTAGGTGCAAATACTGTAAATGGCCCATCACCGCTCAGTGCATCCACCAATCCTGCTTTTACAACCGCCTGCACCAGCGTGGTGAAATTTTCATTGGCCAGCGCAATATTCACAACGGTTGGCGGGAGTATCACTTTATCCACCACATGTATGATTCCGTTGCTTGCTTCCACATCGGCAGCAGTTACTTTCGTATTTTCGTTAATCGACACCCCATTTCCGGTTTTGATATACATCGAAATGTTGTTGTCATCAAATTTGGCCAGCGTGGGATAATAACCCTGGCTGAGGTCGGCCGCCATTGCTTTGCTTCCTATCACATGGTACGATAATATCTGCGCCAGAAGAGCCGCCGGAACATCATCCAGTGATGTTAATCCCAAATCCTGCAGCAGTGAAGCAAATGCCGCATCTGTGGGTGCAAAAACCGTTAGATTGTTTTCGGTACTTAAAAACCCCGCCAATCCGGCTTTCTGTGCAGCCTCAAGCAGACTGTTGAACTGGCCGGCATCCTGTGCCACTTCCACAATGTTTTTTGATTCCATCTCAGGAGCCGGGTCTTCATCATCGTTACAAGCCGTAAAAATTAATCCGGTTGCCAGGAACATCATCGTAATTAGTGCAAATTTTGTTTTCATAACTTTCATTTTTTAACTGTTTTCAATTTTTCTCTTTAATTGTTTTCTGAATTTTGTTTCACGTATATATAAAAACATTAAACGTCATTTTGTTTAATTATTAATTTTATCTTTTAAACAATATTGCATTTTTTATCATTGAATGCTCTGTTTTTAAAGGGCTATATCGAGTATGTTAATAAAAGTTAAATATGTATTAATATCGAATAATGCCTGCGTTTTTCATTAATTGCTGTTTGTTCAGCAAGAGGATATATTAACTCAATCTAAAGTAGAAACCTTCCAAATCATGATTTTTGTTAAGATTCGGCAAAATGGACAAGTATTCTCACGCTCCATCTTTTATTTCAACTAATTTTGCCACTCGATTTTTTAACAAACAATTTTCAACATGTCAGAAAAAGAGCAAAAGCTTTTTACCGGTTTTGCACCCGTTTCAACTGAAGAGTGGGAAGCAAAAATACACGCCGATTTAAAAGGCCTCGATTATGAGCGGGCATTGGTTTGGCGAACCTGGGAAGGTTTTAATGTCCGACCCTATTACCGCGAAGAAAACATTAAAGGACTGAATTCTATTGACACATTGCCCGGAGAATTCCCTTACGTCCGTGGAAACAAAAAATCGGGCAATAACTGGTTCATCCGTCAGGATATTTTTGTAAAAGACTTGACAGAGGCAAATAAAAAAGCATTAAACGTGTTGGGACGAGGTGCCGATTCACTGGGATTTTATTTCGACTGCAGCACCAGAATAACCAAAGCAGACCTGGATATACTCCTGAAAGACATCTGCCTTGAAGCCATTGAAACCAATTTTGTTTGTGGTTGCGAAAACTGCAACTGCGCTGTCCCGTTTGCTGAATTCATTTCCGCAGGTAACTTTAAAAAAGATGAGATTATTGGTTCCTCAGCAATCGACCCCATTGGTTCTTTTGTTTTAAAAGGAAAGCTTGGGGAGCAGGCATTTACGGAACTAAAAACAATTATTGAAGAGACAGCGGAGCTGAAAAAGTTCAGGGTTATAGGCGTTCATGGAAAATTCTTTGCCAACAGCGGCTCTTCCATTGTACAGGAACTGGCATTTTCGCTGGCACAGGGCGCTGAATATTTAACGCAGCTAACAGATCTCGGATTAGGCGTTGACGAGGTTGCCCAAAACATTAAGTTCAATTTTGGCATTGGCAACAACTATTTTATGGAAATTGCCAAGCTCCGCGCTGCACGCCTGCTGTGGGCACAAATTGTAAAAGCATATATTCCGGAAAATGAAGATTCCGCCAAAATGGTGTCTCATAGCGAAACGAATACGTTCAACAAAACGGTTTACGATCCTTACGTAAATATGCTGCGTACCCAAACCGAGGCCATGTCGGCCGCATTGGGAGGAGCTGATTCGATTTCCGTTTTGCCGTTTAATGCTGTTTTTGAAGATACTACCGAATTTTCGGAACGCATTGCCCGCAACCAGCAGATTTTGCTGAAAGAGGAGTCGCACCTCGACAAGATTGCCGATCCGGCAGCCGGTTCGTACTACATCGAATCGCTTACCAATTCGCTGGCAGAGCAAGCCTGGATACTGTTCCTGGAAGTGCAGGAGAAAGGTGGTTTTACAGCCGCTTTCCGCGAAGGTTTTATTCAAAATGAAATTAAGACAATGGCGGCCAAACGCGATACAAACTATTGCACAGCGCCGCGACAATATTCTTGGGACCAACCAGTTTCCCAACTTCACAGAGAAATTAACAAGAGAACTGGATGCTTCCGTTTTCCACCCCACAGATTTTACTGAAGAAGGTGCTGAAGTTGAAACTCTGAAACCTTATCGTGGGGCACAGGCATTTGAAGCACTGCGTTATAAAACCGACGTTTACGCCAAAAACAATAAACGTCCGGTAGTTTTTATGCTGACCATCGGGAACCTGGCTTTCCGTAAGGCACGAGCACAGTTTAGCTGTAACTTTTTTGCCGTTGCCGGTTTCGATGTCATCGACACCAATGGTTTTAAAACCGTGGAAGAAGGCGTTGCTGCAGCCCGGTCAAAAAGTGCCGACATTATTGTGGTATGCAGTTCGGATGAAGAATATGCAGAAGTTGCACCGAAAGTGGCTGAGCTGCTGGATAATGAAATAATGGTAGTTGCCGGAAATCCTGCCTGTAAGGCCGAACTGGAAGAAAAAGGCATTAGCAACTTCATTCATGTGAAGAGTAATATTTTGGAAGAGTTGAAAATGTATCATAAGATTCTGGGAATTTAAACACAAAGGCACTAAGACACGAAGGAGACTTACGTGTTAAATGAAATAAACCTAAGATGATTTCAAAAATTGAAATAGAAAAAATTGGGAAACAGATTGTAAATTCTGCATTTGAAGTACATTCTGAATTAGGTCCCGGTTTGCTGGAATCTGTTTATGAAATTTGTCTTTACGAAGAACTTTCCAGTCGGAATCTTTATGTAGAAAGGCAGTTACAACTGCCGGTATATTACAAAGGCAAAAAACTTCAAAAAGATTTCTTTATCGATTTACTTATTGAAAAATCAATAATAATAGAATTAAAAGCAGTTGAATGTTTAATGCCGGTTCATGAAGTTCAATTGCTAACTTATATGAAACTGGCAAATATTAAACTCGGCTATCTCATAAACTTTAATGTACCATTAATCAAACAAGGCATAAAACGAAAAATAAATGGTTATTTCTAACCTTCGTGTCTTTGTGTCTTAGTGTTAAAAAAGAAAAAAATGAAACCTGATTTTAAAAACATCAACATATTAAACACCGGAACAAAACAAGCATCCGGAAACCAAACTGGATTTGCAAAAGACTGGATTACGCCGGAGCAGATTCCGGTGAAACCTGTGTACACTAAAGAAGATTTGGAAGGTATGGAACACCTGAACTATGCTGCAGGATTGCCTCCATTCCTCCGCGGGCCCTATTCAGCGATGTATGCCATGCGCCCGTGGACCATTCGCCAGTATGCCGGTTTTTCAACAGCCGAAGAATCAAATGCATTTTACCGCCGTAACCTTGCTGCCGGGCAAAAAGGTCTTTCGGTAGCATTCGACCTGGCAACCCACCGAGGTTACGACTCCGACCACCCACGTGTGGTAGGAGATGTTGGAAAAGCTGGTGTGGCCATCGACTCCATTCTCGACATGAAAATCCTGTTTGATGAAATTCCGCTGGATAAAATGTCGGTATCGATGACCATGAATGGTGCAGTGCTGCCGGTTATGGCCTTTTACATTGTTACGGGACTGGAACAGGGCGCTACACTGGAGCAGCTTTCAGGAACCATTCAAAACGATATCCTGAAAGAATTTATGGTGCGGAATACGTACATCTACCCGCCGGATTTCTCTATGAAAATTATTGCAGATATTTTTGAGTTCACTTCGAAACACATGCCGAAGTTCAACTCCATTTCTATTTCGGGTTATCACATGCAGGAAGCCGGCGCTACTGCAGATATTGAAATGGCATATACCCTTGCCGACGGACTTGAATATCTCCGTGCAGGAATAAATGCCGGAATGGATATTGATTCGTTTGCGCCACGTTTATCCTTCTTCTGGGCAGTTGGCATGAATCATTTTATGGAAATTGCAAAAATGCGGGCTGCCCGGATGTTATGGGCCAAAATAGTAAAACAGTTTCATCCTAAAAATCCTAAATCGATGGCACTGCGTACACACTCGCAAACTTCAGGCTGGTCGCTTACGGAGCAGGACCCGTTTAACAATGTCGGACGTACGGCAATTGAAGCGATGGCCGCTGTGCTGGGACATACTCAGAGTTTGCACACAAACGCACTTGATGAAGCCATCGCACTACCCACCGATTTCTCTGCACGAATTGCACGAAATACCCAGTTGTACCTGCAACAGGAAACTGAAATTACCCGCTCGCTTGATCCATGGGCAGGATCATATTACGTTGAATCATTAACCAACGAGCTGGCGCACAAAGGTTGGGCGCTGATTGAAGAAGTGGAAAAGCTGGGCGGAATGGCCAAAGCCATTGAAACCGGTGTACCAAAAATGCGTATTGAAGAAGCAGCGGCACGGGCGCAGGGAAGAATCGACAGCGGAACACAAACCATAGTCGGCATTAACAAATACCGGCTGGAGAAAGAAGATCCAATCGATATTCTGGACATTGACAATACAGCTGTCCGCCTGTCGCAAATTGAGCGATTGAAAAAGTTACGTGCTGAACGGAACGAGGAAGAAGTACAGGCATCGCTGGCAGCGATTACCAAAGCAGCGGAAAGCGGAAAAGGAAATTTACTGGACCTGGCAATTGATGCTGCAAAAAAACGTGCATCTTTGGGAGAAATTTCAGATGCCTGCGAAAAAGTGGCGGGCAGATACAAAGCAGTAATCAGAACAATTGAAGGCGTGTATAAATCGGAAGCACAGGGAAAAGACGAATTTAAAGAGGCACAGGAACTGGCAAAACAGTTTGCCGAAATGGAAGGCCGCCAGCCACGTATCATGGTTGCCAAAATGGGTCAGGATGGTCACGATCGTGGTGCAAAGGTGGTAGCCACAGGTTATGCCGACCTTGGATTCGATGTGGATGTAGGCCCGCTGTTCCAGACTCCGGAAGAAGCAGCCAGGCAGGCCGTTGAAAACGATGTGCATGTACTAGGAGTTTCATCACTTGCCGCCGGACATAAAACACTGGTGCCAGCAGTTATTGAAGAATTGAAGAAACTTGGCCGTGACGATATTATGGTTATTTGTGGTGGTGTAATTCCTGCCCAGGACTACAAATACCTGTATGATGCAGGTGCTGTTGCCATCTTCGGCCCGGGAACCAGTGTAGCTGCAGCTGCAAAAAAGATTTTGGGCATTTTGATTGAGGCATATAAATAAAAAGCCTCTCCCCGGCCCTCTCCTAAGGAGAGGGAGAAATACAAGAGAGAATCCAAAAGATTTGAAGCCGGTTCCGGGAGGAATCGACTTTTTTATCCAACCATACCGGGTTGGAAATATAACAACAACGTTATTTTTTTCTACTAAAATCCAACGCATACTGCGTTGAAACAGAATCCGGTACGGATTCGATTATAGTAGCAATTAATATCCTAAATAGAACATGAACCCGGTACGGGTTCGATTATATAATGCTGCATAAACATTAATGTGAAGAGAATTCAAAATTCAACCACGCACATTTCAACGATTACAACTCAATATGTTGGGGAGGTTATGCCCAAACACAAAGCCGGTTCTGTAAAGAGCCGGCTTTATTAAACAGGTTACAACTTTCAATAAAAATCTGTAAAATGTCAGTTGAGATGGAACCTGTAATCGTAGGAATTTTCGCCGCTGATTAAAACAGCTTTATAACTTCCAGGTTTTAACGCTGCAAGATTAAGTTCCTGCGAAATATCATATTCAGGCCTCAATGTTTCCTGAAAAATCCAATAGTCTTTATCGTTATTGTACAACAGTAATCTTGCTTCCTTTTCTGTAGTATTGGGAAAAGTAAATTCAAGAAACTTACCGTTCAACTTAAAATAGGGCGATAGCAGCTCTTCCTGTCCGGCAATCTGAACCTCTCCATCTTTCACAAGAAGATCGTCTATTTCTGTTTCATCTCCCATTTTAACCTCAAAGGTATATTTACCATTACCGAGACTCGAAAAATCATAAATCTTTCTGTAATCGAACGATTGAGTTTTATCACTTACGTTATAAATAACTTTACCGCTGCTGTCAATCACACTGACTTCAAACTTGCTGTCAGGTGCCAGTAAAACATTTACCATCGCTTTTTCATCATCTCCGGGTACCATTTCCACTTTTAATGTCCCTTTTGCCATCGTACTGCCTGATGCAAGAACCACCAGAAACAGCATCAAACCTATTTTTAAATTTTTCATGACTTGAGTTTTTAAATATTTTCAATTGTTTAACTACTATACAGACAATTGAAGATGAGGATAGTTGGTGTAAAAAATGCTAAAAAACACTAATGATTATTAATGCTCCTAACTCTTGCTTGTATTGATTTTTCATAAAATTTATCCATTCCTTACCAATAAGCTTTTTTAATTTAGGAAGAAATTCAACTTAAGCAACAATTTTGAGACTTGCAGTGTCCTTTGTTAAAAAGACGAAGCTAAATACTACAACGTTTATTCATAACTTTACAAATAAACAATAAACGATGAAACAACTTCCCATATTGATTTTAGCTTTTCTTTATGTTAGCTGCAGCCTGCAAAACAACAAAAGGGAAATAACTGAAAGCTGGGCTTTTAAAAATTTTGTTAAAGCAGACAGTCTGAATCCTATCCTGCAATCCTCCTCCGATTTGATTTTCGTATGCCCTGTTAACCAGAAACCGGTTCATTGGGAAGAAAGAAATGTGCTGAACCCGGCAGCAATTGTAAAAGATGACAAAGTTTATCTTTTTTACCGGGCACAGGATGCAAGCGGAACTTCACGAATTGGACTTGCAGTAAGTTATGACGGATTGCATTTTAAAAAATTTCAGAAGCCGGTCTTTTACCCGGATAACGACAACTTGAATAAATTTGAATGGAGCTACCGTAAGGATTCAACTTACAGTTATTCAGAAGTTCAGGGGTCTGAATATTTCGACGGCACCGAAGACCCTCGTATTGTTGAGACAGATGACGGTAAATACATTATGACATATACAGCATATGACGGAAAAACAGCACGACTGTGTCTGGCAATCTCAGACGATCTGCAAAACTGGACAAAAAAAGGACAGTTTTTAAATGCTGCTAAATACAAGGACATCTGGTCTAAATCGGGTGCCATTGTTGTAAAACAAAAAGGCAACAAGATGATTGCTGAAAAAATTAATGGAAGGTACTGGATGTATTTTGGCGACACCAGTCTTTTCATGGCCAGTTCAGACGATTTGATTCACTGGGAAGTAGCAGAAAATGCCGAAACCGGAGAAATGATTCAGGTACTGCATCCGCGCCCGGGTTATTTTGACAGCCGGCTGGTAGAACCGGGTCCTTTCGCACTTTTAAATGATGATGGTATTTTGCTGATTTACAACGGAAGCAATGCTGCCAATTTTAATGATCCTGAATTGCCAAAATTCACCTATGCTGCCGGACAAGTGATGTTTGATAAAAGCGAACCCTGGAAAATGGTTAGCCGGACTGAAAGTTATTTTATTCATCCCGACAAGGAATATGAAAAAACAGGTGAAGTAAATAACGTTTGTTTTGTGGAAGGATTGGTATTTTTTCAGGACAAATGGTTTCTGTATTACGGCACTGCAGATTCTAAAATTGCGGTTGCAGTTCACCATAATTCATAAATTTTCGAGTGCAGTCAAAATCTCTTCCATTTCTGCCCGGCCACCATGTGTAGTACTGATTTTAGCGAAAACTATTTCCCCGTTTTTATCGATTACGAATGTGGAAGGGTATGCAGTTTCTTTCGGAGCCTCCCATCGGAGGCCGTATTTATTTATCATTAAGTAATTGGGATCAATTGTAAAGTAGAAATTTTCCGGGAAATCAAAATCTGCAGAAAACTCACGGGCATGTTCCTGCAATTGTTCTGATGGTCCGGGATATACCATTAAAACTTGTGCATTTTGTTCAGCAAATTTATTCGCATTGGCAACCAAATCTCCAACCTGCCGGGTACAAATGGGGCACTGATATCCAGGCCAGCCGCGTAAAACCACCAGTACAAGAGGTCTATCCTGATACAAATCATGTAGCTCAATATTTTTCCCCTGAATAGTATTCAAGCTAAAATCAGGTGCTTTGCTTCCAACTTCCGGTTGTTTGGATGCCTGAATGAAAAGAAATAATATAAAAAGCAGGTTAAATAAAACAAATTTCATTTTAATTTTTTTAACTTTTCCCTCCGTTATCAACATTTATGAAGATAAAAAGTTCTCAAACCAGCAGTACCTGCCAGTTGACATGAGAACACTTTTTTAACATTGTTGTATATTACAGTACTGCAAGCTACATTTCAATGATGCTGGCGGTTCTGCATTAATACTAAATATTAAAAACAAACCGTTGTTTAACGTGTTAAATAAAAACAAATTATAAATTCCGGAATGGCAAAATTCAGGATAGAAACACAAATTACCCTACTGGCAGTGATTATTGCAGCAGCTGTAATTACATCAGGATACTTTGCATATAAAAGTTTATCGCAGATTGTGGATTCGGTTCACCGGGAAGCGCGTCCCGACAATAAACTTTTTTTAATAAAAGATATTTCTTCAGATCTTCTTGTGATTGAAAACAATGTGCGATTATATGTTTTATCTGACAACAATAAAAATCTGAAATTATACGATACATTGCAGGCGAAAATAACTTCCAAATTACAAACACTCAACAAAATAACAGCTCCTGCAGGTAACGATCGCATACTTGTGGATTCGTTCAATGTTTTAGCTCTGGAGAAAATGAAGTTGTGGCAGGAAGTAATGCAACTTCATAAAAAATCCCAAAAGGCCAAACCCGAATTCACCGAAATATATTCGAAACTGGAAGAACCAAAATACGATACAATTCAGGTTGAAACTGAAAAAAGCGGATTATTACGGAAAATTTTTGGAGGTAAAAAAACAATTGTTGATACTACTATTGTAGAACGACAAATTGAAACAGATGAAATAAAAAATAAAATTCAGAATATTGAATCAGAAATAATAGAAAAAGGTGAAAAATCGAATAAAATTGAATCAAAGTTAATTGCCCAAAATATAATTATTACTGAAAAAATTAACCAGCTTATTACGAAAGCTGAAAAAGCTGAGACTGATGGTTTGCTGGTAAAGACGCAGGAAGCAGATCGATTGGCAGGACTAACATACCAGCGTCTGCTTGCTTTTTCGATAACCGCTGTAGTGTTGCTGCTGGTGGTACTTTTTCTTTTATATAATTACATGAAAAAAACAAGGGCATACCAACGCGCATTGAAGCGGACTACCGAAGAAGCAGAAAAACTGGCACTTGCAAAAGAACAATTTGCCGCCAATGTCAGCCACGAGATGCGTACGCCGGTAAATGCAATTTATGGGTTGGCAGAACAATTACTTCACCGTGAAAACAACGATGATTTAGACGAACAGATTTCCATTCTGGCCCAATCGGCAAACCATCTGAACAGCATTATCAATGACACTCTTGATTTTTCTAAAATTCAGGCAAATAAATTAAAATTTGAGTTAGTACATTTTTCACCTCAAAAAGTATTCGATGAAATTCATGCTCTTGAAAAATATGCAGCTGCCAAGAAATGGATATCGTTAAAATTAGATTTATCTGAAAACATTCCGAAAGCACTTATTGGTGATCCACTGCGGCTAAAGCAGATTCTTATTAACCTGGTAAGTAATGCAATTAAATTTACTGACGAAGGCGAAGTAAAAATAATGGCTTATGCAACTCCTCAGAAAAACAACTTGATTGAACTACAAATGGAAGTTTCCGATACAGGTATTGGAATTACAAAAGAAAACCAGAAGATCATTTTCGATGAGTTTGTTCAGGCTGAAGATCAGGATGGCAAAAAGTATCGTGGCACAGGATTAGGACTTTCAATTGTTAAGAAACTGGTGGAATTACAGGGCGGCAAAATTATCATTGAAAGCGAACCTGGCAGCGGCACAACCATCAGACTAAATGTTCCGTACCGACTGGGTGAAATAAACAAAATTGAAGAAAAAAGATTTGATTCACCTGATATTCCGGAATCATTTAAACATTTAAATATCCTTGTGGCCGACGATGAAGAATTCAATCGTTTCTTGTTTAAGGGAATATTTAAAAAGTGGGGAGTGCAATATCGGGAAGCCACCAATGGAATTGAGACAGTGGATATGGCTCTAAGCGGAAATTTCGACATTGTTTTAATGGATGTTCGAATGCCAAAGAAAAATGGAATTGAAGCCACAAAATCCATCCTGAAAATAAAACCTGAAATAAAAATAATCGCAATTACAGCAACAACGGATCCTGTTGAAAAAGAATCATGCAAAAAAGCCGGCATTTCAGTATTTCTGCCAAAACCATTTTCAGAGAAAAATCTGGTGGATGCAATTAATTCTGTAGCCATATTTAAACCAGCAGGGATTGAAAAACCGGTACAGCCACAAATTAATATTACTGAGCTTGAACATCTGATGAACGGTGATAAACTTTTCATGAAAGAAATGATCCTGCTTTTTATTCAATCGGTTGAAACCGGATTGGAACAATTAAAAGCAGCAGTCAGTGCTAAAGACTGGAATATGGTTGCTGAAATCTCTCATAAAATTGCACCGCAATGCAAACACCTGCGTGCTGCAAGTCTTTACCAAAATATAAAAAATTTGGAGAAATCAGCTGCTATGCAACCATCTGTGAATCATGAAAAAATAATCAGCATTCTCATTACTGTTGAGAAAGAAGTGACAGAAATCAATTTATTTTTAAAAAATTATCTAAATGAATCACAACAAATTAAAGACATTACTTTCCCTCCACAACTTAAAAACTAACTAACTTTACAGATAAAAATTAAAAAGCGATTAATCAAAACATGGATGACAAACCATTTAAAATATTTGTAGTAGAAGATAACGAGTGGTATAATAAACTGCTGGTGCACAACCTCTCGCTGAATCCGGATTATGAAATAGAATCCTTCACCACAGGTAAAGATTGTATAAATAACCTGCACAAAGCACCTGATTTAATTACTCTTGACTACCGGCTGCCCGATACACGCGGATTGGAATTATTAAAACGAATAAAAGCAGAAAACGAAGAAATCCAGGTTATTCTTATTTCAGAGCAGGACGAAATTGAAGTTGTAGTAGATTTATTGAAGTACGGTGCTTATGATTATATTGTAAAATCGAATGATATTCGCGAACGACTTTTAAATACAGTACAAAACGTTAGGAAAGGTGAAAAACTCAAACGTGAACTTGTTACTTTGCGAAATGAGGTAAAGAAAAAATACAGTTATCAAAATACTATAGTCGGTAACAGCGCGGCAACAAAACAAATATTCAGCCTCATTGAAAAAGCGACACGAACAAACATTTCGGTTACTATAACCGGCGAAACAGGCACCGGTAAAGAGCTGGTGGCTAAAGCAATTCATTATAACTCGAAACGAGCATCGAAACCATTTGTAGCAGTAAATATGGCTGCAATTCCAAAAGATTTAACCGAAAGTGAACTCTTTGGTCACGAAAAAGGATCATTCACCGGAGCGAATTTCAGACGAATTGGAAAATTTGAAGAAGCCAATGGCGGAACACTGTTTCTGGATGAAATTGCCGAAATGGATATTTCACTGCAGGCAAAACTTTTAAGGGCATTGCAGGAAAAAGAAATAGTGAGGGTTGGCAGCAACAAACCTGTAAAAACCGACTGCCGAATAATTGTAGCCACAAATAAAAACCTGCAGGATGTTGTTCTGAAAGGTACATTCAGACAGGATTTGTATTATCGCCTTTTCGGGCTTTCAATCGAATTACCACCTCTGAGAGAACGTGGTACAGATATTATTTTACTTTCAAAGCATTTTATTAATGTATTTTGCGCTGAAAATGATTTCCCTGCAAAAACCCTTTCAAAATCAGCGGTCGATAAGCTGCTGTCATACTCATTTCCCGGTAACATCAGGGAACTAAAATCTGTTATCGAACTGGCAATAACGATTTCTGATACCGACGAAATCAACGCCGAAAACATTATTTTGGGCAATGATATGCTTTTACCTGAAAATATTGAAACAGAAATGAGCCTGCGGGAATACAATATCCGGATTGTTAAAAATTACCTGAACAAACATAATAATAATACAAAACTTGTTGCCGACAAACTTGATATAGGAGTTGCAACTATTTACCGGATGCTAAAAGAAGAAAATTAAAAACTTCCTCAACTTATCAATTTGATAAACAGCTATCAAAACGATAGCACCATTCTTAACATTACTATTCATACTTAACTGATTTAGTGCACGATATCGTGTACTTTTTGATGTGGCACATAAATTGGAATATGATGTAATTACATCTAAAAATTTTAATTATTAGTTTAACTTAAAAAAATAAACATGAAATCAGAAAAGAAATCTATGGGAAGAAATATGATTATCGCGCTTTCTGTGATTGCCATAGCAATAATTGCATGTGTTGTATTAATAGTGAACAAACAATCTGAAATAAAACTGAAGGAAGCTCAACTGACCAAATTAAATGAGCAGTATTCTGATCTTAATTCGATGTACGAAGAAAGAGATTCGCTGGTAAATGATCTGGCAAACACTTTTGACGAAATTGAAGCTAACCTTACCTTTATCAACAGCAAAAGAAGCCAGTTGATGATTGATTCAAAAGAAGGTGCCCCTACTAAAAAAGAAGAGATTGTTGCTGACATTAAACTCATGAATACAATGCTTGAAGAAAGCAGCAAAAAAATTGAGGAACTGAATAAAAAGCTCAAATCATCAGGAATTGAGATAAATTCATTCAAAAACAAAATTGCCCAGCTATCAAAAGATTTGGAAGAACAAAATACCAACGTACAGCAGTTAACCAGCGAATTGGAAAAACGTAATTACCAGATTGCAGAGCTGGATGAAAAAGTGAACCAGCTTGAAAATCATATTTCAATGAAAGAAGATTCGCTAAAAATGAAAGCTCAGATTATTACTGAAAAAGACAATAAAATGAACACTGCCTATTTTGCATCCGGTACTTTTAAAGAATTGAAGGAAAATGGTGTACTGCAGAAAGATGGTGGTTTCCTTTTTCTTGGACGCAGCGATAAGTTAAAAGACAATTTTAATCAGGATTATTTTACAGAACTCGACACAAGAAAAACGGATATGTTCCCGTTATTTAGCAAGAAAGTTGAAATAATTTCAGAACATCCGGACAGTTCTTACAGCTATGTTTATGAAGATGATAAAATTGCGTACCTGAAAATCGAAAATCCGGAAGAGTTTTGGAAGGTAACAAAATATGCAGTAGTGGAAGTTAAATAAAAACTTCACCGGTTTCGCAGAAACCATTTTTAGTACCTAAAAAAAACCATGAAAAAAAGTTTATTGATTATAGTTACGATCTTATCGTTTTCAGTACTTTTTGTTCAATGCACTGAAAACGGTGAGATTCGTGATGTAAAAAGTGGAGAGATTTCGGTTAAAATTACAGATGCACCTTCGGATGATGCAAATATTCTTGGAACTTATATCACCATATCGGATATCAAAATCGATGATTTGCCAATAAGGAATTTTGTAAAGCAAACGATTAAAATTTCTGCATTCCGTCAGGGAAATACCATGCTGCTTGTGAATAACAAAGTGATGTCGAGCCCCTATACTACTCTTTCGTTCGTTCTTGATTACGAAACCGACAATTCCGGAAATTCACCCGGATGCTATGTTTTTACGGATGATAGTGTTAAACACAACCTTGCCAATGCTTCGCAACAACAAACTGAAATCATTTTTAACAGAGATTTTGAAATTGGAATCAATGAGAAAAAATCATTGGTAATTGATTTCGACTTGCGGCAGTCAATAGTCAGAAATACGGATACAACTGATGTAAGTAAATATAAGTTTGCTGCAATCGAAGATATGAAGTATGCTGTGCGACTGATTGAAGAAGATAAATCAGGAAATTTGTTTGGAAGAGTTACCGGGAATATAGCGGAGGATGAAAATATATACGTTTTTGCATACCGAAAGGGAGAATACGATTCCTCAATTGAAACACATGGTTTGGGAAGCGGAAATATCCTTTTTGCCAATGCAGTAACAAGTGCAAAAGTTAAAACAGATGGAAGTTATAAACTTTCATTTCTCGAAGAAGGTGAATTTGAAATTCACCTGGCCTCATTTACTAAGAATGCTGATAGTTACAGTTTCAAATCTGAAATTGATACAGAAAGCAATACTGCCGGTGTCAATTTAAATGCTGTCAATATTGAGGCAAAAAATAACCTGGAGTTGAATATTAATTTATAAATGCTTTTTTATTTTGTTAAAATGTAAAAGCCTGGAAATGTTTCAGGCTTTTGTTGCTTTTTGCAACAGGGGACAATAATTCATAAGTTCCAAGTCAACTTATTTTTATAAATTTGGTTGTAATTTAAATACCTGAAACCATGACAAAGAATTCTTTGGCCGGCCTTTACAACCAGTCGTTTCAAAAAAACTGGAACAATCTTGCATTTACCGATTATGAAGGAAAGGATAACACCTATTCTGATGTAGCGAAAATCATTAAGTCGCTGCACCTTTTTTATCAGATTTCAGGTATCAGGAGCGGCGACAAAATTGCAGTTTTAGGCAGAAATTCAGCAACATGGGGCGCAGTTTTTCTTTCGGCAATTTCAGCAGGTATTGTAATTGTGCCTGTTCTTCCTGATTTTAACGAACCTAACACAAATCATATCATCAATCATTCGGAAGCAAAACTTGTTTTTATTGCCAAATCACTTTCAACCAAAATAGATTTCAACAATGCAACTGAAGTGCAGACATTAATTGCTCTGGAAGATTTTTCGGTGCTGGTGTCAAAAGATGAAAATGCCGCTTATAAACTGGACGATTCGTTTCAGTTTTACACCAAAAATCCACCGGTTAAAAACAGTTTCAGTTTCGAAGAATGGAAACCCGAAGAAGCATGCATCATTTCTTACACCTCAGGAACTTCTGGATTTACAAAAGGAGTTTTGATCCCGGAGCGAAGTTTGGTATCGAACCTCATTTATGCTCAGGAAAACATGCCATTGAATTCGGGTGATAAAATAGTATCGTTTCTTCCAATGGCGCATGTTTATGGATTACTTTTTGAGTTTCTTTTTCCGGTTACACTTGGATGCCATATTACATTTCTCAACAAAATCCCTTCACCGGCAGTAATAACAAAAGTTTTTGGAGAGGTTAAACCACATCTGATTCTCTCGGTTCCACTGGTTATCGAAAAAATATACAAGAAAAGGATACTTCCTTCTATTGATAAACCTGTAATTAAAATATTACTGAAACTGCCGGTAATTTCTACTGTAATCCTTAAAAAAATTAAGACAAAACTGGTTGAGACCTTTGGAGGCCGCTTTTTCGAGATTGTAATTGGCGGCGCACCATTAAGTGCTGAAGTGGAGCATTTTTTCAAACAAATTCAATTCCCGTTCACTATTGGATATGGAATGACCGAATGTGGGCCGTTGATTAGTTATGCTGCCTGGAATAAAACAAGGACTTCATCAGCAGGTAAACTTGTCGACAGGATGCAGGTCCGTATTGATTCGGAAGATCCTTACAGGGTTGTTGGCGAAATTCAGGTGAAGGGTGAAAATGTGATGCTCGGCTATTATAAAAATGAAAAAGCGACAAAAGAAGCGTTTTCAGATGATGGCTGGTTAAAAACAGGCGACCTGGGAATAATTGATGAAAATAATTTCATTTACATAAAAGGCCGTTCAAAAAACATGATCCTTGGGCCATCCGGGCAAAATATTTACCCTGAAGAACTGGAAGCAAAAATTACAAATCAGTTATATGTGGCAGAATGCGTGGTTACCGAGCGAAATGGCAAACTTACAGCTTTAGTTTATCCTGACATTGAAGCATTAAAAGCAGATAATATTTCTGATTCGCAATTGGCTGAAATAATGAAGGAAAACCGTAAAAAAGTAAATGCAGAATTACCAAAATATGAACAGATCAGCAGTATTGAACTTGTGGATGAAGAATTTGAGAAAACCCCTAAAAAGAACATAAAACGATTTAAATACATCTAAAAAATTAATTGCTTCAGATGTTAATCTGCAAAACTATTTTCTTTCCATTGTAATTTACGTAAATTCACTTATAATTAAATTTCAGAAAAATGAAAAATACAAATCGAAGAAGTTTTCTTAAAACAACTGTTGCAGCCACTGCAGGAGCAATGATTACGTCGCCGGCAATTGCCGGAATTGCAGCAAAAAAACAAAATTTTGAAGTTTCACTTGCTGAATGGTCGTTGCATAAAGCATTATTTGCCAACGAAATGACGAATCTTGAGTTTCCGGTTCAGGCACGTAAACTTGGAATAGGAGCAGTTGAATACGTTAACCAGTTTTTTAAAGATAAGGCGAAGGACGAAAAGTACCTTTCGGAATTGGCCAAAATCTGTAAAAATGAAGATGTCGATAACGTTCTGATTATGTGTGACGGCGAAGGAATGGTTGGAGCACCAGATAAAGCAGCCAGGATAAAAACTTTAGAAAATCATAAAAGATGGATTGATGCCGCCCGTTATCTTGGTTGTCATTCAATACGTGTAAATGCTGCAAGTGAAGGAAGTTACGAAGAACAGCAGAAATATGCTGCCGATGGATTGCACATGCTCTGCGAATACGGAGACAAACAAAAAATTAATGTTCTTGTCGAAAACCATGGCGGACTGTCCAGTAATGCAGAATGGCTGGTTGGAGTAATGAAATTGACAGACCATAAGCGCGTGGGAACATTACCTGATTTTGGCAACTTTACCATCAACAGGGAAACCGGCGAAACATATGACAGATATAAAGGTGTTGAATTATTAATGCCTTATGCAAAAGGTGTCAGCGGAAAATCATATGCTTTTGATGATGAAGGGAATGAAACTACAATGGATTTCTACCGGCTCATGAAAATTGTGAAGGATTCAGGATACAGAGGTTATGTTGATGTAGAGTATGAAGGAAGCGGACTTTCGGAAATTGATGGTATAATTGCTACAAAAAAGTTACTTGATAAAACCTTTCAGGAATTATCATAAAAAAGCTACATATTTGATATAAACAAGCCATTGAAATTTCGGTGGCTTGTTTTCTTTAAGAGAAAACACCCCCTAAAATGATTTGAATTAAACTTTTGTAGGTTTCTATCTTCTTCTTTTTTTGCTTTTCCCGAAAGGATGACTCTTTTTGCGCATCCACGTTTTTTTCTTTGTTATCCTTTTACTCTTGGTATAATTACCCCTGTTTAAACGACTGTCACCAACAGCTGAATACACCAACCCAACACTAATTTGACCCGTTAATGAACCCACTCCTTCAGCAAGTCTGAATTGTTTTCCTGCATTGGGAAGATAATCGAAATTCGGAACACCATTTACAATATCGGAATTAATAAAAGAGCCTGTAAATTCGAGGTAAAAAGCCATTACATCCGAAAATTTATATGTACTGCCAAAACCTGCGCCAGCTTGTAAAGCCTTATCTTTTGGTGAAGGATTGCTTTTGGTTCCCTGCGTATATAAAACTCCTACATTGTAGCTTACATTATCAACCTCATTTACAAATTTGAAATCGGTCCCGATAAAAGAAACTCCTCCAAAAACTTTGGCAAAAATGTTAAGCTTTTCGCGCGGTGGCAAAAAATAAAGCCGGGTAGTTCCTAAAATGCTGAGTTGTTTGGTATCGTACATAACAGGTTCAGACGGATAAAAGTAATCATTTGGCAACGGATTTATCCAATCGAAAAAGTAAAAATTATACAGTGGAGAGGTTTCCGTACGGCCGGATAAATTGCCATATTCAAATTCCAACCCCACTTCAAGCTGAGAAGTTAAAGGAGCCATTATTTCAAAATCAGCACCGAGTTTCAGAGTCGGCGATAATTCAGTGGCTGAGGGATATTCCAGAATACTTGCCTGAGGATGCCGGATTTCATCTGCTCCTGTTTCGCTGAGAAACATTCCGGAACTGGCACCTAACCGGTACCTTAGAATTTGCCCTGATGCACTGGCAACCAACAGCAGAAATAAAACAGTAAGGATTTGTTTTTGGCCCATAACTAGCAGGTTTTTTCGTAGAACGGAAAATTAATTACTTTTTTGCAAATACAAAAGAATATCAAACATTCTTTACCGTCTGGATTTCACTTCTTTTGCATCCACCAGTTTATACAGTTTGTCCGATCGTCTTAGTTTATTTTCAACAGGCACAGAAATCCGTTGCCCTTTCAATCCTTCCTCTACAGGTTTTAATTCAACACGCACTTCTTTTACCACGGTTTGAATAACACCTGTTGTAGGTCCTGTAATTATAATTTCATCGCCAACTTTAAGGTTTTTTGTTTCAAGCTTAAATTCAGCAACTTCAATTTTTGTGAAATAATTGGTGCATTTACCCACATAAATTTTCCGTTTCGTGGCCTGCGATCCATAATTCGGGCTCCATTCTCCAAGCCGCTGACCAAGATAATAACCATCCCAGAATCCACGGTTAAATACCGATGATAACCGATTGTCCCAGTCTTTAACTTTTACTTCGTCAAACGTCCCTTCAAAATATGCATCAACAGCTTCGCGATAGCACTCCACCGTTGTTTTTACATATTCGGGTGAACGTGCCCTGCCTTCAATTTTTAGCACCGATATTCCGGCATCCAGCACTTTATTCAGAAAATGAATTGTTTTTAAATCTTTGGGAGACATGATGTATTCATTTTCAATATCCAGTTCCGCTCCTGTTTCCCTGTCGGTCACAGTGTAGGCACGACGGCAGGTTTGAAGGCAGGAACCGCGGTTTGCTGAAGAATTCATTTCGTGAAGGCTCAGGTAACATTTTCCGCTGATGGCCATGCAAAGTGCTCCATGGGCAAACATTTCGAGCCGCACAGGATTTCCCGAAGGTCCTTTTATTTGCTGCTCATTTATCTGGTTTGTTATTTCATAAACACGGCCAAGGTTCATTTCCCGCGCCAGAACAACTACATCGGCAAAATTGGCGTAAAACTTTACAGCTTCAATATTTGTAATATTTACCTGGGTTGAAATATGTACTTCAAAGTTA
Organism: uncultured Prolixibacteraceae bacterium; assembly: GCA_963816685.1. Lineage (GTDB taxonomy): Bacteria > Bacteroidota > Bacteroidia > Bacteroidales > Prolixibacteraceae > CAVYUC01. The sequence goes on along the minus strand of CAWFMB010000014.1, from coordinate 384,420 downwards.
ATGGAACGTGCATACTGAATTACAGAAATATCGGCTGCGATAACTGCTGAAACCCCAGCATTTTTAGCTGCTTCCAATACTTCATGCATTTGTGAAATTTCACCGTCAAAAATTTCAACATTCAATGTCAGATATGTTTTTACATGATATCCGGCGGCAATCTGAGCAATTTTCTTCAGGTCGTCAATTGTAAAATTATTGGACGAGCGCGAGCGCATATTCAGATGTTCCACTCCAAAATATACCGAACCTGCCCCTCCCTGAATGGCAGCCATCAGCGATTCATAAGAACCTACCGGCGCCATTATTTCAATCTCTCTTCTTTTCATTCATTTTCAGTTTCGGAGGACAAATTTAGATATTTCCTGATATTAATGTCTGAAATTCAATTCCACTTTTACCTAATTACCAAAACATGCAATTTTACAAAATCAAAAGCCCGTTGCTTTTAGTTGCAAAAAAAGCAAAAGCACTGTAAACCAGATGATTTTTAATTCATTTGTTCTTAACAATAAATTTTTATAAAAGTCAACCGAAGTTTAAGATTTATTTCAGCATCTGGATAAGCGTACTTCTGTCATACGAATTTCTCTCTTTTTTGCAGATTAAACAACCCGTACAGAATAAAGACGACTATTCCAATCCCGAGGAAAATCCGGTTCTTTGAAATCAATCCCTGCCAGATAACATCGTTTAGATTATTGGGGATTTGAAACGGATTCAAAAAAACATTCCATTGTGTCCGCTCTATGGCATCCTGCATGATTATAAGTGCTACTCCAATTAAAACCATAGTTACTGCAGTACCGTTTCCGTTTTTAATTACTGTTGAAAACATAAACGCAAGTGAACCAAGAAAAACAATAGGATACATCAGCTGATAAGACATTTCCAGCACATCAATTTTATATAACAGGACAGAAGCCGCGGCAGCAAATACAACAATGATGATAAAAATTAATCCATAAATCATAAGCAGCCGCACCAGCCATACTTTATACCTGTAGTTGGGGATTCCGAACAATATTTCAAGCATTCTCGAATCATCATCATTCTGAATGCCGAAAACCGATGGATAAAAAATAAGCAGAATTCCGGGAAAAATCAGCAAATCATAAATTGTTCCCTCTCCAATATTTTGCTGATTAATAACAGTTTGAATAGCAAAAAACAGAAAAAATGCAAAAGCTGCAATCAAAAACCAGATAAACCGGCTTGCAAAAATAATTTTAAGATTGTAGCGAATCATCTTTACTGAAATCACCAGGTTATTTCTTATGTTGAATGTGTATGCCATTTTAATATTTAAACAAAATCTCTTAATAAACACAAATAGGAATCCTCGAGGTGAGGTGAAACATTCACTGCATCTTCTGTTGGTTTGGTCTGCGACAGACAACGCGCTTTAATATTATCTCCGTCACGCATATGATGAACAATCAACTGTTTCTTGGCAAATTCATCAAAATCTTTTGCCGGAACAGTAGTATGCCAAACAAATCCATCGCCTATTTTAACCATCTCATTCGGAGTTCCAAAATATTTCAGATTACCGCGGTTGATAACTGCCACCTGGTTACACGAACTTGAAATATCCTCGATAATATGTGTGGAAAAAATTACAATCCGTTCGCGGCTCAATTCCACCAAAAGGTTTCTGAAACGAATTCTTTCACGGGGATCAAGCCCGGCAGTTGGCTCATCAACTACCAAAATCCGCGGCAGGTTCAGCAGAATTTGTGCTATACCAATTCGCTGTTTCATGCCGCCGGAGAAGGAACCAATTTTATCATTTCTGCGCTCATACATATGAACGTTTTTCAATACATATTCCATTCGTTCGTTTCTGGTTTTTGTATCCTTAATTCCTTTCAGAATTGCCTGGTAATCCAAGAATTCCCATGCCGACATATTTTCATAAGTTCCAAATGCCTGTGGCAAATAACCAATTAATCCCTGCAACTCTTCACGATGTTTCTGCGTATCAAGGCCATTAATCCAGATTTTGCCGTAACTTTGTTCAAGTATACCGCAAATAATACGCATCATTGTTGATTTTCCGGCACCGTTTGGTCCCAGTAAACCAAACATTCCTGTTTTAATTTCCAGCGAAACGCCGTTTAATGCCCGGAAAGGAGTTTTACGTTTACCTACAACCGGAATTTGCCTGACCATAGTAAAATAACCACGACGCAATCCGCTCAACCTTCCCTGTATGCGGGCCACATTCAGATTTTTCCTGTGAATATATTCACCTGAATAATAGAAAGCAAGAAGCAGGTACCAGATAATTCCGATAAAGATCACCATTCCTAAATTTTTCCAGTCGAAATAGAAAACAAACAGGAAAATCAATGGCACAAACCAGTAAATAAAGTTTTTAATTATCCCCGCCAGTTTAAGGTACACCTTTTTTGAGGTGGATTCATACTTATTGACAAGTACCTGATTAAGTGGCACAAATAAAAGAAAAAGAAAGAAGAAAATAACATGTGAAAAAATCCACATCCAGAAGTTACTTTCAACATAAAAGAATGTAAAGTAAACAAGGAAAATAAAAAGCGGAATTTGCCACACCAAATCATAAAAGTCACGCAATTTTTTATAATCGCGCAATAATCCGGCACGCTCTCTTATTTTTATTCCTGATTTCCATTCGCGCATAAAACGGGTGTCGCGGTCATACACTTTTACCAGCTTGCGGACAACTATTCGTATTGATTCATTTTCGTTAACAACAGAAGCACTTGCCTGCCGTAAACTGGTTAAAATGAATGCAGTAATTCCCGGAACCAAAATCACGAGCAACATAAAATCAAGCAGTTGCCAAATGAAAGCATCTACTTCGAAATAAATATACAAGGCACCTGCCACAAAAATTGTCAATTGAACAGCTTTGATTGCCCAGTGCAGTGTTTTCATCCAGTTAATTGCATTTTCAAGGCCGAAATACAATGTAGGAATGAAAATGAGTGTCAGCAAAGTACTTAAAGCCAAACCACCAATTACAGTAATTGCAAACGGAGCACCTATTGCACCAACGTATTCTGCCTGGCCCATTGCAAGTGGAAACAATGCAACAATTGTAGTTATGGATGTAATTAAAATCGGACGAACACGCGAAAGACCTGCGGTTATTAATGCACGCGATTTATTATAACCACGTTTGCGCAGAATATTTGTAAAATCAATTAAGATGATTCCATTGTTTACCACCACACCAATTAATATGAGAAATCCCATGAGTGTATTGGCATTAAAAAGGCTGTTCCCTGTAAAAATAAGCGCCAGGAACGAACCAATGGCAGCCAGCGGAATTGAAAACATCAAAACAAATGGTGTTGACACAGATTCAAAAACCGAGGCAAGAATCATGAAAATAAGTATAAATGCTGCGGCTATCAGAAAATAAAATTCCGTGTACTGATCTTCTTCATGAATTACTTCAATAGCTACTCCCGCAGGTACTTTATAATTACTAACAATATCATCAATTTCAAGCCGGTAGGCTTCGAGCAAATCTTTTGATTGTTCGGCTTCATCAACAAACCGGTAGGTTACTTCAATTTGTTTTTCCTGGTTAACACGGGTGATACTTGACATTCCTTCATCAAATACCAAATCCGAAATATCCTGCAAGTCATAAGTTGCACCTTGCGTATTGCTCACCTGCAGGCGCCTCAAATCTTCTATTCCTTTTTCGGTATCTTCTTCTTCTCCCTCATCCAGTTTTTCCTTAATGATAATTTCGTACTCTTCATTTCCCTGTTTGAAGTTCACACCCGAAGTAAATTCGCGTGAAAATGCGCCAAGTTCCGCGGCTATATTGTTCAGGTTGAGCCCGTATTCAGTAAGCAGCAACTGGTTAAAATAAATATGCAACTCGGGGCGGTCACCGGCCACACTAATGCCTGCATTACGTATCGATTCCAGGTCTTCGATGTAATATTCCAAATCTTCGGCAACACCTTTCATTGCTTCAAAATTTTCACCCTTTATTACTATACGTTCCTGGTTGGTTCCGATACCCATAAAACGGCCAAAACTTTCTGTACCCGATCTGCCACCTCCGCCTCCTCCGCGAAACCGGGAGCTGGAAGTTGGTGCGGTTAAACTGATTTCAGCTTGCGAAATATTCGTAACAAGGCCTTCCACCTGCGATTTTATTTCCGCAATGTTTCGATCGTCTATATCTTTAAAATCTTCTTTAAGGATGATGGTAAGAATGGCATCTTCGGCTTCAATTCTTGAAATAACATCCTTTATTTCGGCAATATCAGTAAATCGATTTTCCACCTCCGCCACTACCAAATCAGTAGCCTCAAGTGTTGAACCGGTGGGCATGGTGACATAAACCGAAAACTGATCTTCTTCCACTTCCTCCAGATTGTTTACACTGACAGCAAGCACCACAAAAACGGCAACAAAAAACAGTACAATTGCGCCGATTACAGTCCTTGCAGGCCCACGCATGCTCGATTTCAGAAGCAATACATAAATCTGAATAATGCGGCTGTTTGTCGTCACCTTTTCATAAAAAATATTGTGTGACGATTTTCGCTTCAACAGGAAATGAGCAGCCATAGGAATAAGCAGTAGCGCTGCAAAAAGCGAAACCATTAATGTTGAAATAATGGACACACCAATATGGTTTCCAAGCAATTTTACCATATAATCAGTTGAAAACACGAAAGGAAGAAAAACGGTGATTGTTGTTAAAGTTGCAGCAACAATTGATCGCCAAACCTCTTGAGTTCCCTGCGTAACAGCAGTATCTGCATCATAATTTTTACCCGATAAACGGTAAATATTTTCAAGAACCACCACACTGTTGTCGAGCAGCATACCAATTGCAAGTACAAGTCCAACCAATGTTAAACTGTTGATTGATATATTAAAGGCATAGAACAGGTTAAATGCAGTAAAAACAGAAACCGGAATTGCAAGGGCAATAATGGACACAATCTTCATGTTTTTGAGGAACATCCATAACACAAAAATTGCAAGTAATCCACCCACCATAGCCAAATCTATTATCTGGTCTATATTTTCTTCCATAGTTTCGGCCATATTGGTCTGCACCACAATCTGCACATCTTTTGCTGCCAGTTTTTCATTCAGTTCAGCAATTTTTTCATCCACCATGTGCGACAATTCAATCAGGTTGGCTTGTGAATCGCTCACCAAAGTCATCGACACTGCATCCAGACCATTAATACGGCTGATACTTTCTTCTTCCTTCACTCCAAAATAAACATCGGCAACGTCTTTTAAATAGATTGGGCCTTCTGCAACAATAATATTTTCAATATCATTTACATTGTTGTATTCGGCTGTCACATTCACAAAATATTGTTTTTTCGAATCATGAAGGTAACCGGTGAAAGTCCGGTTGCGGGAGTTTTGTGAAATTGCATTTCTAATTTGCGATGGTGTAATATCGTATGCTTCAAGCGCCCCGGCATCGTAAGTAACTTCAATGGAACGTTCCTTGCCGCCAAAAACCGACACCGAAGCAACACCATCAATATTTTCAAATTCTTCGGTAATCTCCTGGTCAACAATATTACGAATCCGATCGATACCGCCGCTGCCCCTAATCTGCAACTCCATAAACTGGTTGGTCAACTGGTCGATATCCACTTTATTAACTGTTACAAAAAAGTTGTCATCCAGACTTTCGGTAACCTGATCAATCTTTTCCTGCAATTTCAGGAAAGTATATTTAAAGTTGACGTTCTGTTTAAAATTGACCTGAATGGAAGCTGACCTGTTGTTCAGGAATGACTCCATGCTTTCGATTCCTTCCATTGTACTAATAGCCCCTTCGATAGGAATAACCGCCTGGTTTTCCATGTAATTCGGATCGACTTCGATTTGCGAATTAATCTGAACAAAAAGCATTGGAAGCTCTGCATTTGGCATTAATTCCACCGGCAGCCGTTTATATGAGACATACCCAAGCAGGGTCAACCCGATAAACAACATGCTGATAAAAACTTTTCTTTCTATGATGAATTTCATCCGTATGGAATTCTATATTTAATTTTCCTGTACAACAGTATTTTTATTTCCTGAAAACAGACCTTTAAAACGGTCCAGAATATCATAAACACAAGGAATCACCACCAGTGTCAGCAAAGTGGAAGTGACAAGACCACCAATCACAGCAAGTGCCATTGGTGAGCGCAATGAAGCACTTTCTCCAAATCCGATTGTTAGCGGCAAAAGTGCAAGTACAGTGGTTAAACTGGTCATTATAATCGGGCGAATTCGTTGCTGCCCCGCCTGCAAAATTGCTGTTGTTCTGTCCATTCCTTCACGAATGAGCTGATTTATCCTGTCGACCAAAATAATCGAGTCATTTACAGCAATTCCTGCAAGCATAATTACACCAATTATCGCCATAATATTGAAGGTTTTTCCCAATGCAAAAAAGATGAGAATGCTACCCACGACTGCCAGCGGAATTGTAAGTAAAATCGAAAAGGGATGAATCAGCGATTCAAACTGGGATGCAAGGACCATATAAACCAGTACAATGGAAAGCAGCAATGCAAAACCAAGGCTGCTCATCGATTCCTGCCTTTTTTCTTCTTCACCGGTTACCAATATCCTGTAATCCTGGGGCAGTTCTATTGGCGCCAATTCCTGACGGATAATATTCGAAACATGATCAAGAGGAATATTCTCTGTAAGTTGTGCGGTAACTTTACCAATCCTGTTCTGATTCCTTCTGAATATTTCTTTTGGCGCTACACCATATTTTATATCGGCAATTTCACTCAATCTGAAAACCTGGTCACCCGATGTAACAGTAAGATCATTTATATCGTTCAGGCCTTTCTCCGGAACTTTTATTGTAATGTCACGCATTTCGCCTTCCCGTTCGAGCTGACCGGCATTCTTTCCTTCCAGTTGATCCTGAATTTGTGTAATTACAGTGTTTATATCGATATTGTACATTCCGGCACGCATCCGGTCAACAACAATTTCAACTTCAGGCGCACCGTCTTCGATAGAAGTTTGTACATTAAACAAACCATTCACCGCCATCATTTTTTCTTTTACCTGGTTTACAATCACTTCAATTTCGTCAAGCTCTTCGCCCCGTACCTCAACAACAACAGGTGCTTCATCCGTACCAAGTATCGACTTTAACGCACTTTGTTCCTGCGTAAAGTTCACCTCCAGGCCCGGAATATCAGAAGTTAGATTATCCATTGATTCAATTACAGTTTCGGCTGAAATTGTAGAATTTGGCGCTAAAACCACCCGGATTTCAGCAGTATTTTCACCCTGAAATACTGAAGTTTCATCGCCTTCAATTCCGGTGGAAGGTCCGGCCTGAGAATATATTTTATCGAGATTCTCACCCAGATAATCCGAAAGAATCGATTCAATATTCCGGACTGTCATTTCAGTACGTTCCAATTCGGTTCCTTCCTGTAATTTTAATTCGATGTTGAATTCATTTGATTCAGTTTTCGGCATAAATTCAGTACCAATATAAGGAACAAGCAGAAATGAACCAATTACGAGAATAGTGGCCAAAATAACCACCAGCCATTTTACTTTTAAAGTTTTCGCAAGAAAACGACTGTAACCACCCATTTTTACCGATTTATGTTTTACAGGCCGCTTTTTGTTCCTGTAAAAACGATGATACAGCATCGGTATTACAAAAATAGCAACAAACAGCGATGATATCAGGGAAAATGCAACTGTCCATGCCTGATCCTTGAAGAGTTCACCGGAAGCCCCGTGCAAATAAACTATCGGTAAAAAAACGATAATTGTTGTTAAGGTTGAAGCAGTTATTGCACCACCAACTTCAGCAGTACCAATAATTGCAGAATCCTTGACACTCATCCCGTTCTCATGGTTTCGGAAAATATTTTCCATAACCACAATTGCATTGTCCACAAGCATACCTGCCCCAAGTGCAAGACCACCCAGGGTCATAATATTTATTGTGAGGTGGTTAAAATACATCAGGTTGAATGTGGCTATAATAGAAATCGGGATGGCAATACTTACAATTAAAGTAGTTCCAAAGCGGCGAAGGAAAAGGAAAAGCACAAAAATTGCAAGTAAGATTCCAATCAGAGCAGTTTCTTCGACTTCACTGATTGCCTGGCTTATAAAAGTTCCCTGGTTGGTAACTTGTATTAACTCGTAACCGGGCAGCGCTTTATTAATGTCTGCCATCGCTTCATTAATTTGTTCTACTGCCTTTACTGTGTTGTATTTTGTTTCTTTATAAATGGACAGACCAATACAACGCTCTCCGTTAATGTGCACAATATTTACAGGCTCCTTGTTTCCGAATGACACTGTAGCCACATCTTTTAGAAAAACCGGCGCCATTTGAACGTTTGTCTGACCTTCAGTTTCGGCCCGTACTGCTTTGTAGCCTACAATAAGATTTTCAAAATCCTGCACGTCCCTCAGTAAACTCACACCTTTTACAATGTATTGAAGGCCCATTTCACTGATTTGTCCCCCGGATACATTCCGGTTAAAATTCTGAATCCTGGAACTTACTTCGTCCAATGTCAACCCCTGCGATTCAAGCCGGTATGGATCAGTTTTTATAATAACTTCACTTTCTTCCTGCCCCGAAAGTTCCACTTCTGCAACGCCTTCCAAACGAACCAATTCATTGCGGATATAATTCTCCCCTACTTTGCGGAGTTCATTCATATCGGTAATTTCATTGTGTTTAAGGCCAATAATCATTACCGGCGAAGTATTCGGATCGTGCTGCGTAATTTTTAATTCATCAATTTCCGAATTCTGAGTCAGGGCATTTAATGCTTTTTGCAAATCAAGAAAAGCCTCATCCATATCTTTGTTCCAGGCATATTCCACCGTTATCTGGGCGGATCCTACTTTTGAAATTGAAGTCACCTGAATAACATCGGACTGACGGATTGCAAGTGCTTCAATATTTTCTACAAACTGCTTCTCCATCTCTTCCGGAGGCCGTTCACCGGATTGAATTTCAACAAAAATTCGTGGTGAATTTAAATCAGGAAACAGATCAACACCCAGTTTGTCGTACGAAATGTACCCAAGGAGAACAACGCCAAGGACGACCATTAGGATTGAAACCGGATAATTGACAGAAAACTGTGTTAATTTCTTCATCTTTAAATTTTTCAAATGAGTTTCCGGAAAATCCTAACGGATAACTTTCACTTTTGAATTGTCGCGAAGCGTTTCGAAACCTTTTACAATCAACCGGTCGTTTTTTTGAAGCCCTTCCGTTACCTCCACATAATCCTGGTTTTCAAGGCCTGTTGTAATCTGCCGGTCATCAGCTGCATTGTTTCTTTCCACCACAAAAACATATTTCCCCCTGTTTCCGGTCAATATGATATCTTTTGGAATAACAACAGCACTGTCTTTTGTAGCAGTAATAATATCAGCTTTTACAAACATTCCCGGCCGAAGTTTCCGTTCAGGGTTTTTAATAAGAATTTTGCCTTTAAATGTTCTTGTTTCATTACTGATTGCAGGCGAAAGCTGTGTAACTTTCCCACTTAATGTATCTTCGGAAATTGTGTAACTTGTAACAATTACATCCTGACCAACTTCAACCTCAGTAATGTTTTTTTCAGGAAGATTGATGTCCATGTACATATCGTCGTAACTCATTAAGCTTACCATTGGTGAACCGGAAGCAACCCTTGTACCTTCCGTGTAATAAGGAAGTTCTACAATTACACCGCTGAATGGCGCTTTTATATTCATTTTTGCAAGCGCAATTTGCGCACTCTGGTAATCATACTGTGCATTTGTTTTTGAAACTTCCGAATTGCGGAGTTCACGCAAAGTAACACCGCCTTTTTCGTATAGCGAATTTTGCTTTTCGTATTCCTGTTCCGAAATTTCGAGGTTGAGTTTTACTGCATCAATTGCAATATTATTTTCGTATTCCTCGTCTTCAAGACGAATAATTACCTGTCCTTTCTGAACTTTGTCACCGAGTTTAAATTGCCTGCCTGTAGCCGGATTATTGAGCAAATTATACTGTCCTGCCATTTCTGAATTTAATACTGCTTCCGAAGCAGCTTTGGCAGTTCCGGTGGTATTCACGTATTGCTGAATTCCCTGGAATGTAACATTCTCAACAGAAACCGGAACTGCAAGCTCCGTTTCACCGGTTTGACTCTGATTGTTGCAGGATACGAAAGCAGCAATCACTGCTATTAAAGTTAAAAATTTTATATTCTTCATTTTGTAATAATTTTCTAATGTTAGTTTTTGTTATCCAGGTAAAGTTCAGATGGAAGAATCGCCTTTTTGGCTTCAAAATCATACAAACTTTGTATTTTTAAATTGAGCAATTCAATTTTATAATTAATAAGTGCCTGTGCATAGGCAATTTTCTTTTCAGAAAGCTGTGTCTGGTAAAGGTTTAAATCCATACTTGTCAGGTCGCCGTTTTCATATCTTTCGAGGTTGATTTCGTAAGTAAGCTGTGCATTTGTTTCGTTCTGCTTTGCTATATCAATCTGGTTTAACTGGTTTTGCAGGTTTCGGTATGTTTGTCTGATGTCAATAATAATTTGCTTTTTCTCTTCAGAAAGGTTTAACTCCTGCGATTTTATTGCGGCTTCCTGTGCTGCAATTCGTGCCTTTTTTTCACCCCAGTCGAAAAGTGGAATGTTAAAAGAAACAGCAACTGAAGGGCTACTGGTTGGTGCATCAAAAATCTGGTTGAGTGTAGGATCATCGCCTGCAATTCCGAGACGCAGGTTAACATCGCCGCGGAATTCGTTTTGCGACCGGGTGCGAATCATTTCAAACTGGCTGGTTTCCACATCGATTTCACGTTGTCTGATTTCCATTCGCGATAATAAGCCATTATCAATAGCCTGCTGCAAATCAACATCAACAGGGTTTGCATTTACATCGGCCATTACTGTGAAATCTTCGAATAAATCCATTCCAAGGTAAAGTTTCAGTTGGTCCTTTGCATTTTCAAATGCTACCTGCCGGTCCTGCAAGGTAGATTTTGAAGTTGCAAGGTTCAATTCAGCCTGATAAAGCTCTTCCATGGCTGCCAACCCTGCATCTACTTTATTTTTGATGATTTCATAACTTTTTTGAGTATTTGTAAGTTCATCACGGGCAATATTCAGGTTCATCTGCGACATGTACACGTTGTAAAAAAACTGTGTCACATTCCGTTCAAGATTCAGACGTTGCAAGGCATAACCGATGTTTGCATTTTCAAGATTTAGTTCCAGCTCTTTTAGTTGCAGTCTTAGCCGGTTGTAGGTAAAAAGAGGCTGGTTGACATTTAAATACAAATTGTTGTAAAAGACTTCACTTTCTGAATTATCGACACTTGAAGTACTGCTTTGCCACCCAAATTCGTTGGTTAAAGAAATAGTTCCATCGGTTGGTAAAATTGGTTGCACTACTCTGAAAAGTGCGCTGGTTTGAAATGTTTCGTTTGTATACCATTCAGAAAAGCGGCTGTCAAAGCGCCTGCTCCGGTCGTAATTAATCGGAGCAACTTCAAGTGATAATCTTGATTTTAAAGCCGCCCGCTGCGCAACAAGGGTTTTCTGAAAACGTTCGAGATTTAACAAGGATTGCTGCAGATCAGGGCTTCCGGTTTCTGCAAGCTGAAAGGCTCTGTCAAGTGTTAATATTTCCTGGGCTTTTGTGCCTGAAACAGAAAATATGAGTATCAGCCCCACATACAGTAAGCGTTGCATTTTTTTATTCTTTAGTAGGTTCATATTGATTTAATAATTAATAATTTCTTTTACAGTTCTATAAGTTTTACAGCATCTGCAAAAACCATTTTGACTTCTGATTTATTGGTAAGTTCGATTAAAGCGGTGTCTGTCGAAAAATAAAAAGAACCCAGAAGATTCCATCCCTCATCGGCACTCTGAATTCCAAGTGTTTGTTCCTCTGCACCATCATCGCTGTGAATAATAAAATGATAATCTCCTTTATCTTCATCTCCGCCTCCCCTTCCAAATCTTCTCGATTTATAGAGAAAGTAGTATAAATCGTAATAACCTGCATTTTTAATCGGAACATGCCATTTTGCTTTCAGCGAACCATCGCCTGATTTGATGTAATAGCCCGAACGGACATATTCGCCATAAAAATCGGAATTGGTTATTGCCGTCCAGTTGGTTGGCGGACGCCAGTAACTCATTCCGGAGTATTTCTTGTTTCCCTGATCTTCTTTAACAAGCCATTTTTCGAGTAGACTTGTTTTATCGGTTTTGGTAACTTCAAACTCAGGATCTTCATTGTCTACAATAATTTCATTTGCCTGTTCGCTCTGAACAGGAACATCCACAATTTTTTCACTCTCCACTGCAACAGCTTTTGGATCTTCTTCAATATCCCTGAATCCATCCATTATCATTTGCGGGATATTTTGAGATGTCATTGTATTTATAATTACCATCCGTGGATCTGAATCCAGCAGGTAATTCAATTCTTTTGTCTGGTGCGGTTCAAGATAAACCAATTTATCAATCATATCCTCGTCGCCACCGCCAAAGCCGCCACGGCGACCACCACCGCCAAGCCTGAACGAAATTTTTACAAGCCCCTCCGTATCAGAAAAATTAGTGACTTTCATATTTACCTTGGTTCGCATCATATCTCCCGATTTTACTTTTACCGCATTTACAGCCGAAAATAAATAACCGGGCAAGGCTTTTGCCTTAAACCAGTTATCCATAAGAGGGGTAAGTTCGATACCAAATTTCTCTTTTATTTTCTTGTCAAATTCTTCAAATGAAATATTTTTAAACTGGTATTCATCAAGTATTTTTCGGAGAAACTCTTCAAATTCATCCTGTCCCGCTTTCCATTCTACCATAGAAAATAAGACATCACCTTTTAGTTTAATTACATTGTCGATTATCATTTTCTGTTTCGGGTCAGCAAGTATTTCCTGAAAAGTGCTGTCCTGCAGTGCGATATTCGCCAGTTCGTCTTCACTCACTCCAGACATATTTCTCATCCAGGCCGACCTCATGTCAGTAACCTGGCTTTTAAGATAAGCTTCAAAAATGCGGTTGGTAATCGGCCAACGATCCGACTGGATATTGTTTTGAAAACTGTATAGCATAGGAAACATGAAAGATGGGTTTGCCTTTTCAACCACTGTACCTCCACCCGGACCTCCGCGCCAGTCCGCCTGAATTTCTTCAGTGAAACCCTGCATAAATTCTCCCAACACTCTTATTTCCTTGTCCTTTGGTGTCATGTTATTATCACCGCGACCCCAGTTTCCAATTCTTTTCTTCATTCCTTCAAAATCGGCTGCACGCATCAGGTATCCCTTTTCGGGTATATATATCTCTTCGGGCTGAACCAATTCCTGACTGGAAGTCCAGATTCTCGGGAAGGTTTTAAACTGTGCAGGAACTTCCACCAGATAAAGACGGTTAAACGGGTAATTCAGGTTATAAGTCCGTTGCAAATCGTTCAACCTTTCATTTACTATTTCCGGAATTGTATCTTTTATTTCCGGAAATGCACCGGAAAAGAAATCATGCCCTTCGAAATACCAGATTCCAAATGTAACACTATCCCGTACAAAACTTTTTTCTTTGTAATTACCAATAGATAATGAGATTTGGGTCAACGGATATTCACTTTCAAATGCGAATTCACCATCGGCAATCTCTGTAATTTTACCCTGTGATACTGCCTGCAATCCGGGACTGGTTTTCACCTTCAGGCTGAAGTTTATAAACTGTGGCTGATACCAGCTCACATCTTCGGAACTGTAGGTAACTCCTGATTTAGGATACCAGTTTGCTTCACGGGTTAGCAAAACATAATTGGGTGTTAAAAAGGCATACTTTTTTTGAACGTTCAGCACAAACTTGCCATATTTTTCAAGCCTCTCTTTTTCATCAATATCCAGGTAGCTCAGCGATTCATTAATTTTTCCACCGTAGTTAATTTCAACTGTTGTTTCTTCCTGCGGTTCGAGATGAACATCCTGGCTTATAAATATTAAATGATGATCGCGTTTAAACGGAGTTTCTTTCCCTGCAACTTTTAATCCTGTAATTTTTAATCCGTCGTTAAGGCTAAATATAAATTTATCAAGCGAACTCCCGGTTTCATTTTTTATGGTTTGGGTTGAAACAGCTTCAAAAGTTTCCCCTTTGTGTTCCAAAGAAATATTCTGTTTTACTGTTGAAGGAAATTTTTCTTTTACATATTTATTATTTAGCTCCACGATGTCGTTCCTCAACTTCTCAGTTTGTTTAAACTGACTGATATGATCATAGGCCAGATATCCGCCACCTGCCAAAAATATTATACTGAAAACGAGCGAAAATATTGTCATCGATTCGGATTGGGGCAACCGTTTTAACAGGTAAATGGTGAGAAAAATGAATGCAATCCCCAGTGAAAGGTAAATGCCACGATGAATAAGAATGGTATCAATATTTCCAATACCTATAATATCGGAACTTAACATTGGAATATTAAATGCCATATAATCAAAAATGTAATAAAATTTATCCTGTAAAAGGAAAAGTGTAATTCCAATATATCCCAAAATAAGTACAAAAGTAATGGCCTGGTTACGGATGACACTCATGAGCATAAATGACAATCCCATAATAAATATTAATGTAGGAACACTGATAAGAAGCAGGTAAATTCCATATGAAGCCCAGCTGACAGAAGTTCCGTCGGAAAGGAGATTGAAAATCAATGCCATGATTACAACTGCAATATTCAGCACAAGAAAAACCTGCAGGTTCCCCCATGTTTTACCGATAACATATTCGCCGTTTGTCATTGAGCGCATATATATGACTTCGGTAGTATCCAGTTTTTTATCGCGTTTCAGAAAATCGGATGCAAGAAAAACAGCAATAACAGCCTGTGCAACATTCAGAATTAAAAGGTTAAAATAAGGAATCGCACTTGGAATACTGCGCAGTGCCCAACCTTCTTCGCCACCCCCTTCAATTATCATCGCGAAGTTCATTCCGAAAAGCACCAACAGCGAAAGAATACTGAATATCCTGAAAAACCAGCTCCGCAATAACGTTTTACGTTCGTATTTTGCAATTGAAAATATATTGTGCAATGAAATCATTGTATATAGTATTAACTGTTAAGTATTAATCCACTGGTTTAACCTGTTTTCCATGAAATGAACATAAGCATGTTCAAGGTTAGGTTCAATCTGTTTGCCATAGTAGCCGTTAATATCATTTGCCACTACCTGCACTTCCCAACCTCCTTCGGAAGGAATAGTAGAAATTACAGGGAACTTTTCATTAATTTCAAGATATTCTGCTTCAGTTGCTTTAATCAGCCAGACATTTCCCTTTGCTTCCTTTACCAAATCTTCGGGCGAACCGGTAAATGCAAGTTTTCCCTGGTTCAAAAGCGCCATGTTATTGCACGTGCTCGAAATATCGCCGACAATATGTGTTGAAAGAATAATTATCACATCGCGTGTACTGATGGTGGAAAGCAAATTTCTGAAACGGATACGTTCTTCGGGATCAAGCCCGGTAGTTGGCTCATCCACAATAATAATTTTTGGATCATTAATCAGGGCCTGTGCAATCCCCAACCTGCGCTTCATACCTCCCGAGAGCTTATTTGCATTGCGGTCACGGGCTTCAAACAAGCCAACTTCTTCAAGCATTTGTTCAACGGCAGTGCGACGTGCTGCTGCGTTTTTCATGCCCGATAATCTTGCTGCATAATCAAGAAATTCATAGGTTTTAAGTTTCGAAAAAAAACTAAAATCCTGTGGAAGATAGCCAAGCATTGCCCGGATTTCTCTCCTGTTTTTTGCAAGGTCCAAATCATTGACCATTACTTTACCATTTGTTGGTTTCATTAATGTAACCAAAATCCTCATTAAAGTTGATTTTCCGGCTCCGTTTGGCCCCAGCAATCCGAACATTCCATTGGGGATTTCAAGGTTCAGGTTTTTAATGGCGTAATTACCTCCCTTGTATATTTTGTTCAGATTTTCAATTTTTATATGCACAGCTTATAAACTCTAATTGGTTAAACACTGAGTTGGACTTTCACCTGTAATAATAGTTTAAATGTTGGCTGAAATAATTCTCAATTTCAATACAAACAAATACAAACAAAAAATTCATTTCTTCCCGATCATAAAAAAAGCTTCGTAAACCGAAGCTTTTTAACCTGTCTGATCAAATTATCCTACTTTTTTACAATTAACGGATGTTCGTTGTACCAATCCGTCAGTATAAACTGGTATTCTCCTCCCTCAAGTTTTGAAATGTCGATACATTTGTTAATTGCCATTTCATTACCCAGTTTTTTCCGGGTAACATACTGTCCGTTTTCATAAATATTCATGTAAACGTTCTTTAATGACGGATTTAAATGCGTCACTAAAAGTTTGTCGCCTTCAATACGGTACCAGGGCTCGTACAAACGTAATTCACTGCCAATAGTAAGTTGGTCATTTTCTTTTACAAGGTTGCGCGAAATGCTGCAATTGTCATAATTAATACTCAGATTGAAGTTTCCGCTTTTAAGTTCAGAAAAATCAAACACTTTTTTATAATCTGTTGAAGTACTTTCCGATTTTTTGTAATACAAAACCTGTCCTTGCTGATCGGTAATCTTCAACTCAAAACTTTTTGCCGCACCCGGTTCAAAAGTTACCATTGCTTTTTCGGAATCAACCGAAACCACACTCATTGTAGGAAATTTCGTGGCAAATCCTGCTGTTGTAAACAGCACTGCCAAAGCTGTTAAAATAAAAACTTTTGTTTTCATGACTTCTTTTTTAAATGTTTTCTGTTTTGTTTCATTGTCATTTAGATAGACTCCCAAAAGTTGAATTGGTTACAGTTGAATTCATTTTTATCGATGAAAGCTTAAAAATGGACGGGAAACAATCAAAAAAAACCGGTCAACAACAAATATTTCTTTTGCAAAATGAAATGCCTCACCTGTCTGAAGCTTTTTCAGGAATTGCTGCATCAATGAAATGCCCCCATAGCGTAATTTCATTATCTGTAAAATCAATTTTTAGTCCCGTTTGATTGTAAGAAAATCTTTCATCATTAATTTCCCTTTTACCCTCAACACGTTGTTAAAAACAGAATCAATCGCAATATATTCTGCCTTTTATTATTTTAAGGAATTGACTTTCTTTTTGTTCCCGGTATTTCTGTTCTCCACTATCTTCATTAACTACACCTGGTACATACCAAAGCAGTACCAAGGCTATATTATCTTCGGATTAAATTCGGAGTATCTTCGCAGTTCATTCGCGAAATCGCGAATGAACTGCGAAGATACTCCGAAGAAACTGCGAAGAAACTGTGAAGAAAATACGTCTTTGGTATAGCCTTGGTATAGCTTTGGTATTTTAAATAACAGATGATATGACAGAAATTGATCATCTTTTTAGCGGCGGCCGGGGAAAACTGGGAAATCTTGTATTTTTACCAGATGAACGGCAAAACCATTGTGCGGACAAAACCCGGACATTACAGCGATAAAAAAACACCGGCACAGCTTGCTCAGCGGGAACGGATGCAGATAATGAATGGTTTTCTGAATCCCTTCAGAGAAATTATCCGGACAACTTTTGCAGCAGAGGCTGAAGGACGGTCTCCCCCTATTGACAAATCTGAGATCATTATATTGATTTAATTTTTAAAAACAGGGGTAGATAAATCACAATTGCTACTAAAGAAAATATCAGCCCGCCCATTGCACCCGCAGCAAAAGCAAACCAAAAAACCTCCTGCTGGCCACCCCACATAAATGGAATCAGACCTAATACCGTTGATAAAAGGGTTAAAATAACAGCAACAATTTTCTGATTAAAAGCCTTCAAATAAGTCCGGATGCTTTGTGGTTTATTCAAGCGTCCGGTCAAATTATTGAAGTCGTTAATGATATAAATGGCTGCATTTACAACCAGACCACTCAAAAGAATAAATGAGGCAAATCCACCCTGGTCGAAATTAAAGCCAAAAAGATAAAACGTAAGAAAAACACCAATAAACGAAATAGGTATTAAAACAATTACAGCCAGTGGCTTTAAAAACGATTCGAACAAAATAGCCGTTATAAAATAAATAATGACGATAATAAGCAACAGCAATCCGTATTGTTTTTTATCATTTCTGTCCCAATACCAGTAGGAATCAGTTTTTTGTGCTTTATACCCCAACGGGAGAATTTCATTAATAGCATCAGTTTCCCGCTTCTGCACCATTTGCGCAAGCGGGCCCGGACCAATAAAATTGTAATTGAGATAAAGCTGGTACACCTGGTCTTTTTTATATATTGATTTTCCTGTCAGTAATTTGTTGATTTCCCCTGCCTGTGATAATTTCTTTTGTCCCCTGGGAGTATTTACCGGCATGTTGTAAAAATCCCATTTGTTATAGTCCCCGTTTTCTGACGAAACCAAAACCACAGGTTGAAGTTCATTTTCATTGTACCAGGGATGCAGGTTTCCGGAATACAACTGTGTGAAAAGTGCACTTGTATAGCTGGCATAACTGATGTCATGTATTGCCAGTTGTTCCTTTTCAACCTGCAGGTTATATTCATATCGCGTGGCCGAATACCAGGATTGCGAACTGGTAATTTCAGTATTGGAAACCCGAGGATTGGCCAGTAATTTTTCCTGCAGCAGTTCAGCATATTTGTAAAGCTGATTGTAGTTGTAACCGGTAAGTAAAATATGACTGTTTTTATAGTCCATATTCAGAGCATTTGAAAAACCTTTACCAACACCGTAAATTCCCCAGTCCATTCCACCAAGCGAAACAGCTTTCGATTCCATTTGACTTTTCAAGAGGAAAGGGAAAGACGAATTTTCCGCTTCTTTGGTAAAATGCACAATTACTGACGAATTTTTATATCCGGTTATCCGGGTTTCAAACTGCTCTATTTCATCAAACCGGCTGATGTATTGTTCCATTTTTCTTACCGCATCATTCAATTGATGAATGGTACAACCTTCCGGCATACTTCCCCTGGCGTATAATGTAGTTTTACCCGGATCGGAATAAAAGCTGCCTTCGAAAACATTTTCAGTAAACAGACGGAGCGATCCTCCAAAAACTTTTACCAATACAGGCTTTATGTCGTTTATGAATTTATCGGCCCCCATTGTCTTATTGTAAAATTTTGCCCATATCGTATCTGTATCAACTTTGTCGGGCAGCATACCAACAGGAATACCAAATCCAAGTAATGCAATCAAAATAAATATCCATTTATAATGTTTTTCGAAAACAATAAAGCGTTGGTAAAAATGCGTCATCCAAATAATACGCTTTCTGATTTTTACAGATGAAACTGCACTGTTTTTTCTGCGGTACATTTTTTCCATCAATGCCGGGACCAGAAAAAGTGAAACCACCAGCGATACAGAAAGGTTTATAATCATTACCCAGGTAAAGTCGATAAGCATCAGTTTTTGATTTTCTTTCAAAAAAAACACAACCGATAAAGCCCCAAGTGTGGTAAGCGTTGCCGCCAGCAGCGCAATAAAAATACGAAGCCCCTTTTGCCGTTGCAACTGGCTGACCATGATAATGCTGTTGTCGATGATGATACCAAAGGAAACCGTAACTGCAGCCAGCGAATAAATATGGATTTCAACTTTAAAAAGGTAGTAAAACACGCATGCAATAAGCAGGTTTGCCATCAGTGAAATAAACAGTACGCCTAAAATACGGAACGAGCGGCTTGCTGCAAGCACAAACAACAATAGAATTATCAGAGAAATAAATGTTCGGGTGCCAATTTTGTTTAATTCTTCTTTAATGAAAAGAGTGCTATCTGATGCCACCTGAACCCGGTAACCCAACGGAAGATTTTCCTGAATGATTTCAAGTTGTTCGCGTATTTTATTTCCCAGCCTTACCTGGTTTTCTCCGGCAGCAGCATATATCACAAGGTTAATTGTATTTTTCCCGTTGATGCGGTAATATGAGTTCGGTGGTTTCTCACGTAGCTTTACAGTGGCTACATCAGAGAGTTTAATAATTCGCCCGTTGTTATTTGCAATGGGAAGGTTGCCCCATTTTTCGGGAGCAATATTTTTGCTTTGGGCAAGTACAGGCAAAGTGGCTCCTGCACCATCTTTTTGATTGCCCAAAAATGATTTCCCGCCCAACATGTTGACAATATTACTGATTTCAGAAGGTGCTAACGAATAGTTCTTCAACAGTTCCGGATCGAAACATATTTCCCATTGGTGCGGCGTAACCCCATGCAAGGTTACATCGGCAATGCCCTGCAATTTCAATAAGTTGCTGATAACCTGCTGTTGGGCTACTTTTTTGATTTCGAAGGTGGTGGTATTTGCATTGAGAGTTAAAACCATAAACGAAACCTGATCGTCCTGCGCGATATTGGCTGTGATTTCAGGATAGCTCATATCCTGGGGCAGGTTGCTGCGGAGCTGACGGATTAAAGCTGAAACTTCGTACCGTTTTTTGTTCAGATCGGCAGTTTTATCGAAATTGAGGGTAACCGAACCGCTGCCCACTGACGATGTGGATTCGATGGATTTCACCTGGTTGATTTTACCCAACACACCTTCTATCTTTGAAGTTTCTTCTTCAATCACTTCCGGCGATGCATTTGGCCACGAAAACTGAACACTCAACTGCGGCAAATCGCGACCGGGTTTAAACCGCACATCAAGCGCAGGAATAAAAGCTGTTCCGATAATCATGAGTGCGAGGAAGACTACGATTATGGAAAAGGAGGAGAAAGAGGATTTATTAATTATTTCAGGTTTCACCTTTTCGCAATAATGTTTTATTGAACACCTTCATTAATTCGAAATTAATGATTTCCAATCAATTTGCATAATATAACAAAAGTGCGGTTTTCCAGATAATTATTGAGACAGTAACATGGAGGCACCATCATGAATATACAATTAGCAATTTCCACTTAATACTAAAATATTACCAGAAAGCAAAGCATTCACTGGCTCTTTTTCCTCCAGACCTGTTATATACCAAATAGCATTAATAACTAAAAAGCAGACAAAAACAAAAAATAAAACAATACTATTTTTATTCATTTAATTTAGGTTTAAATATTATGAGGTAAGGATTATCCATCATATTAATTTTATTTGCCTCTTCAACTTTATTGTTATTTTTTAAATATTTCATCATATCTTTTGGATTAACAACTCCAATAAGTTTTTCAAATGATGAGGTTCCAACGATTATTGTTACTGGAAATTCTTGTTCTGTAAAATCATTAGAACTAATTTTGCGGTTATTAGATTTGGAAATTATATTCCAGTTTACCCTATCATTTAGTGAATAAGAAAATGTTATAAACTTCTTATTCTGAAATAAAAAATTTAGAGCTGTGATTTTCTGATTTTCTTTTCTTTTTTCCCAAATGTAATCTATTCCCTTCTCGATTTCCTCATTTGATAAGCCATATTTGCCAAAGTCAATCTTGTATTTTAATTCACTCTTCATATTTTTAAACGAATAAATATCATATTTATAAAGGCACGAATAGATTATCTCATCTTCAAATCTGCTCATTGGTACTGCAACATGAAGTCTTGCCAATGGCCTTGGCATCGGACCAATCCTATCCAAAATGACAGATAAACTATCATCGTAAACCATAAAGTTATAACTTGGAATTGATCTATCTAATTCATCTGGTTCGTTCCCGGAAATTCGAACAAAAGCTAAGTATATACTATCATTTACTGTTGTAATGCTTCTAACTATGTTATGATACTTGAATCGACGTTTAAAATTAAGATCGAGGTCATAAAAGTTAAGATGGTAAGTTATATGATCCAAAATTTTTACTTCATTCTTGACTTTATCAATTTCAAAACTAGTTGTTCCCCCGATTTCTCCGGGACCTCTGCCTTTTTTTGTTTTCGTAACAAAATTGCCAATTGAGTCGAAAACAAAAACATTTTCAGAATAATATTCATCTAATACATAAAATCTCGATTTATAATATTCGATTTTTCCTATTCTACCAATTAAGGAGCTGTCAATAGTCTCAAGAGAAATAATAGTATCAATTTCTAAATTGATTTCAATATTTTTATTTCTCATAGTTGGATTCACTTTTATCGTAGTATAAGTACAATCTTTTTGTGTGCATCTTAAACCAAGAAGAGATACAACAAAATAAACAAGTAAAATGATCCAATATTTCTTATTAATCATAATTTGTATCTTTATCTTTTTGGACCTTTTATAATTTCATTTCTCACGCTGATTGTGATCTAAAATAGATCTATTCCCAAAGCTTTTCGTCTTTCTTTGAATAATTAATCCTTTATGTCTTTCATATTTACAGATACCTGGAACAACTTAACTCTCTGATATATCTGAGAACCATATTATAAAATTAGCACATCAGAGTGTCACATAGTGCCACTCTGAAATTTATAATTATTCTATATAATAAGTTCTGTTAGCTCTGTTATATTTGATTTTCTATTCATCAATTGTTTCAAGGTAGCTTACTAATCTGTAGAACGTACTTTTGCTAACGTCAAGTTTTGTAGAAAAAAAATCGGCATCACCTTTTTCACCTGCGTATAACATTTCTTGCAAACGTACCAGGTTTTCGAGGTTTTTTATTTCTGTCATGCTGTTTGTCGTTTAGAGAATATTTACGATAAGTAGAAGTATTGCAGGGTATAGGACAATTTCAAACTCTTCAAGCGGCAACATTTCTTTTCAGTAAATAATACATCAGCGGAATAATAAACAAACTCACCAAAGTGCCGATTAACATTCCACCAATAATGGCCAGCGCCAGTGGTTTTTGCAAATCGGCGCCCATTCCTTTTTGAAACAGAAAAGGTGCCATAGCTAATATAGTGGTAAGGCTGGTCATAATTATTGGTTTTAACCGCCTGTGGCCTGCCATAAAAATGGAACGAATCAAAGAGTTTCCGGCTTCCATCAGTTTATTGATGGTATCAATCTTCAGAATGGAGTCATTAATGATAATTCCCGTCATTACAATAATTCCAATGGCCGACATGATATTGATTCCCGCTCCAAAGATTTTCAGAAAAAGGAACACCCCGAACAGATCAACGGGTACTTCAAGCAAAACTATCAATGGTAAAACAAACGACTCGAACTGAGCAGCCAGAATAAAATACAGCAGCAGTAAGCTTATGCCAACAATCAGCAACAATTCGAGCAACATTCCCCGGTTCGACAGAATTGAACCACCAAAGGTGACGTCACAATTACTTGTTTTACCGGTTATTCTTTTCACTTCCTGAACGGTTTGATTGTATTCATAGGGTTCAATTTCAAACAATACAGGGAAATATTCACTCTCGCGCCCGGCAACAATAGTTTTCAGATCGCTGCCCGAACTTATTTTTACCAACCCCGAAAGCGGAATTCGTTCGCTGTTTTTATTCCGGATGGTGATATTTTGAACGATTTCGTAAACAGACCGGAAGTTGTTTCCCACGCTCACCGGAACATACATGTTGTTATCGTTAATGGTAAAGACCGTATTTACGTTGAACGCGCTTTTAATTTCACGGTATAAATCAGTATTGTCAACCTGATAGAAAAGCAGTTTTTCGGAGTCGGTTTCCAAAAGGATAAGGTTACGGGTAATGATCCGTGAGGTAATTTTATTGCCAAATTTTTCCTCCAGCTCTTTTTGCAAACCGGTAAGTTCGGCAAGGTAATATTCGCTACCCGGGTTGAAATGCGCCACCCGCACCACCAGTGGCGCTTCCCGTTTCCCGAAAGCCAGGTTGAATAGGTTTTTGGTTTCGCTGAAACTGTAATCGACGTGCGGATAGTTTTGGCTCAAAAACCGCTCAAGCTCTGCTGTCAGCACTTCCAGTTTTTTTGGCGATGAACATTTTACAAACAAATTACTTTCCGATGTTCCCGCCTCGCCAATGTTGTTCAAAAAATATTGTTGTCGCCCGGCTTCCTCGATAATGTATTCGGGTGACTCAGCAACAGAAGCAAACAAATACGATATCCGTGCGTTGTTTTCTTCCAGTGTAACCGGTTCGTTCCAATCGATTTTAAGAATGGTTTCGTTTTGGCTCACTTTCGGGAACCTCGAAACGGGCAACCATTTCCATATAAACACCGAAAATACCAACATGGCCAATATACCAAATATTGTTATAAACTGGTGGCGGAAAATGAATTTCAAACCCGAACTGTACCACTGAAAATAAACCGGAAGTTTTGTTAATCGAACTCTTTCTCCTGAGTTCTTCCGGTAGATAAGCCGGTAAAGTGTTGGGAGCAATGTTATGGAAACAATGAGCGAAACTGTGAGCCCAATGGAAACTGCAACCGCCTGATCAAAAAATAAAGCCCCGGCCATCCCTTTCATGAATATTAGTGGAATAAAAACAGCACAGGTGGTTAACACTGAACTAATCAATGGGCTAATGATTTCATTGGTTCCATCTTCGCAGGACTTTAAAAGCAGGTTCGAAGATTCGGGAGTTTGAGTTGTTTCTGTTGTTGTATTTGTTACTATTATTTCAGAGTTCCATGTTTCGGGTTTCGGGTTTTGGGTTTCGGATTGTTCTGAAAACTGTGACTGAATTTTTAGCTGTGCCTCTGCCTTTGTATTTTCCTGATTTCTCTCGCGGTGCTGTGTAATATTGTCGATTACAATGATGGAGTTATCAATCATCATTCCCACTCCGAGAATTAAACCCGACAGGGAAATAATATTAATGGAGAGTCCGGTGAGGTAAAACAGAAGGAGCGAAATAATTAATGAAACAGGTATGCTGATGCCAATTAACCAGGGAGCTTTCCGTTCGCGAAGAAATACAAACATGGTGAGAAAAGCCAGTAGTCCACCAATGATAAGGCTCTGCCCCAGATTATTAATGGAATATTGCAAAAGTTTCGACTGGTCGCGTACAACTGAAAATTCAAGATCAGGATAATCTTCCTGAAATCTTGAAATCAGGAATTCCAGCTGCTTTTTAAGCTCGGCCATTTTTGCATCCGTTTGTTTAATTATTGCAAGACTGATCGCCGGATTGGAATTGAAATTTATATTTCCCTGTGATTTTTGGGCTTGCAGGGTAACTTCCGCCAGTTCATTTAGTTTAACCACTTTTCCGTTTAGGTTTACCGGAACATTTTCAATATCGGAAACATCGCGCAGGCGCGTATTAAAGCGGATGTTGTATTGGTACTGTCCATCACGGATAAGCAAATTGCCCAAATCGATGTTATTATTTTGCAATGTCTCTTCCAATTGGGCAACAGAAAAAGTTCCGTTTTGCAGAAAAGCCTGTTTGGGCGTAATTTTAATTTCGGGGTGTCTCAGGCCGCTCATATCTACTAAAGCAACTTCGGGCAGTTGTTCAAGGCGCTTGCGGATAACGGAGGAAGAGAAGTTGGAAAGTGATAAAAGAGTTCCGCCCCCCCTCTCGTCTCCCCGAAGGGTGTAAGTTGAAGAAGGAGGAGATAGCTGTTTCTGGTTAACCATGAGATAGAAAACGGGGATGTCGGAAGCGCTGGCGCGGATGACTTCAGGACGTTTCATATCGCGTGGAAGAAAATTCATCGCTTTATCCACTTTTTCGTTTACCTCCACCGAAACCAAATCGATGGGTGTTCCATGACGAAAACGAAGTTCGATCCATGCCGAACCGTCGCGGGTTTCGCTTCTTAGTTCTTCCACATGGTTCACCTCTTTTAATAAATTTCGTATTGTTTTCACCACAGTATTTTCCAATTGCCTGGCTGGCAATTCGCTTGACGAAATGCGGATGGAAACCACCGGAATATCAATATCCGGCATCAGCGATACCGGCAGATTGGTAGTAGTGGCAATACCAATAAGCAACAACGCAAAAAATGCCATTGTTACTGCTACAGGACGGTGGATTAAGAATTTTACCATGGTTTAAGATGTTCGATGTTTGACATTGTTTGAAATCGTTTGAAGAAAGTTTGAATGAAAAAGTTTGAAATTGTTTGAATGAGAATGTTTGAATTTGTTCGAATCTTTCAAACCTTCAAACCCTCAAACTTCTTCAATTCCTCAATTCTTCTTTCATTTATATTTGTTTCCTTTCATGTCGCTTCGTTTTAAATAATCCATAAAATTTTTGATTTTTATACTTTCATCTGACAGCTTATTATAAATTGTTTTGAATTCACTTTCAGAAATATATTGCCTGTCAAATGCCCTTATTAATTGCGACCTGCATTCTCCACATGAACCTTTTGGTATTGAAAGAAACTGGATGAACTCTTTGTTTCCTTCACGTTCAAAACCTTCAGCAATGTTATCCATAACTGAACCCGATGAATTATTTATTTGCCTGACAAGCCCAAAATCTTTACTAAATTCTTTGTGGTTGATAATTGTATAAATATCCTTGCAAATTTCCCTTGCCAGCATCCAAATTTCCAAATCCTCAAAATTATTTATTGTCGCCATTTCTTTCGTTTAACTGATTTATTATGTTTTGTCTTGTTTGAAAATTGTTTGAATGAGAATGTTCGAAATTGTTCGAAGTTGTTCAAATCTTTCAAACCCTCGAACGTTCACACTTCCTCAAACCCTCAAACTTTTTCTGACAATTTCAAACCTTCTTCAAACTTTCTATTTCATCACCACTTCCGATTCGTGCGCCAGATTCAGGTTATTCGAAATAATCACAGTGTCTCCCAATCCAAGTGTGGCGCCTTCGGCAGCAACTACCGAATACTGGTGTTCGTTTTCATCCAATACATTTATATACGTCCAGTAGGCAATTCCTCCGGTATAACGGAACAGCACCTCACGGTTTTGGCGCAGAACAACAGCTTGTTTTGGAACCACAAGTTGTCCGGAGATTGCCCTTTTTATACTTACTTTAACATTCATCCCTTCCAAATATCCTCCCGGATTGGGTACTTCGGCTTTTATCCATACCAGTCCGTTTTCATCGATTCTTGGATTTATTTCCGTAATATTCCCTTCTGTTTGCATGGCACCGGCAATTGGAGTAACGGTAACCTTTTGTCCTGTATTTACCTGGCTGAATTCAGTTTCCAAAAGCGGAAATTCAATGGTAAAATATTTATCGTTAATTAATGTACAAAAAGGCTTTGAAAGATCTGCCTTTTCGTAGGGTTTCTGTTTTAATCCTTCTACTTTCCCTGAGAAAGGTGCTTTTAAAGAAATACTTTCCAGTTGCTGGTTTGCTTCTGCAAGTTGAATTTTTGCCTGATTGTAACCCGAACGGATATCCGCAATTTTTTGATGTTCGGGCAAAATCTTTTCTGCTCCGCTTTTGTAGCCCATGCTTAAAAAAGCATCCAGACGGTCTATTTCAGCTTTCTCCAGGGCAACCTGTACTTTTTCTGCATTGAACCTGTAATCATCGTTTTGCAGCAGAGCCAATTCAGTATTGTCAGTTACGAATTGTCCGTTTTGAACATTGACAGTTTCAATAATTCCCGGATTTTTAAAATACAATTCAGCTTTTTGAATGGCTGACAGCTTTCCGTTACTGATAATTTCGCGGGTAAAATCCTGCTTTTTGAGAACAATTACATCGACGATGTTTTTTTCTTCCGGAAGGCTTTCCAAAGTAGTTTCGTTTTGCGCTTCTGTTTTGTTCCTGCAGGAAATACAACAAGCAACAGGTAATATACACAACAGGAGAACTAACCATTTCAGGAGGTTACATTTTGTCAACAGATTTGCTTTCATTGGTTTTAGTTCAATAGATTGAGGTATTGAAAGTAGAAAAATAATTTTGGTTAAGAAATTATAGAGGAGTTTTAAATGCAGGATTAAAAAAACAATTTCTTTTCTGTGCCGGATCTTTTAAAATACAGCAATAAAATTCGTCTGGGGACATGAAGCTTGAATGTCTTTTTCAATCAAACCTTTTACCTACAGCATTTTGGGCAATTGCTGTAAAAGCAGTGTCATCAATAATTATGTACTCACAGTTTTTAATTGCATGTCCCGCAGATGTACTGGAAACTATTTTCTTAACATTCTTATGATAATTCTGCGAAACATAAACAGCTACGCATAGCATCAATCTTTTAATGAAAATTTGGTTAAACTATTCTCAGTCAAGCTGAAAGCCCATAAACAATCATCTACTATGCAGATAGTAGAATACCATCCAACACCCAAATTGTAAATTTTTTTGATTGCCATTGAATCACTGCTTAGATGAATTGCCATAACTTTATTTGAGTTTATATTATTATGTTCATTTGTACAAAGAAGAACGTATAATTTATTACTTTCCAGATATGCATCATTTAATAAAAGATAATAGCTGTTTTCATTTTCGATGTTTGTTTGGATAAAATCAATTCGACTTTTTACCAAAGGTACTTTCGAATAATCAAATTGTTCAATTAATTTTCCGGATAAATCATATTTTTCTATTATCGGTATATTGTCAGAAACCGAAATTATATAACTTTTATAAGAGAAAACATGTCGTTTATTTTTATGATAGTTTTGCTGTTTTAATTCGATCTCAGATATTTTTCCAAAATGATCAATAAGATTAGAATTAATCTTCACAGAAACAAAACCGTTTTGTTCAGATGGTGACGTTAGATAAAGATTTCCTTCTTTTAAAAAGAACCTAAAATCCGCATATAAAATAATTTCTGGAGGTAATTGTACTGTTTTTAAATATTTATTAAAGTCGTATAATTCAAAACATCTTTTACTATCGTTTGCCACATATATTGTATCATCATGTACATATATATGTGATGCACCGAGAAATTCTCCAGGCCCTTTTCCTTTTCTTCCAATATTTTAACAAAAGTACCATTGTAGTCCAGGATTATAATTTGATCACGATTGTAATCTGTCAAATACAAAAATTTATCGAAATACAAAGATCTAACATCGGCAAAAAATGAAGAATCACTTAACTGGATAATAGCAGTATCTTTTGTTAATATAACTTCATCAACATCAGCATTATAAATTTGACATGAATACAATGCCGTTAAATAAATTGAAATTGTTAAAGAGTATATCTTAACCTTCATATGCATTATTCTAAAAATAAAAAACGGAGGAAAAATCCCCTCCTTTTCCTAATTATGAACAGTAGGTTACATGGCCATCTTCGTTGAAAACCTTCTATTTTACCTTTTGTATTAAAATTTATTAACAATTTTGTAGAATCACCTGGCGATATGGTATCATTATCAAGTTTATAACCTGTACAACTACATTCTGTATTAATATTTTTAATCATTAAGTTCTCTGAACCAACATTTCGAATTTTAAATTCTGCCTGCACTATGGTATCATTTGAAAGTGTCCCAAGATTAATGGTTTTTTTAGAAAATTCAATAATTGAAATACTGTTTTTATTAGAACTATTATTCAATAATCCTTGAGTTGAACTATTATTACAACCCCAGAATAAACATGAAATCAAGAAGAAATGAATGATATTCCTCATAATTTAATGATTTTTAAGCTTCATTAAAACAATTACAGGATTATCTTCAATTGTAAATTTGCCGATACCTTCTATATTTTTTTCTGTTTCCCCATTTGATGAAAAATAATATTGTGGCAATATAATATCCACCAGATAATTTTTATACCAGATTTCGTGCGCTACTTGAAAAAAATAAGAGCTTAAGTATATTTTTTCAGGAAAATCTGTGATATTATTTTTAAATCTTTTGGTATGAAATGCTCTGTTTTTCTTATTTAGCCGAATATATTGGCGAAAATCAGATTCTCTGAACATCCTATCTTTTTCCTGTTTAAAATAATATGAAAATGCCATTATCTCAGAATTATTGATGTTAAGCACAGGAAAAGAAGCTAATCCATTTGTTTTTTTAATATAATCAATTTGCTCTTCAAGGGGTTTGAGTCCGATTGAATTATCAATACCATGTTTTCCAAAGTCAATTTTGAATTTAGGGAATACATTAATATCACGAAGTTGATAAAAAGTATTATCATACATAATCGTCACAAATAATTCATTTTCATTATTTCGGGTAAAACTTTCACAATTTGGAGAAAATGATGAATTATGAGTTACAATAGTTTTATTAAACAATGTTTTTTTTATCTTACCATCCTCTACAATTAGAATTCCGGCATTGGTGGGTTTCCCATCTACAAAATTTTCAATTTGTTGTGTAGCAAAATAATAGGTATTTTCTGTATGTCTGAAAGAATTAGCTGATATTCTGACTATAGGTCGTTTATCCAACAGTTTAAATGATAAATTAGAATACCTCAATACACTGGTATTTTCGCTAACTGAATTAACAATATCAACATATTCTTCATCCTCATCTATAAAAACTGCTCCAATATGTAGATACTCATCTGGCCCTCTACCTTGTTTATCAAGCTTTGAAATAAATCTGCCACTTTTATCAAATACAAATAAAGTTTGTTGACTAATATCCCATGCGTAAATATATTTGTTCTTTATAAAAATACTGTGAAGTCGGCCCATTACACAATTAGAATCGGTTTGTAATTTTATGTACTTAACAGAATCAGCTATTTCAGATAAATTAATTTCGTCCTCCACATCATTAGGATCGATCTTAATCATTTCTCCCATTTCAACCTGTTGTTCGTTATTTTTACAACCAATGAAAAAAATGCAAAGACAAAAAAGAAAAAGAATTCTGTTCAACATAATACCAATATCTTTTTATGAGTTTTAAAAAGAGCAGAATGAATTCTTAAGTCTCCTGCTCTTTATTTATCAAATAATAAAATTGATTAAAGTAATTAACAACTTTTATTATCCACTAATAACACCAACAACCTGTTGAATCGCATTTTGGGTCCTTATCTGAAGGACAACAGGCTGCGCAACAATCTCCAAATGAATCAAGATGAGAACAACTCCCACCCGGGCAATTCTGAACTGGCGGTGCCTCACACTCTGCTACTGCTATTTTTCCAAACGAAATTAAATCTGTTCCTAATTTAATATCGTTTTTAGCAAACGAAACATTAAGCATCATCAATACACCGAAAATCATTCCAGTTAAACCAATAAAAATTTTCTTTTTCATTTTTACTAATTTTAAGTTAAAACTTTTGATATATAATTCTCTGTAGATAATATCCGGAACAAATCAATAAATATCACGTTTTAAAGATAACTCCCCACTCTGCCACATGGTGTCAGTATAAAATTTATAATCTTTCCAAATAATACGTTCGGTTAGTTTTATCAAATCTGATTTTCAGCTCCTTCATATTTTCCAGATAATTCATGAGCCGGTAAAAAGTCCTTTCGCTGACATTAAGTTTCGACGAAAAATAGCCGGCATCACCTTTTTCACCTTTCAAAAGCATCTCTTTTAACCATTTCAGGTTCTCTATACATTTTATTTCATTCATGACGGGGGAATTTTAGTTTTAGGTTTAAATTGTTACTTTAGGTTGTTGTTTGTCGTTTTGGTTTCTACCGGAACTTTATTATCCTGCCAAAAGAAACCAACTATTCATTGACTGATACATCAATTTTCCATGGATATTTCACACTCCCCTTTATAGTAAGCTTTTGCGGGGATTTATCACCATTGTAAAAAACAGTAATCGTTTTATTAAAAGCACCGGGATGGGAAGTATCATAACCAATTCTTATTTCTCCGGTTTTACCTGGCTTTACCGGCTTTTTGGTCCATTCAGGCACAGTACATCCGCAGGAGGTTTTTACATCATTAATAATTAGTGGAGTTTCACCAGTGTTGTTGAATAAAAAGGTACAATCTCCATCCCCGTTGGTTTCCAATTCACCAAAATCATATTCGGTTACTTCAAATTTAATTTTTGCTTTATCCTGATGTATTCCTGTACTGCAACTTATTATAAACATCAGCAGAAACGATACGTTTAAAGCATGTAATTTCCATTTCATTTTTTACACTTTGTTTAGAGATTATTGGTTGGAAAAAAATTGTTTTCCATTTTCGAAAAAGAAAGGCTGCTCTTCCTTTCCATGGTCCAGGTTCCGCAGCCAGTATAACGTATTCTCCGGAATATCTTCAAATTCAATGTAGTTATTAATTGCTTGTTTTTTCCCAACAGGTATCCATTCATTGTTCCAGTAATAAAGTTCGTAATGGTCGCCTGCCACAACGCTATTGTGTGCATTCCGCGGTGCAGGTTTTAAATGAGGTATCAAAAACAACTCCAATTCTGTGCCCGTTCTTTTAAAATACCGCAATAAAATTCGACTGGGGACATGGATCGTTGAATATCTTTTACAATCAAACCTTTTACGAACAGCATTTTGGGCAAAAGCAATGTCATCAATATTTATGTACTCATAGTTTTTTAGTTGGATGTCCAACAGATGTACAAGAAACTATTTTCTTAACATTCTTATGATTAAATCTTCTAAGTAATCAGGAAACACCCGGCGGTTTATAATTTTGCATTTAATCAGTTACTTTCAGTTTTAAATTTATTAATTGCATTCTCAATGTACTTTTGGATATGAAATGGGTAATTTTTATCTGGTATGAAAGCATCAATAATATTTCCATTTGTACTTAATTCTAGAAATACAGGATCATTTATTTCTTTTAACAAAATAAAATCCATTTTAAAATCATTATCATTTAGTATTTTTAAGTGTGAATATTTTTGTTTAAAAAAAGATTCCATATTGGGATTTTCAAAAACTCCTATTACATAAACAAAGTTCTTTGAGTATACATTCTCATTTAACATTTGAAGACAACTATTAAAGCAAACTTGGCAATGATGTGATGTAAAATAAAACAATAAAACAGAATTTTTGTTAGATATATATTTTCTTAAATTAGGCATTTCGTTATTTACCAAATTCAGTTCTTGATTTCTAAAGTTTATATACTTTGAGCAATTATCATTTGAATGGTTAGCCATGTTTATCGGTACATTATTATTTATGATATTATAAAACACAGATGATACAACGATAATTATTAATAAGATGTTAATTGTATTAATCTTCATTAAGTTCATAGCTTATGATTATTGGATTATCATTGTCTTTAATATTTTGAAAAGTTTTTGAAAAAGATTTTAAACGATAATTAGAATATCTATTCTTTTCATTATCAAAAAGATTTATTAATGTCAATGGATATATTGCTGAGTATAATGAATTTCCTTTTGCAAATTGACATTGGAAAAATGTTTCCCACCCATTCTTATTATAAACCAATTTGGGCAATTCTATCGTATTATTTGTTTCTTTATTATATAAAACAATACTTCCTTTGCCATTTAAAGAATACATGAAATAAATCCATTTCTCGGTTTCTATAAAATGATGATAGCCCCTTGCGGTTTTTGTCCATAATTTCTCTGCCATTTCCAGATTTTTGCGTCTATCTTCAAATTTATGCGAGAATCTCTTTAATTTTTCATCATTTAAATTGGCTTGTTGAAAATCAATTTTATATTTTATTTTAATTTTTCCATCTTCGAACGAATAAATATTTTCATTCAGGGACAAAACGAAACTGTATTGTACCCCTGTTTGATGATCAGATATTTTAGTTCCATCGCACCAAGCTAAAGGAATGTAGTTAACTCCATAAACTTCATCAATTACTTTTCCATATTTATTTATCTTTAAAAAATTTAAAGATGTCAATTCATCTTTATTAAATTGTTCGTTTACCATATAAATCCAATATTCATTATTCCCAGCAGTTAAGAAAAGTGTAAAATAAATATTGGTTCTTATTTCATCAATAAATTCTCCATCCAAACTATATCTAAGAATTTTCATTTGTCTCCTGTCATTTATGTGAATCACATTTTGCTTTTCATCAATAACAAAATGAACAGGATTAAGGAATTCACCTGGTCCTCTACCAGTTTCTCCAATTTTGTTTATGAACTTCCCATCTAAGGAAAACTTAAAAATATCTTTCTGCATTCCATCCAATATATATATACCTTCTGAACCAACAAATAATTGGTCTATTCTAGAAATCAAACATTGAGAATCTGTTTCTAAAGGTATATACATAACTTTCTTTATTAACTTTTCATAATCTTCTGTTTGATTGTTTACATAACTGGTTGATACATTGATAATTGGTATTTTTGATATTTCTCTTTTTGAATTACAAGAAAATATTATTATACCTAAAATTATTATTAATAGTTTTTTCATATTTTAATTTTTAAGGGGAAATAAATTTCCCCTTATTCTATTCAAATCAACATGTTGAGTTAGAATCAAAACATCCGGAATATTCAACTGTATCATAGCATTGAGTTTCAGGATTCCATACTTGATAAACCCCACTACAGTATATCATAAGTAGAATTTGTGAACCACCAACTCTTTCTTCGCATGCTTGAGCCTGATTGCTAAGTTCATGAAGAGTGAAATCTTTTTTTACTTTCACATTGATTGAGATAAAGTTAATAAAAGCTACTATAGCCATTATTAAGATGACAGAAAATATTTTAATACCTTTTTTCATTACGTTTATTTTTTATTTGTTAATTTCTTCTTACAGAAAAATGAAATAATAATTAAATTATGATTTTCTATATATGCTCCCGGAGGAGCTACCACTTCTGTAGTTTAAAATCAAAGATTAGAACTTTTAAGGAATATGCCATTTTGTTTGATTGTGTAACATAAAAATCCAGTAAAATATATTATTCTTTTTCCGATATTTCCCAATCAGCTTTATAAACTCTTTCAATAATTTCTATTTTTTTTTATTGCTTAATTAAACTTAATAATTTCATTTAAACTAAGACCTCTTAAAACTTACCAAACAATATTTTATAATATTTCCATAATAGGTTATACATTTTAACTCTTATTTTTTATAAATGAATTTTTAACTTATCTAAATATTAAAATTAAAGTCCCACTCTGCCACATGGTGTCAGTATAAAATTTATAATCTTTCCAAATAATACGTTCGGTTAGTTTTATCAAATCTGATTTTCAGCTCATTCATATTTTCCAGATAATTCATGAGCCGGTAAAAGGTCCTTTCGCTGACATTAAGTTTCGACGAAAAATAGCCGGCATCACCTTTTTCACCTTTCAAAAGCATCTCTTTTAACCATTTCAGGTTCTCTATACATTTTATTTCATTCATGACGGGGGAATTTTAGTTTTAGGTTTAAATTGTTACTTTAGGTTTTTGTTTGTCGTTTTGGTTTCTACCGGAACTTTATTATCCTGCCAAAAGAAACATAAATCAACTATTCATTGACTGATACATCAATTTTCCATGGATATTTCACACTCCCCTTTATAGTAAGCTTTTGCGGGGATTTATCACCATTGTAAAAAACAGTAATCATTTTATTAAAAGCACCGGGATGGGAAGTATCATAAACAATTCTTATTTCTCCGGTTTTACCTGGCTTTACCGGCTTTTTGGTCCATTCAGGCACAGTACATCCGCAGGAGGTTTTTACATCATTAATAATTAGTGGAGTTTCACCAGTGTTGTTGAATAAAAAGGTACAATCTCCATCCCCGTTGGTTTCCAATTCACCAAAGTCATATTCGGTTACTTCAAATTTAATTTTTGCTTTATCCTGATGTATTCCTGTACTGCAACTTATTATGAACATCAGCAGAAACGATACGTTTAAAGCATGTAATTTCCATTTCATTTTTTACACTTTGTTTTGAGATTATTGGTTGGAAAAAAATTGTTTCCCGTTTTCGTAAAAGAAAGGCTGTTCTTCCTTTCCATGGTCCAGGTTCCGCAGCCAGTATAACGTATTCTCCGGAATATCTTCAAATTCAATGTAGTTATTAATTGCTTGTTTTTTCCCAACAGGTATCCATTCATTGTTCCAGTAATAAAGTTCGTAATGGTCGCCTGCCACAACGCCATTGTGTGCATTCCGCGGTGCAATTCTTATTCGTTTTACATTTTGAGGTTTCCCTAAATCAAGTCCAATCCATTTTTCTCCACTGTAGGTTAGCATATCACCGTCAAAAACCGTGGAGTCGGGATTTTGTGCAACCATACTGCCCGTATACTTAAAGTACTTTTTCGGTTGATGTTCATTTTTTGCAAACACAGGTAAAGATGTAGCTTCAACTGCACCATCCACCGGATTATCACAAAGAAATTCCAATTCAGCAATATGCAACCCCCACGAAGGTGCGTAAAGCCGGTAATACCTGAACTGATCCTCATTTTTAAATGCAATATCCTGCAGGTAAGGCAATAATGTATCCTGTATGGTATAAAGTGTTACAGAATCGGAAAAATCACCCTGACTGGCACCTTGTATTTTTGTTCCGATGATATCCCCGATAAAATACTGCATTCTTGTTTTCACCGGAAATTTACGTGTTAACAGCAGATTTGATGTTTCTGTTCCGGGCCGGATTATTTCAATACCATTCTCCAAAACCGTAAACATTTCGCTGCAGGGAGTAATCCTTCCGTTGATATAAAAACCTGCAATTCCGGTCAATCCAACCGGAATACTTTCAAAATCTATAGTGTTTGTTTTCCTGTTTATTTTTCCCCAACCTACCGGAGTCCAGTTTCCTTGAATAAAAACGGAAAACCAACACAAATTTACATCCGGCACCTTTGAATTAAGTTTTATCTCGACATCATTAACAGGGACAAATTCAGCAGTCACATCCTTCAGGCAGGGAGTTTTAAAAGAAGGTGGTAATTCTTCATCTTCTGTTTTTAAAAAGAAGGGACTGTCAGGTTGCGAAGCAAAAGTTTTCATGTACAGTTTTGTTGCCATTAACGGACTATGCGGCAAATAAATATCTCCCGGATTTTGATATACCGCAGAGAAAAGAACCAGGCTGTCATCAGCAGCTGGTATTGCACACCAGCTATGTCCCAGGCTGTTATCGCGCCAGTTGGGGGTGAATACTTCCGTTACCGGCAATCCGGCCGATCGCATCATTTGTCCCAAAACAGCAATATGCTGGCTGCAGGTAAAATTTTCCTGGTGCCAGAAAAAAATGTTATAGAAACCCATACTTGAAAAAGAAGAAGGATCGTCCCAGTCCCAGTTAAAATGGCTTAACAGGTTGTTCATAAACGCAATGGTTTGCCAGCCGTTCATTTTATCCTCATCTTTCCGGTAAAGTTCTGCAAAATGACTCCGTAACTTTTGCCTGATTGGATATACCGCTTCATTATTGAACCTGTAAGACAATATATATTCACAGAATTCATCAAAACCTAAATTCCTGCACCATTCCAGCTCCTTTACCTGAAAAGCAGCATCTATATTTTCGATTATTGCAGAAGCACTCTGTGTTATCAAATCCGGTTGATATTCCTCATTTATTTCTGTTTTTCGCAATGCATCAGCGATTAACATTTTTTTAGCCCCGTATTTATAACCGTACAATGCCCTGTCGGATTTGTCGCTGTCCGGTTCGCGAAGCAGCGGACGTATCAATGAATCTTCCAGTACGAAAAGCTTCCATAACTCTTCTGACGGCTTTACCTGTTTCCCGTAATGCCACTGCATATTTTTAATTAAAAATTGCGCTGCCCTCAGTTTCAGACTGTCAGCCGGATTCTTTTTGTAATGATGAATTACTTTTGTTAATTCCTTCTTATTTTTTCCGGCAAGATTTAAAGAGGATTTTAATTCCTGGTCAACTCCTGTTGTATTGCACGCTGCCGATGCAGCAATAATTAATACAAGCAGGGAAAAAATCCGTGCTGCGATTGGTTTAGTCATAATTAAGTTCGGTTTCCTTTTATATTCTGGATTACTTTATTTGCTTAAAAATCCGGTTCCGGTTCCATTTTCTGTGATGATAATTAAACACGATTAAATCGGCCCTGCCAACGATATTCTCTTCAGGCACAAAACCCCAGTAGCGGGAATCGGCTGAATTGTGCCGGTTGTCACCCATCATGAAATAATAGTTTTTACGAAAAGTATAATCTGTTACCGGCTTCCCGTTTAAAAAATATTCACCATTCATGTCCTCCAGGTGTTCTTTCTCCACATTATTAATAACATTATAGTACCTTGCGATAGTTTCAGAATTAAGCCTGATTCTCATGCCTTGAAAAGGAACCAAATAAGGACCATAATTATCGATGGACCAGATCAGGTGCGAATGGTAAGGATACACCATATGAGCCGTGTCGTAAGGCATAACTTCCATTTTTACCGAATCTGCAAAATTTCTTTTTTTGAGGAGAGCGAACTGGGAGTTTGTTAAAAATAAACTTACATACCCTTTGCTGTTTCGAAAATTATTCCCTATGGCTTTTTCTGCATGATTGAATTCGATAAACTGATTTAGGGAATCCTGATCATCTACCCATAACCGGTATATTTTTTTTACAAGAGAACTTTCGTTAATCACTTTATGATTTATACAAATAATACCATTATTAATTTTTAAAGTATCGCCGGGCATTCCAACACATCGTTTTATAAAAAAATTATCACGGTTCCCCCACAAGGGATGAGAAAAAACCATAACATCCCCCCTTTTTACGGCAGCATATCCTTTCAACCGGCGAAACCGCCAATATGTTGAATCAAAATTGGAAGCAGCATTGGCTTTCAGGTAAAAGAAAATATTAACCCATGGAATTTCATACGGCGATGTGGGCAATCCGGGGCCATAGGCAAGTTTGTTTACCAAAATCTTATCGCCTGGTATAATTGTTTCCTCCATGGAGCTGCTGGGAATAGAATATACTTCAATAAAAAAAAGCCGTACTGAAATAGCTACAAATAAAATAGCCAAAAAGCTAAACAAAGAAGAGAGCCATCTATTCATTTTGATTTTGTAGTTAGTCATTTTTGAACCATAATAAAGGACAGGTTCTCAACCATTTGCCATACAATAGAAGGTTCTACAAATTAAACCTATATTAATGCAGCGAATTGACTATTTTCGATGCATTATTTGTCTATTTTTTACAGAGCTTCATCCGAAATGTTTTTATATGTTTAATAGAAGTGGCCATTTAAAAAATATTTTTAACATTTAATTTGGTAGAAGCCTTTTTTAAATATTTAAGTGTTGTTTTTGATTCTCCCTTTATTGGATAATAAATATTTGAAATAACCCCATTATTAAATATCATAAAATAAAAAGACGGCGTCACAATCTCCTTATTAGCCCAATAACAAAATATTAATGAATCCGAAATATGCGTCTTCGACATTATTTTCAAATACTCAAAATTTTCTATTGTAGATATTATATATATGTTGAATAAATTTTTATTTTTTTCGAGTTTAAGTAATTCAAAAATATTTTCCTCAACACATGACATACATTCAGAAGAAGAGTAAAAATAACATAAACAAGGCTTTTTTAAATTCGCTATAGATAAGGTATCATTCGTTGTTAATATTATTTTAGCATCATCATTTATATCAGAAACATTGATTAATGAATTTAGATAATTTTTTGATTCTGACTGTAAATCTCTTAAAATTAATTCATATCGATTCAAGCTCTTTTTAGCATAATTATTTTTTGTTAAGCTAAATGAAAGGGCAATTATCGAAACGAACAGTAATACAGGGTAATAAAGTTTCATTTCAAAACATTTTAAATTTAAAAAAAATTAATACTGGATTTGATTCAGAAAAAGAATTGTCATTTTGAGGAAAACTGAACTTGATATTCCCCACATTTTTAGATTGTTGAATTTCATTCTTTAATCTAATGTATGAACTTGCATCAATTGCGCAGACAAATTCATCCTGATTTACACTAACCATCCTCAACGGTCTTAATTTATCTAATGGTGAATCAAAGTGATTACCATATATATAATTTCCCGTTTTTTTTGAGTAAATTGTAAACGTTGGATAGCTTTTTAATTGAAAGTCAAAAGTAATAAAATCACTGCTTTCAATAAAATTTTCAATATTAAAACTAAAATTGTTTTCTACTAAAAATCGTAATAAATCTGAGACATTTCCTGTACTGGCTTTATTTAAAATTTCCTGAGGAATATCTTGCTTAAAATTAAATTTTGCATAAGGCTCAACCACTTGATCATTTACCTTGTAAACAACATCATTCAAAAAAGTGGTAAAATAATTATTGTTGGATTGAAATAGAGAGAATCTGGTGCTAACATTAGGAAGTTGTTCATTTTTTTTGACAAACCATTTACATTTATTGTTTTTTATATTCAATTGTGCTAGTAAATATTGTTCCTTTGATAATTGTTCTTTAGAATAAAATAAAAAAGTCTGCTCGTTCAGAATAATGAAATTTGAGGCCCAAAAATTTAATTTATAATCTCTTATGTAAGCTTCATTTTCCAAATTGAAAAAAATTAATTTATGTACCTGATCGTCTAGTATGATAACCTGATTGTTATGTTTGTCAACATTAAAATCAGTTAACCTTAAATATTCTCCTGCACCATGCCCAACATTTCCGATTTTTTTTACAAATTTACCCGTCCTTTCAAAAATCAAAATATCTTGTCTGTATTTTGAATCTAAAATACATATGTTTTCTTCATTAAAGACAATTTTATCAATATTCCCAATCAAATTATCCTTTATAGTTTCTAAAGGAATAAATTTTATTTCGTTGACTATATCTAACGGCAACGTTGTTTGTTTTTTCCAATCGTTAACTGCAAATTCCAAATCAATTTTGTCATTATTTATAACCTGTTTTTTATTACAAGCATATGTAAAAAAACATATATTTAAAATCAATATTAATTTACATTTTAACATTTTGTTTATTTTTTTTGCAACCCTTGTAAAATTAACTCACAAGGGTTGCTGGTTTTAAAAATTAAGTTTATCTATGAGCAGGGTCCACCGTCAGGTTCGCAAGTGCCACTAATTATCTGTGGAGTACATGGATCATAATGACAAGATTGAGTACCACCAGAAGGACAATAAGTAGCTGCACAAAAACATTGGCAAGTATGCTGAATATCAAAGTAACAATGATCACATAATCCATAATCAATTATTAATTAACAAAATAAATCGGATCATCCTCTGATTGAGCATAACTCATCGTAAATAATTCGTTAATTGTTATACCTTTCTCACTAAAATTAATTCCTTGAAGTATATTAATTCCAGCAAATAGTAAAATAGAAAATCCCCAAATTAATTTCTTTTTCATATAATTATTTTTATTAATAAATATGTATTTATCTGTAATTTCATCATAGTTCTAAATTCCATGATTTCAAAAAAATTTATTTTTATATCTTTGCTCCCCGAGGGGAGCTACCACTTCTGGAGTTTGAATGTGCTATTCATTTCGGTTGTGTTTTAGTTTCCCTTTTATTTTTATCCGGAAAGATTAAGTTTCTTTTTCCTGCTCCTTTTCACGGCTCCGCCCTCTCAGTTACATTCCAAGCTATACTCTGTTATTCCTGAAGCAAATACCGGCGTTATAAAACAGCAGCCCCGCCTTTAATTAGTATTTGCTGCATTTCTGCTTTTATCTCTTCCACTGCGGTTGATTCTACCTTTATCTTTTTTTCCAGCAGTTCATTGGCCACCTGTTCCGCTTTTTCAACCTGTCCTGTTTCGTCGTATAATTTTGCCAGCAGGTATTTCGGATAAAACCGGCCGGGGTTCATGTACCAGGCATGGGTATAAGCCTCTTCTGCATTTTTAAATTGCCCTGTTGCCTTGTAACTGTCGCCCAGCGCGGTATAAACCACAGTGTTGGAGTAATATTTTGCTGCTTGTTTTAATGTTTCAATTGCTTTCCCGTATTCCTTTGCAATTGACAATGCTTTCCCGTAATTGGTGAGAAAACCGCCGTTTTTGTGTAATACCGGCATCGCCTTTTTATACGCATTCAAACTTTGTTCATAAGCACCCATATTGTACAGTGAATAAGCATATTTCCAGTCTTTTAAAGCTTCCGTTGTTGTTCTTAAATAGGGGATGCCATAAAAAACGAATAATGCAGTAAAACATGACAATGCTGTTTTCGTAACAATTGCTTTTATTGATGAAGCTTTGCCAACAAAAGAATCTTTATTCATGAATAGAAGATTTGTGAATCTTCCCAGGTAAGCGAGCACCAGCACCA
Source organism: uncultured Prolixibacteraceae bacterium (assembly GCA_963816685.1). Lineage (GTDB taxonomy): Bacteria > Bacteroidota > Bacteroidia > Bacteroidales > Prolixibacteraceae > CAVYUC01. The sequence continues at coordinate 342,344 of CAWFMB010000014.1, read as the reverse complement.
AATTAATTTTAACGGGTAAAATTTGAGCCGGATATGAAAACATGGAAAAAACAGCAACAGAAAGTAAAACTGCTTTTGATATCGCAACCGTATCATTTTCGTTGGTTAAATGAGCTTCCTGTTCCTTATTTACTGATTCACCTGATGAATGCTTTTTATCGTGTTGTTTAACAGAAAAGGCAACAACAATAATTGCAATTAACAGAAGGCCACCAGGCAGACCATGCTGTACGGTTTGCTGGAGCAGTTCATTAAAAGCGTAATTTGTATCACCTGCCACCATTGCTTCGCCGGAATCCGGATTGCGTTCGAAATAACCGGCCTGGTAATCCATGTAATGCGCTTTAAAACTATTAATGCCTGTTCCTGTAAAAGGATGCTCTGCAATCATGTTGGTTGTGACTTTCCAGATGAGCAGGCGACCGTCTGCCGAATCTTTTTTCATGAAATACAACGCTGTACCACCGGATAGGATTACCACAGCCAACAGTGATACAGTGATATATTTTCTTACAGCATTTTTACACAGCCAGCGTCGAATAAAATTGTTGTACTTTGTTACAAACAAATAAACAGATGCACATAACACCGCCAGCCATCCTGCCCTCGATTGAGAGGCGGGCAACACCAGCATAATGCATATCATTGAAATTACAGCAACGAAATATCCGGCAGAATTTAAGACAGATGTAAGCAGGCCTCCCGGGTTACCAGTTTTTAATCCCATTTGGTGCAACCAATGAACCGGAGATTTCAACCCATTTTGTATTGTCTGTGAAATTTTTGAAGATGAATTTGAAAATTCAATATAAGGGTTAATCCATTTAATCCGAAACAAGCTGGAACCTAATGCCACCGGAAATACAGAAGCCAGATACCCGGCAAAAGGCCCCGGATTGAAAAAACTGCCTGTCAGTTTAAAAAGGTTATGGTGTGACGGAAAATAACCCCAGAGTTGAAGGTTGCCGTAAACTGCCTGTATGGCGCCTCCTCCAACTACCGCAATAAACAACCATCTTAAACTTTGTAGGTTTAAGAATCTCAATATAACATATAAAAGGGCTAAACCTGAAAATTCAGCAAAATATAGGGAATAGGATTCCTTTTGAATAATGCTTTTCGCAGCGATGAACAAAAACCAGATGAAAAGTATTAAATCCAGCAATGAAAATTTAAATATTTTATAGCTACTTAAAAGAAAATACAATACACCTAATGGAAACAGAAATAAAATTCCGTAAAGAAAGTATACGGTTTTTCCTGTTTGTGTGCCGTTCATCAACAATTCACTGTTTACAGAAGGTAAAATAAGAAAAACTATAAGCAGGGAAAGAATCAGCAGAAATTCAATCAGGTTAGCCTTGATTCTCATTTCAGAAATATTTAACCAAAACAGTTTCCATTACATGACTTTGCAAATAACCATCCGCAACCACCGGATGATGTAGTACATCCTGTGGATATGCAATTCATAGTACCACAAAAATCTTCACTGGTATTACAACCGCAGTTTCCTGTCTCTGAATCAGTTGATAAAGCTGATTTTAAAGAAGCCAAATCAGATAATTCAGCTTCCAGTTGCGACCGGTTGACATAAAGCCTGTAAACCATAAAAGCTATAAATTGCTTAGGCCAGTCCAATTGATTTTGGGCAAAACCGATCCATTCTTCTGCAAACCGGGCATGTTCAAGCAATTCTTCATCAGCCAGGTTTTCTTCAAAGTAGCCGGGTTGAATATGATCAATTAATTTTTGAACATGTTTTATTTCATCGTCGTTAAAGGCTTCATTTTTAAGTACATAATTTAATTTGCCGAGCCAGGCGCTTCTTTTTTTCTCCGGTTCCCAACTGTTAAATACAGCCCGTTGCAAAGGCACTTCATAACCACTTAACTCTGTCACGGTTATTTGAGCCAGCTCCAACCGATTGTTGGTAACATAGGCATCGATAACCGGATCGCATGAAAACTGCAGCTCCGTTTGCCGGCAAGAAAACAACACTACTGATAAAAGAACAAGAAAATGGATTTTTTTCATGATGTGGTTTATTACAGGTTTGTATATAATAGTTCATTGCATATATTGCACTTCAATATTACGTCAATGTTAAAAAAAAAAAATACCAGCCAAAATATTTTATGAATTTTTATTTCAGTATTTTAAAAAGGGAGACTAAGATGAATATCCGCAGTATTGAAAATTTATTGGAAAGAGACTCATCTTTCTTAACACAAGATGATTGTATCCAACCTTGATTTTTTTTGAATATGTAACCGGAACTATAAATGTAATTACAACATTCAGGACGTTGAGAAGGCACACAAGCTTATTCCATTAAAGCAACAAAACAGGCACCTGTTAAAATTTGGCTTTTTTGTAATATTTGAAGTAGATGAATATAAACCCAAGACTCATTAACAACGGAAATGTAAAATCAAAGTAAATGTAAATATGATATAATACATCTTTTAAAGGAAGATTGTTTCCCATTAATTTTTTAACTACAGGAAATAAACAAGTATCAATAATAACAAACACAGCAGTTAATAAAAGATAAAATATAGCGCGCTTAGGTTTTAATTGGATTTTTTTTAAAAACAATACGGTTTTTTTCTCTAAAAAAAATATGCTTGTAAAAATAAATATTATTAAAAAATGCCATGTAATTATATAACGTGAAATCCAGTTAACAGCTTCATAACCTTCGGTATTCATTAACAGTAATAACAGAAGTATTAATTTTGATGTAAATAAGATCAAATAGTATATCATAAAATAAAACAACACCCCTCCAAGGATCAGCAACGAGCGACGCATCTGAATGATCGGTTGGTTTGCTTCGGCAAAATCTGCTGTGAATTCATTGTGCTCGCCCAACCGCTTTTTAGCAATGAGAAATGCTTCTTCCTCATTCAGTCCCTTTTCAAGGAGTGAATCGATTATATCGTATAAATGGTATTTCAACTCCTCAGCATCGGCATCTGTTAACGAAGGTTCGTTTTTCAACCGGCTTGTCCAGTTCTCCACCTGCTTTTCGAGGTTAAAGGTTTCTCCTTCCATCATTCAGGTTTACAGATTGTTGTTTTCATTGTTGTACCGGCTGCAGTTGCATACTTAAAGGTTTGCCCGGTTAATCACCGCTTTTTTTCAAACCAGTACAATTTTTCAAATCTCCTGCGGACAACAAATATTTATACCGGATTCCACAGATTCTGGAAAACTCCATTCATCATTTTCCACTCCTGCTTGTTGTATTCGAGTTGTTTTTTGCCATCGGCAAGTAATGTGTAATATTTCCGGGGCCGCTCCCCTTCGTTTACTTTCCAGTAAGATTTAATCATGCCATTTTCCTCCAGTTTTTTCAGCACCGGGTAGATACTTGCTTCTTTCCAGGTTATTTTACCATGGGTAAAATCTTTTACCTGCTGAACTATCTCGTATCCATAGTTATCCCCTTTCTTTAAAATAGAAAGGACAATTGGCGTTGCAGATGCCCCCATCAGTTCTTTTGATATGCTTTTCATCTTATTTAGCCTATATTTTTTTTCTCAAATATACTTATAATTAAATTTAATCGTTTTTGAAAAATTTCAAATCTGTAAAACAGAAAGATTTAACTATCAACTTTTACTCCCAACATAACTCTATACATATATTTCAATTGTTAAAATTTTATGAATCTCCAATTGTTTAAGTTATTGGTCCCTTATTATCCATTTTTCAGGTTCCCAAATTCTCCTGATAGTTTTGCTTTGATTCTTACGTTTTTGGACATTGCCGAAAAGGAAATCAGCTTTTGAACATCTGAAAGTTTTATTTATAGTAAAAATGAAAAAAAATTATAAGACAGACTTTAAATTACACTCCCTCTCCGCTCTCTGCAAACAACAAACTCATTAACTACACCTGGTGCATACCAAAGCAGTACCAAGGCTATATTATCTTCGGATTAAATTCGGAGTATCTTCGCAGTTCATTCGCGAAATCGCGAATGAACTGCGAAGATACTCCGAATAAACTGCGAAGAAACTGCGAAGAAAATACGTCTTTGGTATAGCTTTGGTATAGCTTTGGTATTTTAAATAACAGATGATATGACAGAAATTGAAGCAAATTTTCCCGGACGGACAGGAACAATTCATTGCCGGTATCAGCACAAAAATAATAACCTGAAGTTTAAGAAGTCATATTTTGGCGGCACCGGTAAACATATTAAAAATGGAAGTGCAAATACATCCCCATATCCTTATTTGGTAGTTAAATACATACAATAAGATCTACCCGGGATTGTGCATAAATGCAAAGGTGACAGGAACAACTTATCCTTCTTGTTTAAAATGGTTTAACTATAACTTAATGCATATTATCCCATTCCGCATGTACAATTAAAACTTGATCCTTTATGTAATTTTATATACTTTCGACAAATTTTTTGAAGATGGAGATACAAATCCTTCAACTGCTCGAAGGAGCGGAAGAAGCTACCGGATTAACAATAATCATCGATGTTTTCAGGGCATTTTCAACAGCATGTTATGCATTTGATTTGGGAGTGAAAAAAATCATTCCTGTTGGGAACATTGAAACAGCATACCTGTTAAAAAAACAACATCCTGAAATGATACTGGCTGGTGAACGGCATGAGAAAAAACCTGCCGGTTTCGATTTGGGAAATTCACCTGCACAATTAACTGCAGTAAATTTAACGGATAAAATTCTTGTTCACACCACAAGTTCGGGAACGCAGGGGATTGTAAATGCCCTTGGCGCCGACCAGATAATCACCGGAAGTTTTGTAAATGCAGGCGCCATAGTCCGTTATATTCAAAAACAAAATCCTGAAATGGTTTCGCTTGTATGCATGGGTTATGCCTGCGAATTTTCTACCGATGAAGATACCCTCTGCGCCGAATACATTAAAAATGAGCTGGAAGGAGCACCCAATGATTTTGATAAAATGGTGAAAATAATGCGCAAAGGTTCGGGCAATCGTTTTTTCGAACCCCGGGAAACAGGAATGGGCGCCGCAAACCGATTTTGATCTTTGCCTCAACTTAAATCTTTTCGATTTTGTTTTGAAAGTGGAAAAAAACGGTGAAATGAATTACCTCCGTAAAATTAACGTTTAGAATGAAGCACTACAATTTTGATGAAATCGTTCCCCGCGAAGGAACGAACAGCATAAAGTATGATGCCCGTGAATGGATTTTCAAAACAAATGATGTTTTGCCGCTTTGGGTAGCCGACATGGATTTCAGAACGCCCGATTTCATTGCTGATGCAATAAAAATGCGCGCAGAACATGAAATTTACGGGTATACCTTTAAGCCCGAATCTTATTATCAGTCGGTTATTGACTGGATGAAACGGCGCCACAACTGGGAAATTAAAAAAGAATGGATTTCATTCAGTCCGGGAGTAGTAGCAGGTTTAACTTTTGCCATCGAAACTTTCTCGAAACCCGGTGATGGTGTGATCGTGCAGCCGCCGGTTTATTTTCCCTTTTTCGACAGTGTAAAAGGCACCAAACGCAGAATGGTTGAAAACCCGCTGAAGATAGTAAACGGCCGGTATACTTTTGATTTTGATGATTTGAAATCAAAAACAGATGAGAACACCAAATTACTGTTGCTTTGCAACCCGCAGAACCCGGGCGGAATGGTATGGACACGCGATGAACTGGAACAACTGGCTGAAATTTGTCTTGAAAATGATATCCTGGTTATTTCCGATGAAATTCATTCGGATTTAATTTTCCCAGGAAATCAGCATATTCCTTTTGCCACCCTCTCGGAAGAAGCTGCAAGCAATTGTGTAATTTGCATGGCGCCCAGCAAAACGTTCAATGTTGCAGGACTGGCCTCATCTGTTGTAATTATTCCGAATAAAACAAAATTTGCACGTTACGAACGAACCCTGAATGTAGGCCATTTGGGCGGAGGTAATATTTTTGGCACGGTTGCCCTTGAGGCTGCTTATAAACACGGCGACCAATGGCTGGAACAAATGCTGGCTTACCTGTGGAAAAACTATCAGCTCCTTGAGACTTTCTTCCAGGAAAACCTGCCGAAAGTGAAAGTAATGAAACCGGAAGCAACGTACTTAATCTGGCTCGATTTCAGGGAATACGGAATGAGCGATGACGAACTGATGAAATTTACCATTGAAGAGGCAAAAGTGGGATTAAACAATGGCGGACGTTTTGGCACCGGCGGCGACGGCTGGCTGCGCTTAAATATTGGCTGCCCGGAAAGTGTGCTAAGGGAAGGACTTGAACGGCTGAAAGGTGCTTTTGAAAAGCTGTAAGCAGTTCAGTAACCTCAAACCAGATAAATATTTATTGGCCTCAAATGAATTGAACGAATTTGATTTCAGAAATATACCGGTGTGTTTTTATGGTATGAATACTATAAAAAAGTTGTATGAGATTTCTTTCTTCGACTTTATTCAACCGGATTAAATAGTTACAAACGATCAAATATTTTTTCGGGTGTTTTAATCATTTCACGCAATCTGTCTTCAATTTTTCTCCATTGAACTGTTTTTCCACCTGTCGTTAATATCGGCACATCAAAATTTATATCATCAAAATATGCAAGAGCTTTTAAGGCCATAACAGGATTGCTGTCATATTTCTCATTGTATGCCCGTAACATTTTATTTAATGGAAGTTTTAATGAAAGATATGCCAGATCGATAAAATCTTTTAACCGGGTACCATTTCCGGTAATGGCATTTAGTTTCATTGCCGCAATATCTTTAAACCCAGCCAATCTGATTCCATCAAAAAGATCATACTCTTCAATCCACGGATACTGACGGGCAATAAAGTCAACAACAATTCCGTCTATTTCACCTTTTAGGGTATTGGCTGCAATAAAATCAAGAGAAAATTTGAATTCATTTTGTAAATGTTCAGATAATTCATTTGAGTTAAATGGTAGATTTGTAAATAAATCAATATCGATACTGATGCGATGTCCTAGCCGAAGAGCCAATGCAGTGCCTCCAACCAATACAAAAACTTCAAGTGAGTTATCACTCATCAGTTTACTCAAGAGTTCCAGAGTTGGTTTTTCAATCGTTTCGTAGTGCAGCATTTAAGTTCACTTTTATTCATTCCGAAGATGGTGCAAACAAACGCTAAATCTTTTTTATTGAGTTGAGGTATTTGCCGTATTGCCTGCTTTACTTCTTCAAGGCCGTATTTGTTTAATATTGCATAAAAATCATCAGGCCGTCCACGTTCAATAACCCGATGCACAATCGTATTACGAATTTTGCGCCAATCGATTTTTTCTGTATCATACTCCCACAAAAGCGATTTTCTCAGTTTGGCATCTTTATGTAAATGATAATCATTAAAATATATAAGCTGTCCTTCCATTATTACAAATATACCGAATTTATAATTGAATTTTATGACTGTGTAAATTTTCAGGTTGAGTTCTGTGTTGTTTTCAGACAACAACAAATTTCGCGAGGATTTAACCTGAAGCCTTGTTTAATTATCAAAGTTCTGATTCACCCATTCAACCACTTCATCAACATTAATATCGCGCATGCATTTGAAATGTTTCTTCGGGCATTTTGAATAACCCAGTTTGGAGCACGGCCTGCATTTCAGGTTTTTCACTTCCATAATTTTTGAGGCCGAATCAGCCTGATACGGGACCATCCCGAATTCGGGGACTGTATTTCCCCAGAATGAAAGTATTTTCTTTTTAAAGGCAGCCGCAATGTGCATCAAACCGGTGTCGTTGGTTAAAACGGCATGCTGCACTGCGAATCAGGGAAGCTGATTCGTTCAGGTTTATTTTTCCTGCCATATTCAAAATAGTTCCTCCCGAACTTTCAGCAACTTCCTCGCCCACCCGCAGTTCGTTTTTCCCGCCAAGCAAAATCACCGGGATATTCAACCTTTTGCAGATTTCCTTTATTTTTTCAACCGGAAGTTTTTTAGTGAAGTAAGTACCTCCAATAACAAAAGCTATGTATTGGTTTCGAAAAGATCCGGGAAGTAATTCCTTATTGTAATTTTCATTTTCAGGAATGAAAAAATCCAGCCCTTCTCCATCGTTTACCACATCAAAAACGGAAATGGTTTTCATGTAACGATCCACGATATGTCCTGCAGGTAAACGGTTTAATTTAAAATTTACAAGTAAAAATTTTTGAATATTTAGTTTTTCAAAGGTGAATGATGTCACATTTAACCCGCTTTTTATGCGGTTGCTCCTGAAATTCTGATGTAAATCGATTACATAATCAAACCGTTCATTTTTCAATTCTGATATTAGTTCCGAAATATTTTCATTTAAAATATGTACTTGTTGGATGTATGGATTTGATTTTACAATTAAAGCATGTTTTTGTTTTGTTACAAAATGGATTTCACAATTTTCCACCTGCTTTTTCAGGCATCGGATCACAGGCGTTGTCAAAACGATATCGCCAATTGAACTTAACCGTATTATCAGGTACTTTATATTCACTGCATCTCTCTGTTTAGTATTTATCCTCTGAATTTCAGCTGCCGGTATTAAAATAAAAAACCCCGGAAACTTGATTAATCTCCAGGGTAATATACAACTTTTTATATCGTTTTATGTTGATTCAACCAGCACTATAATTTTATTTGACTGATTCTCGATTACACCGCCACCCACTTCGAAAAACTTTTCGCTTCCGTTTTCTTCAATCACTTTAATTGTTCCTTTCTCGAGGGTTGAAATGATTGGTGCATGGCCTTTTAGAATTTCAAAAGTCCCTTTACTTCCGGGAAGTTTAACCAGTTTAACTTCGCCTTCAAAAATTTTTTTATCGGGTGTAATTATTTCAAGATACATGAACCGGTTTTTTAAATTTTAATTACCTGACAGCAATTTTTCACCTTTTTCGATGGCTTCTTCAATAGTACCCACCAGGTTAAATGCGGCCTCCGGATATTTATCCACTTCGCCGTTCATAATCATATTGAACCCTTTAATAGTGTCTTCAATTGATACAAGTTTTCCCTCCAAACCGGTAAAATTAGATGCAACAAAAAATGGTTGTGAAAGGAAGCGCTGAACACGGCGTGCTCTGTGAACAACCAGTTTATCTTCTTCCGAAAGTTCGTCCATACCAAGAATTGCAATAATATCCTGCAGTTCTTTGTAGCGCTGCAGGAGCATAATTACATTCTGGGCGCAGTTATAATGTTCTTCGCCAACAATATCTTTTGTTAAAATACGGGAGGTTGAATCGAGCGGGTCCACTGCCGGATAAATGCCCAGCTCTGAGATTTTACGGTTTAACACAGTTGTAGCATCGAGGTGGGCAAAAGTTGTTGCCGGTGCAGGGTCAGTGAGGTCATCCGCCGGAACATAAACCGCCTGAACCGAAGTAATTGAACCATTTTTAGTGGAGGTAATCCGTTCCTGCATAATTCCCATTTCCGTAGCCAGTGTAGGTTGATATCCCACTGCCGATGGCATCCTGCCCAAAAGAGCAGATACTTCGGAACCTGCCTGTGTAAAACGGAACACATTATCCACAAAGAACAGGATATCGCGGCCGGCGCCTTTGCTTCCATCGCCGTCGCGCAAACTTTCTGCAATTGTTAACCCTGAAAGTGCAACCCGTGCACGTGCTCCGGGTGGTTCGTTCATCTGACCAAAAACCATAGCCAGCTTTGAATGTTTCAGTTTCTCGCTATCCACTTTGGAGAGATCCCAGTTTCCTTCTTCCATTGACTTTTTAAATTCTTCGCCATATTCCACGATGTCAGCTTCAATCATTTCACGAAGCAAATCATTTCCTTCGCGTGTCCGTTCACCAACTCCTGCAAACACTGATAATCCACTGTGTGCCAATGCAATGTTGTTAATTAATTCCTGGATGAGTACAGTTTTACCAACACCTGCACCCCCAAACAAGCCAATTTTACCACCTTTAGCATATGGCTCAATTAAATCGATTACTTTGATCCCTGTGTAAAGAACTTCTGATTCAGTTGTAAGATCTTCGTATTTCGGAGGCTCATTATGGATATTCAATCCATCTTTAGGCAGTTGTTCCATTCCGTCGATTGAATCGCCAACCACATTGAGCAGGCGTCCCAGCGCGGCCTGTCCGTTTGGCATAATAATCGGACTACCAAGTGAAACGACTTCCATTCCACGCTTCAAACCATCGGTTGAATCCATCGCTATGCAGCGAATGGTGTTTTCTCCTATATGTTGCTGGCATTCAACGATTAAACTTTCTTTACCTTCCCTTTTAATTTCCAATGCATCGTAAATTGCAGGAAGTTCACTACCTTCTCTGTCAAAGCTAACATCGAGAGCAGGTCCGATTACCTGAATGATTTTGCCTGTACTTTGAGCCATTTATGAATTGATTTTTTTAGACGGTTTTAAAAATTATGAAATTTTTTAACGGTCAACAAATTTAGTATTGTTTTGCTTTTCTGCAATTAAAAACCGCTAATTTTGGGGGAATTTTAAATTTCTTAATAATCGCGTTTCAGCATTTTACTGCTTAGATTTTTGAGGTTTAATTTCCGTGACTCATCAACAGGAAGATTCATGAGCAATTCCGCCGACTTTTCAAAGTAACCGTCGATTTTTGTTTTGGTAAGTATTTTAATTTCAAGCTGATTAAAAATTGAAGTTACCGATTTGATTTTTTCATCCGAATCAAATTCTGTGCTGCTGAACCAGTGTCTTAGTTCTTCAGATTGATTTTCAGAAGCCATTTCAAGGGCTTTAATCAGCAAATAGGTTTTTTTATTTGCCAAAATATCGCCGCCAATTTTTTTACCAAAGGTATTCTGATTTCCAAAGGTATCCAGCAAATCATCCTGAAGTTGAAAGGCCATTCCAAGATTCAATCCAAACCTGTACAACTGCTCAGCCTGCTCATCGTTTGCGTGGGCCAGAAGAGCTCCTGCTTTTAAACTGCACGCCAGTAAAACAGCTGTTTTCAACCGAATCATCTCCAGATATTCGGTTGCTGAAACATCCTGTCTGTTTTCAAAATCCATATCGTATTGCTGTCCTTCACACACTTCAACAGCTGTTTGTGTAAATAAGGCGGCAACTTCGAAGAGCCGTTCTGATTTACACTCCATTAAGTACTGATAGCTTAAAAATGCCATGGCGTCACCCGACAGAATTGCATTATTTTCGCTGAATTTTTTATGTACTGTTTTCATGTTCCGGCGCATGTGGGCCTTATCCATGATGTCGTCGTGCAACAGGGTAAAATTATGAAACACTTCAATAGCCACCGCCGCCGGCAATGCATTCACCACGTTTTCGGCAAATAAGTTGTAACCCAGAAGCAACAAGACAGGCCGCAGGCGTTTACCGCCCATTTCAAGTGAATAGGCAACAGGAGAATAAAGTTCAGGCGGGTTTCTCCTGATTAATAATTCTGAACGTAATTTTATTTCAGCATTAATTTTTTCCTCTAACTCTTCAACAGTAAACAGGTTATTCTTTTTTATCTTTTTCATAAGCTATTTCGAGATCTTCCAGTTCAATATCTTCTTCTTCATCGTAAATATTCAGCAGTGGTTCCTCAAAGGCTTTTGTTGTTGTCAGTTTTTCAAGTCCCAGCAGCAATGAGGGCAGTAAAACTAAATTGGATGTAACGGCAACAAGTAAGGTAAGCGATACCAGAATACCCATTGCCACTGTTCCCCCAAAACTGGAAAGGGCAAAGATTCCAAATCCAAAGAACAATACTACTGAAGTATATATCATACTTACCCCTGTTTCCCTTAACGCCAAAACCACCGATTTATGAATATCCCAATTCGTTGCTTTAAGCTCCTGCCTGTATTTTGCAAGAAAATGAATTGTATTGTCCACTGAAATACCAAACGCAATGCTGAAAACCAATATTGTTGATGCTTTAATGGGAATATCACCAAAACCCATGATTGCAGCAGTAAAAACCAGCGGTACCACGTTGGGAGTGAGCGACATAATCACCATTCGCCACGATGAAAACATCACTGCCATAAATGCCGAAATGAGAAAGATTGCCAATGCAAGGCTGGTAAATAAATTTTTAAGCAGGTATTTTGTGCCTCTAAAAAATGTAATACTCGAACCAGTGACAGTGACATCATATTTGTCGGCAGTAAAAACAGAATCAATATCTGCCTGAAAATCGGTGTAAAGTTCTTCCATTCGTTTTGTGCCCACATCTTTCATCCGGATGCTGATTCGTGTAATCTGCCGCGAACTGTCCATAAAAGCATGCAGTAAATTTGAATTTTCCTCGCCTGTTGAAGCATATTGCAGAATGAAATTCTTTTCCCGGTTGTTGGGAAGGCTGTAATATTTTTCGTAGCCGTTGTAGAATGCCTGTTTCGAAAATTTTAACAGGTTAAGCAGCGAAAGCGACGGCGAAAGTTCGGGATATTGTGACAACCGGTTTTCGAGCTGATCGATTTTACTGAATGTTGTCAGCTGCATGACTCCGCCAGGCTTTTTAGTATCCACCATAATTTCGAGCGGCATTAATCCGTCAAAATTCGATTCAAAGAACTTAAGGTCCTTGTACACCGGGTCGCTTTTGGGAATATCATCCACCATGTACCCCGAACTTTTTATCAGCGTGATTCCAAAAATTCCCACACCCAGGATGACCAATGTCGATATGTACACTTTCTTTCTGTGGTATTCGGTAATTCTTATCAGCCTGTTTATAATTCCTGCAATAAACGGGCTGTTCAGGTGGCTGACATGTTTGGATGAAGGCGGCTGAATGTAGCTGAAAATTATAGGTATCAGCAACAACGAAAGAACAAACAGTCCCATGATGTTCAAGGAAGCTACGATTCCAAACTGCCGGAGTATATCGCTCTTTACAATAATAAAAGTAGCAAAACCCGAAGCAGTTGTAAGATTGGTAAGAAAAGTTGCGTTGCCAATTTTAATAATTACCCGCTGAAGCGCTTTAATTTTATTGCCGTGGAGGACATATTCGTGGTGAAACTTGTTCAGCATATAAATGCTGTTTGGAATGCCGATTACAATCAGTAACGGCGGAATCATTCCTGATAAAATCGTGATTTTATAACCAAACAGCGACAACATTCCCAGTGCCCATACTACACCAATCAACACAATAATTACCGGAAAAATTACGGCTTTGAATGATCGGAAAAAAATGAACAGCACGATGATGCAAATTGCCAGGGCGAGGGCGCTGAATAAATAAAGTTCTCTTTTAATCTTTATTGAATTTACCACCCTGATATACGGCAGCCCTGAATAATGCAGGTTTACATTCTCCTCTTCCTCGAATTGATGCCCTATTTTCTGTATTGTCCTGACCATTTTTTCCCGGGCCTGCGTGTGCATTTTTTCTTTATTTACAGTCAAGGCCAGTAAATATGTATTTTCATCCCGGTTGTAAATTATATTCCGGTAAAAAGGCAAACTCCTGAATTCATTGGCCAGGCTATCCAACTGCTGCTGTGATTGAATCGTGTCGGGGAATATCTGCCTTATTTCAAACTGTTTTTTTTCTGTATTTTTTATCAGGTTGTACGAATTTGAAACCGAGAGCAGGTCCTCCACGCCTTCCACCTTTGATAGTTTCCGGTTCAATTCTTCCCAGCGCCTGAAATGATCTGCTTTGAAGAAATCAGAATCCTGAATACCAATTATGATAAGGTTTCCTTCTTCACCAAAAATTTCAACAAATTTTCGGTAATCTTTGTATGCCTGATCTTTTTTCGGGAGCAATGAAGCATATTCATACGACATTTCCACTTTGCGTGCATGGTAACCCAAAAAAATTGTAATGCCCAATAAAACAGAAAGTAAGAGTATTTTATTTCTCAGAATTATCCTTGAAACCTTAAGCCACATATCATTCAGATGTAATCAGTTCAGCGAAAATAAGACAAATAATCGGATATTGAAAAGCAGATCAGACACTTTAAGCCAATCTTAAATTAATAAATCCCGCACACGATTTATTGAATATTAAGTATTTAGAATCATTCTTTTCAATAAACAAAAAAATTAAAAGACTGAAATGTTGTAACTTGTAAAAACACCTAAGAATCATAAAAATGGAAACAATTCATACATCCTGGTTATATGCAACTATTTCCTATTTCTCCCGGGAAAAATCAACAAATTCCATTTATCATTTATTGGCTGGTAGCGACAAAAATTTTAAAGCCGAACATCAGTTTTTTAACCTTACCTGTCTGTTTACTATGGGAGGGTTTTCTTTCTTCATAATCATCAATACAATTTTCGAAATTGATTTTACCCTAACATTAATAAAACTCTCTGTGGTTTTTACAAGCACCATCCTTTACTACTATTCCCGTATCAAATTGAAATTTTTCTGGACTTCTGTTCTATACTTCTTAATTATTTTGTTCAGCCTGTTATTTATCGGAGTATTTAATGGCGGTGTTACCGGAGGTATCGCACCGATCTACACTTCTATACTTGTACTCATGTTGTTTATTATGAGCGGAACCCGGCGAATTTTTCTTTTAACCATATGGGCATTGAGCATTTCTGTATTGTTTGTCACAGAATATTACCGGCCTGATTTAATTACTCCCTATTCAAGCATTGAGCAAAAATACATCGATATCTGTCTGAGTTACTTTTCGGGAATTATCATTATTGCTTTTGTTGTGATGAATGTGAAGAAACTATATAAAAAAGAAAACAAGGTAAGATTGAATGTGGAAGATCTCATCGAACAATACCAATCTGCCGATTTTGAATTAAAAGAAATTATAGATAAAAAAATGAATTTGCTCTCTGTAAGGGAAAGGGAGATTTGCAAATTGTTATTGGTTGGTAATTCAAACAGAGAAATAGCAGATAGTTTATTTATTACCGAAGGCACCGTCAAATGCCACCTGAACAACATTTACAAAAAATTAGGTACAAACAACAGAGTGGAAGTAATTAACCTGATAGGGAGAAATCTAACTTTTTTATAACCTCTGAAACTTCATTCTACCAGATATTTACAATAGCTTACAGTATTGTTTTAAAGTTGTAAAGAACACTTTAATCCAAATGCTATTGAAAAAAGTTAACAAGGCACACACTGCAAATGGGCAAGTTGTAATTTTTAAAAAAACAAAAAGTAATAACCTTTTAAAACTAACCATCATGAAAAGAAATTTTACCTTAACATTTGCATTTCTACTTTTAACAGTGGTATTTGTGCATGCTAATTCCCAGACTACACTTTGGTCTGAAAATTTTGAAGGTGACTGGACCGCCAACTGGTATGTAGAAAACGGTACGTGGGAAGTGGGTGAACCAACGAGTGGTCCTAACGCAGCTTTTAATAACAGTAATAATTGTGTGGCTACGGTTTTAGGAGGGAATTATGCCGACGGTGTTGAAACCAGATTGATTAGATTTACTTCTTTTTCTGTTCCATCAGCTTCGCAAAATCCGAGATTACGCTTTTGGCACTGGTACAGTTTCGGGTACAATGATTATGGGAAAGTCCAGGTTAAGGTACAAGGAACATCAGACTGGATAGATGTTTCGACTTCATATACCAATACAGGGAGCAATATCTGGACACACCCCTTCATCGATTTATCTGATTATGCCGGGCAATCCGTGCAAATAGCTTTCTATTTTAAATCACAGAGTGGTGGTGAGAGTTTAGGTTGGTATATTGATGATGTTGAAATTGTAACGGGACCCATCGTTTTTAACAACCCGGAAAACTGGGAAAACGGAATCGGAGATTGGGCATCTGAAAGGGGGACTTGGGAAGTAGGAACACCTTCCGGTGGACCGGGAAGTGCTTATGGTGGTGAGAACTGTGCTGCAACAGTATTGAAAACAAACTACAGCGATGGCGTATCTTCTATGCTTACAAGCCCATTGTTTTCTGTTCCATCAGCCTCAGAAAATCCGAGATTACGCTTTTGGCACTGGTACAGTTTCGGGTACAATGATTATGGGAAAGTCCAGGTTAAGGTACAAGGAACATCAGACTGGATAGATGTTTCGACTTCATATACCAATACAGGGAGCAATATCTGGACACACCCCTTCATCGATTTATCTGATTATGCCGGGCAATCCGTACAAATAGCTTTCTATTTTAAATCACAGAGTGGTGGTGAGAGTTTAGGTTGGTATATTGATGATGTTGAAATTGTAACGGGACCCATCGTTTTTAACAACCCGGAAAACTGGGAAAACGGAATCGGAGATTGGGCATCTGAAAGGGGGACTTGGGAAGTAGGAACACCTTCCGGTGGACCGGGAAGTGCTTATGGTGGTGAGAACTGTGCTGCAACAGTATTGAAAACAAACTACAGCGATGGCGTATCTTCTATGCTTACAAGCCCATTGTTTTCTGTTCCATCAGCCTCAGAAAATCCGAGATTACGCTTTTGGCACTGGTACAGTTTCGGGTACAATGATTATGGGAAAGTCCAGGTTAAGGTACAAGGAACATCAGACTGGATAGATGTTTCGACTTCATATACCAATACAGGGAGCAATATCTGGACACACCCCTTCATCGATTTATCTGATTATGCCGGGCAATCCGTACAAATAGCTTTCTATTTTAAATCACAGAGTGGTGGTGAGAGTTTAGGTTGGTATATTGATGATGTTGAAATTGTAACGGGACCCATCGTTTTTAACAACCCGGAAAACTGGGAAAACGGAATCGGAGATTGGGCATCTGAAAGGGGGACTTGGGAAGTAGGAACACCTTCCGGTGGACCGGGAAGTGCTTATGGTGGTGAGAACTGTGCTGCAACAGTATTGAAAACAAACTACAGCGATGGCGTATCTTCTATGCTTACAAGCCCATTGTTTTCTGTTCCATCAGCCTCAGAAAATCCGAGATTACGCTTTTGGCACTGGTACAGTTTCGGGTACAATGATTATGGGAAAGTCCAGGTTAAGGTACAAGGAACATCAGACTGGATAGATGTTTCGACTTCATATACCAATACAGGGAGCAATATCTGGACACACCCCTTCATCGATTTATCTGATTATGCCGGGCAATCCGTACAAATAGCTTTCTATTTTAAATCACAGAGTGGTGGTGAGAGTTTAGGTTGGTATATTGATGATGTTGAAATTGTAACGGGACCCATCGTTTTTAACAACCCGGAAAACTGGGAAAACGGAATCGGTGATTGGGCATCTGAAAGGGGGACATGGGAAGTAGGAACACCTTCCGGTGGACCGGGAAGTGCTTATGGTGGTGAGAACTGTGCTGCAACAGTATTGAAAACAAACTACAGCGATGGCGTATCTTCTATGCTTACAAGCCCAATTTTTTCTGTTCCATCAGCCTCAGAAAATCCGAGATTACGCTTTTGGCACTGGTACAGTTTCGGGTACAATGATTATGGGAAAGTCCAGGTTAAGGTACAAGGAACATCAGACTGGATAGATGTTTCAACTTCATATACCAATACAGGGAGCAATATCTGGACATATACTTTCATCGATTTATCAAATTATGCAGGTCAATCCGTACAAATAGCTTTCTATTTTAATTCACGCAGTGGTGGTGAGAGTTTAGGTTGGTATATTGATGATATAATAATCGAAGGAGACAAAACTCAATCAAATAAAACAGATTTCACAACATTTACCTTTGGCACGCCTCCGCAAACCGGAAACGCTACTATAGATGCAACAGCAAAAAAAATCGATATTGAAGTAGATAGCGGGACGGATGTAACAAACCTTATTTCCACTTTCGCCCTGTCGGATGGGGCAACGGCAACTGTCGGGGCAGTGACGCAAACCAGTGGAACAACCGTGAATGATTTTAGCAGTCCTGTGACTTACACCGTTACTGCCGAAGACGGAACGACTACACAGGATTGGGTGGTGACGGTTACCAAAGCCGTGGTTTTAAATGATGAAACCGATATCCTCACTTACAGCTTTGGAATGCCGCCGCAAACAGGTGATGCCGCCATTAATTCATCACTACACACCATCGGTATTGAAGTGGAAGCCGGTACCGATATTACCAACCTGGTAGCTACATTTACCCTCTCCGATGGGGCAACAGCCAAAGTGGGCAATGTCGACCAGGAAAGTGGTGTTACCGCCAATGATTTTAGCAGTCCGGTTACCTATACCATAACCGCCGAAGACGGAACGACAACACAGGATTGGACGGTAACGGTTACCAAAGCCGTGGTTTTAAATGATGAAACCGATATCCTGACTTACAGCTTTGGAATGCCGCCGCAAACCGGTGATGCCGCTATTAATTCATCACTGCACACCATCGGTATTGAAGTGGAGGCCGGTACCGATATTACCAACCTGGTAGCTACATTTACCCTCTCCGATGGGGCAACAGCCAAAGTTGGCGATGTCGACCAGGAAAGTGGCATTACCGCCAATGATTTTAGCAGTCCGGTGACCTATACCATAACTGCCGAAGACGGAACGACAACACAGGATTGGACGGTAACGGTTACCAAAGCCGTGGTTTTAAATGATGAAACCGATATCCTCACTTACAGTTTCGGAATTCCGCCGCAAACCGGAAGTGCTGACATCAATTCAGGCTCTGGGAACCATTGACATCGAAGTGGAATCCGGAACTGACCTGACCAATCTGGTATCTACGTTTACACTTTCTGACGGTGCCTCGGTAAAAGTCGGTGGAGTTACCCAGCAAAGCGGAACTACTGCAAATGATTTTACCAACCCGGTTACCTACTCCGTCACTGCAGAAGATGGAAGCACAATCCGAAATTGGGTAGTTACAGTCACAGAAGAAATGGTTTTAAACAACGAAACCGATATCCTCACTTACAGTTTCGGAATACCGCCGCAAACCGGAAGTGCTGACATCAATTCAAGTCTGGGGACCATTGACATCGAAGTGGAATCCGGAACAGACCTGACCAATCTGGTATCTACGTTTACACTTTCTGACGGTGCCTCGGTAAAAGTCGGTGGAGTTACCCAGCAAAGCGGAACTACTGCAAATGATTTTACCAATCCGGTTACCTACTCCGTAACTGCCGAAGATGGAAGCACAATCCGGAATTGGGTAGTTACAGTCACAGAAGAAATGGTTTTAAACAACGAAACCGATATCCTCACTTACAGTTTCGGAATACCGCCGCAAACCGGAAGTGCTGACATCAATTCAAGTCTGGGGACCATTGACATCGAAGTGGAATCCGGAACAGACCTGACCAATCTGGTATCTACGTTTACACTTTCTGACGGTGCCTCGGTAAAAGTCGGTGGAGTTACCCAGCAAAGCGGAACTACTGCAAATGATTTTACCAACCCGGTTACCTACTCCGTCACTGCCGAAGATGGAAGCACAATCCGGAATTGGGTAGTTACAGTCACAGAAGAAATGGTTTTAAACAACGAAACCGATATCCTCACTTACAGTTTCGGAATACCGCCGCAAACCGGAAGTGCTGACATCAATTCAAGTCTGGGGACCATTGACATCGAAGTGGAATCCGGAACAGACCTGACCAATCTGGTATCTACATTTACACTTTCTGACGGTGCCTCGGTAAAAGTCGGTGGAGTTACCCAGCAAAGCGGAACTACTGCAAATAATTTTACCAATCCGGTTACCTACTCCGTAACTGCCGAAGATGGAAGCACTATCCGGAATTGGGTAGTTAAAGTCACTGAAGAAATGGTTTTAAACAACGAAACTGATATCCTCACTTATAGTTTCGGAATACCCCCGCAAACCGGAAATGCTGACATCAATTCAAGTCTGGGGACCATTGACATCGAAGTGGAATCCGGAACAGACCTGACCAACTTAATAGCTACGTTTACACTTTCGGATGGCGCGACAGCAAAAGTGGGCGGTGTGGAACAAATCAGTGGAACAACATCAAATGATTTTAGCAGTCCAGTGACTTACACCCTTATTGCCGAAGACGGGACTACAACTCAGGCTTGGGTAGTTGCTGTAACTGAAAAAGTGGTTTTGAATGATGAAGCAAAAATCTTAGCCTTCTTTTTTGATAGCCCTCCACAAATCGATACAACATCAATCGATCCGGTTTTACATAGGGTAAATATTATAGTAGAAGAGGGGACCGATCTTACAAGTTTGGTTCCCACATTTGAGCTATCGGCTGGTGCAACAGCAAAAGTGAACAACATTTCACAAATTAGCGGGAACACTATGACCGATTTCTCAAATCCTGTTGTATATACAATTGTTGCTGAAGACGAAATCACAACCCAGGATTGGACGGTAATAATGGAAATTGCAACAAAAACCTATGAGTTTAAAATATCAGTTTTGAAGGTTTATCCTAATCCGTTTTCTGATAAAACAACAGTGGAATTCAGCAACAATGAGCACAATAAATATACATTATCTGTTTATGGAACTATCGGAAATAAAGTAATTGAAATGAATAACATCACTTCAGATAAAATTGAATTAAAAAGAGGTATGTTAAAAGCCGGTATATATATCATTGAACTTAAAGGAGAAAAAATATTTGATAATAAAAGGATAATCATAAAATAATTAAACCTTGAGCAACAATAGGATGTCGTAATTCGATTTTACGTCATCCTATTGTTTTCTTTTATCTTATAAATTACCAATGCGCGCTGATGCAGATAATTATAATGTTTCATTTTTTAGAAATGGCAACCAAATGATTTTTTGTCCTGAAAAACAGGTAATTTTCGGATATTGCAGGAGTAGTCATTAACATTTCATTTAAACTGTTTTGATGGAGCAGCAGAAATTCAGGCCCGGCTTTTATTGAATAAACTTCGCCGTCATTATCTGCAATATAAATAACTCCGTCGGCAGCCACCGGTGACGATGTGTAGCTGTTACCAGAACCCGCCTTCTCGGAATAGATCTGTTCGCCGGTTAATGCATTGTAGCAGGTTAAGTTTCCATTCCAGTGTGCACAATACAGGTAGTCTCCATATAAAAGCATGGTTTCCATATAAGCACCTCCCCGTAATTTTGCCCATTTCACAAAATCATTGGAAGTTTCACCTTCTTTTAATGTAAGATCTCCGGTAGCGTTTTTTTGAATTGCAAGTACCGGCGAGACTTTCCCATGGGCACTGTTAAAATAAACCAGGTTTTTCCCAACAATGGGAGTTGGAATGGGGATATCGCCGCCACCCGACATTTTCCAGATTTCCTCCCCTGTTTTAAAATCGTAGCCTCCGCGATGTTTAAATCCATTGACAACAACTATTGCTTTTTGTCCGTCAGAATAGATATTTGGAGTGCACCAGCCCGGATATTCATCCCGCGATTGTTTCCAAAGTTCAACGCCGGTACTCAAATCGTAGGCAGCTACAAATGAATTTTCAGCCACATCACATTGAATGACAACTGTATTTTCATGGATAAGAGGTGAACTGGCAAATTCCCATTCAGCAGATTCCACAAGGAAGAAATTGGAACGAAGCACACCGAAATCCTTCTTCCATTGCAGGTTTCCATCCATGTCGTAACAATATAAACCTTCGGAGCCAAAAAATGCAACTATAAATTCGCCATTTGTAGCCGGTGTACAGTTGGCATGCGACGACATGGGATGCCGTTTCTGCCCGGGTATGCCTTTATGAGCTGTTTTTTCCCAGTTTATTTTACCGGTTGTTTTATCGATGCAATACAGTTTCCACTCGTGCACCGAAGAATCGGCAACTGATTCAATGGAACCGTACATTCCGGTTTTTACCCCTCCTGAATCCTCCATGCTCACCGATGTGGTTACAAAGATTTTATCGTCCCAAACTACCGGACTTGAATGCCCCAGACCGGGAATTTCTGTTTTCCAGGCGAGGTTTTCACCGGTTGTTACATCCCATTCCTCAGGAAGCCGGGCATTGTCCAGCACTCCGCCTGCATAATAACCGCGATACATAGGCCATTGCCGGCTCGAATTTTCCTGTGAAGATACAACTAAAGGAAGAAGAAGAAACAGTAGAAAAGACAATCGAATAGTGTTCATTGCAGCAGTTTTTGGTTTTCAACGAAAATACGGAAAAAATTGAATTTCCCGATCCGGTTAATATTTCTCTCCTTCTTCAGATATCATGGGCACAAAACGGACAGGCAAAATAGACTTCCGGTTCATTTGACCATTTCGCTTCTCCATTAAAACCAATTCCTGAACCTGGTCTTTTCCCACCGGAATTATCATTTTGCCCCCTTCAGCCAGCTGCTTTTTTAAGGGCTCAGGAATATGTGTCGGCGAGCAGGTGACTATTATTGCATCAAAGGGGGCATAACGCGGCCAGCCAAGATATCCGTCGCCAATTTTACTGTAGATGTTTTTATATCCCAACTCCTGAAAAAGCTGTTTTGCCTTTTTCCCCAGCGATTCAAAAATTTCTATGGTAAATACCGAATCACAGATTTCAGCAAGAATGGCTGCCTGATAGCCAGACCCGGTGCCAACTTCCAGAACTTTATCATCCGGTTGCAGTTGAAGTGCATCTGTCATAACTGCCACAATGTAAGGTTGCGAAATGGTTTGACCTTCTCCTATTGGAAGGGGAGTATCATCATATGCAGAAGAGATATATGCCGGCACCACAAACCGGTGCCGTTCCACATTCATAAAAGCCTGAAGAACATCGGGGTCGGTAATACCACGTGCTTCAATCTGAGTTTTTACCATTTGCTCACGCAAATCAGCAAACCAGCTGTTTTGTGAATAGGAATTTGAACTACTGAAGGTAAATAAAATCAGCAATGAAAATATTTTTAGTACAACTACCCGAAGGATTTTGGTTTTCATTCGACTTTCCTTTTTCTTTTTCAACGAAGTACAGATGTGAAAGTTACTTTATTAAACTAACAGCATTTTGCATTTTTTTGTTTGGGCGGGCATACCACCGAACCATAAGAACAAAACACGCAACAGTGACCCTCTTTGGGTTTTAAAACCGTATGACAGTTTATGCATTCATAAAAAAAACTGCAGGCATTTTCAGGCATGTTTTCATTCTTCTGAAAATTACATTCCGGACAGGTGACTACTGATTGCAATATAATTTCTTTCATATTGAAACGGAAAGGAACTGCCGCAAAGATTCTGCAACAGCTCCTTATTTTATTGATCCCAAATTCAAATTAATTGGTTTGTTCATCTTTAAGGTTCTCCGTCTTTTCAGCTTTTTCGGCTGAACGATCGTATTTGCAGCATGAAGGAAGTTCTTTATATGCTGCGTCGGGAGCTTTATGCATTTCAGTATCGTAACCTGATTTTGCAATTGCCGTATGTATTTTGTGTACATCGGTTTTAATGTCATCGTAAGTCACTTCCATCATTTTTGTTTCCTTGTCCCAGTCGGCCGACTGAACACCTTCAACAGATTTGGCTGCTTTTTCAATGGTTTTTTCACACATTCCGCAGTTCCCGTACACTTTAAATTTTTCAGTTTTTTCTCCTGCAAAAACCGTTACCGCGCCCAACATAAAAAGGGCTACAAAACTTAAAAATTTTAATTTCTTCATTCCAAATTGTTTTACAAATTAATAATTTGATTATCTGACTGTAATCATGTTTTCGTCCTGATTGTTCTTCTTACAATAGTCATACCTTTTTATGTATAAAAGGTATTTTTTTGCATTAAATTTCATTCCAGGCAATATTTCCTGGTGGAATTGACCATTGAACTGCAACTTTCAACAGAACTATTCAATCTGCGCTGTAAAGATTCCGGTGGCGCAGACGAAAAACAGGAAGTACCGGAAACCGGATTTTCCTGGTCCGGCATCCGCATCTTCTGCAATCTGGAAAATTTAAAGAAGTAATTCCTGTTTTTTTCATAACTTATATTGCTTATTGATATATCAATTAAAACAAAAACAATGGATAATAAAAGATTACTGGCACTTGTGATTTTTGTAACCGCACTGTCACTTTCGGGAAATCTTTTCTGTCAGGAGAATACAGATAATGATGGTTTTGAACCGGAATTGGGACAAAAAGGAAAGGACGTCATATGGTATCCTACACCGCAGCCCCTTGTGGAGACAATGATAGATATGGCGAAATTAACATCAGCTGACTTTCTGATTGATCTTGGCTCAGGCGACGGACGTATTGTTATTGCAGCTGCAAAACGAGGAATTCGAGCCATCGGAATTGAATATAATCCGGATATGGTAGAGCTTTCAAAAAGAAATGCTGCCCGTGAAGGGGTGGCGGATAAAACAGATTTTATTCAAGCTGATTTTTATGAGTATGATCTTTCGAAAGCCACAGTTATTACCATGTTTCTTTTACCGGAAATTAATCTGAAGTTACGTCCCAAATTGCTGGAACTTGAACCTGGTACACAAATTATAACAAATACATTTTCGATGAACGACTGGCATTTCGATGAAAAAAGAATGACAGATGTTGAATCAGGCTCATGGAATACTGCTTACCTGTGGGTTGTACCGGCCAAAGTTGAGGGAAAGTGGAAATGCAATGAAGGTGAACTGAAGCTGATCAGGCAATATCAGGAGGTTTCAGGGAATATGAAGACAGGAGGGAAAACCTTTGAGATTTCTGACGGGAAGCTTCGGGGAAATTTGTTCAGTTTTGTTTGCAACGAAGTGAATTACAGCTGCCGTGCTGATAAAAATACTCTCAAGGGAACAGCTGAAAAGAATGGAAAGGTCACGGCATGGGAAGCGGTAAAACAGGATTAATCACTTTCGGCAAATGCATTTATCTTTTGCAGATTTTATGATAGAAAAAAAATCTGTTTTTACGTTGATTCTGTTTTTAATTTAAACCGGTATTTCTAAAATAATCGACGGGTCTTTTGCGCAAATCTTTAAAATGGCATCGGCTTTTCAGTATTCATTTTCATGGTAATGGTAATGGTAATGGGATGTTAAAATCCGACAGCATAGAAGATTCATCAGCATAGAAAATAAACCAGCAGTGTAAAATATTCGTCATTCAGATTAAACTGACCTGATAGTCCGGAAAATCTGGTTTTCGGCTAATTCGTTCTTTTCTGCCTCCCTGCAAGGTATATTCTGTTCAATTAATTTTCTGACTTATTTTTTCCAAACAGCAGTTTTAAAAATCCGGGCAATACAATCAGCAGCAGCGGCAATGCAATGATTAACCCGCCAATGACGGCAATGGCAAGTGGCTGGTGCATTTTTGCCCCAGTACCAATTCCGGCAGCCAGCGGCGACAAAGCAACAACGGCACCTACGGCAGTCATTAATTTTGGTCGTAAACGGGCTGAAATCGCATAACCAAGCGCGTTGTCAACACCTGATTTTTTCAATTCAAATAAAAACTGTTGAATGGTAAAAATGGAGTTTTCACCAATGATTCCTATTACCATGATCAACCCGGTGTAGCTTCCTACATTCAGCGCGGTGCCTGTAAAATAAAGCGCCAAAACGCTTCCTGAAATTCCCAGCAAACTGATAAACAGAACCGTCAGTGAAATTTTCAGGTTCTTGAACATAAACAGGATTACTGTGAAAACCAGCAAGGCTCCGAGAATAAGGATTTTCAGCAATTCCTCGAATGATTTTTGTTGTTGGGCAAACGAACCTCCGTAAACAATCTGGTACGACGGTGGCAGACTAATGGTATGCATTTTTTGCTGAATATCTTTCATCACGCTGCCCAGGTCGCGGTTGGTCATCCGGGCGGTTACCATACTCATGGTTTGCAGGTTTTCGCGCTCAATTTCAGAAACGCCGCTCTGCACCGTAAATGTGGCGAAATTATCGAGTGGAAGATAGTCGCCGTTGGCCGTACAAATTTTTACTTTCCTGAGTTGTTCCAATGGCGTTTGATTGTTCACCGGATAAATCATTCGTATGTCGGTGAGTTGTTCCTTTTCGGGAATCGAGCCAATAACAGTGCCCTCGAGGTAGGTTTGTACCTGTGCCTGCAAATCAGTGGAGTTCAGTCCGAACTGTTTCAGTTTATTCTCTTTTGGAATAATTTTCAGCATTGGCCCTGCCACTACAATTCCGTTAAAAACATCGGCCACACCATCGATGGATTCCAGGCTGTCGGCAACTTGTCGAGAGAGTGCTTTTATCTTTTCATGGTCGGTACCGAATATTTTAATTTCAATGGGGTGACCGCTGTCCATCAGGTCGCCCAGCATGTCGGTAATTACCTGCATAAAATCGGTTTCCAGTGCCGGGATGGCCCTTTCAATCCGTTGGCGGATATCGTCGGATACCTCTTCGGTGGTGCGTTTCCGGTTTTTGTATAATTCAATCAGGTAGTCGCCGTCGTTGGGTTCCGTAATAAAAAATCCCATTTGTGTTCCGGTGCGCCGCGAGTAGGTTTTCACCTCCGGCGTGGTTTCCAGAATTTGATCCACTTGTGTCAGCAAACGGTCGGTTTCATCCAGCGATGTTCCTGGTGGGCTCACATAATCCATCACTATCGATCCTTCATCCATTTCCGGTAAAAAACCGGTTTGCAATTTCGGAATTATGGTAACAATCGATACAATTAATGCAGCCACAATTAAAATACTAATGTATGGTCTCAGGATAAAAAAGGAAATCCAGTGCCGTTTCTTTACATCCACGCCCTGTTGGGTTTTGCTGGTATTTTTATTTTTTGAAAGCAACAGGTAAATAACAGGAAGGAAAAGCCAGGTAACAAGAAAAGAACAAACCAGCGTAATGATCATCGTTTTAGTGAGAATTTTAAAATACGCTCCGGCCACACCTGTCATCAGTTCAAACGGAATAAGAATAACAATGGTACTGAGCGACGAACTAACCATTGAAGGGAAGAGATAATGAACCGCTTTTCCCACCAGCTCTTTGGGACCACGGTTGGGATATTCTTCGTGGGTACGGTGAATTTGTTCCACCACAATAATGGCATCGTCGATGATTAACCCGATGGCAGCCGCAATGGCGCCGATGGTCATTATATTAAAATCGTAACCAATAAAAGTCATTACAATAAAAGTGAGTGCCAGTGTCACTGGAATGGTAATCAGGATTACGCTGCTGGCTTTCAGCGACCGCAAAAAGATGGTTGCTACCACAATAGCCAGCAAGAGTCCAATCCAAAGTACGTCAATGATACTGCGGATGCTGCGGCTAACAAACTCCGACTGGTTGTAGTAGGGCCGCAGTTCCACTCCTTTAGGTAATAGTTTATTCAGTTCAACCGAACTTGCTGATACCTGATCGGCCACATCGATGAGGTTGGCATTGGGCTGCTTCAATACAGCTACCAGTGGAACATCTTTCCCGTCGGCTTTAATTTTTACATATTCGGTGCGCGATGCAATGCTCACATCGGAGATATCTCCAATGGTAATTTTTCGTTTGGCATCGTCCTGCAACACCAGATTATTAAGTTGCTCCAGGTTTTTAATGGTAGCGTCCGTAACGGTAAGGTAAAGCCGGTTATAATCAATGGTGTACCCGTTCGACTGAATAAAATCGGTTTGCTGAAGCGCATTTTCAATATCCTGCGGACCCAGTTTCAGCAAACTCATTTTTTTCTGGTTTAAAGTAAGCCGATATTCTTTTTCACGACCGCCTATCACCTGAACGCCTGCCACGCCTGCAATACGCGAAAAATAGGGTTTTACAATATACTGGGCAATCATTTTCAGCTCAATCTGGTTTTTCGTTTCCGATTGCAGCGAATACCCCATCACCGGCAGAATCGAAGGATTCATCTTTTCCACAGTAATCTGCACTCCCGGTGGCAGACTGTTTTTTATTTGCTGAATTTGCGATTCCACCCGCTGTTTGTCGAGGTCGATGTCGGAACCCCATTCCATAAAAGCTGAAATTTCGCAGCTTCCCATACTGGTTGTACTGCGCACCAATTGTAAATCCTGCACCCGTTTTATTGCGTCTTCCAGAGGTTTGGTAACGGTTACCATCATTTTATCCACTGGTTGTTCACCGTTTTCGGCTATTACTTTTATTTTCGGAAACGTAATATCGGGAAAAAGCGACGTTTTCATGCTTTGGTAGGAAAGCACGCCTCCGATGAGAATGAGAACAAGTATGACTGCTATTGGGCTTTTAAACCGGACGAATATATCCTTCATAATTATTTCACAATTTTAACCACACTGCTGTCGGGCAGACCGTAACCACCTTCCAGGATAATGTCGTCTTTGGGCGAAAGGCTTCCCGAATGTATTTGCACCACGCTGTCGTTTTTTATTCCGGTTTGTACCGGAACTTCCACGGCAATGCTGTCCTGCACAATTTTCATTACCCAGAATTTCGATTGCGTTTCGTTTGTCAGCAACGCACCTTTGGGTAAAAGCAGGGTGGAGTCGCTGGCACTTTTCAGGAACGAAACCGTGAGATTCATGTTTTCGGGCCAGTTGTGCGTACCTTTCGGTTTTACCAATACCTCCTGTGTTTGCGATGTTTCATCCACGAAGGGACGAACGCGGTAAACAGTTCCGTCGGTTTGCGTATCGTCGGGAAGCAGCAGACGACAGCTTGTACCGGCCTGCACGAGTGTGTGGTGTTCGAACGGTACATTTACCTGCACCATCAAATCGTTGTTGTCGGTGAGGGTGCACAACGTGTTTCCTTCGGTAACATAGGCGCCAATGCCCAGATTGAGGGGTTTGTTTACCACCCCAGCTGTAGTAGCCGTCACTGGTATTTCTCCAAAATTACGGGAGAGTGCATTCCCTTCGCCTGATTGCTGCAGCGCTTTATTTTCGCGGGTTTGAATCTTAAAAAGTACTTGTCCGGTCTTCACTCTGTCGCCATATTTTACATCTACAGCGGTGATGTAACCCGAAATAGGCGCCACTACCTCATTTTTATTCAAAAAGACAGTCACGCCGTTTAAGGTAATTCGTTCTTCAATTCTTCCTTTTTTGAGCGAAGCAGTGGTGACGGCTGCTTTTGGAACGACCGTCTCGTCGGCATTGCCGGTGGTTTTATTTCCGCACGAAACGAACAGCGAAAGGCCTGCGGCGGTGAGTAGTATAGGTAAAATATTCTTCATCGTCATGCGATTATTTAATAATTCCAATAATTCCAGGCATTGATTACCATTTGTTTTTCCATCTCAAGCAGCAGCTTTTCCTGCTTTTTTGTGGAGATATCTTTCAGAAGGTATTCGTAATCCATCACCGACATTTCAGCGTTTTCCAACCGGATTTTATAAATATTGAGCAACTCATTGTATTGGTCCAGTTGCCCTGTGGCCAGCGAAATCCGTTTATCGAGGGAAGCCAGTTTATCGAGGGTAAATTTTCGTTGAATTTCGATTTCTGTTTTCTTTTGTTGTTTTTTGAACTGCAGGGTTTCGAGGTGGATTTGCGACTTTTCAAATTCCAGTTTTCGTTGATGTCCGTCAAAAAGGGTAAGGCTAAAGGTGGCGCCGGTGCTAAACCCCAACCGATTGACCGAAGGCACGTAAACGGCATTCAGTCCTGCATTGGCAAACACATCCACCTGCGGCTGGTATTTCAATTCGCTGATTTTACGATCGGCAACCATGTTGAGGCTGTCTAAATAAAAAGAGGTTAGAAACCGCGAATGGTACGATACCATCGGGCTAAGCTGAAACTCCACCGGTTCTATTTCAGTGTCCGCCTCTTCGTTGATTCCGCACAACAGGTTCAGGTTGTAGATGTTGTCGCGGTATTCGGCCAGGGATGTTTCGTAGGATTGCTGATAATTCTGAAGGGTAATCTGCAGCAGTTTCAAATCGCTCTGTTTGTAAATGGCATGTTGTACCAACATTTTCATGGTGGCGATTTCATCTTCCACTTCTTTCATTAACTGCTGGTTGCTGTCTGCCTGTTTTTTCGATTTCAGACAAAGCAGGTACTGGTGCTTCACCGTATTTTCCAGTTCATGTACCGTAAGCTCGATGTTGTAATCGCTGATTTGATTTTGAAGTTCGAGTTTATCAGCATGCGTTTCCAGTTTTTTACCATTGAAGAGTCCCTGTGTTACGGTCACTCCGGCCACATACTGTCCGCCATCGGTGGCCGCCAGATCATAACCTGTGTACCTTTGGGCATCTTTCGAGACAAAGCGAAATTGACCGGAGCCATCTGTACGTGCAACAATCGGTGCAAACAATACACTCGCATCCGTGGTGATTACAGGCTTCGAATATATGCTTTTCCATTGTTTCCTATCGAGTTGAATCACCCGTTTTTCATTTTTATTTTCATGAATTAACGGACTGTTTGCTTTGGCTTTTTCAAGGTAAAAATCGAGGTTGTGTTGTTGCGCCGCCAATTGTCCCGGGATGATAAACAGAGTTGAAAAAATAAATAAGAGATAAGCTTTCATGGAACAAAAATTTAACCGCTGTGCTTTCAAAAAACGGTTTTAAAGGTAATGGAAAGAATTTATTTTTTAAACGAATTGCTTTCCATTTCCCAATATTTAAAACTACTTAGTCCTTGTCTTCTTCCTCCGATTCTTTGTTTACGGTAATACTTCCATCAGCGGACACCAGAATTTCCAATTCTTCTTCTCCTTTTTCAATACCAAATTCATAGCCTTTAAAATCCGGTTTTTCAATTTCAGCAGCTTCCTCAATTTTATAACCGGCATATTCAGTGTTTACAGCATCCAGAACGGTTGCCGGAAGCTCATTTTTCTTCAGCTCTTTTTCGGTTTCCAACCATTTGCCGGCATTATCGAAACTGGCCGACATTTCTTCACCGTTCATTTTGAATTCGGCTTCCCATTCATTTTCTTCTTCCTGTTCCCATTTTACTTTGGTAGCCCCTGAAAACTTAGAGTTAAAATTATCGCTTACCGATTTAGGTGGTGTTTGCGCACAGGCGACAATACTGATTGCCAGCACTGCAATGATAAAAACTGATTTCTTCATTTTATTAAATTTTAATGTTCGAGTGTAAAAATAGAAACTGAATCTAAAGAGATTTTGAAGATTTCTGCAGAATAAAACAATGGTGATTTGAACGAAAAACGTATTGAATGGATAAATCATAATTATCGCAAATTTTTTTTACAATAGCCAGTCCCAACCCCACCGATTGGCTGGAAGGCTCAGCTTTGTAAAACCGGTTGAACAACTTCTCCGGTTCTGCAATTTCTGTGTTTCCTGAGTTGCAGAATAGCATCTGGTTTTCGTTCATTTCTATGCGTATTATTCCACCTTCTGTATTGTGGTTTATGCTGTTTGACATCAGATTTGTAATGAGTATTTCGGCCAGCGCCGGTGGAACGGGAATGATAAAATCTTCGGTGGTCTCCTTTTCGGTGGTAAGTTGTTTTAAAGCTATCAATTCCGAAAATTCATCGAGTTTTTCTTCAACGATAGTTTTCAGGTTTGATTGCTCAGTTGAGGCAAACTGGTTGTTTTCTATTTTACTGAGCAGAATCAGTGCTTTGTTTAATTTTGACAGGCGCCTTACAGAAATATAAATGCTGTTTAAAACATCCGTGTGTTTGTTCAGCTCCGGCTCTCCAAGCAGACTTTCCAAACGTGAGCTGATGATGGCCAGCGGCGTTTGTAATTCGTGCGAAACATCTTCCGAAAATTGCTTCTGGTTTTGAAAATCGGCAATGATTTGCCGGGTCAGACTGGTAACCACTGCATTCAACTGGTCAAATTCTGAAATTCCGGAATTGTTGAGTTGAACCGGTTTTTGTGCAGTTACAGAAAACTGTTCTATCGCTTTAAGGTTTGAGAAAAAAGGTTGCCAAACTGATTTTGCTATGCGTCGGTTAACAATCAGCAATATTAACCAAAGTAAAATCATTCCTAAAATAGTAACTGCTACAAGGGTGATCAGAAAATCTTCCGACTCGATTTTTGATTTGCGAAGTACGATGCGATAAAAATTACCGTCAATATTTCTTACCGCACTGATTTGCCGGTATTCTTCATATTCCTGTTCTCCCTGATTGAAGATTAACGTATCGGAAAAAACAGCTGTTTCAGGGGCCTTTCCGGTTTTTTGAATTTTGGCTACCGGCTCAATAAAGGCTGTTCCGGGTGATTGCCGCAGTTGCTTTTCAACGGGTTGCAGATTTTCCAACAGGCGCTCATCTAACTGATCGTTAATAACTACCGACAAAATAAAGTAGATTATTATGCCTGAAAATAACATCACTGCCAGCGACCAAACAATATACCGGTTATTTATTCTGTTTAAAAGTTTCATTGATCGGTAAATTTATAGCCAATTCCGTAAACTGTTTTAATGTAATCCTTCCCGCCGCTCTTCACTATTTTTTTTCGCAGGTTGTTGATGTGCGTGTAAATGAAATCGAAATTATCGGACAGGTCGATATTATCACCCCACAAATGTTCGGCAATTGATTCACGGGTGAGCAGCCGGTTCTGATTTGAAATAAAAAACAGCAGCATTTCCATCTCTTTTTTGGTGAGCCATACACTTTTCCCTTTTACTTTAACTGTTCCCTGATCGGGGAGCAGTTCAATTTCGTTAAATTCAATTCGGGTGGAACCATCAAATTTTCGGCGGCGCAATACTGCTTTTACACGCGCATTTAATTCGGAAAGATGAAATGGTTTGGTTAGATAATCATCGGCGCCAAGATTAAGACCGGTAAGTTTATCGTCCAGCGAATTGCGGGCTGAAATAATAATGATTCCTGTGTCAGCATTTTGGGTTTTTAGTGTTTCAATCAATCGTAATCCGCTGCCTCCCGGAAGAGTAATATCAATAAGCGCCACATCGTAATGATAAACCGACAGCTTTTCATCGGCTTCATTAAAATTCGCCGCGGTTTCGCACACATAATGTTCCTTTTCAAGGAAGTTTTTCATCTCTTCAAGCAGTGCGGGTTCATCTTCAACAATTAGCAGTTTCATGCGGTGCAAGTTATTCAAACATTCTAAAGAGAATTTAAAGATGAGGAAAATCAGCATGAATTTAAAAGAAATAAATTCTTTAAAATGAACATTTCCCCACTTCCAACAATTTAATAACATGTAGCTTTCACATAATTAATACCGGATGGACATTTTAAATTACCTCAGAACGTGGAAAGACAAAAAGAAAATGAATTATTTGGTACTGGGGCTGGTACTTATCTTTTTTTCATTAACAGCTGTTGTCTATTTTTTACCCACTTCTTTTATTGATATTGAATTTTCGGAAGAGGTACAGGAGTATATGAACCCCCTGTTGGATCACATAATGAAAGCCATCAGCTGGTTTGGTAGAACATGGATTTCTGTAATAATGACAGCAGTAGTGGCTTTGATTTTTCTTTTAGCCCGCCATAAAAAGGATGCGCTGTTTGTATTGTTCACCCTGGTCGTAAGTCCTATTAATACCGGAATAAAAATTTTAATCAGCAGGCCACGCCCGACAGAAGATTTGGTTACTATTGTTCAGGTGGCTAAATATCAAAGTTTTCCCAGCGGGCATGTTTCTTTTTACGTTGTATTTTTTGGTTTTCTAGTATTTCTTATGCTCCGGCATAACAGCATTACAAAACTCATTCGGTATACTGTTATCACATTTTCCCTGTTACTTATTTTTGCTGTACCTTTCTCACGCGTTTACCTGGGAGTGCATTGGTTTACTGATGTAACAGGCGGATTTATTCTCGGTTTGCTTTTTTTGTACGGATTAATAATGTTTTACCTGAAATACAGCAACCAAAAATCAACCGGTTGAACTTACTGAATGAAAAGTACTCAAGGGCGCTTGTTTACAATAAATTCTTTTTACGTTCTTCAAACTCCTGCTTATCAATTTCACCGCTGGCATATCGCTCTTTCAAAATGTCAAGTGCCGATTTTCCGGTGCTCTGATTAGCGGATTGGTTGCTTTGGTTCATTCCCTTTACAATCATCCAAACCACTGCAATGATTACTATCAGACCAATAATCCACCACCAGCCCATTCCCCAGCCGTGACCAAATCCTCCCATCATCACATACTCCTTTCTTTTTTATTGATTATTTTGGTTTTGCATCATGCTACCCTGTCTCCGGTTCATCATTTTTCCACGATTTTGCATCATGCCACCATGTCCTTGCATCATCATACTGCCAGATTGCATCATCATGTTCTTCAACTGTTCTTTCTGGTCGGTATTGAGGACGGCATTCATTTTATCAGCCGTTTCATACGCAGCTACTTTCATGTTGATTTTCGTTTCGGAACAGGCTTCCATCTGATTTTTCACCTGGTCAGCTGAAGCATCGTCAGCCAGCAG
Source organism: uncultured Prolixibacteraceae bacterium (assembly GCA_963816685.1). Lineage (GTDB taxonomy): Bacteria > Bacteroidota > Bacteroidia > Bacteroidales > Prolixibacteraceae > CAVYUC01. The sequence continues at coordinate 308,162 of CAWFMB010000014.1, read as the reverse complement.
GCTTTTGAGTTTCATTTGTTTTTTCTGCAGCTCTGCCTGGTAATCAATTTGCTGTTTCTTGAATTCCGTTTGCAAATCGATTAACTGTTCCACCTGATCGTTATTCAGCGACAGTTGCTCTTGCATGTTGGGCAGCCGGTTTATCATCATACCGTATTTTTGCATAGGCATGTTTTGACCCATCATCTGCCCGCACATGGGACACATTCCGTTTCCCATCATACCATGCTGCATACCCTGCTGCATCATGCCGTTGTTTTGCATCATCATACCTTGATGCTGGTTTTGCATGTTATTTTGCTCCATTTGGGCGTTTGCTGTGAACCCTGCCATAAAAAGGAAGGCTGTTGCGATAATTAGTATTTTTTTCATCTTTTTAAATTTAAAGTTATTATACAAGTTACCTGATAATTGATCATTTACGTATTGTGTGATTTTTGAAATATTTACAGTAAGGTAATTCATTTCATGATTTTAGGTTCATTGCGAAAAAACTATGCCATTAATTTATATCTAATCGAACAATGATTCAAAACGTACCATATACGGAACTTTCTGAAAGGAGGGTTTTGAAAACAAAAAAAAGTGTGGAAAGGTTACACACTTTTAATTCTACGGTGAAACTGGTTTATCACCGGTTTTACATGTTTCTTCAAGAATGGAACAGTTTTTTTGTTAAATATTCTATATCCTCTGTAAGAATATTCAAAACATGAATCGAAATCCCAAAATAAGCCTGCCTCCATTTTGAACGGCCGATTTATTAGAATTTACCGGTATTTGGTATAATCCCTCAAATTTTACGTGGGGCGAAACAAACTGAAATCCTGGGGAAATAAATCCTAAGGAACGTGATTCCCCGGAAGCCGGATTATTTCTGATAAAGGAGAATTCCTGGACCGGTGCAAAAATCCAGTTATCTATTCCGGGTAGAATAATGTTGCGCGAAACCGCGAGGTTTAACTGCAGTTGTCTGGTTTCCGATTGTTTATCGCCTGAGTTGTAATTCACCCACTCGTAAGCATTATTTAAATCGAACGACCAATAATGAGGTCTGAAAGAGGCATTTAATCCCATCACCGGACTATACGTTTTACGTGCCGAACTGCTCCAGACCGGGAATGTAGTGCCGGCAAAACCTGCAACCCCAAACACGTAATTTCGTGTATTGAGACGGTACAATTTTACCTTTCCCATCAGAAAGGGATCCATCCACTGACTTTCCATCTGCATCATGGTTTCATTTTCGCCAACAGCACGGTAACCCGTTCGCATCATCAATGTAATATCACGACTCAGGCCGTACGCTACCACTACCGGCATCATGTGCATGACCATTCTGTTGTCATCCATAAAACTGATGATATTCCGGTATTGCGTGCGTAAAATGATGCGGTCCTGACCTGGTGTCAATCCTGCATCCACACTAATGCCTTCAGGTTTGGCAACAAGGGCTTGCAAAAGAAACAAACAGGTAATAGAAAAAAGTATAATTTGTTTATTCTTTTCTCTTCTCATTTTCCCCACTGTTTATTTTTTTACCGGGAGTAAAATTGGCTTTTTTAATGCGGTTGTGAATTTCTTCTTCTGTAACATTGGCTTCAGGCTTTAATTCGATAACTACTTCTTTTTCCTTAAAGCTGGCTGTTGCATCAGCCACTCCATCAATTTTTTTTAACTGTTTTTCCAAAGCTGACTGGCAACCAGGGCAATCCATTCCAAAAACTTCGTAACAAACCGTATTGGTTTTTAACGAATCTTTTGGTAATTGTAACACCTGTTTCTGACTTTCACGGGCAAACGTTTTGGAACTATTTCCAATTCCCAGGAAAAAAATTACTAATAAAACCGGATAAGTGTATCTTAAATATTTCATATAGAATTAATTGTAATTAATGTTTTTTATTTAAATAATATACCTACATGCGGATTTCCATGAGGTTTTATTCATTCACTATTGTGATTGTTTGTTTCAATTTTAGATGTTTTAGTAATGTCAACGCAAAAATGTAAATATTGTTTTTTAAGATAGGTTACATAAAGCGTAGTTTTTCCTTTTTCAACTTTATGACTTTAACAGCATGTTTTCCCTTTTTGCCAGGACGGGCATTCCACCGGGCTGTAAGAACAGAAAATACAACAATCACCTTTCCTGTTTCCGGCAAAAGCCGTTTCCAGTAGATCTCCCGAAGGGCCGGCCGAGGCCTTTATTCTTATTTTTTTCTTAACCGCAATGCATTTGCAATTACTGAAACCGAACTGAAACTCATAGCAGTAGCGGCAATTAACGGACTCAACAGAATGCCGAAAAACGGGAATAATATTCCTGCCGCAACCGGCACCCCCAGGGAGTTGTAGACAAAGGCAAAAAACAGGTTTTGTTTGATGTTTCTCATTACTTTATGGCTTAATTCGCGGGCACGGACTATGCCGTTCAGGTCACCTTTTACCAGTGTAATTTCAGCACTTTGCATGGCAATATCAGTACCCGTGCCCATTGCAATTCCGATGTTCGCCTGAGTCAATGCCGGGGCATCGTTAATTCCGTCACCGGCCATTGCAACAACGTAACCCTGTTCCTGAAATTCTTTTACTTTTTTGTATTTATCGTCGGGCAGGCAATCGGCCACAAATCCATCGAGGTTCAGTTCGTCGGCCACCGCTTTGGCAGTAAATTGATTATCGCCGGTGAGCATGTGTACTTTTATACCCAACCTTTGGAGTTCTTTAATAGCTTTTGCAGAAGTTGGTTTGATGGTGTCGGCCACACTTATTATTCCTTCCACTGTATTTCCGGAAACCAGGTACATTACTGTTTGTCCGGTTAACTGCCAGTTTTTTGCTTCTTTTTGCGCTTCCCCGTTAATGCTGGCTCCAAAATCTTCCAGTAAACGGTGGTTGCCCAGCCCTGTTTTTTGTTTCCGGTAAACAGCCTGTACACCTTTTCCGGTTACCGATTCAAAACTTTCCAATTTTTCAAGTTGAATATTTTTTTCTTTAGCACCTTTCACAATGGCGTCGGCAATGGGATGTTCGCTGTTGGCATCGATGGAAGCTGCAAGTTTCAGCACCTCTTCATCGCTCATCTTCCCAAACGATTTATAGTTTTTCAGGGAAGGTTTTCCCTCGGTAATTGTACCGGTTTTATCAATGATAAGTATATCCACCTTGTTCATTTCTTCAATGGCGCGGGCATCTTTTACAAGCACACCCGACTGTGCCATCCGGCCTGAACCTACCATAACCGACATAGGTGTTGCAAGTCCCAATGCACACGGGCAGGCAACAATCAATACGGCAATTGCATTTACAAATGCATAAACATACGCCGGTTCCGGCCCCCATATGGCCCAGACAATAAAAGTGAGAATGGCTATACTTACCACAATTTGCACAAAATATCTGGCCACCACATCGGCCATTTTCTGAATAGGTGCGCGGGAACGGCCGGCTTCATTGACCATATCGATAATCTGAGCCAGCAAAGTATCGGAGCCTACTTTTTCAGCTTTCATTTCAAATGCTGTTTTCCCGTTAATGGTGCCGCCGGTTACCTTATCGTCCACCGATTTATCGGCAGGAATGGATTCACCGGTAATCATGCTTTCGTCAATCACCGCATTTCCTTCGGTTATCACCCCGTCGACCGGTATTTTTTCGCCAGGTTTTACTTTCAGGATGTCGCCTTCGGTTACTTCTTCCAGGGGAATTTCCACTTCTTCACCATTGCGGATTATCCTTGCAACAGGAGGAACCAGCCCAAGCAAGGCTTTAATGGCAGAGTTTGTTTTACTGTGTGCGCGCAACTCGAGTACCTGTCCGAGAAGTACAAGTGTTAATATTACAGCTGCTGCTTCAAAATAAACATGTACATTTCCCTGATTATCTTTAAACTGTGCAGGGAAAACATCCGGTATCAACAAGGCCAGAACACTAAAAATATAAGCAGCCCCCACACCAACAGAAATCAGCGTCCACATATTCGGGCTGCGGCGCCGGATGGAACTCCAGCCCCTTTTGAAAAAATCCCATCCTGCATAAAATACCACGGGTGAAGCGAGGGCAAATTCTACCCAGCTCCACACCTTTTTTGAAGCAATTTTTTCAAGATTTAACCCAAACATATCAGACATGGCAATGACAAACACCGGCACACTTAATGCTACTGCCAGCCAGAATTTCCGGGTCATCTTTTTCAAGGTCTTTTCTTCTTCACTCACATCAGCTCCTTTTTCCGGGACCAAATCCATCCCGCATTTGGGACAGCTTCCCGGATGATCCTGTTTTACTTCCGGATGCATCGGGCAGGTGTAAATGGTTTTACTGCCCACCGGCCGGCTTTCTTCTTTATTCAGATGCATACCACAAACCGGGCAGTCGCCGGATTCATCATAAATTTTATCACCTTCGCAACGCATGGGACAGAAATATTTTCCTTTGCTGTTTGAAACCGCTGTATTTTTATGTTGATGGTGTTCGTGGTGGTGATGATGCCTGTTGGATTGCTCGAATTCTTTACCCACCGGAACCAAATGCATGTTGCATACCGGGCAGTCGCCGGGTTCATTGTATGTTTTGTCGCCCTCGCATTTCATGGGGCAGTAATATTTTTCTGCTGTATCTTCTGTTGCTTTTGAATGATTGTGGTGTTCGTGGTGGTGATGATGCCCGTTGGATTGCTCGAATTCTTTACCCACCGGAACCAAATGCATGTTGCATACCGGGCAGTCGCCGGGTTCATTGTATGTTTTGTCGCCCTCGCATTTCATGGGGCAGTAATATTTTTCTGCTGTATCTTCTGTTGCTTTTGAATGATTGTGGTGTTCGTGGTGGTGATGATGCCCGTTGGTTTTTTGAAATTCTTTACCCACCGGAACCAAATGCATGTTGCATAACGGGCAGTCGCCGGGTTCATCATATGTTTTATCGCCTTCACACTTCATGGGGCAATAGTATTTTTCATTTTTTTCTGCGGAATTGTGTACCTGTTGATGGTTTTCCAATCTACTGCCAGCCGGGTGACCTTCCGGGTTTTCGACCTTCACTTCTTCACATGGGACGAGATGCATGTTGCACACCGGACAGTCGCCAGACTGATTGTAGCTTTTTTCCCCTTCACAAGTCATGGGGCAAACATATTGTTTTACTTTATTCATAATCTGGTATCTTACTTTTTCTCTGTTTATTATAATCTCCACTTGCATGGAACTTTTTCTTATTTCATTGATATTCAAACTTCGACTTCGCAACTAATGACAGTCACAGTGAGCGAAGTCGAACTGTGGTTTTATTTATTGCAGATGAATTATGAGAGAACATGTTTCTTTTCTTCGAACTCTTCTTTGTTAATTTCACCCCGGGCATATCGTTCTTTCAAAATGTCGAGTGCTGACTTCTTTTCTGTTTGAGTGGCATTTTGGCCTGAATTAATTCCTCTGGTAACAGCCCAGGTAATAACTATCAGAACTACAATTCCGAGGATCCAGCCAAAGCCCATGCCCCAACCCATTCCGTGTATTCCATTCATTCCATATCCATACATTCCATACATCATGACGTGCCTCCTTTTCTTATTTTAAATTTTGTTTTGTCAATATTGGTCTTTCAGGGAGCCGGACTTTCCAAAGTCCGATTAATTGCCTTCGACTTAGAAAGAAAGTCGAAGTCCCGTTAATGGTTTCCGGAGTTCATATGTTGCATTCCTTTTCCGTAGTGAGAACCATTCATCCCCATAGTACTGTTTTGATTGTAATCGTGCATTGCACGGTTCATTAACTTCGGGTGATCGGCCATAATTTTTGCCATGTTATTGACAAAGGTTGAATCCTGTCCGTAGGTATTCATCATGTTGGTCATAAATCCACGCATCAGATTTGGACTATTCATCATTTGATTCATCATCTGACCGTAACCCATGTTATAATTATCATCATTATTGGTATTGGCAGAACCCCTCATGTGGTTTCCGTTGTACCTTCCCATCATCTGATTATGCCCCATCCTCGAATAATTGGTATTCGTATCCGTACTGTTATTTTGCATGTGACGGTAGTTCCGGTTCCACATCATCATGGCTTGTTGGTTGCCATGCATAGCATTCATAAAGTCAAACATCAGCTCACGGTTATTCAGAATTTTGTTGAAGACTTCTTGTCGTGTGTCCTGTTTTTGCAGGAGTTGGTCAACTTTATCATCCTGTTTGTAGCTGCTTAGCGTTATAAATGCAATCATCGTAATTGTTACTATTAATGCTTTCATGACAGTAATTTTTAATGGTTAATAACTGGTTATAAAGATAATGTCTACTGTCGCCGAAAGCGTTATACTATTTTAAGATAGATTTATATGATTTTAATGAATTCAATTTTTAACCATACATCCGGATATTTAAGTGAATTAAGGCTTGAACCCACTATATTACCATGGATTTTATCCATGGCTATTATTGTTTAATCCGCCCTTTGGCAGATAAGGAAATGTCCGAAGGATATAAACAAAAGTAAACCCCGTGCAAAGTCCGGGGAAGGTAACAGGAAGTAAAGGCACAACCCCTGAATGGGTTGGATTGTTGATAATCAGCTAATATCAACTCTTAATTTAAACATTTAATCAAATCAAACATCATTAACCGATTTGCGCTTCTGTTCTCTTAGTTTTTTGAAATAAGAGGGCGTAAAACCGGTCACTTTTTTAAATTGTCCTGACAAATGAGCTACGCTACTGTAACCCAGTTCCCAGGCTATTTCGCTTAAGTTTTTTTCGTCGTAAACCAGCAATTCTTTTACCCGTTCAATTTTCAGGTTGATGAGGTGTTTTTCAATGGTGGTGCCTTCAACCGATGAATAAAGTGTACTCAGGTAAGGATAATCGAGGTTCAGTATGTCAACAAGGTATTCCGAAAAGTTTATTTTGTTTTCCCCCTTGTGGTGGTAAACGTAGTCGATGGTTGCGGTTTTAATTTTTTCGATTATCCGCCTTTTCGAGTCGTTGATGATTTCGAACCCAACCGTTTTAAGTTGATCGTTTATCTGATCCAATTTATCCGGCTCCACTTCTTTAGTGGTTTTTACTTTACCCAGCTGTACATTTTCAACTTCAATTCCGGCTTCGTTAAAAATTTGAGAAACCACCATAATACAGCGGCTGCAAACCATGTTTTTGACGTTGATATCCATGAATCTATGTATTCGTTAAATGGCCATTATTCCCTGCTCATCGTTGCGTATTTTGTACACTTCATCTACCGGCGAAACGATAATCATTCCGTCGCCCCGATAACCTGTACGGCCGTGCTGCCGTATAATTTGCACCACTGGTTTTACATGTTCGTTTGTTACCAGCATTTCAAGCTTGATTATTTTGTATGCATCGGCAAATGGATATTTATCGCTGATATGTTCTTTTTCATGGTCGGAATACTGTCCTGTTCCTTCACATTGAACAAAAGTCATACAACAATAACCCTCTGTTCTTAGTGCATAATATACATCCTCTGTCATCCTGTCCCGGATGTAGGCTTTTATCAGTTTCATGATTCAATTTTATAAAGTTAGTGTTTTTATAAAAAGGAATACCGAAGCTTCATCCCCATTTCCAACTTCCTGTTTCGGTCTTCTGATTCTCCTTCTTAATTCTCTTTTTCAGGACAGTTTGTTACTTCCTGAATTCCGCAACCGGCACAACCGCCTGATTCGTTTACTTTTCCATCATCAAGAGAACATGCGTGCCCGGTGAATGATGATTCTTTGTTAAACAGCAGTTTTACGCCCAGTGCCAACATGGTGAAGGCAACCAGGATAACCGATAATATTAAAATTTTTAAAAACATAACGTTCTCCTTTCTCTTTTTGTAAGAAGCCCCGGAACAATTTGTTCCGATAAACTTCTATCCAACTTTTTCTATCAATAAACTTACAAAACTATTCATAATAAACTGTTGCTTTATTTTTAAAATGATTTGCATCATTTTAATATTAAAGGCTTTTTGTTCCCTGGAAGTCCAGCATATACTGATGATTTCCATTCCTCGTTATAAACCGGTAACCAAAAGTGTGGTTTGACAAATCAAACCCGCCAAAATGTTGATCTCCAAACTGGTGCTCGTCGTTCCTGTGGTGCTGCCATTCAGTTTCTCCATCATTTATGTCGCCCATCATTCCGCCACTCATATGTCCTTCGCCCATCCTGTGTCCATACATTTCCTGAAAAGCATCACCGGTAAGGCATACCATTACACTGTCATGGTTATCGAAATAATCGAGCATAAAAGTTGTGTCCAATTCGTCGCTGTAACAATGAACTTCAATTTCTCCATCACCGGTTTTAGTTATATCTGCAGATGCACTTGTATTTTCCGGCATCATACGGGTGGCACTTTTTACTGTTTCGATGGTTAAGGTGCCCACGTATCTTCCTTCAATGGAATTATCAGGGATTGCTTCTTCCGATTTATTGCAGGCAGTGAATCCTGCAACAATAAGTGCACTTACGAATAACAATATTATTTTCTTTTTCATTTTACTATTTTTTATAAGACCTGCTTCAGTCTGTTCCAGCCGCCTGGCTGATAATTCAATCATTCTTTTCAATACATCAGGATAAACTTACAAGGGATTTTCAAAATCCCCGGTAAGAAACTGTTTCATTAGTTCATATGGCCTTCGTGCATGTCTTTCATCGGCTCAGCCTTTTCAGCAGAACGATCATATTGGCAGCAAGACGGCAATTTGTTATACGCTTCTTCGGTTGCTTTATGCATTTCGGTACTGTGGCCGGCTTTTGCAATGGCCATATGTACTTTATGCACATCAGTTTTCGCATCGTCAAAAGTCACTTCCATCATCTTGGTTTCCTTGTTCCAGTCGGCCAACTGAACGCCATCAACTGCCTTGGCTGCTTTCTCGATGCGGTTTTCACACATTCCGCAATTTCCGTACACTTTAAATTTCTCCGTTTTATTTCCGGCAAAAACGGTAACAGCACCTAACATAAAAATTGCTACTAAACTTAAAATTTTTGTTTTCATCTCATTAAATTTTTAATGGTTAAAGAATTGAATTTATTTTATTGTATCTCTTGTTTCGCCACACTCCAGCATATCTTCGCCGAAATATGGATTTCGTATTTCTTTTGTTTCGCTTAGCCAATATGCGCCTTTATTATCGCTGGCCATGGGGCAGTAATGGTAATAAGCGGTATCGTTTTTCAGCCTGAACAGTTGAAGGCTTTTGTAAAAGGCTTCATTGAATTTTGCAAATGCCTGCCGCTGTGCTGAGATATCGGAAGAACCGGCAATCGTTTTTATTTCGCTGTTCAATGTTTTCAGTTGGTCCATCCAGGCCATATGTGCATCGCCCTTTAACAGTTCCATGTCTACTGATTTCAACGACTTCTCCACATTTCGCGCTTCATTACTCACTTGCTTAGGATCGGAAGCCACAAATGCGTTTTTCATTTTAAGGTAATTGTCGAATACGGTGGTCAGTTGCGCGGTAAATTCCGGATCAGTCTTTACTGATTCGACCGATGCAGGTGTTTCCTGCATGGTTTCTCCTCCCATATCCATTTCGGGCATTCTACCTGCGCCTGAATCTCCGCCTTCCGGACTCATCATGCTTGGTTTTCCGGCAAGCTGCGCCGCAGCATCGATGCTGAACGTGCCATGAACTGCAATTTCTTCACCTTCCTTCAATCCATTTTCAATAATGTAACTTTCACCCAGTGCAGGACCCAGTTCTACTTCACGCATTTGAAAATACACTCCCTGGTCAGTTGTGGATTTTACATAAACCACAGAGCGTTTGCCTGTCCACATCACTGCTGTTTTTGGAACTACAACCGCATCAGTTTGTTGCGCCAGTTTTGCTTCCACTTTCCCTGATACAAACATTTCGGGTTTCAGCTTTAATCCTGAATTTGATTTAACTACCCGGGCTTTTGCTACCCGTGTTTTTGGATCGATGACAGGGTCAAGGTAATCAACAGTTCCCTCGAAAGTTTCACCCGGAAGCGATTCAACGGTAAACGTAATTTTATCACCTTTTTTGACCCATGCCATATCTGATTCATATACGTCGAAAAGTACCCACACCCGCGACAGGTCCGCAATTTCGTAGATTGCTTCACCCCTTTTAATATAATCGCCGGTATTTACCTTTTTTTCTGTCACATAACCCGAAACATCTGCCTGAACATCAAATGTCTCTTTCGTTGTTCCTGACGATAAAATACGGTTGATTTGGTCATCGGACAGCTTCCAGTTTTTCAATTTCTCCTTAACCGCTGCAAAAAGTTGTGGTTGAGTGTCCTTAATTTTTTGCGCCTCAAACAATTCTTCCTGTGCTGTCACCAGGTCAGGTGAATAAACCGATGCAATCACTTGTCCTTTTTGCACATAATCGCCGGTAAAATTCACCATCAAATTTTCTATTCTCCCGGGAATGTGCGACGATTGCGAGAAAACCAGGCGTTCATCCTCCTGTATTTTTCCGTTCAACCGGACTACTTTTACAGGCGCCATATTGCCCACAACTGCCGTTTGAATATTTGCAAGTTGCATAGCTGTTGGCGACATGCTTATTGCGGACGCGTCCACTGATGAATTTTGTTCATCTTCAAGTGGAATTAAATCCATGCCGCATATCGGGCAGTCGCCCGGCTCACTCTGACGGATTTGGGGGTGCATGGAGCAGGTCCAGATGGTTTGTCCTTCCACTTCTTCAATTTTCTCCTGGTATTCTTCTTTTGCCTCTTTCCCGGATCCGCCAAACAGCAACCAACCCAGCAATAATCCAATTGCCAGTGTTGAAAGAACTATGATTATTGTTTTTGTATTTGATTTCATCGTTAATATTTTTTTGCAGTGATGTAATTTAATTTTGCCAAAGCTGTCTGGTACATGGTTTCTGCCATAGCTTTCATTTTTTCGTATTTCAGCAGTTGTTGCTGCATACGCAAAACCTCTTCAAAATCCTTTCCTGAGTTTCCGTAGGCGCTGAACAACAGGTTCAGCGTTTGGTTGGTTTCCTGAATTTGTTCATCGTACAGGTTTATTAACTCAAGTTGTTGCTGAATCTGGAACCGGGCCATTTCGTAATTCGTTGTCAGCGAATTGATGGTTTCCTCCTTTTGAAGGGAATAATTTTCCTGCATCAGTTGCGCTTCTTTTTCGGCAGCTTTGTATTTTTTTCTGAAAATGGGAATGCTCACCGAAACCATAGGCATCAGTATATTTTTTCCATTATCAGCGAGCTCCATATCTGTGCGTTTGCCCACAATTGCATAATCCAATCCGACACCCAATTTCGGAAGTCCCTCTTTTTGCGCCACGGTTTCATTCACTTCACTGGCTCTTCTTTGCAAATCCAGTGCATTGAGCATTGGATTAGTCAGCAGCGAATCTTTTCTGAAATTCTCCGGCAATAATTCCAAGGACAATGTATCCTGAACAACCACAGATTCGTTTTTGTCTCTGTTGAGTAAGTTGTTAAATGCAGTGAGCAACGGTTTTTCTTTTTTATTCAAAATACTGAGATTTGTTTGTGCATCTTTCAGCATGATATCCACCCGCAAAACATCTGTCATTGGGGAAGCACCATTTTTAAACTTCGAAGTTGCAATGTTTTTATAGGATTGCAGAATGTCAATATTTTTCTGCTCAATCTCTTTCAACCGGTTCAATTCGTACAACGGATAATAGGCTGCCGATACTTCGTAATACAATTTATTTTGTGCATCCAGAAACACCTCGTATTTTGCTTCAGCCATTATTGATGCGGCATCGGCCTTTGCTTCCAGTGTGCCAAACCACGGGAACATCTGATTCAAAGAAAATTTTGCCCGTTGTGGTCCAACCCGTGTTTCCACCGGCGAAATAAAATAACCGAAAGAAAAAGTTGGATCGGGCAGCGAACTCACCTGCGGAACTTTTTGCATGGCTGCTTCAAAATCCTTGTATTTGGCCTGCAGACCGGGGTTATTTTCGGCTGCAATCTGGAGGTAGTTAGAAAGTGTACCTGATGTCGTATTTTGATCCTCCCCATTGCTCACCCCTCTGGCTCCCCTGAAGGGGAGGACTCTCCCCGCAGGCTGGCTTATCCCTTTACTGGCCAGGGGTAACGTGGAGGCGGAAGATTGCATCTGCGACTGAACAGCACTTATCCCTGAAATGAATATGATTACTATTGTTATAATTTTTCGCATGGTTACTGTTTTTTAATTTTTCGTTCTTCCCTGTAACTGTACAGCACCGGTACTACAAAAATGCTGATCAGTGCAACGGCCATTCCGCCAAATGACGGTATTGCCATTGGAATCATAATATCCGAACCGCGCCCGGTGGATGTGAGTACCGGCAACAATGCGATCATTGTGGTGCCTACTGTCATCAGTGCCGGTCGGATTCTGCGCAATCCGGCTTCAACCACAGCAGCCCTCACTTCTTTCCGGTTTCCCGGACGATTGCGCTCGAAACTCTGGTCGAGGTAGGTGGCAATCAGTACTCCATCGTCAGTGGCAATACCAAAAAGCGCTATAAATCCAACCCACACCGCCACACTCAGGTTAATGGTGTGCATCTGGAACAAATCGCGCAGGTTCATACCGAATACTGAGAAGTCGGCAAACCAGCCTTGTCCGTACAACCAAATCATCAGGAACCCTCCACTGAATGCCATTGCAATTCCGGAGAAAACCATCAGTGATGTGGAGACCGATTTAAACTGAAAGTAGAGAATCAGAAAGACAATGATTAAAACTATCGGAACAATTATCGACAGCCGTTTTTCAGCACGCACCTGGTTCTCGTAACTTCCCGAAAATTTGTAGCTGATACCGGCAGGAACAGTCAGTTCCCCGGAATCTATTTTTTCCTGAATCACTTTTTGTGCATCGTTAACTACAGTAACTTCTGAGAATCCTTCATTTTTATCAAAAAGAACATATCCAACTAAAAATGTTTCCTCACTTTTTATGGCTTGCGGGCCTCGCTGATATTCAATATCTATCATCTGATTCAGCGGAATTTGTGCCCCCGTCGGAGTCTGTATAAGGATTTTCCCCAACGACTCCGGGTCATCACGCAATTCGCGCGGATAACGCACCCTGACCGGAAACCGCTCGCGGCCTTCCACCGTGGACGTTACTTTCATTCCGCCAATAGCGGTTTCAATCGTCTGTTGCACATCTTCCACATTTAACCCGTAACGCGAAATTTTATCACGGTCGATGTTGAGCAACAGGTAAGGCTTTCCTACAATCCGGTCGGCAAAAACTGCCTGTGCTTTTACAGATGGAACCGTTTTCAGAATATCTTCGAGTTTTAATCCAAAATCTTCGATAGTGGCTAGATCCGGCCCGTATACTTTAATACCCATTGGTGCACGCATTCCGGTTTGTAACATCACCAGCCGTGTTTCAATTGGCTGCAGCTTCGGTGCAGAAGTTACGCCCGGAATTTTGGTTGCGTTCACTATTTCCGTCCAGATATCATCGGGCGATTTGATGTGCGGCCGCCAGTTGCGGAAAAAATTTCCGTGGTCGTCAGGAACTAAATCGTCTCTGGTAATTCCTTGCTCCAATGCTAATTTATTTGAAAGCGTATCACCGTTTGCAAGAATAAAATTGTCGTTTTTATCCACTTTAAACCGCACACGATGTCCTTTTTCATTCAGCATGTATTCCGGTTTGTAATTAATAATATTTTCATACATCGAAATGGGTGCAGGATCCAGGGCAGATTCCACTCTCCCAAGTTTTCCCACGGTTAAATCCACCTCAGGAATATTGGTCAGCAACATATCAAGCTGTCCAACCACTTTACGGTTAAATTCAATCCCGGAATGTGGCATTGAAGTCGGCATCAGCAGGAAACTTCCTTCATCGAGGGAAGGCATAAATTCTTTGCCGATTCCCGGGAACGAATGTGTCAATCCCGACCAGACTTTTGTAGTACGAATGTTCCATCCCAATTTATCGAATCCTTTTGGCACAAAACCGAACATGTTGTTGAATCCTATCCAGGAAGTGATTCCAACCAGGATAAGAATAGATGGAATCAACAAGAATGCGACTTTATGATCCAAACACCAGGTTAAAATTCGTTTGTAATAATGTTCGAGCAGAAGGAAACCTCCCAGGATAATTCCTACAAGAAGTCCAACAAAAATAAAGTTGGTTACCACACTTCTTGAAGCGCCCAATGGCAACCAGTATTTTGCCAGCAGCCAGATTACAGCGATAACAGAAATTATCACGCTGGCATGTTTTAATACAAGGAATCCATATTTTTTCAATCTGCCGGAAAGTGTTGAATTTTCCCTTTTAATTTCTTTTTCGCCATAAATTTGATTGAGTAAGCCTGAGATTCCAAAAGCAATCAGAATGGCACCTGCCCATACATAGCCGGTAAAAAGAGCAATTATTCCCAGTGGAACAATGATAATGTTAAGCCATCGTACAATATTTTTCTTCCTGATTTTAGCACCAAAAACCCAATGAGCAAAAGAAGGCAGAAATATTAATGATACGATAAGCGCAGCAACAAGTGCAAAGGTTTTGGTAAATGCAAGGGGTCCGAATAATTTTCCTTCGGCTGCCTGCATTGTAAATACGGGAATAAAACTTACGATAGTTGTGGAAACGGCGGTTAAAATGGCTGAGCTTACTTCTGCGGCACCATCATAAACTGTATTGATGAGTTTTTGTCCGGGTGGCGCCTCATCGATATGTTTTATAATATTTTCCGAAAGAATAATTCCCAAATCCACCATAGTACCAATGGCGATGGCAATTCCGGAAAGCGCCACAATATTTGCATCGACATGAAAATAGCGCATGGCAATAAAAACCATGAGCACTGCAATGGGCAGCAAACTTGAAATCAGGAACGAAGCCCGCAGGTTCAGCACCATTACAATTACCACCAGAATGGCAATAAGTATTTCGAGTGACAGCGCTTCCTCCAACGTTCCCAGCGTTTCCTGGATCAGGGTTGAACGATCGTAAAACGGAACAATGGTGAGCTGGCTTTCCACACCGTTATCCAGTATTTTCTTCGGTAATCCGGAGGAAATTTCAGCGATTTTATCTTTTACATTATTAATTACTTCCAGTGGGTTGGAACCGTAACGTGCAACAACTACACCTCCCACCACTTCGGCTCCGTCTTTGTCAAGTGCGCCGCGCCGGGTAGCAGGACCAAGGCTGACAACCCCAATATCTTTTACACGAACCGGAACATTATTCTGAACTGCAACTACAGCTTTTTCGATATCGCCAACGTCTTTAATGTACCCAAGTCCGCGCACCAGATATTCCGCCTGGTTGATTTCAATCGTTTTAGCACCCACATCGCGGTTGGACTTTTGAACGGCCTGCATGACCATGTGCAACGGAATGTTGTATGCCTTTAACGCATCAGGATTTACATCAATCTGATATTCCTGCACAAAGCCACCAATAGACGCTACTTCAGAAACTCCTTGGGCAGAATTCAGTGCATACTTCACAAAGAAATCCTGAACTGTCCGGATTTCATGCAAATCCCAGCCGCCGGTAGAATTGCCTTCTTTATCACGGCCTTCGATGGTATACCAGTAAACCTGCCCGAGGGCCGTGGCATCGGGTCCGAGCGCAGGTTGAACACTTTCCGGAAGCAATCCTGAAGGCAGCGAATTCAATTTTTCGAGAATCCGGGACCGTGACCAGTAAAATTCGATATCTTCATTAAAAATGATGAAAATACTTGAAAAGCCAAAGATGGAAGAACTGCGGATGGATTTCACACCAGGAATACCCAACAAGTAGGTCGTTAACGGATAGGATATCTGGTCTTCAATATCCTGTGGCGAACGTCCCGGCCATTGGGTAAAAACGATTTGCTGGTTTTCTCCAATATCCGGAATTGCATCCACCGGCACTGGATCTTTAGGTAAGAACCCTGTATCCCAGCCAAATGGAGAGGTAACGATACCCCAGCTGACAAAAAGAATTAATACCAGCAGGGTAACTAATTTATTTTCGAGAAAAAATCGAATGATTTTGTTTAACATGCAATATCAATTATGAATTTTTAGAATGATTAATTGTGTTGATGAAAGAAAATGCATGACGCAAATCCTTCCTGTTAATCATAATAAAATCATAAAAGAAATACCTGTTTCAGGGCGAGTGTTTTTTGTATGGGTAATAAAGGGGGAGATTCGGAAAAAGTTGTTGTAACAGGTTCTGTTTCGGGTGCAGTTAAATTAACACTGTGAAATAAGTCGTGACCCAGGATTTCAAATTCTGCCAAAAAAGGAACTGTCGAAATCACCGGAACGGAAAAATCTTCCTTCATCTGGTAAATTTGCGTTTCATTCTGACAGCAATCACCCATATCGCAGCAATGCTCGTCCTCTCCGTAAAGCGAAACTGAAACCAGTTCCCCGCCACAGTAATGTTTCGACACAGCCATTCCCATTGTTGCAATCAACAACAAGCAGGATAAAACAATATGACTGATTTTCTTTAACATTACTTTATTCGTTTTACAAAAGAACAAATTTTTCTTTTAAAATGTTCTTTTCGAATGGAATAACATTCAATTTTTAATGATTTTAAACTACTTCGGCTTTGTATCCGGCATTATTAAATTGTGTTATTATGGAATTCACATCGGCACCTTCCGAAGTAATAGTAACCAGTCGATCAGGATGTTTCAAATCGATGGAGTAATCAACAATCCCTGCTTCATGATTTAAGACAGGTTCAACTTTTTTTACACAGTGCTGACAACTTAAATCTGTTTTCAAATTTATCTTTTCCATATTTTTCATTCTTAACTGCTGCAAAAATAAACAACAGTTCAACCCAAATCATTATATAATTATTGAAAAAATTTACACAATTTTATTACAAAAATGTGAATCCGTAATTTAGTAGTCGTTTACACAATTTTAAAGTTGATACTTAACTATGTGTTTGTAACAACAATTTTTTTCGTTTTTGATTTTTGCCGGAATAATATGAAATCAGCATACAGGGCAGCTGCCACCATCACAAAATCCTGATACACACCAAAGTTCAAAGCGGCGCTGATGCCAAGAAGGGACCATAATGTCGGAATAATTAAAAGGTAACGAGGTAAATTTTTAGAAAAAACCAGAAAAATTCCGAAT
The DNA here is from genome assembly GCA_963816685.1 of uncultured Prolixibacteraceae bacterium. Lineage (GTDB taxonomy): Bacteria > Bacteroidota > Bacteroidia > Bacteroidales > Prolixibacteraceae > CAVYUC01. Next base: position 291,006 of record CAWFMB010000014.1, on the reverse strand, counting down.
GTCAGAATAGTTGTGGGACAGGGCAGACCAAGAGATATTGTCGTAAAGGAACCTTCAGTTAAATAGCTTACAACAGGATATATAATCAATCCGTAAATAATCAGAAAATAACCTGCATTTACATTTGAACTATTTAATGTTTTATGGTTCATCCTGCCTCGAAAAACCGACTCGTACAATATTAATAATCCCTGCAAAATGAATAACCCGCCAAACATAAAAGCTGCTTTATTTATGGACGTGAAAAATAAAATATGATACACAATTCCAATCCATAACCAAAGTATACCAACAAATATTCCCGGCAATTTTGTGTTTTGATTTTTTTGGGTAAGGATTAACCAAAAAAGAATTAATCCTGCAATCAGAAAGACAAATTGCATAGGAAAAACTTTTACGTTGTACTTCTCAATTACATCAAAAAACTGTTCTGCGGAAAATGGTGTTTTCATGATATTTAAGTTTTATGAGTCAGACGCGTGATATGAATCTATTTGATACTCAATTAAATTTAAAAAATATTTAGCAATTGAAACTTATTATTTCTAAATATTTTTTCACATTTTCAATGTATGATTCCAAAATGTTTTTCAATGCCCTTGCATGATTTTCTGCTGCAATCTTTATAACGGAGTTTCAATTCTTTTCCTTTTTTTGAAGAGGAAGATCCTGTAAGCACTGCGATCATTTTGGTTAGGCTTGCGTTTGGGCAATCATTTTCGGTGTATCCGGTCAGGCATGCTGTTGAAGTAAAATCCAATGTGCCTGGATTAACCCTGCTTCTGTTACTGTTCAGTCTGCAGAAGGATTGAAAGTACTGCAAAATCACCCTCCGATTGGCTTGTGAAACAACTATGGCCATTTCGATTCGTGACATTCCTCAACTTTCGATTCAAAGATTTCAATCTTGATTTTACTTTTTAATTAAACAAAATAAAAAGAGCCAATGCATTGAGATAAGCATTGACTCTTCCGGGATTAATTATGTTTTAGTATCTGGACATCATGGAGGAAATGCCTCCGCCATTTATTACATTGGCAAAACCACGACTCCTTAATATCTGCTGAGCATAGGCTGAACGGGCACCGGTGGCACAGTAAACAATAATTTCACGTTCGGGATTATCTCCAAGGTCGACATTACCTGACATTAAATCATCGAGCGGAATATTAACTGCATTGGGGAACGCTCCACTCCTGAATTCACCTGGAGTGCGAACATCAATCACCAACCTCTTAAGTTCTTCAGTACTTATATTTTTATTTGTTTCCGTTTCTTCCATAGCCTTTTTGCCAATACTCTTTTTATCAATCGGCAAAGGGATCATTTGAATATGTTTGAATCCTGCAGTTATAGAATATCTCTGCAGTGAAATATGTCCGCCTGAAATGTTTGCAACATCCTGAAATCCGCCACCAATCATCATTCGTACAGCCTGATGGCCTTTTTTTCCTGTTTCGTCATACACAAGAATCGAAACATTCTTTGGAATTCTCTCCAGGTTAGCTTTCAGCATTTCCAGTGGCAAATGATATGCACCATTCATATTGCTTTTTTGATAGGCAAATACATCGCGAACATCCAGAACAATCACCTGTTCCCTGGTTGCGAGGTAGTCATCCAGTTCGGAAACCATCAGACCTGGACCATACCCCGACATTTTGTTTTCGGCTGCATATGCTGCCATATTCATTGCATCATTGGCTGTTCCTATGGGTGGCGAATAAGCAAAATCAATGTCGGCAATATCGCTTATGGTTAATTTTGCTGCACAAGCCGTTGCAATAACATCCAAACGTTTGTCCGCCCCTTTATAACCCGCAGTTTGTCCTCCCAGAACAATTCCGGTATTTTTATCGTAAATCAACATTACGCTGACTGTTTCAGCTCCGGGATAATAAGAAGTATGATGTTCTTTGTGAACCACCACAGCATCGGCATCCATCCCGGCAGCCCGGGCTTGTTTGAGAGAAAGCCCTGTTATACCCGCAACAGCATCAAAAACCCGAACAACGGATGTTCCGATTGCACCTTTATAACTGTGCTGACCTCCCAATGCATTCTCAGCGGCAATTCTTCCTTGTCGGTTTGCCGGCCCTGCCAATGGTATACGCACTTTTGCGTTGTTTACCCGATGCTCGATTTCAACCATATCTCCGGCGGCAAAAATATTGGAATCAGAAGTTTGCAATTTGTCGTTTACCAATAATCCGCCCGCTTCACCAATTTCCAAACCGGCATCTTTTGCCAGCTGTAATGTGGGTCTGACCCCGATGGAAAGCAGCACCATATCCGTGGGTATTCTTTTTCCATTTTCAAGAACCACCGAATCAGTATTTATTTCTGCCACCCCGGTTTTGGAATGAATTTCAACACCAAAAGCAATTAACTCGCGGGTGAGAAAACCGGCTGTTTCTGCTTCCAGAACCGGCATCACATGCGACATTTTTTCTACAACATGCACATTCAAACCTCTTTTAACCAATGCTTCCACCATTTCAAGACCGATAAATCCTCCACCTGCAACCACTGCTGTTTTAGGACTGTTCGTTTTTAAATAATTATCGATGTTATCCATGTCTTCAAGTGTCCACAAGCTAAAAACATTATTGCCATCTGCCCCGGGTATCTCCGGACGAACAGGTTTCCCACCCTGCGCCAAAATCAGTTTTGTATATTCAAAAGTTTTTCTTACACCAGTTTGGCTATTCGTTGTTTGAACCTGATTCTTATCCCTTTCAATAGAATTAACAAGCGTATGAGTATAAACATCAACCTGGTATTGTTCATTAAAACTTTCCGGGCTTTGCAAAATCAATTTTGAGCGGCTGTCGATATCGCCGGCAATGAAGTAAGGCAAACCGCAATTTGCAAAAGAAATATCAGGTCCCGCCTCGAGCAGGGTTATTTGCGCATCCGGCGATAAACGGCGTAATTTTGCTGCAGCAGTGGCTCCTGCTGCAACACCTCCTGTAATTATAATCTTTTCCATTTTCCTTCTTAATCTGGTTGTTTAACTTTTTAATTTGATAGCAAATCAATATATCTAAATATCTAGATTTGTGGTTGCGAAAATAGATAACTTTTTAATACTTGAGGTAAGAACTTTCAAATGTTAATTATTGCATAATGAAGAATTAAAATTGGTCTGAATCTGGTTGAATTCACCATTCAATTAATTACGCAGATAATTTCATGGGGATGGATTGTGCAAATCATTCATCATCCTTTATTATCGTTCAAATTCACGTGAATGAATTTGAATAAATGCTGATGAAATCCATTTTTCCGAACAGACTCCAATGAAGATCGTCATCCATTTAATCAAACGGTTAATTCAGAAAAACAACTGTTCCAAATGTAGATGAGATCTTTACCCTTTTTTACAGAACAGAGTAAAAGAGATCTATTTTCAGGCGTTTATAAAATCATCCAGCTTTACCTGTTCGATCATTAAATCTTTAATCGTCGTTGATTTAAAATATTGTATCACCTGATTATTTAATTTTCCCCAAAAGCCACGTAATGCACAGTGATTTTCTCTTTTGCAGTTAGAATTAGTAGCCATGCAGTCGATTACGCAAATACCTGGTTCAAAAGCATTATGGATGTCGTAGATGGTAATTTCAGAAGGTTCACGAATTAATACATAACCGCTTTTTCTGCCTGCTGCTTTTCCCACCAAACCGGCTACTTTCAGTGAATTAATAATCTGATCGAGATATTTATAGGAAATATCCTGATTTTTGGCAATTTCTTTTTGATATATCCCATTTTCGCTGACACTTAATGCTATTTCAAGAATTGCCCGAATACCGTATCGTGTTTTTGTACTAAACTTCAAAATTGCAAATTTTCTGTTAAAACTTCTTTGGAATCAAATGCGAAAGCAAAGTTAATAAAAACCTGATTGTTAACTTTCACCATACCAAAAACTTTTTTGGGAGGCGAAATATTAAAGTCGGTAAGATTAACCTGCAAATGACCTTTCAGCAGATATCCCGAACCTTTAAATGAAATTATTTCACAAGGTACAATGAATTTTCGGGTCGTACCTGCAATGGAGATTTTGGTTTTAAATTTGGTTAATCCTGTTTCCTCGTCAAAATCGGCCCTGTTTTTTGATTCAATTAAAATATTAATATATGGATAATTGACTGCGTCAACCATTTCATAAAAATCTCTTGTCATTCTTTTATCAGGCCCTGTAAATTCTTCCACCGGTATCTTTATTTTTCGCTGGAATTTTTCTTCCATGCTATCCGTTTTGTTAATGTTGATGGAGTGATTCACAAATTCAAACTGATTAACATTTGAAGATCCCTGGATCAGGATGTAATTTTGTGAGGCTGAACCATCATCGAAATTAATTAATCCTGATGCAAAATCAATTCCAGTCAAAACCAGCAATCCGGAAAGAAGAATATGTTTCAGAATTTTCACTTCAATTCGTTTTATGGGTCATTAAGAAAATCAAATGTTGTCCGGGTTTATTTTCCCGGACAACATTTTTCATAAAGGTGGATTAGAATGAAATTGCTGCTTCCACAACCAACCCATTAAATTTACCACCATTAATTTCGCCATGAGCCGGCCCGTCGTATTTTTGAGTGACGTAATCGAGCTTAACCAGCACGTTATCAATCATGTGCCAACCGCCACCAATATTGGTCCGGTTAACGGTAGAACCGTCATTATTGGAAACTTTATTCAGACGGGTACCTACGTAAAAATCACCAATGTTGTAAATAGCCTGCAGGGCAGTTTGGGTAAAATGTTGATCATTACCACGGCTTACACCATTCATATCTTCGTAAATTCCAAATAATTCCAAACCATGGAATTCCAAAAAGAGGTTTGCCATGTAGCTGTTCATTTGCGACTGGCCACTACCCGGATCCCAGCGACCTGAACGGAAATTTTCCTCTTCTGCTTCTGCCAGCTGCATTACGTTATAATAACGGGCCCCGGCACGGTCACCACCCCATAAATAACTTCCACTGTGGCCTTCTCCAACATGATAACCGGATAATGTTGCGCGAACCCTCAAATCATCTGTCAGGTAATTGTCGTAACCCAGTTTCCAGTTAAATACCAAATCGGCTCCCAAATCATTTCCACGACCATAATTCATACGACCATTATTTGCACCAACCACTGCTATAATACCATTGTCGCGAAACATTACTTCCAGTCCCGGATTAGTTGTGTATGCATCCATTATCCAGTTTCCAACAAACGGATTGTTTATAACTGCCGCATTGTTGCTGCGGAAATAGTGTGCATCGCCGTAATCAGGCATCATAACACCTGCTCTTAAAGTCAGGTACTGCATGATGTTGTCACTTGCCGGCAAAAACGGCAACCTGTCTAAAGTTAAATAACCACCTTCAACCCAGGCTTCATTGTGGTGTCTTGATGACATGTAGTTGTTGATGAATAAACGCACACCAGGTGCCAAATCTGCTGTAATATTCAGGTTGGCAGTGGGTAGATTAAAATTATTTTTCAAATCCAATAAGTCAACCGGTGCTTCATGGTTGAGCGCCTGGAACTGAAGAGCAAAATCCCCACCGACCTTAACTTTGGCTTCCTGATTGTCGGTCGACAATTTAGGATATTCAAATTGTTGAGAAAATGACCAGGAGGATATCAGCAATGCTGAAAGTACAATCAATAAACTTTTCATAGTAAACATATTTAATTAATAATTCTGTGAAACTCTAATTGTCGCTGTGTTGCTGGAAAATAAATACTGCGTTAAATGCAAATCAATACATACAGTAATGCAGTATAAGCATTCAGGGTTTTGACTTTCTTTAAATCAGCCTTCGGCCAACCATTAATTACCTGTAACCTGTTTTTGATTATTTAAGGAATAGCTATCAGGGGCTTTTTCAAATTCCAAATTATATTTAATAACTACTTCATTTCCTGTTTTTAAAGTTCCCATCATTGCTGTTGGTGGATCAATTCCGAAATCCGACATTTTCAACGGAACTTCTCCTTTTACCTGAAACTGTTTATCACCACGCAGTTCAAGATTAACCGGCACATCCATTTCCCTGGTTTTTCCTGCAATAGTAAGCTGCCCTTTAATGACAGATTTTTTCCCGGCTTCTATTATTGCTTCATCCGGTTTTAACGAGAAACTGATTTCAGGATATTTATCTTCTTTCAGAGCATCATGGGTTTTGTTATCCATGATCCGGTTGTCACTTTTAATATCCGAAACTTGTGTATTAAATTCAATTTTATTGAAATTAATTGAGTTGGCATCTTTTACTTTTACTGAAGTTTCGCCATTAAAATTTTGTGCTTCCATTTCCCAGTCATGTATACTTGATGTACCAGCTATAATAAGCTTACTGTTCTTCGTATTTAAAATATAAGCATTCTGAGCTGTTACATTAATCCCAATGAATAAAGCGATTGCGCTTATGATTAAGTATTTAAAATTTAAAATTTTCATTTCTCCAAATTTTTTAATTTTTATCCTATTTGTCCTAGTACTTTAGTAGTGCAAAAATAACCAAGGAAATCAATATTGTGAAAGGAATAGATTCAAATAACCATTTAAAACCATTCTAAATTTTTTGAAATGATTATTTGTTAAAAACGGAACCATGAATATATAAATTGATACAATTGAATATAAACCTGTTTCGTTCCAAAATTTTATTTATTTAGAATGCTTTATCGATAATTATTCATGTTAAATAATCCTTAACCATTGTGAAAATCAATTCATCAATGAATAATTATTTGAGAAGGAAACAAAAACAAATTTTCTGGTTTTCATTTTTTTATTGAATTCCCATTTATTTAAGATTTCCAATCGGATTGAACGGGAGAAATGGAAAACCTCCTGCTACTGTCAAGGACTAATTAAACTTGGTTTTAATTCGGTTTAAATTCGATTATAACCAAATTTAGACCAAGTTTAAATCGAATTTAATCCAAATTTAATCCGAATTTAATATAGCTGAAGTACCTCAATTAATTATTCCAAAGGTGGCTGTCTGGATTATCTTTCATTCTGTGGAGTTAAACCGAAAGTAGTAATGCGTCAAATTTTGACTCATATGGATTTTTTTTCCCGATTTCAAAGAAAAGAAAGACCTACAGCCATCATTTGGGGATAATGATTGAACAAAAGCTTAATGTTCTTCCTTTAATTATGAATTTGTTTTAACTTTGAAAGAGAACTGAATTTTTAAAAAACCATGAAGAAGGCATACCTTATTGCTGTATTTATATTTTCATTTTTATCAATTTTTGGGCAAGGTCAGGATAGTTTGCTTACCATAAATGAAGCAGTTGAATCTGCATTTAACCGCAATGCTGAATTACAACAGTTACGGGCACAACTAAAACAAAAGGAAAACCTGTGGCGGCTTCAAACGGGTGTTTCCCCACCCGAAATCAGTTATTTTAAAGAAGGAATCAGTTCTGGTCCTGGTGATGCTTTTGATGAAAAACGAATAACGATCTCTCAGGAAATTGATTTTCCGGTTACAACTGTGTACCGTTTAAAAGGAATTGAAGAAGAAGTAAAAGCGCTTGAATATCAAATTAAATCGATTGAAAAATCAGTTAAGGCCGAAGTTAAAAGCCATTATATTGAAATTTTGTATGCTTTGTATTTACAAAGATCAACTAAAAACCAGCTTCAACTGGCGCAGGAGTTATATAATGCAGTTTATACAAAATTCGAAACCGGAATGGCCAATGGTATCGATTTAACCAATGCTGAACTCCGGCTGGCAGAGGCAAAAAATGATTTGGATCAAACGGATTGGACACTTCATAAAGCCAGGTACAGCCTGTTTTATGTCATAGGATTACCTGTTGAAGATCAGAAGTATTCCATCCGGTTTTCTGATACTTTACAGGCAACAAACATTGAAATTTCTCAAATTTTCACCCTGGCGGTTCAGGAAAGACAACCTGATTTTCAATCGGCAGAACATCAGTTAAAAGCAACCGACTTTTATTTAAAAGAGGCGAAAAGCAATATTCTTCCCGATATCCGGCTCAATTTTTACAAACAAAATTATGGTACCGGATACAATTTTAATGGATTTGAAGTGGGTTTGCAAATTCCAATCTGGTACCCGCTGGACCAAAAGGGAAAAATAAATACTGCATTGGCCCGCCACGAAGAAATTGCATGGAAACAGCAGGAAATCAAGCTGGATATGAAGAGACAAATCGAATTCGCCTGGCATAATTATGCTGTAAGCCGCTCAATAATAAACAGATATAACGAAACGTTAAAAAATAAAGCGCAGCAGTTGCAAAACCTGACCTTAAAAGCCTATCAACTGGGTGAAATTGATCTGCTGGTTTTGCTCAACGCCCAGCAATCTTATTTAACAAGCGAACAACGATATTTACAGGCTTTGCGCGATTACTACCTGCAGTTGGCAGCACTCGAAAAATACCTCGAAGAAGATTTGGTTTATTAGTAACAAAAAAAACAAAGATATGAATCGCCTAATTTTAGTACCGGCTTTTATTGCTGCAACGCTGTTGTTTTCCTGCAGTTCGGATAATCCTGAAGAAAAGACAGCAACAGCCGACCAGACAGAACTGCCACCATCACTTCAATCAGAAAAAAACAACATTCTACTGGTTCAATTATCTGAAAAGGAAAACCATGAACTTGATATTCAAACCTACACGATATCAAGCAATTTTCTGGATTATTCTGTCTCGGCGCCGGGAGTAGTTTTTCCTGCTCCTGAACATGTAAGCATAATCAGTACTCCGATAAACGGACGAATCAGCAAAATAAACAAGTACGAAGGTAGCCGGGTATATAAAGGGCAGGAGCTTTTCCAGGTACAAAGTCTCGAATTCGGGACGCTTGTTTCCGAATATTTGCAGGCACATGCCGAAGAACGTTTTCAGACCAACCGCCTAAAGCGACTGAAACAACTTGTTGAAGAAACCATAAGTTCGACAAGCGAACTGGAGCGGGTAACTGCTGAATACGACAGGGCTACTGCTGCAGTAAAAGCTTCCTATTCAAAATTAAGAGCAATTGGTGTTTCCGATGATGAAATTAAAGCGTTTACTGAAACTCAAAATATCGATCCGGTGCTGAAGATTCATTCTCCGATTGATGGAATTATAGAGCAGAATTTTGTTGAACTCGGCCAGTCGGTAAATGCTTTGGAAAATTTATCGCGGGTGCTCGATACACATGTGGTTCTCATTCGCGGGTACCTTTCGCCAGATGATGCGCGGCTAATTAATTCAGGTGATTCTGTCCGGGTTTTGAAAGGGGCAAATCAGGAGTCAACCGTTCGGGCAACTATCGAATCAATGAATCCGGGGCTTGATGAAAACAACCGTTCGGTAGTTGCAAATATTTTGGTTCCTACCGTTGACGGCTGGCCAAAACCCGGTGAAAATGTCCGGCTCGATATTATTACAAAATCCAAAAAAGAAATAATTGCAGTGCCTCTTGAAGCACTAACCTACGACGGAAATGAAGCTATAGTTTTCGTGAAAAAAGGAAATGGAACATTCGAAAAACGGAAAATTGATGTTTCAGAAATTAAGGACAAATATGTTTTTATTGAAAACGGTCTTTTTAATGGAGATGAAGTTGCCATAACCAAAGTTTTTAGCTTAAAGGCACTTTCGAGATTCGACTTAATTTCTGAAGAGTAAATCTGAAAATGAATTGCAATGCTTAAAGATATTATCACTTTTAGTGTCAAACAAAAATATGTAGCTCTGTCACTTGTAGTTTTAATGGCAGTGGCAGGTTATTTTTCATTAATCAGGCTGCCCATAAATTCGTTGCCCGATGTTACTCCTGTTCAAATACTTGTAATAACCAAGGCCGGCAGATATTCACCCTTCGATGTTGAAAAACTTGTGAGTTATCCTATAGAAACCGCAATGAACGGACTGCCTGATGTTTCAGAAGTACGTTCTATTTCGCAGTTTGGATTATCTGCTGTAACAGTTGAATTTGAAGAGGGAACTGACATTTATTTTGCCCGCCAGATGGTAAGTCAGCGGTTGCAGTCAATAACCGATGATCTTCCGCCGGATGTTTCAAGTCCGCAGCTTGGGCCTATTACAACTGCTCTTGGTGAAATTTATCAGTATGTTGTACGGGGTGAAAATTATTCACTCACCGAACTTCGTGAAATTCAGGACTGGCTGATTGTTCCTCAGTTAAAAGTTGTAAAAGGTGTTACAGAAATTAATTCTTTTGGCGGCTTTGTAAAACAATATGATGTTATTGTTCAGCCCGATCGTTTGCGAAATTTCAGAATTGGAATTTCAGAAGTGATGGATGCAATATCGAGCAACAACAGTGTTTCGGGTGGAAATTTTCTTGAACATAATGGTGAACAATTCATCATTAGAGGCTTTGGTCAGATTAATAAAATTGATGATATAAAAAATATAATCATCACCAATATCGATAACAAACCTGTTTTTGTGCGCGATATTGCAAATGTTGTCACCGGAACGCAAATCAGGCAAGGTGGTGTAACGCAGGATGGAAAAGGTGAAATTGTCACCGGAATTATTATGATGCTACGCGGTGGAAACGGCCGTAAGGTGATTTCAGCGATAGAAGAAAAAATTGATAATATAAATTCAAATCTTCCTGAGGGTGTAAGTATTGAAAAATTTTACGATCAATCTGATTTAATCGATCGCACAACCGATACAATTTCAACCAATTTAATCGAAGGTGGCTTTTTGGTTATTGCTGTTTTACTCCTCCTGCTTGGCGAAATCTCAGGAGCTATCATCGTGGCCATGGTAATCCCGCTTTCCATGTTGTTTGCATTTATCGGAATGCGGGAGTTTGGATTGGCTGCCAACCTTATGAGCCTGGGCGCCATCGACTTTGGAATGGTGGTTGATGGTTCGGTGGTCATGGTGGAAAATATTGTGCATGGCCTTCAGAAGGAAAAGGGTAAAAATAAAGATGAAATTATATTAAAAGCCGCACAGGAAGTAGTCCGGCCGATTTTCTTCGGAGTTCTGATCATTCTAATGGTTTATGTTCCCATTATGACGTTCAGCGGAATGGAAGGAATACTTTTCCGGCCAATGGCAATTACAGTTGCCGCCGCTGTATTTGGTTCACTTTTGCTTGCCCTGATTTTTGTTCCGGCAATTTCGGCAATCGTTTTTCGGAAAGGCGTTAAAGTCCGTAAAAACCACCTGATTAACTGGATGAAACCAAAGTACACAAAATCTCTTGCCGGTTATATGGATCGCCAATGGTTTGTTGTTGCTGTTGCCGGAGTGCTTTTTGCCGGCTCGTTGTATTTAATGACCCGCCTCGGAACTGAATTTATCCCGGAACTCGATGAAGGTTCAATATTAATCGAACAGGTTCGGATGCCTTCGGTAACTCTTAACGAATCCATAGAAAATGCAAATTGGCTGGGCGGCAAATTGAAAGAAAATATTCCTGAAATCCTGACGGTGGTACCAAAAACAGGGCGTTCGGATTTGGCCAACGATTGGATGGGAGTTCACCAAACCGATGTTTGGGTTATTTTAAAACCTACGGATGAATGGCGTAAAAACATCACAAAACAAGATATAATTGCACAAATTGAACCCTATTTAAAAACAGAACCGGGGCTTGCATATAATTTTACACAACCCATTGCAATGCGGGTGGATGAACTTACAAGCGGTGTAAAATCGGATTTGGCTGTTAAAATTTATGGTGAGGATTTGGATGTACTTGGGCAAATTGGCGAAAACATTTCAACATTTTTACCCGCACTGGAAGGAACAGATAACTTTTATGTTGAACAAACAGTTGGACAACCTTACCTGACTATTGAAATCGATCGGGAGGCAGTTGCTTCGTTTGGGTTGAATGTGGATGATGTTCAAAAAGTTATCGAAGCCGGAATCGGCGGACAGGAAGCAGGTCAGGTATACGAAGGGCAGCGTCGTTTTGGAATAGTTGTCCGGTATCCCGAAGATATTCGTAATCAACTGGTTAAAATTCAAAATGTGCCGGTACATTTAGCTAACGGTGATTTTGTGCCCCTAAAACGGGTTGCAAATATCGACCTGCAGGAAGGGCCGCGGGAAATTCAGCGGGAAAATGGCTGGCGGCGTTTGATTGTCGGAATCAATATTAAAAATATTGATTTGGGAAGTTATGTTTCAAACCTTCAGGAAAAGATATCCGGCGCTGATATTCCTTCAGGTTATTTTGTTGATTATGGCGGAACATTTGAAAACCAGCGACGAGCAATGCGCCATCTTTTGCTGGTTGTGCCGCTGTCAATATTTATAATTATTGGTTTGCTGTACCTTAATTTTGGTAAAATGAAATATGCGATCTTAATTTTACTCAACCTGCCGTTTGCTCTCTCAGGAGGCGTTTTTCTTCTTTGGATTCGTGGAATGTATCTGTCTGTTTCGGCAAGTATTGGTTTTGTAGCCTTGTTTGGTGTTGCTGTATTAAATGGTATTGTTTTAATTGATCATATAAATGAATTGCGAAAGGAAAAGCGCGGTAATCTTAAGAATCTCATTGTTGAAGGATCTGCAGATCGGTTGCGGCCTGTTTTAATGACAGCGCTTGTCGCCAGTCTCGGCTTTATTCCAATGGCATTTAATACAGGTCCGGGTTCCGAAGTGCAACGGCCGCTTGCCACTGTAGTTATCGGTGGACTTATTACATCTACCTTGCTTACTTTAATGGTATTACCGATTGTATATTACTGGCTCGAGAAAAAAAATGCAGGTGAAACAGATCATTCCAAATCAACAGAAACACAAGAAGTGGATTAAAAAATTTATTATTCAAAGAAATTATTCTAATCCCAACCTCAACTTACTGTGGGTAATATTTCCTCAATCTACATATTCAATAATGTCTAAACTACATTAATTTACTGATAATTAAGTTCTTCATAATTATGGCATTTCTGTTGATTTACATTATTCGATATCTTTTAATGTAAAATTTAAAGTAAAAATTATGACACCCAAAGTATTATCTGCATCATCTATCGATGGAACATCTGTTGTAAATCCGGCAGGTGAGAATATTGGAAAAATTAAAGACGTGATGATCGATTGGAAAAATGGAAATGTAGCTTATGTAGTCATCTCTTTTGGCGGTTTTTTAGGTATGGGCGAGAAGTTATTTGCTATTCCTTTGGAAGCTTTTAAATTTAGTGATGTTGAAGGCGAGCATGCAACTTTAAATGTGGATAAAGAAAAACTGGAGAATGCACCTGGATTTGATAAGGATAACTGGCCACAAAACCCGGATTATTCATTCATCGATTCTGTTCATACACATTATGGGTATGAACCTTTTTCCGGCAGGTTTAGAACATAATATTCTCATAATAAGTATTTTAAAGGCTGTCAGAAAAGACAGCCTTTAAATTTTTAAGTGCATCTTACTATTAAAATTTATCCGCTCGGGGCTGATGTTTGTTTTTATCTTTTTCTTTAAGACTTGTCAATTGTCTTTTTGCTTTTGAAAAGGCAAGATCAGAGGATTCCTGAAAACTATCTCCCGAAGCTCTTGAAAATATTTCGTGCCCGGGTAAAAAAACTTTAACTTCAGTCTCGCGCTCCTCCACCGTTTGCCCGCTGTGTTGTTTCAGGTAAATATCTGCTGAAATTATCTGATCATGAAATTTAGGCAGTTCATCAAATAAGTTGTTAACGTAATTTACTAATTCTTCACTTGCATTAAAATTGACAGTTTCAATTGTTTTTTTCATCTGTGTGTATTTTAAAAAGTTACTGATTGGTTGCAGGTTGTAACCAGTTATCCCCTGATAATGGAAATAAGGATGGAGATTATTGCCAGGATCAACAGAATATGAATAAGACCTCCAACCGAATAAACAAAAAACCCGAAGAGCCACCCGATAACCAGGATAATGGCAATAATATAAAGTATCCCTCTCATGATAATTATTTTAATTCAACTTTAAATCCAATCTATTAATGATTGATTTATCTGCTTATACAATTCTGTGCCAAATATATAACAAACACTATATCATATGCTTATCAGAAACTACTGAAAATTAAAGTGTAGAAAACTGTGACTTATGTGAAATAAAATTCCCACTTTCTCCAGCTTACTTCGTCCGCTTCATCGTACTTTTGCAAATTTGAAACACCTGCCTAAAAACTTTTTGAACAAACAACCGGAAGTTAGTAAAGATGTTGTATTATTTTTTTTTAATTCTGACAAATCATTAAAATTCAATCCTTTAAATTCATACCTGTGTCTGGTTTTTTTTTATACAGCTATTCCAATTTTTGGAATAATAATTGCTAGTTGCTGAATTCCTGAACATCGGAAAATAAAAACACATAAAACAGTTTATAAACAGGAGATTTTAAGTGTATAAAACTATAGTATTTTTACTTATTGTTTTTTCTTTAGGTGTAACTGCGCAGGTCAAAACCATTGGCACTCCTCATATCGACAACTACACAAAATCGGATTACAAAGCCGGCACTCAAAACTGGGGAATCAGTCAGAGTAAAAACGGGTTCATGTATTTCGCCAATAACGAAGGAGTGTTGCAGTTTGATGGATTGCACTGGGACCTTATCGAAGTTTCGAAGTCGTCGCCGGTGCGTTCGGTTTTTACCGACAGTTTAAATCACATTTATGTGGGCCTTTTTAACGATCTGGGACAATTGGTCCCTGACCAAAACGGCCGGCTTTATTATAAAAGTCTACGGCATCTGTTGCCTGCCGGAATTAATTTTGACGATATCTGGCAAATTTATGAAAGCCCGTTGGGAATTGTTTTTCAATCGTTCAACTATATCTTTATCCTGAAAAATAATCAACTTCAAATTATTGAACCAACAACGCGATTTTTATTTTCCTACTATGTAAATAAGCAGATGCTTGTACAGGAGCCTGAAATTGGGTTGTTTGAATATAAAAATGGCAGTTTGGCCAAAGTTCCATGGGCAGGTGAATTATCCGGTAAATCGCTCTGGTCAATTCTTGAATACGGGGAGGATGGATTACTTTTGTCGACAAGCAGAGCCGGGATTTACAAATATGAAAACGATAGTCTTGTAAAATGGAATACTCCTGTCAGCCGAATGGTTGAACGTGCCAAATTATTCAGTGCTTCACGTGTCGATGGCAATTATTATGCATTCGGTACAATTCAGGATGGGGTGTTTATTTCGGATTACGAAGGAAACATTGTGCAACACATCAATCGTAATCAAGGGTTGCAAAACAATACAGTTCTTAGTCTTTTTACCGATAGCAGCGAAAACCTGTGGCTCGGCCTCGATTATGGAATTGATTTTATCGAAATTAATTCTCCTATAAGTTATATTTCGCAGCACGAAGGTTTGGGAACCGGCTACACGGCAAGGATTTTCGATAATAAATTATACATGGGAACCAACCAGGGATTATTTGTAAAATCCTTTAATGATTTTTCGGGAAACAACGAAAAATTTGAACTGGTTGAAAATACCACCGGGCAGGTTTGGTCGCTGAATATATTTGACAACCAACTCATTTGTAGTCACAATTTAGGCACATTCGTAATAAATGACAAAAAAGCAGAATTAATCAGCGACGAAGAAGGAGCATGGAAATATATCCGGCTGAATAATTATCCCGAACTGCTTTTGGGAGGACATTATAACGGTTTGGTTTTGCTGAAAAAAGAAAACAACAAATGGAAATTCTATAAAAAGGTGAAAGGATTTCATGAATCAAGCCGCTACCTCCAGCAAGATTCCGATGGATTTTTATGGATGAGCCATATGTCCAAAGGAATTTTTCGTATCAGTTTAACAGAAGAAATGGATAGTGTGGCATACTTTCAGCTTTATACAAACAGAGATGGGCTTCCTTCGAATGATGAGAATATAATTTTTCTGTTTCGAAATAAAATCTATGCTTCAACAAAAAACGGATTTTATAAATTTCATAAAGAAACCGATTCATTTATTATTTCCGAAGAACTGAATGAACTGTTTAAACTTGAAAGTCAGTTAAAAACCATTGAAATTGATGAAGAAGGAAATATCTGGTTCATTGCAGAAAATGAATCCGGAGTGTTACGGATAAACGAAGATTTAACCTATACAAAAATTACCTCGCCCTTTAAACAAATTGATGATTACTATGTGAACAATTTCGAGTTCATTTATCCATACAACAACAATCATGTTTTCCTTGGAATCGATAATGGATTTGCTCATTATTCCAATGAGTTTCCGAAATCATATATGCAGCCGTTTCAATCGTTTATTACAAAAGTTGAAATGCCGTACATCGATTCAACTTTATATTTATTGGGTAATAAAAAGAAGGTCTGGTACAAATTTCCCTTTAATAAAAATGCATTCAGATTTCAATATACAGCTCCTTTTTACGAAGATCAGAATAACCTTCAGTTTAGTTATATCCTGGTAAATTATGACGAAACCTGGTCAGAATGGTCAGAAAACAGTTTTAAGGATTTTACCAACCTCCCGGAGGGTAAATATGTTTTTAAACTTAAAGCCAGAAACATTTATGGAGTTGAAAGTTCAGTATCTTCTTTCGGATTCAGAATAATGCCTCCGTGGTATCGTTCTTCCGCAGCCTATTATATTTACCTCGTTCTTGTTGTGATGATTATATTTTTAGCCACCAGATTTCTGCTTTACCGGATTGGCGAAATTAAGAAAAAGGCAAAACGAAAACACCGCACCGAATTAAAACAGAAGGAAAAAGAATTTCAACATCAGGCACTTATTGCCGAGAAGGAAATTATTCGTTTAAAAAACGAAAAGTTACAGAACGAAATGGTGCACCGCGATATGGAACTTGCAAATCAAACAATGGGCATTATTCAGAAAAATAAATTCCTGGTAAAAGTGAAAGACGAACTTCAGCGTATGCAAAAGTCAACTGATGACGAAAAACTGAAAAAGAAATTAACCTCGCTTAACCGGAATATCAACAAGGAAATTGACAATAAGCAGCAGAACCAGATTTTTGAAACCTACTTTGACGAAGTTCACAGTGAATTTTTTGAAAGACTGAAAGAAAAATACCCTGATATATCACCACGTGAGATGCGACTTTGTGCTTTTATCCGGATGAATCTAACATCGAAGGAAATTGCAATGTTACTGAATATTTCTGATCGTGGTGTTGAAATAAGCCGTTATCGTTTGCGCAAAAAACTGGATATTTCCAGGGAAACCAATTTATCTGTGTTTTTATCCAATATTTAAACCGGATAATTTTATCCAAAATCAACTTGTGAAATTGTGCAGCTTATACAATCGTGTTATATAATGCTGCAAAACAAATGTTTACGAAAATCATGATGTGTTTTTGATGTACATTAATTTTCAAGTTGAAGTATTTATGTAGCATCAAAATATTCGTTATTCTTGAGTGAAAACCTCAATTTCACACCCAAAATTCAAAATAGTTTATTGTTAAAATGAATCCTATGAAAAAAATTATTTTTTTCTTTTTATGTTCACTTTTTACTCTCGGGACGTTTGCCCAGGAAGTAGCTCTTCACGGAGTGGTGACTTCTGCAAGTGACGATCAACCATTACCGGGAGTTTCAGTAGTCGTAAAAGGAACTACAAATGGTACAGTAACCAATATTGATGGAGAATACCAGTTGACGGTAGCTTCGGATGCAGTTATTCAGTACTCATTTATCGGAATGAAAACAAAGGAAATGCCGGTGGATGGACGTAATGAAATAAATGTTGTCCTCGAAAATGATGCTTATGATGTTGACGAAGTTGTTGTTGTTGGTTACGGAGTTCAGAAAAAAGCCTTAACAACAGGCGCTAATATCAATGTAGATGGGGAAGATATTGCCGAACTGAATACTTCAACAGCAATGGAAGCACTGCAGGGTGTTACTCCTGGTGTTAGCATTACACGCAACAACGGACAACCCGGTGCCGGGACAGAAGTTGTTATCCGTGGTATGGGTACTATCGGAAATTCAAGTCCGCTCTATATTGTTGATGGAGTGGCTACAGGTAATATCGATTACCTGAACCCTTCCGATATTCAGTCAATTGATGTATTAAAAGATGCTGCTTCCGCAGCAATTTATGGTTCGCGTGCTGCAAACGGTGTAATCCTTGTAACCACAGTTAAAGGGAAAAGGGGTAAAAAACCGCTGATTCAGTACGATATGTATTATGGTCTCCAGAACATTTACAAAAATCTGGATCCGCTGAATGCTCAGCAGTACATGTATATCATGGATGAAGGCCGTGTAAATGACGGACTTCAACCCAACGACTGGCATTCAATTCTCACCAATAATTCGTGGTTGGACAATACATACCCTGGATTGGACCTGGGAACCAAATTGGGTGAGCACGTTTGGGAAAAACTTCAAAATGGTTGGGAAGGCACCAACTGGATTAATGAAATTACAAAAGCAGATGCTCCTGTTCAGAGCCACTCCTTAAATATTTCGGGAGGTAGCGACGACATTATTTATGCACTCGGAGTTTCTTACCTCGACCAAACCGGTATTATAGGTGGCGACATTGTTGATGCAGGTTATAAGAGGTTAACCGCCCGAATGAATACTGAATTCATTTTGGCAAGGACCAACGGACGCAGTTTGATTAAATTGGGTGAAAATTTTACGTACACCAATTCTGAAAACAGAAGTGTGGCCACAGGAAATATTTACTGGAACGACCTGCATAATGCACTTGTTCAGAATCCATTAATGCCTGCCTACTGGGATCAGTCACCAAATGAATTTGGTTTCACTCCCACTCTGGACGGTTTGGATAACGGACAGCACAATCCGGCAGCCGTAATGTTTTACCGGCACAACTACAACTGGAACAAAAGCAATAAAATTACCGGAAATGTTTATGCCGAAATCGAACCGGTAAAAGATTTGGTATTCCGTTCTTCATATGGTATCGACGCCTGGTTTGGCCACGGCCGCTCATGGGCCCCAACTTACCAGCTGGGAGTTTTATACCGCAATACCAATGATGGAGTAAACCAGAACATGTATTTCGGAAACAACTGGACATGGACAAACACCATATCATACGATCTGACATTGGGCGAACATAAAATCAACGCCCTTGTTGGTAACGAATTATATAAAAATCAGATAAACTACGAAGTCGGCGGAAGCATGGCAAAAACACGCTTTGGCAATCCGGAGTATGCTTACCTGAACAACGTTGACAAAACTGATATTAATTCAATCGATACCTGGGGTGCCGACTGGGCAGCAGGCGGCGGTGGTTTAATGTCGTACATTGCAAGGGCACAGTATAATTACAGGGAAAAATATTTGCTTTCCGCAACAGTTCGTGCCGACGGTTCTTCAAATTTTGCCGAAGGACATCGCTGGGGTACTTTCCCTTCACTTTCACTCGGTTGGATTTTCAGTGAAGAAGATTTCATGGCTTCCACCTCTGATTTCCTTGATTTCGCAAAATTCCGCGCAAGCTGGGGACAAAACGGTAACCAGGCTATCGATAACTTCATTTACAGTTCAACCATCAGCTACATCAATCCCGGATATTTCTTTGGAGATACAAAACCGGTTTCCGGTCCGACTGCTTACCCGGCACGGGTAACCAATCCTGATGTCACATGGGAAACTTCTGAACAATTGAACTTCGGGCTGGATTCCCGTTGGTTCGATTCAAGAATGGCATTAACTTTCGACTGGTACAAGAAAACCACGAAAGACTGGCTGGTTGTTGCTCCGATTCTCGGAACTTCAGGTGCCGGTGCTCCCTGGATAAACGGCGGTGACATCGAAAATACCGGTGTTGAACTTTCGTTGGGATGGAATGACAACATAAGTGATTTCTCTTACGGAATTAATATAAGTGGTGCTCACAACAAAAATGAAGTTACCCGTATTGATAATGCAGAAGGAATTATTCATGGACCAAGCCATGTGCTTTCTCAGGGAACTGCCGAAATCTCACGCGTTGAAGTAGGTAAACCAATTGGGTTCTTCTACGGATTCGAAGCTGACGGTATTCTGCAGAATCAGGATGAAGTAGATGCTTATGTTACTCCTGAAGGAAATCCATACTTCAGCGACCAGCGTCCGGGAGATGTTCGTTTTGTTGACCAGAACCAGGACGGTATTATCGACGAAGAAGACAAAGTAATGCTTGGTGATCCGAATCCTGATTTTGAAATGGGCCTTCAACTGAATGCCGAATACAAAGGATTTTATGCCAATGCCACACTTACCGGAAAATTCGGAATGCAGGTGATGCAATCATACCGTTCATTCGCCGATAAATTCGACCAGAACTACACGACAGACATTTTCAACCGCTGGCATGGTGAAGGGACTTCAACAGTATTGCCACGTTTGAGTTCCACCTCGCACCGGAATACAAACTTCATTTCAGACATTTACATGCACGACGCTGATTACGTCAGGGTGAACAACCTGACCATTGGTTACAATTTTGCAAAAATGCTAAGTGATGTTAACTTCATTTCAGGTGCCAAATTATATGTGTCGGTAAATAACCTGCACACGTTCACTAAGTATTCAGGAATGGATCCGGAAGTGAATTTCGGCCACGATGCAAGCTGGGCATCCGGTATTGATCTTGGTCTGTATCCTCAGGCAAGAACTGTAATGTTTGGAGCTAATCTTACTTTTTAATCAGTAAAAAAACAAGACAATAATGAAAAGAATAATTTATATCGTATCCGTCGCAGTTCTGGTTTTGGCTTCGGGCTGTGGAGAAGATTATCTGGATACAAAAAATCTTTACGAAAAGAGCCTGGAGAACTATTACCAGTCACCCCAGGATATAAGTGAAGCGATGGCAGGAGTGTACAATGCACTCTATACACCCGATGTTTTCAGCATGGAAGGACTGGCTGCCAACCTGCTATCCGACATGATGCTTGGTGGTGGTGGCCCCGATGACAAGTCGGCAAAATATGTTGATAGTTTTCAGGACCCGGACGAAGATACCTACCGCGATTTATGGGTACAATCTTACAATGGAATTAACCGTGCGAATACAATCATCGAAAAAGTTCAGGAAAATGACTTTTCTTCTTATTTCAATACTGAAGAAGAAACTACTGAATTTTTAAATCAAACATTGGGAGAAGCTTATTTTATGAGAGGGTTCTTCTATTTCAGAATGGCAAAATTCTTTGGCGGTGTTCCGCTGATTCTGTCAATTGACGATCCGCGTGATGCTCCGCGATCTTCTTACAGTGATACATATGCACAAATTGCATCCGATTTTAAAACAGCAGCCGAAATGATGCCTGCATCTCCGGCAACTTCAATTTCCACTGCACGTTACGGCCATGCAAACCATTGGATTGCTGAAGCATACATCGGACGCGCCTATTTGTACTACACCGGTTACATGACCAACATCGAAGGAGAATCAACAAATGTTCTTCCATTGGCTGATGGTGGAAGTATCTCAAAAGATGATGCTGCCGCCTATCTCAAAGATATTATTGACAATAGTGGTTATCATTTAGCCGATGATTTCAGAAACCTCTGGCCCTATTCCTATGTCAATACAAGCGCCGGCGATACAGTACTCCCATGGGCAGCCGAAGAAAACCTGCACTGGGTTGGCCAGGATGGTTTTTCACCCACATTCGGAACCGGAAACCCGGAAACCATGTTTGCAGTTCGCTATTCATTGGGCGACTGGGATTACGGACAATATTACAATAACCGGATGCCGCTGTTCTTCGGGATTCGCGACAATTCAATGGTGCCTTTCGGACAAGGCTGGGGCTGGGGAACTGTAAATTCAAGGTTGTGGAATCAGTGGGATGATGGCGATACCCGTAAAGTAGGTTCTATCCTGGAAATGGGAAATCCCGAACAGGGAACTGAAAATTACGAACCAAATAAAGGCGACCATGAAACAGGTTTCTTCAATAAAAAATATACAACCATTCAGCACGATGGTCCCGACGGAATTAAAGGAATGTTCTACTATTTGTATGAAATGAATCATGGTGATCCGATGCAATTGTGGGCAGCACAGGATTTCTACCTGATGCGTTATGCCGATGTATTGCTGATGTATGCTGAAATTACCGAAACAGCAGAACCATTGAATGAAGTACGTGTTCGTGCCGGATTGGAACCTCTTGGCGGTTACACATTGGCAGATTTGAAAAAAGAACGCCTTCACGAACTGGCTTTCGAAGGATTACGCTGGTTTGACCTGGTTCGCTGGGGTGATGTAAACACAGCATTTGATTTTACAATCGATGTAGTTAATTCGGGTATTCCGGCTCAATATCATGTAAACTACCGGCCTGAAACAAAAGGTTTGGTTCCGATACCGGAAACCGAAGTCAGGTTATCAAACGGTGTGTATGAACAAAATCCCGGATGGTAGAAAATTTAAAACAGAGATATAATGAAAAATAACAGAATAAATCTTTTTGTAATTGCACTCATGCTGATTCTTTCAGCGTGTGATCCAATTGTTGATCAGCAGGAATTAAACAATACGACCGATGTTGAAGGGGTTGAACTGGTGGCCACGCAAACTACCGAAGGTGGCAACGAAATCATCCTCGACATGACGACTCCGGGAATTACCGGGTACTGGAATTATAACCTGGGTAATGCCTATACCAATAAGGTAAAATTTATCTATCCGATTCCGGGAACAGCAACTTTTACGTTTGTTGGTACGCTTGGGGCCGAATTTTTCACCAAAACCATCGATGTACAGATTGATGAACTTGACCATGCACTCGATCAGGACTGGTACGATTTGGTAAGTGAAAATACTTCCGAAGGTAAAACCTGGGTATTCGACGGAGGTCCCGAACCCGACGGTGGAATGTGGTGGTTCATGAGTCCACCCGATAATCCGGAAGGTTATATGACTGCCTGGTGGAATGCAGCCGGAGATTGCTGCCCTCCGGAAGATGCAGCCGGAAGAATGGTTTTCGACTTGAACGGCGCTGCCAATCTTATCTACTATTCAGGTCCGGATGCGGAAGGTGTTACCGGAAATTTTGTGCTGGATGTTGAAAACCAGACCTTAACCGTAAACGGTGTAAATATTTTGGGAGCTCCCGACGACAGAAAAAGCCCAAATGGTGTGTATCAGATTATTTCGCTTACCGAAGATGAACTGATATTATATGTTCCAAATAATGAAGGAGGAACCGGCTGGACCTGGATTTTCAAACCGGCTGAATAAATGACATAGTGCTGCCGGAACTTTTCCTGGCGTCTTCAGGAAAAAACAGTTCCGGTTCAATAGTTTAGTTAGATAGTTAGGGGGGAGCTTTTGCTCCCCTTTGCTATTATTGTATATTTGCCTCTTATCTTAAAAGTTTCAGACCGATGTTAAAATTAAATGAATTACTCAGGAACCTGGTTGCTTTTCTTCTTCTTACGCTCATAAGCGTTTGCAACGTTAACGGACAGGAAACAAAACGCGGTTTAGCTTACGGATATCTTTCCCCGCAGGATTTGGAAGTACTTTCACCGGAGACTTCCTGGTGGTACAACTGGTCAGTTACCCCTGAAAGTTCAGTGGCTTCAGTTTTTGAAGAATATGGTTTTGAATTTGTCCCAATGGTTTGGAACGGAAGTTACAACGAATCTCAACTTCGTGCCTATCTGACCAATCATCCTGAAACAAAATATATTCTTGCATTTAACGAGCCGAATTTTATTGAACAGGCCAAAATGACGCCCTCGCAGGTGGCCGCCCAATGGCCGCGGCTTGAAGCCATTGCCGATGATTTCGATCTTGAAATTGTAGCTCCTGCCGTTAATTACTGCGGAAACTGTGTTACCGAAAACGGAACCACTTACACTAATCCATGGAAATACCTCGATGATTTTTTTGCTGCCTGCCCTGATTGCCGTGTCGACCACATTGCAGTGCACAGTTACATGAATACCGTAAGCGCCCTGGAATGGTTCATTGGAGAGTTTAAAAAATACGGCAAACCAATCTGGCTCACCGAATTTGCCGGATGGGAAGAAAACGGGAATATTACAAGCGTGGATGACCAGATTAATTATATGATAGGCGCCGTTAATTACCTTGAATCTGATCCCGATGTATTCCGGTACGCCTGGTTCATTGGCCGAAGCGGCGGTGGAATTACAAAATATCCGTACATTGATATATTGGGGGCAAACGGACAATTAACCGCACTTGGCGAAGTATACACGCAAATGCCGGTTCACAACGAAAATCAGATAGTTCAAATTCCCGCAGTTATTGAAGCAGAAGAATACAACAAAATGAGCGGCATTCAAATGGAATTAACTGCCGATTCATCCGGTTTTGCAAATATTGGATATATCGATACCGGCGACTGGCTGGAATACAAAATCAATGTCCCGGAAACCGGCAGTTATAACATCCAATTCCGGATTGCCTCCACACAGCGGGCAAGGCTTTTTGTCCTGTTAAATGGCGAAACAATTCTGAATCAGCCATTCGACAATACTTCGGGCTGGCAAAACTGGGAAACCTATGTTAATACGATTGAACTGCCCGCAGGAGAACAAACCATCCGCCTCCAGGCAGGTACCTCCGGTTTCAATATCAACTGGTTTCAAATCGGGGACATTTCAACCAGCATTGCAAATTTTAAAAATTCACCCGCTGTTTTTACTGTTTACCCTAATCCCGGAAATGGAGAATTTAAAATCCGCACCAGTGAAAAAATCAAGGAATTGGTAATTACAGCAATTACCGGAAATACAGTTCATTCTTTATCCTTTTCAAATTCAGTAAATCTCTCATTTCTTGCTCCCGGAATTTATTCCCTGAGAGCAATAGGATTTAATGGAGAGGAGGTTGCAAACAAAAAGATTATGATCCGATAGAACATACTCAATCAGAATGATTTTCAATCGTATAAAACAGTTACATGCTTGAAAATATCCTTACATTTCCAATTCCCCTGTTGTACCTTTTTCAATATATTTTGATAAATCATTGATAAACCTTGCCATGTCTGCACCATCAATTACATCATGATCCATGAGCACTGTCAGATTTAGTATTTCTCTGATAAGAATTTTATCATTGTGGACTACTGGTTTTTTAACTACTGAACTCACTCCAAAGCATACAGGATGCACCGAAAAAGGAATAAACCAACCGTTAACTTTACCAAACATACCGACAGAGGTAAATGCTACATTGCCCATTTGCCGGAATGCAAGCCGCGGATTTCGCTGAAAATATTTCCACAACCATCTTCTTAAAATACCAGGAAACCGATAATACAACCTTTCAAAACGTGCTGATTTTTTTTGCAAAACAATTTCTGATTCCGTGATAAGTTGTTCCCTGGCCCCGGTAATCAATTTTGTTATTGAAATAACACTTTTTTCGTTTGCCTTTTCAATAACCAGCGGCACAGGTACCTTTTGTCCATTTAATTCCTTTTCTATAAGCAGGGAAACATTAATAGCATCGAAAATCAATATATTGTTTTTACCTTTTAAAAATGAAGCAACTTTTTCATGTCTGGTGAGTATCTGACTGGTTGTGCTGATTAACCAGGCCAAAAAAGAAATTTTATCTGCATTTTCCCGGTTATAGCGTCTGATTTGTTTTCGGCTTTCGGTAACGTCGAGCTCCAGCAGAGCCGGTATATGATGTTTCAACTTTCCGGGAACACCGATATCAATTGTTGCAAGTCTTGTTACCGGGAATTTATGTATTTTATAATTTTTCATTTAACATTCATTTACCTCAACCACAATACATCAATATAACCAATACCAATGGATGCGATCTTTTGAATTAAACTCCAGTGCAGGAAAAGGAAGTTTGAAAAAGGTTAAACCATGTAATACTGTCTTAAGGAATTTTGAATGGGTTTCAATCCTGGTCCAACCTATGTCAAGTGAAATTAAATACTGACGGTATCGCACAGCCTGAGGTAGTTTCTTTCCGTTATAACTTTCCATATTACTATATTCACCGTACATTCCATTTGCTCCGTACCCGACGGAAACGTTCAGCCAATCCGGTATTTTCCTGACAGGAAGAAGACGATTTACAGGCGCCGAAAGCCAGTATGTCTGGCCATTATAATCTTCCACTACCCGATCCAGGAAGGTTGTTCCCCAATATCCATTGGCATTACGTGCATACATTGATTCCCGGTAACTGAATTTATACATGACAATCTGTTCCTCAAATAACAACTCCTGCCCAATAACCAACGCTGAACCGGTAGCATTTGCAGCTATATCACCCCAGGAAAACCCCCACCCTTCATGCACACCGTCCATTATTTCAATGGGTGTTTGAAGGATTAATCCCAATGTTCCTCCAAAAATAAGTGAAGCTTTTTTTGAAACTCCGGCACTTCGTAACCAATGATACCCGATATAACTTTCGACATACCCGCCAAAAGCATGACCAAATTTATCAACCTGAAGGTATCCTTTATTGTCATTGTAAAAATGAAAAGGTACGATAGCCCGATCACGATACCAGGTTTTTTGAAGAAAAAACAAGGCCCCCGCATACCAGGTGCTTTCAACTGCAATTGCTGTGTACAACGCCTTTCGATTGGCAGAGTCCTGAGTTATGGAATTTTTTTTATCATCTGCTTTCAATCTGGTTGACAGAAGTAATAAAACAATTATCAGGTAAGACTGAATTTTTATTGCTCCAGCCATAACAGTGACTTTCCAATTATCCTTTAAATACATTTGGTTTTTTTATTTGCACAAATTAGTAAATATTCCAACTGAAAATTGCATTATCCGATTTATTATCATTTTGAAAATTTTTCTCGAATTGATAATCAATAATGAGCGGTATGGATAGCTAAAACAATGATTATCTACTTCCTGCATCTTACGGCATGCCAGTTGCAGCAATAACCATATATTATTCAGCAACAATGAAAACTCAAAAATTAGGTTCCATATCATTTAAATCCAAGAACCTTCAGGAGAAAAGATTTGCCGTTCGTAAATTCGAGTCAATAAAAATTAACCGGATGTGTGGAAGTTGTGATAAACATATCGAAAATACGACAAATTCAATTGAAGGTGTTTTTAAAGCAAAATGGAACGACCGGACTCAAATGCTGCAGGTGGAATATGATTCTGGAAAAACTGATTTAAAAAAAATTGAAAGGGCAATTGCCGATGCAGGACATGATACAATGCACTACAAAAAACAATTAAAATTTTACACCGATATGCCCGAATGCTGCCAATACCGGCAAAGCCTTCAAAATGAATAATCGGGTGAATTGGATTAAAATCCATACAAGCGCCTGTTATATAGGGATCCATCTGTTTTATTTTGCCTGAAATTTCTTTCCCACTCCAAACACAGTTTAAATCTGCTCACCTTCCGGTTAAGATCTCCACCTTGTTTAAATCAAATCTAAATTCCATACATTTTTAAAAAAGCAATAATCATTTCGGAATTATTTTTCTACGTTTGCATCCTACAAATTTACTAGGACAATTAAGTATTAATATTGGCTGAATTATCTTGATTTCAGCGGCCAGTGATATAAATAAGAAGAACGACACAAAGATTTTGGAAACATGCAATTGGATAAAAATCATTTTAATTTGATTTTTTAACAGCAAAATATCCAAATATTTAAATGATTATATAATTTCGCAGCGTTTTTTGAAAAGATGAGATTTAACCGAAATCATTATAATGACAAGTGAAAGTTTAATTTTGTTTTTTGTTGTGGGCCTTGTTTTGGTTGGAGGCGCAATTATTTTCTCAACATTTATCGCCCCAAAATCTGTAAACCCGCAAAAATCTGAAGCTTACGAGAGTGGGGTTCCGACAAAAGGAATTACCTGGCTGCAATTTAATGTAGGGTATTATTTGTTTGCACTTCTGTTTCTTGTTTTTGAAGTGGAAACTGTTTTCATATTTCCCTGGGCCGTGGTGATGAAACAAATTGGCATGACTGCCTTTATTGAAATCCTGATATTTTTTGCCATCCTGGGCATGGGATTATTGTATGCCTGGAAAAAACATGCGTTGATATGGGAATAAAATCGATGAAGAACGAAGATTTCAAGGACAATGAAACCCTTGAATTATTCAAGAAAGAGGGAGGCAACGTACTTTTATCCACTGTTGATTCATTAATCAACTGGGGCCGGTCAAATTCCATTTGGCCACTCACTTTTGCAACAAGTTGTTGCGGAATCGAGATGATGGCAGCTGGTGCATCGCGGCATGATTTTGCCCGCTTCGGTATTGAAGTATATCGTGCCAGTCCGCGTCAGGCTGATGTTATTGTAGTTGCCGGAACGATTACCAATAAAATGGCACCGGTTTTAAAACGGTTATACGATCAGATGGCCGACCCTAAATATGTTATTGCAATGGGTGCCTGTGCCATTTCCGGCGGACCGTTTTATTACAATTCATACCATGTAGTTAAAGGTGTTGATCACGTAATTCCGGTTGATGTTTACATTCCGGGATGCCCTCCGCGGCCTGAAGCGCTGTTGTACGGTGTGATGCAACTGCAACGAAAAATTCAAACCGAAAAAACCGGCAAACAGGAGAATCCTGCGGCCACCGATAAATAGCATTATCCGAAATGGAAAATGAAAAACTCAAGGAGCTGATCCTTAAATTTTTATCCCAGGCGGAATTCACCATTGGGAACCAATATCCGGAAGTAACCATCGAAAAGGAAAAAATTAGCGAATTGGCGCGGTTTCTAAAAGATTCCGAAGATACAGCTTTTGATTACCTGTTTTGTGAAACAGCCGTCGACTTTTCCGATCATTTTATGATGTATTACCATCTCGAATCCACAAAATTCCGCCATCAACTGGTGATTAAAACCAAAATTGAAGATCGCGATAATCCGGTCATTGATTCGGTTTGCGACGTATGGATTGGAGCTGAATACCACGAACGGGAAATGTTTGATCTGTTTGGTATTCATTTTACCAACCATCCTGATTTGCGGAAAATCTTTCTGGATAACGACTGGGTAGGATTCCCCATGCGAAAAGATTACACCGATCCTGTAAATATTGTTGAAAGGTAACTGAAATGGCAGAAGAAATTGTAAAAGGTACGCTGGAGGAACAGGAATTTTCCCTTGAACATGGGTCCTCAACATCCTTCCACGCATGGCGTTCTTCGTTTAATCCTGAAACTGAAAGGGGAAACTGTAGAGGAAGTAAAACCTCAGCTTGGATATATTCACCGCGGTGTGGAAAAAATGTGCGAAAAGCTGGCTTATCCTCAAATTATTCATCTTACCGACCGGCTGGATTATCTTTCGGCGCATATTCTTAACGAGGCAGTATGCCTGACTGTTGAAAATGCACTTGAAATTGAAGTGCCGGAACGGGTAAAATATATCCGCACCATAATGGATGAACTGAACCGGATTGCGTCGCACCAGTTGTGGTGGAGCGCTTTCGGGATGGATATCGGCGCACTGACCACCTTTTTTTACGGATTGCGCGACCGGGAAAAGATTCTGGATATATTTGAGGAAACCTGCGGTGCACGGCTGCTGTTAAGTTACAATGTTCCCGGTGGAGTAATGTTCGACCTTCATCCCAATTTTCAGAAACGGGTAACCGACTTTTTGAAATATTTTAAAAAGAAATTGCCGGAATACGATGCCCTGCTCACCGGAAACCCGATTATGCAGGAGCGCACCAAGGGAGTGGGAAGGATAACAAAAGAAGAAGCAATTGCATACGGTGTAACCGGCCCTTCAGGAAGAGGTTCAGGCTTCTCCTGCGATGTGCGGAAATATCAGCCCTACAGCGCCTATCCGAAAGTAAATTTTAACGAAATACTTTATTCTGAAGGAGATACATTTGCCCGTTACAAAGTCCGCATGGATGAAATGTGGGAATCCATGTCGATTATTGAGCAGTTGATTGACAATATTCCTGAAGGTGATTTCGCCGTTAAAATGAAACCGGTTATTAAATTGCCGGAAGGTGAATATTATACCCGGGTGGAAGCTGCGCGCGGTGAATTTGGGGTTTTTGTTGTAAGCGACGGAAATAAAACTCCCTACCGGATGAAATTCCGTTCACCAAATTTCAGCAACCTTGCAGCCATTGACACAATGGCCAAAGGGCAAAAAATTGCCGATTTAATTGCCATTGGCGGTTCAATGGATTTTGTAATTCCGGATATGGACAGGTAATATCAGATTCGAATCAGATAAGGAAAATATAAAATGAAATTTAACATTTACGATTTTTCAACATTTACCGGCAGCCTCGATCAGTGGCTGATGGCCAATGTTACCCCCTTTTGGGCAGTAACCATCGAAATGGTGCTGATTGGCCTTGGCATCCTGTTGTTTTATGCGGTAGTTGGATTGTACCTGGTTTATGCCGAACGCAAAGTTTGTGCTTTCATGCAATGCCGCGTGGGACCTAACCGGGTGGGGCCGTACGGTTTTTTCCAAACCATTGCCGATCTCATCAAATTGCTGATGAAGGAACTGATCCCCATTAAAAATGCAGATAAGTTCCTGTTTAATGTGGCGCCGTTTATTGTTATTATCGCTTCATTTATGGCCATTGCTGCCATTCCGTTTGCAAAAGGATTACACGCCATCGATTTTAACATCGGCATTTTTTACATTATGGCCGTATCATCCATTGGGGTGGTAGGTATTTTATTTGCCGGATGGTCGAGCAACAATAAATATTCGCTGATTGGCGCCATGCGGAGCGGTGCACAGATTGTGAGTTATGAATTATCGGTAGGCCTTTCACTGGTTACCATTGTAATTTTAGCAGGAAGTTTACAATTATCAACAATTGTTGAAGCACAGCGCGACGGCTGGTTTCTGTTTACCGGACATATTCCGGCATTGATAGCTTTCCTGGTATTTTTGGTTGCTGCTACTGCCGAAACCAACCGTGGACCGTTTGATTTGGCGGAAGCCGAATCGGAGCTGACTGCCGGTTTTCATACCGAATATTCAGGAATCAAATTTGCCTTCTTCTTTCTGGCAGAATACATGAACATGTTTATTGTAGCATCCATTGCTGCCACCATGTTCCTCGGCGGTTGGATGCCGCTGCACATTGGCGGCTGGGAAGCATTCAACCATATCATGGATTTCATTCCTCCATTTTTATGGTATATCGGAAAAACGGCTGCCGTTATTTTTATCATGATGTGGTTTAAATGGACTTTCCCGCGTTTGCGCATCGACCAGCTGCTTACACTTGAATGGAAGTACCTGCTCCCCATTAATTTGGTAAATATTCTGATTATGTCTTTTGTAGTATTAACCGGCTGGCATTTTTAACCATGAATAGTATTGTCAAATATTTTAAAGATATTTTTGGTGCGGTAAGCGCTTTGCTGAAGGGAATGCGGGTTACCGGCCATTATTTTGTGCATCCGGGGCAAATCGTTACCCAGCAATATCCTGAAAACCGCGATACTTTGGAAATGTTCGACCGGTTTAAAGGCGAAGTTGTAATGCCGCATGACGAAAACAATGAGCACAAATGCACTGCCTGCGGTATCTGTGAATCGAACTGCCCCAACGGCTCAATAGAAATTATCAGCCAGATGGCGGAAGTGGACGGGAAGAAAAAGAAAGTTTTGGTGAACCACATTTACCATCTTGGAATGTGTACATTTTGCAACCTGTGTGTAAAAACCTGTCCGTTCGATGCAATTAAAATGGATCAAACGTTTGAACATTCTGTTTTCGACCGCACAAAACTCACAAAAGTTTTAAATCAACCGGGTTCTAAACTAATGCAAAAAGAAAAGAAATGAGTATTCACGAACTGATGTTTTATATTTTCTCAGGAATGATTCTGGTCTTCTCAGTTCTTACAGTAACCAGCCGCAGAATTTTACGGGCAGCCTTTTATTTGCTGGTCGTACTGATTTCCACCTCCGGTATTTATTTTATGTTGAATTACCAGTTCCTGGCAGCCGTTCAGCTCATTTTATACGCCGGCGGTATTGTGGTGCTCATCATCTTTTCCATTCTTTTAACCAGCCACATCAACCAGAAATTTGAACCCATTGGATTTAAAAAAATGCTGTTTTCAGTAATCGCAGTTGCTGCCGGAGCTATTGTTACAACATTAACCATAATTAATTACGGCTTTAACGGAGTGGTTCGCTCTTCCGAAAATCCGGATATGCAGGTAATAGGCACAACATTGCTTGGATACGGAAAAAACGGTTATGCGTTGCCATTCGAGGTTATCAGTATTCTATTGTTGGCTGCCATGTTCGCCTCCATTGTTATTGCAAAAAAAGAAAAATCAAAATAATATGCTTTCAACTATTCCTTTATCGTATTTTCTTGTGGTCAGCACCCTGATGTTCTTCATTGGCATTTACGGTTTCCTGACCCGCAAAAACCTCATTACCATCCTGATGTCGGTGGAATTGATTCTCAATTCGGTAAATATCAATTTTGTGGCATTTAATCGTTACCTGTTTCCCGATGAACTGCAGGGACATTTCTTTTCGCTTTTTATTATTGCGGTTGCAGCGGCCGAAGCAGCAGTTGCCATCGCCATTATTATAAGTGTTTACAGGCAATACACCAACATCGATGTAGAGCGGGTGGATACAATGAAGTATTAAACAGTTTTTTGAAAGAATAAAACAACAAATTCGATTTAAAATGACTGACTTTGGTTATACCGTATTTATCCCGCTGATCCCCCTGGGAATGTTTCTGCTACTGGGATTGACCAGCGGAAAAATGAAGCCCGTTCTTTCCGGTTACCTGGGTACAACTGGTATGCTTGTTACCACTTTTCTCTCCTACTTTACTGCATTTCAGTACTTTTTTAACAGCCCGGGGGGAGCGGAAACTTTCGAAAAAATAGTTCCGTTTCATACCGTCTGGCTTCATTTAACCGAAAAGTTACACATCGATTTGGGCATATTACTCGATCCCATTTCGGTAATGATGCTGGTGGTGATTACTACAGTTTCGCTGATGGTGCACCTCTACAGCATGGGGTACATGAAAGGGGAAAAAGGATATTCCCGTTTTTATGCTTTCCTTTCGTTGTTCAGCTTTTCGATGCTGGGCCTTGTGGTGGCTACCAACATATTTCAAATGTACATGTGCTGGGAGCTGGTGGGTGTTTCTTCCTACCTGCTGATTAGCTTTTACTATGAAAAACCATCTGCAGTTTCCGCCGGGAAAAAAGCATTTATTGTTACCCGCTTTGCCGACCTTGGATTTTTAGTTGGAATCCTGATTCTATCGTATATCAGCGGGACCTTTGATTTTATACCCATGACTGACACGGAAGGCACACTGATTACTCAGGGCACCGGCCTTACCTTTATGGGGATTTCGGCACTCACATGGGCGCTGGCCCTTATTTTCACAGGAGGAGCCGGTAAATCAGCCATGTTTCCATTGCACATCTGGCTGCCCGATGCCATGGAAGGCCCGACTCCGGTTTCAGCATTAATTCATGCTGCAACCATGGTAGTTGCCGGTGTTTATCTTGTAGCCCGCTTATTTCCGCTGTACTATTTTGGAGCGCCCGATGTTTTAACCATAGTTGCCTATGTTGGAGGTTTTACATCCCTGTTTGCCGCCGTAATTGCCTGCGTTCAAAAAGATATAAAACGTGTACTTGCATTTTCAACCATGTCGCAAATTGGTTACATGATGCTGGCCCTTGGTGTTTCGGGTTATGGAGAACATCATGGCCTTGGATTTATGGCTTCCATGTTTCACCTTTTTACTCATGCAATGTTTAAAGCGCTGCTGTTTTTGGGCGCCGGTGCAATTATACATGCCGTTCATACCAACAATATGGATGAAATGGGAGGTTTAAGAAAATACCTGCCCGTTACCCATATCACCTTCTTAATTGCCACCTTAACGATTTCGGGAATGCCCCCGTTTGCAGCATTTTTCAGTAAAGATGAAATTTTAACTGCAGCGTTCGAACATGATAAACTGCTGTTTATTATTGAATATGTTGTGGCAGGAATCACTGCATTTTATATGTTCCGCCTCTATTTTAATGTTTTCTGGGGCAACGACCGCCAATATCACCATACTCCACACGAATCGCCGCTGATTATGGCAATTCCACTGATAATCCTTGCTGTTGCTTCCATGCTTACTGGTTTTATTCCGTTCAACAAACTTGTAACCTCGGATGGTTTGGGTTTCGAACTGGTGACCGAGTGGCTTATAGCCATTCCTTCGGTGTTAATTGGCTTTGCAGGAATTGGTGTAGCATGGGTAATGTATAAAAAACCAAACCGCCTTCCCGACAGGCTGGCATCCGCGTTTAAATATACCTACAAATGGTCGTACAACAAGTTTTATATGGATGAAGTGTACATGTTTGTAACGAAAAAGATAATTTTCAACAACATATCACGCCCGGTGGCCTGGTTCGACCGCCACGTCGTGGATGGTTTTATGAACAGCATTGCGTGGGTTACAAACAAAACTTCCGAAGGGATTAAAGGCCTTCAATCCGGGCAATTGCAGAAATACGGATATGTATTTATATCGGGAGTAGTTGTTTTGGCAATAGTTTTTATTTACTGGCTTAATTAATTAAATATGGATTTTTTAACGCTATTCGTTGTCGTCCCCGTCCTCACCATTGTAGGAATAGTTTTTACAAGGGATTTAAAACAAACCCGGCTGGTTTCGGCCATTGGAATGAGTCTACAGTTATTGCTTGCAGTAGCCCTGGTTTTCATGTATCTGGCTGAACGAAAAGCAGGCAATACTTCCGAGATGCTTTTTGCGCACACCTATACCTGGTTCGAAAGTTTAAATATCACCTACAGCATTGGCGTCGACGGGATTTCCGTGGCAATGATAATGCTGACAGCAGTGATTATATTTACCGGTGTTTTTGCCTCATGGAATGTTGATTTTCTATCCCGTGAATTTTTTATCTCACTGATATTCCTATCCTCCGGAGTCTTTGGATTTTTTATTTCCCTGGATTTGTTCACCATGTTCCTGTTTTACGAAGTGGCGGTTATTCCGATGTATTTGTTAATCGGAATCTGGGGAACCGGCCCGAAAGAATATTCTGCCATGAAATTGACCCTGATGTTAATGGGTGGTTCGGCGCTGTTACTTGGTTGGTTTGCTGGGAATCTACTTTAATTCGAATGCCGGTGGCGGAGACCTTACTTTTAATATCCTTGAAATTGCCAAAGTAAACATCCCGATGGAAGCGCAGCGCATGTTCTTCCCGATGACATTTATCGGATTTGGTGTTCTGGGAGCGCTTTTCCCGTTTCATACCTGGTCACCCGATGGCCATGCCTCTGCACCCACGGCAGTTTCCATGCTGCATGCAGGAGTATTGATGAAACTGGGAGGTTACGGTGCTTTCCGTGTTGCAATTTTTTTATTGCCCGAGGCAGCAAAGGAGATGTCATGGATTTTCCTGATACTTACAGGAATCAGCGTAGTTTACGGCGCATTTGGAGCAATTTTCCAAAAAGATTTAAAATACATCAATGCCTATTCATCAGTAAGCCACTGCGGACTGGTACTGTTTGCCATTTTAATGATGAATAAAACTGCATTAAACGGAGCGGTTCTGCAAATGATATCACACGGATTGATGACCGCCCTTTTCTTCGCCTTAATCGGGATGATTTACGGCAGGACACACACCCGGATGGTAAATGAATTGGGTGGTTTAATGAAAATTATGCCGGTGCTTTCGGTTTCATATGTTATCGCTGGTCTGGCTTCTTTGGGTTTGCCCGGATTGAGCGGATTTGTTGCCGAAATGACTATTTTCTTTGGATCGTTCCAGCATTCTGATGCCTTCCACCGGATTTTAACCATTACTGCCGCAGCATCCATTGTGATTACCGCGGTTTACATTCTCCGTGTTGTGGGGCAAATTTTATACGGACCGGTGAAAAACGAACATTACCTGAAGTTGGATGATGCTCGCTGGTACGAACGAATTTCAACAGGAGTTTTAATATTTGCCATTGCCGGAATTGGTATAGCACCACTCTGGCTTTCAAATATGATTAACGAAAGCCTGAACCCGATTGTAAATCAAATTATGCAGGTACTAATAAAATAGAAAAATCAAATTATGAACCTGGAAAGCTTTCTTCTGATGCGGCATGAAATAGTGCTGACCATAGCACTTTTAATTATTTTAATTGCCGAATTATCTACCGAAAATAAAAAAAGCATCATTAATCTTTCGCTGTTTCTGTTTGCTGCAGTAACCGCAATCGGATTTATTCCTTCTGCGGAAGGCACGCTTTTCGGAGGAATGTATCAAACCAGTCACTTAACTGTAATGATGAAAAATATCCTGAACGTGGGAACAGTGATTCTCTTTTTTCAGGTGGCCGACTGGATTAAAAAACCGGAATACCAAAATAAAGTCAGTGAATTTTACCTGCTGATTCTCTCCACACTGATCGGGATGAATTTTATGATTTCCTCAGGACATTTCCTCATGTTTTATATTGGGCTTGAACTGGCAACAATTCCAATCGCTGCACTTGCAGCTTACGACCGTTCAAAAAACATCAGTGCCGAAGCAGGTATTAAACTCATACTCTCTTCTGCGCTTTCATCCGGAATATTGCTTTACGGAATTTCGATGTTGTACGGAACAATTGGTTCGCTTTATTATTCTGATATGGGTGGTGCATTTATAAATACACCACTGCAACTGCTGGGTTTTATCTTCTTTTTTGCAGGAATGGGTTTCAAAATATCACTTGTACCTTTCCATTTATGGACTGCCGATGTTTATGAAGGTGCCCCTGTGAATGTGGCTTCCTATCTTTCTGTAATTTCAAAAGGGGCGGCAGTATTTATACTCACAATTATACTGTATACTGTGTTTTATTCCATCGCACCAATGTGGAAAAACCTGCTTTATGTAATCGCGGTTTTAACAATGACCATCGGGAACCTCTTCGCGCTGCGGCAGAAAAACCTGAAACGTTTCCTTGCTTTTTCCTCCATTGCACAGGCTGGGTTTATTCTTTTGGGAATAATTGACGGTAGCGCCCTTGGAATGGCGGCAATCATCTATTTTGTCCTGATTTATATCTTCACCAACCTTGGAGCATTTGGTGTGGTTTCAGCCATTTCCACCGTCACCGGAAAAGAGGGAATCGACGATTACAATGGGTTATATGCAACTAATCCAAAACTCAGCCTGCTGATGATGCTTTCGCTGTTTTCGCTTGCAGGAATTCCGCCGGTAGCCGGTTTCTTTGGTAAATTCTTCCTCTTTACCTCCGCAGCCCATTCAGGTTATTACTGGCTGGTTTTTATCGCAGTTATCAATGCCACCATTTCGTTGTATTATTACCTCCTGGTTGTAAAAGCAATGTTCATCAACAAAAATGCCGAACCGATTGCTTATTTTAAAAGCAGTCTGACAACGCGTATTGCGTTGGGATTATGTCTTGCAGGTATTTTTGCCGTAGGCTTGTTTAGCCCTATTTACGAATACATCAGGATGTTCAGTATTGGAATGTAAAAAAATTAAAATCATGACACTGGATAACGGAAAACATTTGGTAAAGGAAATAGATGGTACACTGTGTACTGTTGTTGAAACAGGCATCAATTCAAAACGGCTTAACTTTTTGAAAGAGTTGCTGGAATACAATCAATTTGATGTTAAAACTGAAGAAAATCCTGGAAAGGAAGAAATACCGTCCACCTTTACAATTGGTGTTACGGATACTGTTTTCAATCCGGTAATTGCTGTTTACGAAAAATCTCTTAAACGACCGGAAGACGGGGTAGT
This sequence comes from uncultured Prolixibacteraceae bacterium, assembly GCA_963816685.1. GTDB lineage: Bacteria > Bacteroidota > Bacteroidia > Bacteroidales > Prolixibacteraceae > CAVYUC01. Next base: position 253,191 of record CAWFMB010000014.1, on the reverse strand, counting down.
TTCGCCTGCGTATTGGAAGCAGGAACCGGAAATTGAGGATGTCCCCTATTTCGATTACCGGAAGAAAAACCCAAAAGCCAAAAATATCGACGATTTCAAAGTCAATCCCTGGTCGTATCGGACAGTATAAACTATCAGAAAACACAATAAGGATCATGAATAAATTAATTCTGACCTTCGCCATTGTTTTGTTTCTGTTCTCCGGCCCCCTTTCTGCACAGCAAAAACAGCAACCGAATGTACCCACCTCCATCGGCATGGTCATTTATTCAAATGATGTGGAAACGGTATGGAATGCTTTTCGCCTGGCAAATTATTCAAAATCCCAGGGCGATACTGTAAAAATCTTTTTGCTTGGGAAAGGGGTAGAAACCGACAACCTCGTGAAGGAAAATGAAGATTTAAAAAAACAGGTAGATGCTTTTCTTGAAAAAGGAGGCGAAATTCAGGGTTGCGGAACCTGCCTGAAGAGCCGTAAAAACAATGAGCCACAGGTTTGCACATTTTCTTCCCTTGCAGATTTGTACAAAGTTATCCGTAAAAATAAAATTGTACTCACTTTTTAAATCAGTTCAAATGCAAAAGATTTTGATTTTAATCAACGATGGACCTTACGGCACCGAAAAGGCGTACAACGGATTGCGCCTTGCCAATCAGTTAAACAAAGCGCACGAAGATGTGGAAGTGCGGATCTTTTTAATGGCCGATGCAGTAGGTTGTGCTCTTCCCGATCAGAATACGCCAAATGGTTATTACAACATCGGGCGCATGTTGAAATATTCCATCAGCAAAGGCGCGAAAGTAAAAATCTGCGGTTCATGTGCCGATGCCCGGGGCATTAAAAACAGTACATTGATTGAAGGCGCTGAAATCAGTACCATGCCCGAACTGACAGAATGGGTGGTTGATAGCGACAAAGTCATTACATTCTAAAAAAAAATCCTCGTAAGGATTAAATTAGAATAGCCCCGTATGAAATGCGGGGTAAAGGGCGAAGTACAACCCGAACCCGGTACGGGTTCGATTATAATAATGCTACCGAAACATCACCATGAAGGGAAATCATTTATAAAACACATACCATATTTTTAGCGAGCATCGGTCAAAAAAATATATTGCAGGTTTCAGGACAAGCCGGTTTTTTTATCCAACCCATACTGGGTTGTGGATGTAACATCGTTAATTTTTCATGCTACTATAATCCAACGCATACTGCGTTGAAATTTAACCCGGTACGGGTTAGATTATAGTAGCAGCAATATGTGATTTTGATCATGAACCCGGAAGGGGTTCAACATATTACATTATTTACAAATAACAGAAGATTTTGTGCAGATAAATTTGTTTCTAATCGATATTCAAGTTAAGAATTTTGAATGTCGAATTTCGATTGCAGAATTTTGATTTCGCAGATTCCGCAGATACCCGCTGATATTATAATTTCTGCGAAAATCCGCGGGAAATCGAAAAAAATAAGAAACAATGAATAACCCCGTCTGGCTGGACGGACAGGGAATAACAAAATCAGGAAGTGGAGGAAATCCGGAAAGGATTAAATTAGAATAGCCCCGTACGAAATGCGGGGTTAAAGGCGAAGTACAATCCGGAATCAGGAACGGGTTCAACATCAATATTTACCGCAGATTTCGCAGATACACACAGATTTTATAGTTTCTGCTAAAAAACAGTGCAATCCGCGGGAGAGCAAAAAATGGAATATCGAATGTCGAATGTCGATTGCAGAATTTCGATTTCGCAGATTCTGCAGATAGATACAGATTTTATGATTTTCTGCGAAAATCAGCGTAATCCGCTATATTTCTTAAAAACTTGTATTTCTTAAATCCGGAGGATTTATATGTTTATAGAAAATAGTCATCCAAAAAGAACATACGACTCCGGCCGGAGTCGCACTTTTTAATTTGCAACATTTCTATAAACATGCGATACCTCCGGCATCGGTTTTTTTAAATTTGATTACCGGCAAGACAACATTCACCACAGATTCCGCAGATACACGCAGATTGTATGATTTGTGCGAAAATCTGTGGAATCAGCGGGAGATATATTTTTAGGAAGTTCAAAAAGAGAAACCGCTCCAAATTAACAGAACGATTTCTTAAAATTATTTATTCTTCAATCGGAACGGCATTGTTGTAATCTTCTTCGGTAATGGTGTAAGTGTAACGGTACTCTTTGTCTGTGCATTCCCTGCCAATGACTTTTTTTGTGTAATTGGCTGCATTCCAGTATCCCACAATATTTCTTTCAATTGTACAATCATCACTAAAAAAATGCTCGCAAGTCTGAATTATTTCTCTCTTATTGTCGAAGTTAATCACAACCGAATCAGTTGTAATTGGGAATATTCCTTGTGCCTCAAAATGATAACCGCTCATTTTATATTCTAAATATTCAGTATTTGGCTCAATTCTGATAGTGTCCTTTTTGATTTCCTGACTATCAAAATCTGGTTTAAAACTATACTGAATTATTATAAAATGGCTGGTGTTATTTTGAATTGCATACTGGTTTGAACCTTCCTTCTCCACAGGAAACAGGCAACAAGAATGAATTAAAAGAGCAATAGAAATTAAAGTTAGGATTTTTCTACCGCGATGAAATAAAACAGATTTTAAATGGAATGATTTCATTTTTTATTGAATATTTTTTATTTATGATACATTTCAAATAGGTAATCGACATAACCTTCTGTCAGGTTGTCAAACATTTCCTTAATATTGTCCCGCCATTGCCACCAGGAAACCGGGGAATATAATAATGCACCTTCCAGTTGGGACAATGTATAATGCTCTACCTGATCATTTGGCACGATACCTCCACCCATACCTTGGCCCTGATTGTTCTCATCTATTAAATCAATAACTAAAGGGGTATATGCCATTTCACGTATTTCACTGATTTTATAACTTTGATATGATATTTACGAAGATAGTCAATCGTATTATAAACGTCACTAGTTAATACCCACTCAACTCCCAACGCCCAGCTTTCCGGCAGATAAGGTTTACTTCCAATATCATCAATAAGATATTGGGCATTATTATAACCAATTTCCCAGTGAGAAGCATGAGCCAGTTCGTGCGTTATTGTACCGAATATATATGTTTATAGAAAATAGTCATCTAAAAAAACATACGACTCCGGCCGAAGTCGCACCATTATATTTTGCAACATTTCTATAAACATGCGATACCTCCGGCATCGGTTTTTTTAAGTTTGATTACCGGCAAGACAACATTCACCACAGATTCCGCAGATATACGCTGGTTTTATGATTCTGCGTAAATCAGTGCAATCAATTGGAGATTAAAAAGTAATAAGAAATATCGAATAACAAATAACAGAATCAGGAAGTTAAGATTCCCTGCAGATAACTTGATTCTTATTGATATTCAGGAAAAGAATGTCGAATGTCGAATATCGATTGCAGAATTTTGATTTAGCAGATTCCGCAGATACACGCTGATTTTATAATTTCTGCAAAAAAACAGAAAACCTCCACATAACCTGAGAAGGTTTCAAATTGCAAATCCCCAATCTTAATTTTTCTGTGAAACCCCTTTTTTAAAAAAAGTTGAAATTAAAAGTAGGGTATAACGCCTTTTAATTGGATTATTGCTAAATGAACATTTAAATCAGTTAATTTTAAAATCATGAAAAATTCAATTAAGCTTTTTATCATCGCGGTCTCTGTTATTTTCGCCTCGTGTGAAAAAGAAACAGATTTAGCCGTTCAGCAGGAAAATCTGGACGCCAAATCAGCACAAATTATCAGTGACGAAATTTCAGTGGATAATGCACTTGCAGATGTCGGTTTCGAAAGCGACTTTATTATCGGAGCCGAAAGAATGTTTGCCGGAATGCAAAACAAAGGCATGCACTGGGGCTGGAATAACTCGTTACGTTATCAAATGGGACAATGCCCTGAGTTTTTCCTTGAACAGGATGAGGCAGGTTTACTCACAGGAATGAGAATGAACTATGGCAACGGCATCCACCTGAACAACGGCAGGACGGTAAGCGGCTCAATTAACATCAGTATGACCCAAAATCCGGATGGCGATGGATTTATCCGGGAAATCACTTACGAAGATTTTTCCATCAACTCCATTACCATCACCGGTGTTACAACCATTACTTTTACGGGTGAAAATCCTCACGACGGAACGCATACTGTTATTCAGGATCTCATCATTACACTTGCCGACGGACGGATTGTCCACAGGGAAGCAGAAATGGTAAGGGAATGGATTGCCGGCACTGACACGGATTTGGAACAAACCGACGATATCCTTCAAATAACCGGTTATGCTGTTAACACCATCAATGATAACGGTACGGAGACTGTTTACAGAAAAGATATTACCTTGCCATTGATTAAATCAGCAGACTGCAGGTATTTTTCGGAAGGAACAGTTGAATTATCTGTGGATGGAAGTGTCCTGATGACACTGGATTACGGCGATGGCACATGCGATGATATCGCTGTAGTGACAAAAGCCGGCGAAGAACCACAGGAAATTGTTTTATCAGAACATGATCGCGGTTTGGGTAACCAGGAAAACAAAATGAATCATCAGAATGGACAAGGAAATCAAATGCACCAGGGAAACAATGACGCAGGAAACGGACAGGGCAACCGAATGGGAAATGGCGGAAATGGCCAGGGCAACGGAATGGGCGGTCGTTAAATCTCACTGAAAAGGAATTGCTTTGGTTTCATTCTTAAAATCAAAGCAATTCTTACCTTTGATTCATTATCGTTATTGAAAATCAGCCACTTTGACAAAAGAAGATTTTAAAAAAATATTCGATCAAAATTTTGATGAAATCCGTAGTTATGTGTTCTACAGGTGTAATGACAGGGATTTGGCAACAGACATTGCACAGGAATGTTTTTTGAAATTATGGGAAAAAAGGGATAAAATCAGGTTACCCGAGGTTAAAAGCCTGCTTTACAAAATGGCGTCTGATTTGTTTGTCAACAATTATAATCAGCAGAAAAATCATCAGCGGCTGTTTAAAAACATCACCTTTGACGAACAGAATTATTCTCCGGAAGAACTGTTTTCTTTTGAACAGCTGAAAGAAAAATATGAAAGCCTGCTCCTTAAAATGCCGGAAAAACAAAGGGTAGTTTTTTTAATGAGCCGTTTGGACGGACTGCAAAATAAAGAAATTGCTATCCGGCTTGGATTAAGTTTAAAAGCAGTAGAAAAAAGAATGACAGGCGCCCTTGGATTTTTACGAACTTCTTTAATTGTGAATGCTTAAAATGAAACAAAACAACGATATGAATTCAATACTTGCCGAAACAGGACAATTGTTTCAGGGTGCAAAAATTGAATGGAGCAAAAGCAAAGAATCGGTTTGGCATGAGAATTTTGAAAAAATAACTTCCCGGCCAACCCTAAAAATAGTATCCAACAGTAGAATTGTTTCCCTGGGAATTGCCGCCTCACTTTTAATTCTGATTGGATTGGGTTCGTTTGGCTGGTTTTACTCCAATACATTCGTTGCTCCTGAAGGAAGCCACATAACCGCCAATTTACCCGACGGATCAACCGTTGAACTGAATGCTTCCTCAGCTTTAAAAGTATTTCCTTACAGGTGGATGCTGGTGCGGAATGTTGAATTTAAAGGTGAAGGTTTTTTTACAGTTGAAAAAGGTAAAAAATTTGTCGTTAAATCAGGTTCCGGTGAAACTTCAGTTTTGGGCACTTCCTTCAATATTTATGCACGTGACGAAAATTACAGGGTTTTATGCGTTACCGGAAAAGTATCAGTTGCGGGTACAAACAATGAACAGGTTGTTTTAACCCCAAACCAGCAGGTTGTTTTAAAATCCGGAAATATTATCAAACAGCCTGAAAATGTTTCACCCGAAAATATAATTTCATGGAGGTATAATCAGTTTATTTATTCAGCAGCTCCTTTTAATGAAGTGATCAAAGAAATTGAACGGCAGTACAATATTACAGTTATTACTGAGGAAAATGCAGGCGGAACCCTTTCTGTTAATTTTAAGAAAGGGCCGGATGTTGAACAGGTTTTATCGATGGTTTGTAAACCTTTAGGCTATAAATTCATTAAAAAATCAGAAGGAACATATTTAATAACCGGTGACCATTAAAAAGTGAAGAATTTCATTCTATTCGTCCTGTTCACACTTTTTTTTCAAGGGATTGGGAAAACCCAGCCTCAGAAAATAGAACTGGATATATCAGGGAAGCCACTGAATGAAGTTTTTTTTGAGTTGCGCGACAAATATGGATTTCAGTTTTCCTTCAACGACAAGCTGCTCTCTACTTTTAAAATTTCAGTAAAAAAAGAATTTGAATCGAAAGAAGAGGCAGTTGCTTTTCTGCTGAATGATTTTCCGCTTGGATTCGAAAAAAACGGCGATGTATTTGTTGTTTTTTCAACCCGGAAAAAATCCGGTCAGGATAACAAACCGGTACATATCAGTGGCCAGGTGGTTGAAGAAGGAACTTTTGAGCCCCTACCTTTTTCTTACATCCTCATTAATAACAGACAAATCCAGTCGGATCAAAATGGCAATTTCAGCTTTTTAGCTTCGGCAGACACAACTTTCAACCTTCAAATCTCGCACCTTGGTTTTTATGTATATGATACCCTTTTCACCAGCAGCCTGAAACAAAAATTTCTGCTTCATCCGGCGGTGAAAGAATTGGGAGAAATAAAAGTGGAAGGATTTACCGTTGAGCGCTCGACACTCATTGGTGAAGCTGCCGGCAAAATGAAAATCAACCACACCATTGCGCCTTACCTGCCCGGGTTTGGTGATAATTCGATTTACAATGTGCTTCGGTTAATGCCAGGTGTACTTGCATCGGGTGAGCAGTCGTCGGATTTGCTTGTCTGGGGCAGCTACGAAGGCCAGACAAAACTCGAATTTGACGGATTCACACTATTCGGGTTAAAAAATTACAACGACAATATTGGTGTTGTAAATCCACTGCTCATTCAAAATATCGTAGTCTCAAAAGGGGGATACAATGCAACTTATGACGATCGTGTTGGCGGAATAATCGAAATTACCGGAATCAAAGGGAACCTTGGCAAGCCGGCATTCACCGTTAATCTCAACAATTCAACCATCAATTCGCTGGTTGAAATTCCCATCGGGAAAAAATCTACGTTGCTGGGCGCCTTTCGAAAAACCTATTATGAGCTTTATAACCCTTACAATTTAAATATTTTCAGAAACAATAATAATCCCGGAAATTCCGGTTCACAGGGTTCCGGTCACATGAATGCCGGTAACCTTGTTGATGTACTTGTAGTTCCTGATTATAATTTCAGCGATGGCAATTTGAAATATACTTTCCGGAGTGATAAAGGCGATATTTTATCGGCCGGAATTTATAGTGGCGGCGACCGGTTCTCCTATAATCTTGACGGCGAATTCGGCAACCGCGTATTAAACAACAACCGCAGCGAAACAAACAAACAGTTGGGTACTTCACTCAATTACGGAAAACAGTGGTCAGAAAAATTAAAGACGCAAATAACACTGAGTTATTCATCGCTGAAAAACGAATTTTCAAGGTTTAATTCCTTTACCACAGGGAATCACGGGATGCAGCAACGCAACGAACAGGCAACAAAATCAACCAACAATGCTGATGAGCTAAAGGCCGAAATTGCAAATACTCTTACGCTTTTAAATGGTGCACGGATGGAATTGGGAATAGGTTATAAACGGCATGAAACCCTGCTTTCGGAAAATGTAAATAATCTGAATGAACTCCGGTTGAACACCATTTCAGATAAGGGCTACGCATACGTGCAGAGTTTTTTACCGGTAAACAATACGTTTCAGTTGAATCCTGGTATACGGGCAAGTATTAATAATTTAACCGGGAAAACCTATATCGACCCGCGGTTATCTGCTTCTTTTAATTTAACCAAAACCTTAAAATTAAACGCGTCGTGGGGCAGGTACCACCAGTTTTTATCAAAAATGCCGGTAGTAGATGAAAACCTGAATTACGTCTGGTACTGGATAAACAATAACGACAAAAAAATTCCGGTTCCGGATGCGACACACTGGGTTGCTGGCCTCTCAGGCAATAAAAACAATTTTCTGTTCAACATTGAAGGATATTACAAAACAACTTCGGGAATAACACGCTACTACCGCGGCACTTCGGAAATTCAAAGAGGATTTTATTCGGGTGAAAGCAGAAGTTACGGAATTGATTTCTACCTGAAAAAAGAGTACAAAAAAAATGTAGCCTGGATTTCCTACACTTTAAGTAAAGTGGAAGAAAATCTTCCTTTTGGCGGCGAATTCAGGGCTGCCCCGCAAGACCAGAGGCACGAACTTAAATTTGCCGGCATTTATAACCTGAAATCCTTTTATTTCTCGGCAGATTATGTTTATGGCTCCGGTTTTGAAATCATGAAAAATTTTAGTGATAACACATCAATTCCGGTTTACAGCAGGCTGGATGCAGCCTTGGTTTATAAATTCGGCTGGGGTAAATTTTATGGAAATCTTGGTTTTTCGGTTTTAAACGTTTTTAATCGGGAGAATATAAAGTACACCAATTTAAACCGGATTGACACAGGAAACAGCGAACTGATAAACGTCCATTCGGAAGCAGTGCCGTTCACTCCGGCCATTTTCCTGAAACTCAAAAGATAATTTTCAAAAATGAACACGGCGTAATCCATCTTTAGTTCATTCGAAATCGCTTTTCAGCTTTCAACAGCTGCATTCAGTATTAAATGATTTGTTCTTTAGTGGGATAGAATGTGGAAAACAGTCCTTGAAAGCTATCGTGCTTATTGTCGCCGCTGAGATAATCCGTTTGGATGCTTACCATTAACTTTTCCTTCAGCTTCTGATTGTTGTCAGCCCCAACCCCGCAAATACTGGCTTTGATGAATTTCTCTTTAACAAACTTCTGTTTCCCCATATCCAATTCTGTTTCAGGCCTACCCTTTCCCTATACCAAAGACGGATTAAATTCGGTTTAAATTCGTATTAAATTTGGTTATAACCGAATTTAATCCGACTTAAGTCCCTCTTTAATCCGTCTTTGGTATAGACAGGTTATAAGCCTGGCATACGAACATAACCGCACCGAATGCTGGTTTCCAAAATAATATTTAGCGTAACATTTTAAAAAACAACAGAAAAAAAGGGCGCATCCGTTGAAACTGTATGCACCCCATTTTTTTGTTTACAAATTAATTATTGATAAGACGACCAAGAATTATTTTCAGGAAAAATTCTTCAGGAATCTGGATATACCTTAACAAATAAAAATTATCTCCCGGCAACATAAAACTAACATTTCGAATCCTGGAGTATGACTGCGGGTAAAAACTTTGCCAGTCACTGAAATACACACCGGCAGTTTTGCCTGATACAACCTGCTCGGTAATCAAAATAATGACCTTGTTTCCCCGTATCAGAACCTGTATCTGATTTTCGGAAAAAAGGGCGGAGTGCAGCGAAACAACAATTTGATTTTTATCCGGCACTTCCCGGTATTCGATAACTTTAACTTCATCCGTTTCCGCATTTGCAAAAGCGTTATTTTGTGAAATCTGATTTTCAGAAACTTCATTTAAATTAATTATTGCTTTCATGATGTTTAATTTTTAGAATGAAATACTACATGAATTAAATCTGCCGCCTGCAGCAATTTAAAAAGCTCAATTACTGTGGCTTAAAACCTGCGGCACCCGTTTTTCATGAAAGCAGCGGGGGAGGAAGATCAAGAAAAAATGAATGAATAGTAACCGGAATGAAAACTGCGATGTATTCAGTTTTTATATTAACTGTGGTTTTTAAAGGCGCAATTGCAGTGGTTTGGTAAAGGATACCCCCATCAAATCCATCCATTTCATTGGTATCCTGCGTATCCAGAATACCTTCCTGCAAACCTGCGGCCTGCATTGGAAAACCATCTATGGAGAAAAGTTTCAGATGAATATTGCTTTGATTTTCTGCAATTTCCTTTGCGCCGATATTTCCGGAAGTAATAAAAAGCAGTAAAAACAATATGGATGAAAAATACTTCATATCAACGAAACATTGATGTAAATTTATGAATTTACTGTTTCATTGAAACATTTCCCGTGTTAACATGAGTTAATCCTTCTATTAAATAAAGTTAATGAAGTAAAGTCAAACGACTTCAATCCGGTATTTTGAAGAAAAAATGAGTTGCCGCGCTCAACCCTCCAGGTTTACTGTTTTGATATTATAAGTCGTTTGGTAATATTATTGCACTTCACCAGATAAATTCCTTCCTGTAAATCGCTGAGATTTAACTGTACCGTTGAAGAATTCAGAACAGCCGATTTTACCGGCACTCCGGTAATGGTATAAACAGTCAGAACTGATTCGGAATTTTTTAATTCTGAAATGGTAATAATTCCGGTAGTGGGATTGGGGAAAATATTCAGTTCCTGATTTTGTTCAGAATTTATTTTGTTGTTTACCAAACCATCAAGGCTGGAAATTTCCCAGTTTTCGCCAAAATGATTATCCACCCTATCCGATTTCAGCACAATTGCTTCGCCATTTGAGGCATCCGGCCAGGATGAATCGTGATAATAAAACACCTGATCAACCACAATACCCTGGGGTGTTTCGAGCCGGATTGTTTCTCCTTCGTCAGCCAACCGGCCACTTTCCCACCGGTAAACATCCTGATCTATGTTTTGCCAGAATTCAATTCCTGAATCGTAAACAATGTAAATTTTTTCGCCTGCTCCGATAACTGTTCCTTCCGGAAATTTAAAACTTATTCCTTTTGTAAATTCATATCCCGAAATATCGACTGCTGCAGTTCCCGGATTTGTTAATTCGATGAATTCATTCACTTCTGTATTCAGATTCGATTTATAGGCAAATGCGCTAATAAACAGCGGATTAAAATCAAGATCCGTTTGTAATCCGGCGCCCCGGTTTTTACGGTCGCTGGCAGTTTGCCAGCTTGATGAAGTTGGTTGAAGGCTGAAATTAAATCCATTTGGATCAATAAATTCAGGATTGGATAGTATATTATTTATTCCCACAGGAAGTGTATCATTGTCAAAAGCAGAATATGAAAAGCTGATTGTTGATTTTGAGTCACATAAAAAAGACTGTTCATATGCATTTGATAAAACAGAATTGGTGACTAAGGCATTTCCACCGGCACTACCTTCATTTTTTTCGAAACAGGCAACCGAAATTCCATTGCCATAATAGGTGCAGTGGTCGATGGTTACCCGGCTCGAATCTTTTAACCCGGCGCCCAGGTTGCAATTCACAAAAATAGAATTAGAAATCGTTGCAGTAGAGCGTTGCCCCACAGAAACACCTTTATCTGTAATATTATATACCACAAGGTTTTCAATTTGAACGTTTTCTGCCTGTTCGCCAATGTCGACTGCATCGCTGTTAAATCCGTGCAAATCGCGAATCAGGCTGTTCCGGATGATTCCGTTTTCAACGTCATCGAAATCAATTCCATCGGTATCGGGCATGTCATTACCGACAAACTCACAGCTGTCAATAATTCCTTTGCCGTATTTAATGTTGATGAGATCGCCGGTAATGTCAGAATGCAGCCTGCTGTTTTTCATCCGGATATCGGAATAACGGCCGGCAACCGGATTTTCGTAATTATTTTCGATAATCGCCCCGTCAATATTCACCACCGAATGAAAAGCTGAAATGGCGGCCACTTCGCGCAATGGATGATAACCCTTTGATGCATCTTCGATAACCACATTTTTCAGAAATGAAGAATCGGAATTTACAAAGTTCAAAATGCCCCATCTTTTCTTTACACTGTTTGGATTACTCCTGAAAATCACCGGTTCCTGAACCGTTCCGTTAACCATCAGCAAACCGTTAACTTCGATGGAAACATCATCCGACAGCAGGATTTCAACGCCCGGTTCAATTAATAATTTTCCGGCCGGGGCAATCCGAACATTTTCGGGAACATAAAAAGGTGAACAATCTTTCTTCAAAATCAATTCAGCATCTATTTCTGAAGGAATAATGCAACTTCCGTCGCTTTCGAAAACAGCTTCAAGATTTTTTTCCCCGGAATGAATAAAACCCAATTCAGCATCCGTACTGATAAATTCGTTGGGTTTCGCTATTGTCCCCCTTAAATTCAAATCGAAACTGATATCGCTGCTGCTTTCGCTCACCTGGTGAACTTCCACGGCAAGCGAATTTTCACCGTCCTGCAACAGCCCGGCATCAATTAAATAAGTGGAAAAATCATCTTCTGATGAACCGCTGATTCCGCTCAATGCCAGTGTCAAATGGTCAATTTCACCCTGCGGAAGATTTTCCCGCACCACTTCGCTGCCGTTTAAATATACCACAGCACCATCATCGCATTTCAAATTGATTTTCAATTCCTGGAAAATGCCGGCACTTTCAACTGAAAAGTTTTTTCTGAACCAGGTCGTTATTATCTTATGATTTGAATCGTCACCATAATCCAATACAGTATGCTCATCATTATCACCATAACCCAATTCCGCCATTCCGCTGCTCCAGGCTAAATCATCGGAGGTCATCCAGTCCGCCGGGGGTTCATTTCCCGAATCATCGTATTTCCACTCCTCTTCGCTCCCAACAATGATCGTTGTTTCCTCACTTTTCCAGCCTATGAACCTGTAGCCGCTTTTCGCGCGGGCAATTAAACTGATTTCTTCATTCACGGGATAAGCGCCGTGGCTGGAGGCCCGTTTGATTTCAATCCCATTAAAGCTAACCGTTCCGGCATTCTCCGGGTAAACTGAAACTGATAACGGCTCGCTTTGTTCAAACCCATAATTTTCCAGATCATTGAGCAATGCCGACGGCCGCTGTCCGGCAAATGTTTTCATTATTTCCACTTCGTTATTCCAGTAATCAACCGAGGGAATTGGATCGCCATAATCTGAACTTGTGCCTTGCCAGCGCAGAATATGTTTTGGAATTTCATCCTCAATCAGGGATTTAAATTTAGCGATAACCGATTTTACACGTCCGGGATCGAAAGTAGTATACAAATGATCTGCCATACGTTTTCCGAAATAGTGCCTGTAGCTTTCATTTTTAAGCAATTGGCTCAATGGAATAACATTGCGTTCGGCATAAAATGAAATCATATTGTTTCCTGCATTGAAAAATCCGCGGTCGAGATCGTTCAGAATCCATTTCCATTTGCCTTCATTCTGCGGTTTCCACGTCATGATATTATGATCGACTGATGTATTTTGTGAATAAATTTCAGTGATAATAAAATCGGTGAAATTTTCAATATCCATTTTCGCTGCTACTGCATCAAAATTTTCCTGAACCGATAAATCTTCATGATATAAGTCTTCGAAGGCAGCATATTCGTCCAGGCTTCCGGCTTCCACATAATTTTCATTTTCAATCATATCCACTTTCTTGTCGACAAGGTGGTGATTCTGCACAATGAAATCTTCATCAATTTTCGAACGGATATTGTGAATTCCCAAATATTCTCCATTCACAAAAACCACACAAGCCCTGAAACCCTGAAAATCAATATCCATATTTTCGTTCGTAAGGGATTGAGTCATACCATCACGAAACAGGGTGTAAGCCCAGTCGCTTCCGGATGCCCGTAATGCAAAATTATCATACGAGGTACGACTGCGGTCAAACAACAACGGGTATTCAAGATGTCCTTCACCATATTCTTTCCGGAAATAAACCCCAAGCATTTTCTGCGGCAACTGCCAGGAATAGAGCCCGTTTACTTTAATACCGGCAGCAAGGTTAAATCCGGCCCGGTCGCTGCCATCGTTTTCAAATAGTTCGATATTGACCGGCACTTCCCATTCCGGCTTAAAATCCTGCACATAAATCCCTTTTTCCGGGTCCCAGAAATTTTCAGGATTTGTGGCAATTGAAATTACCGGCAGTGCACCAATTTCATTGTTTGTGTCGATGAAATAGGTGTGTGTTACTATTTTTCCCGGTATTTTTCCGCTCTGATAAATTCGCGCCCTCACTACAGTTGTTTGGTCAATTTTGAAAGGAGCAGTTGCAACCGGCGAGTTTTCATCGGGTATGGAACCATCAAGCGTATAGCGGATTTGACCGCCAAATGGATTTGTAATATCAAGCATTACCGGTGATGTAAATATTCCACCTAAAACCGAAAAGCGCGGGAAATTTTGTACAATACCGTGAAATGTTTCCGTGATGTTTGCTGCTCCCGGTGTGGGTTCTGTAAAATATACCCATGTGTTGTTTCCGTCGCTGCTGCGTCCCATCGATATATTAGGGTCCTGTACGCCGAACGATACTGAATCCACTAAAATCCCCGCCCCGGAAAAGAGAGCGAGCTCTTCGCCGTCTGCCGAAATTTTAAAATTTGTATGAAATCCGGAATCATAACCATCGGCCCATAACAGTAAAAATCCTTTTGATGCAATTTCAGTTCCTTCCGGAATCTGCCATTTTTGAAGAGTTTCAAAATTATCGGTTAAAAAAAATCCACCCACATTAACAGGCAAATCTCCATCGTTGTACAATTCAATCCAGTCGGCACTTTCATTAAAATCGGGATCAATAATTGAACCGGTGTTTGAAGCTAAAAACTCATTAACATAGATTTGAGCCGAAATATATACCGGCTGAAAAAATAGTAGTATAAAATACAATAACAGCGTCCCTGCTCTTTTCATCCCGCTCCCCCTGTTTTAATTTTATTGTTATTGCGAAGAGATAAATCCGGCGAATCAGATTGATGCATCAAATATAAAAAATATAGCCTGCTTTTCTTTTGTAAGCTTGTAGTAAATCCAGCCAAAAGCACTTTTAAATTTAATTCAGTTCTTTTCCATTGGCAAGTTTACACGATAAGCAGCTCTTAAAAATTCATAATCCGGAGGTAACGCTTTTTCAGAATAATCAAATTTACTGCCTTTGTACCAGCCTCATCTTAAGAAAATTCACGCAACATAAAATACTGAAATTTATCATTCCTATTTGTGTTGGTTTTAATATTATGACTTTCATCTTCAAGCTTTAACAGACGATAAAATACCTACTCATTACTTTGCCGGTGAATTGTTAGCGAGACTGCTGCAGATATCTTAATCCGGTAATTTTACCTGCATTTATCAATTTGATAAATTCGTATCAAATTGATAGAAATTTTAATGATTACCAAATATTTAATTGCTTTAAGATTAGCTTTTTAAGATTTTAAAAATACAGTGGCATATGCTTTGGAAATGTACTGGCATATCGTTGTTTTGAAAGCCATGAAAGTTCATATATAAAAAATTTACTGAGGAGGTTACAGGCAACTACAGATGTTGTAATTATCGAGGTTCTGAGGAGAAGGATGAGTAGTTGTATGTAATATTGATTTTTCGCAAGGAGGAAGGGCTGCACTAGGCAGTCCTTTTTTTTTGTGCTAAATGTTAATGATTTTCATGCGAAACCGAGACCTGATTTTGTTCAACTTTTTCACTTATCGATTTGATAATTCCTTATCATAGTGATACTTCTTCAACAGATGGAGTTTTAAGTTAACGTCAACAAAATCAATAAATTAGTATTTATCTGAATGTCTGGTACGGACATTGAACAGTTGTATGCAACAAAAGGAAATTATTAATTTAAATGTTATACCATGAAAACAAAAGTATTAAGTTTAGCAGCATTGTTTATGTTTACAGTAATTGGTGCATTTGCTGCCAATAAAACAGAAACAATCGAAGTAAAGGGAGCAGGTGATCAATGTAAAGTGTTAATTGAAAAAGCAGCCAAAGATGTGGAAGGAGTTTCAACGGCCACCTGGGATCAGGACAAACAGGAGCTGTTAGTAGTTTTTGATGATTCACAAACTGACCGCGATGCAATTGAAAAAGCTGTAGCGAAAACAGGACATGACACACCTGATTACAAGGCCAAAGAGGAAGATTACAAAAATAATCCGCATGACTGTGTCGGTAAAGACAAAGACAAGGATAAAGCAAAAGATACAGACGCAGACAGTGATGAATGGTAGAATTTGATACCTAAAACAAAATTAAAGACTGTCCGGCTGGCAGTCTTTTTTTTGCACTTACCCCTGATTTCATTTTTGGATAAGCCCGCCGGAATCAAATTTCCTGATTAAAATTCTGATAAATTTATTTTATCCTCCCGTAATTAAATCCCAATTATCTATTTGATAAATTCATATCAAACTGATATTGGAAAGAAGTATTTATAAAATTTTATACCTCAATAAATCAACGGTTTATACTTAAAAGTTTGAATTGGCATAAGCATTGGTTTGTACATGCGGCAACTTAAAGTTATTTACAAAAAATTATAGTCATGAAAACAAAAGTATTGAGTTTATTGGTCGTCTTTATGTTTGGTGCTGTATCAGTTTTTGCCGCCCTTAAAACCGACCGGATTGAAGTGAAAGGGAACAGTGAAGATTGTAAAGTTCATATTGAGGATGCTGTAAAATCAGTTGACGGCGTAACCCGAGCCGATTGGGATCACGAAAAGCAGATTCTTGAAGTGGATTATGATGATTCGGCAACCGATCTGGACAAAATTGAAATTGCACTTGCAGAAGCCGGTCACGACACGCCAAATCATGTTGCAGAAGACGATGCATACAACCAGCTTCCTGACGGATGCAAAACCCGTGAAAATGATGATCTGAATAATTCAAACGAACTGGACGATGAACAATAAGGTAGAATTAAGTTTACCTGGTAATTAAAATTGGAAGGGGCTGCCGCGAGGCAGCCTTTTTTTATGGTAAAAACGCAATGCATTTCTGCTGAATGCTGACAAATGTTGTAAAAAAAACTCTCAGCACTGTGTAATTGTTCCACATTTTTAAATTCAGCAACAAACCAACAAGTACCTGTATCTCTTGTCAATGCTTTTGTTTAGATGGTATTTCATTTCTGTTGATTTTATGGTATGTGTTTTTCATGCTTTGGAGAAAAATAACTTCATGGATTCTTCAGTTTACAGCTACGACAATATTGCAGAAATGCTTCAGGACGATGAACAGGAACTTCTTAATTATAAATCCCAAACAATTCCATCCGAAAAAATTCACCGCCCCGGCCCCACACATATTGATGATGTATTCATAAATAGTGACCGGAATCCGCAGGTGTTGCGAAATTTATCACTCTTGTACAATCACGGGAGACTGGGTGGAACAGGATATTTATCCATCCTTCCTGTTGATCAGGGAATTGAACATACAGCTGGCAGCTCTTTTGCGCCGAATTCTGAATATTTTGATCCGGAAAATATACTGAAACTTGCAATTGAAGGCGGTTGCAATGCAGTTGCAACAACATTTGGCGGCCTTGCTTTATATTCAAGAAAGTATGCACATAAAATACCTTTCATTGTAAAAATAAACCACAACGAACTGCTCACTTATCCAAATAAATATGACCAGGTGATGTTTGGTTCGGTAGAAGAAGCCTGGAATTTAGGCGCTTCAGCAGTAGGCGCTACCATCTATTTTGGTTCAGAAGAATCGAACCGTCAGCTCATTGAAGTAGCCGAAGCATTTGAAGTTGCACATGAACTCGGATTGGCCACCATACTTTGGTGTTACACCCGAAACAATTCTTTTAAGGTGGACAATATGGATTACCATACAGCAGCTGACCTTACCGGACAAGCCAACCATCTTGGAGTGACAATAAAAGCCGATTTAATTAAGCAAAAATTACCCGATACAAACCGTGGATTTGAAGTTATTAAATTTGGAAAAACGCATCCCGATATGTACCATAAACTTGCTACCGATCATCCGATTGACTTGTGCCGGTACCAGGTAATTAACTGTTACATGGGAAAAATCGGCTTAATCAATTCAGGTGGCGCTTCGGGCGGTTCATCTGACTTTCTTGAAGCAATGAAAACAGCAATCATAAACAAACGCGCCGGTGGCACCGGATTGATCTCCGGACGAAAAGCATTCCAACGTCCAATGGATGAAGGTGTAAAATTGCTGAACCTGATTCAGGATATTTACCTGATAAAAGAAATTGATTTGGCTTAAAGTTTTTGAAAAACAGCATTTCAAAACATCATACATCATGAGTTTTCAACATTTTCTAAAACAAGTTTCTCTGATCTTCATCATTGTTGCAATTCCTCTTTTTCCGGCCGCACAGGAGCATGAGCATTCTGCCGACAGCACTGCACATGAAGAAGAATCAGAACATTCTGAACAAGTGCTGCCAACTAATCAGGAAATCCCCGGTGATTCAGAGTCAGTTTTTGCCCCTTTCAGTGCATTCCCTAACCTGCATCCAATGGTGGTTCATTTTCCGGTCGTACTTTTATTGCTTGCATTTTTCTCACAACTGTTCGGATTTTTTGGCTTTCGTGTTCAATTCAGCTGGATTACGCTTTTTTTACTGGCCGGAGGTTTTATCGGTGCCATATTTGCCGCACAAATTTTTCACCCTCATGCAGGTGGCCTTCCTGAAAACGTAAAGGAAATATTCGAAACTCATGAATATTATGGCAAAACAACCATGTGGCTTGCGGCAATCGCGCTGCTGTTTAAAATAATAAGCCATTTCTTCCTGAAACGAAAAGTCTGGGCCGAAATTCTGGTTTTCATCATAATATCTGCATCCGCAATTACTGTTTCACTTGCCGGCCATCTGGGTTCACAAATGGTTTATATTGAGAAAGTAGGACCACAGGGAAATTATATTGAAGAACATCATGATGAAAGTGAAGAACATTAAATCAGCAGAAATTATTTTTCAATATAAAGCGTTTTAAATTATGAAAACAAAAAAAGTAAAACTTACAGTAACCATCTTGTTCATCCTGTTAACAGGTTTGTTTGCCACCCGATGCACCAACCAGGGAAACCAACTGGATTTGGTAAATAATGAAGAGCAAAGACAGGAAGCATTCAATCAGATTCTGAATAATCAGGAAGTTTACAATGAATTTATAAATGAAATGAGAAGTAATCCTCAATCCATGAACTGGATGATGGAAAACCGTGATTTCACAAATGAAATTTTCAGTAACGATAACCTGAATTATATGTATGAACACAATCCTAACATGAACAACATGATGATGGATCACATGACAAACCGGATGGATAGCGACACAGCCTTCCAACGGCAAATGAACACGCGAATCGAAGAGCGGAACCAGCTTCACCGGCAAATAATAAAGTAAAATTCAAACGGACAAATGATTTGCAGAATTTATTTAAGTAAAACCATTTACATAAATCCGGACAGAAAACAATCTACCCGGATTTTTTAAGTCTTTCTTTAATGGATTTAATGACAAAATATCTCCTTCTTTTTGGTATGATGCTTTTCAGCGCTGCATTTATTTTCATGCTGTACCTCATCAAAAAAACAACCGGCAGGGTGTTGAAAGAAAAGGGCAAAACCAAACCGGCTGAGAGTGGCCATCTTCAGCAAAAACCTGCCTGGGGCCGATATCACGTCCATTATTATGCTATAGCATTGCTCTTTCTGGCTTTCGATATGGAAATGGCTTACATGTACCCGTGGGCTGTTGTTTATAAGGAATTGGGAATGATGGCGCTGCTTGACATGGGCGTCTTCCTGATGATCTTGTTTTTAGGATTAATTTATACATGGAACCAGGGCGGATTAAAACGACAATGACTATGCAAAATCAGTCTGCTACCGGTTTAAGAAAAGGAAAAAGCAATCCGTTAAGGAAATTATTTGGCAAAATAGCCGCTCCTGTCTTGGTTGTGTTTCCTGTGCCGGGAGAAAACTTCTTCAGAAGCAGCGGCATTTATTTGGACAAATATTTTGAAGTTGCTGCCAATCCGCGCCAGGCCAATGTACTCCTGATTGGCGGACCTGTAAATAATAAACTTGCACAAAAAATTGCTGTTGTTTACCTTCAAATGCCACGTCCCCGGGTTCTTGTATCCGCCGGAATTGCTAAACCCGCCGGGTTACCTGAACCTGCTTATTCCATCCCTTTAAAGGAGGAAGAAATCGCTAAACTTATACCCTCTCTTATCAAATTGTTTCAAAATCCCTTTAATGATGCTGCAGAAGCATTTCATCCTGAATTCATGAATAAATCCAAACAAGATGGCAATAATGAAAGCGGCCACCGGCGCGAACACCAGCATCATAAAGGTGATGAAGAAAAACAGGATGAACATGAACATCATCTTGATAAAATGGAAGGTGAAAACCATAAACTTCATCACCATGAAAAAAAGGAAGGCGAAAACCATGAACATCATAACCATGAACATCACGGGGAACACAATCATGGAAGCCATGGCGGAGGTGGAATGGGTTTTATGTCGATGGTAAAAATGACAAAAGACATGCCTCGTGCAACCGACGATTTACCAATGGAAAGAAACAAGGTCGGATATGGACCATTTTTTCCCGGTTTGCCAGGTGGATTGGCTTTCAAATTTATAATGGACGGCGATACTGTGGTTAAAACAGATGCTGTCAGAAAAATGTTTTCAGCCAAAATTCACCAATCAAGTGATTTGAAACCGGAATATCTACCTGAACAACTTTCTCAATTAAATCCACTCGCCCCAAATACCTATCGTATTTTGGGTGAAGAGTTACTTAAAAAAAGCAGCGGTAAAGATAGTGTGCCAGATCTTCGCCAGGTCATCGGATTGGAACAGGAACGAATTATCAGTCATTTAAACTGGCTTTCAACGTTTGGCGCTCTGCTCGGTAACCGCTGGATTGAAAAGGAAGCTGCACGGCACATGCAATTGTTTCAGAAGTATAAATCTTCGACCGTGCTTAAAAGTTTTACCCGGAAAATACTCCATTTCCATTACCTGAAAAAGAAATTACAACACGTTGGGAAAATTCCTGAAGCATTGTTACACCACGTATCCGGTCCGGTAGCAAAGGCAGCCGGAATCAATGAAGATGAGAGAAGCAAATTAAAAATATACGAAAATGCAGGTTTTAATGTCATTTCTGCAGATGAAAACAATGCATGGGGAAGATTAAAAATCCGGCTTCTTGAAATTGAACAAAGCCTTGGACTTCTTCAAAACCTTGGAAATAAGATTAGCTATGGCAATAAACTGGGCAAAACAATAACTGTTCAAAATTCTGCATCGGCAGCACTGGAAGGACCTGCCGGTAAAACAAGTGCCATTTTCGAAGAGAATAACGGGAATCCGGTAAGACTAGAAATTAAAGATCCGTCAAGTGTGTTGCTTACCATTGCCGAAGAGATTGCAGAAGAAATGGAATTGTCGGAAATGTTGCTCACCATAGTTTCACTGGATATAAATCCTTTTACAGTAAATGGAATTTGTATTGAATATAAAAACAACGAAAATGACTGAATGGGTTAAATGGATAATTGTTGCTGTATTTTTTACTGCCGGAATTTATTTTCTTGCCATTACAGAACGATGGTTTTATTCAGGGAAATTTAGTATTTCCTATCCTTTTCGAAAATTCTTCAGATTGTTGGTACAGGAAGAAATTAAACCTGGCCGGCGCGATAAAATTTTTTATGAAGCGGCGCCATTTCTTTTTGCTGCTGCGGTGTTGGGTGCATTTTCTGTTTTGCCGCTGCTCGAAAATACTGTCATTGTAAAAATGGCCACAGGTGGTTTGTTTTTGAATGCAGCCCTGGCCTACATTATGGTTTCCATGTTAATGGCAGGCTGGTCGGCTAACGGCGTATATTCAATGATTGGCGGCTGGCGTTTCCTGGCTCAGTTAATCGCCTATTCCATGCCGGTTGTAATGACAATTACTGCTGCAGTTATGCGTGCCGAATCCATCAGCCTGATAAAAATCGTGGAGTCGCAGGCTGGTTTATGGAACATCATTTATCAGCCGGTTGGTTTTCTGCTTTTTTATCTGTCAGCAATGGCACTTTCTTTTTTGCCACCCTTCGATTTACCGGTTTCCCGGGGCGAACTGGCAGGAGGAGTACTGTCTGAATTTACAGGAGTGCGGTTACTTGTTTTTAAATTAAGCAGGTTGATGCTTATCCTCACACTTTCGGTTTCAACAGTGGTTTTGTTTCTTGGTGGCTGGCAGGGACCATGGCTGCCACAATTCATCTGGATGTTTGTGAAAACAGCTGCTGTTGCTGTGAGTATGCTGGCAGCGGGTAGAAAGTTTTCGCGCATTCAACACGATCAATTGTTGTCGTGGAGTTGGAAATTTGCAACACCTGCGGCACTTTTTAATATTTTTTATGTGGGAGTAATTTTACTGTTATGACGATACAACTGATTCTGATACTATTTTTTGGTTTGGCGGCCATTTGGTTTGGATGGCGTGTATTTATGACAAGCTCGATGGTGCGATCAGCCCTGTCACTGCTGGCAAGTATGGCATTTACAGGGTTCATGTTTCTTGCAATGGAAGCCGAATTTCTTGGTGTTTTACAAATTATGATGATGGCAACCGAAATGAGCATTATGGCCATTTTTATGATGATGTATATGATGGATCCCGGCGGCATGAGCGGAATGAACATGAGCCATCAGAAAAAACCTTCTGTTGCGGCAGCAGTTACTGTTACTCTTTTTGCTGTATTTATGGTGTTCCTGAGTAACTGGGGAACTCTGATTGCCAATCCACCACAACCATCGCAACAAAATCACGACCTCGGAATGGAGGTGATGAAACGCTCCATGATGATTTTTGAAACTGCAGGTGTTACCATTCTGGTTGCAATGATTGCCGCCACAGCAACTGCATTAACCTTTAAAAAACAGAAATAAAATGGAACTTCTTGTTGCATTGATTACAGGAATTATACTTTTTGGTATCGGGTTGTACGGAGCCCTCAGCCAAACAAATCTTGTTATGATAATGATGGGAGTAGAACTGATGCTTGGTGCTGCAATGCTAAACCTTGTTGCTTTCTGGCGCTTTTTATATCCTGAAACCTACTCCATTCAAATGTTTGTTCTGGTAGGTATGACGGTAATGGCACTTGAGGCCGCTGTGGGTTTTGCCATTGCTACACAGCGTTTTCGTTCGAAAGGATCAGTGGAAGCGGAAGAGGCAAACAATTTAAAGGAAGAGGAATAATGTTGATATCAATATTGCTCATACCGGTTTTTGCTGCTTTGGGAGTGCTTGTCTTTCCCAAAAAATACAGTGCCTGGACAGCCCTTTCCGGAAGTGCTGTAACCTTTGGTTTATCAATTTTCATACTTATACAAATTTTAAACGGAAGAATCTTACAGCACGAAATGTCTGGATTACCCGGTATGCCATTCCTTTTAAAAACCGGCCATTTTAATGCTGTGGTTTTAATGGCAGTCACATCGGTAGCATTTTTCATTTTTATTTTCGGAAAAGGTTATATGGCAGGCGAACCGGGTAAAAAAGCATTTTGGTCGGGAATGAGTTTATTTCTGGCGGCAATGGAACTTCTCGTTATGTCGGGAGATTGGGTGAGTTTTATCGTTGGCTGGGAAGTGATGGGATTTGCTTCTTACCGGCTGATCGCCACCTGGCATCCTAAAAAAGAAGCGCAGGAAGGTGCAGCAAAAGCATTCATGATCACACGCATAACAGATATGGGTCTGTACATTGGAATATTCCTGATAATCCTTTCAACCGGAAGTTCACGAATTGGTGCCGGTTCGCAGCCGGTTTCAACAGTTGCCGGATTTGCACTTCTTTTTGCAGTAATGGGAAAATCTGCACAGGTTCCTTTCCAGAGCTGGCTTTCGGGCGCTATGGCCGGCCCAACTCCGGTTTCTTCGTTCCTCCATTCTGCAACACTTGTTGCCGCCGGCGTAATATTAATGCTTAAATCATTTCCTCTGCTGCCTTCCGGAATTTTACCCTGGATTGGTGCTGTTGGCGGGGTTACCATCCTTTTGGCAGGATTAACCGCAGTGTTTTCAACCGACCTGAAACAAATGCTTGCAGCATCAACATCCAGTCACCTTGGATTTATGTTGCTTGCAATTGGAGCCGGTTATCCCGGAGCAGCCGCTGCCCACCTTCTGGCTCATGCATTTATGAAAAGCAGCCTTTTTCTTGGAGCCGGAATCTGGCAACACGCTTTTGAGAGCACTTCATTCGAAAAACTAAAATCCGCAGGAAAGAACTTTCAATTCACATTCCTGCTTTTTACAATTTCTGCAGTTGCACTTGCAGGAATTCCTCCACTTATCGGTTATTTTTCGAAAGATGCAATACTTGCTGCCGGATTAAAAGCGAATGCTGCCACCTTCTATTTTGCAACTGCAGTTGCCGGAGCTGTACTTACTGCGGTTTATATGGGCCGCGCCTTACACCTTCTGCGAAAATCGAAAAACGAAACAGTACATAAAACAGGGGGAATCCGTTACATGCAAACCGGAATGGCTGTTTTGGTGACAGTGGTACTTGGTGCAGGTTTTTTCCTTAAACCTGCGATTCATTTCATACATCTTGAAATGCCACATGCCACAGCCGCAATTATATCAGGGATTGCTGCAGCCATCCTGGGGCTGACAGCCGGCTGGTTGTTTCTTTCCAAAAGTTTCAAAGGTAAAACTGCAGCATTTATCCGGAACAACTATTCCATTGCCGGAGGTTATCAGCATCTGGTTGTTGAACCTTTCCTTAAACTGGCCCGGTTTTTTAACCGCATCGAAACAGGAATTGATTATTCAGTTCAGTTTTCCGGGAAATTCTTTTATGGGTTTTCAACACAACTGTTCCGGTTGGATAAAGTCGTTGGAAATCTGGTTCAGGCTGTGGGGAGAATAAACCTGCAAGTTGGCCGCCTCACACGTTTATCCGACGAATCGGGACTGGACCAGTTCATTCAGTCCATTTCCCAATATGTTAAAAACCTGGGGAGCGAAAGCCGCAAACTCCAAAATGGTCTTGTTCACCGTGAAATGCTGTTGTCTGTAATTGGATTTATTGGTTTTATTCTGATTTTGATTGTACTAAATTTATAACCTATGGAAAATCTTCCTTTACTCACGTGGATTGTATTTCTGCCACTTGCCGGCAGTTTATTAATATTACTGTTGCGCCCAAAGAACAGCCGGATTGCTTTTACCCTTGGGTTAATTACTTCAGGATTGGCACTGGTAGCTGCAGTTCTGGTATGGATCAGGGGAATTCCGGCAGGATTCAGCCAGATTGAAGAAACTGCCTGGATTCCATCTCTTGGAGCTTCTTACAAACTCGGTGTCGATGGCATCAGTTTCCCGCTTGTTTTGTTAACCACTGTGCTGTTTTTTACCTCACTTGTTTATTCAATGAAAATAAAAGAGAGGGTAAATTCATACGTGTCGCTTTTTTTGTTGCTTGAAATGGCTTGCCTGGGTGTTTTTCTTTCACTCGACCTGTTGCTTTTTTATGTCTTTTTCGAAATTACACTTGTAGGAATGTATTTCGTAATTGCCGGCTGGGGTCATAAAAACAGAAAGAAAGCGGCGCTCACTTTTTTTATATATACATTAGTTGGAAGCTTGTTTCTTTTACTGGCACTGCTAAGTATTTACCTTCACACTGAACCGTTTTCTTTCGACATGACTAAAATTATTGCTGCACCACCTCTTAAAGGGTTGGCAGCTGCGTTAACATTTTGGGGACTTTTCATCGCGTTTGCCATTAAAACCCCGCTTTTTCCCTTTCACACATGGTTGCCTGCAGCCCATACCGAAGCGCCTGCACCCGGAAGTGCTATTCTTGCAGGCATTTTATTGAAACTCGGAGCTTACGGATTCATCCGGTTTGCCCTTCAAATGACTCCCGGTGCATTCAGGGAATTTGCAAACTATATCATTATACTGGCGGTAATTTCGGCAGTTTACGGCGCTTTTGTAGCGCTGGCACAAAAAGACATTAAACGGATGGTGGCATACACAAGTGTGAATCACATGGGTTACCTGGTTTTGGGAGTTGCGGCGGCAGCGGTACTCGAAGCTGAAGCCCGCACCCGCGCTCTCGACGGAGCTGTTTTGCAGATGGTAAGTCACGGAGTGGTTACAGGTGTTCTCTTTCTTTTGGTTGGTGCATTGCAGGACAGGGCAACGTCAAGGGATATGGATAAAATCAGTGGGTTCCTTAAAATTGCACCCATGCTGGGAGGCTTGTTCATTCTTGCTGCATTTGCTTCGCTCGGACTTCCGGGGCTTGCACATTTCCCTGCCGAATTCCAGATTTTCCTCGGAACATTTAATGGATTCCCCGTGGCTGTTGGTATCACTTTGCTTGGACTGGTTATCACCACTGCACTATACCTGCGTGCTATTCAAAAAGTATTTATGGGAGGAACAGCCGAAGGTAACACTTCTTCAAACGATCTTTCAGATTCGGGAATTGTGGGCAATTGTTCCCCTCATCCTGCTGATAATTTTGATTGGAGTTTATCCTGAATCGATACTTTCGGTGATTCATGCAACAACTGAAGCCCTTGGATTATGAGTCAGATGCAAAAAGACCTGCTTCTTATTCTTCCCCAAATCATTGTGCTGCTTGGCGCTGTAGCGGGTCTCCTGTTTGAGATGTTCCGGAAACCCCGTGGCGGAATGTGGATAATTACAGCCGCTACAATGGCTGCCGTGGTTTTAAGTATCACCAGAACCGGCAGTGTGGATACAGCATTTTCAGAAACATTCAGGGTTGGTGCTTTAAACCACTGGGCGGTAATAATCCTGGGTACAGGCAATATTCTTTTTCTGTTTCTTGCACGTGCCGAATTAAAAGGCACCGAACGCGAAGGCACTGTTTACAGCCTTCTCACCTTTTCGGCGCTGGGAGCGATGTTGCTTGCAGGCAGCGGCGATTATATGTTTATTGTACTTGGAATACTGATGACCGGTCTGGGCGGTTTTGCACTTGCAGCATATCCAAAAACAGACGCTTCTACCGAAGGCGCCATGAAATATTTTATCTACGGTTCGGTAACCGGTGCTGTGATGTTGTTCGGTCTCACCTACTGGGTAGGAATTACAGGCACCACCCTGATTTCAGGATTAAACAATCCGGACCTGCCCGTCTGGGCTTTTTTGTTTGGGTTTGTTTCGTTGCTCGCCGGAACCGGTTATGCAGCTTCAGTTTTTCCATTTCATTTCTGGACTCCCGATACATTCCATGGAGCACCGGTATCCATAGCTGCCTACCTTTCGGTTACACCTAAAATAGGGGCTGTATTTGCACTGGCACAGGTGGCAAAAAGTTTACCCGCCGATAGTTACCACTGGCAGTTGATACTGGGATTGATGGCAGCTTTCTCAATGACATTTGGAAATGTGCTTGCCCTCCTTCAGCAAAATGTAATCCGGTTGCTTGCATACTCAACAATTGCCCAGGCCGGTTACTTTCTGCTTGCAGTTGTTGCAATTCCCGAAAGCCGGCTTGCAACAGATTCACTTGTGGTTTTTGGCGCTGCCTATTTACTGATGAACACAGGCGCTTTTGCAGTCGTTTTATCTGTTGGGAATACAATTGAAAAGTTCAATGGGCTTTCAAAAAGTAATCCCGTTACAGCTGTTGCATTAACCGTTTTCCTTTTATCTCTGGTAGGGATTCCGCCTCTTGCAGGATTTGCCGGCAAATTTATGCTTTTTGGTGCAGCACTTGAAAGCGGGTTCACCTGGCTTGCCGTTGTGGCGATAATCAACAGTGTAATTGCGCTGGCAGTTTATCTGCGTTTGATTGTACCGGTATTCTTTAAACATAAAACAAACACTGATTACCATCAATCATACCTGATAAAATTTACCTGGATATTTTGTTTTGCCCTCACCTTGCTAACGGGAATTTTTGTTCAGTTTATCCTGTAACTGGTCTCCTAATGGTAACCGGAACCCCATGAATTCAGTTATTTCATTCAAACTCTGTTAATTCTTCTTTAAAAGGAAGAAGCATTATGCCTCAACATTTTCTTAATGAACAATTTTCCCTTTCAGCATTGTATACGAATGTGGGGGGAAACTGTAGGTGAATTTATCCGCTCTTTTAACATTTACCGGTTCTTTTTCAATGGTATGTACATTAATTTTATCAAAGTCATTTTCTGCTTTAATATCGGGGCCGTTTACCTCGAATACTTCAAATTCTCCGTCAAAAAGCCCCTGCTGAGAAATAATATCAGTTGAAATTGCATTGTCTTTGTGCCGGTTAATCACACTGACTATCACTTCTCCGTCATTATACGCAGCTGAAACATCGAGGTAAGGAACATTATTCTGTTGTGTTGTCTGTTCTGCCAGTCCAATGTAAAAATCATCGGTGTCGTACTTGTCACAATCCACATAGACGTCGAGCGAAATTCCAAACATGTTGTTGGCAAAAAGCTGCAACGGGAAGTAGATGGTTTGTTTAAACATACCATCCTTTTCAGCAAAAATCGGAGCTATTACATTCACCAGCTGTGCCATATTCGCCATTTTTACAATGTCGGCATTGCGAATAAAAGCATTCAGGAATCCTGCAATAACCAAAGCATCTTCAAGATTATACCGTTCTTCCAGAGCCCGGTTTCCCGACATTGTTTCATCCTGGCGCCAGCGGTACCAAATGTTGTATTCGTCCCAGGCAATGTAAATGGGGTCACGATCGCCACGGTTTGCTTTTTCCATTTCGCGTAATATCATACCTTTTACCACCTGGGTACGCTCTTCCAGTACCAGTGGCGACGAAACAAAATTATAGTAATTATCCTGGTGATTTCCCACATACATATGCAGTGAAATGTAATCAATCACATCCCGTAATTCAGCAAGTATTTTTGCATTCCACTCATGCGGATCACTTTCAGGCCTGAAATTCGAGGAACCTGCTGCAATGAGTTTTATCGACGGGTCGGTTAGGCGCATTAACTTTGCAGCTTCACGAGCCTTTTTGCTGTAATCTTCAGCATTTAGATGTCCCATTTGCCAGAAACCATCCATTTCATTTCCAAGGCTCCAGTATTTGATATCAAAAGGTTCGGGATGTCCGTATTTCTTTCGGAGTTCGGCATAATATGGTCCTTCTTTCACGTTACAGTATTCTACCCATTGCTGAGCTTCCTCAATGGTTCCGGTACCCATGTTCACAGCAAAATAGGGCTCGGTTCCGATTCTGCGGGCATAATCGACAAACTCGTCTGTGCCAAATTGATTGGTTTCCAGCCTTGACCATGCAAGTTCCATACGAACCGGACGCTCATCTTTCGGTCCAATTCCATCCTTCCAGTGGTAGTTTGAT
This sequence comes from uncultured Prolixibacteraceae bacterium, assembly GCA_963816685.1. Taxonomy (GTDB): domain Bacteria; phylum Bacteroidota; class Bacteroidia; order Bacteroidales; family Prolixibacteraceae; genus CAVYUC01. The sequence continues at coordinate 223,956 of CAWFMB010000014.1, read as the reverse complement.
ACAAAGTTCCCTCCCGGATAACGAATTAAAGGAATGTTCAAGCCTTTTACAGCTTCAAGCACATCGAGCCGGATACCGTTGCTATCCGACAACGGAGAATCCGGGTCGTAAATCCCACCATAAACACAGCGCCCGAGATGCTCCACAAAGTTTCCGTAAATATTTTCATTAATCCCGCCAATCTGCCTTTCGATATCAATTTTAATCCTTGCATTTTGTGCTGTAACAGACAAAGCTGATAATATTCCAATTGCAAGCACGAGCATAAAAATTCTGTTGGTAATGTTGTTTTTTAATTTCATATTTTAGATTTTTAGATTTCGTTCACTGCAGGCCAGCCGTTTTTATCCCAGGTTAGTTTTTTGATGATTAACTTTGGCTTTCCGTCATCATTAGCGTCGTAGCCATGAAAAATGATATAATCAGTTCCATTAAAGTTATAAGTTGCATTATGTCCGACACCGTACCAGTTTTCATCACCCTGCAGCAGGATTGTTCCGCCGCCTGATGCCATTGATTCTCCATCTTTATCAATATATGGCCCCGGAATTGTTTCCGATCGTCCGATAATCATTTTGTATGTACTGTTCACTCCTTTGCAACAATAATCAATTGAAGCAAAAAGATAATAATAATTGTTTTTTTTGAAAATAAACGGAGCCTCGATAGCATTTCCTCCTGCATCTGCAGGATTATTATCAACAGCAGGAGGATTGGATTCAAGTGAAGATTTTTTACGTGATGCTATTGTTGCTATGTTATTTAAATCTTCTGCCGGTTTGGTGGCATCGGAATTCAGTTTTACAAGTTTTAAGCCATCCCAGAATGAACCGAAAACAAGATATGGCGTACCCTCACCATCTGCAACAAGATTAGGATCAATTGCATTCCAGTTGGTTTTCCCGGGAAATGACTGTATTACTTTACCCTGGTCAATCCATTTAAAATCCGGATCATTTGGATCCAATGTTTTATTGATGGCAAGCCCGATACACGATGTATTTTTACCAAATGCAGAAACTGAATAATACAGGTAATACTTTCCATTGAAATAAGAAATATCGGGGGCCCAAAAATGACCTTTAAAACCTTTTACTGCATCCATTGCCCATTGAGGCGCTTCCGAAAAAACGGGTTTCTCCTGCGTCCATATCTTCATGTCGGGAGAAGACCAGACACTGATTCCCCAACCTGTACAAAAAAGATAATAAGTGCCGTTTTCCTGAATCATAACCGGATCATGAACACTGATATTTTGTGCAATTGCTGCTCTGGTCAGTGTGATGGTAACCAGGAGAATTAAAGCTGCCTGCCTCATTGATATTGATTTTATTTATAACTTTTAGAATGGTTTTGAATTTGATGTCATTAAAATACTTATTTATTCAGTAAAATCAACCATCGTAAGGAATGAAAAATTTATTACATACTGAATTAATGACGAATTGATGAAATCCGATTTGAAGATTAGATCAGAATGCTTGTGTGAAGGTGCAAGTGATTGTCCGCTGAACGAAGTTTTAAATCCCGGAGTTAAGTTAAATGATGGTAATTTGCCTTTAAAAAATTAATCCAGCCGTTATGGTGATTTTAATTTGTCCGGGCATTCCTTTTTAGGGAAAATTTTACCTTTACAACAATATAAACTATCAGAAACTTACCTTGAAGAAACTGCTGATTGCAATATTGTTTTTTTTCGTACTTGCTGTTCCGGATTCCTTTGCATTGTCAGAATCGTTGGATTCCGTGAACTGGTATATTGCACGCCAACCCGTCTACGACATGCAAAAGGAGCATCGAATCAGAAAAATAAAAGATAAAATTTCAGAAAACAAAAACAACAACAGGCAATTGTATGACCTGTATGCCGCTATGTATGAAGAATACCGTTCATACATCTATGATTCAGCCTATGTTTATGTTGAAAAACTGATTCGTATTTCATCTGCATTGAACGACAGGGATAAACTTGTTTCCTCAAAAATAAAACTTGGGTTTTGTTATGTGTCGTCAGGATTGTTCAAGGAAGCTTTCGATGTGCTTTCTTTTTTGAACATGGAGGGCTGCAACAAAGAAACAAGAATTGAATATTATACCTGCAAATCGAGGTTGTATTTTGATCTTGGAGATTACAACAACAGCGTCGGATTTAGGACAAAATACAATGAAATTGGTGAAGATATAATCGATTCAGCCATTGTACTTTTACCACAGGGTTCGGCACGATACTGGGCTGCAGTTGGTTTAAAACAGATGAAATCCGGCAATCCAGAAAACGCGCTCAATGCTTTTCATAAAATGATTGACAGCGGAAATTATTCGGAACATGAACACGCCATTGCCACTTCAAGTATAGCGTACATATTGGGATTGCAGGGTAAAAAAGAGGAAGCAAAACAGTATCTGATTCAGGCTGCAATTGCTGATATTAAATCGTCGGTAAAAGAGACGGTTGCCATTCGAAACCTTGCACAGTTGTTATATGAAGAACGGGAAATCGGCCCTGCAGTTAAATATATCCGAAAGGCTTTGGATGATGCTTCGTTTTATAATGCGCGGCACCGGCAGCTTGAAATCGGGCATATTTTACCGATTATTGAAAGGGAACGAATAAGTATCATCGAAAATCAGCGCGATAACATCATTGTTTTCTCTGTTTTCATTTCAGTTTTACTTATTGCCCTTGCAATTGCGCTAATTATCATCTGGAAATACCTCAGACGGCTGAATGCTGCACGGCTCACCATTCAGAATGCAAACTACAAACTTACAGAAGCGAATAAAATCAAGGATGAATATATCGCCTGGTTTTTCAATCAAAATTCGGAATACATCGAGAAAATAGAAAAGCTGCAGAAGTGGGTCATCCAAAAAGTGGCTGCAAAACAATATGAAGGAATGAGAAATTTCCCGAAAGCTCTTGATGTTCATAAAGAACGGGAAGCTTTGTTTGAACGGTTTGACCAGATATTTCTGAAACTGTTTCCCGGTTTTGTAAATGAATTTAACAAGCTGCTTAAACCCGAAGAGCAGATTCACCTGAAGAATGGCGAGTTACTGAATTCCGATTTGAGGATTTATGCTTTAATCCGGCTGGGAATAAATGACAATGAAAAAATTGCCGGCTTTTTAAATTATTCTGTGAATACCATTTACGCCTACAAAACCAAAATAAAAAGCAAAGCCTGTTGCCCGTCCGATGAATTCAAACAAAGGGTACTCGAAATAAAGTCGATTTGAGCAACGAAGCATGCTCCGTTGCTACCGCACAAAAACCTTCAGGCTTTGGTCATCGTTCCACCTTACGATATATACTCCTGAAGTTAATCCAGCGACAGTAGCCTGTCCTGCAACGATGGAAGTTTGATAATTTTTCCTTCCCCAAATATCAAAAACCGAAACAGAGGTGTTTTCCTTACCTGTTATCTGCAGTGCACCGTCCCGGGAAACAATTCGAATATCTGTTTTTTTTATGGGTTGAACGGATGAGGTACTGCAATCTTCAGTAAAAACAAATGACTCAGGCACTGAATTTGTGTTGGTGGCTGCCCCTATGTTTTCATATTCGATGTTGCAATAGGTGGCGTATCCTTTTGCATTGTAGAAAAACAATCCGTAGCGCCCTGTTTTGTTGATATGAATGTCGTTCAATATAAGATTTTTGATGGACCTTATACCGCTTCCGATAAATACAGCATCGTTTTTGGAGTTGTACAAATCGATATTGTAGATTTTGATGTTCTGCAAATCGTATTGTGTACTGCTGTTAATGTGGAGAGCACCCTGCTGATTGCCCCATAAATCTCCCCCAATTCCAGCAACACCAGCTGCTACCCCACCTTTGTACACCGAAATGTTGTAAAATTCACTGAAACCTTCACTGCTAAAGGGCATGCCGGGGAAATCGCAGGTAACCCGAAAACCAGCTTCCATTGGATCGGTAATCACAATGTTGTAAGCCTTATTTTGCTTTCCTCCAAAAAATCCAAGTCCTGATGCCCGCCAGTTATTTTCGGACGTGCAATACCTGAATCCTATATTTTCGCATAACCGGTCGGCCCGCGACCATGAAGCCATATCATCATCGCCGTTATTCCTGAAACTGCAATGTTCCACTGTTGAATTTTTCGATCCATAGGCAAGATTAATTCCATCCGCATAATTATTTCGAAAGCGGCAATGCTGAATATTCAGGTTACCAGCGCCTTCAATCCATCCTCCGCATTCAAAATGTTCAGCCCACACATTCCGTATTACCGAATTAGTGCCGAAACTCCCCATCAGTCCTTTTCCTACCTGGTAACGATCATCATTGTTGTAATACCGCTTGTTGTTTACAGTATTGAGAAACAGACCTTCAATAACAACATTGCTGCTGCCCGTTTCAATCCCGCGCTGACTATAGGTACTTCTTTCGTCGGAAGAAGCGGTGAAATAAATCTCGGTGTACCACATCCCGGCGCCAATGATTTTTGTGTCATCGCCGGTAATATATATCCGGTTATCCACTTCATATTTTCCTGCCGGAATGTATATCGTTTTTCCTTTGTTTTGGGAAACAAAATACTGCAGTTTTCCCTGATCGGGAGAATATTCGATTTTGTTTTCACCGGGAACCGATTCAAAAGTAACAGCTTCCGGAACATCTTCAAGTTCAGCAAAATCGATGGTATAAGGGATGTTGTTGTTGTCTGCCTTTACCAAACGGTAAGAAGTGTTTGCCGGAATTTTATCTGCAAGTTTTAAATGAACCTCATCAAAACGCATTCTGGGAAATTTGGTAGCGGCATTGGGTATGTTATCCGGGTATTTACTGCCGTTTTTTAAGATATACTGCCATGCCCAGTACGAATCGAGTGGAATGGTTTGCACTGAATCGCCATTTACAATCAAAACAAGGTTTCCTTTTAATCCTTTTCCTTCAGCATCGTCGGGCAGTGAAAAACGGATAGTCAACCCATCTCCGGCTGTTTCATTTGTCCATTGAACGTATGAACCTTTTTCAACAAGCTGAACCGCTGTCTGGTTGGAGGCTTCGCTCTGCAATTCGCGCTGATCGTATGTTGGTTGTAAAAAAGTACCGTTTGTTTCACACTTTCCGGGTTCGGCTTCGTATCGAAGATAAGGATGATCAAAATAACCCCTTTCATTTTCATGATCTTCAAATAAAACATTTTGAGCATTCAGGTTGAAGGCTGAAAATAAAATCAGGACGGTTATATACAGATATTGTTTTCTCATGCTTTTTAAGTTTCAAAACGAATGATGAATGTACAAATTGATTTCGAACATTCTATAACCCTACCCTTTAATAAACAGATTTTAGTCTTAATTCCGGCCCGTTTTAGAAGGTAATACCTGTGCAGGAATCTATATTTTATCCGGAGGAAATAACCTCATAAAATTAATTATCAGTAGCATATAAAAAAACCCATCTATATTTTCCATGCACTTTCAATATTCAGTTATTCTCTTCTTATCTTTACATTAGTTATTAATTAAATTTAAAGAATATGAAAAAATTTACTTTACTAACAATTTTATTTACAATGATAGTGATGGCATCGCAATCACAAACGCTTAATAATCCAAAGGATGCGGATGGTTACTACATTGTAAAATGGGATTGTTCACAAGGCGCCTTTGCCGATTCAAATGGAGTTGAAGCAGATGAAACATTCACGTTTGCAGTGGATGTAACAGGTACTCCCTTTGAAGAATGGCTGAAAGGAACACCAACAGCTGCCGGTGCCACCCGTGCGCTTGCAATCAACAAATGGACAAATTACGGAGATGTCAGTGGCGGCACCAACCGGTTAAAGCAAATCAGCGGAAACGTTTACGGCGCCACCTGGAACATCGCACAAATGGCAAGTACCATGGATGTTGCAGCTGCAACTGGGATTGATTCTGTTGTATATGTTTACGGACAGGTTTTTGGATATGAGTACACAGCTGATAATCCGGGAGCCGGATGGTGGATGTGGCCCGAAGGAGTGCCGGAAGCAACTGCTATTGATCCCGGAACAGGAGCTATTTTCAGAACGCTGCCTTACACAGGAACAAAAACAAGTCCTGAGGTTTGGAGCGATGACTATGAAGGCGGTTTATTCTTTTCAAACAATACTCCGGAAAAAGGTTATACCCTTCCCTGCTCGGTCATTACAGGTATTTCAGACCCTGTTAAAGCAGATGTGAAGATTGTAGGCCATGAATATTACAACATACTGGGAGCCAAACTTCCGCGGGAACCTCAAAGCGGATTGTTTATTCACAAAATGATAAAAGCCGACGGTACTTCGAAAACCATCAAAGTATTAAAACCCGAAAGATAGATTATCATTTTCAATACAGAAAAAGCGGGAGATTTACATTTCGCTTTTTCTGTATTCTGTTTTATTTAATAAAGTCATACAACCTGTGTTTTATGAACCTAAACTCAATTCTTTATTTCATACTGATTGTTTTTTGTTTTTCGGGCATAAATGGTTATGCCCAGGAAACCAAAACAATATCAGGAACTGTTTCTGATATTAATAATGAAACAATAATCGGTGCATCTGTTTCCATTAATTTCTCAGGCAATATGTTTGGAGGAACAGTAACTGATGTTAATGGCAATTTCAGATTATCTGCCCCTGTGGGAAGCACACTGAATGTTTCCTATATTGGATTTAAGCCCTACCAGGAAACCGTAACAGCGGGAAAGGATGTTTATCCGGTTACTTTACAGGAAGATGTGCAGTCATTGGATGAAGTTGTGGTTGTAGGTTACGGAACACAAAAACGTTCGGAACTTACCGGTTCCATTTCTTCTGTACAGTCAGATAACATTAAAGATTTTTCATCAAAGAGCCTGGCTGAATCCATAAGCGGAATGGCTGCGGGGGTTATGGTAACCAAAAGTGAAGGCACTCCGGGTAGTTCTGCTGATATTATCATTCGGGGCGCTGGTTCTCTTAATGGAATGAGTCCGCTGTACGTGGTGGATGGTGTTCCTCAGGATGCAGGATTTAACTTCAACATGCGGGATGTGGAGTCGATTGAAATTCTCAAAGATGCAGGTTCAGCGGCTATTTATGGTTCGCGGGCAGCTGGTGGAGTAATTTTAATTACCACCCGGCGAGGCATAGAAGGAGAAAAAGCTGTAATAAGTGCAAATGCACGGTTTGGTGTCCGGAATATAACCTCCGGTATTGAATTGCTGAATACCGCCGACTGGATTCGTGCCCGCGATGCCTTTGGAACCGGCAGTACACTGGATGTTCTTGGAGCGACAAGTGTTGATGATCTTCCTGATGTTGACTGGATGGACGTGATGTTTGACACAGGTATTGAACAGGAATATAATCTTTCAATAGCATCGAAAACCGATAAAACGAGCTTCTTTCTGTCGGGAAGTTATTTAAGCGAAAAAGGTGTTTATATGGATACCCGTGCCGACCGTTTTTCATTCAGAAACAACATCGACCACAAATTTAACGAGCACATTACCATTGGGGAATCGATCTACGGAAGTGCGGTAAAATCAAATCCTGCAACCTCTTCCTCCATCTACAACCATACAATCCCTTTCCGGACGGTTCCGGTTTCTCCTGTTTACGACGAAAATGGAGATTTTGCCCAAACAAATGACAAAGCAGGCAGTGGCCCTAATTTTGCCGGACTGGAAGATGCGTTTCATGTTTTCAACGATAACAACTATACATTAAATACCCAGGCTTACTTAAATATCAACTTTATTGAAGGACTTGATTTGAAAATAACAGGTGCGGGTGAATTTAACGGATTTTCGAAAAACACCTTTACTGAATTCCGGGATTTTGGCCCGGTCCAGGTGAGCCCGCAACATTTAAATGCTTTCGCAGGCACCATGCAAAACCTGATGTTCAATTCTGTGCTCACTTATGATACAAATTTTGGCAATCACAGCCTTAAGGTTATGTCCGGCACAGAATTCTGGAAACGCGACGGTTACAATCTAAGCGTAACCGCATATGATTTTGCCATACCGGTAGCCGAATCCATCGCTCTTGCATCAGCAGGCCCTACAAAAGATGCTTTCGATAATTTACCTGTCGAACGAAGGGGTTCGTTTTTCGGACGTATCAATTACAGTTATTTAAGCAAATACCTTCTGACGGCGAATTTCCGCGCTGATGCTTCCGACCGTTTTGTTGGTGCGAACCGCTGGGGTTATTTCCCATCCATAAATGTAGGTTGGCGCATCAGTGAAGAAGAATTTCTGAAATCGAAAACTGAAGACTGGCTTGACAATGCTAAGATTAGGGCAAGCTGGGGCATTCTGGGTAACGATGTTGGTGTACCGCAGTTTATGTATCAGTCCACCTGGTCAGGAACAGGCATCAGCCATTCGTTCGACGGCACCTCCACCCAACAGGCCGGTTACTGGCTGGCAGTTTTTGGTAATGAAAATCTGAAGTGGGAAGAAATGAATCAGCTCGATTTAGGCCTCGATTTAAATTTTCTTGATAACAGGTTAACTGTTTCGTATGATTACTATAACCGCCAGACAAGAGACATGCTTTACCGCGGAGATTTGCCCTTATCTGCAGGAATGAGCTACTACTTCAGCAGCGATGATCCGGCAAATACAGTACCTGTTTATTTCAATGCAGGCCTGGTGGAAAACCAGGGCCACGAAGTTTCGGCTGGCTGGACGGACAAAAAACGGGATTTCAATTATACAATCAATGCGAATGCTTCATTTAATTCAAACCTTGTAAAACGAATTGGTGATGAGCCGGGGGCAAATCCAATTGACGAAGGCCTGGATAATGCCTGGAATTTGATAGCACGAACACAGGATGGATATCCGATGAGTCTTTTTTACGGGTATAAAGTATTGGGTATTTTTCAGAATCCGGCACAGGTGGAAGAATACAACCAGAGTGCATTGGATGCATGGAGGGAGCAAAACCCAAACCATACAAGTTTTGACCCTGTAACAGGACAACCACTCAACCTGGATGGACAACCGATTGGTATTTATTATCAAAAACAACAAACCGGCGTTGGTGATTTAATATTTGATGATAATGATGAAGGCCGGGTGACTCCGCTTTCGAGAAAATTCATTGGCAATCCGTGGCCAAAAATGTCATTGGGCGTAAATATCACTGTTGAATTTAAAGGTTTCGACCTGAATGCAGTATTCCAGGGCGCTTTTGGATTTGAAATCATGAACCTTGTAAAACCTTACACCCAGATGTTTAGTTCAGACAATACTACAGCCGATATTTTCAAAACTTCGAATTTCGGAGTCAACAATAATGCTGTTACTGAACTTCCTCGTGTAGGATATATTGATGAAAAAGGCTCGTTTATTGGTGACGGTGCTGCAAATAAAAACTACTCGACAGTTTCGGGTTATCTTGTTGAGAGAGGTGATTACCTGAAACTAAAAAATTTATCTGTTGGTTATACTTTGCCACCGGATATTACAACAAAAGCCGACATTGAAAATGTCCGCTTTTATACGAGTATTCAGAATGTTTTTACTCTGACCAAATATTCGGGAATCGATCCGGAAATAGGTGGTGGCGTATTGATGCGCGGAGTGGATCATCAGAATCGTTATTTGCCGTCCCGGCTGATATCATTTGGAATCGATTTAACGTTTTAAAGGAAGTAAAACTGAAGCAAAATGAATAACACAATAAAATATTCAGTAATCTCAGTATTGATCCTGTTAATGGCAGGTTGCACGGATTACTTCGATATCTCAAACCAGCAAACCTTGTCAACCGACAATTTCCCAGCAACACTTGAACAGGTGGATTTGGTACTTACAGCATCTTACGCAGGGCCTTACGGAATTGGAATGTATGCCTTTTACTGGTTTCCGATGGGGATATATTTATACGACCATACCACAAATACATATGGTTCATATGACGAGCGCGGAACCAGCATGGATAATTATACCGATGTTAACAGCCGCTATACCACTCAAATGTATGTTGACATCTGTAAATGGGCAAATTTATCCACAACAGCACTAGAGGCCATCGAAAATTACAGGGCTGAATATTCAACTTCAGACGAACAGGCCCAACTGGATTATATGCATGGGCAGGCGTTGTTCAACCGTGCACTGGCCTACTGGCACGGTCAGATTTTCTTCGAATTAAATCCCGATGGATGGGGATTTCCGATTTTCAATAAAGTGGCTAACGACCTTGAAAATATGAAACGGGCGAGAGCTACAGTTACCGGCACCTGGGCTTTTGTAATCAACGATTTGGAATCAGCAATTCCGATGTTAACAGGACATCATGACAAATACAGGGCTTCTGAATGGGCAGCAAAGGGATTACTTGCAAAAGTGTATATGCAGTCGCTTTACATTTTCCCTGAAAATAAAGCAAAGGCCAAAGGATTAATGGAAGATATCATCATCAACAGTGGAAAAAGACTTGCAACACCGGAGATTTACAAGGACATGTTTTATGGAAATGAGTCTAATGAATTCAACTCTGAATCATTGTATGAATTAAACATGACAACCAACCGGAACCAAAACGGCCCCTGGGCAGGTTATACAACCGGCAGTGGTATGCCAATGGTGATGGCCCCCTGGTATATGGACCTCGAAATCCGGTTCAGACCCAATGTGGAAGGCGCTGTCGATCCGTTGACAAAAGAGTTGGATGTAATTACTTCGAAAAAGAGCAGTGAATGGGGGAATAATTTTATACATGATGCAAACATCAAACGTTTTGGATTTTATGGAGTTGGCGGCGATACAATTCCACGAAGAACATTGAATGAAAGGTTTATTTCAAATCAGCCACGTTCGGTTGACAATTATCCCTACCGGACGGAAGATCCTGAATACAGGCAGAAAAGCATTGAATTAAAAAGCAATAATGAACTTGTTGATCCGCGATTGATGTTATCGGCCGGACAGCCTTATGTGGATGAATACATCAATGAAAAAGGCAAAGTAACTTATTATGACCGTTCGCTGGAAGTAAACAACCGTCCTGATTTGCTGACCTGGCAACACCGTAAGTTTACAAACATTCGTGGAGTTGAAATGGGCCCGGCTCCATTTGGCAAAAACCAAAGCAGCGATGCCAATTATCCTGTTATCCGGTTGGCGGATATTTATTTGCTCTATGCTGAATTGGTAAAAAATGATAACCAGGCAACTGCACTTGAATACATCAATAAAGTTCATCGCCGTGCTTACAGTTTTTCGCCCGATTCTCCATCACCGGTGGATTACAAAAGTCTGGATGACCGCACAAAAACTGCCGGTGAAAACGATCACCTTGCACATGATGTTCTTAAATACGAACGCTGGGCTGAACTGTTTGCCGAAGGACAATGGTGGTGGGATGTCCGCCGGTGGCAAATCGGACCGGAAGAAGCTGCATATTACCAGGAAACCCGGCACGGTAATATTACCTGGAAAGGTGATGAGTCGTACGTACAGCCCATTCCCCAGCTGGAATTGGAACGAAATGAAAACATTCAGCAATCAACCGGTTACCCGGGAGTGAGATAACGGCAGAGCGACGGAGCATACTCCGTCGCTCCGTCGCACCTGGGCTTCACATATACAACACCGGGTGAGTAAAAATCAGACCTTTATTGTATCAGAATATCAGTATCCGCATTGTCGCTAAATGTATTTTGAGAGAGCAATGTTGTTTCCAAATCCGTATCAGAACTATCCATTCCGTTAATGGTGGTAGAGTTGGAAATAAACAGGCCGTTTCCACCACTGTTCGTAATCACAGAATTTTGTACTTCCAATGTGCCGTTTACGGCAACATTGGCTTTCCGCCAGCCACCACTGTACAGGATGTCATCATTTCCTGCATATGAAATCTCACTGTGATTCAGTTTATTATTTGAATTATTTGTTTCAATTGAAATACCAATCCATTTATCGTCAGTATTATTCGCAGTAAACGTAATTATATTTCCTTCGGCTCCCTCTGCAATCAAAGCACCCGAATCTTTAACGTACAAACCGGCTGCGGGAGCAAATTTTAAGGTAGCCCCGGGATTAATATTCAGAGCCTGTTTAATATTTATTTTATCCATCACCAGGTAATTTGCATTTTCGGGCAACGCAACCCATGTATTTTTATCTGTGTTCGTAAAGTCTGATTTATAAATTGCAACCACATTTTGCCCATTCCCGGTAAACTGAAAACCTTCATTGATTTCAGTGGCCTGGTTTGCAGACAGTACAACCGGCATTCCCTGGTTATTTTCAAATGTAAGGTCTTTCAATGAAATCCCTGCAGTCTGATGGGCATATATTCCATCTGCTTTGCTGTTGGATATAGTTGAATTGGTTACAGTTAATTTGGCATTATCATCAATACCAATACTTACATCCTGCCAGCCGCTGTAGTAAAAGTTATCTTTGCTCCCGGCATAAGAAACATGCACATAATCCATTTCATTTCGTGCATCTGATGATCTGAACATAATGCCCGACCAATGGAGCTGTCCGCTTTCATTGGCTGACGTAAATAAAATTTTGTTTGATTCAGTACCTTTGGCAATTAATGCACCTTCAGTATTTATTAGAACCACAACATCTTGTTCCAGTTCGAATTCAGCTCCGTCAGTTATCCGCAGCAACGCATTTACTGTTAAATCGCCGTTCAAAAGATAACGTGCATTATTTAAACTGTTCCAAACCACTTCATCATCTGATGTAAGTACAGATTTATTTATTACCACCACATCTTTCTTATTCCCTGTAAATGTTGAACTTTGATCCATCGAACTCACCTGGATTGCATATAATCCAACAGGATAACCTTCATTATTTTCGAAAGAATTGCCCGAGAATTCAATTAACTCACCTTTTTCATGCACAAAAAGTCCAAAGTCACCACTATTTGTAATTGTTGTGTTGTTCAGTTTTAATTTGCTTTCACTTCCAACAGCCAGCGAAGCAGATTGCCAGGCTGATGAATACAAAATATCATCACTTCCGGCCCACGATATTTCGACATTGTTAAGCGAATTACGAACATCCGAAGATTCAATAAGAATCCCTGTCCACCTGATTTCACCCGGAATATTGGCAGAGGTAAATACAATATGATTGTCAGCAGTCCCTTCAGCATTTATCATTCCCGAACTTGTAATTTTCAGGATTTTATCCTGCTGGAATTCAATGATTACACCCGGATTTACTGTGAGTTCAGCATTCACATTAATATTCGCAGTAACACGATAATCAGGTATATCAGGGCTGTCAAAAATATCTTCAAGTGTTGTATTTTCATCAATATTTGCATCAATTACCATAGGATCGGCTGTAGCTACAACAGTTACCTGGCTTGCATTGCTGTTGCCGTTCGGATCAGTAACTTCCAGCTGGATAACATACTCCCCGGTTTTATCCGGCACAAAACCAGCCTGCGCATTTGTATCTTCGCTAATTTGCGGATTACTGTCGTCAGGTTTGGAAAGAACAGTCCATTTATAAGAGAGTTCATCCTGATCGGGATCGCTGGATGAACTTCCATCCAAATCGTAGGTCTGGGTAATGGTGATGTTATTGTTATCATTATCTTCATTAATTGTCCGGCCGCTTTTATCATGTATCACAGCTACCGGAGGATTACCCAGTGCTTCCGTCACAGTAATCACAGCTTCATCCTTCACCGGATTAAACACACCGTCATTCACGGAAAATGTAACGGTATAACTTCCGGGAAGGTCAGGAACAAAGCTTGCATTTTTATTATTTGCATTCGAAACTGTTGCTGCACTTCCTGAAGGAGATGTCGTAATTGACCAGCTGTAAGTTAATTCATCGCCATCGGGGTCAGAAGCTGTGCCGTTCAAGGTTACAGTACTGCCAACCACTGCATCCTGATCAATACCTGCATTTGCAGTTGGTGGTTCACCTTGTTGCTCATCATCCTTTTTACAACTGTTGATGGTACTTATTAATACTAACAAAATAAGGACATACGGAAACTTTGATAAATAATTCATAATGTGTGGTTTCTTTAAATTTAACACTGTTGCGTAGAATCAATCTCAATAAAGAAACAGCTACTTATTGTAATGGTTCATGATGAATTGAAAACATACCGCTTGAGCAAAAGAAACAATGTCAGGAATAAACTCATTACTCCGGATTCATTTAGAAATAATTTTTAATTCAACTATCCTTCCTGGAGAAGATGACCCTAAAGCTCCTTTTTTGCAGCCGTGAATTAATCAGGCTTTATTGACAAGTTTTGATTAAAGATGTATTTTTAACAAGAAACTGCTTCCTTTAAAATTTTATAAATTTGACGGATACAATATTTTTCAGATATTTAGTCATTTTTAAATCGAAACCTTATCGTCTAAAAGTAACCGGCTATGAAGCAAAAAATGATTCTTCTTCTTTCCAAACTGTTAGCTTTTCTCGTAAAATAAGGATAACTGGAAAGACTGCCGGTGATACAATATGTTATAAGCTGGATACTTATTTGCCAAAAGCTGTAAAACAAAAGTAATTAATCAGATACGAAACATAAATCCATTAATAATGAAAAAATTTATAACACTGTTCTTTATTTTCTTCCTGACAGGTTCAGTTGCTTTTGCACAAAATCATATTGATCCACCACCAGACGGATTCGATACTTTCCGGGAGAATATTTCTCATGGAACACTGGATACAATCACCTATAAATCAACCACCGTTGGCACTGAAAGGAATGCACTTATTTATACAACACCAGGATTTACGATAAATAAAAAATATCCGGTACTTTATCTTTTGCACGGCATCGGCGGCGATGAATACGAATGGCTCCGCGGCGGGCACCCTGAAATAATCCTCGACAATCTTTATGCGGAAAATAACCTGGAGCCAATGATTGTAGTCATGCCAAACGGCCGGGCGATGAAAGATGATCGGGCAACGGGAAATGTATTTGCTCAGGATAAAGTGGAAGCTTTTGCAACATTCGAAGAAGATTTGCTAAACGACCTGATTCCCTTTATCGAAAATAATTATCCGGTAATAAAAGACCCTAAACATCGTGCCATTGCCGGATTATCGATGGGAGGGGGGCAAGCTTTGAATTTCGGGCTTGGCAATCCAGGTACATTTGCCTGGATAGGTGGTTTTTCATCGGCGCCTAATACAAAAAGTCCAGAGGAACTGGTTCCCAATCCAGAGGTAGTAAAGAAAAAACTGGAACTTCTATGGATTTCATGTGGCGATAAGGATCGTTTAATAAACATCAGCAAACGTACACACGATTACCTGGAATCCAACAATGTATCGCATGTTTATTCTGTTGTGCCGGATGGTGTTCACGATTTCAAGGTCTGGAAAAGCGGGTTGTATCATTTTGCCCTTTTAATTTTTAAATAATCCTGAACAATGATTTTTAAATATTTAAACTAAGTTGTAAGAAAAATGAAAATAAATCAATTCAATTTTAAATTAAAAACGCTTCCGTTTATTCTCTCGTTGATGATTATAATTATGTCTTCCGGAATTTATGCTCAGAAAAAGCTGTCAGACAATTCCCCTGTATTTTCAGATTTCGTTTACAAGGGTGACGATCAGGTATACAAAAATTATTCTTTAGATGAAGATGAATTTTATAATCCAATACTCCAGGGTTGTTATCCCGATCCGGCGATTACAAAAAAAGGGGATGATTATTTTCTTGTATGCTCATCTTTTGCTATGTTTCCCGGAGTACCAGTTTTTCATTCCAAAGATTTGGTGAACTGGACCTCTCTTGGCGGTGTTCTTGATGATCCTTCCTACTTCGATGTACATGACTGCGGAATCAGTGCGGGTATTTATGCCCCGGGAATTACCTATAATCCTCACAACGATACCTTTTATATGATTGTTACTGCTTTTACCGGTGGACTGGGAAACATTATCGTAAAAACAAAAGATCCGTTTAAAGGCTGGGGCGAACCTAAAAAATTAAATTTCAATGGAATTGATCCATCTGTTTTCTTTGATGATGATGGAAAGGCGTATGTTGTTCATAATGACGCACCTGACCCAGGCACGGAATTATATAATGGTCACCGTGTAATTAAAATCTGGGAATACGATTTAAATGAAGACCAGGTAATTGCAGGAACCGATAAAATAATTGTAAACGGGGGTGTTGACCTTTCCCAAAAGCCCATTTGGATTGAAGCACCTCATTTATATAAAAAGAACGGCAAATACTATTTGATGTGTGCCGAAGGAGGAACCGGTGGCTGGCACAGCGAGGTGATTTTTAAAAGCGACAGCCCGAAAGGCCCTTTTATTCCAGCGCCAAATAATCCGATTCTTACCCAAAGGTACTTTCCGAAGGACCGGAAAAATAAAGTGGATTGGGCAGGCCATGCCGACCTTATTGAAGGTCCGGGGGGGAAATATTACGGGGTTTTTCTTGCTGTTCGGCCAAACGAGGAAAACAGGGTAAATACAGGAAGAGAAACATTTATTTTACCGGTTGACTGGTCGGGTGAATTTCCGGTCTTTGAAAACGGCCTTATTCCACTTGAACCAAAACTTAAACTACCCAAAGGTGTGGAAAATAATACCGGACGGGAGGGTTTTGTCCCGAATGGAAATTTTACATTTAAAGATGATTTTACTTCCGTAAAACTTGATTCCCGTTGGATTGGCTTGCGTGGTCCTCACAACGTATTTACCGAAGTAACCAAAAATGGATTACAGATTAATCCAATGGCAAACAATATAAAGCAGGTGGCTCCAACATCAACACTTTTCCTCAGGCAAATGCACAACAATTTTTCCTGTGCTGTAACCATGGATTACAATCCGAAAACGGAAAAAGATCTTGCAGGAATAGTTGCCCTGCAAAGCGAAGGGTTCAATTATGTTTTCGGAATTACGAAAAAAGGAAGTGACTATTACCTGTTGCTTCAAAAAAACAGGAGAGAAAGAAGAAGCCGCGAAACAAATTCAGAAATTATTGGCAGTACTAAAATTGATATCAGCAACCCCATTCGTTTGCAGGTTTCAGCTGATGGAGATAAATACGAATTTTCATATTCAACCAACAGAACTGATTTTGAAATCCTGGGAGGAACAGTTTCGGGTGATATCCTTTCAACTGATGTTGCAGGTGGATTTACAGGCTGTTTGCTGGGATTGTATGCAACCTCTGCAAATGATGCAGTACCTGAGTAAGCAAGAGCAAATTTTGAACATATCCGAAAAAGAATCAAAATCGAAGCATTTTTTCAATCATAGTAATTAGTAATAAATGGACAACAAATTAACACAGAAGTATAAAAAAGGCAAACCTGAATTCATCAAAAAATTCCTGATACCCGCAATCTTTATTCTTTTCAGCTTAAGCTGCTCTAATACCAAACCACCTGCTCCGTTTGGCCCGGTTCCTTCGGAGAATCAATTGCGCTGGCAGGAAATGGAATACTATGCGTTTATCCATTTCTCGTTAAATACATACACCAATCAGTCGTGGGGCTATGGAGATGAAGATGTGAACCTGTTTAATCCCACTGAACTGGATGCCCGTCAGTGGGCACGAACTTGCAAGGAAGCCGGTATGAAGGGAATCATTATCACAGCAAAACACCATTGCGGATTTTGTCTCTGGCCTTCGGAATTTACCGAATATTCGGTAAAAAATGCGCCGTGGAAAGACGGTAAAGGCGATGTTGTTCGAGAACTGGCTGATGCATGTAAAGAATACGGTTTAAAACTGGGCATTTATTTATCTCCATGGGACAGGAACTATGCAGATTATGGAAAGCCTGAATACATCACTTATTTTAGAAATCAACTCACAGAGCTGCTCACCAACTATGGTGATATTTTTGAAGTTTGGTATGATGGTGCAAATGGAGGAACAGGTTATTACGGGGGAGCAAATGAAAACCGGAAAATTGACCGAACCACATACTACGACTGGAAAAATACCTACAAACTTGTTCGCGAATTACAACCTGACATTGTTATCTGGAACGATGGTGGTGACAGGGCAGACCTGCGCTGGGTTGGTACCGAAGCAGGTTATGTTGGGGAAACCAACTGGAGTTTGCTGAATGCCACAGGCGATGTTCCTTACAATATGTTGCATTATGGTGTTGAAAACGGGGATTCGTGGGTGCCTGCTGAAGTAAATACTTCCATTCGTCCGGAATGGTTTTATCATCCCGGCGAAGATTCCAAAGTAAAAACTTTGCCGCAATTGATGGATACATACTACAATTCTATTGGCCGAAATGCAACACTACTTCTCAATTTTCCAATAATGCCAAATGGTTTGATTCATCCAAACGATGAAAAAGCAGCACTTGATTTTGCAACATCAGTAAAAGAAGCTTTTGCTGTAAATCTAATTGAAAATGCAAAGGTTGTAGCATCGAATACAAGGGGAAATGCAAAAAAATTTGGAGCATATAAAGCAACCGACAATGACGAAAACACCTATTGGACCACCGACGATAATATAAAAACAGCTTCACTTACCATCGATTTTGAAAAACCAACCACTTTTAACCGCTTTCTGGCTCAGGAATACATACGTTTAGGGCAACGGGTGAAAACTTTTACTGTTGAAGCATTGGTCGACGAAAACTGGCAGGAAATCACAAAAACAACTACAATAGGATATAAACGCATCCTTCGTTTTCCTGCTGTAACTGCTACACAACTTCGTTTTAATATTACCGGGTCAAAAGCCTGCCCTGTAATTTCAACTGTTGGGGTTTATAATGCGCCACAAATATTGACCCCGCCTAAAATTATCCGTAATCAGACAGGTGAAGTAATTATTATTCCTGCCGATAATGAATCTGAAGTTTATTACTCGCTCGATGGTACTTTTCCAACAAATGATTCAAAAAAATATAGTGAACCTTTTCCAACGGAAGGAAAAATAAAGGTAACCGCAATTGCTTATGAACCGGCCACAGGCAAAAGCAGTCCGGTAACAGAAGAGGAATTTGACCTTCCTCGTAAAAACTGGAAGATTTTAGGCAATGATGAAAAGGCATATGCAGTTTTGGATGGAGATACAAAAACAGCATGGCACCAGAATGAGGATAAAAAACTGCCAGTTGACCTTGTCATTGATTTAGGAAAAGAATTAATTCTCAGCGGATTCAGGTATCATCCCGATATGGTATTATGGGGGCCGGGAATAATTACTGACTACGAGTTTTATGTTTCAGGTAATAACATCACCTGGAAATTGGTTAGTAAAGGTGAATTCTCCAACATCAAAAATAATCCCTTATGGCAAATTAAAAAGTTTGAACCGGTAAAAGCACGTTATATAAAATTCAAAGCGCTGCAAAACACAGAAAACAATGCCAACACTGGATATGCAGAAGTGGATTTAATAACAAATTAAATCTTCTTTCATAACTTGTTAAATGATATTAAATACAGTTTAACTAACAACAACGACTCATGAAAAAAGTAACATTTGCTTTAGCAGCAATTCTTTTTTGCGGAATTGCATCAGCCCAGTTTAACAGAATGCCGGAAATCGAGCCACTTCCTGAAGGTTTTAAACCGGCTTCAACAAACACATTCATTTCCACATATCCGGGAGTAAATGCAGAAACACGCCGGGCAATTTTCAGAGTTGCAGCTCCCGATGCTGACTCTGTACAATTGAACCTGGGAGGAGTACACGATATGAAAAAAGATGAAAACGGGGTTTGGTGGATAACCACTGAACCACTGGTAGTTGGGTTTCACTATTACGGAATCAAAATAAACGGGGCAACTGTAATGGACCGTAACAGCGAAGCTTTTTTTGGCAGCAACTGGGAAAATTCCGGAATTGAAATACCGGAAGGACCAGAGGGTGATTATTACCGGTTCAATAACAGCATTCCCCACGGGCATATCCGTTCCATTCAATACTGGTCGGACATTAACGGTTTGGAACGTCATATCAATGTTTATGTTCCTGCAGAATATGAACAGAATCCTGATAAAAAGTATCCGGTTCTTTACCTTGTACATGGCTGGGGTGAAGACGAAAACGGCTGGTCCGTTCAGGGGCATATGGCAAATATAATGGATGATTTGATTGCTTCAGGAAAAGCTGTGCCAATGATTGTGGTGATGCCAAGTGGCGATGTTAAAACCAATCCGGATATCCGTGAGGCTTCGGGTGACATTTCAGAAATCTATGCAAAAAATCTCATCCCTTTTGTTGACAAAACATTCCGAACCTATACTGACAAAGAACACAGGGCAATGGCAGGGTTGTCAAGAGGAGGGTTTCAAACCTGTTTAACTGTTTCCGGCAACATGGACAAATTTGGATGGATGGGTACATTCAGCGGTTTGTTTGTGCGCGGTGACGATAAAATAGAAAATGCTTTCAATGGTTTATTTAAAAATGCAGATGAATTCAACAACCAGATAAAACTGTTTTTCATCAGTACCGGAACGGAAGAACGAAATCCAAAGGAACTTGTTGAAACGCTGAAGAGTCATGGAATCAAAAATATTGTTTTTCATGAATCGCAGGGAACTGCCCATGAATGGCTGACCTGGCGCAGAGCCCTCAATGAATTTGCACCACAAATCTTTAAGTAAAAAAATTTTCATACTCCTCTTTTTAAGGTTTCCCATGAAAATTAATATTTACAAAATGAAGAATCTCATAATTTTGTTTGCGTTGACCTTTGGTTCAGGGATGTTTCTACAGGCGCAGGATAGTTCAAAATCTGCCCGTAACCCGATTATATTTGCCGATGTTCCCGACATGTCGATGATTCGGGTAGGCGACAATTATTACATGAGCAGCACCACCATGCATATGAGCCCGGGAGTACCGATAATGAAATCAAACGATTTGGTCAACTGGCAAATTGTAAATTATGCTTACGATACGCTGGTAAATGTTGATGCGCTGAATCTCGAAAACGGGAAAAGTTCATACGGACGAGGTTCGTGGGCCAGCAGCTTACGCTACCACGATGGAATTTACTATGTTTCCACATTCGCCCAGACAACCGGAAAAACTTATATCTATTCCACTGACGATATTGAAAAAGGCTCCTGGAAAAGAATTTCCTTCCACCCTGCCCTGCACGACAATTCTCTGTTTTTCGATGACGATGGCCGCATTTACATGATTTGGGGGAACGGTAAACTGTTTATTGCCGAATTAAAAAATGACCTCTCCGGAATAAATGAGGAAACTCAAAAGGTTCTTATTGAAAATGCAAGCGTACCCGCTGGAAACAGAATAATGCTTGGCGCCGAAGGTTCACAGCTTTTTAAAGTGAACGGCAAATATTTCCTGTTTAACATTGTATGGCCGCAGGATGGGATGCGAACAGTACTTATTCACCGGGCGGATAAAATTACCGGCCCGTATGAAGGTCGGGTCGCTTTGCAGGATAAAGGCGTAGCCCAGGGAGGCCTCATCGACACTCCGGAAGGAAAGTGGTTTGCTTATTTGTTTCAGGATCATGGCGCAGTGGGCCGAATTCCTTATCTCGTTCCTGTAAAATGGACAAACGACTGGCCGGTTTTGGGAGAAGACAGAAAAGTTCCCGAAGTGCTGGAAAATCTGCCGGCTAATAAAAGTTTAATTCCCGGCATTGTGGCTTCTGATGAATTTGACCGGCAAATTGGAGAACCTGCGCTTCCCCTTGTTTGGCAATGGAACCACAATCCGGATAATCATTCCTGGTCGGTAACAGAACGAAAAGGATTTCTGCGACTGACGACTAAACGCATTGATACATCATTTGTAATGGCCCGAAACACACTGACTCAACGTACTTTTGGGACGGGATGCGTCGGTTCGGTCGCTATTGATGTTTCAAACATGAAAGAAGGTGATTTTGCCGGCCTTGCGCTGTTGCAGGAGAAATATGGCCAGGTCGGAGTTAAATTTGAAAATGGGGCAAAATCAATTATAATGGTCAGCACCGAATCCGGAAAACCCGTTGAGATCGAAAAGATTCCAATGACACAGGAAATGGTTTATTTAAAAACGAAATGTGATTTCAGAAAACGGACAGATACAGCCGGTTTCTTGTACAGTTTCGACGAAAACAACTGGAATTCCATCGGTTCCACTTTGAAAATGGAATACACGCTGCCCCATTTCATGGGCTACCGGTTCGCATTATTCAATTATGCAACAAAAGAACCCGGCGGATATGTCGACTTTGACTGGTTCAGGGTAGACTATGCTTCTGAATAACATTCATATATTAACTGATGAAAAAATTATCAAACCGATGAAAAACAACCATTTTCGATTTCTGCTGATAATAAACCTGATTGTATTTGTATTAACTAATGCATCTGCACAAAACCCATTAATCCGTGACCAGTTTACGGCTGATCCGACAGCGAGGGTTTTTAATGGTAAAGTATATATTTTCCCGTCGCATGATATTCCGACTCCACCCAATAAAAACCTGCGGGAAAACTGGTTTTGCATGGAAGATTACCACGTCTTTTCCTCGGAAAACCTGACCGGCTGGACAGACCATGGGGTGATTGTGAGCCAGTACGATGCAGATTGGGTGGATTCCACCACTTACAGCATGTGGGCTCCCGATTGCATTGAACGAAACGGTAAGTACTATTTTTATTTTCCGGCAAACACAAAAGTCACCGGACCGAATGGAAGAAAAGGGTTTGGCATTGGCGTTGCAGTTGCCTGTAAACCAGAAGGTCCGTACACCCCGCAACCAAATAATATTGAAGGTGTTCATGGAATCGACCCCAATTTATTTATCGATAATGACGGGCAAGCTTATTTATACTGG
Source organism: uncultured Prolixibacteraceae bacterium (assembly GCA_963816685.1). GTDB lineage: Bacteria > Bacteroidota > Bacteroidia > Bacteroidales > Prolixibacteraceae > CAVYUC01. The sequence goes on along the minus strand of CAWFMB010000014.1, from coordinate 201,171 downwards.
TCGCTGGGAAATATTTTTGTCGCCCGACTGAAGGAAAACATGCTGGAACTGGATTCCGAACCGCAAATTGTAAAAGAACTGCCGGAAAAAGGTCTGAAAGAAGGATCATATCTTTTTGAACGAAACGGCATTTATTATATGACATATCCGCACGTTGAAAACAAAACCGAACGACTTGAATATGCCACCGGTGACAATCCGCTTGGCCCGTTTAAATTTGCAGGTGTAATTATGGATGAATCGCCAACCGGCTGCTGGACAAATCACCATTCGATTATTGAATACAACAACCAGTGGTACCTGTTTTATCATCATAACGATTATTCACCAACTTTCGACAAGAACCGTTCAATCCGGGCAGACAGTTTGTTCTTCAAAGCGGACGGTACCATTCAAAAGGTAATCCCCACATTACGGGGTGTTGGTTTAACCGAGGCATCAGCCAAGATTCAAGTTGACAGGTACAGCCAAAAAAGTGCCGAAGGTGCAGAAATTGATTTGCTCGATTCACTGAGTCCATTTAAAGGATGGAAAACCATTCTCAGCCAGAATAAAGCCTGGATGCAGTACAATGCTGTCGGTTTCGGGAAAAAACTGAAACAAGTGGAAATACATGCACGTTCAGAAAAAGGCGGGACGCTTGAAATTCGCCTGGATAAAGCAGATGGCCCTCTGCTTTCAAAAACAGAAATTCCTAAAGCTGCAGACTGGCAAACAGTGCAATCCAAAATCTCTAAAATTAAATCCGGTAATCATAATCTTGTAGTTGTTTTAACAGGCGAAAATCCGGTTGAACTGGATTGGATTCAGTTTTCAAAATAGCAGTGTTTTCATTGTTTCTTAATTTTCAGGTTCAACAATAACCGGGTTACCAATAGCCCCTGTGCGAGGCTCAGGAAGGATAATATGACGCAGAGAAACAACCATATAGAAGATTGAATTGTCGATAATCCGTTAATATCATGCACTTTGAGTGCAGAAAAATGTTTATTGCAAATCTTCATCTGCCGGTTACATTGATTTTTAATTTATTTCAATTGAACAAAACTTCCTATCTGCCAGTTACATAATTAAATTTAAATGATGAAAAAAGTTACAAGGGCGGATATTAAACAGGAAGTTTTTGATTTGTATGATGCGTATGCACACAACAAAATTGACCGCAGGCAATTTATGGAGAAATTATCTGTCTATGCAGTTGGCGGGTTAACAATTTCTTCCCTGATGGGTTTTATTCTTCCGAATTACCAGGATAATATCCAGGTTAAAGCCGATGATCCAAGGCTAAAAACAGAAACTATTGTATACAATTCACCTAAGGGAGGTGGAGAAATTAAAGCACAACTTTCGCGGCCGGCAGGTCATACAGGAAAATTACCGGGGATTGTTGTTGTGCACGAAAACAGGGGGTTAAATCCTTATATTGCTGATGTGGGAAGACGGGCAGCGCTGGAAGGTTTTATTACCATTGCACCCGATGCACTTACCCCACTTGGTGGTTACCCGGGAAATGACGATGAAGGAAGGGCTTTACAACAGCAACGCGACAGGGACGAAATGCTTGAAGATTTTATCGCCGCTTTTGATTACCTGAAATCAAACCCGGAATGTAACGGGGAAATTGGTGTTGTTGGATTTTGTTTTGGCGGTTGGATTGCAAATATGATGGCAGTACGACTTCCGGATCTTGGAGCGGCAGTGCCATTCTACGGCGGCCAGCCCGATGAGGAAGATGTAAAAAAGATCAAAGCCCCGCTGCTTTTGCAATATGCCGGACTCGACCAGCGCGTGAATGCCGGCTGGCCCGCATATGAAGAAGCTTTGAAAAAATACAATAAAGAATACAAAGCATATATTTATCCTGAAGTGAATCATGGTTTTCACAACAATACCACTCCAAGGTATGATGAGAAAGCCGCAAAACTGGCCTGGCAACGCACTATCTCCTTTTTTAAGGAAAAACTTGGATGACACGGTTTTCGGTAATCGTTTTTAATGAATTATCAAAATATTTTTAATGATTTGTGCAGGATATTTATCCGAAATAAGCTTTCAATACCCATAAACCCTATCATAACGTTGGATGTAGCAGTCGATCAATTTTTTAGGGAATGGTTAATAGCAATTAACAAGCTATATATCAACACAATTGTTCCGTCTTACCTTAAGAAATAATTAAAAGGTGATTTCTCATTTTACAAGAATATTTTCCAAAATCCAATTGGAAATCTCTTTCAATGCTATTTGCGAAATAGTTTGTTCTATATCCTTATATTCATTAATGCTTCCCGTTTTACATTCCTGAAATAAATGGTTTAAATTTTCTAATTCAACAATCCTATAGTTTTTATTTTCTCCTTTGATTAACGCTTTACGTATGGCATTTAGATTTATGGCAGCATCTACCTGCTGATCCATACTACCGTTTAATGAAAGGACAGGTATTTTCAATTTTTCGAATTCATTTGCCGGATTATAGCTGTAGAAATAGATACTCCAGGGCTTTAAAACAGTCTCTGTTTCTTTTTCTACAAAAGAAGAAATATTCTCATCTGTTGCACCTAATGATTTTAATATCGGTGTCAGGTAAGCTTTATTATGAGCATTCAATGCATTTCTTCTGTCTGTAAACTCTGCACCGGATGTGGCAATTTCGACTGATTTCTTTACATTCTTTGCAAATATATCTTCATCAGGAACGGGAAAAGGTCTTAACGTTTTAGCCTGCAAAACAGCCACTTCACTACCCGGAATTCCTGTGGCTGCCAATGTTGCAATAAATGAAATATCTGAAGTTTGATTCGCTGCCAGCGGAGCAATAATGCCTCCTTCGCTATGCCCGATTAATCCTATTTGATTCGGATTAATGTCATCTCTTAATTTTAAATAATTAACGGCACTTACCACATCCTGTGCGAAATCGGCAGTTGTGGCTTTACTAAAATCACCTGTAGATTCTCCAAATCCTCTGTCATCATAGCGCAATACAGCGATGCCTTGACGCGTAAGATAATCCGACAATACCAAAAATGGCCTGTGCGTCATCATGCTTCCATCCCTGTCATGCCGGCCACTTCCGCTTATTAATACAACCACCGGATATTTCCCTGTATGATTGGGTCTTGTAAATGTTCCCGACAACTTAATACCTGCTTCAGTATTCTCAAAAATAACTTGTTCACCGTAATATGGATAAGGTTTTACAGGTTCCTGTGGCCTGTTCATCTTTGGCATTTCAGGATTCCCTTTTTTTAGGGTTAAAGCAAGTAAAACGCCACCTTCAGTATAAGTACCCTCTATCAGGTTTGTAGTTTCGTTTAATTTCCCCTCGTATCTCATACCTATATTTGAACCATCGATATTTAATTTTCCATTTTCATAATTGGTTGCTTTTGGTTTGATGTCTGACATTTCAAAAGTAGGAACTGCCATAGTTGAAGTAATGCCACCGGCATTGTTTTCAAAAAGAAACACAAAAAGAATTTCCTTGTTATCCGGAGTTTTTGCTTTTCCATGCCAAACACCGGAGAGGTTTTGAGAAAAAGCGTTTATAATGCATAATGCTGATAAAACAATTGTTAATACAGATGATTTCATATTCGTTGAATAAATAGTGTAAATGTTTAAGCTAAATTTTTATTTAGCCGTATTGTAATAGAAAATTGTGCTTATCGTTTGGTAATGGAAGTTGTTTGCAGTTAAATAACGTTACCCGCAGCTTTTGCCTGAGAATCCAAATATTGTCCTGCCAGTAATCCTGTGATAATGCCGATGCATACTCCCGCTGAAATGCCAATAGACCTTTCAAAAAAATGCCCAAAAAGAACGCCCAGGACAGGCCCAAAAGCTACTCCAAAAGCTATTCCTATTGTGGTATAATAGTCATTTGGTATCAGAGAAAATGTACTTTTTAAAAACGCACTTAATTTATGGAACGCTTTGCTAAAATATTTCTTCCTGTTCTCAGGATTCGATTCCAGATTTAAACTTTCGAGTTTCTCTTCAATGGATTGAATTTCATCTTTTGAGAAATCTCTGTTTTTTAATCCGGACAGTATATGAAGGAATTTTTCATATACTCTGATTTCCGACTTTTTAGAGGCTTCAATTTTTAATCCTTCAAAAAAGTGATGTGCTTCCTGTAATGTCATAATATTTAATGTTTTACTGGTTAGTGGCTCAATGCAATAAATATTACATACAAAACAATCTTTTTTCTCATTAAAATTAAAAAGCCCTATACATGAACCTTTACGTGCGGAATTCAACTCCTTAAACTTTCCAAATCAGTCAGTAATTCATTCAGCTTTTTGATCACTCTTCCATAAACAAGATTTAAATCCCATTGATAAATCCTGTCGCCAAAAAATGCCAGTAATCCTATGATTAAAATTACACCGATGATCCCAACTACCGGAATTCCAACTATCAGAGGTGTGTCAGGAAAATTTAAGAGTAGCTTGTCTACAAATCTTTCTCCCAAAGGGATACCCTCTGCATTTTTAAACCAAAAACCTAAAACAAGTGACAGGAATATAATTGGGTACAAAAATGCAGATATCCTCTTATTTACAGCTACCTGTTTTTTTATCCATTGGTTAAATGCCTTGAGATATTCATAAATGGTTACACCCTTATCGATTTTCTCTAAACCATTCAACAGTCTCTTATTAATAATAACGAGTACCATAAGCGCTACAAAAAATATTGCACCCGTTAGGGGAATACCTGCAAACCAGGAAACTAATAAAAAGACAAATGATCCGATCATAATGGCGGCGAGATTTATACGAAACATTCTCTTGAACTTATCAATGATGTGAATTGATTTTCGGGTATACAGACTGTTTACTTTTGGCGCTACCAATGCATCGCTTTTCAAAAAACCCTCTTTCCAAATATTTTCAATTGATTTCTCCATCTAATATCTTCTTTAATCTTATTTTAATTCTTTGAACACGTACACCGATATTATTTTGATTTGTTCCTATAACATCCGCGATTTCCTTTTGCGATCTTTCTTCCAGATAAAGCATAATTACGGCTCTGTCTATTTCAGACAGTTTCCGGATAGCAGAATATAACAGATTTAAAGATTCGTCTGAAAATGCATAATTATCTTCCGTTTCTTCAGCTGGCAAAGAGTCAGATACAAAATGCTGTCTGTTGTTTTTCTTTTTCTTCAGTAAGGTCAAACAAACGTTCAGTGAGATTCGGTAGACCCATGTACTCCATTCCGATTCCTGACGAAAGTTTTCCTTACTCCTCCAAATTTGCAAACACACTTCCTGATAATAATCTTCAAAATCTTCTTGTGAATTCGTATATGCCCTGCACAACTTGATAATTATTCCGGCAAACGGTAAAATTGAAGTATTGTAAAAATCGTTACTCAATTCGTTTTATTTAAGATAGTGGTATAAGTCAGAAATTATTACATGCAAATGAAAAACATGTTAAATAAACTGCCGGGCACAAGGTTTACAATATGAACAGGTTTGTTTTTTAAGAACCATTTATCTTTCTGTCCTTCATTTCGTTGAAAATCATAAACATCAGCTACATTTTGCGTAATCAAACGGAAAATGTATACAGGAGAATATTTAACAGAAAGGATGAACAGAATAAAAGTCAGAAGAAGAAAGGGTGTTGTTAAAATTATTTTAATTGTATTTTTCATAATGATATGATTTAAGCTGTTGGTTTTCGAAATCCAACATAAATCAACCGGAAAGCCAGCAGAATTTCTGCAAGTGCCATAGGCAAAGCCAGAATATTTTCAATTGAGTTTATTAATTTGGTATCGAATAAATTTAACTGTCGGGAACTATGTAAAAAAGTATAACAAATTCCGCCGAAATACAGTAAATAGCCTAACAGCCAATGCACTGATTTTGATTTAACAGATAAATATCCCAGTCCGATTAAATGTAATCCAAAAATTATAAGGCCAACAGACCATAGTTTTTCAAACAGTTGCAAATGTGATGCAGTTTCAGAAGCTTCCGGATTACCAGAAGATAAGACAGGAACTATTTTAAATAACTGTATGATTGCAATCCCAAGTATCAGAGTGTAAACAATTCTTATGAAGGCTGTCACCACAGATATTTCCTTTGAAGTCCTGCGAAAAAAGAAATACAATGCTATTGCGACTATTAAGTCAGTAATAAAAATGATGCTCCAGCCAAATAACTCTGCAAAAAATAACTGTTTGTCAGCTGTCATATTTTGCAAGGTAATTTCGGATGAATCTGCTACTAGTTTAACGTGTACATATCCATAAGAGAAACCTGCAGCAATTGCCATAATAACCAATGAAATTCCTGCAATGATTCCATATTTTTTCTCTTTCTTTTGCATGATTATTAGAATAGATATCGTTTTTGTTTATCAATAATTCTTCAATATTTTATCATCTTTCCAGCTCTGGTTCCAGTTGTTGACTTGCAAGGCAATTAAAATTCCTGTGACTACCAGTAAAATTTCGCCAATGGTGTATTTAAATACTTACCGGTTTTGTCCTCCGAAATTAATGCTTGTCTTATTTCTCGTAAGAATTTTATCATGTTTATTGTTTATCACAATCCAATGAAGCGGATTAATTGATGAGCTTTAAGTTCATTTGAAACCATGTCATGTGCTTTTGTTTCTTCTCACAATTTTTACAATTCGCTTGTAAAAGATTTCCGCTAAATTCCATGTGTATCCGTTGAAGTTTGTTGTATTATTAAATTGGATGACAACTGTGTCAATGTCTTCGTAGAATTTTGCAATACTTTGGTAACCGGGAATTAAACCTGTATGATCATACCTGTAAATTGAGGAATAAATTTCCTTTTCGCCATCTTTAAATACAGAACCATCGTTTAATGCCCTCAGAAATTTGCCGACGTCTTCTGCTGTTGCAATCATTGATCCGGCTGGGTTTATAAATTCATTATACTTCAAATCGGCATCATAACCCACATAATATCCGCTCATAAGGTCGTCTGAATTTACTTCACTCAGCAAACTGTAAGTATTGTTAAGTCCAAGAGGCTCCAGAATTTCCCTTTTTATATATTGATGATGGCTATAACCCAATGTTTTATCAAGGATTTCACCTATCAACAAATAATTCGTATTTGAATACCTGTATTTTTTATCAGGTTCAAAATCAGAAGGCTTGTCAAGTACAAGTTCAAGATTGTCCTTATTTGATTGTGGAGGGTCTAACCAATAACCGGGGGTATCGGTAAAATTTGGAATGCCACTCCGATGCTTCACCATCATTCTTAAGGTAATTTTATCAGCATTTTCAATCCTTCCTGCAAGTTCCGGAAGGTAATCAGCGAGTGATTTATCCAACGACAAACGTTCGTCATTTACCAGTTTAGCGACAGCAACAGCTACATATAACTTACTGATACTAGCAATTTTGAATAATGAATGCGGATCTGAGGGTATCTTTTTCTCCCTGTCTTTCCAACCAGCGGCATAAAAGGCTGGTTCCTTTCCTCCCTGGTCCACATAAACAATCATTCCATCAAATCCATATCCAATTGCTTCATCAACCTGTTCCTGAACTGTATCCGGAAGTGGCATAATCCAGGCCTTTACCAAAATCCATGGGACGAAGAACAAAGAGGTTATGGTTCCGACGAGCAATATAATTCTGAGTATTCCCCGCAAAAGCGGGACAGGTTGTTTTGATTGTTTCTTTTTCATCATCTCTATTTTCTAATCAATGTCGTTAAATTAAGACAAGGTAATGTTCTATTCAATATTTTAAACACCCTTTCCCGCCTAAGGCTTGACTCAGGGTGACGATCAGACTGAGCGTAGTCGACGTCTGTTTTGTGGATATATTCAAAGCAAAACAACCCTGGTTTATCCATAACCGAATTTCTATTTATTGTAGATTACGGGCATTTGTCCCTGCCACTTGAGCCATAAATCATCGCTGCCAATTAAATTGGCCATAAAATGAGCCACGTTGATCCGACTGACTTTACCTGCATTAAAAATGGCGCTTCGGGTAGGAGAAGGGTGTATTTCGTAAGGAGTAACTTCATTTTCATTTGTTAATCCATCTGGTCGAACAGCAATCCATTTTATAAACGGATTGTTTTGCCCTATTTCAGTCCGTAAATAATCAGCCGCCTTTTCGTTGTCGACATGTGGCGGCAAAATCAGGCGAAGGAGGCCAATAACGCATTTTTGTGCAAACGATATCGGTTCATGCAAGTCGCGGTTGCGATTACCTGTTGTATTCATCAAAATAAATCGCACAGGTTGTTTTGGTTCGTTTGCTTTTATGGCTTTGCATAAATTACGAATAGCTTCAGTAACCAGTTTTCGGGGATGGCCATAAACACCTTTCCAGTTTATGTTATGGCCAAGGCACGAAACAACGGCCTGGCAATCGCGGCTAAGTTCGCTTAGTTCGCCAATACTGAGTTCTGATATACTTGCACTGACAATTTGGAGGTTGGCATTGTTGCTCCACGATTCCGGCAACTTTTCAGGCGACCTTACAATGGCTTTCACTTTGTGATTTTGAATGAGGAGCTGGTCAATCAAATGACGTCCGGTTGCTCCACTTGCACCTGCTACTAAAACTTTCATATTATTTGTATTCAATTCGTTTTTCAATATTGCGAACAGTCAGTACATTGCGAACAATTAGTATTGAATATTGTTGAACTTTAATTTTTTTCCAAACATAGGTTTTAAAAATTACTGCAGCATCATTGCAATTACGGGGCGGGCCATTTCTACTTCGCCCAAATCAAGTTTTAAACCGATTGGCTCCAATTGCTTCTGAATCATTTCATAAATGGGTTTCATCTCAGCAAACGGCCCAACAACAGATTGTCTGGCTGTTGCTGCATGGTTATTTTTTATTGATTTATCAGCACCGGCATCAATCAGCATCTGCACAATTTCAATACGGCAAAAGAATGCAGCAGCATGTAAGGCGGTCGATCCTTCATTATTTTTAATATCCGGATCAGCATTTGCATCAATTAATGCTTTGGCAATTGCTGTTTTACCGAAAGTTGCAGCAGTAATTAAAGGTGTTGAACCGCTCATCGGATCTTTCATATTAATATCGGTGCCTGCTTCAATGTGCTGTTTTACCACTTCGAGGTTGCCGGATACTATTGCTGCCTGAAGGTCCATTTTTGGAGTTTCTGTGATTGACTTCGCTTTAGCATTAATTACTGACTGAGTGTTGTTGCTGCCATTTGACGGATCGCATGCATTTAATAGTAAAAGGATAACGAACGAAAGTTTCACCAACATGTTAAAAGAATTAATTTGAAGTGCTTTCATGATTTTAAATTTTAAATATTTGACTTTGAAATTTGTTTTACAAAGATGAAGCATTCGCGAAAGCAAGTGTTAAAAGGTATGCAGCCAAAAGTATTAAGTTTGTGTTATGCATAATAACTATGAAGCATAAATAACAAATTTGAGGCAAAAGCCATTTTTCCAGGTCAGGAATAAAAAAAGCACAGCAATAATAAAGTACCCTTCGACTACGCTCAGGGTGACAGTCAGACTGAGCGTAGTCGAAGTCTGTTATTAAATCAGACAATGACTATTATATGTATTTGCCTAAATTTTTCTACTTTCGTTTCATAAGAAAAAGTATGTCGAACGCATCAAATATCAAATCCGGTTTTATTGAAAAGACGGAAGCGATTATTTTGGAGAACATCTCAAATGAACAATTCGGAGTTTCCCAACTGGCAGAACGTATGAATATGAGCCGTTCAAGTTTACTCCGAAAAATCAAAACTCATACAAAGCTTTCTGCAAATCAGTTTATTCGTCAGGTCCGCCTCGAAAAAGGGTTGGAAATGCTGAAGCAGGACAATCTGACTGTTGCTGAGATTTCGTACCAGGTAGGTTTTGGAAACACTTCTTATTTTATTAAATGCTTTCGTGAACAGTATGGGTATTCACCCGGTGAGGTAAGAAAAGGAAAATTACAAGATGAAGATGTAGCTGCACAGACCAGCATTTTGAATAAATACAAATTGCATCTTGCAGCAGCCATAGCGGTAATCATAATCGTACTGTCCGTTTTGCTGCTCACCCAAAAAAGCACAGTACCGGCTGAAATTGAAAAATCCATTGCAGTGTTGCCTTTTATAAACGAGAGCAGCGATTCGTTAAACCTCTATTTCGTTAACGGGCTCATGGAATCTACTCTAAACAATCTTCAAAAAATTGAAGATCTTCGGGTAATTAGCAGAACTTCGGTGGCAAAATACAGAAATACAAACAAAAGCATTCCTGAAATTGCTGAAGAACTCAATGTAAATTACCTGGTTGAGGGAAGTGGCCAGCGAATTGATGATCAGGTTTTGCTTAATATCCAATTGATTGAAACTTCAACTGACAGGCCTGTCTGGGGTGAGCAATACAACCGTGAAGTGGGCGATGTGTTTGCGCTTCAGAATGAAGTGGCCCGAAAAATTGCAGATGCTATTGAAGCAGTTGTAACACCTGCCGAAGTAAAGCAAATTGAGAAAATACCAACTGAAAATTTAGTTGCCTGGGATTATTACCTCCAGGCACTTGTGCCTTACAACACGGGAACAAAGGAAGGATTAACAGAAGCCATTTCACTGTTTGAAAAAGCGATAGAGCAAGATCCTCAATTTTCATTGGCCTATGCCTATATCGCTTTTTCATATTACAATACCGACTTATTCCTAAAGCAAAAACAACATACCGAACAAATAAACAACTTTGCCGACAAGGCCCTTCTCTATGATTCCAAATCTGCTGAAAGCCTCATGGCAAAGGCACTGTATTATCTGCAAATAAACGAATATAAGCTGGCGCTGCCTCACCTGGAGAAAGCATTGGAATACAATCCGAATTCATCATCTGTGGTTCAAATGCTTTCTGTTTTATATGCAAGTGATGTGCCCAATACTGCAAAATATCTGACTTATGCATTAAAAGGGATTCAACTTGACATTGCGGCTAAAGATTCAATCACTAAAAGCTATATTTATTTAAACCTGAGTAACGCATTAATCCAAAATGGTTTTGTGGAAGAAGCGCTTACTTTTATTAACAAGTCACTTGAATACAATGCAGGGAATTATTATTCGCCATTGTTGAAGATATATATTCTGTTTGCCAGGGATGGTAAAACAGAACAAACTCAAAAACGATTGATGAAGGAATGGAACAAAGATACTACCCGGTTGGACATTTTGCAGGAAGTAGCGAAATTCTTGTATTTCCAGGAAAAGTTTGACAGTGCATTTTATTATTATAAAAAATTTGCCGATTCAAGAGAAGCGTACAATTTGGATATTTATCCGCAGGAAAATGCCAAAATCGCCTTTGTCTATGAAAGGAAGGGGCTTCATGAACAGGCCAAAAATTTTATGAATGCCTATACCGGATACTGCGAAAAGGACCAGACAATTTATAAAAGTGCCGGCATGGCGGTAAAGTATGCGTATGAAGGAAAAAATGACGAAGCGATTGAGCAACTCAAAATTTTTGCAACACAGGATAATTATCAATACTGGATCTTGTTATTTATGAAAACAGATCCACTGTTGAAACCCCTTAAAAGCCATCCTGAGTTCGATGGAATAATCCAAAAAATTAACGACAGGTTTTGGAAAAAACAGGATAACCTGAAAAAGCTTTTGAAAAATAAGGGACTGATATAATCGATTCTGTTGGCTGACATCTCTGACACTGAAGTGGCAGTTTCCACCCGGCTAGTGGAGCAATAAATGCCTGCTTTGTTTATATCCGGTTAATCCTGAATTTCGGCAATGTTTTATCCATCGGTTCCATTATTTTTTCCACTAATAATTTCTACTTTTAATACCGCTAAACTAAAAAACATAAACCTGACTAAGATGAAATTCAACCTGAGAATTAACGATATTGAGTTGGCTGCCGACAAAGAATTACAAATGAAGATGAGCATTTGTATATGGCATTCTTTTGTGAAATTGTCTGATTGGAACTAAAAGTAAATCCGTATTTTAGTGACTTCGACTAAAAACATAATGAAAACCAAAATATGAGCTTATTTCAAAAATCAATTGAAAAGAAATATTTGAATGACCTCGATTCAGAATTAATCAGGAAAAAATATGCTGATTTTCAATCTTATTTTGGTAATCCGGAGATTCAGGAAAACATAAGAAATTCAAAAGAAGAACAATTTCAGGAGGGCTTTCTGCGGGAATTATTTGTTTCAATCCTGGGATATACTTTAAATCCGCATGCAAATTTCAACCTGACAACAGAATTAAAAAACATCGCCAACAGTAAAAAAGCCGACGGTGCTATCCTTGCAAAGGGTCATGACCCCACTGTCGGATGTAACTGCAGTAATTGAATTAAAAGGTACCGACACCACCGATTTAGATAAAATAGAAACTCAGGCGTTCGGCTATAAAAACCACCACCCGAAATGTAAATACGTAATTACATCCAACTTTGAGAAACTTCGCTTTTACATTCAAAATGCGGTTGACCATGTTGATTTTGATTTGTTCAACCTTACAATTGAACAATTTTCCCTGCTTTGGCTTTGCCTGGCAAAAGACAATTTGTTAAACGACCTGCCATTAAAAATCAAAGAATCTTCGGTATTACAGGAAGAAAATATTACAAAAAAATTGTATGCTGATTATTCAAAATTCAGGGAAGCGATTTATAATAATCTTGTAAAAAATAATCCGGAAACCGATAAACTTCTTCTTTTCAAAAAAACGCAAAAACTGCTCGACCGTTTTCTGTTTATCTTTTTTGCCGAAGACAGGTTATTGCTCCCACCCAATTCAATCAGCGAAATTGTAAAACAGTGGGCTGATTTAAAAGAAAAGTATGACGAATATTTCCCGTTGTACTCCCGTTTCAAAAAGTATTTCGGGTACATGAATACAGGGTACAATGGAAAGAAATACGACATTTACGCATACAACGGCGGACTTTTTAAACCGGATGAAGTTCTGGACAACATTGCAATTGACGATGATATTTTGTACGAACACACGCTGCAGTTAAGCAAATACGATTTTGAGACCGATGTGGATGTAAATATCCTTGGGCATATCTTCGAGCATTCGTTGGGCGAAATTGAAAGTATCGCTGCCGGAATATCGGCAGCAGGGGGGCTTGCCCCTCTGTCTCCTTTAGTCGACAGACGGAAGAGAGATGGCATTTTTTATACTCCGAAATACATTACAAAATACATTGTTGAAAATACGGTTGGAAAACTCTGCGGGGAAAAAAGAACAGAACTTGGAATTGTTGACGAAGAATATGCAAAGGGCAGGAAAAACAGGAAAAAGGAAATTGTCCGCTCGCTTGATAAAAAACTGGACGATTACCGGAACTGGCTGTTAACATTAAAGATTCTCGATCCGGCTTGCGGTTCGGGGGCTTTTCTAAACCAGGCGCTGGAATTCCTTATAAACGAACATCGTAAAATTGACGGGTTGCGCGGACAACTTTTGGGCGGCGCAATTATTTTCTCCGACATTACAACCGACATTCTTGAAAAGAATATTTACGGGGTTGATATAAATGAAGAATCGGTTGAAATTGCAAAACTCTCGCTGTGGTTGCGCACCGCACAAAAAGGACGGAAACTAAACACACTCAGCAACAACATTAAATGCGGAAACTCGCTGATTGACGACCCCGAAGTTGCAGGGGAAAAAGCTTTTAACTGGTACACTGAATTCCCGGATATATTTCCGAAGAAAAAGAAAAAAGCGTGGCATGTTACAACTGCAACACACAATTCACGTTATTCGCAACGGATGTTCAACAATCATGTGAAACTCGGAGAATCAGTATGGTTCGACGAAGTAGATGAAATAATAATTACCGAAACAGTTGCAGAAATTGTAAAGGATGATGGTCTGAATGTTCTGGAATATAATATCTGTGGCGACCATATGCATATTCTGCTCGTATGCGAAGAAATAGAACTTCCGGGAATAGTAGGAAAACTAAAATCGGTAACTGCGAAAATACGGAATAGAAAACGGGGCTATACTACTGCCGGAGAAAGTAGCGAAGCGAACGGTAGCGGGAACGGGAACGATACGACAACAACAAGGGGGCATGCCCCCTTGTCAGAGACCGTGCCGGAGAAGGAGATCGAGATCGGAACGAAGACCGGAACGGGGATCGGGTACGCGACCGTGCCGGAAATGCCGGTAACGAAAACTACCCGGGGAAAAACGCAGCTGCCCCTATGGACGCAGAAGTTCGGGAAATCGGAGATAGATGATGACGAATATATGAATAATGCAATAGCATATATTCGAAACAACCGCATAAAACACAAGTTGCCTGAAAATAAAGTGTTGGAGAAATTAAAAAGCAAATTCCTATGCACCCGTGAACATGCCTTCCGCACCGAATACAAAGGTGGTTTCGATGTGGTGATTGGAAATCCGCCGTATGGCGCAACTATAGATGACTTGAGTAAACAATTTATAACTTCAAATTATCAATGTTTTAAAGGTAACTTTGATGTTTATAGTGCATTCATTCAACTTGCTTTTCAGATATGTAAAAGAGATGGTTTTTGGAGTTTCATAAATCCAGTCTCTTGGCAAAGTGGCGAAAATTATATCTTACTAAGACAATTCCTTTTACAAAACGGTAAACTTGAAATTGCAATAAAATTGCCTTATGATGTATTTAAGGATGCTTATGTCGATACCGGAATATATATAGTAAGAGTAACAAATTTAACTAAATATGAATCGTTTGTTTATGAATTTCCTATAAGATTTAAGCAACTGGGAGATTTGAAAACAGATACTCAATTGAAAAAACTGCCAGTTCAATATTGGTCAGAATTGAATTCACTGAAAATTGTTTTAAATCCAGCTTATTATGAATTGCTTCCAAAATTATTTAAGAATACCGTCTCATTAAATGAAATATCAGATTCTATTAGGGGAATTCTACCAAATAAAAATGATGTTTCACAAATAAATACTTCTGGATACAAACTTTATTTCACGGGTGGTTTATATCGTTACAAAATCGAACCGGATTTTCAATATGTGAATTATGGAGAACATTTAAAAGAGAAACCCAAAGATTACAAATATTTTCAGGGAGAGAGAATTTTGATTAGAAGGTTGATAAATCGCCAGTTTCAAATAATGGCTAATTATGCCGATGACGAATTCGTAAATAAAAAAGACCTCTATAATTTAAAAATCACCAATGATGACTTTCAAATAAAATACATTTTAGCAATCATTAATTCAAAGCTAATTTCGTTTTTAAAAATCAGGGGAGCAACTGCTGCAACCAAAGATGATTTTGGTCAATTAACATTGAGTGATATTCGTCAAATTCCGATTAAGTTAACTAATGACAAAATACAACAGGAGTTTTCCAATTGCGTCAATTTGATAATTCAACAAACAAGGCAATTCCAAAAGATTCAAAATCTGTTTCATGATTTGATTCAAGCAAAATTCAACCTTGAAAAACTAAATCAGAAACTTCAAAACTGGAGCGAGTTAATATTTAGTGATTTCCTGAAAGAACTTCAAAAATCCAAAATAAAACTCAGCCTTCCGGAAGAAGCCGGGTGGATGCAATATTTTAATGAGCAAAAAGAAAAAGCCCAAACCCTAAAATCCGAAATCGAAAAAACCGATAAAGAAATTGACCGGATGGTTTATGAGTTGTATGGTTTGACGGAGGAAGAAATTAAGATTGTGGAGGAGGCTGTTTAAATGGAAACATCGAGGAATTTTAAATGATGAGCTAATAAAATCGCAGAAACAAAATCCAATACTGATAAAATGAAATTTTTCAAAATTATTTACATGGTATGTGTTACCGGATTAACAATATTAACCTTTTCATGCAATGAGAAAATTAAAACTAATAACATCGACCATGAGATAATGGTTAATGTACCAGAATCGAAACTTTATGTAAGAGTACGCGGCAACCCTGAAAAACCTTTAATTGTTAATTTGCATGGCGGACCGGGCGGATATTCCGGTATCGATATAAAATTAATGGGACCAGAATTGGAAGATAAATTTCTTATTGCATATTTAGACCAGCGTGGATGCGGAAAATCTTTGGAATGCAAAGATAAAAACATACTTACAGTAGAACAGTATGTCGAAGATTTGGATATTGTGATTGATTCCTTACGTAAAAAATACGATAAACAAAAAGTCAATATTATGGGAACTTCATGGGGCGGAATGTATGGCTTTTTGTACCTTTTAAAAGACCAGACTAAAGTAAATTCTTATGCTTGCATCGATGGAAAAGTGAACAGTAATTACCAAAACCATTCACTCATCGATTTTGAAACCAACAGAGCAAATGAAATACTTCAAACCAACATTTCTGATGAACAAAAAGCAGAGTTGGAGCATATCATAACAGAATTGGAACGGATTAAAAACAGTAATTTTGCACAATTTCATACCGATGTAAACTGGATGAAACATGAGGTTCCGGCGAAACTTGGGTTTAATGCATATTTCGCAGATACCTCGAAAATTATTTCATTTCAAGATGTAGTACGGGATACCGCTTTAATGAGATTGATGAAATATTCTGAAGAGGAATACGCAGAGGTTGGAGAAAAAGCAGAAATCGTAAATACAGCATTCCGAAATACTCCGTCATACAACAACATCAATATTGAATCAGAATTAAAGCAGATAAAAACACCCACAATTGTTATTCAGGGCGAAAAAGATTACGTTGTTGGTACAGGACACGCTGAATTAATTTATAATGCATTAACCAGTTTACCCAAGGGCCAAAAAGAACTGCACATTATTCCGAATGTTGGACATTGCCCTGCTATTGAAAGCCCCCAACTATTGTCTGATATCTTAATCGATTTTTTTGAAAAAGAAAGTTTGAAAAACAAGGAATAAAACTAAAATGAGAATAACTGTTGACTACAAGAATTTAGAGTCTGGATTTAAACAATTTTAATACCCCGGAATAAAGGTGTACGATTAATAAAGAATCTGCTTATTTATACCCCTTCGGCAATTTGAAGCAACTTTAAGGTAGTTTTCCAGTTGCGGGTAGTTGCAACTACCTTCAATTTATTTTCAAACAGATTGTTGCTCAATTTCGAATTTCCATAACCGTCCGGACAATATAAATAAACTGCTTCATCGGTAAACACCACCTCTTCCCCGCCTGATTTCTTATCCAGAACAGATTCAGTATTGCCGTTGACAGGAGTTGATTGCAGAAACGTCACATGCATAAAGGATGTATCCTTCGCCGGATCATCTTGAAAAGGATTCGCTGCAATAATCATTTTTAATTTACCGGGGGTGAGAACAATTACCGAAACATCCAGGCCAAAATCAGTTTTTATCCTGTCTCTGATTCTTTGCTCCAGGACTGCAGGCTTTTCCGGCTGATGTTGAAAAAAAACATTCCCGCTTTGAATGTATGTACTCACATTTTTGAAATCCTTTTGTTCAAGGCTTTTTCTTAACTGGTCCATTTTAAGTGTTTTCCCGCCAACATTAATTCCCCGCAGTATCGCGATGTATGTTTCCATGAATATGAATTTTAAAAGGGAACGATAAGAAGAACAGAAAGTTTATGAAAAAAGATATCCTTTCAGTTAATCCTCTTCCATATTGCTTAAATGAAGTTCAAGTGCCTTTACCGAAATTTGGATTTCCCATATTGAAATGGCAAGCGAGATACACAATAAAAGCAGCGCCACCGCAAACATATATGCTGCAAACAATTTATATCCCACAAAAATTAAAAACATGGTAACCACACATAAAAACAGGCTGGCTACTCCAAAAATCTGCATGGTGCGGATTAAATACAACCTTTTACGCAGGTTGTTAATCTGACCTTTTAATACTGTGGAAGGGCTTTCCTTATATTGCTTGTATAAATTCCGGACTACTGCAGTGTAGGCAACAAAACGATTTGTAAAAGCAAGTAAAATCAATGATATTGCCGAGAATAAAAGAGCGGGAGTAGTTAATGTAAACGATTCGTGCATGTTTTCAGATATTTTGTACTAAAATACAAAAAATGCAGGATGAAAGAAGATGCAGCATCCGGTCTTCCTTTCCCAACAGAGATATTTGAAGAAAATTGCCGGTTAGAATTCCTCCCGGGCATCGCCAAGAATAATTTCAGCGTTTACCGGAGCAGGCCGTGTTTCGGAAGGTGGCTGGGTCAATGCTGTAATGCGGGAAACCATGAATGATATTCCGACACCAAATATTCCGATGACTGCAAAGGAAGTTCGCAAACCGGCAAGTTCTGATATATAACCAATAAGTGGCGGCCCCATCAGAAAGCCCAGAAAACTTACACTCGAAACTGTAGCCAAAGCAATACCTGCCGGGACTTTTTTATTGTTGCCTGCAGCGCTGTAAACTGTAGGCACGATGCTTGAAACCCCAAGCCCGACGACCATAAAAGCAAGGGTCGCCGGAACCAGGTAAGGAAAAATAACTGATGTAAACAATCCGGCCGAAATCATAACACCGCAAATCTGCAGCAACCTTTTCCTTCCGATTTTGGAAATCATGTAATCCGCAAGAAAACGGCCAGCAGCCATCATAATCATAAACGAAGTATAACCAAGTACCACAAGTGATGAAGGGGCTTTCACCACATCCTTGAAATAGATTCCACTCCAGTCGAACATTGCACCTTCGCTGGCCATGCTGCAAAAACCAATGATTCCGAGCTGCAGCAGTACTCCCTCCGGTTTGGTGAAAAACCGGCGCCGGGGCATACCGGCAGCAACGATGCTTTTATTTTGTATCAGATAAGGATAATTAAACCAGACAATGATCCAAACCATCAGCACCACACCAATGAAATGCCAGCGGGGCAATACATGCAGATTAATCATGACAAGGCCGATGAGCGCTCCTGTAAAACCTGCCAGGCTCCAGCCCCCGTGAAAGGAAGCCATAATCGGCCTGCCATACAATTGTTCCACCGCAATTCCCTGTGCATTAATTGAAATGTTACACAGGTTACCTGCAAGTCCGAATAGAAACAAACCAGCCGCCAGTTGCCAGCTTGCCGAAACAAAACCAATATGAATCAGGCAAAGACCATAAGCCGGGAGTGCAAACAGTAAAACACCGGGACTGCCAAAACGCGTAACCAGCTTTCCTGAAAATGGCATCATCAGAAACTGACCAACCGGCAATGCAAATAAGATGCTGCCAAACAGGGCATCATTCAATCCAAGCGTGGTTTTAATATGCGGAATACGACTTGCCCAGGAGGAAAAACAAAGCCCCATGCCAAAATAAACCAGCGCCACCGCCCACCGGATTCGTTTTTTATTCTGTTCCAAATCGTGCTGCTTTAATCTGCCTGATGGATTGCTGAACATGTTTCCTGTTTATATCAGAAAACAAAAGTAGGAAAAGCTTCATATCCATTCGTAAAGGAGTAGAAATAAACTTTAAAAGGAAATGTTGCCGAAAGATTCCGGTATAAACTATTAATCAGAAAACTTTGAAAAACGAATTACCTGGTTTACTCATCATCGGGTTAAGTTCAAATGCAAAAGGAATATATTTTGTAAATGTTTTTCCCACACTAACAATCAAAATTCACATCAAATAATTCTTACGGAATAGAAGTGCAGTTAAAACCCGAATTTCTTTAGAAATGCATCTGTTGTTTCAAGTATCTCCTCGTCGAAATAGGTCGCATATTTATCATTTCCTTCAGCAAGATAATGCTTACGGCCCGGAAAGGTGTACAATTCATAATAGTTGCCCATTTGAGCCATTTTCACCTTAAACATACTGACGATGTACGGCATGACCTGGTCATCTTCTTCGCCGCTAAAAGCAATTGCCGGCGGCATTGATTTCTTCATATTGTGGTGAGGTGAAATTGACCAGATTTCTTTCCTGCGGTCGCCCAAAAGATTATCAATCCAGGCCTCCACAGTATTTACATTGCTCGAAAAGAGCAGCAAAGCATTGGGGGCAGGACTTACATTCAGATTGTCGGTTTTTTCATTGACTGTATCGCAAAGCGCAGTTGCCAAAGCAAGCTGACCGCCGGCAGACTGACCTCCCACAACGATTTTATCCGGATCTATTTTTAACTGACCTGCATTTTCCCGTAACCACCGGATAGCCGACCGTGCATCTTTTGTCGACTCCACGGGAGTAATATCCGGATTTGGATAGGTGCCGTCTTCATTAATGCACAACCTGTACTGAAACGAAAAGGTGACATAGCCTTTCCGGGCATACCTGCGGCAGGCTTCATAAAATTCGGAAGGACTTCCAAAGGCCCAGCCACCCCCGTGAAACAGGGCAATGGCAACATTGTTTTCCCTTTGCTGAACCGGAGAGGTGTAAAATACATCGACATGCAGTTCTTTGCCGTCAACATTCTTGTATACCAGCTTTTCAGTTATCACTTCTGCTTCCTGTGCAGAGGAATTTATAATTTGAAAAACGAAAAGGACGAGTAAAAAAATGAATTTATTCATATCACTGTTTTTTAATTATCTGACTGCAACCTTCATCAGCTTGTTTTCCGGCAGCCAGACTTTCATTTTGTTGGCGCCACGATTATTCCAGACAAAATATGGAATTGCAGTGAATTTTTCTGTTTCAGAAGTCCCTGTTGCAAAAATCACCTGAACTCCTGTCAACAAACCGGATTGAAATTCAGAAGTAAAAACTGTATTTTCTGAAACTTTTAAATCATCAATTTCAGGATTATCGGCTTCCTCCAGGCAGTAAACAACAGGTCCCCTTTCGAGCGCAACTTTATCCCTGTCATCTTCCACCAGTTCGTTGGCTTTAACTTTCCGCACTTCCATGGGCAGCGATAATTGAATTTCATCGTCCGGCTTCCATTCACGGTTTAAAACAGCAAACCCTTTTTCAAGCCGGTAATCTGTTTTTTCTCCGTTCACTGACAGTTCAGGTTTGCTTCCTGATGTGTTGGAATAGCTATATAAATGACCAGGCAGTGGTTGATTCAGCGACCAGCCCGGAATTCTCACCTTAACTGTAAACGTTGATTTCTTTTTTGGCGAAACCCGTATTTTTACATCTCCGTTCCACGGATAACCGGTTTGCTGTTCAACTGTAACCGAAGTGTTTTCGAAATCAATTTCTGTGGTACTCTGCACAAAAAGATTCACAAACAGTTCATTTCCCGTTTTCGCATAAATGTAACCAGGTACCGAAGGAAGAAACCGGCACAGGTTGCTTGGGCAGCACGAACAATCGAACCACGGCTCGCGGGTTAAACTTCCCCCACTGTTAAAATGATAATGCATATCACATTCCAGCGGGTTTGGATAGAAAAAAGTTTTACCGTCAAGTGCCACGCCTGAAATTACACCATTGTAAAGGCTCCTTTCCAAAACATCAATATATTTTGAATCACCTTCAAGCAGAAACATGCGGTAATTCCAGTATACATTGGCAATTGCAGCGCAGGTTTCGTTATAGGCAGTTAAATTCGGCAGTTCGTAACCGGCGCCAAACGCTTCCCCCTGGTGGAGGGCGCCGATTCCGCCGGTGATATACATTTTTTTTGTAACAACATTTTCCCAAATCCGCCTCACTGCTTTTTTATATGCCGAATCATTATACAATGCAGCAATATCCGTCATTCCGGAATACATGTATGCTGCGCGCACTGCATGACCCACAGCTTCGTCCTGTTCAGTAACCTTTACGTGATCCTGGTTATAAGGCCCGTACAACTGCCGGTTGGTACTGTCGCCCCTGCTGTCGAGGAAAAAACGGGCAAGATTAAGGTAGTCCTGCTTTTTAGTAATCAGGTATAATTTAATTAATCCTGTTTCCACAATCTGATGACCCGGAACTTCGGGATTCTTTCCCGGACCAAAAACCGATACAAGCAAATCAGCATTTTTAAGGGCAATATTCAAAAAGTTTCTTTTCCCTGTTGCATGATAATGTGCCGCCGCCGCCTCAAACAGATGCCCGCTGTTATACAATTCATGGCTGCAGCTTAAATTTTCCCATCTTGCCCCACCCGGACACCAGCTGGCCGGCGATTGGGTTGAATCAATTGTTTTGTAAGTGGTTAAATAACCATCTTCTTCCTGTCCAACTGCAATAATTGCAATGAGCGAATCAACATAGGCATCCAGTTTGGGATCGGGAAATGTTGTTAAGGAATATGAAGCACCTTCAATAATTTTATATACATCGGTATCGTCAAATGGCATTTCTCCTTTCACTCCCCCCTCCATTTTTCCGCCGGCAATCAGAAAATTATCCAGCCGTCCCATCTCTTCACATTTTTTAAAAGATGCAGGGATAGTTGCAGATCGGTTCACCTCAATTTTTGGCAGCCAGAAATTATCCTTCACTTGAACCTGGCTAAACGAAATACCGGTAACCGGGTAATCGGTTTGAAGAGTCTTGTCTCTGTTCTCTGTAGTTGAACATCCCCAGAAAACCAACAGTGATAAAACAACTAATAATGCACGATTCATAAACCTTATTTTTTGCATAAATAACTAAAATCTTTTATGCGACGGAATCAACTTGAATATTTTTCAAAATAATGCTTTTCAAATTTAGCTAAAATGATTGGTTAACTCTTTTTTATTCAGTCCGAAATTAACGAAGCTTTTTGTATGAGGAATTCAAATGATGTTATAAAAGCATTATTCATTGTTAAAAAAATACAACTTTGTGTTTGGTGTACAGGGAAAATCATTTCAAAAATATTCTAACTTGCACCTGTTAAATGATTCATTTTCAAAATCCGGTATAATGATTTCTAAAAACGTACTCCTTAAACTTTGTGTTTTACTGGTTCTTGCACTGGAGATAAACAGCGCGAGCTGCAAAATAAAACTTCCTGCAGTTTTAAGCGACGGAATAATCTTACAACGAAATACTCCCCTCGGATTAAATGGTTGGGCAGCACCAAATGAAAAAGTAACACTGGTTTTCAATGGAAAGAAATACAGCTCCAAAACAAATAAGCTGGGACAGTGGAAAATTGAACTTCCGCCACAAAAAGCAGGCGGTCCCTATGAAATGGTTTTCAGGGGAGAAGATGAAATTAAAATCAGCAATGTATTATTCGGGGATGTGTGGTTATGTTCGGGGCAATCGAACATGGTTTTGCCCATGGAAAGGGTGAAGGAACATTATCCCGATGAAATTGCAAATGCAGATTACCCTGAAATCCGGCACTTTTTCATCCCCACATTAACCAACCTTGAAGGGCCAAAGGAAGATTTACCTTCCGGAACCTGGAAGGAAGCGAATACTGAAGATATATTGAGTTTTTCGGCAGTTGCCTTTTTCTTCGCCAAAAGTGTTTACGAAAAATATAAAATCCCCATTGGCTTAATCAATTCAAGTGTTGGCGGTACACCAATCGAAGCATGGATCAGTAAAGAAGGATTTAAAGATTTTCCTGAAATGGAAAAAACCATAGAGCAGAATAAAGATTCCGAATACATTGATTCAGTAAAATCGGCAGCAAAACGCATACAGCGAAAGTCTGCTGACAAAGGGATGTCTGAAAACCCAAAATGGTTTGAAAGCACTTATATTCCGAAAGGATGGCACATTATAAATATTCCGGGATACTGGGAAGATCAGGGAGTAAGAAACTTAAACGGAGTAGTTTGGTACCGCAGAGAAATTGATGTTCCGGCTGCGATGACGGATGTCGCAGCTAAGCTATTTTTGGGTCGCATTGTGGATGCCGATGTGGTATATGTAAATGGCGAAAAAGTCGGAAACATTACTTATCAGTATCCGCCAAGGAGATATGAAATTCCGGCCGGCGTTTTAAAGCCGGGTAAAAATACCATTGTCATTCGGGTTACCAACAATTCAGGAAAGGGAGGGTTTGTGCCCGACAAGCCTTATTATCTCACTGCCGGCAATCATGAAATTGATTTGAAAGGAACGTGGCACTACAAAGTAGGTGAAGTATTTGAACCGTCCGGTATTTCAGGTGGCAGTAGTTTTTCGGCACAGAACCAGCCGACCGCTTTATATAATGCAATGATTGCTCCGCTTACTGATCAGAAAATAAAGGGGATTTTATGGTATCAGGGCGAATCAAATACTGAAAATCCGGAGTCATATGACGAGCTTCTGCCTGCTCTTATCCGGGATTGGCGAAACAAATGGAACGATGAAAACCTTCCTTTCATTTACGTTCAACTTGCAAATTTTATGGATGTGGATTACCTGCCCGCCGAAAGTAACTGGGCTGTTGTCAGAGATGCACAGTTGCATGCACTTTCAGTGCCAAATACAGCAATGGCAGTTGCCATCGACCTTGGGGAATGGAACGATATCCACCCTCTGAATAAGAAAGATGTTGGTGAACGACTTGCATTGGGTGCCTTTAAGCTGGCTTACAATGAAGATGTGGTTTATTCCGGTCCTATTTACCAATCCACTGAAAAACAGGATAACAAAATTATAGTCAAATTCGAACATGTTGGAGGAGGATTGGTGAGTATCGACGGGGAACCGTTGCGCCGTTTTGAAATTGCCGGTGAAGATGGAGTATTTGTTTGGGCTGATGCAAAAATCAAAGGAAACAATACAGTTGAAGTTTGGAATGATGAAATTGAAAACCCTGTAAAAGTACGTTATGCATGGGCAGATAACCCGAGGGATGCAAATTTGTACAATAAAGAAGGATTGCCTGCTTCGCCCTTTCAGACTAAAAAATAACTAAGACGAACAATATGAAAAAATTTTCAGCTTTAATATTTGCTTTGGGTTTTGTTTTAAATGTAGCTGCCCAACAGTCAGTAATCGACAGCAGCAAATATGCACCGCCGGTAACATTTACTGCAGAAGAAGATCACCAGAATATGATGGAGCAACTGGGAATTCAATCGTTACGGCCTGGCCCCAGCGGCAATGAATCTGCACCAAATCATGCAAACTACGATGAATCACTTGCAAATCCCTGTCCGCAACTTCCCGATATTCTCACCACAAAAAGCGGTGAAAAAGTAACCAGCGCCGAAATGTGGTGGAATCAGCGCCGGCCCGAAATTGTAGAGGATATGGAACGTGAAGTTTATGGCCGTTTGCCCGAAAATATTCCGGATGTCAACTGGGAAGTGGAAATTACAGACAATGAATTTGTCGGCTGGACACCTGTAGTGGCGAAAAAACTTACAGGACATGTCGATAACAGCGAATATCCGCTCATCAGTGTTGATATTGATATGATGCTTGTAATCCCCAAAAATGTGAAGGGACCTGTACCTGTTTTAATGATGTTTGGCCGCCCCTCTTTTCCTGCGCCGGCACAACCTTCGGAAGAAGATATGGGTTTAATCAATAAAGCTTTCAAGGAAGCACTTATTAAGGAAAACCCGCAGCTGGAAGAAGTTTTTGAGAAATACCCTGCCTATGAACCGGTAAAGCGTGAAAATCCATTTGCATTTATGCAGCGCCGGGGTGAAGGTCCTTCACCCACTGAGCAACTGCTTGCTGCAGGCTGGGGGTATGCTACAGTTAATCCGAACAGCATTCAGGCTGATAATGGAGCAGGGATTACCAGAGGAATTATCGGTCTTGTAAATAAAGGTCAGCCGCGCAGGCCTGATGACTGGGGAGCGCTTCGGGCATGGGCATGGGGTGCTGCACGTGCACTGGATTATCTTGAAACCGATTCGCTTGTCGATGCGACAAAAGTAGGAATCGAAGGTGTCTCGCGATATGGTAAAGCAGCTTTGGTTACCCTTGCATTTGAACCGCGTTTTGCCGTTGGGCTGATTGGTTCTTCCGGAAAAGGTGGCGCCACACTGCACCGCCGTAATTTTGGGGAAGCCGTTGAAAGCCTTACCGGCGGCGAATATTACTGGATGGCAGGTAATTATATGAAATATGGAGCAGAGGAAGCATCCTTTGGCAAAAAAACAGGTTGCGATCTCCCGGTTGATTCACACGAACTGATTGCCCTTTGTGCTCCCCGTCTTACATTTATCAGCTACGGTATTCCGGAACAGGGCGATGCAAAATGGCTCGACCAGAAAGGAAGTTATATGGCCACAATTGCTGCCGGAGCTGCTTTTAAACTGCTTGGTGCAAATGATCTAGGTGTTTCCAATGACTATTTAAAAGAAGAAATGCCACCGGTTAAAACAGGTTTGCTGGATGGCCAGCTTGCATGGAGGCAACATGACGGAGGCCATACCGATGCCCCCAATTTTGAATACTTTATTCCATGGGCCGGTAAATTTTTAGGCTATGAAAAAACTCCCGCAAGGAGATAAAAATTCTTCTACTTTATAATAAAACGAATCCGTACCGGATTCCATTTCAACGTAGTATGTGTTGTTGGTGGTTCGGTAGCATTCCATTTCAACCAGTATGCGTTGGATTATAGTAGCAGGAAAAAACATTGGTGTTGTTCTCCACAACCCGGTACGGGTTGGATAAAAAAAAGCCGGCATCTCTTAAATCCGCCTGCATATCTTTTTGATTGGCAATTTACAATTACCGAAAAATATGACGTAGTTAAAAAATGATTTCCCTTCATGTTGGTGTTTCGTAGCATTCATTTAATCGAATCCGTACCGGGTTCCATTTCAACGCAGTATGTGTTGTTGGTGTTTCGGTAGCATTCCATTTCAACGCAGTATGCGTTGGATTATAGTAGCAGAAAAAACATTGGTGTTGTTCTCCACAACCCGGTACGGGTTGGATAAAAAAGCCGGCATCACTTGAACCCGCCTGCATATCTTTTTGATTGGCAATTTACAATTCCCATAAAATATGATGTGGTTAAATAATAATTTCCATTCACGTTGGTGTTTCGGTAAAATTCCTATAATCGAATCCGTACCGGGTTCCATTTCAACGCAGTATGTGTTGTTGATGTTTCAGTAGCATTCCATTTCAATGCAGTATGCGTTGGATTATAGTAGCAGGAAAAAAACATTGGTGTTGTTCTCCAAACCCGGAACCGGTTGGAAAAGAAAAAAGCCGGCATCACTTGAATCCGCCTTGCATATCTTTTTGATTGGAATTATCAATTACACATTCCTCTCCCGGCTATAAACTGATAACAGGAATTTCCAAAGTAGACTTCCCACCTCTGCAGGCCGGGCAGATCACTGCCAGGTTAATTGCCTTGTATTAGGACTGGCACAAAAAAAAAAGGGTTGAAACAAATCCAGTTGTTTCAACCCTTCTTTAGATACTGAAAGCTTGATTTATGCTTTTTTCAAGATTTTGGAAGTCAAATTATCGATACTGATTTCCACTGCTTCGAAAGGTTTTCCGTTACCCTGGTTATCATCTTCCACAAAGAAATATTTCATGCCGGCAGTTTTTCCTGCTGCATAAATCCGTTTAAAATCGATAAGACCGGCGCCAACAGAGGTAATATCGTCCTTAATTACATCGAAAAACGGTGCACTTTGTTTGGCCATATCTTTAAAGTGGAACAGCTGGAAACGGCCGGGATATTTTTTGAACATCTCCACCGGGTCTTGTCCTGCTTTAGTTGCCCAATACATATCCAATTCCATAGTAATCAAATCGGAATCCATTTCAGGCATAAAAATATCGTAGTACGGAACTTTTCCATTCAGATTGGCGAATTCAAAATTGTGATTGTGGTAACCAAACTGGATGCCCACATCTTTCATTTTCCGGCCTACTTTGTTCCAGTCGGCGATCATTTGTTTGTACTTGTCAATCGTGCGATCCTGGTCATTAACCCAGGGCTGAATACAGTATTTCACTCCCAATGCTGCATGATCGTCGGCCATTTTTGCTGCATTTTCAATGGTTATTCCCGATGATTCAACGGCAGCGTGGCTGCTGAGAATTTCCATTCCCATGTCATTTACAATCTTTTTGAATTCAGCCGGGGTGTAGCCGTAAAATTTACCGTCACCATAGCTTGCAAGTTCCACGTATTTATAGCCCATATCCGAAATTTTCTGTAAAGAGCCAACTGTATCAGCAGCCATCGCATCGCGAATAGTGTACAACTGTAACCCTACTCCAAACTTTTTCCGGTTAATCGCTGTAGCCGATTTTCCGGTCAGCGGATTTAAAATCATCATGCCCAGGGCGCCTGCTGCCGAAACTTTAAGGAAGTCGCGCCTGTTTCTTGTTGTCTTCATCTTATATTTTTTTGAATTTATTGATTTAGAATTCTGTCGTGTTTTTTAAAGAGAGCTAAAATAATGGAAACCTTTTAATTGAAAAGCCAAAACAAGAAATTATTTCAAAATAGTGAAAACAAACCCATCTGCTTTCTGCGCCGGTGATCTTTTACCTCATTTTGCCGTGGAAGAACTTCCTTCCTTCTGTTTTAATTACTTAATATCAACCTTGCATTTTAATCTCATGTGGACATATGGCGGTTTGTATGGCATGTTGAAATCTTAATATAAATATCGAATACAATGCATCAAAAATAATAACGCAACGAACGAGCATCCTGAAAATAAAACTGCAGCCGGAAATTTTTAAATATTCAGCGGGCTGATTGGCAACTCATAGTACATGAGAGCCTTGATAATTTGCTTGGCTGTTTATTATCTTAGTAATCCTGTTCCAATGGAGCCGGTTAAACACAGTGGATATCTAAACCTGATTTACCTGCAAACAGTTGAGTCGATGACTGATAAAAATTGCCAGAGATTTTGAATGATGCCCTTATTTATGGATTTACATATTAGCCCAAACGGGGAAATTGCCATAGAAGACCTGATAGAAAAACATCAGGCCGATCTTACTGTACAGCATAAATATGGTGTTGAATTTAAGGGAGTGTGGGTAAATAAAAACCAAGGTATGGTTTTTTGCCTGATGGAAGGACCGGATAAAAAATCTTGTTCCTGTGTGCATCAGGAGGCACATGGGGATAATGGATGCAATGTGGTTGAAGTCAGTCCCGGAGATTATCAGTCATTTCTTTCCAATGGTTTTATAAATGAAAAAGATATCGCGGAAACCGAAAAAGATGTGATGGATACAGCCTATCGAACAATTCTCCTGCTTGAAATGACTGATCCTTTTAAGCGGCAACAATTGAACTTCCGGAAAATTAAACAATTGATTAAGAAAAACAGGGGAATTTTACTACTCGATCCCCAATCTTCAGTAAAAGCAGTATTTGTCTACCCATCCGGGGCATTTCGATGCGCCACACAAATCAAAAATTTTATGGACATCAATGATACTGACTTGAAATTAGTGATTGTTTCCGGAAAACCCGTAGAAAAAAATCATGATAAGTTCTATGGATACATGATGGATTTATCTCACAAAATGTCAATACTGGGTCAGAAAGGAATCATTCGCACTACTCAGCTGACCCTGGAGCTTTTAAAGAAGGAAGGCAAAAATGAAAATGATTTACTTACATATACAGAAACCTTATCTGCTCAGGATGAACAATTCCTAAACCAACTGATGAAAATCATTCAGGAAAATTTTAAAGATCCTGATTTTAATGTTAAAGAAATTTCCAAAAACACTCATTTAAGCCGTTCACAGCTTTTTAAAAAAGTGAAACGTCTTACAGGTTATACTCCAAATATTCTGATCAGGGAATTTCGGCTGATTGAAGCTTTAAGATTATTGGATCAGAAGGAAGATCAGATTGCTCAAATCGCCTTTGATACAGGGTTTAACAGTCCTTCCTGGTTTTCAAAGATTTTTGCAAAGCGGTTTCACATGCTCCCATCCGAATATATTACTGAAAACAGGCACTGATAACGAAACATTTGTTTCATCTTTTCATACGAATCTGCTACACCTGCACAATATCCCTTTGTAATTTTGAAGTGTGATTTACAGTGTGTGGAATTGAGGTGCCTTTTAACTGCAAATGAATATTCTGTACAAAATAAATCAGTTAAATTAATTTGAAAAAGGATTATTTAAAAAGGAGGTAATTATGCCATTAATTGAAATAAAAGTATTTGAAGACGAACTAACTGAAAATGAAACGAAAACACTTATCCGAAATGTGACCGACGAGGTGGTGTCAATTGCAGGAGAAGCTTTGCGGGATGCGACATGGGTAACTGTGCAAGAGGTGAAAAGTGGTCACTGGGGTGTCGGTGGAAAACCGCTGGGCCTAGAAGATGTGAGGAAAATACAACAAACCGGATGATAACATCTGGCCATTTTCCATGGGTAGACAAGAAAACAAACTAAAGCATTTTCCAGCTTACCAATCTTATTCATGTGATTCAGGATAATAAAAACCAGATAAAACATGAAAGGGGAAGCAGGCAAGGAAAGGAAAATGTTTTAGCATATAAGGCAATGATTATAATTGACATCAGAGGTTTGCAGAACAGATAAAAACAACACAAATCATGTCGAATCAAGTAAAAATGTATTGTTATGGAAAATGTAAAAGAAAAAATAAAATTGGTAAACGGATTTAATGCTGCTCAATTGGAAGGATTAATTGAAAACCTGAAAGAAAATCCACAAGCCGGAAATGTCACATTTAAATGCAACACGCTATGGCAGGATGGAGCACGATCGTTTCATCATTTTTCGGGTTACAGTATAGATGGACAATCCGTTCACGAAGGTAACCGAAAGTTTGTGGTGCTGAGCGATGAACCATCCGAATTTGGAGTTTCTGATGCTGCTCCCGCCCCGGCCGAGCAACTTCTTGGCGCTGTCGCCGGATGTATTACTGCAACAACCAATGCTTTTGCCGCTTTAAATGGAATCATACTCACCAGTCTGAAGGTAGATGTGGATGGTGACCTAAACCTCCAGGGAATGTTTGCCTTAAGGGAAGATGTGCAAGCAGGTTTTAAAAACCTGCGCGCATTTGTCACAATTTCAGGTGACGCCCCTGCAGACAAAATTAAAGAGATGGCAGAGGCCGGATTTAAATTTTCACCCATCAGAAATACAGTAAGTCATGGTGCATCCGTAATACTTGATGTTCATGTTGAAAGAACCGGCAACAACTAAAAGTTCAAATCAATTGCCCCTTGTGCAGATGCTACGGGCAAAAGAAGAAAAAATCAAATGTCAGGTAAATGATTTCAGTTGCTGCGGTATATTTCTGCATTTTTTTCAAAAGAGAGCAGTGTGAATATTCAACACTTTTCACCTTGTTCCTGTTACATATAAAACAGTTGGAAGCTTATTTAATAAACATTTGGAATGATATGAAACAGAAGAACATCAATTCAAAAACAGAAAATTATGAAATCAAATTTGGACAAAGACAATTTCTCTTCTGAAAGCAGCACCAGTATTTCTCACTTTATCGTCTATATAGATAAATCTGAAATTCTGGAAGGAAAGATTGAAGAGATCAAACGATGCATAAAAAATCTCGTTGATTTTATTGAAGAAAATGTTCCGCAACTGATTTACTACGGCTTCTTTTTTAATGAGAATCATACGCAAATGACGGTGATTTCTGTTCATCCCGATTCAGAATCACTAGAGTATCACATGTCCGTGGGAAAAGAGGAGTTTCGTAAATTTTCAAATCTCCTAAATCTGTTAAAGATTGAAGTTTACGGCAACATCACGGATTCATTGCATGAGTTACTCATACAAAAAGCACAAATGCTGGGGATAGGAACTGTAGATGTATATGATTTAAACGCCGGTTTCTTTAATAAAAAATCATTGTTGTCCGGTAAAATATCAAGAAAATTATTTTTATAATGTTTCGCTGCTCTGCAGCTTTCACGAATATATACAATTACCTGGCTACAAATATTTAGCTGCTCTGCAGCTAGTTTAAGCGGCAGCGCCGTACAATTATTTGCAGCAAAAAGTTACTAAAGGAAAAATCAAGCCCCAGTCGGGACGGAACATCCTGAATCCCTTACGTATTGATAGATATAATTTCCATGTCTATTTTAACCAGACACTAATGATAAAAAATCAGGTTTTTTTGAGAACAGTTACCAACTTTTAAATAACCGAGGCAAAACGGAGAATAAACCTTGTGCGAAATAAAACAGGAAGGATTATCACTAATGCCCCTTAATTTACTTCAATCAATTTCAGTAACTCGTCAAGTTTTGGCGTAAGGATAATTTCTGTACGGCGGTTCATTTGCCGTGCCTGTGGTGTATCTTCATCCGCCAGTGGCACATATTCGCTTCTTCCGGCTGCAATGATGCGTTCAGGATCAAGCTGTTGATTCTGCGTTAAAATTTTGGTAACCGCAGTTGCACGCATCACACTTAAATCCCAATTGTCTTTTACTTCTCCCGAACCGTGCATTGGCACATTATCCGTATGCCCTTCAACCATGACATTGATATCCGGATTTTGAGCCAGTACCTCGCTTAACTGCCGCAGTGCCTGTTGTCCTTTTGGATCCACATCCCATTTCCCTGTTTTAAACAACAACTTTTCATCAAGGGAGACATAAACTTTCCCATTTTTTTCATGTACTGTTAATCCTTCGTTGTTAAAACCAACCAGTGCATTCATTACTTTATTTTTCAGCTCTTTAACGGCCTCATCTTTTTTTGCAAGTATCTCCTGCAGTTCAATAAGTTTTGAATTGCGTTCTTCGAGTTCGTTTTCGGCTTCACGCAACTTGTCTTCGCGTTTGTTCAGGTTTTCGCGGGCTGTCTGCAATTCGCCCAATAGTTTTTCAATCTCTGCCGAACTGCCACTGCTCAATGCTTCCAGTTGGCGCTGAGCATCGGCTAGCTCCCGTTCGAGCCTGTTTACTTTTTGAACTTGTAAATTTTGTGCATAAAAAGCTTCTTCAAGTTGTTTGCTCAAACTTTTATTTTTTTCATCCAGAAGATTATTTCTGCCGGTTAATTCAGTATTTGCAGATTCAAGTTCCATTTTTTCACGTTTCAACTCATCCCGGCATTCTGCAAGTTCATCTTTTACTGCATTAAATTGTTTCGTTGAAACGCATGAATTAAAGCCTATTACAGCACTCAGGAGTAATATTTTCTGAAGAGTTTTCATAACATCGTGTTAAAATTCGCGTTAAAATTAGTTCTTTTGTAATGACAGAACAAATTTGGACGTACCGGTTTTATAAAATTCGGAGTTAAAGATTTGTTTTTATCTTTGCCAATATTTTTTCATGATAATGGATAAGGTTAAGGGGAGATTACTGGAAAAAATAAATGACCCTGCAGATTTACGAAAATTAAAGAAAGAAGATCTTGAGGAAATTTGCAGTGAATTGAGAGATTACATCATTGATGTGGTTTCAACAAACCCGGGGCATTTGGGTGCCAGTCTGGGTGTTGTTGAACTTACCGTTGCGCTGCATTATGTGTACAATACTCCCTGGGATTTACTTGTCTGGGATGTTGGGCACCAGGCTTACGGCCACAAAATACTTACCGGCCGGCGCGATATATTTCATACCAACCGCAAGTTGAAAGGAATCAGTGGTTTTCCGAAACGTTCAGAGAGTGAATACGATACTTTTGGAGTCGGGCACTCTTCAACCTCTATTTCAGCAGCACTCGGAATGGCAGTTGCAGCAAGCCTCAAGAATGAGAAACAACGTAAAACTGTAGCTGTAATCGGCGATGGCGCAATGACCGGCGGAATGGCTTTTGAAGCTCTTAACAATGCCGGTGCCAACAAAGCCGACTTGCTTGTAATTCTCAACGACAACAACATGGCCATTGATCCGAATGTTGGCATTATCAGCCAGCATTTACTCAATGTTACCAAATCACATACTTACAACCGGTTTAAAAAGGATGTTTGGGAAGGTCTTGGAAAACTGGATGGTTTTGGAAAAATTACCCGCAAAATTATTCAGCGTAACCAGCATGCAATTAAAAACATTTTGCTGAATGAAAACCATTTGTTTGAAGCTTTTCACTTCCGTTATTTTGGACCAATCGACGGCCATGATGTGGAATACCTGGCCGATGTTTTAAACGATCTGAAAGAAATTCCCGGCCCAAAGCTGCTTCACGTGGTTACAAAAAAGGGCAAAGGGTTTAAACAGGCTGAAATTAACCAGACAAAATATCATGCCCCGGGATTATTCGATAAAGTTACCGGCGAAATCTTCTCATGTAATTGTCCAGCTGATAATGCGCCAAAGTTTCAGAATGTATTTGGCGAAACCCTGCTTGAACTTGCAAGGGAAAATGAAAAAATAGTGGGAATCACTCCGGCAATGCCATCAGGCTGTTCGATGAACCTGATGATTAAGGAAATGCCACACCGTGCCTTTGATGTTGGAATTGCGGAACAACATGCAGTTACTTTCTCAGCCGGACTGGCAACCCAGGGAATGGTGCCTTTCTGCAACATCTATTCTACTTTTATGCAGCGTGCCTACGACCAGGTAATTCACGATGTTGCCATTCAGAACCTGCATGTTATATTTTGCCTCGACCGCGGAGGCCTGGTAGGCGAAGATGGGCCTACACACCATGGCGCTTACGATTTGGCATATATGCGCAATGTTCCAAATATGATTGTTTCAGCACCAATGGATGAACTTGAACTGCGCAACCTGATGTACACCGCACAGCTCGAAGAAAACAACCAGCCGTTTTCCATCCGGTATCCCCGGGGCTGCGGAATGAAAACCGAATGGAAAAAACCTTTCGAAAAGATTGAAATTGGAAAAGGCCGCAAATTGTCAGAAGGAAATGATATCGCCATTCTTACTGTCGGGAAAGCAGGAATCTGGGCACAGCAGGCAGTTACCAGCCTTACTAAAAATGATATTTCGGCAGCGCATTACGATCTTCGTTTTGTAAAACCGCTTGATGAGGAAATGCTGACAGAAGTTTTCCGGAAATTTAAAACTGTTGTAACTGTTGAAGATGGAACAGTCAAAGGTGGTTTTGGAAGCGCAGTCCTTGAATTTATGGCTGAAAGTGGCTTTTCGGCTCACATAAAACTTCTTGGAATTCCGGATAAGTTCATTGAACAGGGCTCAACTGAGGAATTATATCAACTTTGCGGAATGGACAAAAAAGGAATCGTGAAGACAGTTCAGCAAATGCTTGGCAAATAATAAAGATTTTTCAGAACCAACCCGTTTTATTCGCATGCAGGAGCAGCCAAATCAATCATTTGTTTTCTTAATGCGAATGCATTTTTCTTTTTAATTACCTGCTAATTTGCATAATATTTATATATTTCTGCCGTTCTCGTTTTTTTAACTTAAAACTGCCTCACATTGGATATTTACCTGAAAAGAAAACGTGGCAAAATGTTACTGCTGGCTGTTGCAGTATTAATTGGGGTTGCCTCGCTTTGGTACACCAACTGGCTTACCGAAAAAATGGCGCGCGAAGAGCGTAAAAAGGTCGAACTTTGGGCCGAAGCTACAAAGGGGTTGGTGGAAGCTGTCATTCAAACCACATCTCCCGAAATGGAGCAGTTAAATACAAATTACCTGAACCTGCTAAACCTTATTGTAAGTCAAAATACAACCATTCCGATCATCATTGTCAATCCTGACGGAACATTTAACAGCGATGCAAACATCGGTTACAGCGAAGGCCGCAGACAGCAGGTACTTTCTCATGAACTTGAAAAAATGAAAGCCTATTCCGAACCCATTCCTATTAAAATTTCAGAAGAAACAACCCAATATCTCTATTTCAGAGAATCGGACATATTACGCAACCTGCGCTATTATCCATTTGTACAACTGGTTGTCATTGTAATTTTTATTCTTGTGGCCTATTTTGCATTTAGCGCCACACAACGCGCTGAACAAAACCAGGTTTGGGTAGGCATGTCGAAAGAAACTGCACACCAGCTGGGAACCCCAATTTCGTCACTTATGGCATGGATTGAACTCCTTAAACTTCAAAATGTGGATGAAAATATTGTAAGCGAATTTGAAAAAGATACCCAGCGCCTTGAAAAAATAACGGAGCGTTTTTCGAAAATAGGTTCGAAGCCCGAACTGATTTCCACCAATATTGTGGAAGTATTGGCTTCAACGGTAAATTACCTGAAAACAAGATCATCACAACGGGTTATTTTTGAAACTTCCTTCGACAAAAATGATGTAATACTTGTGCCCATGAATGCAGCACTTTTTTCATGGGTTATTGAAAACCTTTGCAAAAATGCAATTGATGCAATGGAAAACAACGGCCGGATAACGCTCGCGCTAAAGGAAGTTCATGAAACAGTTACGCTGGATGTTACCGACACCGGTAAAGGGGTACCGAAATCACAGTTTAAAACAATATTTCAGCCCGGCTACTCTACCAAAAAGCGGGGCTGGGGACTTGGCCTTTCACTGGCCAAACGCATTGTTGAAAACTACCACAACGGCAAAATCTTCATCAAATGGTCGGAAACCGGGAAAGGGACGACCTTCCGGATTGTGCTGAATAAAAGAAAGTAATTGAAAAGCTGAGTTAAAACTATTGTTCCGTTTTAAGATAATTAACCAACTATGTTTTTCTATTTTAAAAACACTTTCAGAATAAACCCGGGAACACTTGTTTTCCTTCTACTGGGTAGTTTAATTTCCGGATGTTCAAGGATCAGCATCGAGCATATCACCTACAACAAAGAAGCACAATTGTATGAATATCCGGTGGCACGGAATACACAAATACGGCTAAGAAATGAAAACGGTGAACTCATCGATAACTCCAATTATGATGATTTTATCGTGGAGTTGATGGATAACAACAGGCATTATCCTTTTGAAGAACGTTTGGAGAAAGCCGAATCATTAAAAGAATCGGATTTTAAAATTTCCACACTTTATTCGGAATCGGCAAAAAAGATCAATAATGGGGAATATACTGAATCGGCATCGAAAATGGATACCCTCCGGAAACTGTACCCCAAATCAGTTTTGTACAGCGATGCGGCTTTCATAGAAGGATTTGCCCGGGAAATGGCCGGAGATACAATACTGGCTAAAATCCGGTTCAACGAGTTTCTTCGTTATTCTTCAAAAAAATATTCAGAAAGGTTCCGCGGTTACAAATATGGAGATAAGAACGACAGTATCTGGCTGCAGCAACGAAATTATGCCCGTAACTTCCTGAACGAAGAACCAGTCAGTTCGATTTCATTTCAGCCAATAACTCCCAAATATTATTTTAACAGCCTGCAGCCCGGTTTCGGGCTGAATGATGAAACACTTGCAGAAAACAGGCATGGACTGGTGTATATTGGACTGGCAACCAATTTCTCTTCGGATATTGCACTTGGGTTTCAGATTTACAGAAGTTTGAATAAATATCTGGATATTAATCCTGCCTATTTCACTTCAGGATACATGAAAATGGCCAGTATAGCTTTACCTGTTCAGCTTTACCTGTCGGAAAGCAATAACCTTGGAATAAAATGGAGCCCGTTTATTCATTATTCTGATATCGACAAAATTAATTTTAATGGTTTTGATTGGGAAACCGACGAAAACTTATTCAATTTCGGATTTAAACTTTCAGGTGGTTACTATTTTATGCAACGGCTTTCATTTGGCGCATATTATACCTGGTACTACCACAACAAAAACAATCCGTACAATTTAAAAAGTCAGCCACTGAATATATGGTGGAATAATCAGTACGATGTGAGCCTTTATCTGAATATTTCAAAAGGATTTAGTCTGAAGGCAGGAATAAAATCGGGCGATTTGGTTGCCGGAATTTACTGGAATGGCTGGGAAATCAGTTACAGTATTTTACATCCGGCTTTTATTTCGCAATCCGAATTGTATTAATGGTTTTTGCTGCCGGATAATAAAAATCTCCAGGGATTTAATTTCTACAGAAATTACATAGTAATGGTTGTTGCTCTGCTATTCAGGTAATGTATTTTATCGTATTTTCGACCTCACTTCAAAGTGATCAGGACTTCTTTGCAAAGTTGTCAGGACTACTTTTAATGAAGGTCTGGATCTTTTTTAAAGTGGTTTTTAAACTCAATTAAAAATGGCAAATCGAACCATCGAAATGATCATCAAAAGGTTCTGACCGTTTTTGTTCTGGTGCAGCTATCAGAATTATCCTCATAAATAAGAAAATCGATGCTGGTTCTTGAAAAAGTCAATGAATCACCTCCAAACATCATGGGTAAAACTGCATTTTGATTTTCGCCCGATGCAGTTAAAGTTATATTTAAAGGGAAATTATTCATCACAGTAAACCCGTCGGATTCCATCAAATTAAAACCCGCGGCACCCCAATCATAGCCTTCGGAGGGCTGACAAACAATTCTTACGGAGGTACCTAAAGGCAGTTGTGCTGCAATGGCATATTTAATTCCGGATTGAACAACGAAACTTGAATCGTTCAACACATTTAACATGGATGCATAAGTTACAGGATATGTAATGTTGTTGGTTGCTGTAAACTTCGTGCGGGCAATAAAATTTTTAACATACTTCCCGAAATCCGGCGTTTCAATATTTAAACCCAGAGCCTCATACCTGTTTTCAGTATTTTCCTTTATCTCCTCCAACCTGAGTGTACGGGCATTGTTTATAAGAGCGCTTCCAAGAGTCTGACTGTTTAGTACGCCATCTTTTCGAATATCGGTGCCAATATTT
This sequence comes from uncultured Prolixibacteraceae bacterium, assembly GCA_963816685.1. GTDB lineage: Bacteria > Bacteroidota > Bacteroidia > Bacteroidales > Prolixibacteraceae > CAVYUC01. The sequence goes on along the minus strand of CAWFMB010000014.1, from coordinate 162,627 downwards.
GCTACCAACTCCGCCAGATCAGCCGCTTTAAGATATCCCTGAAGGATTACTGAAATTGCAAATAATACTGCATTGTCATCACCCGATTGTGTGATATCCAGATTTTCAGAGAAAAGCATTCCGGTTTTTTCCATTTCAAAAATGTCCAAAATCTCTTTTTGCGCCTGCTCCTTGGCATCATGGAATTCCGATCCGTTGGAAGTCAGATATTCTACTCTAATCTTTTCGAGAGTAGACAATAAATTGACGTTGATAATTGTTCCGTCATTTAAATCAGTCAGGGAATAAAGGGTAAGTTGGGTATCAGAATTTGTATTGATAACCTCGTTGAAATAGAATCCATCTGCTCTCAACTCTACAATTGAAGTGGCAAATTCTACATTCTTAATCTCAAAAGTCCCTGCATTATCCAGGATTTGCGATGAATATTTTTTACCTGTCTGAACCAGGTTAGTTGAGAATTCAGTTACTGTTATTGCCGATCCATTCAGAAAAGGTCCTTTTTGGATAACTCCATTTAATTCTCCATACGCAAAAAGCATTTCTTCTCCTTTATCACAGGATAATACGATAAAGGATAAAAGTAATCCTGTCAGTATTCTTTCGTATTTCATTTTGAAGTTGTTTGAGTATTTAACTTTTTGTTAGAATATACCAACCGGGAAATTATTTTCGTTTTGTTTTCCAGGGAATTGAATTGTTTCATCAGAGGCTGGTTTTTGTTTATTCGGTCAGGGTTCTAAATTAGAAAAAAATAATATAAAAAACTCATAGCTAATAAAAAAGAAAGATGCAGCCGGGCATAAGTTACAAACTACCTGTTTTGGTATTTGGCTGTACAAATATTGATTGCATTGGAATGATAATCTGAATGAAATACCAAATATTATTTTAATTTTTTGAGCTGTTTTGAAAAAATTTATACTTTTGCAACTCTTTTTTGAAGCTGTGGGATGGAAAACGAAATATGATGTTGAATTTAAAGGTCTTAAAGAGGGCCTGCATGAGTTTGACTTCGAAACAGAAGAGCGGTTCTTTGAACATTTTGAAAACAGTCCGGTTAATGTTGGCAGTGTTGATGTGAAAGTGGAGCTTGAAAAAAGAAGTACTTTTTTGAATCTCCGGTTGAAATTAAAAGGTTGGGTGGAACTAACCTGCGACCGCTGTCTTGATAACTACCGGCAGAAAATTAAAAACAAAGCGGAAGTACTTGTAAAATTCAGCGAAACGGAGCAGGAAGATGATGTGGATGTGATGTGGATTTCGCCAAATGAACACCACCTGAACCTTGCCCAGCTGATTTACGAATATGTAGTACTGAGTATTCCGTTGAAAACCATTCACCCTGAGATAAATGGCAAAAGCGGGTGCAATGTTGAAATGCTTGAAAAATTAAATAATTTTACGCAGCCTGAAGTGGATGAAAAAGATGAAAGTACTGATCCGCGTTGGGATGCATTAAAAAAACTGAGAAATAATAATTAAAATAAAAATAAAATGGCACATCCAAAGAGTAGAATATCGAAAACAAGAAGGGATAAAAGACGTACGCATTACAAAGCTACCCTCCCGACTTTGGCAAGTTGCTCCAACTGCGGATCAACAGTAAGATACCACACTGTTTGTCCTGAATGCGGATATTACAAAGGAAAACAGGTTATTGAAAAAGAAATAACAGTTTAACACGTTCTCATCCTTCATATCAAGAAGGTGAAAATTTGTTGAAAAGGATGGTATTTCCAAAAAGGAATACCATCCTTTTTTGATATAAAATAACTCCAACACATTGATTTTTCGACTTTACTTTTTGATTGTTCGGCATGTTTGCAGGTAAAAGCACTGGCAGAACTACATTCTTTGTGCTTCTGCTTCGTTTCTTCGCTTTTACTTTTAATTTCGTGCCCTTCATAAAAATTAAAGTTCATTTTTGATTTCAACAATATAAAACATGACTAAAATAAGGGCGGCAATAACCGGAGTGGGAGCATTTTTACCCGAATACAGGTTGACTAATGAAGAAATAAGTAAAATGGTGGACACCACCAATGAGTGGATTATGCAACGCATCGGTATAAAGGAACGGCGCATTTTAAAGGAAAAAGGAAAAGCAACAAGTGATATGGGCGCCGAAGCGGTGAAAGAGTTATTAAAAAAAACCAATACTAATGCAAGTGAAGTGGATTTACTGATTTGCGCTACCATTACTCCTGATATGCAATTTCCGGCTACTGCAAATATTATTGCACATAAAGCAGGAATTCACAACGCCTGGAGTTACGATTTGAATGCAGCCTGCTCGGGTTTCATTTTTACGCTTGTAACTGCGGCGCAGTTTATTGAATCAGGCCGCTATAGGAAAGTAATTGTTGTTGGCGCCGATATGATGTCGTCGGTTACCAACTACACCGACCGCACTACCTGTCCGCTGTTTGGCGATGCAGGCACTGCTGTTATGCTGGAGCCGACGATTGAAGAAGCAGGAATAATGGATTATATTCATCATGTAGATGGTTTGGGAAGACACCACCTCCACATGAAAGCCGGCGGTTCATTGCTGCCCGCTTCCTGCGAAACTGTGAATAACGACCAGCATTTTATTTATCAGGAAGGGCAGACAGTATTTAAGGCTGCCGTTTCGGGAATGGCCGATGTTGCAGCTGAAATAATGAATAAACACCATTTAAAACCGGAAGATGTTGCATGGCTTGTACCACACCAGGCGAACATGCGGATAATCGATGCCACAGCCCGCCGCATGGGAGTTAGTACAGAAAAAGTGATGATTAATATTCAAAAATATGGAAATACAACTGCAGCCACCATACCACTCTGTTTGTACGATTATGAAAAGCAACTGAAAAAAGGAGACAATGTAATACTTGCTGCATTTGGTGCCGGTTTTACCTGGGGAAGCGTTTACCTGAAATGGGCTTATAATACCAAATAGTCCGAATCAAAGCATTTACCTTCAGAAATTTAGTTTTACCTTTGACAAAGTGACAAATATTTGTAATTTCATATCGTATTGAAAATTCAGTTTTTAACGAACAAAAATTAAAATGAAATTCACGATGGCAAAACAAACAGAAAAACCATATGGCGAGCCGCAGGGGCAGGCCATCAACATAATAAGTGAAGGTACGGTTATCAAAGGTGATATTTCTGCAAACGGGGATATCCGCATTGATGGTGAATTAAACGGAAATATTGAGGCCAAAGGCCGGCTGGTAATTGGCCCAAAAGGTAAAGTGGAAGGAAAAATAAACTGCACCAACATTGAAATTTCAGGATTTTTTAAAGGCAAAATAAATGTTTCGGAACTACTGACCATGAAAACTACTGCGGAAGTTCATGGCGATTTGGTCGCCGGAAAACTTTCTGTAGAACCAGGTTCAATGTTTACCGGAACCTGTGCAATGGGAGGCGAAAAGCCCAAACTTGCAAAAACAAATAGCGAAAAGCCAACACTTGAAATTCCGAAATTTGAAAAATCGGGCTTTGAAAAACCCCAGGCAAAATAAAACAAAAAAACAGTTTGACGCTTTCATCCGTTACTCCAGCCTTGGTATCGAAATGATGGCAATAATTGCCGCCGGCACATTTGGCGGTTACAAAATCGACCAGTGGATGGGCAACGAATTCAAAGCATTTACCCTTGGATTAATGATTGTTTCAGTGATTGCATCCATTATTTACGGAACAAGAAGCATCCTAAAAAAAAAATAAGGTGATATCAACTGAACCGGATACAAAATCAATTCAAAACTTACTCTGCTAAATAGGAATTTCGTAACGTATGAAACAATTTATTATAAAAATTATAGTCGTTTCCCTGATTATTGCATTCATTGGCTGGCTGGTTTTCGGCCTGTTTATTCCCCAGTATTACCTTCCGGTTTTACCCTATACCCTTATGTTTTTTGCGACAGTCACCATTTTTGTGCATGCCTGGCAGTTAAAAATGGCTAAAAAAGATATTGGCAAATTCACCCGCAACAGTATGCTGGTCACTTTTTTTAAACTTCTTATCTATTCTGTTTTTACAGTAATTTATATTTCTTTTCGCCACGAAAATGTACTTGTGTTTGTTGTTTGCGTAATGCTGCTGTACCTGATTTTTACTTTTATCGAAGTAATGGAGCTTACAAAAGCTTCACAAAAAAAATAATCCTGTATTTTACAACACGCTGAATCATCCCTAAATACTTCGAAAATTTTGCAGTTTAGTACCAAAATATATTGTAAAACATTATGTTCGGAAAATAATAATTCCTTCCTGAAAACAAGTTTTTAAACATTGTTAATTCTACATCGAAAAACTCTATTTTTAACATCGGATAAGAAAAAACTTATAAATTTGTGGACACCGTAAAAAACCGGATAAATCTATGTTGAAGTTTACTAAAATAGTTTTTCTCCTGCTTACAGTATCACTTGTCGGATATATTCCGCTTTTCGCCCAGAATGGCCATGAAGAAGAAGCCATGGGACACACAACAGAAACAAGTAAGGAAGAAGGATTTAATGCAGGGGAGTTTGTAATTGAACATGTTTCAGATGCACACGAATGGCATATAGTGACTTTTGGTGAAACACATATCAGCATACCTCTTCCGGTAATTTTATATAGTAAAAATCCGGAACTGCATAATGGAAAAAGCTTCCATGTTTTTATGTCTTCAAAATTTGTACACGGTCATGCCGAATACAAGGGTTTTATGCTTTCGCACTCAAAAGTAAACGAAGGAAAAATAGTGGAAGTGGATGCGCAGGGAAACGAAGTTGGAAAGCCAGTGGATCTTTCCATTACCAAAACTGTTGCAGGTATTTTTGTATCGGTAATAATTTTGTTTATTACTCTCATCTCGGCTGCGAAAGCGGCAAAGAGAAATAAAGGTAAAGCGCCTACAGGTTTGCAAAATCTGCTGGAACCAGTCATCCTTTTTATTCGTGATGAAGTTGCCCGGCCGGCAATTGGAGAAAAAAAGTACGAGAAGTTTATGCCGTTTCTTTTATCGATATTCTTTTTCATTTTGGTAAATAATTTTATTGGATTGATTCCAATTCCGCCTTTTGGTGCAAATGTTACCGGGAACATAGCTGTTACGATGGTTTTGGCGCTGTTTACATTTTTTATTACAACAGTCAATGGCAACAAACATTACTGGAAAGAAATTTATAATCCTGATGTACCCTGGTGGTTGAAATTTCCGATTCCGCTAATGCCTATCGTTGAGTTGACCAGTGTGTTTACAAAACCATTTGTGCTCATGGTCAGGTTATTTGCAAATATGATGGCAGGCCACCTTATTGTTACGGTTTTTGTGAGTCTAATTTTTATTTTCGGCAGTTTAATGGGTGCCGGTGCAGCTTATGGAACGAGTGTGATTTCCGTTGCATTTTCGGTATTTATTTTACTTCTTGATGTTTTGGTATCATTTATACAAGCATATGTTTTCACACTGTTGTCGGCGCTCTATTTTGGAATGGCGACAGCAGAACATCATTAATATTAATTATTTAAATTAAATGCTATGTTATCAGCAATTTTAACTGTATTGCTACAAGCGGCTGCCGGTGCGGGCATCGGTAAAATGGGTGCAGCTGTTGGAGCCGGATTGGCGGCAATTGGTGCAGGTATCGGTATTGGTAATATTGGTGCAAAAGCCATGGAAGCCATTGCCCGTCAACCTGAAGCCGTTGGCGATATCCGCTCGAACATGATTGTTTCTGCAGCTTTAATTGAAGGTGTTGCCTTCTTTGCAGTAATCATTTGTGCGCTCGTTATTTTCGTTTAGCAAAAAAATTTGGCAACAGATCCCGGGATTGCCGGGATTTTAGTTGCCATTAACCAAAAAAAATGAAGTTATGGGTTTAGTTACACCAAATCCCGGTACAATTTTCTGGATGTTCATTATCTTCGGAATTGTTCTTTTTATCCTTCGGAAATTTGCATGGAAACCTATTCTGAATGCTTTAAAAGAACGGGAAGAATCGATTGCCAGCGCACTGAATTCAGCCGAAGAAGCAAAAAAAGAAGTGGCCGGTTTAAAAGCCGATAATGAAAAAATTATTGCCGAAGCCCGTAGAGAAAAAGATATCATACTTAAAGATGCCAAGGAACTCAAGGAAAAAATTGTAGCCGAGGCAAAAGATAAAGCCAACCAGGAGGCGCAAAAAAGTATCGAGCAGGCACGCCAGCAAATTCAGTCGGAAAAAACTGCAGCAATAGGCGAAATTAAAAAACAAGTGGCCGAACTTTCTGTAATGATTGCCGAAAAAGTAATTAAGGAAGAACTAAAGAATAAAGGCGAACAGGAAAAAATGGTAGATGGTTTGGTCAACAATATTAAGATGAATTAGATTTTATGGATCAAAGTGCAATTTCGGTGCGGTATGCAAAAGCTTTCTTCTCATTGGCAAAGGAAAAAAATATTCTGCCTGTGTTGAAAAAAGATATAGAACTCATACAAAATACCTGTGAAAGTTCGAACGAATTCATGCTTTTGCTTGAAAGCCCGGTTATAAAATCATCAAAAAAAGAAAAACTGATTACTTTGGTATTTACAGGAAAAGTAAATCAGTACACAATAAAATTCCTGCAGCTGATTACTGAAAACAAAAGGGAAATTTTTATCCCTGCTATTTGCCGAAACTTTCTGGCACTTACACGAAAAGACCAAAATATAAAAGCTGCACGATTAACCACAGCCACTAAAGTGGATGCAGCAACTATTCAAAATATTACCTCTTTACTTGAAAAGGAGCTAAATGCAAAAGTAGAGCTTTCGGAAAATATAGACACTGAAATAATTGGCGGTTTAATTTTACGGCTCGACGACAAACAGTATGATGCAAGTGTAGCTACACAGCTCAAAAAAATAAAACAGAAACTACTCGAAACAGAAATAAAATAATCCAAAACAGCGATAAATTAATTGAAGATGGCGAATATAAAACCTGCTGAAGTATCAGAAATCCTGAAGCAACAACTGGAAGGCTTTAAATCGGAAGCGGAACTTGAAGAAGTAGGAACAGTTTTACAGGTTGGTGATGGAATTGCCCGTATTTACGGGCTTTCAAATGTAGAAGCCAACGAAATGGTAGAATTTGAAGATGGAATGAAAGGCATTGTACTGAACCTGGAAGAAGACAATGTTGGTGTGGTTCTGCTGGGCCTTTCGGAGCATGTTAAGGAAGGAGATACGGTAAAACGGACACAGCGGATTGCTTCCATTATGGTTGGTGAAAAGCTGCTGGGACGTGTGGTTAATACAATTGGCGAACCACTTGATGGAAAAGGTCCGATTCAGGGTGAATTATTTGAAATGCCACTTGAACGAAAAGCACCGGGAGTAATTTACCGCCAGCCGGTAAAACAGCCGCTCCAAACGGGTTTAAAAGCCATTGATGCAATGATTCCAATTGGCCGTGGTCAGCGTGAATTGATCATTGGCGATCGTCAGACCGGAAAAACTGCAGTTGCCATCGATACTATTATCAATCAGCGCGAAAATTTCGAAAAGGGGAAACCGGTTTATTGTATTTATGTTGCCATTGGTCAAAAAGGTTCAACTGTTGCCAACATTGCAGCCACGCTCGAAAAACATGGTGCAATGGAATATACTGTAATTGTAATGGCCACAGCTTCTGATCCGGCGGCACTTCAATTTTATGCACCCTATGCAGGAGCTTCAATCGGTGAATATTTCCGCGATACCGGCCGGGATGCACTTATTGTTTATGATGATCTTTCTAAACAGGCAGTATCCTACCGCGAAGTTTCACTGCTACTCCGCCGGCCACCAGGCCGTGAAGCTTATCCCGGCGATGTATTTTACCTGCACTCACGCCTTTTGGAGAGAGCGGCAAAAATTATTGAATCAGACGAAATAGCCGCACAGATGAACGATTTGCCGGATTTCATGAAAGATAAAGTAAAAGGCGGCGGCTCGTTAACAGCGCTTCCGATTATTGAAACACAGGCAGGTGATGTTTCAGCATATATTCCAACCAACGTAATTTCGATTACCGACGGACAGATTTTCCTTGAATCGAACCTGTTCAATTCAGGAATCCGCCCTGCAATTAACGTAGGAATTTCAGTGTCGCGTGTGGGAGGTAGTGCTCAAATTAAGTCGATGAAAAAAATTGCCGGAACATTGAAACTTGACCAGGCTCAGTTTCGTGAACTGGAAGCATTCTCAAAATTTGGTTCTGATCTTGATGCAGCAACAATGCGTGTTCTTGATAAAGGAAGGAAAAATGTAGAGATCCTGAAACAGGGACAATATGCTCCAATGAAAATTGAACATCAGGTTGCAATAATTTACTGCGGTACAAAAGAATTACTGAAAAACGTTCCTGTAGAAAAAGTGAAGGAATTTGAATCTGATTTTCTGGAGATAATGGAAATGCAGCACCGCGATGTTTTGGATACGTTGCGCGATGGAAATTTAACCAGCCAGGCTGAAGAAACCATCAGGAAAGTTGCTGCGGAAGTTGCAGATAAATATAAAAAGCAGTAAGGTCGCATCTGACCTCCGCTGGGGCAGGAAAAGAAAAACAAACAGGATAGTGATAAAGTAATTTCAATTAAATTACGAATAACGACAAGATGAATTTTTTATGGCTGGCTTAAAAGAAATACGAACAAGGATTGCATCGGTAAAGACTACCCGTCAGGTAACAAGTGCAATGAAAATGGTTTCGGCGGCTAAATTGAAAAAAGCTCAGGATGCCATCATGCAAATACGGCCGTACGCTGACAAGTTACACCAAATTCTGATGACTCTCAGCGCCAGCCTCGAAAATGCCGAAGATTCAATTTATACCCAGACCCGCCTTCCTGAAAAAATATTGATAATCCTTGTCTCTTCCAACCGTGGTTTATGTGGCGGCTTCAATTCGGCTATTTCAAAAAAAGCACTGGAACTTGCCCGGACCCAATATACCCGGCAATTACAGCAGGGAAAGGTTTCCTTCCTTTGCATTGGTAAAATGGGAATGCGCCAGTTGAAACACCGCGAGATGAATGTAATTGGTGAAAAAAACGGACTGTACGACGAACTTACTTTCGAAAATGTATCTGAAGTCGCTTCACAGGTAATGAAGCAGTTCAGGGAAGGCCATTACGATCGGGTGGAACTTGTATACAACCAGTTTAAAAATGCAGCAGTGCAAATTCAAACCTCCGAACAGTTTCTCCCGGTGGAAATGAAAGATGAAGAAGAACAGGAAAAGACAAAAAGCAACAACCTGAATTACATTTATGAACCTTCAAAAGAATATATCATTCAGGAATTAATTCCAAGATCCCTGAAAATTCAGTTTTATAAAGCAATGCTGGATTCTAATGCGGCTGAACATGGCGCTCGTATGACGGCAATGCACCAGGCAACTGATAATGCTACTGAACTGTTGAGTGATTTGACCCTTCAATACAATAAAGCGCGTCAGGCTACAATTACAAACGAAATCCTCGAGATTGTAAGTGGCGCGGAAGCCCTCAGAGGTTAAAACAAATAAAAAATACAATTTATAAATTTAACTGCCTGCGACAATTGGTACACAGATGGTATTCTTTCTGATCAATTTCTTCTGCGTATGTGGCAGATCGCATTACGCATGTTGGAATGTGACAGTGAATCAGTCCAAAAGTATGCCCCAACTCATGAATAATTACTTTGCGAAAACGTTCGAAAAGAAGAGTTTTGTTCTCCGGCAGACCATACTGTTCATTTCTCAGCCGATATATTGAGGCAATTCCTGTTTTTCCTTTAAAAACAGCCTGTCCGAAAATAAATGTAAGGATTGGAATGTATAAATCAACAGTATACAATGCAATTATTTTCAAGTTTTCAGATGAAGTGGAAGTGTCAATCGATTGTAACATTTTATTTCCATCGTATTGTCTCCGTATTGGATCATAAAAAACAGATAAATCAGCATGGCTGAACTGAAATTCCACCGGAAATCCATATTCCGCGGTAACAGCCATAGCAATTTTTTCAAGAAATTCACTCTCGAAAGCTCCATGCAATATCAACAAAATACTCTGCTTTCCCAATTATAACAATCTAAATAAATACCTGATAATTTTGGCAATTCACATTCTCAATTTTCAAAATACAATGCCATCCTAATATAACCTGTTATTTCGCAACCGGAGGTTTTAAATTGTATTTCTTAATTTTATTGTAAAGTGTAACCCTGTCAACCTGAAGCGTTTTTGCTGACCGGCTTATATTCCAGTCGCAATTATTCAATGTTTGCAGAATGTATTTTTTTTCTATTTCTGAAAGGCTTTCATTTGAATCGGTGATAATATCCTTTTCAAGGGGTAAGTCCTTCAGCCTGATTTCCTTGCCATTTCCGACTACAACAGCGCGTTCGATCATATTTTCGAGTTCACGCACATTTCCCGGAAAATCATACATCTCAATACGTTTTAATGCAGACGGAGCGATGGTAATTAAATCACGGCTCATGCTGGTACAGTATTTCATTATGAAATGTTCAACCAGCAGCGGAATATCTTCGGGTCTTTCCCGCAGAGGGGGCACAACAATATTAACAACATTCAGGCGATAATATAAATCTTCCCGGAAAGTTCCTTTTTCCACAAGCTTTTTTAAATTACGGTTTGTAGCACAAATCACCCTGAAATCTGATTTGATTTCCTTGTTCCCTCCTACTCTGACAAATGTTTTTGATTCGAGTACACGCAATAGTTCAATCTGCATTTTTCCGGAAATGGTCGCAATTTCATCTAAAAATATTGTTCCCCCATCGGCCATTTCAAACCTGCCCTTCCGGTTAAACATTGCACCGGTAAATGCTCCTTTTTCATGCCCGAACAATTCGCTTTCGAGTAAATCTTCTGATAAGGCACCGCAATGAACAGTTACCAGTGGAAAAAATTTACGCGATGAGTTGGAATGGATTGCCCGTGCAATAAGTTCCTTGCCAGTTCCGCTTTCGCCGGTAATAATTACAGACGAATTTGATTGAGCTACATTTTCCACATCGCGAAGCACTTTCAGCATAGCTTCGCTGCTACCAATAATATTTTCGATATTTTCAAGGGATATGACCCTGTTTTTGAGTGTCTCGTTTTCCGATTTCAGCAAAATCTGATTTGCAGCATTTCTGATAAGATGTGAAAGATCATCCGGATCAAAGGGTTTTGTTACATAATCGTAAGCACCATCTTTTAAAGCCTGAACTGCTGTTTCTACCGAAGCAAATGCAGTCATTATAATCACTATAGCTTCGTTGTTTAAGCTTTTAATGCGGCGGTGCATTTCAAGTCCGTCCATTCCCGGCATTTTTATATCGGCCAGAACTATATCAAAGTTGTGCGATTCAAGCAGTGATAGCGCTTCTTTCGCATTCGCCGCACTTTTTACCTCGTAACCATCTTCAATAAACCAGTTGTACAATGAATCCCTTACCGATTCTTCATCATCAACTATCAACAGTGAAATATTTCTTGTCATCTTTTAAAACTTGAGTCTTTATCAAAGAAAATGTAATCGACATTTTTGTTCCTTTACCGGGTACCGAATCAACTTCAATTTTACCTTTATGGCTTTGAACAATTCCGTGAACGATGGCCAGTCCCAGCCCAATGCCACTGGCTTTTTGTTTCGCCGAATAAAACGGCTGGAAAATACGTGAAATATCTTCAGGTGCAATTCCAACTCCGTTATCCGAAATTTCCAGTTTTATATGATCCTGATCCGGATTCACAGTCCGCATCAGAATTTCTCCATTATGTGTTACCGCTTCTGAGGCATTTACAAGCAGGGCAACACAAACTTGTTTTATCTGGTTATCGTTGCAATAAACCTCATCACCAGTAGCTGTAAAATCGGTATAAAAATGAATATTAGCCATTCGAATCTTGTGCGCCATTAAATCACAGGCTTCTTTTAAAATTTGGTGAAGGTGCCTGTTCTTGAAATTTTCCTGGTCTTTTCGCGAGAAATCAAGCAGTCCTTTAACAATTTCACCGCATCGTTTTGTTTCTGTTTCAATAACATTCAAATATTTCAGCATCGGCTTGGCTTCTTCCGGCTTTAAATCCAGTTTATTCAGTTTTTTGGAAACCAGTTTTGTGTAGGTTAAAATACCTGACAGTGGATTGTTTATTTCATGCGCAACAGAAGATGACAATTTCCCAAGAGATGTAATTCTTTCAATATGAATTAATTCATTCTGAATTTCAGATAATTCTTCTGATTTTTTCCTGACTTTGTACTCCAATTGCTGCGACCAGTTTTGAAGTTCTTTATTGGCCGCGTCCAGGTTGTCGAGCATGTTGTTAAATGCCTGCGAAACAAGGCGCATATCATCAAGCAGGTTAGGTTTTATTTCGAGCCTTCGGCTTTTATCTCCTTTTGATACAGCTTCACTTGCAGAAACAATGGCGCTCAGAGGTTTCCTGATTTTATTGTTGGTGAAAAAAATCAAAAACAGGAGCATTATTACTGTTGTTGCAATGGCAAGTATAGAAAACTCTGCTGTTGACTTTGAAACCGCTGAATCCAGCACATCCAACGGAACTTTTATAATCAGCGATCCAAGAACTTCCTCACTTTGGTCGTGTGCATGACATGCACTTGTATAGCATGATTTTTCATTAAATATAGGGGAACGGATAAGCAACTGCCGATGACCTTTGTCGCTCTGATTCATAATACAGGCACTTTTAAAATCAATTATCCTGTACGATTTTTCCCGCGCCGGAAACATTGTATCGAAATCGGAATGGCAACTTACACAATTTGGATTGCTGTTGTTTAATGTATCGGCGCTAAATGAGGAATATACAACACTGTCGCGGCTGTCATACATATTTACCCCATCAATTCCAGCCATTGTATTGATGATATCAAGGGTACTTTGCAGCGAACTTTTATCATTCTTCAGCATAGAATAATACAACGATCCTTCTACAATGGAACCAATATTGTTTCCGCGTTGACGGATTACTGTGTTCAGGTATTCTTCGTAAACCGATTTAAATATAGCACTGTAGGAGATAAATAAAAACAGCGATAATACAGCAATGATGTAAATTACCCTTGCGTAAATCGATGAGCGAAAGCTTAAATACTTTTTGAAAAAAGCATTAATCGATTTTCTATTTTCTGGTTTTTTTTGAAAGAAATTCATACTGTAAAAAAATAATAATTCAGATGCAATCCGCACTCCACCATAAACAGTATTAACAAGCTGCAAATTACAAAAAAGAACCAGTGGTTTAACGAATTTACCTGTTTATTATCATGACATAATCTTAAAAATAACAGGCATTGAATTAAAAAGAAAGGCGATGAATTTCTGATGCACCGGTTTGCTTTGCATCGTAAAATTTCATCGCACAATCTATTTTAACTTTTATATCAATCCAGAAATTCTTTCTGGAAATCCTCCCAAATTTCGGATTGCAGACTGGCAAGTGGTTTTGGCATTAATTCACCACCTTCCTGAAAAGCAACCTGAAGTTCACCATTTACATGTTTCCCGGCCGATATTGTCAGAAAATCTTTAAGCCGCTGTAACTCCCGGTTAATCCAGGCATTTGCTTCTTCCGCCATATAATAACCTGATGTTTCTCCTTTCCAATTGGTCGGTTTTACAGAATAAAACCAACCTCTTTCGTACGGATCATCAACCAATATTTCCGGTTCCTCCTGAATTAAATTGTTAGTGTAAATTATTTCACCGGAAACCGGTGCAAATACTTTTAGCTTTTTACCATTCCCCTCTAATTCTGCCAATAAATCCCCTTTGCTAAAAAGTTCGCCCTGAGTTTTGAAACGCTTTATTTGAACATCTCCTACAACTTGAATTAAAAAATCATCAATTCCAATTTTTGCATTTCCAGATTTTTCAAGAAAAGCCCAGGTATGGTTTTTACTGAAAAAAAAGCCTTGCGGAATGCGCAGTACACTTGCGGTCAGATTCCTGATTATATTATGCAGGTGTTCCGGAATGCGCTTGTTGAAAATCATCCAGAACGGAATCAAAAGCAGCAGGAAAATAATTATAATGATGTATTCAATTCCTTTTGTCTCGAAAATATTGACGTATGAAAAACTTTCCATTTTTTTTAATTTTTAAATGATTACCAAGCAATTACTCTTATTCATTCACCCAAGATGGTGAATCACGCAACACAGGCATTCGGTTTATTACCCATCTTAATATCCAGATTTCCGCAGAAATAACCGCCAGAGTAATTACAATTTCCATCCACGAAGGCACATAATGTATTGCTGCGTCCCATTTAAAACCTATTATTGAAATATTTAAACGGTTTAAAATAATTCCCAGCATAGTAATTACCGAAGCTATTTTTATAAGAAGAAGGTTATTCTTCCTGTAGCTGATAAAATACAATATCATTGGAAGTAAAACGAAACCTAGAATTTCAGTTAAATACCAGTAACCCATTGTGGTATTTATTAAATCCCAATGCTGGCCATGCACAAAATCGAGTACTTTCAGAAAGAAATATGCAAGCATTGTTACCGTACAAATTTTGGCCAGCCGGTGAATTATTACATGATGCGAATGTTGGTTTTTCTCGCTGATTTGATCCGAAAAAACCTTGTTGCTAATAGATCCTTCGAAAATTACCATGGAAAGTCCGGCAAATATACTTGAAACGAAAAACAGGATAGGAATAAATTCGGAATACCAGAGTGGATGTATTTTTTCTTTTGCCATCAGGAATAAAGCACCCAGCCCCGACTGATGTAAAGTGGAAAGTGTAATCCCGAAAATAACAGCTCCAATTGTCATTCCTGAAAGAATTTTACGAGCACGTCGGGCACCAATCCATTCAGCAACAGTTGGTGAAAATTCGATAAGCTGCGCAAGCATATACAGCATAAAATGCCATGCTACCAAAAACATCACCGAACTTGTTCCAAAACTGTTTCCAATGATTGGATTAACGACGTTCCAGGGGCGGCCCAAATCGAGCAGCAAAGCACCTGCGTAAAAAACATAAGCCAAAAAACCGTTTAAAACAGTAACACGCACAATCGAATGGTATTGCCGCATGTTCAGAATATAAACCAAAAAGGTAATTACATAAGCGCCGCCGGCAAAAGCAACACCCGTAACCACATCAAAACCAATCCATAATCCCCATGGAACTTCCTGTGTTAGGTTGGTCACTGCACCAATTCCTTTCCAAAACCTTAAAATGATAAGGGCCAGACCAACCAGCATTATTGGAATGGTAATTACATTAAACCAGGTAAAAAATTTGCCTTTCGGTTTTAATTCACTACGCAAAAATTTCCACACATTCTTGCTCTCTCTATCTCTTGATAAAGCATATGCACCTGTATTATTCATCTTCGTTTTTATTTAGTTTGTTTCTTTTTGTAGCTTCCTGAAGTCCGAGCAACAATGCAGGCCAAAGAACAAAAACTGTTGGCACACTGTATAGAAAACCTTTCGTTAATGCCGGATAGGAGGATTTTTGAATATTTGTATTGAGCCCGATTTCTTCAAATGGTACGCCTGAAATGTACATAAAAGCTGTTCCACCTGCTTCTGTTTCACCATAAATATGGTCGACATACTGACCTGGATTTTCAATGATACGTTTCCGCGCTTCGGCAATCAATTCCCTACGAGTTCCAAAAACCAATGCTTCTGCAGGACAATTCTCGACACATGCAGGTAATTTACCTTCCTTCTGCCTGTTAAAACACATATCGCACTTGTTAATTTTAGGATTGGGACTGTTATATTCGAACTTTGGCATATCAAATGGACACGAAACCATACAATAGCGACATCCCATGCATTTATCTTCACGCCAGATAACAGGGCTTTCTTTCGTTTTAAGCATGGCTTTTGTGAGGCAGGCTGAAGCACAAGCCGGCTGATTACAATGCATGCACTGACGTTTAACATATACCTCGCCAGCAGATGTTTCATAGGCATTCACAACTGTTCGCCTTGTTTCGTCGGTCTTACGTACTACACCTACTTCAGGATAGTCTGTTGGTTCCGGCAAATTATTGGCTTCGGCACATGAAAACTCACAGGTCTGACAGCCAACACAGCGCGTTGAATCGTAAAGAATTCCCATAAATTCAGTGTCGCTAATACTTGCTGGAGCGGCACCTGCCTTACTTCCCAAGGCAAGCGAAGCACCTGTAACTCCAAGTACTTTGAAAAAATTTCTTCTATCGATACTCATAGCTGATAAATTTGATTTTATTAAGAAAATTTTGAATTCAATTAGTACAATTCTGTGGTGTCAATAAAATGAATCTGGAAATCCTCCCAAATCTCGGGTCCCAAATCCTGAAGTATACACTCGTTTACTTCTCCTCCTTCCTGATAGACAACTTTACTTTCGGATAGATTTGTAAGGTTAAATGAACATGCAAGAAAATCCTTAAGGCGCACAAATTCACTTTGTATCCATTCCTTATATATACCGCCCAATTTGAAAAACTGTATTTCACGGGTCCAGTTCGATGGTTGAATCATGTAAATCCAACCATCTTCGTAAGGTGATTTATTTATTAACTCCGGATTGGTAACCAGTGTTTCATTTATATCTTTTATTACTCCTGAAACCGGTGCATGAATATTTATTTGTTTCCCGTTTTGAACTAATGTTACTACTTTTTCATTTCTTTTTACTGTATCCCCTGGATTTTTCAAAACTATACGGGTGAAATTGCCGGTTATATGCGGAATGAAGTCATCTATACCAAATTTCACCATTCCGCTTTTTTCCATAAAAATCCAGGAATGTGTTTTATCGAAGTACATGCCATGTGGAAATACAAGTGAATTTTCATCAATAATTTTAGTACGTCCTCTCAAAATCTTTCCTGCTTTTGATTTACTGTCCATGCTGCTAAAAAAAGTAACAAAAACAGCTCCGGCAATTAAAACGAGCAGTAAAACCACCAACACTTTTTGCACAGGAAAACCACTCTTTGCTGTATTATTCAAATCAGCAGAATCTGCCAGTTTATCAATTTTTGACTGACGCTCACTATAAACAAGTTCATTAAAACCATTTGCTTCGAAAAATTGCTGACCATCGGTTAATATCCAACTTAAAAAAGCCAAAGTTTTTTCATTTAACGGTTTTGCTGAAGAAACAGTATAGATACTCCGTACCAATTCCTTTTGATATTTTCCAATCCAAACAGCCCTGTTAAAATTTCTTAAATCGTTGTATATATTCTCATTATAATCCAGTCTGTTATTACCATTTTTATCGATGGGCAACAATCTGACAGAAGAAAGAATTTCATTACCAGCCGGATCAATTAAACTGCTTAATTTACAAAATCCAATAGCATAGATATTTTTCTGCAACTCAGAAAGTAATTCCTCAACAGTATGAATTTGTGCAACTGAAATTGAAGGAATCTTTAAAAATCCGGAGACAGAAGATTGAACCTGAGCATCATTATTAATTAAAAATTGAACTGGTTCGCGCTGATTATTACCAAGTAAAGTCCCCCAACTGTTTAAATTATTTATTACATTTTGGAAATCTTTCACCGAGATTCCCTGCTTTTCAATTTCCATTAAAAACGGGTTATCTGCATTAATAAATGGAACAATAATTTCGCGGGCTATCAGAATTTCACGTAATTCCATTTTTTCTGACACAGTTAAAGATTGTCCGGTAACAAATCCTAGAAGGTTTTCGTTTTCAGCCATTGATGATGCAGAAAATCTACCATTTGAAATTCGAAAGTTGAAATCCGAATTTAGTCTGCTGTATTCTTTTGTTAGATTCTCGATAAGATTGAGCAACTCAGGAGAACTCACAATTTCAATTGCCTCATTGTTGCCGGCAATTTTATTTGCTTCTGTTTCTTTGCTGTTTAAACTGCTTCCAAGAAACATGAGCAAACCTATAAAAAGTATAACCTTGATTTTCATAATGATGTTGTTAAATTCATTTAATTGATTTTCGAAATACACTGGTCATTTATATTTTTTTGGTTTTGATTATAGTAAAATCAATTTTGAGACCAAAAAAAAACGTTGACGTAATCCATTAAAATCTATATGATTAACAACAAAATGCTGAAAATTACATCAAAATGATGTGTTGAATTTATTTACACAAATTAATTAATACGTGCTATACAATTCATTTTCAGATTACAGAAGCCGGTGTAAGTATTTTCAACAGGTGTTGTGATTTTCAACAACTATTCCGTGATTTTTCCTGTTTCAATTCTAAAAACAGATAAATCAGATAAAAAAATTATGGTTTTGCTTAAAATAGTGTAAAAAAGTTCTATAATCAGTTATTTTTTCTTCCAACAACAATCACTTTTGTTGCAGGTTGAATCCCGAATTTCAACGCTCTTTCCAGAAATACTTCAATTTGACTTTTCAATTTATTATATTCCGGGTATTCAGAAATTTGCTCCAGCATTTCTCTCATTTTTCCAACTCTTTCTTCTATTTCAGCTGCTGTAGTTGCTTTTATTTCCGGAACGTAATCAAAATTAAAAAGAATTTCAATCCCTGCATTCCGAATCAGTAGTAAAATCTCATCTTTTGTGAAAGTTTCGTTGTGTGAAATTCCCTGGATTCGATGTATCGCACTCCTAAAATGATGATAGAGTTTATGGACTTCCTGTGCCGGATTGAGATTGTCGCTTACCAATTCACTAATTATCAACCAACCTTTGAAATTTACTACCCGTTGCATTTCATGTAATGATTTATCAATCTCCGGTAAATGATGCAGCGCCATTGAAATACTTACAACATCAAACGTATTGGCATCATAATCTATACGTTCAGCTTTCATTTCCCTGAAACTAACATCAGGATATTTTTTCTGTGCAACAATCAATGATTCTGTTTCCGGATCGATTCCGGTTATCCTGACCTTTGAAAATACTTTTTGTAAAATGCTTATAAAATCGCCTGAACCTGTACCAACATCAAGTATATTATTTACTTTTTTATCCTGAAAAAAATCGATTAATTGTTTCATATTAAATCAATAATAAAAATGCTGAAAGTGCTGTAACTATAATTACAAAGTTTCGGTATGGTTTGTCCGGTATTTTTTTAACCAGCCAGATTCCAAGAAATGCCCCAATTGCAATTCCGGGCAACATAAGTAAATCAAGTTTTAAAGTGTGCCAGTTAATTGTTTTCCAGATTAAAATATGTAGTGGGAACTTTGAGAAATTAATAATCAGAAAAAACCATGCCCCGGTTCCAATAAACCGGTTTTTCGGAAGATGCATCGCAAGCAGATATATGGCAAAAATTGGCCCTGCCACATTTCCAATCATTGTAGCAAAACCACCTAAAACCCCCATTGACGCAGCAAACCACCAGGTATCGGGAAACAAATTGCTGTTCTTTTGCCGGTCTTCCCAAATCATTAAACCAATACAAATAAAAACAAGGATAGCTATGATATTTTTGAACCATTCATCATTCACTACTTCGCCCACCCACAGCGCAATTCCCACCCCTGCAAAAGCCCACGGTAAAAGTTTTGCGAGGTATTTCCATTCCGCATGCCGGTGATAATATCCAACACCAAAAAAATCAGCCATCATTAACATTGGAAGCAGAATGCCGGTAGAAGCTTTTCCACCAAAAATTATTGCAAGCGTAGGAACCACCAGCATTGAAACACCGGGTACTCCCACTTTAGACATTCCCACTAACATGGCACAAACCACAAATAAAAGCCACTGCAGGATTGAAAAATCGAATTCTGGCATTCGTGCAGTTTTATTGCGGTAAAGGTAAAAGAAAATAGCCGGCGAAACAACCGGCTATTCAAACAAACAGCTCCGAAGTTTTATCTTCGGTAAAAACAGAAAACATGTAAATTATATAACGAAAACAATGTCAATCAATAAAGATTAAACAATGTTCAAAAAAACAATTCAACTTAAATTTTTTTGTTAATCTGTATATAATAGTTCAAAAACGATGCCACAATAAAAAATAAAATCTTCCTTGTTGAAAATGAGAAGTTAACAAGTAAAAGAATTCAAATATTAGCTAATTTTATTCTCGAGCTGCCGCAGTTCTTCTTCATTAATTTCGCCAAACCAATTGCTTAACTTCTTACGTGCTTTTTCTTTGATTTCAGGAGTAATATTAGATGAAATCTGGCCAAGCGCAAAAAGAAGGACACCTAAATCATCAGAATAGCCAATAAGTGGAGTAAAGTCAAAAATAGCATCAGTTGGTAAAATGAAATAACCCAGCGCAGCAGCAATGGAAATCTTCGACTTAACGCCAACATCTTTATCTTTCATAATAAAAAATAAAAGAAGGACTGCATAAACAACCGTTACACCAGCAGATTTTGAAAACTGCCGGATTTTTTTCCAAAGCGATTCTTCTGTATAGATTTTTGAATATAGATTTTCCATTATTTCAGATTTATACCGGAGTAGTCCAAATGGTGGTCTCCATATTTATTAACGATTTTATCCAGTATTTCGTTTACTGTAATGTTAGTTTCTGCCCGTAAAAGTTGAATTTTCAATTCTTTGAAATTCCACAAACCGGGAAAATATTTGGCAAAATGCCTACGCATCATTAAAATACCTGTTCGTTCATTATCCTTCCATTCCAGGTTCATGTTGATTTGTTCCTTCAATACTTCAATTACTTTTGAAACAGTTGGTGAAAGAAGCACTTGACCAGTTTGTAAATAATGCCTGACTTCTCTAAAAATCCAGGGCCGACCAATCGCAGCACGGCCAATCATTAATCCATCCACACCAGATTGATCCAGTAATAATTTTGCAGTTTCGCCATCTTTAATATCGCCATTCCCGATGATTGGTATGGAAATTTTTGGATTACTTTTAACTTCACCTATTAAAGTCCAGTCCGCTTCACCTGTATAAAGTTGTTCGCGCGTACGACCATGGATTGAAAGAGCCTGAATTCCGGCATCCTGCAATCGTTGGGCTGCTTCAAGGATTGGAGTATCAGTAGCCGACCATCCCAAACGTGTTTTTACTGTTACAGGAAGTTTAACAGCCTTTACAACAGCAGCAGCCATTTCCTGCATTTTTGGTAAATCTTTTAGCATGGCCGCACCGGCTCCGTTCCGGATAATCTTTTTCATCGGGCAGCCAAAATTAATGTCAATAAAATCAGGATTGGATTCTTCTGCAATCTGCGCTGCCTTTACCATTGAATCGATGTTGTACCCGTAAATCTGGATTCCGGCAGGGCGATCGAAATCAAACAAAATCATTTTTTGTTTAGTTCTTTCGATATCTCTGATTAATGCTTCGGAGGAAATAAACTCCGTGTACATTACATCGGCACCAAATTTTTTACACATCCAACGAAACGACTTGTATGTAACATCTTCCATGGGTGCCAAAAAAAGCGGTGTCTCCCCCAACTCAAGATTTCCAATCTTCATATTTATCTAAAAATGTTTTGCAAAGTTAAATTTTCGCCTGTATTTCACCTAATTTAAAGAAGTACCTGAAATTTTATTTACTTCCGGCGCAACCAATTTCAACATTCATAAATCTATCGATAAGTTGCTTTTTATAAACTAATTGAAGAAGATATGAAAACAATGATCTCCTTTTTAACTTTTTGTATGATCGTATTGATATCATGCAACCAGGAATCGCTGCCTGAATCGTTTCAAATTGGAACAACAGGAAGATTTAAAACCGGAGCTGAATATCTTTCAAATAAAAATTCCCTTCAGTTTAAAATAACTGAAATAAATGATTCCCGGTGCCCAAGTGATGTTGTTTGTGTATGGCAGGGAGAGGCAGTAGTAAAAATTGCAGTGGAATCGCCGGTTTCCGGTACACTGGAATTAAATACATTTGACCATCCAAAAGACACTTTGGCAAGATTTTCTTTCGAATTAGTGGGTGTCTCGCCTTATCCTGTTTCCACTGAAACTATTGAACTGGCGGATTATGATGTAACTATAAAAATTGAAGAACTGGAATAACAGGTAAATTCTGTTAGTGAAAAAGCTGTTGTTAAGAAAAATTAATTACAACTTTCTTACTTAATATATTTATTAAATCCACCATGCGTATCATTTATTATTCCTTTTCGGAATGTAACAACAATTAAAATTATTGCTGCTGCAATCTGACTCCACAAGGTTATCCCGCCTGGATTATTGAAAATCCAGATGCTGGTTATCAACCACAATGCAAAAAGAACATTGCTAAACCGAAGGGAACGAACAACTTCAGACATGGAGATGATTGAAAATGCTACAACCACGGCACCAACTAAATGGTTGCTATCAGCAAGTTTACCCGAATATCCCAGCAACGATGGAGAAATCATAAACCACAAACCTATTGCAACTGCAACAAACAAATTCCAGGGCCGGAGTTTTAAATCACTCCAAAGGGATGCCATATTTCCTTTAAACTGTTCATGACCAGGATCGGTATATTCTACTTGTTCTCCTTCATCGTAAGATCCTCCAAACCAGAATACATGCCATAAACTTTTTCCTTCCTTCTTCTTTTTCAAAAGAAACTGCACAGAAGCAAGCACTTCGTCAAAAGTAAATGGTATCATCCCGACGGTTATTAAAGCCGAAAGCAGACAGGCAGTACACCAGGCTCCAACAACAACCGGCTGTAATATAACCAATGTAAGGCTCACAATTCCCAACGGAATAACTAAAAAACCAAAAATTAGTACAATCCAGGGCATGGTACGCCAGCGTGCAGTGCGGCCGGCTAAACCTGTTACAACATCGAGAATATAGGCAAAAGCTCCAAGTCCCGCATCTGAAACGGGAAATGATTCTGAAACTTTCGAAGTTAAAATCTGTTTAGTACCGTCTCCAAAAAAAGGATCCCAAATATTATCAGAATACTCAAGTTGATAACCGGTGAGATATCTTGCCGTAAAAAATCCCAGCCAACCAAGAATTACAACCGGAATTCGCTCCGGCCAAGATGAAGGATTGTATGACCAGCCTTCAGGAAGATTAGCACCTTTCTGCCGTATTTTAACTATTCCGGGAATATTTGGAATTACCAGCATAAAAAACATCACCAGCGTTCCCATTAATGTCCCCTGCGTGTACGCCACTGCAGTTTTTGCCGAAAAAATCAAGGGAGCCATACATAGCCAGCCACCCATAAATCCTGCTGCCCACATCGACCAGTATCGGTATGGATTCAATGATAAGAATCCTAACACAACCAGAATGAAACCACTCACAACATCGCTGATTATCATTTCTTTCACCTCGTAACCCATCGGTTGCACTCCTGTCATCATCCAAAGCCCGATAATAATAACTGCATAATAAGCCCAAAGGTAACTACGGTGATATAACACTTGTTCTTTGTCCTTTAATAGATTCTCTTTTCCATTTGTATTTTCCATGCGGCTTTCATTGGAATTAGTGAATTACTAGATTAAACACAGACAAAATTAAAGCCACCCCTTTTTAAAATCATTGCATTACCAAAATTATAAATTTTTACAAACAGAAGACAGGCTTGATTTAATACACCCAACACAAACCCGGAATAAGTAATAATGAAAATTATTTTCAAATGACCCGTTAAAAAACTGTGGATTAATTACGCAAAAAGTTACAATAACTCCACAGCTGTTAAAACCTTCCCATTGAGATTATCAAAGTATTAAGCCGGTAATTACCCAAAAAATTAAAACTTAAATTCAATTGTTCAGGCAACCACCAATATTTTTTTGGCTAAAGTATTTCTATATACATTTTTGAGAAAAAATACTGGCTTGAATTTTTCTATATATTTAAAACAACATTCAAAAATCATGAATAAGCAAGCAAAAGAATTACTTCTTTATTTTACCGTAATAATTACCGGACTTGTTTTATTCTTCTTTGCAATAATACATGCCGAAAAATTTCTGATACCTTTTACATTATCAATTTTACTTGCCATGATTTTAATGCCGATTGAAAAGAAACTAACCAATTGGGGATTATCAAGAGGCTGGTCAGTTTTTTTATCCGATCTTCTGCTTCTTGGTTTTTGCATCGGTTTAGTCTTTGTAATCGGAACACAAATTCAGAACATCACCGAAGATTGGCCCGAATACAAGGAAAGACTGCAACCGAAAATTGAAAAAGCGGAAAATTACATCAAGGAAAAAACCGGCATATCGAAGCAGAAACAGGAAAAACAAGTTCAAAATGCTTTAAAACCCGGCAAAAAAGGTCAGACTTCCCAAGCGATTGCCTCCGCCGTTCCTAAAGTTATTTCAGGCGCAGGTAATTTTCTTCTTGTATTTATTTATGTTTTTTTCTTCTTGTATTACCGAAAAAAATTTAAAAATTCTGTGCTTAATTTTGTCCCAAAGGAAAACAGGGAAAATGCTTCAAAAATTTTAAAAAATTTTAGCAAAGTAAGTCAGCAATATCTTTTTGGCAGGTTTCTTCTCATAATTTTTTTGTCCGTTATATATTCAGTAGGATTAACAATTGTCGGAATTAAACATGCGATTCTGGTATCGCTTATTGCAGCCATTTTAAGTCTGGTTCCTTATATTGGAAATGTAATTGGCATATTTCTGGCCATTGCGATGAGTTTGCTTACCAACGGCACATTAGCAGCCATTATCGGTGTACTCATTGTCTTTTTCATCGCGCAGTTTATCGAAAGTTATATTCTAGAACCCTATGTTGTGGGTCATAAAGTAGAACTAAATCCTGCACTCACGCTGATTGGTGTTATTATTGGAGGATTTGTTTGGGGAATTGTCGGAATGATAATCGCTATCCCGGTAATGGGAATTTTAAAAGTTATTTTCGACAGCATTCCTGTTTTAAACCCGCTCGGTTATGTTCTGGATGAAAAAGATACATCTTCAGGTGGTGGCTGGTTCAGTAAAATAAAAAACAAAGTGGTCTCAAAATACTCTAAATAACAAACCTAAATCAGTTCCAATTTATTTCAATTTCAATTTAATTTTTCCCGTTTTTATCACCATGATTTAAATAAAACCAAAAGTTATTGTTATAAATTTGATTGCTACTCGTCAATTAAATCAGATGACTGCTGAAGAGTTTAAAAATAACGTGATTCCGTTTTCCAGAAAATTATATCCAATGTTGTTCAGGATATTAAAAGATGAAGAGGAAACAAAAGATGCACTGCAGGATCTTATGATAAAACTGTGGAACAAAAGAAAAGAACTGGAAAATTGCATCAATAGTGATGCCTACATTTTTACAGTGGCTAAAAATTACAGTTTCGATTTGTTGAAAAAAAAGAGGCCTTCCAGAATCCGCAAAAATGAAGAATATAAAGTATTAAATCTTAAAGCAGACGGTGAAAATACAGAGTGGAAAGAAAAGTTAGGACACGTAAAAAAAGCAATAGAAAAATTACCTGAAAATTACAGAAATGTAATTCAGTTGCGTGACATTGATGGATTTACATTCGATGAAATAAATGAAATAACAGGACTTGAAGTTACCTATATTAGGGTAATTCTGTCGAGAGCCCGGCAGAAAGTGAAAAAGGAAGTGGAAATAATTTATGATTATGAAAACACAAAACAACTTACTCAGCAAATATTATAAAGGGGAAACATCGCTTGAAGAGGAAGAACAGCTGAAAAACAGTAACCTTTCTGCGGTAGAAAATGATGTTTTCGGATATTTTAAAAAAGAAGGATTAATTCCTGAGAACCTGGAACAAGAGCTGTTTGAAGGATTGGAATCTGAACGAAAAAAGAAAAAAATGCTCAAACGATGGATATATAGCATTTCTTCTGCCGCCGCAGTTCTTCTTATTTTTATAAGTATCTTTTTACAGGAGCAATATAAAAAGAACCAACAATTGGAAAACCAGTTTTTCGTGTTGGAACAGGCCATGTTTCAGGTATCGGAGAGCATTCAGCCCGAAGAGCCGGATGAGATGTTTGTGCTGTGGGTAGATGATAATGTTGAAATAATCATAAATTAAATAATAAAGCCATGAAAAAAATTATTCTGCTTATATGTGCAGGTTTATTGGGATTTCAGTTGCAGGCCCAAACCAGCCTGTTTGACCAGCTCACCGAAAAATATTCCAATGTGGATGGTTTCAGCGCCAGCCGGATTACAAGTGATATGTTCGATTTATACCTAAAAAAGAAAAACATCGACGAGAATTCACCAGTTTCGCAGGCATTGAAGAACCTGGACAAAATCCTCGTGATTTCTCAAAACAACTTTACTGGTGCTACAGGGGTTGGGATTCAAAACCCTAAACCAGGTAACTCAAACAATGAAGTCAGAGAGATTCACGAAATTCTTTTGAATCATTACAAAAAGAATGATTATACCTTGTTTAAAACTGAAAAACGAATGGGTGAGGATATTAAAGTTTACCTGAAAAAAAATAATGAAAATATCGAAGGACTTGCACTTTTAACCAATACACCCACATCCACAAATCTTGTTGAATTGCAGGGAAAAATTGATTTAAACAATGTCTCGGAATTAAGCAAAGCACTTAATCTTCGTGGCCTCGAAAACCTGTACAAAATAAATAATTCAACATATTTTGTTGGCCCATCTGCTTCACCTGACGCTGTCTTTTTATCGCAACCACATATGGAGGAAATGGAAGCTATGCAACGGGAACTTCAGGAAAGACAAAATAATTTGAGTGCCGAACAACGAAAAAAACTTGAAAATCAGACCCGGTTAATTGAAGAAAAACAACGTATTATGGCTGAAAAATACCGTGAAATGGCTGAAAAGTATCAACGTCAACCAATTTTTATCAATCCTCCGGGAGATACAAATACTGTTTATTATATTAATGGGAAAAAAGTAAAAGCCGAAGAAATTAAAGAACTTGATCCGGAAAATATTCAAAGTATCGAAGTAAATAAAGGAGAAAAAAGTACGGATAAATCCAGTATTCGGATTAAAACCAAATAAAAAAGCCAAATCAAACAGAAACGGGCAGTTTTCAAAAAACTGTCCGTTTTTATTTTCACTCAATAACCTTTATTCTGAATATTTTGAATAGGTAATTACAAGTTTTATTCCCGTCTTGCTTTCGCTGCCTTTTAAAACCACCCTGTTTGCCTGGCTGTTTTTGAATGCTGTTGTCAAATAAAAACCGTGATTTTCAATATCACCACGAATAATTTGCTGCAGATGCTGGGTTATATTAAAATGATAAGTATAATCGCTGCGTAATACGCCGCCATAATATGCTGCATTAAAACCATAATCAACAGGGAGAAATTCGTTTTCGTTTTCATCGGCAACAGTAAATAATAGCTGCCGGGGTGGCGGAAATTTATCAACTTCCGATGCAATTGTATCTACCTGAAAAACAAGCTCTGCTTTATTAATTGCAGTATTTACCGAATCCTGCCACAGAGTAAGATCATCAATAAAAATACGGGCTTTTAATCCCCCTGTGGCCTGAACATAAATCAGGGTATCCGGATTGGTTTCCGCATTTAAATCATTGTAAAAAGGTGTTTCAGTATAATCGTGTGCAATTGAATTTACCCTGGCACTTAATGAAGTAATAACATAGGGCATAAACATAGTATCAGGAGTTGTTTCATTTTTGTTTTCATCATTGTTGTAATAAACCACAAGTGCCGAACCCTGGAAAGCACCAATTGGTTGTGCTCTAAGCGCTAAAACAGAACCTCCAACCGAGGATTGTTTTTCACTTTCTATCATCAATCCCTTGAAATAATCAAGAAAATTATCCGGATTTGCAACATCTGCTGAATCTGCACTTATCAATTTTTCACCAAGAGATAAATCAATAGGAATCGTAAGCAACCGATACAAGGTATCGCCGGATGTTGAATCAATTGCAAGTCTGGGATTAAAATCATACTCAGCTAAAACATTATCTGAAGCCATACTTTTTAAATCAACCCCCTGGTAATAAGGATAATTATATGATGCTCCATTTGATGCCAATGTATCGGCATATAACGATTCATTGAGTTCGTATACTTTAAAATGTTGAGGAGTAACTGTATCTCCGTAATTCAACTTATAGTACAAATATAGCCTGACAGAATCAGCAACCGGATTAGTTCCGAAATCCGGAAATTCCTGCAATCTTAATTGTGTAGCGAAATTTATGGTTGTAACTCCGAAAACCGGATCATTTAAACTTCCGAGCAGGCTGATTGAAGGCTCATCTGTCCGTATTGAATCTTCGCGGTGTGTAAAAGATGAAATACTGTTTTTTTCTACAAGGTTTTTTACCGAAATCAAATCGGTTGATGGCAGCAGTTCCATGCCCAAATCACCAGGTTCGTTGCACGATGTAAGTGCAAGAACAACAAGTAAAGCCAATATATGCAGATGTTTTATTTCTGAAAGGTTTTTCACAAATTCACTTATTAATATGTTTCAAATTTCCGGTTACCGGTATAGCACAAACGTATAAAAAAACCACGAGTGCATTAAGCTATTGCCTTTAATTTTGATTTTTTTATAAAATTAATTGATCTTTTAACAGACTACTCCTACCAAACCTTTTCATATAATGCGTTGTATGCATCAATATAGGTATCTTTGGGCTGATGTTCCAGAAATAATTTATCTGAAGCATGAATATATTTTTCTACTTCCTCATTAATTTCTGCAGTACCCTGGATAATTGCATCTGAATAATTAATGGCAAGTTTACTTAAATTTACAAAATTCGGATCTTCAAGAGGAGCAACATCATCCGCAGTAATTCCATCGAGCTGTACCTTATTTTTGAATTCAGGATTTAATGTTTTATTAAAATCATCATTATAAACAGAATAAATCACTTTCGAATTCCCAAATAATGGATCATTATAATAGTATTTCTTAATAAACAAAGGAACAAGCGCCGTTAACCAGCCATGGCAATGAATTAAATCGGGAGCCCATCTCAGTTTGATAACTGTTTCCAAAACACCGCGGGCAAAAAACAAAGCCCTTTCATCATTGTCTTCAAATTCAATCCCCTTCGAATTGGCAACAACATTTTTACGGTGAAAATAATCTTCATTGTCAATGAAATAAACCTGCATCCTCGCAGCCTGAATGGAGGCCACCTTTATTATCAGCGGATGATCGGTATCATCAATTACAAGGTTCATTCCTGAAAGCCGGATAACTTCGTGAAGTTGGTTCCTTCTTTCGTTTACACTGCCGTACCGGGGCATAAAAGTCCTGATTTCCCGGCCTCTCTCCTGAATACCCTGGGGGAGGTAACGGCCTATTTCCGACATCTCAGATTCGGGTAAATATGGGGTAATTTCCTGTGAAATATAAAGGATCTTTTTCTTTTCCATTGACCTGTGAACGCAGTTAATAACAGGCCGCAAAGGTAATAAAAATATCGGTAATATTCAATTTAAGGCATTTAGCTTAAGAATCCGCAAGCTATCCTTTGCTGAATTGAAAATTAATTTTATTTACTTTGCACCGTTAAATTTACAGGCAATGATCCTGGTTAGAACAAAAGCAGAACTTCAGAAACAATTAGTAAATCGAGGGGCAAAAAGACCGATTGGTTTGGTGCCAACAATGGGAGCATTGCATCAGGGACATTTATCGCTGGTTAATAAGGCAACTGCTGAAAATAAATCTGTTGTAGTCAGTATTTTTGTAAATCCTACCCAGTTTAATGATCCCAATGATTTAAAACGTTATCCCCGCAACCTGGAAGCCGATTTAAAAATGCTTGAACCTTCCGGTTGCGACATTGTTTTTGCTCCTGAAGTTGAAGATATGTACCCCGAACCTGATACCCGAAAGTTTGATTTCGGCTCTCTGGAAACAGTAATGGAAGGAAAGCACCGGCCAGGCCATTTTAACGGAGTGGCGCAGGTAGTCAGTAAGTTATTTGATATTGTTCTTCCCGATAAAGCGTATTTTGGGTTGAAAGATTTTCAGCAACTTGTAGTTATAAAAAGTATGGTAAAACAGTTGAATCTGCCGGTTGAAATTGTTTCGTGCCCGATTATCCGGGAGAAAAACGGACTGGCCATGAGTTCAAGAAACGAATTGCTAAACGCTGAAGAGCGGGAAAATGCCTCAGTAATCTTTAAAACTCTGACTGAAGCAAAAAAACAATACGGGTCAAAACCCGTAAAAGAACTCAGGGAATGGATAGCCGAAGAAATCAACAATAACCCGTTCCTGACTGTTGAATATATTGAAATTGTGGATGATAAAACTCTTCAACCGGTGGAAAGCCGGAACAATGAAGGTACAAAAGTAGCCTGCGCTGCAGTACATTGCGAAAAGGTGAGATTAATAGACAATATTGTTTTGAATTGAAAGGACAACGTCATGCAGATTGAAGTTTGTAAATCGAAAATACATAAAGTAACGGTAACCGAAGCCAACCTGCAATATGTGGGCAGCATTACCATCGACGAGGATTTGATGGATGCCGCCAACCTGATTGAAAACGAAAAGGTACAGGTGGTAAATATCAACAATGGCGAACGGCTCGAAACCTACGTGATTAAAGGAGAACGTGGTTCGGGAACCATTTGCCTCAACGGACCGGCTGCCCGCAAAGTAGCGGTGGGCGATGTGGTTATCATTATATCTTACGCCCACATGGATTTTGAAGAAGCAAAAACCTTCAAACCCAGTATCGTGTTCCCCGACACCGAAACAAATTCCATCGTGTAAAACAAAAGTTATTATTGCCACGAATGACACCAATGAACATAAATAATTACTGCATATCTTATTAACATCTCATCTGTGAATCCGTAACGAATTTCTTTAACTGAAATGTTGGTACATATTTGAATTGAAATATAGAGGTTTTTATACCCCTCTGCCACCGGAATCTCCCCTTAAAAAGGGGCGAACTTTCCAAATATAGGTTTTCTTCATCCGGTTGGCTTTGTTGTTTTCCTCTTCACGGGTTGACTTCTTTTGTCACCTCGTGAATAAACTTATAAATGGATGAGGATTAATTTTTGATGCAAGGTCCCAAAAACATCATCAATTAACGCTACATCATTCCGGCGCATGCATCCCACTTTTCCGATCAACCACCTGGTTGCGCCGGGTATTCGCTGCGCTCATATACCCCGGTTAAAACCCGGAGCTACCAAAATACCACCCCTATACGGGGTTTTATCTTTTATGACCACAGGTATTCATTCATCCGGATAAAATTTTTTATATGAACACGCTAACTGTCAATTACAAAATTCATGTATTTAGCTAACAGCTTGTGGCTTGTAGCTTGTAGCTTGTTATTGCAAAATTCATGTGGTAATTCAAGTATTCATGCATTCCTTCATTTATGCATTTATCTGTAAATCCGTGTAATCTGTGGTAGGAAAATAATGCTGCGAAGGCACCAGATTGCATCTTACATATATTTCAAATCCACTCCCATTCAAATAAATCAGTACAATCCAAATCAAAAAACTGCAGTGTTTCACCATTCTTCCACCCGATTTTATACTTTTATGCTGAAAATTTTTAACATGAACTTCAATATCCGTTCAAAAATATACAGTGATTTTGCTGCATTTGCGCCCACTCTAAAAAAGTGGAAATCCAATCATGAGAACATCGTGTTCACCAACGGCTGTTTCGACATCCTGCACCACGGGCATGTAGATTCTTTGCAGAAATCAGCAGAGCTGGGAACAAAATTAATTGTGGGACTGAATTCCGACGAATCCGTAAAATTGCTAAAAGGAGAAGGCCGCCCGGTTTTGAATGTAGAGGCTCGTGCGGTACTTTTATCGGCATTTGTTTTTGTGGATGCAGTCATTGTTTTCAAGGAAGAGACACCGGCAGAACTCATCGCACAAATCATCCCCAATGTCCTGGTTAAAGGAAAGCAATACGAAATACATGAAATTGCGGGCCATGATACGGTCCTGAACAATGGCGGAAAAGTGGAAACGCTGAATCTTGTTCCCGGAATTTCTACCAGTAAATTAATTAAACGTATAAAAAAGCTCTGAACCCTCTGTGAATACTCCGTGTTCTCGGTGGTAAAACAAACCAACCACAAAGCAGCACAGGAAAAACACAAAGCGATACAGTAAAAACAAAAGAATAATGGCACAAACCAAAACCATTTATACCTGCCAGAACTGCGGTGCGCAATCGTCGAAATGGATGGGCAAATGCTCCACCTGCGGTGAGTGGAACAGTTATGTGGAAGAAATTATTGAGAAGAAAAAAAGCACCGGCAAACTTTCTGCTCAGTTTTCGGGTAACCAGCCGCTGACCCTGGAAAACATCCAGTCAGTAAAAAACCCGCGCATCCCGGTTGAAATAAATGAATTCGACCGTGTACTGGGTGGGGGTATTGTTCCCGGTTCACTCATTTTACTTGGTGGTGATCCTGGTATAGGAAAATCGACTCTGGCGCTGCAACTGGCGCTTCGTCTGCCGAACAGAAAAATTCTGTACACTTCCGGTGAAGAGAGCCTGCAGCAAATCAAGCTGCGCGCCGAACGCCTGAAAATCAGCAATCCCAACTGCCTTTTTCTTTGTGAAACTTCGCTGGAGCAACTCATTGCCCATACTGACCAAATCCGGCCCGATTTGCTCATCATCGATTCCATTCAGACGATTTCCACCGAAACCATTGATTCATCGCCCGGTTCAGTTTCTCAGGTGCGCGAATGCACGTCGGCAATTCTGAAATTTGCCAAACAAAACAATGTCGCAGTTATTCTCATCGGCCACATCAACAAAGAGGGCAGCATTGCCGGTCCGAAAGTACTGGAACACATGGTAGATACAGTGCTGCAGTTCGAGGGCGATACCAATTACATGTACCGGATTTTGCGATCGATAAAAAACCGGTTTGGCTCTACAAACGAGCTGGGCATTTTTGAAATGCGCAGTGATGGGTTACGCGAAATCACTAACCCCTCAGAACAATTGATTTCAAAAGTTAGTGATGACGTGAGCGGAACAGCTATCGCTGCCACCATCGAAGGTATCCGTCCGTTTCTGATTGAGATTCAGGCCCTTGTAAGTTCGGCAGCTTACGGAACCCCCCAGCGATCATCCACCGGATTTGATTTGCGCCGGTTGAACATGTTGCTGGCAGTTTTGGAAAAACGGGCAGGTTTCAAACTCATTCAAAAAGATGTGTTCCTGAATATTGCAGGCGGCTTGAAAATCAGTGATCCGGCAACAGATTTGGCAGTAATTACTTCCATACTTTCTTCAAATATCGATGTTGCAGTGGACCATAAAACCTGTTTTGCCGGCGAGGTGGGACTAACCGGCGAAATCCGCGGAGTGAACCGCATCGAACAACGAATTGCCGAAGCAGCCAAATTGGGGTTCAACAAAATATTCGTACCTAAGCTGAATAAAGGTTTCGATGCCGCAAAATTTGAAATCGAAATTGTTAAGGTTGATCGTGTTGAACAAGTTTTCAGGAGAATATTTGGAGGAAAATAATTTTCTTCCCAGTTGAATCTAATTATTGTTTCAGAGACTGTTTTAACTTTGATATATTTGTTTAATGTAATTTAAGAAAATGAAACAACGGGTTTATATTGATACATCGGTAATTGGAGGCTGTTTTGATTTGGAATTTGAAAAATGGTCGAATCAATTATTTAGTGACTTCAAAAATGGAATTAAAATTGCCGTAGTTTCCGATGTTACTCTTGATGAATTATCAGATGCACCTCAAAGGGTTCAAAAAAATTTTCATACTATTCCGGAAGATTATTTTGAATTGATAGTTTCAAACCACGAATCAAGAAATTTGGCAGAAAAATACATAACTGAAAAGGCAGTTTCGGAAAAATTTTACGAAGATGCACTTCATATTGCAATTGCTACAATAAGTCAGGTAAATATTTTAGCAAGTTGGAATTTTAGACATATTGTGAATCTTGACCGGATACGAATGTACAATTCGGTTAATTTGAAAAATGGATATCCTATGTTGGAAATACGATCACCAAGAGAAATTTTAAAATTCGATGATGATGAAAAATGACAAAAACTTTGATGCAGTGAAAATGATGCGTTCAATAAGGGATAAAAAACATGCTGAATATAAAACAAATCCTGAATTACGGGAAAAACGATTAGCTGATATCAGAAAAAAATATGTCAAAAAAATAAAACCGGAAAATGATTAGCTGTTGTAATCAACTGTGATAAACTGCTCCGCCCTAAAAAATCAATTTCAAAGTTCAGCAAAAATCACATTTTTTAACGCAGCTGCCCTTGATTTGTGGCAGAACAATAACTAATTTGCGACGGATTTTTTAAAACAGAAAATGACTAAAAACATCATATTTCTTTTGTTGCTTCTGTTGGCTGTTTCGTGTGACGAACCGCCAATTGAAAAACCGGAACATTTGATCAAACAGGATAAAATGATTCAAATGATGGTGGACATTCATTTGGCAGAAGCAACTTATATGAACCGCCGTTCGCAGGACTCACTGGTCCGGGAAAGTACGTCGGCAGATTTTTATTATTCAGTGCTGAATGAATACCAGATTCCCGATTCAGTTTTCGAAAAATCGTTTGTCTATTATGCAAGCACTCCCAAAAAATTTGAAAAAATGTACCGTGAAGTGATGAATAAACTGAGCGAAATGGATCAGGAATATTCAGGCAGGCAAAATGACTTGCTCAATTTTGGCACAGAAAAATAACCGGCAGTGATTAAAATTGCTGCAACATACATTTTCCCGGGAAACCACCCGCCCCTTAAAAATGGAATACTTATTTGCGAAAACAACGGAAAGATTTTGGAAGTTGTTGATACCGGAGGCAAAATTTCTGAACAGGAACACCTTGAATATTACAGCGGAATTCTGGTTCCTGGTTTTGTAAATGCCCATTGTCACCTCGAGTTGTCGTTCCTGAAAAATAAGATTACAGAGAAAAAAGGAATCGGAAATTTTATTGGCGAAATCAACCGCCTGCGAAACATCGAAACTGAAAAAGCAGAACCGGAAATGCAGAAAGCCGATCGCAGGATGTGGGCCTCAGGAATAGCAGCGGTTGGTGATGTTTCAAATTCAGCCCTTTCGCTTGAAACAAAAAAGAACAGTAAAATTTATTACCACACTTTCATTGAAGCATTTGGTTTCCATCCGGCCCGTGCTGAACGGGCTGTTGATTTGGCGCAATTTGTTTTACACCGGTTCCGCAAAAAAGGATTAAATGCTTCTCTTGTACCGCATTCGGCCTATTCAGTTTCACAGCCACTTTTTGAGAAAATCAGCGAAAATGCAACCGCTGAAAACAGCATATTATCGGTTCACAACCAGGAGAGCAATGCAGATAAACAGTTTTATTCTGATGGCTCCGGTCCAATTGCCCATCACCTTCAGCATAATCTTGGAATCGATATATCCCACTGGAAACCAACCGGAAAAAGTTCACTTGCATCGGTGCTATCATGGTTACCGAAAAAAAATCCTCTTTTACTAGTCCACAACACGTTTACCGAAAAGGCCGATATCGATGAACTAAAAAAATACCGCCACCTGGAAAATACCTTTTTTGTTTTATGCCCCAATTCAAATTTATACATCGAAAACCACCTCCCGCCGCTGAAACTGTTTCGGGAAGAAAAATTGAATATTTGTTTGGGAACTGACAGCCTGGCTTCGAACCATAATCTTTCGGTACTGGAAGAAATGAAAACCTTGCAGTTAAATTTTCCGGATATCGAACTGGAAGAAATTATCGCCTGGGCATGTATTAACGGCGCCAGTGCATTGGGAATCGATCATGAATTCGGAACTTTTGAACCCGGGAAAACACCCGGAATTAACCTCATTACCGGGATTGATTTTAATCAACTGAAACTTACCCAAAAAAGCCGTGTAAAAAGATTACTGTAACATTTCACCCAAATTCTAAGCACACGGGCCAAATCAAAATTCTTATATTCATCTGTGTAAATCGTTTTCATAATTATCTTTGCGCAACAATTTTTTGGCATGGGAACATTTCTTTTCGATAAAATAATTTTTGGTCCGGTAAACAGCCGAAGACTGGGGATATCTCTGGGAATCAATCTTTTACCCACAGATGTGAAATTGTGTTCTTTCGATTGCATTTATTGCGAATGTGGCTGGACACCCCGAAAGTATGAAGAAAAAGTACAGCTCCCCTCAAGGGATGAAGTGAAGGAAAAACTGGAAGAAAAACTTGCACAGATGTCAGCCGTAAACCGCTTACCCGATGTGATAACTTTTGCCGGAAATGGTGAGCCGACCCTGCACCCCGAGTTTGCAGGAATTATTGACGATGCCATGGAATTGCGCAACCGGCTGACGCCGAAAGCAAGAATTGCGGTATTGTCGAATGCCACCACTTTGCACAAAAAGAGTGTATTCACCGCATTGCTTAAAGTGGAAGACAATATCCAGAAACTGGATTCGGCATTTGAAGAAACCATACAGATATTGGACTGCCCCCGTTCAGGGTTCGATTTAACAAAAACAGTGGAGCAACTGACTGATTTCAATGGAAAAGTAATTATTCAAACCCTCTTTGTAAAGGGAACTTTTAAAGATGTCGAAGTTGACAATTCTTCGGATATGGAAGTTTCAGCCTGGATAAAGCTTCTCCGTAAAATAAAACCCGCACAGGTCATGATTTATACTATTGCCCGTGATACGCCCCTGGACACCCTTGAAAAAGTTACCGCCGATAAATTAAATGAAATTGCCGAAAAGGTAAAAGCGGCTGGTTTCCCGGTTCAGGTTTCCTATTGATTTTACGGAAAAAACATAACGGAAAAAACATGTTGGAAAAATATCAATAAATACAGGTGTTTTATCATCCTTCTGTATTTTTCATTTATATGAAATAATTACGTTTAATGCACAGGAAACCGAACAATCGGTGCATTTAATCTTCGAATATATCCGGCAGTCAGGGAAAAAGATGGCATTTGCCTTCGATGAATTTCAACAAATTCAGAATTATCCGGAAAAAAACGTGGAAGCACTCCTGCGTTCCGAAATACAAAAGGATACTGGCACCTGCTACATATTTTCAGGCAGTCAGACCCATTTAATCCTATCCATGTTCAACGAATATTCCAGGCCCTTTTACCAAAGTTCCGAAATAATGCAGCTTGGGAAAATTAACATGACCGAATATACCGGTTTTATTACCCATCACTTTGGTACGAATAAAAAAACCGTATCCGGGTCAACCGCCGAATATATTTATAAGATAAGCAACGGAATCACCTACAATGTCCAGTATTTATGCAACAAGCTCTTTTCACTCGGGGAAAATGAAATTACCGGTTCGCTTGCAGATGAAATGATTCAGCGCATTTTAAAAGAAAATGAAGTGGTTTATTATAATTACCGGGAACTATTAACGGGGTTGCAGTTTAAAAATACTCAAGGCAGTGGCCAAAGAAGGAACAGTAGAAAAACCATACTCCGGTGCATTTATACATAAACATGGATTAGGTTCAACCAGTTCTGTTAAAACAGGAATTGAAACCCTTGCCAAAAAGGGAATGCTGGTGTTTGATCCATCACTGCGGGTAACAGACTGGTATTTTTCCCTTTGGCTTTCCAGACAATTATAATGTAGTTCTGTACCACTCCGAGCTACGGCCCAGCCATCGGATGCCCGCAACATAACCTTTTAATTTCAGCAAATCATCATTTTCAAGCCACGCATAACAATCGTATGAATTCCCCGATTTAGGATCATAAATTCTTCCGTCTTGCCATTCTTTATCTTTTGCATCGTATTCAAAGCCCGATAGAATCTGTAAGCCCACCACCGAACGATCGCGCAGCGCCGGATCAGGATTTTCCTTGTCTTTTGGCGGCTCACCATTTTCATATTTTTCGGGAATCATGTAAACGATTGTACCAATATATTTACCGTCTTTCTTCTCAACTTTTATCTTGGTTGTTTTTTCATCATTCCACCAGATTCCTGTAATTTTATCAGCCTCCTGGGCAAATCCCGCTGCGGTATAAATGGCCAGGAAAAAAAGTAATACAAGTTTTTTCATTTCTTATCTTTTTGATTTTGTAATTTTATGAAAGTTAAATATATAAAGTTTGTAAAATGATTTTACAAAATTCCTCATCTTTTTTATTTTATTAAAATTCAAAACTAAAATGTGCCCTGATGAAACTCGTAAAACATATTCTTTTAGGACTGTTAATCCTCGTGGTTGTTTTGATAATTACAGGGTTTCTTTTTCTAAATCATATAAAAAAAGCAGCTTTACCTGATTACAACAAAAATATTGAACTCACTGGTTTATCAGACGAAGTTACCATTTACCGTGATTCGTTTGCTATCCCGCACATTTATGCAAAAAATGAAGCTGATTTATACCGTGCCATTGGATTTTCTATGGCACAGGACCGGCTGTGGCAAATGGATTTGCTGCGCCGTGTTACCCAGGGCCGGCTTTCAGAAATCCTTGGAAAAGATCAAATGAATACCGATTTATTGATGCGTGCACTCTGCATTCAGCAAAAAGCAGAAAAAATACTGGAAACTTCTGATCTCCCAATTGTTTCTGCATTGGAGTCATTTGCTGCCGGAGTAAATTTTTATATGGCGAATTATCCGCTCCCCCCGGAATTTAAAATACTTGACTATCAACCTGAAGCATGGAAGCCTGTTCATTCCGTTAATTTAATCGGTTACATGGCGTGGGATTTAAGTTCGGGCTGGAACACAGAAATGGTGTTGCATCAATTAAAAAAAGAAGTGGGTGATAGTCTGATAAGCGATTTAATTCCAAAAATGAATAACCATCCTGCACCTGTTTTTCCGGAATTCAACCATGAAACTGCTGAATTTAACGAAACCTTGTTATCCGCAGGAAAAAACCTGGAAGAATCCGGATGGATAATTTTTAACGGCAGCAACAACTGGGCGGTTTCAGGCAATAAAAGTAAATCAGGAAAACCCTTTCTTGCTAACGACATGCACCTCGGATTATTCGCTCCCGGAATCTGGTACCAGATGCACCAGAATGTTGAAGGAAAACTGAATGTTACAGGACTGGTGCTCCCGGGACAACCTTTTGTAATTGCCGGTCACAACGATTCCATTGCATGGGGAATGACAAATGTTATGGTAGATGACCTCGATTTTTATGCTGAAACTTTAAACGAAGATTCAACAAAATACCTGCTTGACGGAAAGTGGGAAGATCTTACAGTGAAGGATGAAATCATTAAAACCAAAGAGGGTGATGAATTGAATGAAACACTCCGGTTTACCCACCGCGGACCAATCATTAACCGCTTCAAAAATGAAAATGAAATGCCACTTTCCATCCGTTGGATGGGAAACGAAATGAGTAACGAAATCCGTACAGTATATCTGCTGAACCGGGCAAAAAACTGGTCCGACTTCAGGGATGCGGTAAAAACTTTCATTTCAGTGAGCCAGAATATTGTCTATGCAGATGTTTCAGGTAATATCGGACTGCAAACAAGCGCCGGAATTCCAATCCGAAAAGGCAGCGGAATTGAAATCTATCCGGGTGATACCTCACTGTATGACTGGACCGGAATGGTACCGTTTGAAAATCTTCCTTTTGAATACAACCCGGAACGCGGATATGTTTCGTCCGCAAACAATAAAACAGTTCCCGGTGATTACCCCTGTTACATCAGCAATTGGTTTGCCATGCCAAACCGAATCGACAGAATCAGGGAAATGCTGGAGGAAACTGAAAAGCACGACATTGAAAGTTTTACGAAAATTCAGACTGATGTTATATCAAAAAAAGCAGAAAAATTTGTTCCGGTGTTTTTATCTGCCGTAGAAAATGAAAACAGCTGGAGTGAAACAGAATCAGCGGCAATTCAAAAACTTAAAAACTGGAACTTTGAAATGAGTCGTGAAAGTCAGGCCGCATCGGTTTTTGAAATTCTGTACCGTAAGGTTTGTGAAAATTTAGTGAAAGATGAACTTCCTTCTGATATATTCAGATCGTTGATGGGTGAGCGTATTTTACTTGAAAACCTGATGGTGAACATCCTTCCTGAAAAAAGCTCTTTATGGATCGACGATAAAACCACTCCTGTTATTGAATCGTATTCAGCAATAGTTGAGCGTTCGTTTAAGGAAACCATAAAAGAATTAATCGAAAAAACAGGAGAAAACAGCGACAACTGGAATTGGGAAAAAATTCACACGATTACAATCGGCCATCCTTTAGGAGTCGTAAATTCATTGCAAAAAACATTTAATTTAAACCGTGGGCCGTTTGGTGTACCTGGAAGTTATCACACAGTTTGCCCCTATTCATATTCATACAACAACCTGTACGAAGTTAACCATGGAGCTTCGCACCGTCACATTTTTGATTTGAACGACTGGAATGCAGGCAAAACTGTGATCCCAACAGGAACCAGCGGAATTCCTTCCAGTAAATTTTATCTTGATCAAACAAAAATTTATCTTCATAACCGCTACCATACCGATCCTTTCAGTAATGATTATGTACAAAAGCTTGCACAATTTAAAATGAAGCTTCTACCGGAATAAACCAGCCAGTTCAAACCTGCAGGCTGTTTTTTTGTTTTAAACATAAATCGAAGTATGGAGAAGCGAAAAAAAGATTCCCCACCTCCCATTTATGTTGTATCAGGTGGCCGTGGTTTGGCCGGAAACAATATGGTACAATCCCTTTTAATTCAATATCCCGACAATGGAATACCGGTGATTATAGTCCCCAATGTATCAGATGAAGATGAAATTTTTGATGTGGTAATGAAGGCAAAAGCCGATGGTGGTTTAATTACACATACCATGGTAAATCCGGATTTACGCAAGATAATCAATGATCTCTGCGCAGAGTTTGGAGTTCGAAAAGTGGATTTTATGGGAGAACTTGCCAATCACCTGGATAAGGTGCTGGATGTGGAACCTTTAAAACATCCGGGGTTATACCGTGAAATAAACCAGCAGTATTTTGAACGCATTGAATCCATTGAATATACGCTTTCACATGATGACGGCATGAGCCCCGAGCGTTTACAACGGGCTGAAATTATACTTACCGGCGTTTCACGTGCCGGTAAAACTCCCCTTAGCGTGTACCTTGCAATGTATGGCTGGAAAGTAGCCAACGTTCCTTTGGTACACGGAATCCAGCCCCCAAAGGAATTGTTTGAAGTTGACCCGCAACGTGTATTTGGTTTGCATATCAGTGTAAACCAGCTCATTGCCCACCGTAAAAAAAGGCTCCAAAGCTGGAACAATTACCAGAATGAAAAGTACATTGATGAAAAAACAGTGAAAGAAGAAATACGAAATGCCATGTTTGTTTTTGATCGCGGTGGATTTACTGTTCTGAATGTAACCAATAAACCTATTGAAAGTACGGCCAACGAAATACTGAATATCATGTCGGGAAGGTTTTCCTATGGCGGACGTAAATTAATTTCACCGTACAAAGGCTCAAATGAAAATCCACTGCCTGAATAATGTCATTACCAAAAAAAGGTATATCTGTTGAATTCCATCTGAACGTTTCAGGTTAATTCAGACGGTACCTTAACTATTAAATTACTGCCCGCTGTCTTTTCACTGCTTCTTTGCCATAATCACTGTCCAGACGCCTCAGGATTCCCTGTTCATCTGTCTGTTTGGATTTTCGGTTCGTCCGTTTGCTTCTGCCGGCTAAACAGCTCAAAGTTTTGCCGGATTAATACCGGCAGGAATGAAGTTTCCTTTGCGCTGCTGTCCGTATGATTAATCTGAAGCAGCAAAAAAGATGAGCTGGAGGTTATAAACAGGAATGGTCATACCCTATACTGAATTCGCATTAAAGTCGCACTAAATTCGCATTAAATTCGCGATATCACGAATTTAATGCGAATTTAGTGCGACTTTAATCTGTATTTAATAGGTGTTTAATCCGGTCATAATACCGCCAATAACCCTTTTACGACAGGGGAAAAGCAAGATAAAAATCAGGATGAGCCGCCTGCTTATGATGATAACTGAATGATATGGTGCTGAAAACTATGGAATGGAAAATGAACCTAATTTGCTGAATACGTTCATTTTCAAAAGTTTTTGTTCATCAAAAGCATGAAAATCATTTAACAAAAAACCGTTACCTTTGTTACCAGTTTTATAGTAAACATTTTCAAAAAAAAGAAGCATTATGGAAACCTATTTTACCAAAGAATTCTGGGAAACTTTTGCAAGCAGCTTAATACACTGGATTATTACTGAACTGCCGGCAATAATAATTTTAATAATTGTTTTTATTGTAGCATTAAGACTGAGCTTTTACATGCTAAACAAGCTGAAAAAAATTGTAGCCAAACGTACGGTTAACAAAACAGATGAACCTGATTTGGAAGTAGAAAAAAGGGTGAACACCCTGATGGGAATTTTAAAAACCATTGTTGCAGTTCTTCTGTGGTCGGTTTTTGTTATGATTTTCCTTAAAAAAATAAACATTGACATTGCCCCGCTGCTGGCGGGGGCCGGAATAATTGGACTGGCAGTTGGTTTTGGAGCCCAGGAACTTGTCCGCGATTTTATTACCGGATTTTTCATCCTGCTCGAAAATCAAATCCGCACCGGTGATGTAGCCATTATAAACGGTACAGGTGGATTGGTAGAAAAAATTGAATTACGGACGATTACACTTCGTGATATGTCAGGAGTCGTTCATATTTTTCAGAACGGGAAAATTAACTCGATTTCAAATATGACAAAAGAATGGTCGGCAATGGTTTTTGATATTGGTGTTGCTTACAAGGAAGATTTGAACAAAGTGATGAAACTAATGAAACAGGTAGCCGACGAAATGATGCAGGAGGAAGATTATAAATCAAAAATACTTGAACCTATGGAAATTTTTGGTCTCGATAGTTTTGGTGACAGCGCACTCATTGTAAAGGGACGAATAAAGACCAAACCTATTCAGCAATGGAGTGTCGGCCGTGAATACCGAAAACGGCTAAAAGAAGTTTTTGACGAACACCGAATTGAAATTCCATTTCCACATCAAACTATTTATTGGGGCGAAGAAATTGATCCATTGAAATTAACAATGGAAGAGGCAGTTAAAAATACCAAGCCAACAAAATAAAACTGCTCGTATTAACATGCTCATTTGTAATGAGTGTTTAAAATACAACTATTGAAGTAAACTGTTGAAAAATTTCCACAAGTTAAAAGTTACAAGGATAATCCTGTTACAACAGAATCATCCAACCCTTTCATTTAAATTTCAGTATAGCTGTTTAAATAATGAGGTACATAATCTTGTTGGCCTGCTGTTTTTTATTGTTTCATTTCCGAAACTTCAATACTGGCATTAACTTTGTTTTAACATATTTTTACATTCATTATTTAACATTAAAAAAATAAAAGACATGAAAACATTAACAGGAATAATTTTACTTTTTGCGGTTGTCCTTCTTTCAGCGTGTGAAGGGCCTGTTGGTCCCCGGGGCCCCGAAGGACCTGAAGGAGTCCCCGGTGAATCTTTAATAGGAAGCATTTTTGAAATTGAAGATGATTTTACTCCGGATAACAATTATCAGCTCTATTTTGAATTTCCATCTTCTGTAACCGTTTATGACACCGATATTGTATTGGTTTATATTCTCTGGGAACAGGCCACCGACAACAATAACG
Organism: uncultured Prolixibacteraceae bacterium; assembly: GCA_963816685.1. Classification (GTDB taxonomy): domain Bacteria; phylum Bacteroidota; class Bacteroidia; order Bacteroidales; family Prolixibacteraceae; genus CAVYUC01. The sequence continues at coordinate 118,976 of CAWFMB010000014.1, read as the reverse complement.
AACCATTGGATGTTTGGCGGCTTTTACCGCAAACCGTTGTTTTGGATGAAGGAGTTCTTCAATATAATTACGATTATACCTTAAATGATGTCCAGATTTTCCTGGAAGGAACAGTTCCGTTTAACACTTTGCTTCCGGCCGAAACAGAAAATCAGGTATTTAGAATTGCAGTTTTGCCTGCTGATTTTGCTAAAAATAATTCTGTTGATATAAGTAACCTGAACCTGGTCATGAAGTCACTTGAAATTACACCGAATTCCATTACCAAACTGAAATAATAAACAACTGAAGTTGTTCATTCAATAATCAAAGGCTGTCTCATCGGGACGGCCTTTTCCAATGCATCAAGGAATGGAGATAAGGCATGAATGAAGGAATGCATGAATGCGTGAATGATTCAGTGTAGCCATCTATGAAGGAATTATCTTATTCATGCATTTAAGCATTTAAGCATTTATACATTGATCTTACTCCCCAAACACCTCCAGATTTTTTGGTTTTACATCAAATCCCCAATGTCCCGGAACGTTTCCATCTAACCAGTATGAATTTGAGTTTGTCATTCCATTCAACCCGTATTTTAAATTCCAGGCATCAAATCCTAAAACATTTAAATAAGCAGAAACAGCAGCAGAAGTATGTCCGGAATAACTACAGTTAACAATCTTTTTTACCGGATTAAAGTTACTTAAATCCATTGAATTAACAGGATAAACCCGAAAAGCACCATGAACATGACCGAAACCTGTATAATCATTTTCAGGCATGTAAAAGTTAATAGAATAGCCGGATGAATTTTCAAGAACATCTTCAGGTTTAATTCCTTTATATCCGGCAGCAAATACTTTTTTTATACGTTCTGCTAAAATTGCTGTACTATCAGATTCATCAGTAACCAAATCCGGAAAATTGTAAGTTTCAGTTTCAAATGAACCGCTTGTCCAGTTATTTTCATTAACTAAATTCTTACAATTCAGGGTCCAGACATCAAACTGCTCATTCCAGCCACTCATTCCCCATTTCAAAGCCTGTGCATCTTCATATCCGTAAAGCCGCAAAAGAATAACCACATAACTTGCAACTTCTCCTGTATAGTCAACCACAAGAATTGGCTTATCAGCCCCCGTTGCAGCAATTAACACATCTTTATAACCAACAGAATGCGCCTGCAGGATATGACCGGCAGCAAAATCGGAAGCATTGCGGATATCCATTACCCATTTACCTGAAACATTTCCTTCTTCAGGAGCATCATACAAAAAACTCTGGTGATCTTCCATGATGGCAGGCAAATCCAATCCGTTACTATCCAAATAATTTACCAGAACGTTGTATGCATTTGCATTTCCACCTGTATTTTGCTTGTTACATCCCTGAAATATAAAAGCAATGATTGAAATTAATATCAATGAAAAAATATGGCGCAGTTTCATGGTGTTGGTTTTTATTCAGATTAAATTTAAAGAGCTTTCCTTCATTTAAATACCTTCTTTGTCAAAAGTATTTATTTTTACTGAAATGATTGTGAATCTCATTACCAATTCAATACTAAACATCCAAAAACAGAGGTACAGAAATAAGTTCCTGTTATTCCTTATCTGAAAAACTTCTGCCGGTTTCCTTCAGATTGTCCAAATCATTTACAGTAAAATTTCCATAAAAGGAAACCACAAAACTCATCTGGTTTTCCTGTTTATTTGTAATGAAAAGATGACATTCTGAAAAATGCTTTCTTTTTCCAAGAAGCCGTATTTCGGTATCTGTATCTTTTTCGTCCTTTTCCTCATATTTTTTATACTTTGAAGGAAGCAAATCAATTGCCTTTTTGCAAAATGCAGGACCTGATAAATCTCCTTTATCCGGGTTGTAAGCCATAAATCTTACCTGGTGCAAATCGCCTGAAACGTTTTTTCTATCTTCTTTTTCTCCTAAATCAATGTTTACAGCATCAATCATACTTTTGGAAAATGAAAAGGAAGCAACACCTTCTTCTTCAGAAAAAGCTTCATACATTTTATCCGATTTACTCTGGGCGTTAACATTAAATACTGTTATTACAAATACTGCCACTAAAACTACTGCTTTTTTCATCTTAATTAATTTAAGGAATTCAAATTTGATTCACATAAATAAAAGAATTCCCGCCAAAATATTCACTTCAGCGGGAATCTTCCATGTTTTTGCTGTTTAATTATTCTGCTGTTTCTCCTTCCAACTCTTTCATTGTTAATCCTTCGGGTTTCATTTCCCAGTAATGACCAACCATATCACCATCCCAGGTATTCGATACATTTTCAATATCATGAATGATTTTAATCAAATTATCTCCCAGATAAACAGCTTTTCCTTCCGGAACTTTTACTGTTATATAAACCTCCTGATCGCGCCACTTTTCTCCTTCTTTTATCTGGAAGTTTGGTTCGAATAATGCTGTTGAATCACTTATACTGTAATTGTATATAATGCTTTCGGTATATTCTTTTGCAGCTTCACGCGAACTTCCTCTTGATGATTTTTTTATTGTAATAATGAAATTACCGGTACTCGAACGCTCCACATCCAGCCGTGGCTGACCGAGTAAAACTTCGTTTCCATTTATACTTGCCACCTTAAACCCTTCCATATCAAAATCAAAATTTGCATATTCTTCGTATTTATCTTCAGCAAGTTTAAGATATAATGTCTGACAACTGTCGCAGGAAATGGTACTACTGCTTGATATTGATGAATTGCTTTTGTAGTTTCCAAACTGACTGGCAGAAACAATTATCAATGCAACCAGTGCAACCAGCCAAACTCCCACCATTGATAAACCAACAGCTGTATTGTTTGATTTGTACCGGAAAACGAGTTTTGTTCCAATGTAAATTATGGCCAGCAGTGGAATGCCTGCCAAAAGTCCTATCAAAATCAATCCAAATGTTACTGTTCCCGGTTCAACCAAATGATTTAAAAACAGCGGAAGCTGGATGTCCGGTCCCCATACCATCGGCCAGTCCTGAACAAATGACTGTCCGATTACAATTGAAGAAATCATCCCGAGCAATCCAAGAAAACCTGAAATAATTAAGAGCGCTCCAAAAATAACAACAAATATTTTAAGGATTAATTTAAGAACACTGTAAGTTACATCGCCGGCACCCTCCATTGTTTTTCTGCCTTTTGCGTATGTATCAGATTGCCTGAACCTTTTGTAACTTTCCTTAACCTCGTTTACCTCTTCTTTAATTGATTTTTCAATATTCTTTACTGTAGCTTCCTGACCGCGCATTTCGAGACGTTGGGCAGTAGTTTTGGCTTTTGGTACTGCAATCCAAAGTATCAGATATGCAAGTAAAGCAGCACCTGTGGTAACAAATACCAACACAACAAAGATAATTCTTAGAATAACCGGATCCATATTAAAGTAGGCTCCGAGTCCGCCGCAAACACCACCTAAAACCCGGTGATCAGGATCACGGTAAAGTCTTCTTTTCCGTTTTGTTTCTTCATACAATGGTTCTTCATCTCCCTGTTCTTCAACAAAATCTTCGGGAGTTCCCATCCTTTCAATCACTTCATTTACCGAATCAAGAGTTACTACTTTATGATCTTCTGCAGTTTTTTCGTTGAAAATTTCTGCAATTCTTGCTTCAATATCCGATAGTATTTCTTTGCCCTCCTCATCCGTACCAAAATGATTTTTCAGGTTTATCAGGTATTTTTGCAGTACTTCATATGCATCTTCTTCAATATAAAAAACTGTACCACTAATATTAATTGTGAATGTTTTTTTCATTTTTCTGTCGTTTGTTTCAATATCCGGTTTTTATTATTTCAAACCCTGCTTACTCTGATTTTTTCAACTGCATCAACCAATTCAGCCCATGACATTTCAAGTTCATTAAGGAATTTCCTGCCATTGTCGGTTAATTCATAATATTTGCGCGGTGGCCCCTGCGTTGATTCCTCCCAACGATATCCAAGCAATCCTGAATTTTTGAGACGTGTAAGCAACGGATAAAGAGTTCCTTCAACCACAATCATTTTTGATTCTTTCAAGGCCTGAATTATATCACTTGCATAAAGCGGTTTCCCGTCAAGAACCAGAAGGATGCAGTATTCCAAAACTCCCTTCCTCATTTGCGCCTTTGTATTTTCTAATTTCATCCTGGTTTTTTAATGAATGTTTTTTACTAATTCTGATTTTGCGGTTTGTTTTCAGCAAAATGTTTACCTGTTCCAAAAACTGTCTGATATCATCCAGGCTTCAAGTTCAAGAGGTTGTACCTGATTTTTTTGAACATCAAACTTGCTTTCACTTATCATCCAGTTTTCAAATTCAAGTGGCGAATCAGCTTCATTTGCAAAAAAAGATGCTGAATGATTAAAATAATTCTCGCTGGTCATCCAGTTTTCAAGCTTTAAAACCGGCTCGTAAATATAGCTGTTGTTTAAATCTGAATAATTCTTTGAAGGATTGGCCGGCAATTCTTTACTTTTCGAAGTTTCAACCATGGCAATTGCAATTTCATTAAAACTGCTGTTGGTTAAAAGCTTCATCCAAAAATCCTGCGCACTTACTGTAAAACTGATTAGAACAAAACTAATAATTACCGCTCCTGATCTTAATACTGTTTTCTGAACATTGTTTTTTGTTTTCATGGCCTTTTGTTTTTCTGTTTCTGTTTTTCTGTTTCTGCTTTTTCCGAAATTCAAACCTATGAATTTTGTTTCTGTTTTTGTTTTCTGTTAATATGACGATAACTTTTTTTAATCGTTACACTTTGTATAGAACTTTTTTTAAAAAACTACTTTTAATTACACTGTTATTTGCAATACAAATATATGTATATTTTTCAGTACTATGCAACACAAAGTAGTATAATTTTTACAATTATTTTCATAAATTAATTCAACATCTTGATTAAATGGATATTATAATGAATAATTTTTTTTAATTAATTCTTAAAAAGATCAATAATATTCTCTGGTTAACTAAAATTGAACAGCCTTTCCATCTTTTTACAGAAGATTTTTTTGGTGAAAAGATAAAAAAGACATAATAAGTAATCCTGGTTTTCATTTATTCCGGCTTTAATGTTGCCATCTTCGGAAGTATAAATCAACTGCTGAACTCAGAATATGTTGCAAATGCAAACGTCGGTCCAGGTCATGATACCCAAAACCGAACTAATTTATTTCGGTCGCGGAATGGCATATACAACCGGTTTGAAATCCGGCTAACATAGAATGGGTACGCAAAAATTTCCGGATTAGCCGGTGGCGCAACGGTTCAACAAAAACAATTTTGCCAAATAAATATCCAAATGCTGTGGCGCATGTTGATGGTATTGAATGCACATTTATAAAATTAAATTCTCCATTTATGATGGTATGATGATTAATTACACCATTATCTTTATATATACAGGATTTATTCTGAAAGACCAACAAATGAACAAAAGCTACAGTTAAGAATAAAGAGAACTGCTCTGTTTGGGCAGCTCCTTTTTTTTCAGTTGCAAACAAATAAAACTAAAAGGTGTTTTTTTTAAATGATTTTGTAATTTTGCCGGCGTTTAAGGAACAATACATTCAGGAAGTTAAGATATGGAACAGTTACAGATTGAAAGAATGTTGGAAAGAAATGGTTTTATTGATGAACCTTTTGATCCGAAAATAAAACTGGTGCAGGAAATCAACCGCTTAAAAAAAGAAAAAAACGCAGTTATACTTAGTCATTTTTATGTGGAAGGTGAATTACAGGATATTGCTGATTATGTTGGTGATAGTCTTGGTCTTGCACAGGCAGCCGCCAAAACTGATGCCCAAATAATTGTTTTTGTTGGCGTTCATTTTATGGCCGAAACAGCAAAAATAATTAATCCTTCAAAAAAGGTTATATTGCCCGACTTAAATGCAAGTTGCTCATTGGCCGAATCCGCACCTGCTGATAAGTTTGCAGAATTTAAAGCTAAATATCCCGATCATAAAGTCATTACCTACATCAATGCTACTGCAGCATTAAAAACCATGTCCGACGTCGTTTGCACCTCAGCAAATGCAAGACAGATTGTTGAAAGTTTCCCGGAAAACCAAAAGCTGATTTTCGGCCCCGATAAAAACCTTGGAAACTATATAAACAGCATTACCGGCCGAAATATGGTTTTGTGGGATGGTGCCTGTATGGTTCACGAACAATATTCACTTGAACGGATTATTCAGTTAATGGACCAGCATCCTGATGCTGAATTTATTGCACATCCTGAGTGCGAAAAACCTGTGCTTTTGCTGGCGCAACATATTGGTTCAACGACTTCACTTCTGAATCACGTTCAGAAGAGCGAATCGAAAAAATTTATTGTTGCCACAGAAAGTGGCATTCTTCACCAGATGGTTAAAGCCTGCCCTGGTAAAATTTTTATTCCCGCTCCCTCTGCAGATTCAACCTGCGCCTGCAACGACTGTTCTTACATGAAATTAAACAGCCTTCAAAAGTTGTACATCTGCCTGAAATACGAGCAACCTGAAATTACGTTGCCCGAAGAAATAATTGAAAAAGCACGGATTCCAATTCAGCGGATGCTTGAAATCTCAAAATAGGAAAAAGTAATCGTTCAGATATTTTGTATCTTCATCAGGAATCAAAGACAAGCTGATGAACAAAAAAGTAACTACATTACTCTTTGTTGTGCTGACAGTAACAGCCTTTTCACAAAAGAAGCCTTTCGACTTATATCTTTTAACAGGTCAGTCGAATATGGCAGGCCGTGGAACTGTTGAATCACAAGATACAGTTGCTCATCCCCGTGTATTTTCGCTAAATAAAGAAAATGAATGGGTGCCAGCCCGGGATCCAATACATTTCGACAAACCGGTTGCCGGTGTTGGTCCTGGCAGGTCATTTGGAATAGAAATGGCCAAAGCAAATCCCGGCGCAATAATTGGCCTCATTCCCTGTGCCGTTGGCGGCTCGGCTATTGATGACTGGAGACCCGGAGTATATTTCGAACAAACTAAAAATTATCCGTGGGATGATATGGAAAAACGGCTAAAAATCGCTATGAAAAACGGCAGATTAAAAGGAATTATCTGGCACCAGGGAGAGAGTGATTCAAACCCTGGAAACAGTGCAGAATATGAGCAGAAACTTGAAAAATTGATCAACAGGCTCAGAACATTGGCAGATGATCCGGATGTACCTTTTGTTGCCGGTGAAATTGGCCGGTTCAACATTAAAACCAACAAAGAACAATACCCGGATATCCATCAATCGCCTGCAGAAGTTGTGATGAAAAGTACCAAAGATGTGGTGAATCATAAGTCAAATGCGGCTTTTGTTAAATCTGGAGGATTGAAAGACCGCGGAGACAAAACACATTTTAATTCCGAATCGTACAGGATCCTCGGAAAGAGATATGCAAAAGCCATGCAGAAACTTCAGAAAAAATAACTAAAAATGCCGGGAAAAAATCTGCAGCTTGCCGATAACTTTGCTCAGGATTATGATACTTCCATCCTTCAAAATAACTGGAAGGGGCCTGAAATAATTTTTGATACACTTGCAAGGTTAATTCAACCAAAATCAGAGATTCTTGATCTTGGAGCAGGCACAGGAGCAAGCTCGCATCCTTTTAAAAATGCCGGGCATTTAATCACGGGTTTGGATGGTTCGCAAAAAATGCTGCATCAATGTTATCTTAAAAATTGCGCTCATAAATTAATATTGCATGATCTTGAAAACACCCCTCTCCCGCTCGAAAACAAATCTTTTGATGCAGTTATTTCAAACGGTGTATTTCATTTGATAAACCCCCTGAAACCTGTTTTTGCTGAAATAAAACGTGTACTGAAACCGGGTGGATATTTTTGTTTCACTTACGAAAATGCTGAAACTCCTTTGAATGATAATGAAATTGAAACCGGAATCTGGGAAACGAAAACAAAAACAGGAGTACTTACTTACAAGCACTCCTGTTTTTATATTGATGATTTATTGTATCATAACAATTTTGAAACTGTTTCAGCTCTTCGCTTCCCTGCCTTTTCAAATCAGGAATTACAAAAAGATTTTTATTTTACCTGTGTTGCTGCACTATTGAATCAGAATCATTAAAATTCACATTTTCAACAATGTAGTTTTGCTGCGAAATCTTAATTGCTCTCTGCAAAGTATTGTCTATGTTTTTAATGATTGGATAAAATCCTTCTTCACCTATAATATTTCTTGCAATATATGCTTTAAGTTGTGTGTTGATAATATTTCCTGATTCTCTTAATCCATTGGTATCTTTCTGTACTCCTTTTTCGGCTGCATAATCCACAAACTCATTAAATACCTTATCCTTTTCAAGAACCGAATCCAATTCGTCTGCTGTTGAATACTTCGTCAGCTTCTGGCGGTTATTATCGGCATAAGTATATGCAAAGGAGTAAATCAATCCCTTTCGGTAAATCGAATTAAAATATTCAGAATTTCCGGAGGTATCAGCCGGCACAAAAAAATCGGGCATAATTCCGCCGCCGCCATACACAATGCGGCCGCTTTTGGTTGTGTATTTCAATGAATCCACAAAATGGATGCTGTCAGCAATCAACTGTTCCTGGTTAGCAAAACGTTCGTGCATGTCGTTGTAATATTCCTCGATACCTTTGTCATATGATTTCTGAATACACCTCCCGCTGGGTGTATAAAAACGTGCAACTGTGAGCCGCAGCGCAGAACCATCCATCAATGGAATTTGTTCCTGCACCAAACCTTTTCCAAACGAACGCCTTCCAATTATAATTCCCCTGTCGTTATCCTGCATGGCTCCCGCAAAAATTTCACTTGCCGAGGCTGAAAATTCGTCAATTAAGATATAGACATCCATGTTTTTCCAGCTAATTTTTCCTGAAGCATTGTATGTCTTGCGCGGTTGATTTTCACCTTCTGTGTACAATATTGGTTCTCCTTTTTCAAGAAATTCATCCAGTATCTGCAAAACGCTGGCAAGGGAGCCACCCGGATTTTGCCGTAAATCGACTATTACTTTTTTAGCGCCTTTATTTTCAAGTTTTTCCATTCCTTCCATAAACTCTTTGTATGTTTTATCGGCAAACCGGCTAACTTTAATAAAACCGGTTTCAGGATCGATCATATATGAAACATCGACACTGAAAATAGGAATGTCACCGCGGGTAATTTCAAATTCAAGTTCATCGTTATAGCCACTTCTTACAATTCCAACTTCTACTTTTGAATTTTTATCGCCCCTCAGCAAATCCAGAACCGTTTTATTTTGAACGTCAATACCAGCTATAATCGAATCATTAACACGCACGATTCTGTCACCGGGTAATATTCCAACCTGGCTCGAAGGACCACCGGAAATCACCTCCACCACACGAACTGTATCTTCCTGAATTGAAAACTGAACACCGATCCCTGAAAATTTTCCGTGCATTTCTTCCTGAACTTCCTGCATGTATTTTACCGGAATGTAAGAAGTGTGCGGATCGAGGTTTTCAAGAATTTCGGGAATGGTCTTTTCGATAATTTCACTTGTATTTACACTGTCAACGTATCCTTTATCAATTAAATCAAGAATCGTGGCAAGTTTATTTGGTTTGTTATATCCCAGCGGACTAAAATAAGGCTGGCTGTTTTGTTTCAGCATGTTTCCAATCAGAATTCCGGCAGCTACCGAAATTGCAATAAGAAGTGGTATTATTATTAATGTTTTTTTATTCATCTGTTAATGTTTCAATTTCAACTTGTTTAACTTCAATATTAGCCCTTTTTAAAAGATTTATTCCATCTTCCACGCGGTAGTTTTCAGTAAAAACAACCCGTTTAATTCCTGCCTGAATAATAAGTTTTGCACATTCCATACAAGGTGACGAAGTAACGTACAAAGTTGCGGCTTCACTGCTGTTGTTCGATTTTGCCACTTTTGTTATTGCATTTGCCTCGGCATGCAAAACGTATGGTTTTGTTTTATTATTTTCGTCTTCACAGATATTTTCAAATCCGGAAGGTGTTCCATTATATCCATCAGAAATTATCATCTTCTCTTTAACAATCAATGCCCCTACTTTTCTTCGTTTACAATAGGAATTTTGTGCCCAGATATTCGCCATTTTAAGGTATCGTTGATCGAGCAGTTTTTGTTTATTTTCTTTTGTCATTATTATATATCTACCTGAATAAGTAAGCTTTTTGTAAATTGATTACAAATGTAATACCGATTTTATACAAATTGTTCACTTGCAAAGGACAATGCTGTTAAAGTCTTATAATTTATCTTAAACAATACAAACAATAACATGGATTAAATACGATAATGATTCACCACGAAATGATCCGGAAGGTCGCCATCCGGTTTTTTATCCTGCAGTTCATATACAAAAAAACGCCGTATAAAAATATACGACGTTTCACCTCTGTAAATTCAAAAGTTATTCTTTTATCAGAAGCCAGGCATCTGAATATTGGGGAAATGACTGCCTGATTTGTGCCACACGATTTCTGGCTTCCTGTTCGTTTTTGTGTGAGTTTACACACACCCGATAGTAACCGGTTTCGCTGTGAAGGATTATTGGAGCGAATCCCTGGTTTATCAGTGTTTCACGGTAATTTTTTGCATTTTCAAGCTGGCTGAATGAACCAATAATAACAAAGTAAGAATTCACTTCATTTTCTGCCCGATCTTCCTGCGAAGTAAACGAAACCTGTTCTTTTCGCATGGCTACCGGCTGCGTATCGGTTACTTTTGCCACTTTGGGTTCTTCCTTTACCGCCTCTTGCTGCGTATCGCTTGTGGGTACAGAAAATACCTTTGGTTGAGTTGCAGGATCGGTTGTATATGGCGATTTGGCCAACTCCTTTTTCGATTTACATGCTGTTAAAGCAATTCCGATTGTAAAAACAATGAATAGTATTTTTTTCATGTTTTCTAATTTAATTTTTTACTGATACTATCTTTCATTTGCCACATGCAAAATCCTTTTTTCAGGAATTTTAATCATGGCCGGTTTATAAATTTATTCCTTTAAAAACTCGGCTAATATACACATTTCATATATTCCTGAAAATAAATTATCAGATTAAGTTTTGCACAGTTTGCTGTTCGCAACTAATTCAAAATAACATAGTTTATCAACGACGTCTTTTAGATCCGGCGCCTCCGCCACCAAAGAAAAACATTACTCCCAGCAGAAATCCAAAATCATACCATCCCCCGCTATTCGGAAATGCATAGATTTCGTAATTGGTAAATAAACTGGCTACAAAACTAAACAGAAGAATAAAACCATGTAAAAGACCCCATAAAAATCCGGGAGGATTTACAACATCCTCTAAGGATTGGGTTGCGCAGCTGGCAAAAAATAAAATAACCCCGGCAAGGAGAACAATGTAGAGCGCTGTTTTTTTCATTTTTTAAAAGATTTAATTTAGATGGAAAATCAAATCAAGTTAGTATTATTTAATTTACAAATCAACCATTAAATTCAGGAAACAATAGAGCCTCTTAACCATCAATACTACGAAAAAGCCAGGGGCTGTAACCTGTCGAAACCTTCGACAGTTTAAAAACGTTAGAATAATAAAAAACGAATCTGAACGTGAATCGTTTATGTTCTAAAGTCCATTTAAAATGAAAACCGCTGAAATAAATCGAAATCCTGTTTTTGCCGGACAATTTTATCCTTCCACAAAACCAAAGTTAAAATCACAACTGGACGAATTATTTATTCATGCCAAACAAAATAAAATTGAAAACAACCTGCTGCGGGCAATTATTTCACCACATGCAGGATACATTTTTAGCGGTGAAGTGGCAGCATCGGCCTTTAATCAGCTGGATAAAAACCCAACCTACGAAAGAGTTTTTATTATTGCATCAAGCCATCAGTTTCTATTTTCGGGAGCAGCAGTTTTTAGCAGTGGAAATTATATCACTCCTTTGGGCATAGTGGAAGTGGATACTTCTCTTGCAAAACAATTATCTGCAACTTCTGAATTATTCCTTGATAAACCCGAAGTCCATGAAAACGAACACAGTCTTGAAGTACAATTGCCTTTTCTTCAGCATAAACTTGGAAATCAATTTAAATTGGTTCCCATTATTTTGGGAACAAATAAACACGAAGAAATTAAAAGAATTGCGGCACTGCTTAAACCTTGGTTTACAAGTGAGAACCTTTTTGTTATAAGTACCGATTTTTCACATTATCCGCATTTTAATGATGCAGGTAAAATTGATTTGGAGACTGCCAATGCTATTTGCAGCAACAATCCCCAAATACTTCTCGATGTACTTGAAAAAAACAAAAAGAAAAACATAAGCAATCTGGCAACTTCATTATGTGGCTGGACTTCTGTACTTACATTGCTGTACCTCACTGAAAATGAAAATTTAAATTTTCAGCAAATCGATTACAGAAATTCAGGTTCTTCAAAACCGTTTGGAAACAAACAGCGTGTTGTTGGATACTGGGCCATTTCAATTTCGGCAGAAAAAAAGTACCTTCAGATTACTGATGCTGAAAAAAAAGAGCTTCTTTACAAAGCCACCCGACGGTTAAAAAACTTTATTTTAACCGGCTCTCCAGGACCTGTTTTACCGCCTGAATCGGATGGAATCATAAATGAACACGCAGGTGTTTTTGTAAGTATATACATAAATGGTAAACTTCGTGGCTGCATTGGTAATTTCGGGAGCGATAAATCGTTGAACGATCTTGTTCAAACCAGCGCTGTTTCTGCAGCAAAAGATACAAGGTTCGATAAAATTTATCCCGACGATCTTTCGGGCCTTGAACTTGAAATTTCTGTTCTTTCGCCTTTAAAAAGAATTTATTCACCTGATGAAATCGAATTGGGCAAACATGGCATTTACATTAAAAAAGGAGATTCTACCGGTACCTTTTTACCCCAGGTTGCAAAAAAAACAAGCTGGGATATCAATGAATTTCTTGGCCATTGTTCACGCGAAAAGGCAGGAATTGGCTGGGATGGATGGAAAAATGCTGAACTGTTTATTTATGAGGCATCAGTTTTCAGGGGAAAATAAAATTGCCTGTTTTCAGAATTTATCCAAAAACTTCTTTCAGTACCTTCAGTGATTTTATATCACCTAAATTCTGAAAATGAAACTGATAATATTCAATCAGTTTCGAAAGTAAATATTCACGCATTTCTGCGGTTATTCTCAACTGTTGAATTTCATTAATTTTAAGTGCCGACAACGTGCAAAAGTACTTCGTAGCTTCCTTGTGGGCATAAAACGGATGCGAGGGTTCAAAAGGAACAACTGCTCCCTTTTTCAAGTCAAACCATCCCTCAAAACTTTCAATTTTTGCTGAGGGCAAAAATCCAAGATATTCTGTTAGCCTAAACAAAAAATAAAGATGAAAATTTGCAGTATTCTCTTCGGTTAAATCAAAATAAAGAAGGGAATTTTTTATGAAATCGAACATTTCAGGCGAACTCTCCTGGGCCAGGAGCGTTTTGTACAATATTTCGGCAAGAAAAATTACCTGTGATGATTTTGTCACCTTGAAAGGAATATTTTGATAAACCGGTCTGTTTTTTATCTCCTTTATGCGCTGAATTTCGCGGGTTTGTTTTTGATAAGTTACCAACTCAACCAGAAATAAAGGTTGAAGCATGCCGGCTTTGTTTTGCGACTTTTTACTTCGTGCAGCATTCATAATGAATGACTGACGACCAAAATCCCGCGTAAAAACAGTTGCAATAACACTGCTTTCGCCATATTTTATAAAATGCAAAACTATTCCCTGGGTAGTTGCAAGCATAATCCGGTTAAGTAATAAGTAAAATTCAAATTACACATTCATTCAAAATAAATGATAATTAATTTATGAACAGCAATTTGGTAATGTGAGTTTGTTCTCCAAATTCATCGGAACAAAACACCAGGTAAACACCTGTTTTCACCCGGTTACCATTTAAACTTTTTCCGTTCCAAATAGCTTGTCCACCCAAAGAAGTTGTATGATAAACAAGATTTCCGCTGATATCAGTAATTTTAATATCTGTATTTTCAAGTAGCCCGCTCACTGTTACCGGTCCGTCGTAGGTTTCCCTCACCGGGTTCGGATAAACATAAACATTTTCGAATGCCGGTTTACCACCAGTAGCATCGCCCATATAAGAAATTAAACCTTTATCGGTTCCAATAAATACCTCACCTGAAAGCTGATTAATACCAATGGCAGTTATGGAATTTGAAAATAACGGGCTGTTTTCATTGGTAAAATGAAGTATCTCCTGTTCCCCGTTTTCAGAAACCAGGTAAACACCCGAATTTTTAGTTCCAATCCATTTCCTGTTGGCACCATCAACTGCAATCGAAGTAATTGTCTCTGTTTCAAGCAACGGATGATAATTTCCATCATTTATATCAACACTTGGCTGAATGGCATAAAAGCTGTCTGAATTCCATATCCGGGAAGGACTGTTATAAACTGCAACACCTGTTGAAGTACCTATCCAGATAGCACCTTCATGATCTTCGGCAATTGAGAAATATATCATTCATATTGTTATATATCTCTTTTTCACCATTGTTAAAATAAGAGGTAACCACCAACCGTTTCTTTTGTGTCCCTGATTTATCAACAACATAGGCATTGTGACCACGCGGCAGTACAATCCACTTATCATCGTTTTGAGTGACGAGTAACTGACCGGTATTTCTCAGAATTTCAATATTCGGTAATTCGAAAGATTCCCATTCCCCTTCGGGTGTAAGTTTAAGGAGTTTTTTGGCTACTTCTGAATTAATAATCCAGAGATTTCCTTCCGAATCAAAATCAAGACCTCCAATCCTAACGTAATTTGCAGCAGTATCGGGAGGCAATACAGTTTCGAGCGGACTATTTTTATGGGTATAGCGGTGCAAAAACTGATCTCCCCGGAATTCAAGTAAACCTCCGCCCCAGCTTGCTACAAAAATATGATCCGGATCTCTCGGATCAGCAACAATATTAACGATATCCACAAATCCGTTCAGTTCCGGATATTTTGTTTTATCAAAATATTTCCACTCCTCATTTCGGTAAAGTTGAAATCGCGGCTGCTGCCAGATATTTGTCCACGATTCATCTCTTCCGCCGGGGGCTACCCATAAATCTCCGTTGTTAGTATACAATGAAAATATACGATTATCAAAGGGTCCGTTTGGAAATATTGATTCAAACGTATTTCCTGAAACATGAATCAATCCATTTTCGAAATCAGCAATCCAGATTGATCCATCATCAATTATTGCGGCGCTCCGCGGAGTAATAGTTGTAATTTCCGATTCATTCAGATGGTATGAATTTAAAACTCCTGAGATATCATCATTACTGTCAACCAAATAAACAGATGCCCATGCTGTAACCACCAGGTTATTGTTGTTTACCTGCATATCCCTTACATAATTTATTTGTGGCAAATAAATTTTCCATTCATTTCCATCCAGTTGATAGATGATATCCTGCCCGTATTTATCCTGAGTATAATTAGCGAGTAACTTTCCGGAATGTACAGCCAAATGATTAAACTTTTCGGCATTATGTGGTATTGTTTCAGTTTTATACCAATTATTGTAATTGAGCAGGTTATCATTTTTATCAGCCCACAGAATTCCATTATCGGTTGCAGCATAAATCAGTTCGCCGAATATTTCAACATCATTTACACGCAATGCTGCACCACCTTCGCCAATAAAATAGGTGTCCTTCACTTCACGTTTATCCAGATTCAAAACTACAATCCCGAAACCACACGAAACAAAAGCCTCGTTACCTTCAACTGTAATATTGTATACTGCTTTGTCGCCGGTAATTTGTTTGCGTTTGATATCTGAAAGATTTATAACTGCTGAATTATAAATCAAATCGATATTGCTGTTGTTGTAAGCCACCACCAGAACTTTATTCTCTTCACTGTAGGCAATTTTATTAATACCAAAATCAGAAAGACCGTTCAGCACTGAATACTTGTTAACGCTGTTATCCTGAATATCATAAAAAAACAGGCCCCCTTCAGTAACACAATAAATTTTATCAGAAGAAACTTCAACTTCAGTTGCATTTGCAAATGAAAGATAATCTTTCCAGCTTTTTTGTTTTCGCTGGCCCTGAGCTGTAGAAAAAAAACAGGTTGCAAGAATCAGCACTAGTATTTGTCGCATAATAACAGGCATTTATTCTAACATTTTTAAATATTGAACCAGTTTTTTTACAGCCCTGGCACGATGGCTGATTTGATTTTTATCCTTTAATGCCATTTCTGCAAAAGTTAATTTCGAACCTTCCGGCAAAAAAACAGGATCATAACCAAATCCGGAATCCCCTCTTTTTTCCCTGGTAATTTCACCTTCCACACTACCTTCAAACTGCATTTCGGTGCTTTCAATTACCAATGAAATAACGGTTCTAAAACGTGCTTTACGATTATTTATTTTAACCATTTTCCGAAGAACTTTATTCATGTTTTCCTCCGGGTTTTTTTCTTCACCTGCATAACGGGCGGAAAATACACCCGGTTCACCATTTAAAGCTTCAATTTCAAGACCGGTATCATCGGCAAAACAGGGATAATTATATTTTTGAAAAACATAATAAGCCTTTTGACGGGCATTACCTTCGAGGGTAGGTTGTTCTTCCGGAATTTCTTCGCTGCAGCCAATATCACTTAAACTTAACAATTCAAATTTTTTTCCTAAAATCGCCTGAAGTTCTTCCTGCTTATGTTTGTTATTTGTGGCAAAAACAAGTTTCATCTGTTTTCAATTTTGGGTAAAAATAATGAAATGAAACCGGAAAAAAGGAATTAAAGGATTACAAGCAGAAAAGAGATGTTTTTTTAACCAATTCTATTCATATAAAACTTATTAATAATAGCTCAACGTCGCAGAGAGAAACAACTCATAAACTTTCAGGGGTCAATTTTTTGTTCAATCCCCAAAAGCCGAGCAAAATAATAACCGATACTTTTAGAACTTCCAGAATTCCAAAAACAAAATGAACCACAGATTTCTCAACAATTTGTCCATTAATTATACTGTTTGCCCTTTCAACAAGTTCGGGAAGGAGAAAAAATGTCTGCACAAGAAGAATTCCCAGTACAAGGGAAAAAAAGAAAACAAAACGACGATTTCGATGAAATTTCCCAAAATAAAATGTAATAATGCCGCAGAAAAACAACACCCATTCTACATGATTTAAAGCGCTGAATATTTTTTTACCGATGCTTAATCCAATTGACAGTGTTACACCCGCAGCCCGAAACTTTAGCCAGGCTTCCATAAAACTGATGGAACTAACAAATCCGGCCCAAAAAAACATTATTGAAATAAAAATAACAACTGGCTTCCTCATAACTTAATGATTAAAATTTAATCTGTGGAAGGGCAAAATTAATTATTTTTATCAACGGACAAAAAGGTCTTTTAATGACTGGGATGAAGCTTGAACAAATTTTATGATGATATAATGATCAAACATATATACATGTCCGGACATTAAATGAACATCAAACCAAAACGTCAAATTTATTTGTATCCGAAAAAATGATTATCAATGGGAATTATCGTTTAATCACAGGTGCACGATTTCAGGCAATCAACAATTTGGCTTAAAACTTCAAATTTTAAGTAATAAAATGTATTTTTTCCTTCCCGCTTTGAACATAAAACACCTTTATCCCTTAGTATTCCAAGATGATGCGAAGTGGTGGATTGTTCAATTCCCAGCAATTCATGTATTTCAGTAACAGTTAACCGCTTGCCTCCTTCAAGATGAGTCAGAATGGCAATACGCATAGGATGGGCAATGGCTTTTAGCATACTAGCTGCCAGCTCCAGCCTTTCGTCATCTAACTCTCTGATTTCTACCATATTTTTAAATCTTTTAACAATGCAAATATATAAATATTTAGGAATTATGCCACTTCAAATATTTCAATTTGAATTAAATTTGAATAACTAATAACCAATCATCATTTTTTTGTTAAAATAATGCATATTTCAACCAATTTATTCTATGTTCGTTTATTAAAAAATTAATCAGGGGGTTTAAACCGAATGACAACATTACAAAAGATCAAATTTCCCATAGAACAGGAATTGAAAGATTTTGAGCCTTATTTCAAAAAATCATTACAAAGCGATATTCCCCTGCTTGCCACAATATTAAATTTTCTTTACCGGACAAAAGGAAAACAACTGCGGCCGATTTTTGTGTTTCTTTCGGCAAAACTTCATGGAGAGTCCAACGAATTTTCTCAACTTGCTGCCTGTTCGGTTGAATTACTTCACACAGCAACTCTGGTTCACGACGATGTAGTAGATGAATCATACGAACGCCGGGGCAGTTTTTCGGTGAAAGCGCTTTGGCGAAATAAACTCGCAGTTTTAGTTGGTGATTATATTCTTGCCAAAGGATTACTGCTTCAACTTGAAAATAAAAAATACAACTTCCTGCATCTAATTTCAAAAGCCGTACAAGATATGAGCGAAGGTGAAATCCTTCAGATCAAAAAAAGCCGAAAACTTGATATTGATGAGGAAACTTATTTTGAAATCATCCGCAAAAAAACAGCATCTTTAATTGCCACCAGCATGGCTATTGGCGCAGCATCAGTTACTGAAAATGAAGAAATTCATGAAAAAATGTACCGGATTGGACAGGACGTTGGGATTGCATTTCAGATTAAAGATGATATTTTTGATTATCAGGCAAAAGGTATAATCGGTAAACCAACCGGTAATGATATAAAGGAGAAAAAAATAACATTACCGCTGCTTTATGTATTAAAAAATTCAAAGTCTGCTGAACGAAAACGGATTCTTGGTTTGATAAAGCGAAAAAACAAGAACTCAGCAGTTGTTCAGGAACTCATCCAACTGGTTACCGACAAAGGCGGATTGGAATATGCCACCCGGAAAATGAACGAATTCAAGGATAAAGCCATTACTGCTATCATGGAATTTGAAGATGGCGAAGCCCGCGAATCGCTGATTGAACTGATGAATTACATTACCACACGGAAAAAATAACAAGCCCTCTCTGGCTCCCCAAAAGGGTAAAATAAGAAAGCATTTACTCAATCAAAATTTTTATAACCGCTTTTTTTACCGGCACACTTTCATCTACTTTTAATGACGGCCGGTGTACATTATCAGGAAAGAAAATAAAGAATTTTTCGGGAGTTGCTTTCCTGTAATTTCCCCCATCGAACGAATAAAATGCAATATCCTTTTCTTCATTGAAAGGTTCTGCAACCACCACTTTATCAAGAGTTGTAACACCAATCGACTCTTCACCTTGTATTACATATTGAATATCGATGTATTTCCGGTGCGATTCGTAGCGTGTATCCGGCATGTCTTTCGAATCATATTCACTCACGGCAATAAAAAGATGTTTTCCTTCCAACTCCTGCGTCCCAACGGGCAAACTATCCAGATCGGCAGTTTTAAGAAAATTAAACGCCTGATCCCAGTGCCGCGGATTTTTATGATAATAAACTGCCAGTTTTCTTTTGTCGATTGAATCATCAGGGTGAACCTCCCAGCCATTGAGCCATTCCTGTTTTTCGAACCAATTGTTAACTTCTTCATCCGTCCATTTCTCCGGATTTTTATTATTTGAAGTGCATGACGCTAAAACAAATATTACCATAATAAGAAAAATTGATTTATGTATCATAACAAAACCATATTAGGTTAAACGAACCACTAAATTTAAGAAATTAATCCTTTAGTTTTTGGTTGTTTCGATGTCTTTCCTCATCCCGAATTGACTTCTTTTCGATATTCTTCAGAAAAGCTTCATTTAAATTTACTCCGGTTTGATTTGCCAGGCAGATGAGCACCCACATCACATCGGCCATTTCATCGGCCAAATCATAATTTTCGTCTGACTTTTTAAAGGATTGATCACCATATTTACGTGCAATTATTCGTGCAAGCTCACCCACTTCTTCAGTTAATACTGCCATATTGGTGAGCTCGCTGAAATAACGGACACCAATGGTTTTAATCCACTCATCCACCATTTGCTGTGCATCCGTGATTGTTAAATTCTTGTTATTCATAAAATCAGAATCAAATTGAAAATTAATCGTTCTTATGATTTCTTACTCCTCCCCCGGGGAAGCCTGGAGGGGCTTTTAAAATTCTTTCTGTTTCGAATCCATAATAATTGTCACTGGCCCGTCATTTATCAGTGCTACTTCCATCATGGCACCAAATATGCCTGCACCTACTTTTTTATCAAGCGCTTCCTCCATTTTTCTGATAAAGTTTTCATACATCGGAATGGCAAATTCAGGTTTCGACGAACGAATGTACGATGGCCGGTTTCCCTTTTTTGTATTGGCAAAAAGTGTAAACTGGCTGACCACAAGAATATCACCTGCAACATTCTGCACAGATAAATTCATAACATTGTTTTCGTCATTAAAAATACGAAGTTGAACAATTTTCTTTACCAGCCATTCAATATCTTCTTCAGTATCTGCATCTTCAATTCCAAGTAAAATCAACAATCCCTTTTCAACGGATGAGATAATTTCTCCTTCAACCTTAACTGATGCTTTTTTAACCTTCTGGATTACTACTCTCATTAAATCAACTTTTTCTATGGCTAATATAGAAAAATGAAAGGTTATTTCAACCTTTTAAAAATATAATTGTTTAAGTTTGAATAAAAATTATTAAACAATAACAGGATGAGACAAATATATAAACGCGAATTAAATACTTCATATTTACCCGTTGAAATGATAAGAAATTTTAATATGCAGTTGATTTATTTCACAGTAGTCATTAAAAAACCATTGGAAACAAGACTGAAACAACACGCATGAAATCAAGCTTTATTACATTTTGGATTTTGTTGCTTTCATTTTCTGTTTTTGCTCAGAAGGCAACATTGAAAGGCCACATAGAAGACGCTGTAAGTAATGAGCCACTTCCTTTTGTGAATGTAGTGGTTTCGGGATCGAATACTGGAACTGTTACCGACGTAAACGGTAATTTTATTCTCACAGGTCTCAATCCCGGATTTGTTCGGGTAGAAGCTTCTTTTGTAGGTTATAAAAAAGCCATTTCATCGGAAATTGAAGTGAGTGCTGCCAATACAAATTTTGTTGAAATTCGCATGGAACAACAAAAGGAACAAATTGATGAGGTAACAGTCACTGCATCACCCTTTCGAAAAACGGTTGAAAGTCCGGTTTCACTTCGGTCGATTGGTATAGGCGAAATTGAAAAAAGTCCAGGTGCCAACCGCGATATTTCGAAAGTAATTCAGTCGTTCCCCGGTGTACAGTCAACACCTGCGTTTCGCAACGATATTATTATCCGTGGTGGTGGTCCTTCCGAAAGCCGTTTTTATCTTGATGGTGTGGAAGTGCCGTTTATCAACCATTTTGCCACGCAGGGAGCTTCCGGTGGACCCGTTGGAATAATTAATGCAGACTTTTTGCGTGAAGTCAATTATTATGCAGGAGCATTCCCGGCAAACCGGGGAAATGCATTGAGTGGCATTCTTGAATTTTATCAGGTGGATGGGAATGAAGATAAACTTAAATTCCAGGGAACCTTGGGTGCTTCCGAGGTGGCAGCCACTCTTGATGGGCCGCTTGGCGAAAAAACAACCTTTATATTTTCGGCCCGGCGATCGTATCTCCAATTTCTGTTCGGTATTCTTGAACTGCCTTTCCTACCCACTTTTACTGACATGCAGTTTAAAGTTCGTACCCGTTTCGACAAAAAAAATGAGCTGACTCTGGTGGGACTTGGTGCACTTGATCATTCTGAATTAAACCTCGATATTGAAAACCCGGATGAACAGCAACAATATATTTTAGGGGAACTTCCGGTTAATGATCAGTGGAGTTATACGTTGGGTGCAGTTTACAAACATTACCGCGAAAACAGTTATCAAACAGTTGTATTAAGCAGAAGTCATCTGAACAACGGGGCATACAAATATTTTGAAAACGATGATAGTTCGGAAGAGAATAAAATCCTGGACTATACTTCACAGGAAATTGAAAATAAGCTGCGGGTTGAAGATAATATCCGAAGAGACGGGTTCCGTTTGAATGTTGGTGCTCATCTTGATTTGGTAACCTATACAAATTCAACACAGCAAAAACGTTTTTATGCCGGCGAAATTCTGAATGTTGACTACAATACAAATTTAAGCCTTGTAAAATGGGGACTATTTGCACAGGCAAGTAAAAATGTACTTAATGAGCGGCTGTCCCTTTCGCTGGGAGCCCGTGCCGATGCAAACAACTATTCGGGCAGTATGAATAATTTACTTGAACAGTTTTCACCCCGCTTTTCAGCATCTTACAGTTTGACACCCCGCTGGAGCATGAATTTTAATACAGGTCGCTACTTTCAACTGCCGACTTACACATCACTGGGTTTTAAAGAGAATGATGTACTGGTAAACAAGGATAATAACCTGAAATACATTTCAGTGGACCACCTGATTGCGGGACTTGAATTTCGCCCGAAACAGACTGTACTTTTTTCAGTTGAAGGATTTTGGAAAGGATATTCAGATTATCCGTTTTCGGTAAAAGATGGGATTAGCCTGGCCAACAAAGGAGCAGATTTTGGTGTTGTAGGTGATGAGGAGGTGATTTCAGCATCCAGTGGCCGGGCTTATGGAACAGAATTTCAGGCACGGATAAATTCCACCGACGGATTTAATTTTAATCTCTCCTACACATTGGTTCGAAGTGAATTTCAGGATGCAGAAAAAAATTACATCCCATCGAGCTGGGATTCAAAGCATCTGCTGAACGTTACAACAACAAAGGACCTGAAACGAAACTGGCGTGTAGGTACCCGGTGGCGCTTTGTTGGAGGCTTGCCTTACACTCCGTATGACATGGAACGCAGTTCACTTATTGAAGCTTGGAATCTGAAAGGCGGCCCTTATCTTGACTATTCGCGGCTCAATTCTAAACGATTTTCACCATTTCATCAGCTTGATGTACGTGTTGATAAATCGTATTATTTGAATAAAATCACCGCCAAATTTTATATCGATATTCAAAACCTGTACAATTTTCAGGCAGAACAACAGGATATTATTGTTCGTGCAACCGATGAAAACGGAAATTTTATTTTAACCGATAATGGTACACGCTACGAATTACGCCGGATTAAAAACACCACTGGAACTGTACTCCCGACCATCGGAATTATTCTGGAATTTTAAAAGCAGCGAAATAATACAAGAATATTACGCAAATTGTAAAACGCATTTTGTAAATTGCATTTTGCGTAAAATATTGGAGAATGAAAAACATATATCCTACAACTCCATTTCCCACAACCGGTTATTACGGGCCGGAATATTTTTGTGACAGGGAAAATGAGACCGAAAGATTAATCGGAAATGTAAACGGAGGGCTATCCACTACATTGGTTGCCATTCGACGAATCGGAAAAACCGGGTTAATCAAACACCTTCAACATAAATTATCCGGTACTTTAATATGTATTTATGCAGATATTTTACCTACCGAAAACAGTGTCGAATTTTTAAATAGTTTGGCAACTGCTATTTTAAATGCTGTCCCCGAAAAATCCGGGTTAGGAGCAAAGGTCTGGAATTTCATTAAATCGTTGCGTCCGGTAATTTCATTCGATGCATTGTCGGGCACGCCCAATGTTTCATTTAATATTCAGGATAAAGAAAGCGAACATCAAATCGGAACGTTGTTTTCGTTTTTGGAAAACCAAAATAAGCGGGTATTATTTGCTATTGATGAATTTCAGCAAATATTAAATTACCCTGAAAAAAATACAGATGCCTGGCTTCGTAAAATTATTCAGCAATTGAATAATGTTGTGTTTATATTCTCAGGTAGTCAGCAACATTTAATGGCAGATATTTTTTCAAATGCAACCAAACCTTTTTATAGAAGTACACAATTTCTGAAACTGGATAAAATTGAACGGGACGCGTATCAAAAATTCATTTTACACAAATTTGAGGAAAATAAAAAGAAAATCAATCGGGAAACAATAAATGAGATACTGGACTGGACAAACCTTCATACTTATTATGTGCAACTACTTTGTAATCGCATTTATGCGAATTCAGGGAAGCAGGTTAAAGCTGAGAGCCTGCGTAATGAAGCAATGAAAATATTAAAGGAACAGGAATACGTGTTCTTTGGTTACCGCGACTTGATTACAAAGCAACAATGGAATTTGTTAAAAGCGATTGCGTATGATGGAAAAGTCTTCAATATCACTTCAAAAGATTTTATTCAGAAACATAACCTTGGAAGTCCTTCAACAGTTAACCGTTCTTTAAATGCATTACTAAAAAAGGAGCTTATTTTTACTGAGCACAATTCTGATGGAATATTATATTACAGCGTTTACGACGTACTTTTTCAACGCTGGATACAAAATCAATAACTTTATGCTTTGCATTCACCTGAAAAATAATAATCCATACTTTTGCCTGGCAGCCGAAGAATATCTGCTTAAAAACTTCAGGGAAGAAATCTTTATGCTCTGGCAAAGCAACGATACCATTGTTATTGGCAAACATCAGTGTACAATGTGCGAAATAAATTACCCGCATGTAAGAAAAAACAACATCACTGTAGCCCGTCGCATTTCAGGCGGTGGTACAGTTTTTCATGATGCAGGGAATGTAAACTTTGCATTTATTAAAAATGTGGATAGTCCGGCCGAAATCAGTTTTAAAAAGTTTACAAGGCCAATTATTGATTCCCTGTCCAGATTAGATATTAAAGCAATCAATTCCGGACGAAATGATTTACTGGTGGAAGGCAAAAAAATATCGGGTAATGCAGAACACATTTTTAAAAATCGTGTACTTCATCACGGAACGCTGCTTTTTAATTCGGATTTGGAAGACCTTGGAAATGCAATAAAAGTTGTTCCAGGAAAATACAATACCAAAGCAGTACAGTCGAACAGGAGCGAAGTGGCCAACATTTCCGGATTTCTGAACTTTCCGTTAACACTCGAAGAATTCATTTCACTGTTGTTTGAAGTTCAACTGGAAGATCCGGATAACCGGTTTAGTGAATTAAGCGAAAAAGATGTCAATAAAATTGAACAACTGGCTGGTGAAAAATTCAGAACCTGGGAGTGGAATTTTGGGTATTCACCAAAATATGAATTTAACAACGAGCTGAAAATAGTGGATAAAAAATTGATTATTGAATTTAAAGCTGAAAAAGGTTTTATCCGGGAAAGTAAAATCTCCGGAAATTATTTTTCGGCAGAAGAAGCCGGTTTAATCAGTTTGCGATTGAAGAATAGAAGGCATTTTTTTGACGACATACAGGAGGTTTTACCGGATATGCCGGAGAAAGTGATTTACGCTTTTTTTTGAACTCCAGAAATAAAAACCCGCGCTGCCATTAACCGGCAACACGGGTTTAACTACTGTTTAATACTGTAATCCAAAACTTTGAAATATGGTGCCATTAATTAATGGCAACAATTTCTTCTCCTTTTTCTTTTCCGGAAGGTGGCAAGAAGGAAGTACTTATTTTGGCAGCGGGTAACCTTCCAGTTTCTTCAGGTTTTTAGCTATCTCTTCTTCCGGATATTCGTAATCTTCCAGTTCGCCAGCCATATATTTGCTGTAACCAACCAAATCCATCAATCCGTGACCGCTGAAGTTGAACAGGATAACTTTTTCCTTGCCTTCTTCTTTTGCTTTTTTAGCTTCGCGTATAGTGGCAGCAATGGCATGTGTTGTTTCAGGTGCAGGAATAATTCCTTCAGTTTTTGCGAATAATAAACCTGCTTCAAAGCATTCACTTTGGTGGATTGCCTGGGCTTCCATCAAACCATCTCTCAACGCAGCGCTTACCAATGGCGACATTCCATGATAACGTAATCCACCTGCATGAATCGGCGCAGGCACAAAATTATGTCCCAAACTGTTCATAGCCAGCAGCGGTGTCATTTGTGCCACATCGCCATTATCATAAATGAACGGTGCTTTTGTTAATGTGGGGCAACTGAAAGGTTCAGCTCCGATAATCTGAATATTGGCGCCATGTATTTTTTCGTACATAAAGGGGAAAGAAATTCCTGCAAAATTACTTCCGCCACCACAGCAACCGATTACTATATCCGGGTTCTTAATTCCAACTTTCGCCAGTTGTTTTTTTGCTTCCAAACCAATGATTGTCTGGTGCAACATCACGTGATTCAACACAGAACCAAGTGAATAACGGGTTTCGCCTTTCGGGTCGGTAACGGCAGCTTCCACTGCTTCGGAAATTGCAATTCCCAAACTTCCCGGAGTATCCGGAAATTCAGCCAAAATATTTCGTCCTGCCTGTGTTTCATTACTTGGGCTTGAAATGCATTTTCCACCCCAGGTTTCCATCATCATTTTTCGAAATGGCTTCTGTTCAAAACTCACTTTCACCATAAAAACTTTGCATTCGATGCCACCCAATTGAGCACAGGCAAACGACAAAGCTGAACCCCATTGTCCGGCGCCGGTTTCAGTTGTTAACTTTTTAATCCCGAATTCTTTATTGTACCAGGCTTGTGCAACAGCAGTATTTGGTTTGTGGCTTCCTGCAGGTGAAACCCCTTCATTTTTGTAATAGATTTTAGCAGGAGTCCCAAGTGCTTCTTCCAGTTGATAAGCACGAATTAACGGACTTGGCCTCCATTGTACAAGAATTTCCCTGATGGGTTCCGGAATGTCAATCCATCGTTCCTGGCTCACTTCCTGTTCTATCAGGTTCATTGGGAAAACTGGTTTTAGCATATCGGGCGTAACAGGTTTACCGTCGGGTCCGAGTGGCGGATTTAAAGGTGTTGGCAGATCAGGAGCAAGATTGTACCACTGTTTTGGCATTTCCGATTCTTCAAGAAAAATCTTTTTTTGTCTGGTCATAATTATAAATTTTTGATTTTAATATTTTAAAATGAAAAAGGGATGTATTGCACAATAGGCAATACATCCCTTTCCCGGCCTTAAGACGGCAAAACAATATTTTCATCCCGCGCTTCCATTTTTACATTGCGCCAGCTCCATTCTTTCCCGTATAAAGGCATTTTATACATATCTCTCTTTAATTCAACACGTAAAACTACTATTAATTTTTGTTTCAATCAAATAATCAAATTATTAAAAATAGATTTGAGTTTGAAGGATAAATTGTCCCTTGTATTCATCAATCAGTTGCCGTTCTTCGATTTCCCTGTAAATCGGGCGGGTGGAATATTGAAGTGTCCATTTGATGTTATGCCCCTGCATCAGCAGGTTGGCTCCCACATCATACTGAACAGAAGCTTCATCAAGCGCTTCAAAATTTTTGTATGTAAACGCACCAAATGGCTGCAGCCGGGAGTTAAACACCTTCTCCGGCAGCAGATATCCCCATTCACCCCTCACAATGTGCCCGGTGCCAACCTCCCATTCACTGTTGCCTGCTCCCTGCGGAAGGCTTAAATTTACAGATAGCTTTGATACGTTCATTTTGCTCATCGGACGCAGGTAATCAGGACCAAAGAAATAATAGTAGTACCCTAAATAAGAAGTGACAGCTCCATTGTTGCGTAATGGCATATCAAGAAATAAATCAACGGCAGCCAAAAAAATATCACTCACTTTTGAGGCCGAATAGGCGGCAAATTGTTCGAGCAACTCCTCGTTCCCGGTCGAAATCAGCCATCCGGCCAGAAAAGGATCAACTGTCGATAAATCCTTTGCGGCTTCCACCAGCATGGCTTCAGGATGATAGTAAAAGCCCGCGCCTATATTTAACATTCGTGCCCGCCCAAGGTTGTTCATTGTCATATATGGAAAGAGTGTGTTTTCCTTATCCAAAAACTGCCATTCGAAGTAACCTTTTACAGCCAGATTTTCATTGATGCGTTCCGCTGTTACGGGAGTTGAAACACTATCAATTCCAAATTCAAAAGGTTTTACAACCGAAATGCGATAGTGCAGCTTTCCAAGAGTTCCTTTTGCATAAATACCCAACTGCCGGCCCGCCTGGTCAAAAGTCCCACCCACAGGATAAGCGAATCCTGGATTATCGACCACCAGGAATTCGAGCAATTTACTGTTTGTGTACCTCGAAATTCCATTCCAGGTGCTTAATCCAAAGCCCAGGTGAAACTTGTCTTTGACAAGAATATATTCAGTTTGCGCATTAAAAAGTGTTAGTCCTGGTTTTTTACCCGAGCGGTAAGTTTGACCGTCGTAACCAATTTGAGTATAAATGAACATTTTATCCATCAGATAGGTGTAGAAAATCAAACGGCTGCGGCGAATCCCCAGGTCAATATCGCCGTACTGCTCCGTTCCGTTTATATCCGGATTGTTCATGATGTATCGTGTCCAGATTTGATTCACCATAACCATTCCTGCATATGAAGATTTATCTTCTGAGAGGTACCAGCGCAGATTTGGTTTCTCTGTATCATTTTGTGCATTAACTGAATGATTCAGTATAAAACATAACAGGAAAAAGAGCAGACCAGCTTTTAATACATTGCGCATATTCTTCCGATTTTTACCAACAAAGAAAAAGGTTTTTCCAATATCATTTTCAAAAATAAAATTCATCCCTGTTTTGCAATTTCAATATCCTGTTTCACCCATTCAGTGATTTGGCGCCAGTCGACATATCCCACCCGGTTTGTCCACAGCGGGTTTATATTTTGCTGAAGGGCTGCATCAGTATAATTCTCCCAGGCAATGAGCGCTTGGTTTAATTGCGCCAGTGCCTCATCCTTGTATTTTTCATCCCCGGTTTCGCGGAAAAGTGCCAGGTTGGTTGCACCTGAAATTTTAAGTGAATAATATTTACCAAGCCACGCCATTGTTTTGATATCGTGAAGGGTAAATTTAAGTTCACGGTTATCCTCAGGATTCATCGTTTTAATTAATTCCAAAGCTTTTCCGGCATGATTATTCAGAATTTGCGCCACTTCAAATGGTGATTTTAAATCAGAATTACCGTCTTCTGTTTTCATTTTAACAAAATCAGGAATCGATTGAAAACCTGATTTTTCATGCGGTGGCAGGCTGATAAAACGATTTACATCATGAAATCCTGTTTCATTTTGTGCATAATCCGGGCGGCTTTTACATGCCTCAATATACCATTGAAAATCAAGCGGCCCCCAGTGAAAACCTGTTGTAACCGGATAAATCATGGAAGCCTCCTGCCAGGCTGTAAACAATCTGCCGGCTTCAACTTCGGGATAATGATATTGCAAAATTTGAATAAACCGTTCATTGGAAAGCTCCGGATTATAACCCAGCCTTCCCCACATCATCCAGTGGTACCAATGTTTAACCACCTCCAGCTGCCGCGGTTCTTCGGCTTCCTTCATTAAAAATTCGCGGCCCCAAATCCACTGGTCAGAACCGTAATAGAAGCCCCGTGAAACCTCGTGCGGTATATTTTTAACAAATTCTCTCACAAAATCAGGAGCGCCCCAGCGGAAGTAGTAATTGTCATCATTCCGTAACGTCCAGATGGTTTTTACGCCATCTGTTTCTTTTACAAAATCCTCGTGATATGGTTGTTCAACAGCACTCATTACATGCGCTTTCGCATATTTAAAACTGAAAATAAACTCAATGTTTTTGTTTTCAACCAGTGGTTTAAATTTCTCAGCAATATCACGTGCGCCGGCCATATGCTGCCGGTGTATAAATGTGAACTTCCGGTTGGGCATCTCTGCTGCGGCATCAAGCATCCCTTTTGCATATGTATCAAATGCCCAGTCTTCTTTTTCCTTAAAATTTGCCCCTTTCATATTTTCGCCCGTTGTGAGGCCGATTCCTGCCAAATCGGGATATGTAACAAACAGCTGTTTTACACTTTTGCGGAAATAATCCCTGGTTACCGGGTTATCAATATCGTCAGTAATTCCATGTTTCCCTTCTGTACCATTGGTGAAAATATTCCAGGTAATGATGTAAAAACCGACATTTCTGCTCCTGGCATATTTCATTACCTTCTGCCAGAATTCTATTTTTTTGTCAATGGACATTGTTTTCAGCGTTTCAGTATTCTCAACAATTTCAGGAGCATCGAAACCCGTGCCTTCCAAATCGTAGTTTTCCTTCCAACCGACAGTTGAACGTTTTACATCATCGAGGGACACATCTTCGTAGCCCGGTGTTTTTACCAGCGACGGAAAAGGCTGAAGGCTCCACAGCGAAATAAAATTGTACCGGTAACGAGCCATATTATCGATGTATTCTGTCCAGAAATCATAGTTCCACATTTCTTCAATATTTTTCTGGGCGGCATCGCACGGATCCGTATAACTTGGCGTACGCACATCAAGCGGGATATTGAATTTTATGCCGCGCATCTGCATGTATGGATTTTGTGTGGTTTCTTTTACACCTTCCAATCCAAATAGTTTTATTTGTTCGGCTAGCTCCAAACCACCGTACATTGCACCGGCAACTTCAGAAGCAATTATTTTTATCCTGTTGGCACTGTCTTTTATCAGACTGAATCCTTCCTTTTCAAAGAGTGAATTCTCCGGTTCAATGATGAATGTAATATCGGCATCTTCATTTTGTATCGACTGAAGATCAATCCTTTTTCCTGAAAAAGCTGTTTCTATTTCATCAACTGCAAACTGAATTTGAGGATTTTGAAAATCTGCAGATATAGTAACAGGACTGATGGAACTGGTGCAGGCAGAAAAAACAAACGAAATCAGAAGGAGATAAAAAAATGAAATGAAATCAGCAGTATTGTATCGTTTCATAATTTGCTCAATTTAGTTGCATAATACATGCGTTTCCAACAATTTTTAAAGATAACAGGTTGCTGTAAAAAGCAGATAAAAAAACATCTTTAATTTCATCCGCGCCAAAGCCGCGAACGGTTTATTTTGGGTAAAGTATCGAGTAAAATATTGGTGTCGTCTACTATTTGAAAATCATACATTCCCACACATATAAAATCAGCACCACTGTCAAAAGCATATTTAAAACCATCTTCAGGTAAAATTGCACCCGCCGCCAGTACTTTAAAAGCAATCCATGGTTGTTCGAGCCGATTCATAAAATCGATTGTTTCCTGTGGTTTAAAACAAAACATGTTGTCTCTGTATCCTTCTTCAACAGTACTTCTTTTTTCCAGATCTACCTGTGCCGACCAATAATTATGGTGGTGCATTGTTTTTACCCAGAAATCGGGAACTATTCCTTTTTCAACACATCCCTGAATAGTTTCTATACGATGCGCCCCAATTCCGGCAGGTTTTCCGAAACTGCGGATCAATTCAAGTCCTTCTGCAATTTCATCAAAATTTCCGGCATAAACCAGCCTGTCAGCAATTCCACCCTGACAGTACATTGCGTTTGCCCCTGTATCTTCTGATTTTTTAATTCCGGTAATAAATCCGGCGTTGTCTCCACAATCTGAAATAAACTTGATTTTTCCTTTTGTTTCGTGCCAGTATTTATTGACAATCCTCCCGAGGGCAGGATTGGTAACAAGCGCATTAATTCCGCATTTCTCGGCCAGTTGCAACGTCATCATTACACGCTCGTCGGTGTGGTAAGCTTTTACAAGTTTCGAAGCATAAATCAAATCGCGGGCATGTGCCCAACCTCCCATCAGGTTGCCGCCCATGATGAGCCGGCTGAGTTCCATATCTCCTATTTTTCCTTTCGGAACCTGTCCTTTTAAATTATCGAGCGACGCAAAACTGAATGTTTTCAATGTAGCCCCGGAAGTCGAATCAGGTTGTCCATCCAGAAATTTCTCCTCGAAACTGTTCCATTTCTGTTTCCGGTATACAGCATAGGCAAATGCACCTAAAACAGGTACACTGATTAAATCGCGAATGATTTCCCGTCGTTTTACCGAAGTTCCTGATTCTTTAACCGAAGGCACCGGAGGACGGGCATCCTCTTCTTTCCAGCGTTTTATCCAGCGATCTGCACCAAACATAAAATCAGCAGGTAGTCCAATGAAGACAATAAGTATAAAAAATTCTATGAATACCTTATTTACAAACAGGTAGTTTCCTTCTGCAATATTACCAAGCGTGAAACCCGGAATCGGTGGATATGCAACAAAATAGAAAAGCAGCAAAACTGCACCGGCAACCGAAGACCACCGAACCAGTAATCCGACAATTAATGATAAGCCGATGAGAATCAATCCCCAGACATTTAAAAAATCAATCCAATTCATAACTTGCGGAGATGCGGCCATTTGATGAAACAGATCTGAAAATATCCATTTTGATCCCATCAGGTAACTTTTTGCCGACCAGCCGGAGATCATTAATTTGGCAACTCCTTCATATAAAAAATGCCACCCAACAAGTATTCGCAGAGCGGTTAACAAATACTTTGAATCTATTTTCATATTATTGAATTTTAAAAGTTTTAAGAATATTTACCCGTTCGGGCGTACAATGAATTGCAATCCTGCCGGGGAAACAAAGGATAGAATCTGAAACCGGTTTCATTTTAAGGTTGAGTTGATTTAGCTTTAATAACCGGATAAATTTAAGAAACATTTCCTAAATATTAATTCCGGAAATTCCCATATCCCGGCCTTTTATCCGGCATGAATTTAAAGTTTATGATTTGATTTGCCGGGAAACAGCTTTTTATCTATTTTTGCAGACCTGTAAAAGAACTGGTCCCATAGTTCAACGGATAGAATAGCGGTTTCCTAAACCGTAGATCCAGGTTCGATTCCTGGTGGGACTACGAGGTCAACTTGTCTGTTCAGGGGTATGATTTGTCTGTATACTCCTGTTTTTATATAATTTCATTATTCATTAATGATCATACGCTCAATAATATAATTCATTGATAATTTGAATTTTAAAATCAATAACTAAAATTAATTCCAACTACGTTAGAGCAATGATTCCCTATACTTTAAACGCTGCAGCCATCAAGGTTTGTTCACTGCGCGGGATGCCAACAGAGGTGGCTATTTTTTGCCAATCGGATACAGAAGATTTCACCTCGTCAAGAATTTGATTTATTTCCTTTTCTCCCAACCGGAAAAAAGGGCCAACACTTTTTGCCAGTTCAATATCCTGTGCATTGTTGTCCATATCGATGTTTAACGCAAGCCCGCTTTTATCAATGGATGGATTTACATCATAAGCCGGGGATAAACGCCATCCTTCTTCAGTAAGTATAAATCCGTGGTTTCTAAGGTGATCATCGGTATTGGAAATCAATATATTGAAAACTATCCTCCGCCAAAGCTCGTGTAAATCTTTGTCCACATGCGCGCCTGAAAACTGAATAAACTCTGCTATATCCAAGTAAGAAGGCATCTCGTCCCTGATGAGTTCTTCACTGCGGCTTGTCATGGTCATGGCTGAAGCGAAATGAATCCGCTGCTGCTTATCCCGGTCAAAACGCTTCGTAAAAAATGTATTGTATTTGCCAGCAACATGCTCCAACCGCGATTTTGCCATTCCAATACCTGCCTTTAATGCAAGCTGGTAGGCCAGGTACTCCCACGCACCTTTGTCTATTACATCATTTTTAGAAGGGAATTTGGCAATCCACGGGTGACCGTCCATGTCTTGAACATTGGCTTTCGGCCTGGCACCGCCCAGCGAAGAACCGGGAGCCATCAGCATGGCAAGCCATTTTTTAACTTCAGATGTATTAATATCAGATTCCATTAGTTCCGCACTGTATTGTAATTCTCTGACACTGGCAGTGGGAGGTGTTGGCGATACCGTATCGTTGTCGAGAAATTCCCCATCAGGTTCTTTTTTAAATCGCAATGCGCCCATTCTGCATAAATCATATACACCCAGCAAAAAGTCAATGTCGTACAATACCGGGGCTGGTTTACCTTTTTCTCCGGCGTATATTGCAGCGCGTCTTTTCATCAGTGTCCTCCCCCATGTATCAGGCATCGAGTCCAGGAACACACCGAAGTTTTCTTTTCCGTTTGGATATTGCTGTCCGCTGTACCATGCAATGTCGGGATCGAGCAGCATTTGTTCCCTTGAATTAAGCCAGTCTTTATGGTATGAAAAGCTAAATGCTTTCCGTCCTTTGGCTTGTTGTGCCGACAGGATTCCGATACATTTTGGAGAAGCCATACCTTTCCAATCTGCATACACCCAAATATCTGTTTTGTCTGCCATGATTTATTTCCCGATTAGTTTTAAATCCTGCAGTTTTCTCCCAAATTCATCATCGGCTGCCAGTTTTAGAAAATCATCCTGAAGCCCCAGTACCCTGAGAACATTAAAATAAGCTCCCAACGCAACACTGGGATTTCCCTTTTCAATGTGATACAATGTAGAACGGTTAATACCGGCACGTTCAGCAACCTGTATGGTCGTCAGGTTGCGACGCTTCCGGGCCAGCTTAATATTTTCGCCCATCTGTTCCAATATCTTTTGAAATTTCGGAAGTAATATTTGTTTCTTCGTTGTCATTACGTGTTGTTTATTTACACCAAATGTATAATATTTGCTTAAAATAAGCAACATCATATAAATTTTATAAATATAAGTCCCTCAGGTATTGAGCAAATAAATACTCCTGTTTTTTCTATAAATCCATTAAAAGTATTAACTAGTCAACCCTTAAAATTAGTGACACTGATCCTCTGTTTCCATAAAATGGAAAAAACGATTTAATCTTCCCATAAAAAGTTTGATGAAGCTCTGGTTGGGTTTACATAAGTGTCACTTTTCCCAACATCATTTTAAAATGATTTTGGCTAATATTTTAGCCGTCATGCTTGTTTATCCTTATATTTGGCTAATATTTTAACCATATTGAATGTATTCTTTAGAACCAACTCCTTTGGATGTAGGTAAAGCACTAGCTGAAAAACATAGATTGTTGCGTAGAAAACTTCGCCTTTCGCAGAAAGAAATGGCTGAACGCTCAGGGGTTTCGCTGGGCAGCCTGAAGCGTTTTGAAAATACAGGTAAAATATCGCTGGAAGCTCTACTTAAGCTTGCCCATTTAAGTGGACGGCTTAAAGATTTTGACACAATCTTTCAACCCGGTGATGATTTAAATGAAGTTGAAAAGCATTTCACCAATAAATAAAAAAACCTCCAGAAATGAGGTAAAAGCGAATTGAAAATTGTTAAAAGAACTTATTCCCGGAATGAATTTATCTTAAATGTTTATTTCAAGTTCTGTACCTGTTAATGCAAAATACAGGTTCTGGAGTTGGTGAACGAATTTCAGTTCAATTCCAATCCTGCTATCATCTCCATCTTTTAAACAAATTTTTTCTGAGTCTTTTTCTATTTTGGCATATCTTAATTCACCTAATATTGGTAAATGCGGATATATCATGTC
Organism: uncultured Prolixibacteraceae bacterium; assembly: GCA_963816685.1. Classification (GTDB taxonomy): domain Bacteria; phylum Bacteroidota; class Bacteroidia; order Bacteroidales; family Prolixibacteraceae; genus CAVYUC01. Next base: position 83,630 of record CAWFMB010000014.1, on the reverse strand, counting down.
ATCTTCGTCAAACTTAAACCCTGCACGTTTAAGCCATTCCTCAGTTAAAGGAATACCGGCAACATCACTGAATTTAAAAGTAAATGGTTTCTTAATTGTATTTAACGATTGATTGTATTTGATACCATTAAGGCTGATCCCAATCGAATATACAATAAAAGGTACTTCTTTAGGTAAATTGATATCATTAACAGGGTAAAACAGGTTGCCGATTCTTAGTTCCCTTGATTCCATAAATTTTTTGTATTAAAGATAATCAATTACTTTACTTCTTTCGGCTATTGCTTTTATAAAATTTTCCTCCTGTGGCTTCAAATTAAGTCCCTTGTGAATCTTTCAGTTCAACTTCTGGATGAGTCATCTGTTCACCTCCTGAATGACGTGTGGAGATAACTTCTATTTTTAAAAACAGAATGTCAATAATCATTATTTTCAACTTTCAAGGTGGTTACTTTTTGGCAGGTACTTGTTTTTTGATTTAGCTGAATACCCAAATATCAGGCTCCCTGTATTTTCCTTTTTTGGTATAGAATAATCTGGATTGTCCCTTGCATTCAATCCTAAAACCTTTTGTTCAACCTGTTCCATCAACATAAATCAATCAGTTTTAACATCATTCATCTGACAATGTTAAACAGCAAAATTTAACCATCATTTATAAATTCTTTCCAAATGTTGTAAAAGTTCATCTGTAAATTCAGGCTGCCTGACTGAGATTGTTATCTTCATAATTTTTGATTTTTAAAAGGTTTTGATAACTAACTTAATGAAATTAAAGCTGTCAGTCCCAGAAAACGCTGTTTCCATTTGGGGAAATCTAAAATCCCCAGGATAGCTTTGAATACTACCGGATTTTCAATTTGCCTGAATAAAGGTCATTTTGAAGTATCTTATATTGTTTTTTGAAAATGATATTTATCGATTACAAAAAATGAATTGTAAATTTGGCGAATTGTTGAAAATGAAGTGGCACCGCAGCCACAATGGAAAGATGAGGAAACAGTAATCTAATCTGCAGGAACTAAAAATATAAGGCGATGAATTATAAACAGCTGAAAATAAACGCAATTCTTTTCAACATATTAACAATCCTTGCACTGTTTACACAATGCACACAATCGGATAATCAAAAAAAACTACCAAAACCAAATATTCTGTGGATTACTATCGAAGACACATCACCTCAGTTTATTGGTTGTTACGGAAACAAAGATGCCCGTACTCCGGTTATCGACAAACTGGCTGAAAATGGGGTCCGGTTCACAAATGCTTTTTCTACCGGAACGGTGTGCTCGCCCAGCAGAACTGCAATTATTACAGGTGTTAAAGTCTACAAAGCAGGAACCGGCAACCATCGCAGCAAATATCCTGTTCCGGAATATATCAAAGGATTTCCGTATTACCTTCAAAAACAAGGTTACTACTGCACAAATAATGTAAAAACTGATTATAACGTACGCAACGAAAAGGATTTTATCAGTGAGGCCTGGAATGAAAGCTCAAATACAGCCGGCTGGTGGAACAGAAAGCCGGGACAACCGTTTTTTGCTGTATTCAATTTTATTGATTCACATCAGTCGCGTACAATGACCATGACCTATGACTGGTACATGGAAAATGTACTCAACCATTTGTCTCCGGAGGAAAGAATTGGCGAAAATGAATTTGAAATGCCACCGGTTTACCGCGACAGTCCCGAGATGCGGAAGCAATTTGCAAGAGTGTACAATTCAATTAAACTTACCGATAATAAAATTGGCCAGCTTCTCGACAGTCTTGAAAAAGACAACCTGAAAGACAGCACCATCATATTTATTTATGCTGACCACGGCGAAGGAATGCCGCGCGGAAAAACCAATGGCATCAACTATGGTTACCGCGTGCCGTTTATCATCTGGTTCCCCGAAATGTACAAAGATTTATCTCCCTGGGGTACCACTGGCGTGGTAACCAACGAACTGGTTGATTTTACTGATCTTGCACCAACATTAATCAGTATGGCGGGCGGGGAAATCCCAAAACACCTTGAAGGAAGGTCATTTTTGGGCGGGCAACGCGAACAGCCGGTCGATCATTTGAACCTCTCTTCCGACCGCTCCGATAACGGTATTGATATGATCCGAACAGTTACCGACGGAAAATATGTGTACTGCCGGAATTATATGCCTTTTATTCCTGAAGCCCGTTACATCCGCTATATGGAAATCGGCGAAATCAAGCAGCAGATGCGTCAGGATTTAGCCGGTGGAAAATTAAATCCTTTGCAAAAAAGCCTTTTTGAAGATCGTCCTGCAGAGTTTTTATTCAACATTGACAATGATTTGTGGGAAACAAAAAATCTTGCAAAGGATCCTGATTCTCAGACTGTATTGAATAAAATGCGAAATGAGCTAAAAGAAGAAGTACTTAACTCACGTGATGTTATGTTCCTTCCCGAGTATGAAGTTGCCCGGCTTTCGGATACAACCACTGCTTATGAATTCAGGCAAAGTAAAGATAATTACCCTGTCGAAGATATTTATGAGGTAGCCTCTCTTTCCGGTTTTAGGGGAAAAGATATAACCACAAAACAGGTAAATGCACTTGAAAATTCAAATAAAATCACCCGTTACTGGGCGATATTGGGATTGCGAAGTCAAAGCCGCGAAAATCTTCAACCGTTTTCAGGTGTCATCCAGGCAATGATGGATGATAAATATCCACCCGTAGCTGTCACTGCGTCTGCTGTTTCATTTGAAATGTTTGGAAGTAAAAAAGCGGAAGAAAAACTGAAGGAGTTTTGTGTCAGCGACGACCTTAACATTTCGCTGATGGCAGTTAACTATCTGCTCTATACAAAAAATAAAGAGCCGTTTGTGGCTACTATCCGCAAAGTTCATGAAATGGAAGACCGTGATTATAACGTACAGGCGGCATGCATGGATTTTCTTGGAAGCATCGGATTGGTTCCAAACAACCCTGATTTTCGCCAGTAAAAAATAAAAATTATTTGCTGATTAAAGCAATTCATCAACATTAAAAATATAAAATACAACAGTGTTAATTGTATTTGTCACTAAAAAACATTCATGAACAGATTACATCTTTTTTCTGACGGAAGTGTGGAAATTAATTCCAGCACAGGATATGGTGCTTATGTTGCAGTAACAGATTTTGAAGTTCCCACGGAAATTCTGCAAGCACAGGTTAAAACCAAACAGTTTGAAAATACCTCTTCTACACGTCTTGAACTTGAAACGTTGTTGTGGGCATTAAATGAAATATCAGCGACAGAAAAAAAAATAACCGTTTACACCGATTCCCAAAACATTGCAGGTTTAACAGCACGGCGATTCCGGCTGGAGCAAAACAACTATCACTCCAAAAACAACAGGTTAATGAATAACCATGATTTGTACAGGGAGTTTTTCAAGGTTACGGATTTACTGGATTGCGAATTTATTAAAGTCACCGGACATCAACCCACCTCACAAAAAGATAAAATTCACCAGCTGTTTACATTGGTGGATAAAGCTTCACGAAAAGCACTGCGTAAAGGTCAAAATCCATACAATCCGGTTCGTTAACTCTTTAAAATAAAATTATCAGTGAGCTGTTTTGAAACCTCAAATCTTTCTTTTGTAAATTGTGAACCATTTTAAATCCTTGTTGGCTTTTATCGAAAGTGAGAGTTATTTAAAAAAGGCAGACAAAACTAAAATTTTGCTGCCCTTTTTGGAATGTGTTATATCAGAATAACGTATTAAATAATTCTGCTAAAAAAAGTTACGTAAATTTTGTCAAAATTTTGTTATTCAACTTAGGAATTTTAAGGTTCAGATGGAAAATTTAAATTTGGAAGATTCTTGAAATTATTCTTACATTTTAAGCATGAAGCAGAACCGGCTTTTTGCCATTGGAGATATTCACGGTTGTTTTAAACCACTTAAAAAACTTGTCGAAGATAAAATCGGGCTAAATAAAAGTGATACGCTTGTGTTGCTTGGCGATTACATCGATCGCGGAAAGCAATCGAAAGAAGTGATTGATTTCATTATAATGCTCAGGCAAAACGGTTACCGGATTGTAACACTGAAAGGCAATCATGAGGACATGCTGCTGAAAACGTACGAAAATAAAGCAAATCTCCGGCTTTGGTTATACAACGGCGGCAAAACAACGATGAAAAGTTTCGGGCTGCATTCCGTAAAAAACATTCCGAAGGATTACATGACCTTTTTTAAAAACCTTGAATATTATTATTCAGAAGGAAATTACCTGTTTGTACATGCCGGTTTTGATGATTCTGCTGCTGACCCTTTTGCCGACAAGTATACGATGATGTGGGAGGATCAGGATCAGTATACACATCCTGAATTAAAAAATAAAACCATAATTCACGGACATCATGCAATAACTGCCGGTGAATTTGATGAACGCCTCAGAACCAACCCACAGGTTATTGATTTGGATACAGGTTGTGTTTATCACGAATATCCGGGTTTGGGAAATCTTACTGCCATTGAACTGCACAGCCGTCAGGTTTTCAGGGTAAAATGCGACTGACGAAAAACGGGGGTTAAAAATATTTAATTCGGTGTTATTTTTTCCATTTTATGAATACATCCGCCAGTTGTGGACTTATTTCATCGGTCAACAATGAAGCAAGTTCCTCATCATTTATATTTTCTGCCTGGTATCAAAGTAACCCTCATTCCTGACAGCGATACAACAAGTACCTGCTGTGCCGGTGATTTTTTATCATTGAAATATGATTTTGTCCCCACACCATTTTTGATATTCGTCAGGTAAAACACCTTGTTTCCCGGTTTTCCCCGGCTGCCGCCGGAAAGATAGTTCTTCCTGGCTTAACAGGTGTTTTCTCTATACCAGGGATATACCAACACTATATTTTCTTCGCAGTTTCTTCGGAGTATCTTCGCAGTTCATTCGCGATTTCGCGAATGAACTGCGAAGATACTCCGAATTTAGTTCGAATTTAGTCCGAAGAAAATATAGCGTTGGTATTGTTTTGGTCGGTACCTGATATAGAGGATTAATAATGGTGTAAACTTTGAATAAAAATGATATGCTTGTGTTGCCTGGTGATTACATCGATTGCGGAAAACAATCGAAAGAAGTGATTGATTTCATTATAAGGCTCAGGCAAAACGTTTACCGGATTGTAACACTTAAAGGCAACCACAAGGATATGCTGCTGAAAACACATGAAAATGAGAAAAATCTCCGGCTTTGGTTGTACAATGGTGGCAAAACCACTGTTTAAAGTTTCGGATTGCGTACGGTTAAAAACCTTCCGCCGCAATACATTACTTTTTCAAAAACCTTGAATACTACTACTCCGAAGAAAATTATCTGTTTGTTCATGCCGGTTTCTATGATTCAGCAATCCTTCCTTTTACTGACAGACACGGGATGATATGGGAGTGCCTTGATCAATATTCACATCCTGAATTAAAAGACAAAACCGTTATTCACGGAAATTGTGCCATAACTGGCCGTAAATTTAAAAAACGCCTGAAAACTCATCCGAAGATCATCGATTTATACACGGGCTGTGTTTATGGTGAATATCAGGGTTTTGGAAATCTTACCGCCATTGAATTGCACAGCCGGCAGGTTTTCAGGTTAAAATGCGACTGTTACTAATCCGGATATATAACTTCAGTTGTATTCGGAAAGGAGGAAACCTGCCTTGATCTTTGTTGATGAAATTTTTTTGAATTAAATCTTTTAACAGAAAATGTACTTCCCATCAGCCAGGCTAATATCAGAGTAATAAATATAAACATTACTGCAGGCAACCAGGGATTCAGAAATGTTGAAAATGCCAAAAAAGCTCCTGCAATGGTAATGGGCACTCCAACATAACTACCTGAAAATTCAGTAGCATTATATCTTGCCAGTCTAAAAACTCCACCCGAAATATACAGAAATGAAACAACGATGCCAATCCAGCTAAATTGATGAAGTACTGATAAATATATCAGCAATCCCGGAGCAACTCCAAATGAGATAAGATCGGAGTTTGAATCGAGATACTTCCCAAACTTCGAAACGATATTTAATTTTCGCGCTACAAATCCATCAGAAAAATCAATAACAGCCGCGATAATTATAAGGAAAGCACTGTTTTTAAAATCACCTTCAATTGATTTAATTACAGATAAAAGGCCAAATAACATACCTGTGAAGGTTATAAAGTTGGCTGCCTGTTTTTTAAGCAATGGTATTATCACGTTTTTATAATTCAAATATGAATGTTTCCGATGCAATCCCGGATGTTAAACTATCCTGGTATGTTTAAATATTTCGACTAAAAGTATAAATTCATTTTGATTTTTTTCAACAATATCAAAAAATATAATTGTTGCAATTCTCCTTTAATCAATAAATTAGTATATTGGATGAATATTTCATTGTTCCTGATTCGATAAGTTATTCCAAAAGCCATTAAAACTATCCGTTCTTTCCATCTAATCAGGTTGACAGATATTCTGATTGTAATTTTTTTTATTTTTTAATTTATGATTAAAAGGCTGGTAGTTGTTTACAGGTGGTTTGTAGCACTCGGAACAATGCTGATTGTTGGAAGCGTTTGTTTGATGATTGTGCTGCTAAGCTTTGGGCATTTACGAAATTTTTGCAACAGATATATATTTAGTTATACATCGCGATATATAATGCAACTGGCTGGTTTCAGCTATGAAATACCACCCATGGAAAGCTTTCCGAAACACCAGGTTTTGTATACCATTAATCATAATTCATATCTCGATACATTTATTTTAACTGCTGTTGGCATCCCAAATGTAAGGTTTCTTTTATCCGAAAAAACCTTTAAATATATACCCATGGTTATTGCCGCAAAAGCTTTTGGTACCTGGTATATTCCTCAACAGCACCATTCAAAACGAAGGTTAAAATTTTTTAAAAGAAAAACTGCTGTACTGAAAAAAACAAACTACTCAGTTATTGCATCTGCAGAAGGAGTTCATGATCACAAACATTGGATTGCCCCGTTCAATAAAGGAATTTTTCACATGGCGCTCGAAGCCGGAATTCCAATAGTTCCCCTTTTTATTTATATTCCAGAGGAAGCAAATCCATATTCCGGGCAATATTCAAAGACCGGTACTCTTAAACTGATTATTCTGGACGAAATAGATAATTCGGACTGGAAACTTGAAAATATAAGAGAAGAAATTGATAAAGTCAGAAATATATATGTTGCCAAATTTAATGAGCTAAACCACACCAATATCACGTAACAGTTATGATTACGGAAAAACAAAAATACAATTACCCGCCCGGCCGTGGAATGATGAACCAAACTGCACATGAATTGCGGGTAAATTTTTTCAAGACTATCGCAGAAAATCCTGACTCCGTTACTTCAACAGAAATAACCCTTGAGCAGGTTCAAAATAATATTGAAAGTTATATTGGAACTACCGAAATCCCAATGGGCCTGGCCGGTCCGCTTTTGTTTAATTCCGGAAAGGAGAAACCGGAATGGGTTTATACCGGTGTTTGCACCACTGAAGGTGCGCTGGTTGCAAGCATCAACCGGGGAGCCAAAGCCATTAGTGAATGCGGAGGTTTTAATGCTCATTATGTACACCAGAAAATGCTGCGTTCTCCGCTGTTTACCTTTAAAAATATGGCGGATGCTGTTGAATTTGAAAAATGGCTTAAACTTAATTTTAACCATATAAAAACGCATGCTGCGGGTTATTCAAATCATGCTGAATTAATTGAAATTAATTCTTTTATAACCGGCCGTCTGGCGCATGTAAAATTTATTTACACAACCAGTGATGCTTCGGGGCAGAATATGGTAACCCACTGCACCTGGCAGTCGTGTCTTTGGATTGAGCAGTATTTTCAAAAGGAAAATGATATTGAAATTGAACATTTCTACATTGACGGGAATGGTTCATCGGACAAGAAAGTGTCGTTCTATTCTTTGCTGAACGGAAGGGGAGTTCATGTGGTAAGTGAGTGTTTTTTGTCGGATGAGATAATTGAAAAAACATTGCGCTCAAATTCGGCAGAGATGGTCAAACTGTACAACCATTCGATGGCAATTTCAAGGTTCGACGGAATTGTTGGGGGCACACTAAACATTGCCAATGTAATAGCAGGAATATTTGCTTCAACCGGACAGGATTTGGGTAGTATTCATGAATCTTCGTTAGGGGTGACGCAGATTGAAAAAACAGATGGGGGGCTTTACGTTTCCTTGTCGATTCCGGCCCTGGTAATTGGAACTGTTGGCGGAGGTACAAATTTACCCGTTCCCCAGAGTATCCTGAAATTAATGAATTGTAACGGAAAAGGAAAACTTGAACGCTTCGCAAAATTGATTGCCGGGTTTGCCCTGTCTCTTGAAATATCTACGCTTGCAGCTTTGGCGAGCGGACAATTTGCCCGTGCCCACCAGAAATTAGGTAAAAACAAAGTGGTTAACTGGCTTTTAAAATCAGATTTAACTACCGCATTCATTCAAAATCATATGGCAGAATTTCAGGGACAGCCAATTAAAACTGTCGAAATATTGTTCTCCAATGATGTAAACAACGGAATTCTTACCAACCTGGTAAAAAGAGTTTCGAAAAAACTGCTTGGGTTTATCCCAATGTACATTCACACTGCAAATGGTAATTCGAGAAAGGTATTGATAAAAAGTAAGCCGCTGGATAACGAGGTAATTGAAGGATTGCATTTCATGGCTTCGAATATCAGCTCCGCCCTGGCCGATAATCTTGTATTGCACAAGGAGCATTTTGAATACAAAAATTCTCATCTCAAGGAAATTGAAGTGTATCAATTCCTCGATAGTATCAAGTATCCGTTTATCCCCGATTTTTTTGGTGCTGTCAGGAATGATGAAAGGGAAATTTATCTTTTTATGCTGGAATTCCTGGATGAAACAGAAATGGATATTTTCAATTCAGAAAACGAGGTTTATAATTGGACAGATGAATTTATCACAGATGCCATTTCTTCCATTCATGTTGTGCATAAAGCATATTTGAATGGATGTGACACGGAACTGCTTACATCAGTTCAACCTTTCGATCCCGTATTAAGCCTTTCATTTTACCGCCAGAGCAACCAGATAAACCGAAAGGATTATCACGAGTGGGAACTGGACCATTTATTCCGGGAAACAGCAAAAATAATTGAACTTTGGGAAAAAAATCCACCGGTTAAAACATCGAAAACAACGCTCCTGCACAACGATTTTAATCCGCGTAATGTTGCTCTCAGGAAAGATGGAAGAATTGTTGTTTATGACTGGGAACTTGCAGCCATCAACATTCCGCAGCGTGATATTTTTGAATTTCTTGCTTTTGTACTTGATGAAAATTTTGAAGCAGAACGCCTGTTCAAATTGATAAAAAAGCATTTTAAAATGATTCGTGAAATTAACGGAAGTTCGTACGAGTGGAAATCTTACCTCGACGATTTTATTGTTTCCGGTTACGAATTTTTGATTACAAGGGTAACATTTTATCTGGCCGGAAATACTTTGCTCAATTACCCTTTCATTAAACGTGTTTTCGTTTGCGCCAACAAAATAATCATTGATTCAAAAGAAATGTATGACCGAATTTAAAGTGCATAATTAAAAAAAAGATCGAATGATGTTTCTTTTCCCGTTAACAGACATATTAATTGAAAAGGATTTTGGAGGAAAAGCTTCAGGACTTTCAAAAATCAATTCTTTCGGATTAAAAGTTCCGAAAGGTTTTGCCATACACAAAGAGGCGCATAAATATTTTGCTTTAAACGAATTATTACACCCTGAATTGAAAATTGAACTGGAACAGAAGCTGCCGATATTAAATGGAAAGCAAATCATTGTAAGAAGCTCGGCAATTGGTGAAGATGCCGATGATTTTTCGTTTGCAGGCCAGTTGGATTCATTTGTAGTTGAAAACAATTTTATTTCAATAATTGAAGGTGTGAAAAAATGCTGGGAGAGCATAAATAACAAACGGGCTGAAGTTTATCAAAAAATTTCGGGGAATAAACTTCGCGAAATGGGAATTGTAATTCAGCAATTTGTGAATGCCGAATATTCCGGAGTGCTGTTTACGCAATCGCCAAAAAATAAAAACCATACGTATACTGAATATGTAAAAGGAGGTGCAGAGCCACTGGTTTCGGGGAAAGTAACACCCCATTCGTTTTCTACAAATGGTGATTTGGAGTTAATTGAAGATTTAAAGCTCCCGTTTAATCATAAAGTACTGTTGAACGGTGCTTTACATTTAAAAGAAAACTTTAAAAAGCATCTGGATATTGAGTGGATGTACGGTGAAGGAGAGTTTCAATTTGTTCAGGCCCGGCCCATAAAAATATTGGAGAAAGAGAAGGTTTTCTGGACAAACACTAACCTGAATGAAAATTATCCGACGCCAATTTCCCCGCTGTTGTATTCTATCGCCCGCGATTCGTATTATCATTATTTTAAAAACCTTTCCAAAATTTTGCAGTTGGGAAAAGAATCTATTCGAAAGTTGGAATATGATTTCAGCAATTCCGTTGGAGTGTTTGGAAACATGATATACTATAACATGACCAGCATTCACAATATAATTGCCGCATCGCCCTACAAATCCTATTTTCAGGATGCGTTTAACAAGTTTGTAGGTTATAAAACTGATGATGCATCCTCCAAAGATTTTGCAAAAAAACAATCTATATTCAGATTAGGTGTCCGACTAGTAATTCTGAATTTTTCCCTTGCCTCGCATGTAAAAGAGATAGAAACAAAAGTGACCGATTATGCTAAAAAAGTTTCTGATGCCAACGGAATAAAGGATCTTACTTTGTGTTTTTACGAATTCCTTGATTTACGTTTTTACCAATGGTACCATGCCAGTCTGGCGGATCTATTCTGCATGATCCACTACAAATTACTAGGCAATTTTACCCGGCGAATTTACGGAGCAGATCATGTGGGAGTGCATAATGGTTTGATTCAGGCAATTCCGGGTTTAATCAGTAACCAACCCCTTTTTGCCTCGTGGGAAATTTTAAAGGAAATTGAGAAAATACCCAATGGAAAGGAATTCTTTACAGTTAACAATCCCGGTTTTATTTTATTGCAGATTTCAAAGTCACCAAACTGGAATGCAGTTCATGATTTAATTGAAAATTACTTTGAAAACTGGGGGTTCAGATGCTCCGGAGAGTTAATGTTTACTACTGAAAACTACATTGAATCGCCGCAAAAGTTTATCGAATTGCTGCAGTTGTATTTTAAGTACGGCCAGGAAAATCCCGAAATCTCCATTTCAAAAATGAATTCTGAAAAAAGGAAATTATTGAAGATTTCGCTAAAGAAAATATTTCGAAAACGGCACATCTTATTCCCGCTGGCAATTATTGAATCCGCTGCATTAATTCTGCTTTCAAGGTTATGCAGTAATGCAATTTTAAACCGTGAACGGGTTCGGTATAAACAGGCTCAAATGTATTACCATTTTAAAAAAGTGGTTTTCCAAATTGGCACAGCTTTTAAAAATAAAGGACTCATTGAAAATCAAAAAGATATTCTCTATTTGGAGTATAAGGAAATTGGCTCTTTACTCGCATCTTCAAATATGTTTACAGCTAAATATGCCGGGATTATTAGAATTCGGAAGGAAAATTTTGCAGCCGAATCGGCAAACACATTTCCCGAAAGTTTCGAAACCAGGTTTGGAGAACGTCCGATAAAAGCAGAAGATTACACTGTAAAAGTCAGTTCAGGAAACGAGTTTACGGGTCTGGCAGCCAGTGGCGGAAAAATAAGGGCCAGGGTAAAAGTACTGGAGTCGGTTTTGGAAGCCGATAAAATAAAAACCGGTGAAATACTTGTAACCAAACAAACAGATCCGGGATGGGCAATGGTTTTTCCAATCATTGGGGGATTGATTGTTGAACGCGGTGGTGCGCTTTCGCATGGTGCCATTGTGGCTCGTGAATTTGGAATTCCTGCTGTTCTCGGTATTCAGAATATAACTGAAATTTTGAAAGATAATGATGAGGTAATTTTAGATGGGGACCTTGGAAAAATTCAAATCTTATAGCTCCGTGCTGTTTCAATATATTTCAACCCGGTTTGGAATATTAAAATTTCTGGCATTCGCAATTTTATTGTGCTTACTGGGTATAACAGAAATTCCTGAACCACAGATTTTTGTTGAAAATTTTATTTTCGTTTTCACATCTTTATTTGCATTCCGGCTGCTGGATGACGCCTGGTCATTTCATTTGGACCGGATTCAACATCCTGAAAGAAATTATTTATTCCCACAAAATATTGGAAAATTTATTTTTTTTACCGGTCTCTTAATTATGGTTTATCTGTCAGGGTTGTTCTGGTTTTCACTATTTTTGGCCATCACAATTTTGACTCTATTGCTTGTTTCAACCGTTTTCTATGCTTTGTTTTTCAAGGTAAAAAGCATCATGATGATTATTCCTCTTTTAAAATACCCGGTTTTTATTTGGTGCATTTCCCGGTTTTCCATGTCATCCGAAGTTTTGTTTTTGTCGGCCGGGGTATTTTTTATGCTGCTGACAAGTGATTTTATCGACGAAAACAGATCACAATCAAGTACACTCAAATTTAAAATATTATTGATATTAATTACCGGAATGTTGATTTTTCACCCCTGGAGTACAAGTTTCAGCATGGTTATAAGTCTAGTTATCATCTCCATTCCCCTGCTTTTAATTACATTTACGTCACTGAAAGAAAGGCGCTTTTTTCCGATTATTGTTTTCCCTATGTTACATATTTTCGATTTAATGTTTTCGCTATGAATAAAACCATTGTAAATCCGGCTCATTACCAGTTTGAAAAGGTGAATTGCTACAATTGCGGCGCCGATGAAACAAGTTTTCTGTTAGTTGCCGAAGATGATTTAACTGGCAAAGAAGGCAATTTTCAATACGTAACCTGCAATAAATGCGGACTTGCATACCATAATCCCCGAATACATATCAATCAGATTAAATCGTTTTACGACAGTGAATACATAGCCCATCGTAAGAAAACCAACTGGGGAATTTTAACTCCGCTTTACGAGTGGGCGATGAACAAACATGACCATGATAAAGAAAAACTGGTTTCACAATTTGTTGATCTGAATTCTGAAACCGAAGTTCTTGACGTGGGTTGTGCGGTTGGAACTTTTCTGCTTTACCTGAAGCAAAAACATCAGTGCAAAATAAGTGGCGTTGATTTTAAGGAAAACCTGGAATACCCCGGATTTGAGCAGATAGAGTTTTACCTGGGTCTTTTTTATGATCGTGAAATTCAAAATGAGAGATATGATTTAATTACTATGTGGCATTTTCTTGAACACGACTATGATCCCAACAGGTCACTGCAAATGGCGGGCAAAGTTTTGAAAAAAGATGGCAAGCTAATCATAGAAGTTCCCCGTTTCGATAGTTTCACATCCCGGCTTTTCGGGCGAAAATGGCCAGGTATACAAGCACCACAGCATACAGCATTGTATAGCAAAAAAACGTTTATTCAGATGATTGAGAAGAACGGATTTGAAATTCTTAAATATATGCCTTATGGTGCCTTCCCACCTTACTTTTATCTTTTTGCCGGAACATATTTCAAGCTGTTTGGCAAAGGAATTAATCTGAACCGGGCAATTTTTCCCTACTTCGCCGGACAACTTTTACTTACGCCAATACTCCTGTTTCAGAAACATTTAAACCTTTCAATGCAAACTATTGTATGCCAGAAAATTGATAAAAACAAAACCAATACAATATGAGTAATCGTTTGTTAAAAATAAGAATATTCATTTTCATTTTAAGTCATAATCTTTTTTCGCTGATTTCATTTAAAATGTCGCCGGGAACTTTCTTTTACACCATCAGAAAACAGCTTATACTTTCATCGCTGTTTAAAGATGCAAAATATGCAAAAGTGGGTAATAAATATTTCGTGAACCCTTTTGCGCCCTATTTCCCTGGAAAATATTTTAAAAAGATGCTGGAAAATAACAGCGTTCGTCAATACCCGTTAAAACCAAATTATGCACAAATTTCAATCACCAATGTTTGCCCGTGCGAGTGTTATCACTGCCATGTAAAAAATACGCAGGACAAGAGCGCTGATCTTTCAAAAGAGAAGGTTTTAGAGGCCATTGATGATATTACTAATGCTGAATTTCTGGTGTTGTTTTTTGTTGGTGGCGAACCCATGAGCCGGTTTAATGATTTGGTGGAATTCATAAAAAGCGCCAAACGAAAAATGGATACCCGGATTTTTACCTCAGGTGTTGGTGTTACAACTGAGAGGTTAAAAATATTAAAGGAAGCCGGGTTGGAAGGCATTTGCGTGAGCATTGATCATTATGACGAAAATATCCATAATCAACAGCGGAGGCATAACAAGGCATTCGAAAGTGCCTGTTTTACTATTTCAGAAGCGGTAAAAATGGATTTCTATGTGTCGGCTGTTTGTTGTACTACCGGAGAAATGGCAAGATCGGGGGAATACAAAAAAGTAGTCGATCTGGCTGAGTCTCTTGGTGCCCATTCCATTCAGATAAATGAAATTCGTCCGGTGGGCAGGGCAACCGAAAATGGGAAATCCAATATTTTTCTTTCAAAAGGCGATAAACAAATACTGATTGATTATTACAGGGAACAAAACCGGAGCGACCGGAAAATTGCCATCGTAATGCCCTGGTACAATGAAGAACCCGAAAAATTTGGGTGCATGGCTACCTCGGGGCAAAATGTTTATATCAACTCAAAAGGTGATGTTCAACCATGTGTTTTGCTGAATGCGGGTTTGGGAAACATTAATAACAACAGGTTTAAAGAAATCTGGGATAAGTTTACACCTTTGTGCGAACACCCTGTTCGTGAGTGTATCGTGCATACATTGAGCGAAAGAATTAACAATTCAAAAACACACCTGCTTCCACCGGAAGAAACACTCGAACTTTGGCCTGAATTTTCAAAAATGGAGCCCATTGATTTATTCAAAAAAATAGAAGTTAAAAAGCGAAGGAATTAAACGATGGAATTGGACAAAAAATATAACCTGAATTTACAGGCAGGAAAAGATTTCTTTATCAAAGAAAATCACCGGATTCCTCATAAAATGGGTGTCGGTTTTTTTGTTTTTGGCAAAACCATGTACTGTCGGGGAACAATGGGAAAACTGCCTGATCATGAATTTCTGCATGTGGCACAATTCCGGAAATACGGAAGCTTTTTGGTTGTTTTGCATTACCTTTTTTATCTTTCTTTAAACATGCTAAAATACCGGAATTTTGGGAAAGCTTTTCAACAAGTTCCGTTTGAAGTTGAAGCCCGGAAATTTGAAGCACTGCGGAAATAAAATCAATAATCAATCGACTTAAAATTTCATTCCTGTATGTTTTGAAGTTCTGAAAATATAATCCTCTCCTTTCATCGATTTTGCCTGTGAAAACCATTCTGAATATTTTGGTTTCTTTTCAATCCCAAGGTCGATATTTCGGAGCCAGTAAGCAGGTAATGCGGGATAGGCATGATGAACTTCGTGCAGATTAAAACCAAACAGAAAATAATGAGAGAGCAGAGGATTGATGTAAAAGCTTCTCGAAAATTCAATTTGTTTAAGGGTAGAAACCGGCCGCACATCATTTCCGTTGGAAACCGGAATTTCAATGTGGGAATGTTGGGTGAGAATCACTAGTTCTTTCCAGACCAGGCTAAGCAGGAAGGCCGGCAACAGATTTACAAATATAAAACCGCCAAAGAAAAAAATCAGAACTACATACAAATTGATATAAAGCGCTACATTAATAACTGCAATCCGGTATTTCGGCCGGGATAAAAAGCGTTTAATTTTAATTAGGTTCCAGTAGTTGCTTAGCTTATAACTGAGAAAAAATACCGGAATGTAAAATCGCCAGGCAAAATTGGAGATAATTCGAACCGCCCTTGAATTACCTGGTTCCACAGTTTTTTCGGTAGTCGGATCCTTGTCGCGCCAACCTGTCCAGATGTGATGCAGGAAATGCATTTGTGTCCACGTGTAAAACGGAATCATGGTCAATATTCCGAAGAAATGGCCAAAAGTAAGGTTGAGAAACCGGCTTCTGAAAAAATTAAAATGCCCGCATTCATGAAGCAGAATAAATGTCTGTAAAAAGAAAATTGAAAGTATTATCTGTCCAGCCAAATAGTACCATATAAAATGGTTAACAGATAAATAAACACCTGCAAACAGCAGAAAAAACGGAATTATTAAGCTAACAAAAGCCTTCCCGTTCGTTGATTTGAATTTAGAAACATCCATGCTTATTTATTTTATGATTTCCGGAATTTAACAATTCTGTCATGCAAGTGCAGAGTGGCACTTGTATTAAACTCTGGGAATATAAACAGCAGGAGGATTAATAAGTTTTCGTTTAATCCCAACGGCTGAAACGGGATAAGGCCATGTAAGAATTTCCCTGGAATGAACCAACTCTAATGCTGTCACCATATTTGCTGTGATGAGCATCATGATTTTATCATCTTATTACTTTTTTAAGGGAAATTCTTTTAGGTTCATCAATGAAACAAAGTGATTTATATAAATAAACCTGCCAGTATTCTGACAGGTTCATCTGTTTCGCAATATAAAAACTGCCTTTTTTATTTTTTAGCTTATTATAAGATTATATTTTCATCTTCCATTTGCTCTATAATTTCTTCCGCGAAATTATCCGAAAAGTTTTGCAAATCTTCAGGATTATATGTCCGGCTTTGGGCCGACCAAACCAATTCTTCCGTTTCGGCATCATAAAGATTTGTCTCCATAAAATACACTTTATCCTGTGTATAATATCCAGGTGTTCCAACCTGCGGATACCAATAATCAT
This sequence comes from uncultured Prolixibacteraceae bacterium, assembly GCA_963816685.1. Taxonomy (GTDB): domain Bacteria; phylum Bacteroidota; class Bacteroidia; order Bacteroidales; family Prolixibacteraceae; genus CAVYUC01. Next base: position 66,732 of record CAWFMB010000014.1, on the reverse strand, counting down.
AATAATCCCAGAATGTTCCATAGTAACCGTTGTAAGCCAAAGGTGCATATGCCGGAGTTGAACCCGGAACATATCTTGTTTCTGTATTTTTATCAATAATACTTACTGTGAGAATTGCATCAGTACCTTCATCGCGAATCGTGCTCAGAATCTCTTCCTGTTCATTGTCATTGTTAATCAATTCAGAAGATATCTTATTCATGCTTTGTTCGGCATCTACTCCTTCTTCCCTCAGGTTCTGAACCATCTTATTTTCAATGGTGAATTTAGAATTTTCAGATGAAGTAAGTGCTGCAACCATAATATCATCGTATGTTGTATTTAAGTTGTCTTTATTCCAGGTTCCGGTTACAACTGTTGACGGGCCTGAACATGAATTTACACCAAATGCAAATAAAAATAAACTGCTTAATAAAAGTGATAAATTTCTAATGACTTTCATATCGTAAAATTTTTAATGATTAAATCTGTTTTTGTTACTTAAGAAAATTCCAATTCCATGCCAGACTTCAGGTTTAAAATGCTGTAATACGCATTATAAGTACAGTAAACACGAAAACCCGGATTATCAGGTTTTCAGATACCGTGAAATTTATACACAAATGAGTGAGAAATTTCAGAGACTACTAATCATCTGAATCTGTTAAATGCTCCTGCAACATAATCTGTGAAGAGGCTATTTTTTGTACCGGTAGAATATTGCTATTTTTAAAACCTATTAAATTGTAATATGAAATGATGAAAAGAGGAATGATATTGATGCTGTTTTTTTTGCTCCTTCTGCAGGCAAAACCGCAGCCGGTTAAAATTATTTTTGATACCGACATGGAATCAGATGTTGATGATGTTGCCGCACTTGCCATGTTGCATGGATTTTCAAACCGTGGCGAGGCAGAAATTCTTGCCACAATCAGCTCAAGCCTTAATCCATGGTCTGCACCAACAATAGATGCAATAAATACGTATTTCGGAAAACCGGATATTCCTGTTGGAAATGTGAAGACCTTTGGAGTTTACCGGAATTCAAAGTATGCCCGTATCATTTCGGAAAGATATCCGCAGGATATTAAACTGGGAGAAAATGCACCAGATGCAGTTTCAGTTTACCGTAAGATACTAAGTGAACAACCGGATAGCAGCACAACTATCGTAACTGTTGGCTACCTCTCCAATCTTTACGATTTAATGAAGAGTGGTAAAGATGAGTATAGCTCTCTTTCCGGACCGGAACTGGTGAAAAAGAAGGTAAAGCACCTTGTTTGCATGGGAGGCCGGTATCCCCTGCAGGAAGATCCCGGACGGTGGGGCAATTTTAAACCTGACCCACGTGCAATTCAATTTGTTGCCTGCCAATGGCCAACCAACATTATTTTTACTGCAGGAGGCGCTTTTGCCGACTCTGTTCCCACAGGAAAAATTCTGTTTCTTCCGGAGAATAAAAATCAAAATCCTGTAAGTGAAGCATACACAATTTTTTTGAAAAGCTGGAACCGCAACTGGCACCACAGTGCCGATTTAATTGCAGTTTATGTGGCGGTGAAGGGGCATGAACCTTTTTTTAATTTAATTGAAAAGGGATATAACCACATATTTGAAAATGGGACTAATGTTTGGCGCCGTGAACCTGATAATCCACGACATTCTATAGTGGCAGGATTTTCGGAGGGAATCAACCCTCTTGAAGTGGCTGCCGCGTTTGATGAATTACTCGTAAAATAGACTTCATATCTTCCAGCAAAGTAGTTTGTTGTTCTTAAAATAATTTAACATTTTTTGGAAGCAGGTTTATGATAACTTTTGAAACAGAAAGCTTTATCTTTAAATTTTAATTCAAGCTGATATGAGTTCCAAAAAAGAACAGTTTAAAAAATCACTCATTGATCTTACCAAAAGCGACAGGTTTATTCCTGGAATATACAACTACTGCGACCGTTGGTGCGAACGCTGCACAATGACCAATAAATGTCTGGTTTATGCACACGAGCAGGAAATGAAAGAGGATTCAGCAAATCCTGAAACCAGGGATACGAGCAACAAAAATTTTTGGGATCAAATCCGGTTGTCCTTCGAAGTCATGTTTGAATTGATACAGGAAGATGCCGAACGACTGGGTATTGATTTAAACAATGTGCCTGATTCACCTATACCGGATGACATTGAGTATCCTGTTGAAAAGCTGGCAAATGATTATGGCTTTGCCATTCATAACTGGTTAATAGCCAATAATGATATTTTAATTGATAAAGCTGAACAAATGCTGTTGATTCACAACAATAAAAATGATGCAGTTAAACTTGCCGATGCATGGGAAGTTGTTCAGTGGTACAGTTTTTTTATCTCCGCCAAAACACACAGGGCGCATTTTGATTTAAATGAACGTCAAAATGAAAAGGAGGATGAATATTCTGTTTTTTCCGATAATCTGGGTTCTGCCAAAATTGCAATTATTGCCATTGATCGTTCAATTAATGCCCTTTCGGCACTTTATACCATACTTAAAGATCAGGAAGATGAAATTCTGAATTTTCTCTCGCAGTTGTCAGTAATAAAAAAACAGCTGCTCGCTACTTTCCCGGAAGTGGAACTATTTAAACGTCCCGGATTTGATGATTGAAGTAAAATTTTTATCTTCCCCAAAAAGAAATTCTAAAACATATTGGTTTTATGCAAATCGAAGGTAACATCCTGAAAATGCGTACCGAATTTGGCTCACCCATTCTTTATTTTTTGCCGGTTGGAAATGTGGAATTGCCAATGAATGAATTACTCGGAAAACAAATCTCGATGAATTTCAGTGGTCAAATCAACTGCATAGCTTGCGGTAAAAAGATAAAACGATCTTTCAACCAGGGTTTTTGTTACAACTGCCTTCAAACTGCACCCGAAGCCAGCGAGTCAATCATCCGGCCTGAGCTATCAAAAGCACATCTTGGAATTGCCCGCGACATTGAATGGGCTGAAAAAAATGACCTTGCGGAACACATAGTTTACCTGGCTGTTTCAAGCGAAATAAAAGTTGGAGTAACACGTCACCATCAAATACCTACCCGCTGGATTGATCAGGGTGCCAGCCATGCAGTAAAACTGGCTAAAACACCAAACCGCCACATTGCAGGCGTTATTGAGGTTTTCCTTAAAAAATATTATACCGACAGAACCAGCTGGCAGGCCATGTTGAAAAATCTGACTGACCAGAGCATCGACATTCTTCAGGAAAAACAAAAAATACTTCAATTGCTACCAAAGGGATTGCAGAAATATTTCGATCCGGATAACGAAATCACATATCTCAATTACCCGGTGCAGCAATTTCCTGAAAAAGTAAAGAGTACCGGCTTCGACAAATTCCCCGCAATCGAAGGAATTCTTACCGGAATCAAAGGGCAGTACCTGATTCTGGACGATTGTATTGTTTTGAATATACGAAAATATGGTGGCTATTTTCTTAAAATTATTTGCTGAATGGTTTTGCAAAATGAAACACTGTTTTTTGATTTCCAGTTTTAAATCATTCAATATTTCAAAGACAGCTGATATTTCTCTTACTTCAATACGATAAAATTTTCTTAATTTGCCCGCACAGGTTTATTTAAACAGAAAACAACCCGAAAAATAAATTAAAATGGAAAATCAGGACTGGAAAAACTTAGGTTTTGGCTACAGCGATACAGAATATAATGTTCGTTGCTACTATAAAAACGGCGAATGGGGTGATTTGGAAATCAGCACTTCCAATACGATTAACATTCACATGTCGGCCACAGCACTGCATTACGGTCAGGAAGCATTTGAAGGACTAAAAGCGTTCAAAGGTAAAGACGGTAAAATCCGTATATTCCGCATGGACGAAAATGCAAAACGTATGCAAAGTTCCTCCGATGGAATCCTGATGGCTAAGCTGCCTGTCGAAAAGTTTACTGAAGCCGTGAAACTGGCAGTCAGTAAAAATAAAAAGTATGTTCCTCCGTACGAAAGCAATGCATCGTTATATATCCGGCCGTTGCTGATTGGCACCGGACCTCAGATTGGTGTTAAACCTGCCAGTGAATACCTGTTCATGGTTTTCGTTATGCCGGTGGGTCCTTACTTTCCTGAAGGATTTAAACCAACCGATTTGGTAATTATGCGGGAATATGATCGTGCCGCGCCACAGGGAACCGGAAAATATAAAGTAGGAGGAAATTACGCCGCAAGTATGTACGAAGGTAAAAAAGCAAAACAACAAGGTTTTTCGGCTGTACTTTACCTCGACAGCCGCGAGAAAAAATATATAGATGAATGTGGCCCGGCAAACTTTTTCGGCATCAAAAATAATACTTACATCACACCACTTTCAGATTCAATTCTGCCATCCATAACCAACAAAAGCCTGATGGTTTTGGCTGAAGAAATGGGATTGAAAGTGGAACGTCGTAAAGTGCCGTATGAAGAACTGGCGGAATTTGAAGAAGTCGGTGCATGCGGAACGGCAGCAGTTATTTCCCCAATAAAAGGGATTTATGATTCAGATAACGACAAGTGGTTTAAATATGGAGCCGAACCCGGTGAGTGGTCATCAAAACTGTACAGGAAATTACGCGCCATCCAGTATGGCGATGAACCGGATACACACGGGTGGGTTGAAATTTTAAAATAAAAGAATCGCATCACAACCTCCCCGGGGGGAAGGATTAAAAAACAATACGAAAAGACATAATTTTGAAAGCTTCGGAAATTCCGCAGCTTTTTTTATATCTGCTGTAACAAAAAATAATGTTATCCGTCAGATAGAATGAACAGCGCTAAAAAATGCAATGACAGTAAACGAATATAATCAGTCTGTTAAACTTTATTCTGATCGGTTGTACCGCTTTATTTTAAAGAGTATCCGGGATATTCAAAAAGCAGAAGACATCGTGCAGGACAGTTATGAAAAACTGTGGAAAAACGTGGAGAATGTGAATAACGAAAAAGTGAAATCGTATCTTTTTACCACAGCTTACCACACCATGATCGACAGGATCAGAAAAGAAAAACGATCATCGTTTACTGAAGATTTAAAGTTGCAGGAAGAAAGCCATGAAAACAATTATTCCGATTTAAACGAAGTGCTGAAAGAAGCGGTAAACCGTCTCCCTGAAATACAGAGGATGGTTTTGCTGCTACGTGATTACGAAGGTTACTCATATGAGGAAATTGGAGAACTGACCAGGCTGAATGAGTCGCAGGTAAAAGTTTATATTTACCGCGCCAGGGTATTTCTTAAAAAATACATCGGCAAAATCGAAGTAGTAGTGTAAAGAGGAGAAATTAAAATGAAGATTGACAGAAACAATTACGAAGCATATTTTATCGATTACCTGGATGGAAACCTGGATGAAACACTTGTGAATGATTTTATCGAATTCATTCAGCAAAATCCGGATTTAAAAGATGAGTTGGCGCTGTTCAATTCAGTGAAAATCCCTTCAGAGGAAGTTGTTTTCAGCAAAAAAGAAAAATTGTTCAAAGAAAAATATGATGCTGAAAAAGAATTTAATTATGCAGCTATCGCTAGCATAGAAAATGATTTATCTGAAACAGAACAACAGGAATTTGAAAGTTACATTTCCAAACATCCCGAAAAACAGGGGGATTTGGTGCTTTTCAGCAAGACAAAACTTCAGTCAGATAAATCAGTTAAATTCAGCAAAAAGAATAAACTCTATCATTATACCACCGGAAGGACTGTTTTATTATGGACAAGTCGTGTTGCAGCAGTATTAATTTTTGCAATTGCAGTTTATGTTTTCATGGATCGCACTTCATCAGATATGATAAATGAAAATCAGGTTGCTTCTGTTGAGAAAAAAGGGGAAGTTAAAGATCCCGTTTCCGAAACAAAACAATTGCCCGCTGCACAGGAAAAAACTGAAGATAAAATACCGGTCAATACTGAAGATAAAAAGCAGGTTAAAAGTGAGACGGTTAAACCTGCAACTCCGGTAAAACCCGAACCAAAAGCTAAAAATAACTTTCGGGAAACTACAAAAGGCCGGCTGGATCAGGAACAAACTGCCATGCAGAGGATACCTGTTGAAGCACCAGTAAAAATTGGCACCATTGCACCTTCGTTGAATAACAGGGAACCCGAAGCAACTCTTGCAAAAATGAACATCATACATCCCGAAAGTCCTGATAATATTTCTGAAGAGCGCTTCATCGCAGATGTGGTTAAGGAAAAAACCGGCCTTGATAACCTGTCGCTGAATAAAATTACAAAAGCAGGATTAAACCTTGTTTCATCCATCTCAAAAGAAAAATTCAATTACGAAACCAATGAAAACGGTGATATTACTGAAGTGAGTTTCGACACACGGCTGCTTGCGTTTTCAATTCCTACAAAAAACGATGGAAACGGCAATACCCGGTAGTCTAAACAGAATATAAAAATCAAATGCAGAGATGTACGGCCGTGCATCTCTTTTTTTTTCTGTGCAACCTGCATTTTCCCTGCTACTATTTTTTATTGTCGCTGTAACTTTTATCAAATGCTGCCCGTCAGAGCATCAGAACATAAAAAAACATTAAAATGAAACGATTTGTAATTTTGATTTTAATTAGCGTTTTCGCAGTTAATGCATTTGCGCAAAAAGATACTTCGGAAGTAAAAGTATTGAAGAAAAACGTGGTAACTGTTGTTGAGGATGGTCAAAGAACACATGTTAAAGTGGGTGAAGACAAAGGGGTGGAAGTCATTACAGACGAGTGGGGAGATACAACCCATATCCGCGTTGGGCGCCGTACTTTTGATGTGGTTGAAGGCTGGAATGGAACACATGTTAATGTGAGCAAAGAACCGCGTCAGAAAAACTGGACAGGTAATTTTAATCCGCACTGGGCCGGGCTTGAATTTGGCCTGAATATGTTTCACCAAACCGATTATTCGCTTTATACAGGAATGGGTTACGGTGAATTTTTCGACCTCAACCAGGGAAAATCATTAACGGTGAACCTGAATATTTTTGAATGGGCGTTCAGTAATGAAGCAAATAACTTCGGACTGGTTACCGGTCTAGGATTCAGTTTTTCGGATTATACTTTCGACCGTCCACTGACAATTGAAAAGGATTTCGACCGGAATATGATTATACCTGTGGAACTTGATCCGGAAGGACTTAAAAAATCAAAGCTGAATACAACTTATCTTACTGCACCTTTGATGCTCGAGGTAAAAACACCATTGCGGATGGGCAGTTCAAGGTTGTATATTGCAGGTGGTGTAATTGGTGGTGTGAATATTGGTTCGCACACAAAATTCAAATATAAAAACGATAAGGAAAAAGATAAAAGTAATTTTTACATCAACACTTTCAGATACGATCTTACAGGCAGAATAGGTTTTGGCGATGTGTGTGTCTTTGTCAACTACAGCATGACGCCGTTGTTTGAAACCGGCCGAGGACCAGAACTTTACCCGGTGATGTTTGGTATTTCATTCCCAAATATTTAATGGAAAAGAAATTCAGATGTTCAGACTCAAGTATTAAATTAAAGTATTCGGCACAATAAAATTGATTTCCCTGGTTGTTAACCGGGGATTTTTTTTGCTCACCTGCAAAGGTTTATTCCCAATAAAAGATTAAACAATTAAAACATTTTAACTTGTATACTGTTAAATTAATCTAAAAAAACAGGAATTTAACAGGATTTAATAGAACCTTTAAAACAATAGCGATTATGAATCGTTTTTCTACTGATTTTCTGAAAATTGGTTGTTTCTGTTACATTTTTAAATAATGAAAAATTTCAAAAATCATTTATCATGAAAAATTTGATTCTGATTGCAACTTTGCTATTAATTGTAACCACTGCAAGTGCCCAGCAGTGGGAAACTGATTTTGAAACTGCAAAAAAGAAAGCTACCGATGAAAAAAGGAATATCCTTCTGGTTTTTTCAGGCTCCGACTGGTGTGCTCCCTGCATGAAACTTGAAAAAAATATCTGGGAATCGAGAGATTTTATCGAAGACTCCAAACAGCATTTCGTACTTTTACGTGCAGATTTTCCCAAACGAAAATCAAATGCAATTTCAAAGGAACAACAGGAAAAAAATAATCATTTGGCCGAAAAATACAATAAACAGGGCCTCTTCCCTCTGGTTGAAGTTCTGGATAAAAACGGAAATGTACTTGGAACTACTGGCTATAAAGATATTCCACCAAAAGAATACATCGCCATGCTTCATCAACTTGAAAATTAAAAAGTTTTGAAAACCGCCGTATTATATCTGCTTTTTATCTTTCCCGTGTTGGTTCATGCTCAGGAAAAATATACACGTACCTTAAAATTAATGGGCAGCAGGTTCGACATTACAGTAGTAGCGGATAATCAGCAGGAAGGAAATCGTTACATCGAAGCAGCAATAACTGAAATCAGCCGAATCGAAAAAATGATTTCATCGTGGGATTCGCTTTCCGAAACTTCAGCAATCATACGAAATGCAGGGGTAATACCGGTTAAAGTGAATAAGGAACTCTTTGATTTAATTGACCGATCCATAAAAATTTCTGAACTTACCGACGGCGCATTCGATATAAGTTATGCATCAATGGACCGTGTCTGGAAATTTGATGGCTCCATGAAAAAACTACCCACCGATGAAGAAATTGCAGCTTCAGTTGAAAAAGTGGGCTACAAAAATATCCTTCTCGATCCGCTGGCACAAACGGTTTTTTTAAAAAACAAAGGAATGCGTATTGGTTTTGGTGCGGTTGGAAAAGGTTATGCTGCCGATAAAGCAAAACAACTTCTTATTTCGATGGGCGCTGAAGGCGGAATCATAAATGCATCGGGCGATTTAAATACCTGGGGGACACAACCCGATGGAAGTCCGTGGCTCGTGGGAATAACCAATCCAATGAATAAAAACAAGGTTTTCTCCTGGTTTCCTCTCGATAATAATGCAGTGGTTACTTCAGGAAACTATGAAAAGTTTGTTCAATTCAACGGGAAAAAGTATACACATATTATTGATCCACGAACAGGTTGGCCGGCTCACGGACTCACCAGTGTCAGCATTTTTGCCCCAAAAGCCGAACTCGCCGATGCCTTGGCTACTGCAGTTTATGTAATGGGTCGCGAAACAGGCATCGATTTTATCAACCAGTTGTCCGGCATTGAATGCATCATTGTGGACGACACGGGCAAAGTCTTCGAATCGAAAAACATCAAGTTAAACACAGTTAAAAAATGAAACGGTTAATAACAGGGATTTTTGTGCTTCTTTTACTCTCATCTTGTGCTACGGTAAAAGAGTATGAAAAAGTGTACATCAATGATCCGGACATGAAACTGTCTTCCAATACAAATGAACGTTTCGAAACAAGTTTCCAGGTGTACCGCGAAGGCGCTGCGGGTGCCAATGGTGGAAAAACAGGCGGAGGTTGCGGTTGCAATTAATTTCCATGAAAAAGGTTATTCTCATATTTTTGTTTCTGATTTGCAGCGTTATTTTTGTTTCGGCACAAAATTCCGATTCAACCCAGGTGTATAAAAAGCGTGTTTTGGATAACGCAGAGGTTGATTTTTTAATGAGCCTCTACCAGCAGGATGGCGAAAATTCGGCCGTTGGCGGCGGTTTGGGAAGCGAAAAATTAACAAATGCAACACCAACAATTGTTGTGAGTGTCCCATTAAACGACGACGATGTGCTTACTGTAGATGCAGGTATTTCTGCATATACTTCAGCCTCCTCAAGCAATATTAACCCCTTTAACAGTAGTGGTGCTTCCCGAGGAGGAGATGATGACGATGAAAGGGAAGGTTTTTTCCGGTCATCTGCAGCAAATTCCTCACCTAAAGGAACTCCCTGGATGGCTTCTTCGGGTGCCTCACGAAGTGATGTACTCACTGCAGTCCATGTTGATTTTAGCCACAGCTCCGATTCCCGGAATTTTATCTGGGCTCCGAACATTTCCTTCTCAAATGAATTCGATTATACCTCGTTCGGTTTTGGTGGAAATATTACGGGACTGTTTAATGAAAAAAATACAGAAGTCGGCTTAAAAAGTACGGTTTACCTCGACCAGTGGCGTCCGATATATCCAACCGAATTGAGTGAATACAATCTTTATGGCACTAGTTTTTTGACGCGAGGGTATTTTCAGGGAGTGAATGTTTTGAATCAGGACGGTGCGGTTTCAACCAATTATCATCCATCAGATTTTTCTGCTGTTACCAACCAGGCACGAAATTCATATTCAGCTTCGCTGTTCCTCTCGCAGGTTTTAACTAAACGTCTCCAGGCGGCGCTGTTTTTCGATTTAGTTAAGCAGGAAGGTTTGCTTTCCACTCCATACCATCGCATGTATTTTGCAGATAAACCAAATTTTTACATCGGCCAGGCCACCTACATTCCGGTTTATACAACGCCGCAAAACAAGGGCGTTTACCAGTTGGCCGACGACATCGAGCGGTTGCCTTCAACACGATTCAAAATTCCGATCGGTGCCCGCCTGAATTATTACATCAGTGAAATGTTCGTTCTGCGAACGTACTACCGCTACTACACAGATGACTGGGGATTGAAAGCACATACAGCAAGCATAGATTTGCCTGTCCGGTTTAGCCCGAAGTTCTCAGTAACTCCTTCATACCGCTTCTATACCCAAAACCAGGTAAAATATTATGCCCCTTACGAAACGCATCTTTCCACCGAACAGTATTATACATCAGACCCTGATTTGGCAAAATTCAACAGCAACCAGTACAGCCTGGCACTGAATTATAACGATATTTTCAATGATTTTAAAATCAGCCGGCTGGGGTTAAAAAATGCAAACATTAAATTCAGCCACTATTCCCGAACCGACGGATTAAAAGCAAATATTGTTACGCTTGGTTTTAAGTTCATTTTTAAATAAACCTCGTTACCTTTGCCGGTAAAAGAAATCATCCTGCTGAAATGAGATTTTTGGATTATGTGCCCTTTGCCGGGTTCTTGCTTTTCGCCATTCTGTTGTCGGGCAAAATATATTTTCTGCGGAAAGAAAATGTTTCTGTAAGTTCAAGTTCCCGAAAAAACAAACTATCCGGTTTTCTTTTCCCTGTTTTCGGCCTGTTGTTTTTCATGTGGATTGTCGAAATTGCAAAACCGGCTTTCCACACCTCATTTTCTATTCTTCCCGCAATGCTTACCAATCCACTAATTGAAAGCATTTGGCTAAAAGCTTCAGGTGTAATTTTAATTCTCCTTTCCCTGATTTTATGGACAATCACACTCCTTCATTTTAAAACTTCGCTGCGTTTTGGTCTTGATGAAAATAATCAGGAAAGATTAATTACCACCGGCATTTTTTCCAGCTCGCGAAACCCGTTCTTCCTTTCACTCGAGCTTTATTTCAATGGTGTAGCCTTGATTTTTACCAGCCCGTTTTTAATTGGTTTTGCCGTTCTGGCTGTCACAGGCATTCATTTTTATATATTGAAGGAGGAAAAATTTCTTCGAAAAGTTTATGGCGATAAATATGAGCAATACATTAAAAAAGTGCGTAGGTATTTTTGAATAACTAACAAAGTTGTTAGTTACAGAGTTGTTAGTTACAATTCAAAAATCTTCTCCCCTGCAATCCAGGTACTTTCAGTTTCTGCATTTAACACTTCCTCTGGCGATGCTGTCATCAAATCAGTATCGAGGATAACAAAATCAGCCCATTTGCCGGCTTCGAGGCTTCCCTTTTCGTTCTCTTCGAACGATGCTTTTGCAGGCCAGATGGTCATGGAACGCAACGCCTGTTCGCGGGTGAGGCCCTCCTCTTTGTGCCAGCCGCCTTCGGGCCAGCCCGTGTGGTCAGTACGAAAAACAGAGGCATAAAAGGTAAACAGCGGTTCAATATTTTCTACCGGGAAATCAGTACCATTGGGAAGCCATCCATTTTGCCGAAGTAAAGTTTGGTATGCATACGCACCTTTCAACCGCTCCTCTCCCAGTCTGTCGGCGGCCCAGTACATGTCGGATGTACAATGTGTGGCCTGAACAGACGGCACTATTGAATATTCAGCAAACTTCATAAAATCACCGGGATTGATAATTTGTGCATGTTCAATCCGCCAGCGGCGGTCGTTCATGCCTTCCAGAAATTTTGCATAGGTATTTAACACGAGCCGGTTGGCACTGTCGCCAATTGCATGGGTTGCAACAATAAAATTATTGTCATATGCAAGCTTGCAAATCCGGTCATAAAATGCCTGCGGCTCAATCTGCAACCCCCTGTTACCATAGTCATCAGTATAATTTTTGAGCAGAAGCGCTCCCCTCGATCCCAAAGCGCCATCGGCATAAATTTTAATTGTATTCACTGTGAGCCTGTCAGTTTTTATCGGGCCTTTATTTACAAATGTTTCAATATTTTCTTCCGAAGGGCTAAGCATAGCATTCACACGCATTATCAATGACCCGTTCTTTTGCATTTCCTCCATCAGCGCAACCGCTGCTTTTTCAAGGCCCGCATCTGTAACAGAAGTTAGTCCGGCAGCAAAGCAGTTTTTCTGAGCCTCCAGTAATCCTGTTTCCTGTTGTTCGCGCGTAATCTCCGTAATAATTTTCCCTGCCAGGCTCATGGCATTGTCAATTAAAATACCGGTTGTCTGCCCGTTTTTCACTATTACTTCGCCACCCGAAACTTTTGTATTTGCATTAATCCCGGCCATCTCCAGTGCTTTCGAATTGCACCAGCCTGCATGCCCGTCCACCCGCACCAGGTACACCGGGATGTCGGGGAACAGTTTATCAAGTTGTTCTTTATCCGGAAACGATGTGTTTTCCCAGTCATTCTGATCCCAGCTCCGTCCTAAAATCCAGTCGCCCTTAAATTTTTCGTGATGAAGTTTTAGCCGTTCATAAATTTCTTCCGGACTTTTTGTTTCGCGTAAATCAGCATATTGCATCAGGTTGGCTGCATAACCATAAAAGTGGCAGTGCCCGTCGTTAAATCCGGGGTAAATAAATTTTCCTTCGGCATGAATAATATTTTTTGAAGAAAACTGAGTAAGGATTTCACTGGTTGTGCCGCCAGCTGCTATTTTTCCATCCTTCACGGCAAAGCTTTCCACTTTCGAAAAGTTTTCATCCACAGTATAAACCGTAGCATTTGTAATTATCAAATCGACTTGCTTTTTTTGGTTACAGGCATTCATAAGAATAAAAATAAGTGAGAAACGGAAAAATACGAACCATTTATTCATTTTAATTTGTTTAAAAGCTGCTGTAAAAATAACTTTATTTGTGCACAACCGGACTGATTTTGAAACTACCGGAACAGCCAAATCAAATATTGACATAAATCAATAATTCTATTGTTGTTTTTCGATTTTGTGGATAAATTGTTTAAAAGTAAACTCGTAATTCTTTTTTTTTTACTTTTGCAACTTATTAAAATTACAGATTCAGAGCTTTATGTTTTCATTCGGCATATTTACAACGCATATCCCTTACCTGGCCTTCCTGGCTTTTTATGCGTATTTTTTGCTGTTTGGCATAGGAAAAGCTTCTGCAGGCGAACTCCGGAATGAAAAAAATGCTTTTTATACCGAACTTCAGGTTGAACAAACATTCAATGCAGACGATCAGCAGAGTCATCATAATCATGGCAACATTAATTTATGTCATCCTGCTCAATTTGAATTTTTCATATTTAAACGAAAAATAACGCCCCCGGTAAATCCATCTGTACATTTTCATCAGATGGAATCATATTCTCCTTTTTCCAACCGGCCTCCTCCTATTTTTGGTTAAGTTGCTTATTCACCGTCAGGAACAATAATAAAAGTTGAATCCTGCAGTTTTACATTGAATTTTAGAAATTTAATCAATTCGAAAATCTTGTTATGATAGGCCTTATAGGCATTAGCCACAAAACATCACCGATTGAAATACGGGAACAGTTCGCTGTTTCCAAAGATGAAATTCTGCCATTTGCTGAACTGTTACAGAAGGAAACCGGCATTTCCGATATTGTTGTGCTTTCAACATGTAACCGGACTGAAATTTATTTTTCGCAAAGCAAGTATGAATTTCATTTGGCTGCCAAACTTGTATACAAAGTTTTAAAACAATTTAAGGGAGTTGAAACCAAATACTGGCATACATTTTACAGTTACTCCCATTCCGATGCAGTAAGGCATTTGTTCGAAGTTGCCTCCGGTATCGATTCGATGATAATCGGAGAAGATCAAATTATCGGGCAAATAAAGGAAGCTTATGTTTACTGTACCGAAGAAGCATTGACCGACGCGATTTTAATGCGGCTATTCCAGAAATCGTTTGAAGCCAGCAAACGGGTCCGCAGTGAAACCAAAATTAAAATGGGAACCACATCGGTGAGCAGCGCGGCAGTACAAAAGTGTTTGATGCTTTTCAACGACCTTTCGGATAAACGGGTTTTACTAATCGGAGCCGGCGACACAGGAAGCCTGGTTTTGCAAAATCTGAACAAAAACGGAGTTCACAGGGTAGCTGTTACAAACCGCACCGAAGATAAGGCTAAAAAGCTTGCTGCACGACACGGTTGTATTCCGTTACCGTTTGAACACATGCCTTCGCACTTGTACCTGTACGATATCATTATTGTTGCCACCGGTTCTCAAGTGCCCTTGGTAACCCGGGAAATGGCTGAGGAATCCTTACAAAAAAGAAACAATGGAAAGCAGGTTTTTATTGATATTTCGGTACCACGCAATATTGATAAAAACATTGAAGAACTTGAAGCGCTGCAACTGTTTACAATCGATGATTTAGACGAGATTGTGAATTCAAATATGGCCAAAAGAAAAGAGTGTATTCATTCGGCCAACAAAATCATTGACGAAATGATTGCCGATTTTGATGAATGGCTCTCCAGCCGGTCGCTGCGTCCTGCAATAAAAACAATTACCTACAATATGCTGAAAGTTACAAAAGAAGAACTTTCAGGTTATAATAAAGTGGATTCGGAAGAAATGCAACTTGCAATTAAAGAATTTTCGAAACACCTGACGCAGAAATATACAAGGCTGTTTATTAAAAACCTGAAGGATTTGACTGCGAACGGAAAAAACACCGAGGCTTTAAATATCGTCAACGATCTCTTCAACATCAGCGAAGAATAAACTGCAATTACAAAATGGGAAAAAACTTAATCCGCATTGGTACACGAGGCAGCCAGCTTGCATTGTATCAGGCTGAACTTACAAAAAAATTATTATCAGAAAAGTTTCCGGAGTTAACTGTTGAAATTAATATCATTAAAACTTTGGGTGATAAAATTCTGGATGTTGCGCTGTCAAAAATTGGCGACAAGGGATTGTTTACCAAAGAAATTGAAACAGCTCTGTTAGCCGGAGAAGTTGACATTGCAGTACATAGCCTGAAAGATTTACCCACCACATTACCAGAAGGATTAAAACTGGGGTCAGTACTGAAACGCGCCGAATTCAGGGATGCACTTGTAAGCAGAGACGGAAGAAAACTGCATGAGCTCACACAGGAAGATACAATTGCAACATCGAGCCTGCGCCGGATTGCCGGATTAATGCGTATAAACAAAGATTTTAAAATTGTTGATATCCGGGGTAATGTGAATACAAGGCTGCGAAAAATGGAAGAAGGTTATTGCGATGCAATGATTATGGCAGCAGCCGGTCTTCAGCGGCTTGGACTGGATAAGTACATTACTGAAATTCTTGAACCTGAAGCCTTCATCCCTGCCACAAGCCAGGGTGTCATCGCTATCGAATCTCGAATTGACGACATTGAAACAGATGAATTCCTGAAAGAAATAAACCATAAAGAAACATGGAATGCAATTGAAGTGGAACGTGGATTCCTGCGCAGTATTGAAGGCGGATGCCAGGTCCCGGTTGGTTGCTATTCCAAAATTGAAGAAGATAAAATCCATATAACCGGATTTGTTGCCTCCCTCGACGGAAAGATATACCTGCTTGAAAAAGAATCAGGTTTCGTTAGCGAAGGAAGAATAATTGGCGAACGACTTTCAAAAAAATTAATTGAAAGAGGGGCTGCAAAAATTCTGGATGAAATTCGAAATCAATGAACCAGCTGCTGAAAAATAAGCTGTTTATATCCACCCGGCCACAGGGGCAGTCGGATGAACTTGCCCGTTTATTGGCGAATGAAGGCGCTGGTCTGATTGAAATGCCACTCCTTAAAATACAACCTGCTGAATTGTCTGCAGAAGAAGAAAAGTGGCTAAACAACCTTGAAGATTTTCAATGGATTGTTTTTACGAGTCCCAATGGAGTTCAAAACTTTTTCAGTAAACTGAATAATCAAAAGGTTCCGGAATCACTACAGTTTGGTGTGATAGGAAAAAAAACAGAGAAGATATTAAACAGATACGGATATTCAGCTGCTTTTATAAACAAGGGAAATACAGGAGAAGAGTTTGCTGAAGCTTTTAGCCAGAAAATAAAAGCTGAAAAAACGACACCAAAGATATTGCTTGCCCTTGGAAACCTTGCAAGTAACACCATACAGGAAAAGTTGAAAAATTATGCAAATTGCTGTCGCGTGAATGTTTATGAAACAACCTCTCCAGAAAAACCAGAGGAGCATGTTCTTGAAAAAATAGGTAACAACCAGTACGAAATGATTATTTTCACCAGTCCTTCAGGAATCGATAACTTTTTAAAACTTACGTTGAACATACAAAAAGATAATCTGCGCATTGCATGCATTGGAAAAACAACTGCGAAATGTGCAAAAGAGAGCGGAATTGAGCCTGTTGCTGTTGCAAATGAGGCATCAGCACAAGGGCTGGTTCAGTCAATCATCAACTATTACGAACAGAAATAAAAAAATAGAATTATGCAATTTCCAGTAACACGACTTCGTCGTTTGCGTCAATCCCCGGCAATCCGAAACATGGTGCGCGAAACTATTCTTACCCGCAACGACTTAATAATGCCATTGTTTGTTTGTCCGGGAAAAGGTGTTGAAAACAAAATTTCATCCATGCCTGGTAATTCGCAGTTTTCGGTGGATTTGCTTGTTAAACGGAGTAAAGAATTATTTGACAAAGGGGTGCAATCGGTGCTTCTTTTTGGGATTCCCGAAACAAAAGATGAAACAGGAGAAATAGCTTGCCAGCACAACGGAATAGTGCAGCAGGCAGTTCGTGCATTAAAAAAAGAAGTACCCGAACTTTACCTCATCGCTGATATCTGCAATTGTGAATATACAACTCATGGACATTGCGGGACTCTTGTTGGTAGCGACGTGGATAATGATTTAACATTGGAAACGCTCGCAAGACAGTCTGTTTCACTGGCAGAATCCGGAATTGATATGGTTGCACCTAGTGATATGATGGATGGCCGGGTAGGAGCCATTCGCAGCGCTTTGGATGAAAAAGGGTTCAGGAATCTGCCAATAATGGCATATTCAGCAAAATACGCATCGGCTTTCTACGGACCTTTCCGTGAAGCTGCCGAAAGCGCTCCGCAATTTGGCGACCGCAAAACCTACCAGATGGATCCGGCCAATGGCGATGAAGCGTTACGCGAGGTAGCACTTGATATACAGGAAGGTGCCGACATTGTGATGGTAAAACCTGCCCTGAATTACATGGACATTATTCACCGGGTAAAAAGTACCTTCAATATGCCGGTAGCAGCATACAACGTAAGTGGCGAATTTTCGATGGTTAAAGCAGCCGCTGCAAAAGGCTGGATTGATGAAAAACGAATTGTGAACGAAATACTGACCGGACTAAAACGTGCCGGGGCCGATTTGATTATTTCGTACCATACTCAGGATATTGTTGAAGAATTATAAAACATGATAATTCAATG
This sequence comes from uncultured Prolixibacteraceae bacterium, assembly GCA_963816685.1. GTDB lineage: Bacteria > Bacteroidota > Bacteroidia > Bacteroidales > Prolixibacteraceae > CAVYUC01. The sequence goes on along the minus strand of CAWFMB010000014.1, from coordinate 48,924 downwards.
CTGTCATTTTGGAATCTGAGGAACGAAGATGATAAATCCTTGTCATTTATTTTCCCCATAGGTAGAAATGACAACCCTGAATTGGATTAATCCGGTTTATTAAATTAACAAAAAAGACGACTAAAATGAGTTACCAAAAAAGTATAGAAGCATTTGCCGAAGCACAAAAACATATTCCCGGTGGAGTAAATTCACCGGTACGTTCATTTAAAAGTGTAGGAGGAGATCCTCCGTTTATTGCCAGTGCCAAAGGTTCGAAAGTTAAAGATATTGACGGAAATGAATACATCGATTATGTGGGCTCATGGGGTCCGATGATTTTAGGCCATGCACACCCGAAAGTGGTGGAGGCAATTCAGGAAACAGCTGCCCTGGGAGCTAGTTTTGGTGCCCCTACCCTGCTGGAAACTGAAGTTGCCAGACTCATAAAAAAAATGGTTCCTTCTATCGACAGAATCCGTATGGTAAACTCGGGAACTGAGGCCACAATGAGTGCTTTGCGGCTGGCACGTGGTTACACCAGTCGTGACCTTGTAATTAAATTCGAAGGATGTTACCATGGTCATAACGACAGCTTTTTAATTGAAGCCGGCTCAGGTGCCCTTACTTTTGGCATTCCAAACACACCGGGAGTAACAAAAGGAACCGCCCGCGACACTCTCACTGCAAAATACAATGATCTTGCCTCTGTAGAGCGCTTGTTCGAACAATACAAAGAAAAGATAGCCGCTGTAATTCTTGAACCGGTTACAGGAAATATGGGCGTAATTATTCCTGAAAAAGAATTTATTGAAGGAGTTCGAAAACTGTGCGATGAAAACAAAACCGTGCTGATTTTCGATGAAGTAATGACAGGTTTCCGTGTTGCCAAAGGTGGTGCACAGAAAATTCTTGGTATAACGCCCGATTTAACCACGTTTGGAAAAATTATTGGTGGAGGACTGCCAGTTGGCGCTTACGGAGGCAAACAGGAAATCATGGACATGCTGGCACCCAAAGGCCCCGTTTACCAGGCGGGTACCTTATCGGGAAATCCGCTGGCAATGGCTGCCGGATTAACCACACTGCGTCTGCTCGATGAAACAGAAAACTTATATGAAGAACTTGAGAAAACATCTGCTTTACTGGAAGAAGGTCTTCAGAATAACCTGAAAGAGTTGAATTTTAAAGGTATTATCAATCGCGCAGGTTCAATGCTTACCTTGTTTTTCACCAAAGAAGAAAGTGTAAAATCACTTGCCGATGTGAATAAATGTGACACCAATCTGTTTGCACGTTATTTTAAAATTTCGCTCGATAGCGGCATTTATCTTGCACCGTCTCAATACGAAGCTGGATTTGTTTCGGCCGCACACACCAAAGATGATATCCAAAAAACTGTGGAAGCAAGCTACAGTGCATTAAAACAAATCAAAGGCTAATGTAATCAGGAATATGACAGAACCGATATTATTACAGACACTCAAAGGTAAAGCAACTTCACGCCCGCCGTTTTGGTTTATGCGTCAGGCTGGTCGTGTTTTACCGAATTACCTGAAACTAAAAGAGAATTTTACTTTCTGGCAGATGATGCAAAACCCGGAAGTAGCGGCAGAAGTTACATTAATGCCCGTTTACGACCTGGGTGTGGATGCTGCAATTCTGTTCAGCGATATCCTGGTGATTCCTTACGCATTGGGCATGGGCCTTGACTTCACAGATGCTGGTCCGGTTTTCGAAAAACCACTGGCACAACGGAATAATCCGCTGGAAGGTTTAAATCCTGATCCGTCGAAGTTGAACTATATTTATGATGTTGTGGACGAAATCATTAAAACCCGGCCTGATAATATTCCACTTATCGGTTTTTGTGGCGCTCCACTCACTGTGTTGTTGTTTATGTTGCAGGGATTGGGAAGAAAAGGTGATTTCCCGGATGCAGTAAAATTTATTTATCAGAATAAAGAAACCACAAAGAAACTGATTGAGGAGCTTACGGATCTATCTGTTATTTATGCGCAGGAACAAATTAATCATGGAGTGGAAGTTTTCCAGCTTTTTGATACGCATGCAGGTTTAATTCCCTTTGATTTGTATGATGAATTATTTATGCCTTCGGTAAAGAAAATCGCTGCAGCTGTTCGTGCAAAAGGGGTTCCGTTCATATTTTTCCCGAAGGGACTCGCAACCGGAATCAAAAATATCACTCCGGAACATTGTGATTTTCTGAGCATCGACTGGCAAACTTCTCTGATTACAGCGCGCGAACTGGTGCATCAGGAAGTAGGATTGCAGGGAAATATTGACCCGCGTTTGTTATATGCCAGCCGGAAAGAAATTGAAAATGTTCTTGAACCTTATATCGATTTTGGAAGTAAAAACCAGAATTGGATATTTAATCTCGGCCATGGATTTATTCCCGGATTACCTTATGAAAATGCAAAGTTCCTTGCCGACTGGGTAAAAACCACCGACTGGAAACGAAACATTTAATTCACTTAAAGTCAGAAACAGGATGATAGATTACAAGTTAATAGAAAAATACAATGTCCCGGTGCCAAGATACACCAGTTACCCGCCGGCCAACTTTTTTACTCAGGATTTTGACAACGAAAAATACATTCAGTCGCTGGAAGTTTCAAATACTGAGTGGCCTGAAAACATTTCAATTTACATTCACATTCCGTTTTGCCCTAAATTATGTCACTACTGTGGTTGCAACACGCACCTAACCCGCAGCACCGAAAAAATGCGGGAATATGTGGAAGCAGTGAAAAAAGAAATCCTGATGGTAAAGAAATACATCCATCCGGATCGCAAAGTTTCGCAGGTACATTGGGGTGGCGGCACTCCCAACTCGCTTCCGGGTGAAATGGTGAAAGAAATTATGGACGTTATTCATAAAAATTTTACATTCATTCCCCGTCCCGAAATTGCTATGGAATGCCACCCGGCACTTCTGGATAAAAATTACATTGACATTCTTGTGAACAGCGGTTTTAACCGCTTCAGCCTCGGCATCCAGGATTTTAATGAAAAAGTACTCAAAAACGTCAACCGCGATGCTTCTGTAATACCTGTGGAAGAACTGGTTGCAATGATTCGCAATCATAAAAACACGAGTGTCAACCTTGACTTCATTTATGGGCTGCCTTACCAGAACGTTGAATCATTTACTGAAACTATCACCCGTGCAGCAGAAATTTCACCCGACAGGCTGGTTACTTTTTCATATGCTCACGTTCCGTGGGTGAAAAAAGCACAGAAAATACTTGAAAAAAAAGGATTGCCCGAGGCCAATGAGAAACTTGCCATGTTTGAGGCAGGATTCAGAATATTAACTGAAAACGGGTACAAACCCATTGGTCTCGACCATTTTGCAAAAAGCAATGATGAACTGAGCATTGCACTTGAAAACCGGAAACTGCACCGAAATTTCCAGGGATACTGTACCCGCGAAACTACCGGGCAGGTTTATGCATTCGGCTCCACCGGAATCAGTCAGCTGGAAAGCGCCTATGCTCAAAATGCCAAACATACAAATACATACATCGATAAAATAAATGCAGGCAATTTTACCGTTGAAAAAGGGTATGCTTTAAACAAAAACGAAAAAATAATCAAGCATGTCATTAACGAAATCATGTGCAACTATTTTGTTTCATGGACCGAAGCTGCTGAAAAATTCAATGTTTCTGCCGATGAAATAAAAAGCACAGTTTCTTTCAACGAAGAGGATTTAACAGAGTTTGTTTCCGACGGATTGATAAAATTAAATACAAACGAAGTTGCAGTTTTGGATTTGGGCAAGTTTTTTGTGCGAAACATTGCCGGAAGTTTCGATCCAAATTTAAAAACAACAACTAAAAAATTTTCAAAATCGTTGTAAAAATGAATGCAAATCATAAATCCAGGATTGCGGTAATCGGTGGCGGATTAACCGGACTAACCACTGCATTTTACTTAAAAAAAGCAGGAAAAGATGTTCTTGTATTTGAACAGTCGAATCGGGTTGGCGGTGTAATAAAAACCTCTCATGAAAAGGGTTTTACTTTTGAATCGGGTCCGAATACCGGCGTACTTTCACATCCTGAAACTGTTGATTTGCTTGAAAACCTAAAAGATGACTGCGAAATTGAAGTTGCCGACGAAAGCGCCAAAGCCCGCTGGATTTGGAAAAATGGCAAATGGGAACCACTGCCTTCAGGCTTAATTGGCGGCATTGCAACACCCTTGTTTTCTTTTGCAGATAAGTTGCGGTTGCTGGGTGAACCATTTCGTAAAAAAGGCCAAAATCCAAACGAAACACTTGCCGAACTTGTACTTCGCCGCATGGGAAAAAGTTTCCTGGAGTACGCTGTTGATCCTTTCATTCTGGGTATTTATTCCGGCGATCCGGCAAAACTTGTCCCAAAATACGCACTCCCAAAATTGTACCGTCTCGAACAGGATTACGGTAGTTTTATTGGAGGAACCATTAAAAAGGCCAGAGTACAAAAATCAGATTGGGAGAAAAAAGCCACCCGTGAAATTTTTTCAGTAAAAGGTGGCCTTGAAAACCTCATCAGGGCACTTGTAAAAAATATTGGCAAGGAAAATATCATATTGAATTGCAATTCACTTTCATTCCGGAAAGTGAGCGATCATCAGTTTAAATCCAATTTTTCAGAAACCACTTTTACTCATGTAATTTCAACTGCGGGCGCTTACCAGTTGCCAGCTCTTTTTCCATTCGCCGATACCAAAAAATTAAACAGCATCAACCGGCTCGAATATGCAAAAGTAGTGCAGGTTTCACTCGGTTTTAAAGAGTGGAAAGGAATCCCGCTGAATGCTTTCGGTGGTCTTGTTCCGTTTAAGGAGAACCGCAGTTTACTTGGAGTTTTATTCCTTTCATCATTCCTGAAAAACAAAGCTCCCGAAAATGGGGCACAACTTTCTGTATTCCTCGGTGGAATCAGGAAACCGGAAATGGTGGATTTGGATGATCAGAAAATCATTGAAATTGTAAAAAAAGAGGTAACTGAAATGATGGGATTGAACAGTTTTGAGCCCGATTTGTTAAAAATCTCGCGCTACCAGCATGCAATTCCGCAATATGGTAAAGAATCGGAAGAAAAGCTGAATGCAATTAACGATCTTGAAAAAGAATTCCCGGGATTGATTCTGGCAGGAAATATCCGCGACGGCATCGGAATGGCGGATCGCATTAAACAGGCGCACACCATCTCCCGTGAGTTGGTTTAACAATTGGAAAACTTTAATTAGGAATGTTTGGGAAGTTCAAAGCAAAATGGAAAATTAAATCCAACCTTCAACTTGTTGTAATCTTAATCGTGTTTTCAGTAACCGGAAGCGCGGCATTGATTGTTCGTACATTTATTTTCAATTTAATCGGTATCCAGCCTGAAACCTCATTATTTATTAAAGTTCCGCTGTATATTTTAATCCTTATTCCGGTTTACCAGATTTTGCTTCTGATAATTGGTTCACTTGTGGGTCAGTATCGCTTTTTCTTTGCCTTTCAAAAGAAAACCTTATCTTTTTTAAAACTCCGAAATAAAAACAGCAATGAAGAGAATTGAACAAATTGCTGAACGCTATGCTGACCTTCAACAGGAAATCTGCGAAATTCTTGAATTGGTGGATAATAAAGGAGAGTTTGAAAAAAAAGAGTGGAAAAAACCAGTTGGAGGAGGAATGACTCGTGTACTTGAAAAAGGGGCTATCATTGAAAAAGGGGCGGTTAATTTTTCTTTTGTAAAAGGAAAATACACTGATAAAATGGAAAAGATACTTGGCGCAAAAGCAGAAAATTATGCCGCCACAGGAATTTCGTCCATTTTACATCCTTCAAATCCATGGATGCCAATTATCCACATGAATGTTCGCTATTTTGCCCTGGATAATGGAATTTCATGGTTTGGCGGCGGAATTGATTTAACTCCTCACATTGTTGTTCCGGAAGAAGCTTTATGGTTTCACCAGCATTTAAAAGATGTTTGTGATAAGTTCAATCCCTCGTTTTATCCCGAATTTAAAAACTGGGCTGACAATTATTATTTTCTGTCACACCGAAATGAAACCCGTGGAGTTGGTGGTATTTTTTTCGACAGGCTAATACCAAATGAACAAAACGGTTTTGAATTACTGTTTAAATTTACCGTTGCCCTTTCAAAAGCATATCCCGAAATATATACATGGTTTATGAAAAAAAATGGAACTGCAATATATTCAGAACGGGAAAAAAAGTGGCAAAACCTGCGCCGGGGAAGGTATGTTGAATTTAACCTGATTCACGACCGTGGCACCAAATTCGGTCTTGAATCGGACGGAAATACTGAATCAATTCTGGTGAGCCTCCCTCCCAATGCTTCATGGGAATACGAATATGAGCCGGTTGCAGGTGGTTTTGAAGAAAATACATTGCACCATTTGAAAAAAAACATTGACTGGATTCATCCTGAAACATTAAATACAAAAGTTAAATGAGCCAAAAAACCGCCGTTTTGCTGATGAATGTCGGCAGCCCCGACAAACCCGAAGTTGGCCCGGTGCGAAAATACCTCACACAGTTTCTTAATGATAAACGGGTGATTGATCTTCCTTTTCTTTTAAGAAAATTCCTTGTGAATGTGATAATAATTCCATTCCGTGTAAAAAAATCAACCGGTTTATACAAAAGGCTTTGGACAGAAAATGGCTCGCCATTGATTTATTATTCCGAAAAGTTAAAAGTAAAATTACAGGAACATTTGGGCAGCAAATTTGGAGTATTTTTGGGAATGCGTTACGGAAATCCATCCATTCAGCAGGCAATTCATGAAATTCAAAAAGGCGGATACAAGCAAATTGTTCTTTTTCCATTGTTTCCCCAGCATGCAATGTCCACCACTGAAACTGCCATTGTTGCGGCTGAACTGGAAATTAAAAAGCAAAATATTGATGCAAAAATTATTAAACCGGAGCAGTTTTACAATCACCCAAAATTTATCAGGGCTTTTGCTGAACAGGCTAAAAAGTATGATTTAAACAAATTTGATCATGTTGTTTTTTCGTACCATGGATTGCCTGACCGGCAGGTGGAAAAATGCCATCCGGGAATAAAAGTAGAATCCTGCAACTGCAGAGAATCACTCCCTGAATATGGCACTCACTGTTACCGCGCCACCTGTTTTGCAACTTCACGGCTGATTGCAAAAGAACTCGGGCTGCAAAAAACGAATTACACCATTGGATTTCAGTCAAGGCTTTCAAAAAACTGGTTATCACCCTTTACCGATGATGTGCTGCTTGAAAAACTCGCAGAAGGGAAAAAGAACATTCTTGTGCTGGCGCCTTCGTTTGTTACCGATTGTCTTGAAACAATCACCGAAATCAGTGAAGATTACAGAAAAATATTCATCGGAAACGGCGGGAATAACCTGCAACTGGTTGAGAGTCTCAATGCAAATAGCGACTGGGTGGAAACACTTTCGGATATCATTCACCATTCGATAAATCCTTCATAATGACGATCCTTTCTGTCGCTCTCGCAAATGCTCACAATATGCTCAGCTTCGAATGGCGTGTGGCTTACACCTGCATTGCAACAATCATTGTTAACCTGCCATTCGGTTATCTGCGTGGCGGTTTCAGAAAGTTTTCATTTTGGTGGTTTGTGTCCATTCATGCCCCGGTCCCGCTAATTTTCCTCATCCGCAAATTTCATGATTTGCACCTTACATGGGGATTGGCACCTTTCCTTCTGGGCAGCTTTTTTATCGGCCAGTTTCTTGGCAGAAAAATTTACAAAGTATGGCCGTATTCGGATAAGAAAAACAGACGGAAATAATTTAAAGGTGTAATGTGAATTGTTTTATAATACAATCGATGTTATTTTACTGCTTCCACTTTTAAGTCCATCTGATTTTGCCAAAACTGAAATTTCGCCACCTCCTTCACCCGATCGCACAATCAACTGGCATTTGCCCCTGAAAGTTTTTACAGAAGGTTGCTGAAAGCTTTTCATATCGGTAGGATTTCCATTTCCAACCGCCTGCAATTTGCAATTCCCTTCAATTACAAACTCAATTGGAATTTCTGCATTTGGAACCGGCAATCCATTTTCATCCAAAACTTCAAGATTAAACCAGGCCAAACCATTGCCATTCGCCGCAATCGTATCCCGCTCTGCAGTTACTTTTAATTGTGACGGTTTTCCTGCTGTTTTTAATGTCTGACGTGCAACTTCTTTACCGTTCTTTAAACCAATCGCAGTTAACTCTCCCGGTTGATAAGGCACATCGAAAGCAGCTGTCAGTTTTGTTTGAGGTGAAACATCTTTTGTACCTGCTGTTTTTCCGTTCAATTCGAGACGTACCTGATCACAGTTTGAATAAACTGAAACCTGCAGTGGTTTGCCTTCACTGCCTTCCCAGTTCCAGCTTTTCCATTCATTGGGCCAGCCCCAGAAACTTACCACTTCTTTTCGTCCTTCCGGAATAGGGGCATGTACAAGCATTTCAAGTTCGCTGTTTCCCCAAATCACATCGCGGTAATAAAGTTGCGGTTTTTTATATCCTAAAATGCTTACATCGCCGCAATACCCGTTAAACCAGGGCCACGGTGGCAAAAAACTAACATCTTCGTTATCAAGGTGAGTACTTCCAATTCCGGATTCTCCCAAATAATCCATGCCAGTCCAAACAAAATCGCCAATGATATAGGGATGTTCCTTCACCATTTGCCAGTTTTCGTATGCTTCTTTGGCAATCGATTCAGTTCCAATCATTATTCTGGCGGGAAATTTATCATGGTCGGGTTCGTATTGTTTCCACTGGTAATTGTATCCATGAACATCAAGTAAGGCAAAAACCGGTGCTGTATTCTCCCAGGTTAATCCCGGATTATCCCAAAAACTGCAAACTGCCTGCGTTACCGGACGGGTAGAATCCATGGCTTTGATTTTCGACTTCAGTTTACCTGCAATTTCCAGTCCTAAAGAATCGGCACGCTCTTTTATTTCATTACCAATGCTCCAGATGATCACTGAAGGATGATTACGATCGCGCAGCACCATTGATTCCATATCTTTTTCCCACCAATCATCAAAATAAAGGTTATAATCCTGCGGATTTTTAGGCTTTTGCCACTGATCGAATGATTCATCCATCACAAGCATGCCAAGTTCGTCGCAGGCATCCAGAAATGCTTCTGAAGGCGGATTATGTGAAGTGCGGATTGCATTAAATCCGTATTCCTTCATTTTTTGCACCCTTCGGTATTCGGCTGTTTCAAAAGCTGCGGAACCTAGTATACCATTATCATGATGAAGGCATCCTCCTTTCAGCAATATATTTTTGCCGTTTAACAGGAATCCTTTTTCAGCCGAAAAATCCAAAGTACGAATTCCAAACTTTTGGATTACTTCATCCATTAACTTATTTCCATCCCAAAGTTGAACAACAAGATCATAAAGCTGTGGATTTTCAACAGACCATAACTGATATTCCTGAATTTCAAATGTTTGCTTAAAAGTTTTATCACTTGCTGCGGATAATTCCTTATCATCACTAAAATGAGTTACTTCTTCTCCCCCGGGATTCAAAAACTGCATTTTCAACGTAAAATCCCTTTCCTGATCTGTCTCATTTACAAGTTTAACATCAACTGCTATAGTGGCTTTTTCGTTGGTAACAGAAGGAGTGTTTACAAAAACTCCCCATAAATCAACGTGAACAGGATCTGTTTTTATAAGTTTTACATTTCGGTAAATACCGGAGCCACTGTACCAGCGTGAATTTTTGCCCTCGTTTTTTACCTGAACCGCCAACACGTTTTCTTCACCAGCCGGATTTAAATAATCAGTTAAATCATATGCAAAAGCCGTATATCCATAAGGATGGTTTCCAAGATGTTTTCCGTTCAGCCAAAAATCTGCATTCATATAAACACCATCGAAAAGGATTTTAGTTCTTTTTTTCTCATCCTCTTTATTTAAAGTGAAATGTTTCCGGTACCATGCAGTTCCGCCTGCAACATGACCGGTTGAGCCACCTCCGGCACTTTCTTCCGTAAACGGCCCAATCTGTTTTACTCCATCCTTTGCCGGAAGATCTTCGATACTGTAATCATGCGGTACATCCAGCGTACGCCAGGCTGTATCATCAAAATCTGCCGCCTCTGCATTTTTCACATCAGCCCGTATGAATTTCCAGTTATTGTTGAAAGAAATTTCCCTTGCAGGTTTATTGTTCTTTTGCGAACAGGAACTGATAATAAAAACAATAAAAATCAGGATAATTAAGTAGTTGAACCTCATTATAACATGGTTTAGATTTATGCAAATAAAAAAACTGTCACATCGTATTGAACGAAGTGCTAATTTATAATTTATTTGATAACTCTCATTACCGATATAAAAAATGGTTGTTTTTTAAGAGGATTAAAATGTGAGGCACCACAGATTTAATGCATCGGAACTTCAACAGCTACTAATTTTGAATTTGCATTAACAGAAACTTCAAGCGGTTCCTTAAAGTCGTATATACCTATTGCATCTCTTCTTTCAAGACCGATTCCGGCAATTTCAGCAAAACCTTTAACCACCATAAAATATACACCGTTATCATCAGCATTCAAACTGTATTCAATGTTATGCAATTCATCTGTCTCCAGCAACGAGATAAATGCATTTTGATTAATTTGGAGCGATTCATTCCTGCTATCAGGAGAAACGACAAGTTGCCATTTGTTCTTCCTGTTATCTGCCGAAAATCTTTTTTGGTCATAACGTGGCTTATGGCCTTTTTTATCCGTAAAAATCCAAATCTGAAAAAGGTTCAAATCTTCCTCTTGCGAAGCGTTGAATTCAGAATGCAATACGCCGGTTCCAGCTGACATCACCTGCACTTCGCCAGCTGTAATTACACCTTCATTTCCCATATTATCACTGTGTTTTAACGAACCGGCAAGTGGAATTGTAATGATTTCCATATCCTTATGCGGATGAAGATCGAATCCGTGGGAAGGAGCAACAATGTCATCATTAAATACCCGCAATAAGCCGAAATGCATTTTTTCATTGTTGTGATAATTGGCAAAACTGAATGAATGGCGGGCTTTTAGCCAGCCATGATCAGCAAAACCCCTGTCGGATGATTTATGAATTACTTTTTCCATTTCTAAATTGTTTTACTGATATCAAAATACAACTAACTACTTGATTTGTTCATGCATTTCACTGGTATAGCTGGTTAACCTGTATAATGAATGCAGTGTATCGATCAGATTGGCCAAACTTTGTTTTTATCTGCCGCTCAAAAAGTTCTGTCCCATCGAAAAAAAACAGACAAACGTGAACCTCCCGAACAGAAAAATTGCCTTGAATTTGCGATTTACGATCCGTCACTGATTTATTCATGGATATTACAGCAGCGACAATGTACTGCCGAAACAAGATTATCCGGCTAAATTATGGCTGAAGAAGCAACAATCCCAGGCCTTAATGCCAATAAACGAAATGTTGGGGTTAACAGCTATCAACCAATTTTCGATAAACGCGACAGTTTAAACCTGTTTATTAAAAATTACTATAAAATAACAGGAATGTGAACCAATTATTCCTGTTACAGTATAAATTAATGTTAATCCTCAACCACCCTTATTTCAGTTTCCATATCCATTGCCTTTTTATACACTGCAGTTACCCCGCAGTATTTGGTTTCAGAAAGATGAACTGCTTTTTGGAGTTTGTCCATCGGGAGATCTTTCCCTTTAAACTGGTAAATTACCTTCATTTTTGAATAATGCATGGGATGTTCGCCGGTAACATCGGCTTCAACAATTACATTAAATGCTTCGGGTTCCACCTTCATTTTCTTCAGAATCATTATCACGTCAATTCCTGTACAACCTGCAAGCGCCGACAACATTAATCTTTTTGGTGCAGGCCCCAAATTACTGCCGCCCGATTCAATATTTGCATCCACAACTAATTTATGACCACCAATTTCTCCTTCAAATGCAAGTTTGTCAAACCACGACATATCAACAACATGTTTCATCATCTAATTTGTTTTTTGGCATTTACTTCATTAAATTTCTATGATTTTAAACAACAAATATACAACTTCCAATTATCGGCATAAATAGTTTTTCAGGTAATCAATGAAATTGTATCTTTAAACGTTTTTACAGATTCATTTTAAACATAAAATATTCTACTATTGGAAATGAGAAGTGTTATTAAAAGACCTACTGAGGAAGAAACAGATTTAGTTGGTTTTCAGCTGTTTAAAAAATTAAACGATGAAGAATTCACTCGGTTGAATTATGAAAAAACCTGCTCGCTTTATAAAAAAGGAACAATTATTTACCGTGAAGGAAGCAGGCTGACCGGATTTTTTTGCGTAACCAAGGGTATTGTTAAAATCTTCAAAACCGGAATCGACGGTAAAGAACAGATTATTCGTTTTGCCAAACGTGGAGAAATTATTGCCTATCGTTCGTTGCTGAGCCAGGAACTTGCCTGCACAACCGCAAAGGTAATTGATGAAGCTGTTTTGTGCCATGTTCCATATCATACTTTACTTTTTCTGATTCAAAGCAACTGGCAGTTTTCGCATCACATGCTGCAGATTGTTTGCCGCGAACTTCGCGAAGCCAATGATTACATTACTGATATTGCCCAAAAATCAGTTCGTGAACGATTGGCAGAAGTTTTATTGCTTCTGAAGGAAAACTTTGACCTTGACAACCAGAATACATTACAAATTTCGCTGACACGTGAAGAACTTGCCAATATGGTGGGTACTGCAACCGAATCTGTAATCCGTTTGCTTTCAGAATTCAAGCAGGATAAGTTAATTGAGTTGCAGGGAAGAAAAATAAAATTTCTGGATATCGCAAGTTTGCGCCGTGTTGCAAATATTTAACAGAAAGCTGGTAGTTAAATTGACTTTCAATATTTACTGAAATTGAAACTTCAAAAATCCAGGTGGTAAACTTTATGCACCCGAATTTGTTCAACATCCAATTTGGCTGGTAAAATGCAGGAACGTCATCAAAATAAACAACAGTACTTTGTAGAACAGGGACTGACAACAAAAAAGTTTGTTGTTCCATATGTTGCCGGCCTCATGGATTTTAATCCCGGTACAGAAGTACTTGAAATTGGCTGCGCCGAAGCTGGCAACCTGAAACCTTTTCTTGATATGGGCTGCAAAGCTACAGGAATTGATATATCGTGCAGCAGAATTGATTTGGCACGTGAATTTTACAAAAATCACAAATACAAAAAAAACCTCACCTTAATTTGTGCAGACATTTACAATGTTAATCCGGAAAAAAAATACGATCTCATCATTATGCGAGATGTCATTGAACACATTCCGAATCAGGAAAAATTCATGGGTTTTGTAAAGGATTTTTTAAAGCCTGAGGGAAAATTTTTTCTTGCATTTCCACCCTGGCAAAATCCATTTGGCGGACATCAGCAGATTTGTAAAAACAAGCTGCTTTCGAAATTACCTTATTATCATATTTTACCGAAAAACCTTTACAGATTTATTCTTAAAACTTTTAATGAAGAAGATGAACGTATCGAAGGCCTGCTTGAAATAAAAGAGACAGGTATTTCAATCGAACGGTTTGAACGTATTCTGAAAAAGGAAAATTATAAAATTGACAAGCGGACCTTTTATTTCATCAATCCAAATTACGAAACAAAATTCGGATTGAAACCACGCCTTCAAGTAAAACCTGTGACAGTCATTCCCTTTTTAAGGAATTTTTTAACCACAGCAATGTATTATGTGATTTCCAAATGAACTGAGACCTGACCACTGTCCGGATTAATTTATAACCCATCTGTCGCCATTTTGCAGCCTGATTAATATTCATTCCTTCTGATTCCAAATCATCCGGACACCGCTTTTTAGATGTTTAATAAAACAAGATGTATATATCATTTCGTAAACCTGCTGTATCATCTGGTTCAAATCATACAACAATCAGTTATAATCTCCTTACCAAAGCCATACCAAAGAGGGATTAAATTCGATTCGAATCGAATTTAATCCCTCTTTGGTATGGCGATAATTAGTTCCACTACCCTATCCTGCCTGATGATAAACAAGTCGATCAAAAAGACTAAACCGGATTGTTTTTGGTTACCGCATTTTTACCCCGCACCCACCTCACTTATTGTAATTCTACAGCAACTTTATAATTTTGGAAGTTTGGTTTTTACGGATGTGCCAATTTAAAAGAATAATTTTTCAAAACCGGCAATTTTAATCTACTCTGGTAAAAAAAATTAAATTTGTACTACTATTACATGCATGGACAATATTGAATCATGAGTAAAAAATGTCTGTATTTATATCTGTTGTTTAGCTTCTTTATTTTACATACTCAATTTGTATGGGGGCAAACTTATGGGTTAAAATTTCAGGGACAAAATGTTACACTCGATAAAAGGACGGAGTTAAATTTAACACCCGGCGATTTTTTGAAGTTTCATGATGAATTCGAAATTTCATTCGACATGAAAATTGATTTGATAGAACCAAACGCTTTGTTTGGCTACATATTCCGAATAATAAATCATGAAAAAGTAAATGTTGATTTAATAAGTACACCTGATCCGGAAGCCCCGCTAAACCTGGTAATGGGCAAAAACAATTCTATTCTGCCCATTGGAAGTTTCACAGATTTTAATAATCACTGGATTAATTTACGACTTAAATTTATCCTTTCGAAGGACCGGTTAATTTTGTATGTCGCTGATTCATTTTATGTTCAGGATGATGTTGGATTTAATAATCCGGATGAATTCAAAATTATATTTGGAGCCAATGATTATGAACAGTTTAATACCACCGATGTTCCTTCAATGAATATTAAGAACATTAAAATTTTTGAAAAGGGTACGCTAAAGTATCATTGGTTGCTCGATTCAAAAGAAGGAACAATTATCTACGACCGCTTAAGAAATACAGAGGCTACTGTTAGAAATCCGGTTTGGTTGATGCGCAATCATGACACATGGGATAAAATATATGAAGCAGAACTTAAGGGTCAAATTTTATTCGCTTCTGATGATCAAAATGGACGAATTTTCCTTGTCAATAATAATGAACTTCAAATATATTCAGTTGCTGATAATGAAGTACAAACGATAAAGTACAGGAATTCACCAAGGTTTTTCAACAGTAGTTTTTGTGCGATTTATAACAGCAACGATCAAAAAATATATTGCTACCTGGTTGACGAACCACTTGTATTTTCACTCAATATTGAAACGGGAGAATGGGATGATACAACAACCACTACTGATCTGGTGTCAAAATACCGGCACCATAACCGGTATTACAATGCATCCAACAATTCAATTTACCTGTTTGGAGGTTACGGCCTGCACAAATACAATAACATTATCCGGAAATTGGATTTGAATACAAAAACCTTTTTGGAATTACCCACTAATGATTCCATTTATTATCCGAGATACCTGGCCGGACTGGGAGAGCTGAACGACACCATATACATTCTGGGAGGATACGGAAGCCAGTCAGGAAACCAGTTAATAAATCCACACAGTTTTTACGATTTATTTGCATATTCCATTAAAGACAGCAGTTTGATTGAAAAATTTGAAATCCCCCAGATAATGGATGATATGAGTGTGGCCAATACATTGTGGATAGATGAAAACACCCGCAATTATTACGCGTTGATATTCAAAAAAACCAAATTCGACGGTTATCTTCAATTAATAAATGGAAATATTGATTCACCTGAAATTGAATTGCTCGGAAACCAAATACCATTTAAATTTTTGGATGTTCGCTCCAGTGCCGGTTTGGTTTATATGCCAAATCAGGATAAATTGATTGCTACAACTTCTTATACTACTGATTCATTAACCACTGAAGCTCAGATTTTTTCAATAAGTTATCCTCCAAATAAATTCATCTCCGCTTTAGGAGAGAATTCCAAATCAGGAAAATCAGCCTATTTGTTTATTCTTGTATTTATATTGTTATCAGGTGCCGCTGCGTGGTATTTTTTAGTGAGAATAAAATATTTAAAAACGCGACAAACAGGAAAACCCAATAATCCGGTAATGGTTTCAGCTGACCCTGATAATTCCTCTTCTTATATTGTGAATGAAAATCCCGGTTACCACCTGGTCTTTTTTGGCGGCTTTCAAACGTTTGATAAGAATTTCGAAGATATCACCAATAAATTTTCACCCTTGCTAAAAGAACTGTTTCTGTTAATCGTGCTTCATACTTACAAAAATAATAAAGGAATTTCTTCGAATAATATCACTGAAATTTTATGGTTTGATAAATCAGAAAAAAGTGCCAGAAATAACAGGGCTGTCAATATTGCAAAACTAAAAGCCATATTAAATGAAATAGGTAATTGCGAGATTACAAAAAAAACAGGATACTGGAAGCTGATTTCACCGGAAAATAAAATAATAAGTGATTACCAGGAATTTCTGGCTATTTCTTCTTCAAAGGGCAATCTTACAAAACACAATATAGATCGTCTGCTGCACATTACCGAAAAGGGCGCTTTCCTGCAAAACGTGCATTATGAATGGCTGGATAAGTTTAAGGCAGAAGTATCTGATACCATAGTTGATACTTTAATTCAATATGCAGAATCATGTAATCCTGAAAAAGACGCCGAATTAATTATACATCTGGCTGATTGTGTATTCAATTTCGATATGCTGAATGAGGAAGCAATGGTTCTAAAATGCCGGGCTGAGCATGTAATTGGAAAACACAGTTTAGCAAAAGCGACTTACGAAAAGTTTTGTAAAGAGTATCAGTACATGTACAACCAGGAATATAAATTATCATTTCTTAAAATCCTTAACATTCAGTAAAAGCTTGTTTTCAGAGGATTATCTCACCAATTAATTCTTTACCAATTCACTTATTAATTGCATTTATTATTTATTAATCGAATATTAATCATCATTGCTTTCATTTGACCAAAACTAATGGCCTTGTTCATCTGGTCCGATAATAAAACAGAGTTTTCAAGTCAGAATCAAAATCTGTATTGAAAAATTTACATTTATAAATTAATTGAGAATAAGTTCGATATGAAATATTCGAAAAGCCTTTTACCGGCATTCCTGTTTGTTGCTGCCCTAATTTGCAGCAATTTGACAACTATTTTTGCTCAGGCAGTAAAACAACCGGTTGATTATGTTAATCCCTATATCGGAAATATCAGTCATATACTGGTACCAACATTTCCCACCATTCATCTGCCAAACAGCATGCTCCGCGTAATTCCCGGAAGACATGAATACACAACGGATAAACTTAAAGGGTTACCGGTGGTGACCACAAGCCACAGGGGAAGTTCAGCTTTTACGATCAGTCCGGTATCGGGCAGTCAAAATAAATTATCTGCTGTATATAATTACAGTTACGATTTGGAAGAAATTACTCCATATTCATGGAATGTTTTCCTGGATGAAGCGAATATTGAAATTGCTTATGGTGTTTCGCACCAATCAGGAATTTATTACATTGATTTCAACAATTTGAATGAAGTCAGATATTTAATGATTAACAATAATTCAGGAAAATTAGCGGTTGAAAATGGAAATATTACCGGGTATCAAATTGTTTCAAACGAAGTTACAGAGAATACCACTAAAGTTTATTTGTACCTTGAAACAAATCAAAAAGTGCTGGATTCCGGGATTTTAACCAACGGAATTATAACAGATGAAAAACAATCTGAAGGTAAAAGCAAAACTGTTGCGCTGCAATTTGCTGATGATATAAAACAGCTTAAGGTTCGCTACGGAGTTTCTTTTATCAGCGAGGAACAGGCTAAAATAAATCTCTATCGTGAAATTAATGGATTTAATAAAGAACAAATTGTTCAGCAGGGATATCAAATCTGGAATAAAGCACTTAGCAAAACAAGAGTGGAAGGTGGAACCGAAGATGATAAAACAGTCTTTTATACAGCGGCATACCGCACCTATGAAAGGCCGGTTTGCATTTCGGAAGATGGAAAATATTACAGCGCCTTTGATGGCAAAATCCATAATGATGAAGGCATACCCTTCTACACCGACGACTGGATTTGGGACACCTACAGGGCAACGCATCCTTTAAGATGCCTCACAGAGAAGGAAATGGAACTGGATATCATCAATTCATTTCTTCGCATGGCAGAACAAATGGATGAATTCTGGATGCCAACATTTCCTGAAATAACGGGCGACAGCCGACGCATGAATTCCAATCATGGAGTCGCAACAGTGCTTGATGCCTACACAAAGGGGTTGACTGATTTTGACCTTGAAAAAGCTTACCAGGCATGCAAGGCGGCAATTACAGAAAAAACACTTGCTCCCTGGTCGGGCAAAAAGGCAGGTAAACTGGATATGTTTTACAAGGAGAATGGATATTTCCCGGCCCTGCACGAAGGTGAAAAAGAAACAATTCCTGAGGTGCATCATTTCGAAAGCAGGCAACCTGTGGCAGTTACATTGGGCACGGTTTACGATGAGTGGTGCCTGGCGCAAATCGCACAGATTTTAGGTAAAGACGAAGAATACAAATATTTTTTAAACAGGGCATTTAATTACCGTAAACTTTTTAACCCGAAAACTTTCTTTTTTCATCCAAAAGATGATGAAGGAAATTTTATTCTTCCGTTTGATTATAAATTTTCAGGAGGAATGGGAGCCCGTAAATATTACGGTGAAAACAACGCCTGGGTATACCGCTGGGATGTGCCCCACAGCATTGCCGATTTAATCGCTTTAATGGGAGGCCCGGAATCATTTGTTGCCAATCTGGATGCTACATTTAACGAGCCGTTGGGAAGAAGCAAATATGAATTTTATGCCCAGCTACCCGATCATACAGGAAATGTTGGCCAGTTTTCAATGGCAAATGAACCTTCGCTTCATATTCCTTATCTGTACAATTATGCCGGCCAGCCCTGGAAAACGCAAAAGCGTATTCGGAAATTACTAAAAGAATGGTTTCGAAATGACTTAATGGGAGTGCCCGGTGATGAAGACGGTGGTGGAATGTCGGCATTTGTTGCATTTAGTAAAATGGGATTCTATCCTGTCACTCCGGGTTCAAAAAGCTACAACATCGGAAGCCCCGTTTTTGAAAAATCTACAATCGATTTAGGAAATGGGAAAACCTTCATCATAAAAGCTAAAAATGTTTCGGATGACAACAAATATATCCAATCGGCAACCCTTAACGGCCTCGACTGGAACAAACCCTGGTTTTATCACAGTGAAATAAACAATGGCGGCGAGCTGGTTTTAATTATGGGACCCAAGGCCAATAAAAACTGGGGATCTGCTCAAAATGCGGCACCACCATCTGCGGATGAAAGCCCGCTTAAATAGTTTTATTACTAACCTGCTGTTTCCGGAAACAATTAATTTCATTGCAGCAAAATGGCAACATGCTGTCAACCGGCAGCCAATCATTTATATGGATTCAATTTTAAAAAACCTATTCGCATTATTGATAATGATCGGATTAACCAGCCAGTTGACTGCTCAGAAAACCGACCATTGGGAAACGATCATCCAACCCGGCGACGATTGCAAATATTTAATACCCACCTCCGGGATGGGGGCAAATTGGAAACAGAAAGATTTTACAGAGTCAGGATGGATTGCCGCCAAATCGGGAGTAGGATTTGGTGACAACGACGACAATACAGTTATTTCAAAAGGAATTTCATCGGTGTATTTAAGGTTTAATTTCAATGTCCGGGATGTTTCAATTATCAATTCGCTGGTTTTCGACTTTGATTACGACGATGGATTTATTGCTTATTTAAATGGTACCGAGATAGCCAGAGACAATGTATCGAACCCAGTAAGCTGGGACATGGAATTAAACGCATTGCATGAGGCTGGTTTGTACCAGGGTAAAAAGCCTGAGCGTTTTATTATCTCTGAATCCAATCGCAGACTCCTTACAAATGGAGACAACGTTTTAGCGATTGAGGTGCACAATGAATCTGCATCATCGAGTGATTTAACATCGAATGCATTTTTACATGCAGGTATTTCAACGTCTGAAAAAAGGTATAACTCTACACCATACTGGTTTTGGGAGCCAACAGTATTGGGAGGTTTTAATTTGCCTCTAATGATTATCAATACCAATGGACAGGAAATTCCGGATGAGCCACGTATAATAGCTGAAATGGGTTTAATATACAACGGCGAAGGAAATACAAATGCACAATCAGATAGCTGGAATGAATATTCAGGTAAAATAAGTATAGAAAGACGAGGCAACACATCACAAGGGTTCAAAAAAAAATCATACAGAATTGAATTCCAAAATGAAGACGGTTCAAATAATAATACCTCTGTTTTAGGACTACCGGAAGAAAACGACTTTGTGCTTTATGGTCCATACAGCGACAAAACGATGGTGAAAAACGTTTTAACTTACGAACTTTTCAGAAGAACAGGCAGGTGGGCACCTAGGACGAGATACATTGAAGTCCTTTTAAATAACGAATACAGAGGTGTTTACGTCTTAACAGAAACATTGAAGCGGGATAATAACAGGATAGACATCGATAAATTAACAGAGGATGATATTTCACCTGTTGATATTAGTGGTGGGTATATTTTACGACGCGATAAAAAGGATGAATTGACCTATGATGATTACTGGACATCACCGGTTGCCCAACCCTACCATGAACAAATGTGGTACGAATTTTATGATCCGGATTACGATGAACTGACTTATGAGCAAACCGAATATATTAAAAACTGGATGGAAGAGTTTGACAATGTAATGTCGGGAGATGATTTTACAGATCCGGAAACCGGATATAAAAAATACATCCGTACCAAATCCTTCATTGACATGATGTTCATTAATGAAATTTCAAAGGGTATTGATAATTATATGTTCAGCACCTATTTTTTCAAGGAAAATGATGAGGATGGAGGACAGTTAAATGCCGGTCCGCCATGGGATTATAACCTTGGGTACGGAAATGTAAATTATGGCGAAGACTGGGATGCCGCAGAGACATATGGCTGGGGTTACCCGCAGGGCAGCCGGACTTACTGGTTTGAGCGGCTTATGGAAGATCCGGACTATCAAAACAAAGTATACTGCCGGTGGACTAAATTCAGGGATTCTTTTTACAGTGATGAATCTGTTATCGCTATTATTGACAGTTGTGTAACGGTTTTAGGGGATGCTGTGGACAGGAATTTTAATAAATTTCCGATTTTAGGTGAATATTTTTGGCCGGCTATATATTGGCCCGATACTTACGAAGAAGAGATAGATATGCTGAAAACCTGGCTAATTGACCGGTTGGAATGGATGGATGATGAATGGTATAATATGGGAGATAATTGCCCGGATGATTTTAACACAGAAGTTGCAGAATTAAATCATCTTAACGAAATAGTTGTTTATCCAAATCCATCTGATTTTCAAAATTTGAACTTTCAGATTTTACTTAACAAGCCAATACAATCTCTGACAATTGCTGTGTATACTTTACAGGGAGTTTTAATTCAGACTAAATCGTTTGAACCTGCACATACAGGATTGGTTAATTTACAACTAAACAATTTATCTTATTTAACATCAGGTATTTATATCTATAAAATTTATACTTCAGATAACGTTCTTAAAACAGGAAAAATACATAAAATCTGAATTAATAGATAAATGATATGCTGTACACGGATTAAGTTGCATGAAGAAATACAGCAGTAAATTATCTTAGTCTGCCGGGCATTTCAATAAAATCAAATTTATTGTATATTATTGTCCAATTTACAAAATGAATCCAACCCCGGTTTTATAAACCTTGAAAATTTTAACATACACCTGCCTGATTCCGGATTGTAAATATTTTACAGGTTAATTCTCAACCAGGAAATCTATTAATACCTTAATATATTGCACATTAAGTCTGATTACTGCATTTTGTTGAAAAGGCATTAATATTATTAATTCTTTATTAATACTTTATTATAACTCCAAAAATATATTGCAGAAACATTCAGAAAGATTAGTTAAAAATTTTACTGGGAGTAAATTTCTTTATGAACTAATATTCAATAAAACAAACAATTTTATTAACACTAAAAAAAGAATTATGAAAAACAAAATTTTACTTTTTCTTTTGATTTCAATTTTTAGTATGTCGGCTTTTGCACAAGGGCCAACAACTGCAATTTGGAATCCTTCACAAAATCCAAACACCACTTATTTGTGGACTGAACCTGAAAACTGGGCAATAAAGGATGGAGAATATCCGAATAATATTGAATCAGAAATTGTGGATATTGGCACAGCGGATTATCCTGCTCAAGGAGTTGTTATTGTTGATGATTCGGTAAATGTTTTTAACCTTAAAATCGGTAATGGTGGCGAGGAAGAAGCAGTTTTGCGTATTGTCAATGGTGGTTATGTACATACAGGAAAATGGTGGTCAGGTATTGGCTGGACAAGCCCTGGAAGGTTAATCGTTGAAAGAGGCGGTACGATGACTTTTGGCGAACACATGTGGAATGGCTGGGAAAGCGAAGCTACTGCAATAGTTGAAGGAACAGTCAATGTAACTGCAATGTACGGTTCCGCATTTACCGGACAAGCTGGTATGGGAGTTACGTTTATTAAAAACGGTGGCGTTTTAAACCTGTCGCAACTTCACCCCGAGCAATCATTTCCCAATGGTTCTTACATTGATATTTCAGGTGGTACTTTAACGTTTAAATCAACTCCGGAAGGTTACGAAGCTGACATTGAAAAACTAAATACGTTTATTGAAAACGAAAACATTACTTCTTATGAAGGTAATGCTGAATTAACTGTTACTTATAATGAAAGTGACAGTTTAATTTATGTGACTACTGCCAGCGTTGTGTATCAGGTTAATCTAAGTGAAGTTACCGATATGCAGGAAAACGGAAAAGTATGGGTTATGCTGGATGGCGGCTCCGATTATGAAGAAATGAAAGATGAAAACGGCGATGGAATTTATCTGGCCTCAGTTCCGGCTTATAGAATTGCTGCCAACGATTACTGGTTTGAATACCAAAATGGTGCAGCCGAAACTGACCGGGCTGTTGAAGACCTTTCAGGAAAAGATTGTGCTGAAGGAAATAAAAGAGCGATTAGCGGGGTTCCTGCAGATTCTGTAATGGTACTTCCTCCGGTATTATTTAACAGCTGCGATGCAGCAGTTGAAAAACAACCGGAAGCAACAACAGTTTGGACCGGTGCAGTGAGTAGTTTGTGGAAAGTCGCTGATAACTGGTCTGACGGATTTGTCCCGGACAATAATAAAGTGGTTTTCAATAATCCTGATGCACCGGAAGCCATTTTAAATGTAGAAAGTACAATTAAAACCTTTGTTTTGGGTGATGGTGGTGCCGGTGGAACCTTAAGAGTAACCGATGGAGGAACTTTAACCACTACTGAGGGTTGGAGCGGAATTGGCTGGACGGCTCCTGCAACCTTAATGGTTGAAGATGGCGGAACAGTAAATTTTGCTGAACATGCATGGATTGGCTGGGACAGCGATGGAACTTTAACTATTGACGGTGGAACTGTTAATGTTGCCGGAATGTTCGGAACCGCTTTTGAAGGTGGTGCCGGAACGGGAACTACTTCAGTCATCAGAGGATCTTTAAATCTTACCGAACTGGATGGTACCAAATCCATTCCTGAAGGGTCAGTTTTAAATATAGCTGCAGGTGAAGTAACAATTACAGGTGATAAATCGGAAGCTGTAAATGCTTACATCGAAGCAGGAAGAATAACTGCCTATGAAGGACAAGGTACAGTCGTTGTTACGGTTCAAAATGATTCAACCATTCTGACTGCTGCACCAGCACGTCAGGAAACTACGGTTTGGAACCCTGCCGGAAATCCAAATTCGACAGGCATGTGGAGCGAAGCTGAAAACTGGTCAGACAGCAATGTACCTTTAGACAATAAAGTTGTATTTAATGTACCCGATGCCCCGGAAGCAGTACTGGCAACCGAAAGTACAATTAAAAAGCTGGTCATGGGCGACGGTGGCCCCGGCGGTACGTTGCGAATTACCGAAGGTGGTACTTTGACAACTACTGATGGCTGGTCAGGCATTGCCTGGTCTGACGATGCAACGTTGATTGTTGAAACCGGCGGTACAATCAGTTTTGGAGAACATGCATGGATTGGTTGGGATGGCGATGCAACCTTGCAAATAAATGGTGGTGTTGTAAATGTAGCGGGAATGTACGGAACAGCTTTCGAAGGACAGTCAGGTAAAGGCTTGACAACCATTAACAGTGGCGAGTTGAATCTTACTGCATTTGATGCTGCCAAATCAATTCCTGATTCTTCCTATATCAATATTAAACAAGGAACTCTTACTATACAAGGAGATCAGACAGCTGCAGTTAATGCATATGCAGAAGCAGACAAAATAATGGCTTATGGAGGAAGTGGTGAATTGATGGTTGAAGTTACTGATGGTGTGACTACTGTAACAGCTATGCCTGTCAGAGGAGCCACAACAGTTTGGAATCCTGCCGCAAATCCCGGCTCTGCCGGATTATGGACAGAACCATTGAACTGGACTGATGGTTTGGTTCCGGACAGCAATAAAGTTGTTACCAATGTCCCCGGCGCACAAACGGCCGTTTTGGACGCAGAGAGTATAATAAAACAATTTGTTTTGGGAGATGGCGGAGACGGTGGAACTGTCCGCATTATCGATGGAGGTACGTTAACCACCACACAGGGATGGTCGGGAATTGGATGGTCCGATACTGCTACTATGATAGTTGAAACCGGTGGAATTGTCAATTTTGCAGAACATGCATGGATTGGATGGGATGGCAACGGAACTCTGATTCTTGACGGAGGAACAGTAAATGTAACGGGAATGTACGGGACTGCTTTTGAAGGTCAATCCGGAACCGGTACTACTTTATTGAAAAAGGGTACACTCAATTTAGCTCAGTTGGATGAAACAAAGTCAATTCCTGAAGGTTCGGTAATGAATATAGAACTTGGTGTGCTTAAAGTAAACGGCGACCAGGTGGCCAAAATTAATGCTTATAAAGATGCCGGCAGAATTACTGCATTTGGTGGAAGCGGAACACTTGAAATTAATTTCGCCGATGATGTAACAACAGTAATAGCAGTTCCGGAAAAAGGAGCAACAACTGTTTGGTCTCCTGCCACTAACCCGGCAGAAGCTGACGGATTATGGAGTAATTACCTGAACTGGTCTGATCGTCATATCCCCGGAGATAACAAAGTTGTATTCAGAAATACAGGTGCAATACCAGCGGTTGTAGATGTTGAAAGCACCATAAAACAAATGGTTCTTGGTGATGGAGGAGAAGGAATGCAAACTCTTCATGTTGTGAACGGAGGATCGGTTACAACCACAAATGGCTGGTCCGGAATTGGTTGGAATACACCAGGTACATTAGTAGTGGATACAGGGGGTGTATTTACCTTCGGCTCTCATGCCTGGGTTGGATGGAACAGCGATGCAATTGTGGAAATTAACGGCGGTACCGTAAATGTTGGCGGAATGTATGGAACAGCTTTTGAAGGTCAGTCGGGTACTGGCAAAATGTATGTGAACAGCGGAGTGTTAAATCTTAACGGATTTGACCCTGCAAAATCGATCCCCGAAGGTTCCTTAATTGATATCAGGGAAGGATTAATTACGATTCCGGGATATAAGGTTGATGATGTAAATGCATACATTGAAGCCGGAAGAATTACTGGATATGGCGGCGAAGGTCAGGTGCTGGTAACCTTTAGCAATGACACTACCTATATCGACGCTAAAGACTGGCCTGTTTCTGTTGATGACCTCAAGGAAAACTTCACAGTCAGTATTTATCCTAATCCGACACAGGGCAAGATTACCATTGAAAATCCTTCATTGGGTGAATTCAGCTATACTGTTTACTCCTTAACCGGAAAAACAGTAATGCATCAGAATAAAATTTCAGCACCATCTGTTCAAATTGATATGACCGGTATGGAAAGTGGAATTTATATATTCAATTTACGTTCAGCAGAAAAAACGATTATGCACAAAGTAATTTTGCAGTGATGATTAAATAAATGTTTGATGTTAAAAACCCGGAATCTTATCTCCGGGTTTTTTTCTTGAATACAGAAATAAATAACAATGGAAAAGGTAAAAGCATTTTTTTTCTATCCTCTATTTTTATTAATTATTTGGATTTCCGGTTGTTCCAAATCCGTAGTAAAAGAAAATCAACATCCTAATGTTGTTCTAATTCTTGCAGATGATATGGGTTATGGTGACATCTCGCTGTTCGGACAAAAAAATTATATGACTCCAAATATCGATGATTTGGCAAACGGAGGAGTTGTTTGTACCGATTTTTATGTGCCAACTCCATATTGCGCCCCTTCACGTGCAACATTACTTACCGGCAGGTTTCCGTTAAGACACGGATTAATAAAAAACCCCACTCCGGATGCAGGCATTAATGATATTGGAATTCAGGATGAAGAAGTAACACTTGGCGAAGCTTTTCAAAATGCCGGTTATAGTACAATGTGTATCGGGAAATGGCATCTGGGTCATAAACCGGAATTCTTTCCTGTTCATCATGGATTTGATAATTATTACGGAATTTTATATTCGAACGATATGCGCCCCGTGCAGATTATCGAAAACCGGGATACGGTTGAATATCCTGTGAATCAGAACCTGCTTACCCAAAAGTATACTGACAGGGCTTTAAATTTCATTACTGAAAATAAAAATCATCCTTTCTTTTTATATTTAAGTCACGCCATGCCGCACAAACCTCTGGCAGCATCAAAAGATTTTTACTCTCCTGAAACTCCTGACGATTTATATGCTGATGTAATGAAAGAATTGGACTGGTCAGTTGGAGAAGTAATAAATAAATTGAAAGAGCTGGATTTAACGGATAATACGATCGTCATTTTTATGTCGGACAATGGCCCCTGGTATGGTGGAAGTACCGGCGGTTTTAAGGGAATGAAGGCTACAACCTGGGAAGGTGGAATCCGGGTCCCTTTTATCATCAGCTATCCACCGGTATTTAAAGAAAGCAGGAATATTGATGTTCCCTGCTGGTCTGCCGATGTTTTCCCGACTCTTTTATCATTAACCAGTATAAAATCAGACTCCAGCATTATTATTGATGGTGAAAATATAACAGAAATATTAAAAGGAAATCAAACAGAACATCATCCTGTATTTAGCATGCATAACAGCGATATCATGTCGATACGCAAAGACGACTGGAAATTATTTGTTAATAAACCGAGGTTTTACAGGCCAACGAATTTAGAAACATGGAAAGATAAAAGGGCGCCGGATGGCAAAACGATTATCGCTCCATTTGAGCAGTATACACCTGCTGATTATCCGGGGTTAAAACCGGATGAACCTAAAAACAAAATTCAGTTGTTTAATCTCAAAGAGGACCCAACAGAGTCAAATGATTTGGCGGATGAAAATCCTGAGAGGGTTGAGGAACTTACCAAAATGCTAAATAACTTTAAATCCCACTTATAAAACTTCCTGAAAAACAAATGATGAAGATATTTTATATCCCTCTCATAGCTTTATTGGTTGGATTTCATTCCAATCTTTTTGCACAGAATAATACAAATAGTTATGATTTGCCAATTAGTATAATGAGTTACAACATAAAATTCGCCAGCCCTGATTTTAAACCCTCCTGGGAAGTGCGAAAAGAATGGCAGGTTGATTTGGTTCGGAAATATAGCCCCGATGTTATCGGTACACAGGAAGGACTGAAGGAACAAATTGATTATTTGCAGGATGAATTATCAGAATATGTTGTGATTGGCGAAGGTCGAAAAGGAGGTGATGATGATGAGCACATGGCCATTTTTTTTAAACGAAATAAATTCCGGCTTCGTGAAATGGGTAGTTTTCAACTTTCAGATACACCTGAAATTATTGGAAGCGGCCCCGATGTGAATCCACGAATGGTAACCTGGGCAAGATTTGCATTTATTAATCCACCCTCCGGAGAAAGTCTGTATCCGCAGGATTATCGTGGTCACTGGGAGAATACAAAAGAATTCTACGTCTTTAACACCCATTTCTTTAATGGTAAAAAAGATACTTTGGCAAGACGAAATGCTGCAGAGCTGATAATGGAACGGGTGAACCAGCTCGAACGATTTGGCGAATGGAACAAGGAACGGCCGGTATTTCTTTTGGGCGATTTTAATTGCCTACCGGGAAGTCCTCCGTATAAGGTTCTTGTTGGCCATCACAATAGTGGCCATTCCACTTTTGCTGACAGCAATAAAGAGGGCCACGGAATAGACTGGATTTTATACAAAGGCAATGTGCAGGTGCAGAATTACGAGCAAGTGAATTACAATGTTGACAATATTTATCCTTCGGACCACAAACCTGTTATTGTACAGTTTTTACTCCTCAATTAAAATAATTACCTTAATAAATGCTCCTAATTTAAGAATGCCACTTTTTGTGAATAAGCCTCATTGGTTGACTTTACAGCAACAATGTACACTCCATCAGGCAAATCCATTTTAACCCGGTTCGATGTCAGCCTGAAGGATTTAATTGCACGTCCGGTAATATCATGAACCAGGATTTCTGCTCCCTGCTTAAAATCTCTGAAATCTAAAACGTTTCGCTCAACGCCAATGCGTTGTTCCTTCTTTTTGTTTTCATTATAACTCCCTGTATTCGTTGGGAACAGAGAAATGTTTGTTGCAAGAAGCACATCGTCAATATATGCGGCAAAACTACCTGCAGTAGATGCTTTATCGTATGTTATTGTAATGGCGATTATCTCATCACCCAGTAATTCACCTTTACCAATTTCGCAAATAAATTGCTCAAAGCCTGCATTAACCTTTCCTCTTGCCGTAACCGAATTCATTGAAATTCCATTATTATCAACATAATTTGGCAATTGGCTCAGCTTTTTACCCGACTTAAAATGTAAATCAACTGATACGTACTGTCCCAATTCATTTACTGTTTTTTTCCAGAAACTAATTTTTAAGTGGTCTTCTACCGGAATTTGAACTTCAGAAAATTTATACTCGTACCGGGCACTTTCTTCTGAATTTGGTGTCCCTGAAACCTTAACGGCAAACCGGCCACTATTGGCATTATCTTCATTTTCCACAATTGCAACCTCCGCTGAACTAATATTATTATTTGTAAGTTCAGAATCTTTGTAAAAACAGGGGTCAACATTTTGGAAACCTTCATCTTTCATACCGTTGCGTTCCCATTGGGCAAACCGCTTCTCAAAGCTGTTCCGGTAATACAGGGGGCCCAGTGAATGCGGAATATCAACCGTTCCTGAGGAAACAGCTTCGCTTTGTAACATGGAAATGGCTGCTCCCGCAACCCGCAAATAATAATCTGATGACAACCAGGTACCGTCTGCACTTAACGTCAGAAAATAGTAATCGGTCGGAATCATGCTAAAGTCTGTGGCCGCTTTCATAATTGCAGTTCCTTCATCGTATTCATCAAACATGGCAAAATACATTTGGTCAAGTCCGGTTTGTTTAATATTATATGCCTGTCGCCACAGGAAATTTCCAGCCTCACGAGGAATTTGGTTTGGAATCCCGTTGTTCCATGTTGACCATGCAAAACCAGGGAAAAGTACCGGTAGATAATCCAACCCGTTGGCATCGCAAAATTCTTTATCAGGCTCAAGTTGATTCTTTTTGAAATTATCTACTTCATTTATTCCTTTGTATCGGCCGGGAGTCCATGGCGAAACCATATCATAGGTTTTATAGGCACTCATAAAATTTTGTTTTGAATCCCGCTCTTCCTTTCTCCAGTGAGTTGGAACGCCACCAATTACATAACAACCTCTGCTTTTCAAAAAGTTTATCAACTCAATGGTTCCGGCAGCATTACCAACGCGCGAAGTAAAACCGGGTCCCCAAACCTGTACCACCGGTTTGTTATCAACAGTGGCATAAGCCGGCGACGAAGTAAGATTGTTGGTTTGCTCAATGTTATATACCCAGTCGAACTTTATACTTTCAACCCACGCATTTTCATCGTTCCCCGATGACATATCGTAGCAGATATAAAAAATCCTTTTGTTCCTTTCTGCTGCATTCTTTACTTTCATTAATTTCGATTGCGCCGAGCTGTTAATAGGATACGGGGTGTCGCCAATGAAGCGCTGCAATGCTATTCCATCTATCCCATAGGTTTTCATCCATTCAAAATGAGTGTCAATCACTTCCGCCGAGGTAAAAACTTCGGAAGGTTCATTATTGCCAAGGTCAGCAAATCCGGTTGGTGATAAGGCTTTATCGTTGTACTCGCGCACGTCAGGATAAACTTCGAAAGAAGAATTTCCAGGCTTTGGCTGCGAATTATTCGACCAGTGAACCCAACCAAAATCCTCGTCATTGGCAGTGAACCATGCCTGGTAACCGGCTACCGATTTTCCTTTGAATTCGGAATAATCACTGCCCACAGTTATGGGAACTTCCTCCTCTTCAGGGTTCAGCACACCCTGGAATATTTCTATGCTCCGGATGTAATTGTCTTCGTTAAATCTGAAATCCGAATTGTTATTTTGTAATTTCCTGAGTGAGGCATCGGTGACCGCCATTATAACAGTCGACCAGGTGCCTGAACCCGACTTCTTAAAACTCTGACGTTTGTATTTATCACTGGTTTCCAGTCCAAATGAATTGTATTGCAATGCCAGCGTTCCGTAACCCTCATCAAAATAGGTAATTTTAAAAATCAACTCATTTATATCTTCGGAGATAACCGATTCGTCCACCCTGAAATAGCCATATTTATTTCCCGGTATATATAAACACGTTTTTCCTCCCTTAGTAACAAATTGCGTGTAAGCTTCTGCACTGGAATTTGAATTTTCGTATAGCGAGATGCCGTTTTCCACTGCCGGTTCTGAAAAAGTAATGGATGCAACCGGTTCGTTTGCCAATGCAATACAAGGAGAAAAAAGGAAAAGAATCGATAAGAAAAATTGAGAAAGTTTCATTTGTTTTTATCTTTTATCAATGGGTCAAAGAAAGTATCAGGTACATAATAATCGATTAACAGGAGTATTAATAAAGTTGCAGCAGAGGAGAATTCAGATACCTCCGGAAAATATTTTATGTTAGAAGTAAAAATACAGTGCACTATTCATCAGCAATATAACCTCCGGACAACTTTCAGGAATCATCAAAATTAATGGCATTAATCTTCTGTTAATGGAAAATTTATGTTTCACACTAATTTTATTGGAATAAACTCAAAAGAAAAATGCAGCAGTCCTGTTTTTTATATTTCATATCCGTTACAGGTTTAATAATATTGAAATCAATTACTAAGAAATAGTCATGGAAAACTGTAGAGCATATAGTAAGAAAACAGCTGCATTTACTGCATTCAATTTAGTTGCGGATTGCGCTTCAGCCCTTCCTGAAAACTGTACTCCGGTTCGTAAAGATGAAGGAACCAATATCAGATCCTTAATAACTATTGATATCATTAATAAAATTGTTAAATGATGTGGAATAAAAGAATCTTAAATACACTGCTGATTGTTATTTTATTTTCCGTGAATGTATTCGCTCAGCAAGAAAAGAATCTGCTGTTTATTATCACCGATCAGCAACGATATGATGCATTAAGTATTGCCGGAAATTCAGTGTTGAAAACACCGAACCTTGACAGGCTTGCACAGCAGGGTGTTTACTTTCAAAATGCATACACCCCAAGCGCAGTATGCTGCCCGGCACGCTCATCCATTTTAACCGGACATACAGTTGAAAATACGGGGATGAAAAATAATGATGCCTATTTTAGTATGGATGAAAGTAAAATGGAGATGCCGACTTTTGATGAAATATTAACTGATAATGGCTACCACTGTGAGTATTATGGAAAATGGCATACCAGCTCTTATCATGCCAATGTATACAAAAACCCACAGCCAAATGCTAAAAATGGGAAATGGATATTCGGACCAGGGGGACAAAGTCATATTTATATTGATTATTTGAATGAAAATGTAACTAACCGGCCTCCGGAAAAGGGTGAATTCATCGATTTAATATCTAAATTTCCATACGTTGCCGATCCATTGGATAAATTTTACGGTTACACGGCAGAAATGCTGGAGCAACAGAACAAAAAACACATTCAGCCCGATCAGCACGGTAAACTTCAGCTGGATAAAGAACATACATTAACCGCTTTTCAGGCAAGACAAACAATTGAAGCATTGGAAAGACTCAAAGATGAGAAATTTAGCATCACCTGTTCATTCCATTTCCCACATTCTCCCATATTACCCGCAGAACCTTATTACAGCATGTATCCTCCGGAAAGCATGCCAATCCCGGAGAGTATTTCAGACCACATGGAAAATTCACCTTACAGTAAAGCAAATGGCAGACAAAACAATACAGAATATGCTGACCCCAATAAAATTAAATACATGATTTCCAATTATTACGGTCTGATCACGGAAATTGATGATTGGGTTGGTAAAATTCTGAATAAGTTGGATGAACTTGGATTGACTCAAAATACCCTTGTGATTTTTACCAGTGATCATGGTGAAATGCTTGGAGCACATGGAATGCGGGAAAAAAATGTTTTCTATGAAGAATCTTCCCATATCCCTTTGTTCCTGAGATTTCCCGGAGAAATAGAACCCCGGACTTATGTTAAGGGTTATGTTTCACTGGTAGATTTATTCCCAACAATTTTGGATTACTTAAATGTTCCGGAACATAAATCTAATGGTAACAGCTTGCGTGGACTGATTGAAGGGACAGAAAAGGAATATGGCGACTATGTTGTCACAGAATGGGATTTTCGAGGAGACAGTGAATCCAATTATATGATTGTTAAAGATGGCTGGAAGCTGATCATCCCATACACAATAACATCAAATGTAATCAATGCCATGTATGATTTGAATACCGATCCGTACGAGATGAATAATTTATTGGGCGATAATCCTGAACGTTCCAATTACATTGGAAAGGCAGAAGAGTTGCGCAGTTATCTGCTTGAATGGCTGGCAAAAAATAAATCGGTTCATTACTACAGCGTATCAAAACGTGATTTATTAAACGGAGGAAGACCAACAGGAAACAATGCAGCTTTTATCTCACAAAATTTACCGGAAATGGTGCCGGGACAAACGATTTCAGTAAATATCACCATGAAAAATACCGGGATAACGACCTGGACCAAAGAAGGAAATTTTAAACTAGTCAGCCAAAGTCCTGCGGGAAACAACAACTGGGGAAGAAGTGAAGTTGGCCTGGAAGATGGTGAATCAGTTCCCCCAGATATGGAAAAAACATTTACCTTCAATATTAAAGTACCTGAACATGATGGCCAGTTTAATTTTCAGTGGCAAATGAAACAGGAAACTGAAGAATGGTTTGGTGACAAATCTGAAATGAAACAGTTAACCATTGGAGAACCCCGCAGCTATTTGGACGATTGCGATAATAAAACCGGCTGGAATTCATCAGAAATATTAACACTGGATGAATCTGGCCAGAAACAAGGTACTGGCTGCGTAGAGTTTACAGGCGACGGTACCGATGAGTTTAAAAAAGTTTTCTTGCCTTCCTGTAATTCAGAGGCTTCAGAAGCCAATGGCGCTCTTCAGTTTTGGTATTATGTTTCTGATCCTTCCATGCTTGGAGACAAAAATCAAGTGGAAATAGGCAGTGCCGGCAAACCAGATGAAAACGAATACAACTGGAATCTGAGTGGACTAACAGAAGGCTGGAATTTTGTGAGCCTTAACCTTCAGGATGCAGGGAAAATGGGCAATCCAAATTTAAGTGCGATAAACTGGTTTCGGTTATACAATAAAAAATCAGGGAGTATTACCTCAAAAATTGATGCGATTCAGTTGGCAGATAAAACTGCAACAGGTAGTCCGGTTAAAAGAATTTCAAAAGAAAATACATTCAGCATGTATCCTAATCCTTTAACCGGAAAAATGTTGACAATTGAACTGGAAGAAACTGTAAATTTCGGTAAAATTGAAATTCACATTACGAATCTCCTGGGTCAGACTTTTTACAAAAATGTATTTAAGAGTACTGGCCAAATTCAGATAGATACAAGTAACTGGCTAAAGAACAGTATTTATTTTGTTTCCGTCAAATCAAAAATATGGGAAGCATCAAAAATATTAGTAGCCAGTTAGCAGGAAATACTTAAAAAAAGGATTTTCATTCAATAACCTTGTTGTAAATATTCTCATATTTATCAATTGAACCCGCAATTTGAATGACGGCTTTAGCATTTTCGACTGTAACTGGTGATTCCGAAACGTAATTCCGCATTCGTGCTCCCCAGACAGAAACTGTAAGTTTTTCATCTCCCCTCACCAACAGGTAATCCCACGATTGATTTTCGGGTACAGTTGTTAACGCACCGTTTCCACCCGAGAAGGCTTCCACATTGGTAAGCGATGTATGCCCCTGCCCTTCAATTATTATTGGATGAATATTTTCCACTTTCTCACCTGTATTTGCTATAATGGAACCCTGCGCAATTTGCCAGTTTCGGTTTTTGGTGTTGTTCCCCTGTTTTAAAATACCCACCGCCACACAATCGAAATTAAAATTGGTAAGCTGCCCGTAAGATTCGCCTCCGAGTAAAATACCACCATAGGTACCGAATGTAAAAAGATCAATGATTTGCGCATTGTCGGTGTGATTTATCGTATAAGCATAGGTTTTCTTTGCGATTACCGCATCAACAATTTCGCGGCTGTACTGCCCGCCAATGTAACGTTGAGCAGCTGGGTTAACGTGACAATGCAATATACGCGGTACATCGTAACAGTAATCAATACGAATGAATTCCCCGCTCAACGGATAACCGTAACAATGCTCAAATGTCATTAATTCGCAGGCATTTCCCCTGGCAGCATTAAAATCGAATGCCAGGTATTCTCCGTAAAAAGTGAGACATGAAAGGTATATACCCTGTGCTCGGCTGGTTTGCGAAACTTTAATAGTCGCTTTGTAAGGTATTATTTTATCAGGATCTTTGGTCGCCTGCTCCGGATACCAAAACTGAATACCCTTAATTTGGGTGCCCAATTCAACGGTTATAAATGGATTCTCTTTATCGGTAATGGCAAATACGCTGCCAACAGGTTGTTTTTTTGTGGGATGCGAAGTTCCACGATGAGTGGGTCCATGTACACCAATGATCGAAACATTCTTTTTCAGAATCAATCCGCCGTCAATATAATAAGGTTCATCACCAGGTTCCACATACAATGCTGCTCCTCTTTCAGAAGCCCAGTCGATGGCTTTTTGTAAATTTACCTTATTTACCGCAGCACTGTTTCCCGGTTTTACATCAAATTCCTGGATACTGGTATTTTCTGAAGCTTGTAAAAAACTGATACCGCTAAACAGTATCATTATTAAAATGAAATTAGTTCTCATTGGTATTGGATTATGATTAATTTTTACAAATCAATTTTCTGCACCACAATTTGTAAGCTACCGTCAAAAAAATTAGCACCATTTAATTTCATTTCCGGAAAGCCGGTATTGTATTTTTATTACATTGATGAAGATATGACCCGTCTAATAATTTCGGATTAATAATGCATTAATAGTATTAATGATTTTGAAATAATTAAATTTTACATTTTAGAAGGTGATTTCAGGAGATGAATGATAAATTCCAAAACTAAAATTAAAAATGATTTTCAGTATTATTAAATCCCTGCAGCAAAACGATTTGTATGATTCCTATTGACTTTGAAACCCAAATGTTAATGTTATTAATGCATTATTAATTGTTTGTTAACTTCCTATTCGTTTTTTGCATACATATTCAAAAATACCTGATTTCTTTAAATCTATTTTAAGTTGGATTGCAGAGATAAGAAAATCAAAACTTAAATATTATGAACAAGCTAAAAAGTAATCTAATCAAAATTTAATTCTATGAAGAAGCAACTTTTTATTTATCTGTTGATGATGTTTCTATCGGTGGGTTCCTATGCACAATCCGGTAAAATTACCGGAACTGTTGCTAACCGGGATGGCGAGCCATTGCCCGGAGTAACAGTAGTTGTAAAGGGAACTTCCAATGGAACAGTTACAAATGCAGACGGAGTTTATAGCATCCAGGCCGAAAACGGACAGGTATTGCAATTCTCATTCGTGGGAATGCAATCCAAAGAAATTACAATTTCAGGGGATTCCGAGGTGAATGTAACACTAATTGAAGATATGATTGGAATTGGTGAAGTGGTTGCCATAGGTTATGGTTCAAAGAAAAAGGAAAGTCTGACTTCAGCAATCAGCAACATTCAGTCAGACGAAATTACAACAACAACACACAGTAGTCTGGCACAAGCTCTGGAAGGAAAAGTATCGGGGTTGCAAATCCGTCAAAACACAGGCGAACCGGGGAGCTACGATACCAGAATTAATGTAAGGGGTTTTGGTACACCATTGTTTATTGTGGATGGAGTTGCACGGGAAGGCAGCGGCGGATTCCAAAGGTTAAATCCTGAAGACATAGAAAGTATTTCAATACTGAAAGATGCAGCCGCTGCAATTTACGGGTTACGTGCAGCAAACGGAGTTATAATTGTTACAACCAAAAAAGGACAACAAGGCAAGACCAAATTTAATTACCATGGTGTTTTTGGCGTTCAGTCACCTACTGATGTTCCCCAAATGGCAACAGCAGCACAATATGTTGAGATGGTGAACCGGGCAAGGGTTTTCTCAGGTTTAGGGCCAGCGTATACCGAGGAAGAGGTGCAAAATTACAAAAATGGCGTACCTGGCTTTGAAGGGACCAATTGGTACGATGAAACATTTAAAAAAGAAGCATTCCAGCAACAGCACAATTTTTCTGCTACCGGTGGCAATGAATCAGTTACTTATTTTACCAGCCTTGGTTGGGTGCAGGATAATGGTTTGTTAAAAAGTAATGACATCGGATATGATAAATATACGTTCAGAACCAACCTGACTGCACAATTAACAAACGACTTAAAACTGGACCTCCAGTTATCTGGTTTATACGATAAAAAAGAAAGTCCGGGTGAAAGTTTTTATATGATTTTTAAAGCGACAAGGACAGGTGATCCTACAGCAAAACCATATGCAAACGGTAATCCTGATTTTCCATCGTTGCTCATGCCAAGCAATCAAAACCCCATTGCCATGTCAGAAAGGGATATCAGCGGTTTTAATGAGCAGGTGAATAAATGGTTTCGCTCAACTGCAGTTTTAACATACGATGTTCCATTTGTAAAAGGGCTGTCATTAATTGGAAGATACTCCTACGACAGCAACAATTATATGGGTAAAAGTCTGAACAGAAGTTATGACTTGTACGATTATGATGCCGAAACTGATTTATATACCGGGTATACTCAACAATCTCCCGATAGAATAAGCAATAACTGGTCAGATTATAACCTGTTGAATTACCAGACACAAATTGCTTATGATGGCAGTTTTGCTGAAAAACATAATGTTTCTGCAACTTTGGTGTATGAACAGCAAAAGACTTTTGAACGCTGGGCCTGGTTACAAAGAGAGTATGATTTCTTCACAAACGATCAAATTGACCAGGGAAGTTTAAATAACCAGCAGACATCCGGAAATGAACGTGAAAGAGGAAGCCGCTCCATCATTGGCCGCTTTAATTATGATTTCAAGGGCAAATACCTGATTGAATATGCTTTTCGTTATGACGGTTCATATCGTTACCATCCTGATTATCGCTGGGGATTTTTCCCTGTAGTAACAGCCGGATGGAGAGTTTCAGAGGAAAACTTCTTTCAAAATGCATTCCCTGTTATTTCTAACCTGAAATTAAGAGGCTCTTACGGAGTTGTGGGTGAAGACGCAGGTGACCCGTTCCAGTATGTTGAAGGCTTTACAACTACCGGTGGTGGTGGTTACGAATTTGAAGATGGTGTTTACCAAACAGGTGCATCGGCACCTCCAATTGTAAACCCGCAGTTGACCTGGTTCGAATCAACAATTACCGACATAGGCTTTGATCTGGGAATGTGGCGAAATGCATTTTCTTTGGAATTCGATGTTTACGAAAGAAACCGGGAAGGTTTGCTGGCAAGAAGAAATATTTCGTTGCCAAATACTTTCGGAGGCGAACTTCCGGAAGAAAATTTAAACAGCGACCGGGTAAGAGGTTTTGATGTTGCTGCAGGTTTCAGAAACAGCGTAGGTGATTTTCACTATGAAATCCGCGGGAACTTTAACCTGGCGCGCACGAACAGGGTGTATGTTGAACGAGGACCGTTTACCAGCAGTATGGATCGCTGGAAAAACGGAACAGCCAACAGATTTGATGATATTGTTTGGGGATACGTACTGGACGGACAATTTCAAAATGATAGATGATGTAGTGTTCTCTCCCATTCAAAACGGAGATCTTGGAAACACAAGAGAACTCCCCGGTGATTTCAAATATAAAGACATGAATGGAGATGGATTAATTAATGGCGACGATATGGTACCCATTTTTTACAACGGAACACCAAAACAATATTACGGTTTAACACTTGCCGCTCAATGGAAAGGATTCGATGTAACAGCACTCTTCCAGGGTTCGGGGAAATATACTGTCCGCTTCCAGGAGGTTTACGCTCAAATGTTTGCTTTCCGCGGGAATACACCAGCTTACTTTTATGATTCATGGACCCAAAACGAAGATGGAACATGGAATCCGGGAGAATGGCCTGCAAACAGGTACAATACCGATACAGGAGCTTTATATCACGAAAGCTCAGTCTGGAGAAAAGATGCCTCCTATTTTAGGTTGAAAACAGTGGATTTGGGTTATACATTCCGAAATCAAAACTGGATGAATAAAATCGGTATCACAAATATGAGGATATACGTTAACGGTCATAACCTGATAACATGGGCAGATGATTTTGTTAAACCTTTCGATCCGGAAAAAATTGAAGGATCATACAGTGCAGGTTTAACTTATCCTTTAACCAGGAGCTTTAATACGGGAATTAACATTACATTCTAAAAATAGATGACAATGAAAATATATAAATTAATCTTTACAGCAGCTCTGGTACTCTTGTTTTTCGGATGTGAAGATGTACTGGATTTGAAACCGACTGATAAATTATCGGCAGAAGCTTTGTTCTCAGAACCGGAAGGTGTTAAGTTGTACATGGCCAATTTGTACTACCAGTTGCCGGTTGAAGATTTTAACTACATACATCGTACCCAGGACGGTTATACCTTTAACTGGAACGGGGTAAATCCAAATAACGGTGGATTTGTACAGGCAATGCATACGGATATTGCCATGCACAGCGAATTTGCTGCCGGAGTTTCTCAGGACAACTGGGGAGGCTGGTGGGACGAGGGTTACAAATTGATTCGTGATGTAAATACACTTATCAAAGAAATTCCAAATCTCGATATCAATGAACAGGAACGTGCTTTACTGGTCGGTGAAACAGCTTTTATCAGGGCATACTCCTATTATGCACTCGCCAAAAGATACGGAGGTGTGCCTCTTATTAAAGAAGCACAGGTTTATACCACCGATGTTGAAAGCCTGAAGGTTCCGCGAAGTACGGAAGCCGAAACATGGAATTTTGTGTTGGAAGAATGCCAGAAAGCAGCAGATAATCTGTTACCAGGCGACGGAAGTCACCGGCGGGCAACAAAATATGCAGCGTTGGCATTGAAATCAAGGGCTGCTTTACATGCCGCTTCAGTAGCTAAATTTTGGAGTGAGGCTCCATTGTCAGGTGAGGCTGTTGAGAAAAATCTGGTGGGTATGGATGCATCACTGGCAAATGGCTACTATCAGCAATGCATTGACGCATCTGCTGAAATTATGAACTCCGGAACTTTCAGTCTCTTCAGACCTAACCCATCTTCACCTGAAGAAGCAGCCGAAAATTACCGGCAACTCTTCGAAAATCCAAACAATGCGCCGGAAGAGGCTATTTTTATAAAAGGATCAGCAATTATAGGAAACAATCATACCGCCAATAATTACGAAATTTGGTACAATCCAAATCAACTGGCAAATGGTTGGCCGCATCCGGGAAGGTATAATCCTACGCTTGAGTGGGCTGATATGTTCGAA
Organism: uncultured Prolixibacteraceae bacterium; assembly: GCA_963816685.1. GTDB lineage: Bacteria > Bacteroidota > Bacteroidia > Bacteroidales > Prolixibacteraceae > CAVYUC01. The sequence goes on along the minus strand of CAWFMB010000014.1, from coordinate 8,718 downwards.
GTTTACAGTAATCCCGGAGTGAGTACAAAATTAAGTACTGTGGTTGATGGTAACGAAGATTATGAAGGATTTGATGCAAGCCGCAACTATATAAAATATGATACTCCACATGACGTGTATTTTGGTAAAGATGCCCGTCTTTGGGGATCTGCAATTCTGCCGTCAACCATATGGAAAAATACCGAAATTGTTATTCAGGCAGGTTTTATTGAGCCTGATGGCACTCCTAAATTGTTGCAGGGAGGAAGTATTACTGTCAATGGTGAAAAATATTATACTTACGGATCTGCAAGTGCTTCAGGACATTCCGGGTTTGATCCTGCAGGAGGAAATCACACACGTACAGGAATATCATTCAAAAAATTCCTAAATGAAGAGATAGATGTAAATCCTGCCTGGAACCAGGGGACACTCGACTTTATGGATATGCGTTACGCGGAAGTTCTGCTTAATTATGCAGAAGCTGTTGCAGAAAGCGGACTGGGAGATCAGAATGTAGCCCAAAAGGCAATTAATGATATTCGCAAAAGAGCGGGACATACTACCGACATTGGTTTAACAATTGACAATGTATTGCGCGAAAGAACAGTTGAATTGTGCTTTGAAAACAAAAGATTCTATGATTTAATAAGAAGAAGGGAATTTCATGAAATCTTTAATGTAAAAAGCAGGCATGCCCTTTTACCTATTCTTGATTTAAGGGAAGATCCTCCAAAATATATCATGGTGCGTGATGTAGTTCCACGTTCCGATCCGAAAACATTCGAACCAAAGTGGTATTACAGAAGCATTCCGGGTACAGGTTCCAACGGATTGGTGCAAAATCCTTTATATTAATCTCTCTAAAAAACTATAAAAATGAAAAATATACAGATTTTAATATATCTATTGTTTAGCATGGTTCTCATCAACTCGTGTGAATTAGATAATTATGCAGAACCAAATGCTTCGTTATCCGGCGCTATAATAGACCAGAAAACCGGTGAACCCGTTCAAAGTGATATTATCAGCGGAACCAAAATTGAACTCATAGAGCATGGATATGAAAATCCATCAATTCAACAAATCGTGGTAAAGGTTGACGGTACCTACAGGGATGATATGATGTTTCCGGGGACATATTCCATTATCCCTTTAAGGCGGGGAAATTTTGTTCCAATGACCGATACAATGATTGTAGACATCAACGGCGAAACAGTTAAAAATTTCGAGGTACAACCCTACATTCGTATTTTGGATCCAAACATAACTATTGATGGAACAAAAATTACAGCTACATTCAGACTGGAGCAAACAGTGGAAAATGAAGTTGATCAGATAGGTCTGTTTGGACATCGTTCCCCTGCAGTTGGCGAACCTCTGCAATTTGGTAAAAAAACCAAAAACATTAGAGATGTTGTAGATCCATCAGAAGTTTTTGAATTGGTAATGGATGTAAGAACAGACAGAGACTTCGAAAGAGGAAAAGCATATCATTTTAGAATTGGAGCAATAATTGACGCAGACGAAGCGGAATTTAACTATGCACCTGCAGTAAGATTAACAATTCCTGATACGGAAGAATAGTTTATTTCATAGTTTATTTTAGTTTAGTTAATCAGCCGGGTTGCCTAAACAGGCAACCCGGCTTTTTAAAACCGTCAGGAAAATTCATATTTTCATTCGTTTAGCATTTTATATCTGTTCATTTAAATATAAATCAACCTGTAATAAAATGAGTAATATCAAAAAATACTGCTCCATATTATCAGTTCTGTTTTTGGCAGCATGTTCCAGTAATTCGTCTTTCAAATCAGAGACAACCGACAATACCATTTATGTAAATACCTTTATTGGTACCGGCGGCCATGGACATACATTTCCCGGAGCTACAACCCCAAATGGGATGGTCCAGCTTAGCCCCGATACCCGGACACTTGGCTGGGATGCCTGTGGCGGTTACCATTACACCGACAGCACGATAATTGGCTTTTCACATACTCATTTAAGCGGAACAGGTATTAGTGATTTGGGAGATTTCCTCTTTATGCCTTTCACAGGCGACATAAAAACAGACCCCGGAACAGCTGAAAATCCTGAAAAAGGATACCGTTCAGGTTTTAGTCACAGCGATGAAAAATCTGAGCCTGGTTATTATTCAGTAATTTTAAAAGATTATAATATTGAAGTAGAATTAACTTCAACAGCAAGGGCAGGATTTCACCGTTATACGTTTAACGATGCCTCTCAACCAGGAGTAATCATTGATCTGGCTCATAATATTTATCCTGATCAAAATCCGGAACATGAAGTCCATCTTATCAGTAATACTGAAATTGCAGGATTTAAAAAATCAAGCGGATGGGCAAAGGAACAGTACGCTTACTTTCACGCCAAATTTAACAAACCATTTAAATGTATTCTTTACGACAACGGGAAAGAAGTTAATGCGACAGATTCTGTCAAATCAAAACAATTAAAAGCTGTTTTAATTTTTGATATAGAAAATGGTGAAGAAGTACTTGCAAAGGTGGGAATCTCCTCTGTTGATTACAAAGGAGCTAAAAATAACCTTGAAGTGGAAATTCCGGGATGGGATTTTAATTCAGTTAAAAAAGAAGCACACGAACTCTGGGCAAAACACCTGGATAAAATTCAGGTAGAAGGAGGTTCTGAAGATGAAAAAACTATTTTTTACACATCACTCTACCATGCTTCTTTAAGTCCCTATTTATTCAGTGATGCTGATGGGCGCTACCGCGGGATGGATAAAAAAATTTATCACACAGAAGGCAGAAATATGTACACTGTCTTTTCAACCTGGGATACATTTCGGGCATTTCATCCCTTACAAACCATTATAAATCCGGAATTGAACAACGATTTTATCCAATCATTAATTTGTAAATATGATGAGGGCGGTATACTTCCAAAGTGGGAACTAAATGCAAATTATACCGGTACCATGATTGGGAATCATTCCATCTCTGTAATAGCTGATGCTTACATGAAAGGCATTCGAAATTTTGATGCAGAGAAAGCCTGTCAAATGATGGTTGCATCACTTCAATACGATACCACCGGAATTCTTTTTCCATCAGAAGAAGTAAAAAATAAACTGGTCCCAAAGGCACTGCTTTACATGGATTCCATAGGTTATATTCCGTCTGATCTTGAAAATCAATCCGTTTCCAAAGCGCTGGAATATGCTTACAACTATTGGTGTATTGCCCAAATGGCAAAAGAACTGGGTAAAAAGGATGATTATCATAAATATTTTGAAAAATCAAAAAAATACGCCGTCTATTTTGATGCGCAAACTGGTTTTATGCGTGGGAAAAATAGCGACGGCACCTGGAAGAAACCTTTTGACCCCCGATTTTCACGGCACGGAAAAGATGATTATACCGAAGGAAATGCATTTCAATGGACCTGGTTTGTACCACATGATGTGGATGGATTAATAAACTTAATGGGCGGACCAGAGTATTTTGCTGCAAACCTCGATACTTTATTTTCTACAAGCTCCGAATTAACCGGAAATGAAGTTTCCAGTGATATAACAGGGTTAATCGGGCAGTATGCACATGGAAATGAACCAAGTCACCATATTGCTTATATGTATAATTTTATTGGGCAATCCTGGAAAACACAAAAGTTGATTGATGAAATTCTGAATACGTTGTATTTTAATAATCCAAATGGTTTGGCGGGAAATGAAGATTGCGGTCAGATGTCAGCATGGTATGTATTAAATGCCATGGGATTTTATTCATTTTGCCCGGGAAATCCAACTTATTCCATTGGACGACCAATTTTCAACAATGTTATCATAAAACTTCCCAATGGAAATGATTTCAGAATAGCAGCAAAAAATAATGGCTCCGCTGCACGGTATGTTCAATCAGTGAAGTTAAACGGTGAGCCAATGACCGAACCATTTTTTAGTCACAATGACATACTCACCGGCGGAATACTCGAGTTTGAAATGGGTTCCGCAGAAAATAAAATGCTGTTTCATTAAGGCATGTATATGTCCGTTAACCGGACTATGGATTTTGATTTAAAACAAATTATTATTAAAAAAATCACGTGAGCAAATTAGTAGCAATATTATTTATAGCAGCCAGTTTGAATGCAATTACGTCAAACGCCCAGCTAAAACATGGAACCACGACAAAATATAAAAGTTATAAAGGCCTTGTTATGGCCGGCTATCAAGGTTGGTTTCGTGCCGAAGGCGATGGTTCCGAAAATGGCTGGGGACATTACGGCAGAAACGGGAAATTTGATGCCGAACACAATACCATCGATTTTTGGCCTGATGTTACGGAATATGAAAAAACATACAAAACCAGTTTCAAATATCCGGATGGTAAAACGGCTGAAGTTTTTAGCTCCTTGGATAAAAGCACAACAGATCTTCATTTTAAATGGATGAAGGATTATGGTGTGGATGGTGTGTTTATGCAACGTTTTTTTGGAGTAACCCGTGGATATAACAATCCCGGCAAATCACAGGATATTATTCTCCGCAATGCATTGGAAGCAGCACAAAAATATGATCGTGCCATTGCAGTAATGTATGATTTATCCGGCCTCAAGGCTGAAGGTGAAGATTGCTCTTCAGTAATTGAAGACTGGAAAATGCTTGTGGATCAGCTGAAAGTTACGAATCAGGGAGAGAATCAAACCTACCTTTTTCATAAGGGTAAACCGCTGGTTGCAATCTGGGGATTAGGTTTTCCGGATCGCCCATATGATATTCGGAAAATTGGCATCAACCGTTTAATTGATTTTCTTAAAAATGACCCCGAATATGGCGGCTGCTCAGTTATGCTGGGTGTACCTGCATATTTTCGCGAATTAAATAAAGACTGCTTACCCGATCCTTATTTACACGAAGTTATCCGATCGGCTGATATTGTTTTGCCCTGGATGGTACAGCGTTTTACACCCTTGGTTCACAAACCGATGGACCACATACGCGACCACGTTATCGACGATATTAAATGGACCAAAAAAAATGGTGTGGACTATGCACCAATTGCATATCCAGGCTTTAGCTGGCGAAATCTATCCTTGTCAAATAAAGGACTTGCAAAATATACTGCCTACGGTGCAATACCCCGGCTTGGTGGCCGGTTCTATTGGGACCAAATGGTAACCTTGATTGAAGCAGGCGCCGAAATGATTTATGTAGCCATGTTCGATGAAATTGATGAGGGAACTGCAATAATGAAAATATCGGACAATCCGCCAAACAGCGAAAAAGCTCATTTTGTGAATAATGATGAAATGCCCTCTGACCATTATTTATGGTTAACCGGTTTGGGCGCAAAGATGCTTCGTAAAGAGATTCCTTTAATACAGGAAATGCCGGAAAGAAAAACAGAATAGTGAAATGAAATAAAAAAAAGCTTTATTCCCTGTTTGTTTAATTCGTGTATCATGTTCATCTTCCAACGCTCATCATAATCCGGGGGTGGAAAAAACAAAAAATATCTAATTTTAATCACTTTCAAAAAGAAACTGAAAATATGAATAAAATATACATCCTAATAGTAGTAATCCTTTTTTCCAACGATTCATTTGGTCAAAACCTGTACATTCCCAAAGCTGATAACAGCACATACAAAGGAAAAGCCATGTTTGGTTATCAGGGCTGGTTTGGGCACCCGGACGATGATAGTCCGCGGCCTCACTACTGGCATTGGGGAAACATGGACCAGATTGGCACAGGGCCTTTGGAAGTGGAAATGTTTCCCGACCTGAGTGAATTCTGCCCGGATGAACGTTACCCAACTGCCTATACTTTTCCGGATGGAGAAACGGCTAACGTATTTTCCTCTGGCAACCGTCAAACTGTATTGCGCCACATGAAATGGGTCAGGGATTACAATACCGATGGTGTCTGGGTACAGCGTTTTATCAGTGAGTACAACGACCGGGTGGTGATGGCTTTTCGCGACAGCACAACTGTTTATGTAAAAGAGGGCAGTGAAAAGTACGGGAGAGTTTTTGCAATTATGTACGACGGCATTGCCAACCGCGTTGAGGAAATAAAAACCGACTGGAAACACCTGGTAGATAACCTCGAATTAACAGATTCAGAAAGCTATTTACACCACAATAACAGACCAATCGTTGCCTTGTGGGGGTATACCGTGCGCAACGATGCCACTGTTGATCAGTTGGAAGAATTGATTGAATTTTTTCACAATAATCCTGATTATAAGTACAGGGCATCCATAAAATTAGGGGTAAATGATAACTGGTTTAATAAAGACCAGCGATGGCAGGATGCCTTTGCACAGGTTGAAGTAATTAGTCCCTGGAGTGTTGGAAGATACAGCAACCAGAGTGCTTATAACAACTATGTAAATAACCAGATTGTACCCGGATTAAATTGGTGTCAAAACCATGGAGTATTGTATGTACCCGTGCTCTTCCCGGGGTTTTCATGGCACAATTTGCAGGAGGATAAACCCAAAAATCAGATACCCCGTGATGGTGGAAAGTTCTTTTGGATGCAGGCGAAAGGTGCAATCAGTAAAAATGTGGAGTCGCTCTATTTTGCAATGTTTGATGAAGTGGATGAAGGAACAGCTTTTTTCAAAATTGCTGAAAATGCATCTCAGGCACCTGCTCAGGAATATTGGCTGAACCTGGATGCCGACGGTTACGATCTGCCCGGCGACTGGTACCTTCGTGCTGCAGGAAAAGCTGCTGAAACACTCAGAGGCAATATCTCAAATTCAGATAATTTAGGAGTTCCTGACGAAGGCATCATGACTGTTCTTCCCGGAATTGATAAATGTGCGATAACATTCCAGTTTCCTGAATTTAAGGATGCAACACTACTTGAAATAAGCATTGACGGAGGTGAAACCTTTCCATATTCAGTGGATGCCAATGCCGGAAGTTTTGAAATCAGTGGATTGGATGAGGGCTCATACGATATTTATGTAAGAGATACTTATTCTGTAAAAGATGCAATTCCCATGGGGCAAACCTGTGTAAGTTCAGGATGTTTAAATACCGCTGCCAATATGTTGAATAAGAATCCGAATGAAGTTAAGGTAAATGTCTATCCAAATCCTGCTGCCTCTCAAATTACCATTTCAGGATTAACCGGAAAATCGGTTATTGAATTAACCGACCTGAATGGTAAAATTTATCGCTCCGTTGTTTCTGAAGAAATAACATATTTGTTGAATATTAGCGATTTACCTGCTGCTGTGTACATTCTGTCTGTAAAAAACAACACAGGTAAATCTTATTCAAGATTAAATAAAATTAAATAATTGGTTGAATATCTGTATTAAATATTTACAGTTAAAGATGAGTTGAATGATGAAATTTAAAATGATATACATTCTTGCAATACTAGTCTCTTTTGGTATAAACAGTTGTAAAAAAGAGAATAATCAGCCTCCGGTTATTACAGAAGTAATTCCAAACGTTGAAAAAACTACCATTTCACAAACCACCAGATTTACCTGCACAGTAGATGATGATGATAATTCAACATTATCCTATAACTGGACAAGTAGTTGCGGAAGTTTTACAAGTGATGTAAATACCGGTTCGGTTTCATGGCAGGCTCCGGGCGAAGAAACCAGTTGCAGTATAAATGTAACGGTATCCGATGGAGAATTTACTGACGAATATTCATTCCCGGTAAAAGTTGAAAAACCGGAAGAACCGGAAAAACCTAAACCTCCGTTAGCCGGAGTATATTATTATCCCTGGTATGGTGGTTCAAATTTTCATGGAGGAAGGTACCTGAGAGAAAACCTTGTTCCGCCTCAAACACCCGTACTGGGTGAATACAATGACAGAGACGATGAAGTCATTGCACAACATCTGGAATGGTGCAGATATGCCGGGATTGGATTATGGGTAAGCAGCTGGTGGGGTCCCGGAAAACTGGAAGATGAAACCTTGCTCGATCATATTTTGCCCCATTCAGAAATAAACGATATGAAAATTGCATTGTTTTACGAAACTTCAGGCCGCATAACCGATTTTAAAGATGTTTCAAACGTTGCCTCTGATATACAATACATGGCTGAAAATTATTTTAATCATCCAAATTATTACAAGATTGATGGGAGGCCTGTACTGTTCATTTATCTCACAAGAGTTTTGTCAAACAATAATGTTCTTGAAACTACGGTAAATATCATGCGGGATGAAGCCAATAAAGCAGGATTCGACATTTACCTGATTGGCGATCAGGTATTTGGTCAGCCACCATCCTCAACTGATCAAATTGCCCTGTTGGATGGAATAACAAATTACGATGTTTACGGAAGTTCAGGCGGGAGAATGTATGCCACACAGGAAAAAGTGGAAAATTATTACGATGCACAATCAAAATGGAGCGAAAAAGCGCACCAGGTTGGAACTGCATTTATTCCGGCTGCATCGCCCGGATTTAACGATCGGGGTGTAAGGGACGGGCACGTTCCTCTGTCGAGAAAATTGACTGAAAATGACGAATTTGGTTCACTGTTTAAAGCAATGCTTGATGAAGCGCTAAAATTAACAGATCCTGAGGTTGATAATCTGTTTCTGATTACTTCATGGAACGAATGGCACGAAGACACACAAATTGAACCGGTTACCGCTGCCCCTCCTACAAAAAAAGACAAAAGTTCATCCGGTGAAGATTACACAGCCGGACTTGAATACGAAGGATATGGATTAAGGTATCTTGATATTCTTAAAGAA